>JACRPQ010000005.1 GCA_016223135.1 Chloroflexota bacterium | reverse complement strand
TTGCCCACCAGCACGTAAGTGTCCATGTACACGGTGTCGTACCACGGGAACCAGTATTCGGTGGTGAATTGATTGGCGGGGTAGCCCATCACTTCGTTGAAGGAGTTGTACGGCACCGTGAAGACGCGCGCGGAAGCGAAGATATTCACGCCGTTGGTCGAGACCACCCGCACCGGTCCGCCGACCACTCCTATCCAGCGCGGGGTGACGTTGGCGCCCGGCGCGATGCTGTAACTGCCTTTCAGCACCCCGCCGATGTAGATTTCGACTTCAGCGGTTTGGGTGGTGGAGGGGTTGCCGACCAGAATCCAGGTGCGCATCTTGCTGCCTGTCACGTTGGGATAGCCGTGGTCGTAGTAGGGGAACCAGTATTCGGTGGTGAACTGGTTGACAGGGAAGCCCGCCAGTTCGTTGTAACTGCCTCCGGAGGTGACAACCTGCGTGGTGAAGATGGGCTCTCCATTGGCGCTGATGACTTTGACCGGTCCAGCCAGAGTAGAGGGAAAGGTAAGGAAGGCAACTTCCTGGCTGGGAATGTGATAATCAGTGGAGCTTGTTCCAATGGAGATCCTGGTGTTCAGTGTTTTCGAAACGGTGTATTCTTCGCCGGCGGTGAAGTTTCCATTCCCTGAGCCCAATCCACCGAGGGGAGTGTTAGAGGCGTCCACTATGCTGTCGTTGTCTTGCAAATCGAGCCGCAGGGTACCGTTGCTGAATCCGGTATGGATGGTGACAAAGTACGTGTTGCCGGATCCGCTTACGGTCAGGACAGAAGCGCCAGTCACTCCATTGGCAGTCAAGACAAAGTCAGTACGATCCACCCCTGAGACAGGTTCCGTGAATGTTACCGTATATTGTACGTTGAGGGCGCTGGTGGGATTGGGATTTGCACGTGTAATGCCTGCTACCTGCGGAACGGAATAATCCCATGTAGGGCAGGGATCGAAGACGTTCATGACGATCATTTCGGCGAAGGGCCACGATTGGGAGAACGGTCCCTGGTAGGGTCCTCCATTTGCTCTGCCAATTCCAAGGAAGCCTTCCATCCCAACGGTGCCGCTGTTATCGTTGTAGGGATACCAAAGAATGGCATGACGATGCCCCCACCCACAGCAACTGCCATCGTCGTACATCCACATGTAAATACTTCGTTCAATGGGAATGGAGATGCTGGTGCCGCTGGTGACAAATACTGCGAGGTTTTCGGAGACAGAAAGAAAATCGTGACATGCGCCAATGGCGGGATTATTGTTGAGGCGCTCCCAAGGAGAGTAGCCATCAGCATTATGTCCCCAGGTGTTGTTGGTCAGAAGATAGTCAGCATAGTATTGCGCCACGCTGGTGACGTTTTGTTCGAGACCATGAAGCGGCATGACGCCGCGGTCTATCCTTTCGCGGTTGATCAACCAGAGCGCCCGTTCACCGTCGCTCATTGCATTCCATGCCGTCTGGCTGGGCAGCGTGAGCATGGGTATGGATTTCCCCAATTGGCTGTTTTCCTGCGTGCGGGCGTTGTTGAAGGCGGCTTGAATATCTGCCACGCTGCTGGTTCCTCCCGTCCAGTCAATATCGGAGGATGGATCGGGGGGATATGCCAGACGCATTATCTGTGGCGCGCTGGTGTACTCGGCAGGCGAGGATGGCGCCGGCAGAATGGCGTTTGGTTCTGTTGAATGATTGTATAGCCACTGCTGGGCGGGCTGAGCCGCAACGAGCAAAAGAAGAATAAGTAATGAAATGAGTCGCAATTTCCGAAAGATGGGAGGAATGTCCTTGTTGATCATGACAGTAACCGGTTGAAGATACACTTTTACCGTGGGGACGCACACAGGCAGTTGTGCCGTATAACAAAACAGGGTCTGTATTTATTTCAGACCCTGTGATGATTGAGATTAAGGTTTGCTGATCAACAAAAAGTTATTCATATTTTTGCTATCATACCAGGGATACCAATATTCGCTGGTGAGTTGGTTGCCGGGGATTCCCATGGCTTCGTTGAATACACTATTGGGAACTGTGAAAACGCGTTCGCTGGCAAAGATGGGTATGTCGGATACGATTTGAACAGGCCCGCCCTGCAAGCCAATCCAGCGTGGGGTTACATTCCCTCTGGGAGGAATGGTGAACGTTGTAGACTTTGGCGTAGACGTGGAGTTGGGGTCTTCCATTAGGACGCCGCCAATGTAAATCTGGACATGGGCAGACTGAGTTGTGCTGGGGTTGCCAACCAAAATCCAGGTGCGCATGTTGCTGCCAATCACATTAGGGTAGCCATGGTCATACCACGGGAACCAGTAAGTAGTAGTGAATTGATTGTAAGGATACCCCATGACCTCATTGTAGCTTTTTTTAGTTCCCGAAACCGACTTTTGGCTGGCGACAATGTTTACACCATTTGTAGAGCGAACTTGTACGGGTCCGCCTATTAAACCAATGTAGCGTTGCTGCAACACGCCCTTGGCAGGGATGGTGTAGGTTCCACGCAGGACGCCGGCAATGAAAATTTGTACGGAGGCGGCTTGGCTCGAGCTGGTATTCCCGACCAGGATGTGATTGGTCATGTTGACGTCATCGTACCAGGGGAACCAGTACTCCGTAGTAAATTGATTGGCGGGATATCCCAGTTTTTCATCGAAGGCATTGTTGGTGGATGTAAATACACGCTGGCTGGTAAAAATGGGGACACTATTGGTACTAACCACTCGTACGGGCCCGCCCTGTAAGCCAATCCAGCGCGGGGTTACATTGCCTCCGGGAGGAATGGTGAACGTTGTAGACTTTGGCGTAGCTGTGGAGTTGGGGTCTTCCATTAGGACGCCGCCAATGTAAATTTGGACGTTGGCAGATTGGGTTGTGCTGGCGTTGCCAACCAAAATCCAGGTGCGCATATTGCTGCCAATCACATTAGGGTAGCCATGATCGTAGTAGGGGAACCAGTATTCGGTGGTCAATTGATTTGCAGGAAAGCCCATCAATTCGTTGTAACTATCGCCGGAGGTGACACGCTGGCTGGTGAAAATATTCTCGCCAATCGTGCTGGTCACTTTGACAGGTCCATCCAGGAGGGATAGGTAATCCTTGGTCAAAACGCTGGCACTGTATAGATAGTAACTGTTCTGCAAAGAGGCTCCGACGGAAACATCCAGATTGGTGATGTAGACATGAAATTGCAGCAGTCCGCCGGTGGGAGCCGATGGCGTTCCGCCTTCATAACCATTGAATTGCGCAGCCTGGATGTAATATGTCACACCAGGATTGGCAATAAAAGACAACTCGGCAAAGCCGTTGTAATTATCGTCACTGCATGCCACAAGATTCAAATTTCCCACCGTGCCGGTCCAAACAGCGAGATATTCATCATAATTCGTGCCGATTGTGTCAACAGAAATGGTTTCCTGCACAGTTGGGGTATAACGGTACCAGACGGTGTTATTTCCAACATTAAGATACTTTCCCTCACAAGGTCCCACATTGTCGGGGTCGGAACCGTCACCTGGCACTGCGTCCCCGCGCGGCGTGGCTTCAGTAGTGTTCACATTTGCATCAACGTAGGTGATGTTATCAATCAGCTTGGCGTTTGCAATGTCATCATGCGATGGCGCTGCAGCGTAAACCGCCTGTGGACGATCCAAGCCAAGATTTACGAACAGGATCGCCAGCAACAGGCTGATTCGCAGGCTCTTGTAAAATTTTGCGTTCATCACTTCCTCCAAAGATTGAAAAAACGGGGAGCATGATTTACTATGTTCATGCAACCCCGGTTTTCAAAATTATTATACCCAGATATGAAGCAGTGAGAAGATGCGATGGTTTGCAAGATAGTAAACTTTGGTAATACCGTTTCGCCCTTTGGCGGTTACGCGAAATTTTGGCACTTTCAGGCAATTGGGGATGGTGCAGTTACATTTTTGGGGCAAACATTGGGGGGCAGAAAAGGCAGCATTGTCATCTGTGCGACTTTTCTTGGAAAACAAGGTTTAAATTCTAGAAAAAAACGGAGGTTAGCTTGTATTTCGGCGGCTGGACAAATGTGCCAGCCGCCGGTGAAGAAATTATCCAAGTGGCAGCGTGGATTACCCCAAAAAATTAACCACTCTACTCGTGACCTATTGAAGATGGAAAATCATCAACTTCATAACCGAATTTTTCAAGTACAGGTTTCAAAATTTGATTAAGCGCGTAAACCGTCTCAGGCTTGAGTTTCTCTAAATATTGTTTACTTTTTCCACTGCGTTTATGCGCCTTTATATCTTCGCCATCTCTTGGGCGGGATGCAAAATATAGTTCGCGCTGTCTCTCTTTAGGAATAGAAATATATTTACTGAAGCGGCGTAAAAATCCGTCAAAATCAGCCAACAGATCCTCGTATCGAAGAATGATGCTGTGCTTGCTTTGTCTTGAGAGATTGTAAAGAATTTCCAGTTTTTCTTTTACAACAAGGGCATGTTGCAAGGCAAATTCATCTAGGCTCAGCGCCTGAATATGGTTTCTTGCTTTCTGCCTTTCATTTTCTATTTGGGCATTAGGGCTTGAAACATGGGAGAACCCCATTGAATAATAGAAGGAAACAATAATATCACGGGGATCCCTGACCAAATAAACAATATTTTTGTCTTTTACAAACTCTGTGTTTGCGATATGCCTAGTGATTTTAATATGCGCTAGGCTGAGTATATCATTGACAATACGAAAAACCCCGTATAAATGACCATATTTCTCGAAAACAAGTTCGGCGGGAAATTTGTCGTCGAAGAGCATTGTTTCATAGTCAACATGTTTCAACTCATCTGCCTGTCTTAAGACGTGGGTAAAAAGCGCCGTTCCTGCTTTGTGCAACGAATAGAAATATACAGATTCAGGTTCGTACCAAAATACGGGTTCATTGGTGCGCGTAAGACGAGCCTGCCGCTGTTGCCTCTTGATTGCTAGTTTGTGCAGCCAGAAGTGTAAAACAGATTGCATTCTGTAGAACCGTAAAGCTTTGTTAATATCGCGGTAATTCACTTCACGCCCAAAACTGCGCAAACGTAATTGGTTTACCTCTTTTGTGCCAATATCCTGCATTCGAGACGATGTCTTTTGTTCCGGGTGAACTCGAAACGCTGCCAGAAAGCGCGGCAAGCGTTTAAATTTAGCGCCCGCTGCTTGAAAACGCAAAAGCAGATCCCAATCCATGGCAAACTGAAAATTTTCATCCAAGTTGCCGCCAATTTTTTCCCAAATACGCCTGCGCCAGAAGAGAGTTTCCTGAGGAATGTAATCTGCCCAGCGCAGTGCTTCATCATCATGCGGCGGCATGATCCAATCGCCAATCACAAGGTCATCTTCATTGACGATCAAACGGTGTCCGTATACAACGTCAACTTCCGGGTGAGTTGCAAAATAATTGGCTACATAATCGAGTGTACCAGGCAACAGGACATCGTCTGCATTCAAATACATCATAATTTCGCCGCTTGCATGTTGGAAACCCAGGTTGATAGCATGTGTTTGTCCATCATCCTTGCGCGACTCGAAATGCTTGAGACGTTGTTCATATTTTTTAATGATTTCAACTGTCCCATCGGTCGAACCGCCATCCTGAATAATGTATTCCAACTCAGGATAACCCTGATAGATAACGCTTTTTATCGTGCGTTCGATAAAACGAGCAGAATTGTATGCAGGTGTGACAATCGAAATGACCGGGGCAGGCTGGATTAATTTCTCTACTTTATAGTAACTAGCCGGAAGATTACAAGGCTTGGGATCGTATTGACACAGAACACCAATATGGGGTGTGAAAAAATGGCGAACTTTTCTCTTAAGGATGACCCACGTTTGATATAGTTTTGCAAATAGCGGAATATGACGGAATGGTCCGTGAACGAATGTGTATAGCCATGACTGACGAAAATTCTGAATAACCTGTTCCTTGGCAACCAGTTCCTGTGCTTGGCTAGCGAGCACCTTTTCTTTGTCTAACAAGGAGTTGGTGGCTTCTTCCAACTGCCGGAGCAGGTTCTTTTTTTCCTCCTGCTCCTTTATTATCTCATTGATCAAGTTTTGATTGGTCTTATAGGATGCGTTCAGATCTGACATGGTGCTTTCCAGTTTGGAACGCATTTCATCAAGTTCTGCGTTCGCAAGGTGAATTTTATGCTGATCTTCCACTTGGCTTGCAAGGACAAAGCTGTCAAATAGGTTAGGAGGCAATTTAAAATGTTCCTTCAGTTCGCCATGTTCCCGCGCAACATAGAAGCGATTTAATCCATCGAAATAAACAAATTCATAATTGTTCTGGAGAAGAATCGGATCCCACGCCATAAAATTGGGGGTTCTTGTTGTGGGGATGGTTGCTTCGATCACAATAATCCACGGACGCCATTTAGAAAGGTTCAAACCTTGAAGAACTGCCAATTCTCTCCCTTCAACATCGATGTTCATAAAATGGATATCTTTGCCTTGAGCATACTTTTCGAGAACCTCATTCAAGGTGAGCAGCGGGACAAGGATTTTCCTAAAAGAAACACCATTTTCTTGGTGTTTCAAGGCGATTTGTTCATTGATCGTGGAAAGGGCAGATTGTTGTGCTTCATAAAGAACGATTTCACCGCTCTTGTTTCCGATGGCGATATTTAGATTGATATCTCTGCTTCTCTCGTTTTGGAGCCGTTCATAACACGAATAGACTGGTTCAATATTAATCCCGCTCCAGCCTCGGTCGTAAAAAGCACGAGTGACCGATAACATGGTGGGGTCATTGGCGCCTACGTCAACATAAAAACCGTTGTCGATATTCCTGAGCGCTCGCCAAAGCATTACATCTTCGTAATTTTGAGCGTACGAAATAAAAGCCATATTCTAGCTCCTTTGCAATAACGTGAGTTTTACCAACCCAATCGCAGGTGGGGTGTCCAACCGTGCAAAATGCCGCCACAGGACGTAAACGAAAAAAAATCACTACTGCAGTAACGCCCCAATAAAGATGAAAAGTCCGTGCAAATCCATTTTTCTCTACCGCATGTACATCCTCATAGACAACAGAGGTGTCGTTGCCGCCAAGCGGCTACCTGCCAATTTTATATCGCGTAACTCTACTTGTGTATTTTAGGAACTTACAATGTGCATCCACCCGAGCGCTTCTGCAAATATTATTCTGCCATTGCCTTCTTTAAAGAGTCCCGCCAGTCTGGCAGGCTGAATCCGAAAGTCTCCTTGAATTTGGAGCAATCTAGCGCTGAGAATAAAGGACGCAGGGCGGGCAGGGGAAATTCCTCGCTGGAGGCAGGCTCGATGGTCTGAACCAGTTGTTCGGTCCGGTGAGGATCGTTGGCGAGAATCTCTCGCGCCCATTCGTAACGGGACGCATAGCCGCCTCCCGCCAGATGATAAATGCCGCGTCGTTCTTTCATAACATCCTGTAAATCGTCCCGATGAGCGGCGACCATGCTGAAAGTTGCCTCTGCCAAATCCCTCGCCCAAGTGGGATTGCTGATCTGGTCGTTGACAATTTTGAGCATGCGGTTCTTGCGCGACCACTCCAGAACTTTACTCACGAAACCGTTTCCGCCAGCGCTGTAAACCCAACTGGTACGGAAAATCAAATAGGCATTTCCCGCGTGCTCGACGTTTTTCTCGCCAGCCAGTTTGCTCTTGCCGTACATGTTGAGGGGGTTGACGGGGTCGCTTTCGATATAAGGCGAGCCCTTCCTCCCGTCGAAGACATAATCTGTCGAATAGTGGATCAGCCCCGCTCCGGCGGTTCGTGCCCATTCCGCCATCAAGCCAGGCGCCACTGCATTGATTTGCATGGCTGTTTCATGCTCTGTTTCCGCGCGGTCCACGGCGGTGTAGGCGGAGGCGTTGATAATCAACTGCGGCTTCAGATCGTGTAAGACCTGTTGTAACGCCCGGGCGTCGCAAAGATCGAGCTCTTCATAATCCAGGCTGGTGACTGTTCCCAGGCGGGGAAGCAGTTTCTTCAGTTCGGAGCCTAATTGTCCGTTCTTGCCAAATAACAGGATATTCATGGCAGGTACTCAAAGGTTTCCGCGTTGACAAGTGATGCGCCCGCCGCATCTTTTGCGGAGATAATGGGCGAGAGGTTGCCAAGGGGCCAGCGAATGTTCAGAGTGGGATCGTTCCACGCAATGGTTCGCTCCCATTGCGGAGCGTAGTAATCTGTGGTTTTATAAATGACTTCCGCTTCGCGGGATGTAACGAGGAAACCATGGGCAAAGCCGCGAGGGATCCAGATCATTCTTTTGTTTTCAGCCGAGAGATAATCACCAACCCATTGACCAAAAGTGGGTGAACCTCTTCTAATGTCAACCGCCACGTCGAAAATTTCACCGGCGATCACGCGCACCAGTTTGCCCTGCGGCTGCCGAATTTGGTAATGCAAGCCGCGCAAAACCCCCTGCACCGACTTGGAATGATTGTCCTGAACGAATTCAAACGGAATGCCAATTTCTGCGAAGCGTTTTTTTTGATAACTCTCGAAAAAAAAGCCCCTTTCGTCCTGAAAGACGGCAGGCTCAATCAAAATCACATCGGGAATTGCGGAAGGAATGATATTCAATGTTTGCATCCTCTTGGTGGTCAATTTTTGGAAGATTGCTGGTATAGAGCGATCACGTCATTAGCGGGACCCTCTGCTTTAATTTCCCCATGATCCAACCATATTGCCCGCGAGCACATGGATTCAATGTTGCTGGCATTGTGCGAAACAAGCAAAATGGTCGTGCCTTCCTCTTTGAATTTGTTCATACGAACTCCACACTTTTGGCGAAAGTTTTCATCTCCCACTGCCAGTATTTCATCCAAAATCAAAATATCGGGCTTCCAGGTGGTGGCAATGGAAAATCCCAGCCGCGCAATCATGCCAGTGGAATAGGTTCGCAGCGGCGAATCGATGAACGACTCAAGTTCAGCGAACTCGATAATCTCATCCATGTGTTTGGCAATTTCCTGCTGCGAATGTCCCAAAAGCGCTCCGTTCAAAAAAATATTTTCCCGTCCGGTTAATTCCGGATGAAACCCCGCTCCCAGTTCCAGCAAGGGAGAGACGCGTCCTCTGAGGCGGACCCGCCCTTCCACCGGTATCAATACGCGTGAAATGACTTTCAGCAGCGTGCTTTTGCCCGCTCCATTACGACCGACAACTCCAAGAATCTCTCCTTCATATACTTGCAGATTGATTTTATTAAGGGCGGTGAACTCAAGGTATTGCACTTTTCGCCGTACCAGTTGAATGACATATTCCTTGAAGGTCCCAATTCTTTCGTTGGGTTTCTGGTAGCGAACCGAGACATTATCGAGAATAATGACAGGTTTCATAAATATATATTCAGGTGTTATCTCAAGCCAGGTAAGCGAACTCATCCGCCTTCTTGGAAAAGTAAACCCATCCCACTGCCAGAGTGCCAAAAGAAATCAAAGCGCCAAGCAGGATGATGTCAACGGACGGGATTTTTCCCTCGTAAATCGTTGAGCGGAACATCTTGATTAAGTAATACATAGGATTCAAATGCAGCAGCAGGAACCGATAAGCATCTGGCAAAATGTTTTCCGGGTATATGATGGGAGTTAGATACATCCATGCCTGCACGACAACCTGATACATTTCTTTAATATCGGGGAAATATACTGCCAGCGTGGAAAGAATTAAACTGACTCCCAACGCAAAGGTTCCCAGCAACAGGATTGGAACGGGAATAAAGAGAAACGCCCAGGTAATAGATTGTCCTACTACCAGCATGATAATTAAAAGAGGAATTAGTGAAAGCAGCAGATTGATCAGTCCGGTGCCAATGGATGAGATCGAGAACGAGGTCATCGGAATATAGATCCGCTTGATCAAAGCGCCTCCCCACACAATATGAGTAATCGCTGCCGTTGTGGTTTGGGCAAAAAACGTCCAGGCAACCAGACCGCTGAGCAGGTAAACAACATAACCTTCCACGCGGTGAAACAGGGCAGAGAACACAATCGTCATGACCACCATCATCCCCAACGGCTGCAGCATGGTCCACATGATGCCAAGAGTTGAGCGCTTGTAACGCGCAATAATGTCCCGGCGGATGAGCTGCAGAACAAGATCACGATATTGGAAAATATCCAATAATTCTTCGATTGCTGGGTGCCTGCGGTTGGCGCTATCGTAGGTAAATTCTTGGTCGAGTATAAGTTGTTTTCCCATAAGCAGGCTCATATTATAGCCTCTTTCTTCATTTGACATTTCCCATCTCCTCGTCTAGACTCTTATTTATGTTAGCGCGAGTCCACTCTTGTGCCGTCATCGGCTTGGAGGGCGTCATCATCGAAGTCGAAGTGGATTATTCCAACGGCTTGCCTGCTGTTATCATCGTGGGCTTGCCCGATGCGGCAGTGCAGGAAAGCCGCGAGCGCGTTCAAACTGCCATCAAAAACGCCGGTCTTCACTTTCCTCGTCACCGTATCGTAGTCAATCTTTCACCTGCATCTATTCGCAAAGAAGGTCCTGCCTACGATCTGCCGATTGCCCTTGGGGTTATCATCCTTTCCGGGCGTCTTCCGCCGGAGGTTGTCGAAAACACACTGGTGGTTGGGGAACTTTCGCTGGATGGTGTGGTTCGTCACACACGCGGTATTTTGCCAATGGCAGTGACCGCCCGCGAAAAGGGATTCAAGCGGATGTTTGTCCCCGAAGCCGACGCGCCCGAAGCGGCTTTGATTCCCGGTCTGGAAGTCTATCCCGTCCGAACGCTGGCGGATCTGTACGACCATCTGTCTGGTCGCCGTTTCATTGAGCCTTATCGCGCCGACGGCAGTCACGTTCCCGAACCTCTTTTCGTCCCTACCGACTTCGCTGAGATCAAGGGGCAGGAACACGTCAAGCGCGCCCTCGAAGTCGCTGCGGCAGGTGGTCACAACGTGCTGATGGTGGGAAGTCCTGGCGCCGGCAAGACTTTGCTGGCACGCGCCTTGCCTGGCATCCTGCCGGAGATGTCCCTTGAGGAAGCGCTGGATGTGACCCGCATCTACTCAGTGGCAGACCAACTCCCGCCGGGGATGCCGCTCATTCAGCATCGTCCTTTCCGCGCACCGCATCACACCATCAGCCATGCGGGACTGGTGGGCGGCGGCAACATCCCCAAGCCCGGCGAGATCTCGCTGGCACACAGAGGCGTTCTGTTCCTGGATGAATTTCCCGAATTTGGGACGCGCGTTCTCGAAGTCATGCGCCAGCCGATGGAGGATAAGGTGGTTACCATAAGCCGCGCCAAGGGAGCGCTGACCTTTCCTGCAAATTTTCAACTCGTCGCCGCCATGAATCCCTGCCCATGCGGTTACTACGGCGACCCGCTCAAACCGTGTACCTGCGCGCCAGCCGTGGTGACCAAATATCAAAAGCGCATCTCCGGTCCCATGCTCGATCGCATTGATATTCACATCGAAGTGCCTCGCGTGGATTATGAAAAGCTGAGCGGAGACAGGTTGGGTGAATCGAGCGCCTCCATTCGCGCGCGTGTGCAAGCCGCCCGTGAAATTCAGCGAGCCCGCTTTCTCAATGATCAATCAACCAATCCCTCATCTTCCATCATTTGCAACGCCGATATGCGCGTCGGGGAGATAAGGCAGTTTTGCCGGCTGCAGGCTGAAGGTCAGAGCCTGATGCGGGCAGCCATGGCACAGATGAATCTTTCGGCAAGAGCCTATCACCGCATCCTGAAACTGGCGCGCACGATTGCCGATCTGGCGGGGAGCGAGGAGATACAGTCTGCACATTTGGCGGAGGCTCTGCAATATCGTCCCAGAATGTTCGTTTCGGGATAATCGGTTTGAGGACGGGGCAAATTCAAGCGGCGGGACGTAACCTTTTTTGACACCGTTGCATGATACTGCCTCTGCTTGATTGGGTAATTGATTTGCTCCCCATGTTCGAGAATGCCGGATTTATAGAGTCCTGGCTGGAAAATTTTCATTCGAATTTTGAGCATTTTGCAGACCGCTACCTAAAAAATCCTGGCGACACATAAACCTAACCCCTCTATATCTCTATATGATCTCGGCTGGCAGAAGCTTCTGTCAGCCGATTTTTTATTTCAAAAAGGAGATTCCATGTTCACTTTGTTCAAACGCTTCCTCCGCGAAGAGGATGGTCAGGACTTTGCCGAGTACGCCCTGATACTGGGCGTGGTTGGGGTGGTCGCGATTGCCGTGATCGCCCGCTACCGCAATGAACTGATCGCCGCTTTCGAAGCGGGCATCGAAGTTCTGCGCATGGCGCGAGGCGGATAGATGATTCGCGGGAAGGAAAAAGGGCAGACGATGGCAGAGTTCGCCCTGGTCATGCCGATTCTGATTTTGCTTATGTTCGGCATGACCTTCGCCGCGTTCTACGCCTTCCGTTCCGCCGCCGCGGATTGTGGCGTGTTCATCACAGGCGTCGCCTCAGGTTCATACAACACGCCGGCGACGGAACACGCCCGACATAACGTATTGTGGCCCGACCTCGCGGATCGCATCCACGCCGGTCAGAGCGGTCCGCGCCAGGTTCGTTCGCTGATCAGCGTGGAAGACTCGCGTAATTGGTTCTTTGGCATCCGCCTGATCGAAGCGCAGCGGGCGGAGACACATTTAGTTATCATCTGCGTAACTGACTGGCGCTCACCCGGCATCGAAACAGATGTTGGCAAGACCGGCTCCGCAATTTTCAGCCGTTGGGCGTAGATTTTTTGCCGGGATGTGAAGAACTTTGTACTCGCGGCGTCTTTGCAGGGCTACAGCCTGAACTCGCCGCGTAAACCGCTGACGCTATCCGGCGCAACCCAAACGTGAAACTTGCCCGGTTCCACTCCAAATGTGCCGTCGGCGCGGGTGAACGCCAGGTCTTCCTCGCGCAGGGTGAAGGAAACGCAGCGGCTTTCGCCAGGCTGGAGGGTGACTCGCTGAAAGCCCTTCAATTCACGGATGGGACGGGTGAGCGAACCGACCAAGTCGCGGATGTAAAGTTGGACGACCTCCGCACCGGGGCGCGCGCCGATGTTGGTGATTTCTGCACTGATTTCGAGCGTGCCGCGCAGGGTGTCGCTGCTCAGTCTCAAATTGGAATATTCGAAGCGCGTATAGGTCAACCCAAAGCCAAAGGGAAAAAGCGGCGAGGGCGGTAGGTCGAGGTAGCGCGTTTTGAATTGTCCCTCGGGGTGAACGGGACGCCCGGAATTTTTCTGGTTGTAATAAATGGGGACCTGTCCCGTAGCGCGCGGAAAGGTGATAGGTAATCTTCCAGAGGGCGCTTCCACGCCGAACAGAATTTCGCCCAACGCCGCGCCGCCCTCGATGCCAGGATGCCAAGCATAGAGAACCGCGTCTGCCAGCGAGACTTGCTGCGTGATCGCCAGCGGACGCCCGGCAAAGACCACCAGCACGAGCGGCTTGCCCAACGCAGCCATCGCCTGCACAAACTCCGCCTGACCGGGCGGCAAACCCAAATCACTGACGTTGCAGTTTTCGCCGGAGCGAACCGGGTGTTCGCCAAGCAATAAGACAACAGCATCGGCATGATGCGCCAAATGCAGGGCGAGGTCGGTTGCCTCGGCAAACCAGAGTTCCACATCTTTGGGAGCGGTCTGCCGCAGCGCCTCATCGAGCGGGGTGACATCTTCGGTGCGCCCGTCGGGGGTCCAGGTGCCGAAGAGTTCGCCGCGCGCATGGACGAAGGGACCCGCAACAAGAATGCGGCGGAAGCCTTGAAGCGGCAAAAGGTCGCGGTCGTTTTTGAGCAGCACCATGCTTTGGCGGGCAAATTGTCGGGCGAGATTCCGCGCTTCGGGGGTGAGCAGGTCGCGGCGGGCGCGCAGCGGGTCGGTGAAGGGCTGGTCGAAAAGTCCGGCGCGGTGTTTGATCCGCAAAATGCGGCGGACGGCTTCGTCAATTTCTTCCATCGAGATTTTCCCCTGCCGCAGGCTTTCCCCCAGTGTATTCAAATAGACGCCGCTGACCATGTCCATATCCAGCCCCGCCTGCAAGGCGAGACAGGCGGCGTGAGCCTCGTCTTCGGCAACGCCGTGATGGATGAGTTCCTTGACCGATTCCCAGTCGGAGACGACAAAACCGTCGAAGCCCCACTCACCGCGCAAAACATCCGTCAGCAGGCGGCGGTTGGCGGTGGCGGGGATGCCGTTCAGGTCAATGAAGGCAGACATGAGCGTGCCGGCGCCCGCTTTGACGGCGGCATGGAAGGGAGGAAGATACACATCGCGCAAGGTTGGCTCGGAAATTTCGCCGTTTTCATAATCGCGCCCGCCCTCCGCCGCGCCATAACCGACGTAGTGCTTGGCGCAGGCGATGAGTTTCTCGGGCGCAGACAGATCATCCCCTTGAAAACCTTTCACCACAGCGCGCGCCATCTGCGAAGCGAGAAACGGGTCTTCCCCGTTGCCTTCTGCCACGCGTCCCCAGCGCGGGTCGCGGGCAATATCGAGCATGGGAGCGAAGGTCCACTTGATGCCGCTGGCGGTGGCTTCGCGGGCGGCAATGGAGGCGGCTTGCCCGGCGAGGTCGGGGTCGAAGGCGGCGGCTTGTGCAAGCGGAATGGGGAAGACCGTGCGGAAACCGTGAATCACATCGCGCCCAAACAGCAGAGGGATTTTGAGGCGCGCTTCGAGCGCCAATTTTTGGAAGTGATTGCTGAGTTCGGCGCTGCCGGAGTCGGAAAATCCCTGCCCGGTCAGCGCGCCGGAGGCGTTGATGAGCGAGCCAGCCTTGCCCTCGCGCAGCACAGACGGGTCGAACTCACTGCCGGGGTTGACCTGGTTCAGTTGTCCGAGTTTCTCCTCGAGGCTCATTTGGGCGAGCAGGTGATTGACAAAGGTTTCTTCGGTTTTGCTGGGCATAAACCACCTCAGGAAAGGGTATGAGTAGAGCGGCATTATGTCGCGTACTTGACAAACCAGAGCAGGTATGATAATTTTTGGCGTGAAGTGAAACGTTTCACTTCAACAGCCGCTAGTTTATCCCAAAACTTGGCAAAAGAAAAGCCACAATCCCCTGAGGCGTGCATGCAGAAAAAATTCGAAAGCCCGTTTGGTTACTTTTCGGAGGATGGACGAGAATACATCATCACAACCCCGTTCACGCCGCGCCCATGGGGCAACGTCATCAGCAACGGCGACTATGGCATGATGATTTCGCAGACGGGGTCGGGGTACAGTTGGCGGGGCAATGCCGGGCAAAACCGCATCACGCGCTCCTTTCAGGATCTCATCAAAGATAATTGGGGCAAGTATTTTTACATCCGCGATTTGAAGCGTCAGACGTATTGGTCGGCGGCGTACAAGCCGGTCATGCATCCCTATCAACGCTACGAAGTCGCCCACGGCGCGGGATATTCCCGCTTCACGCAGCAAGTCGAAGACATCGAAAGCGTCCTGACCGTTTTCGTGGCGACGGATGCGCCGGTGGAAATCTTTCAGTTGACTCTCACCAACCTGAGCGGGGAAACGCGCGAGCTGGACGTCACCTCCTACGCCGAATGGCTGTTGGGCTTTGCGCCCGATGAACACCGCGAGTTTCACAAGTTATTCATCGAAACCTCCGCCGACCCGCAACAACGCGCCGTCTTTGCCCGCAAATGCCTGTGGGGATTCGCGGACGACAAGGGACGCCACAACAACGTGGACTGGCCCTACACCGCTTTCATGGCGGTCAGCGAACCGCTCAAATCCTTCGATTGCGACAAGGAATCTTTCCTCGGGCTGTACAACAACGATGACCGCCCTCAGGCGATGACCGCCTCTCTTCTTACGGGACGGCTGGGACGTTTTACTGACGCCATTGCCGCCCTTCAGGTCGCCGTGACGCTGACACCGGGCGCATCGAAGACCATCGTCTTCACCCTCGGCGCGGCGGAGGACGGACACGAAGACGCGCGCGAACTCATCCAGCGCTTTACCTCGCCGGAGAAAAGCCAGCAGGCGCTTCAGGCAGTGCATGATTTCTGGGCGGGCTTTCTCGATGTGGAACACGTCGAAACGCCCGATGATGCCCTGAACTTCATGACCAACGTTTGGACGAAATATCAAGCCATCTCCTGCCGCTTGTGGGGCAAGGCAGCCTTTTATCAAGTCTCGGCAGGATACGGCTTCCGCGACCAGCTGCAAGACAGCCAGATTTTCCTCGTCAGCCAGCCGCAGTATGCCCGCCGGCAACTTCTGCTCCATGCCTCGCAACAATTCATCGAAGGCGATGTGCTGCACTGGTGGTTCTCGATTCGCGGCGGAGGTCCGCGCACCAACTGCTCGGACGATTTGCTTTGGCTGCCGTTCATCCTGGATGCCTACCTGAAAGAGACCGCCGATTACGCCATTCTCGATGAACCTGTCCCCTACTTGAACGCGCCCGCCGAGCCGCTGTATCAGCACTGCAAACGCGCCATTGAGCGTTCCTTTTCGCGCTTTTCGCCGCGCGGCATTCCGCTGATGGGCGACCACGACTGGAACGACGGTTTGA
Source organism: Chloroflexota bacterium (assembly GCA_016223135.1). Taxonomy (GTDB): domain Bacteria; phylum Chloroflexota; class Anaerolineae; order Anaerolineales; family Villigracilaceae; genus Defluviilinea. The sequence goes on along the minus strand of JACRPQ010000005.1, from coordinate 426,316 downwards.
GCGCCGTCGGCACGCTCCTGAAAGGCGAAAGCTTTTGGGTGGCAGAATTTCTCTACATGATTTTGGAAACCTTCGCGCCGCTTGCCCGCCGCCGCGGCGATGAGACCTTCGCCCGCAAATGCGAAGACGTGCGCGCCAGCCTCAAAGATGCCTTCAACCGCTTCGGCTGGGACGGCGAATGGTATCTGCAAGCCACTACCGATGATGGGCTGCCGCTTGGCTCGCGGGAGAACGAAGAAGGCAAAATCTTCCTCATGCCGAACATCTGGGCGGTGATGAGCGGTATTGCCGATGCCGACCGCGCCCGCACGGCGATGGACTCGGTCACAAAGTATCTGCTCAAAGATTACGGCACGCTCCTCAACTACCCCGCCTTTACCCGCCCGCGCCCCGATATTGGCTATGTGACGCGCTACGCGCCGGGCTTGCGCGAAAACGGCGGCGTCTATACCCATGCCGCCACGTGGTCGGTGTGGGCATACGCGTTGATGGGACAGCCGCACCTGGCATACGAGGCATACCGCCGCATCTGCCCGCCCAACCGCAGTGCAGACATCGAGACCTACAAGGCGGAGCCCTACGTCACGCCCGGCAACATTGACGGTCCGCTTTCGGAATACTACGGGCGCGGCGGCTGGACCTGGTACACCGGCTCGGCGCAGTGGCTGCACCGCGTCGCCACTCACTGGATTTTGGGAATCCGTCCGCAAGAAAACGGCTTGTTGGTGGATCCAGCCATCCCGTCCGAATGGAGCGGCTTCAAAGTCAGACGACAGTTTCGGAATGCCGTGTACGACATCCATGTGGAAAATCCACAGCATGTCAGCAGCGGAGTACGTTCCGTCACGCTGGATGGTCAACCCTTCGAGGACAATCTCCTGCCAATCTTTGGAGATGGCAAAACACATACAGTCCATATTGTTCTTGGCTAGAAAGGAGGTACCCCAAAAATACACAACCCATTCACCACGTTCCCTTTAATTCACCCCGAATCGAACACTCACAAGGAGATGAAGAATGAAAACCTTTTCCAAACTTATGGCGTTTGCGCTCGTACTCGCCATCAGCCTGACCGCCTGCGCTCCCAAACCCACCCCCACCGCAGCGCCCGAACCGACCACCGCCCCCACCGCTACGGCTGTTCCTACTGAAGCCCCCACCGAAGCGGCGATGGAGCCGGTCACCATCCGGTATGCCAACTGGAACGTTGGCACGCCGGAAGAGAACAACCTGCAGCGTCAGTTGGTTGCCGCCTACATGGAGATGCACCCCAACGTCACGATTGAATTCGTGGACATGTCCGGCGATGGAAAATGGGATGAGAAACTGACCAACTACGCCGCCAAAGGCGAACTGCCCGATGTCTTCATGGCAGACGGCACGCCGCTCTACGTCAAGAACGGCTGGCTGGCAGACCTGACCCCCTTCGTCGAAAGCGACCCGGATTGGCAGGATGTGCCGCAGGTCTTGAAAGACGCGGTGACCTACAATGGCAAGGTACTGGGTTTGCCCGCCGCGCAGTTCGTCATGGGCTATTTCGTCAACCAGGACCTGTTCGAAGCCGCCAACCTCGATGCCCCCACTTATGGCGTTTCGGTGGATGACTTCTTTGCCGCCACCACCGCCCTGACCGACGTGCAGAAGGGCAAGCTCGGCTTGGATGAGATGGAGTTCATCATGGGCTGGTATCCCAGCACCCAAGACCCCAAGCTCAAATGGTTCAGTTTCGACGGTCAGCACATGAACTACAACTCCGCCGCCTTCAAGGCTGCCGTTGCCAAAGCGGGCGAGATGAAACCGCACACCTGGCAGGGTCTCACCGATGAGCAGAAGAAGAACTTCAAGTCGCAGGGTCCCTGGGAACTGTTCCTCAATCAGGAAAGCGGCGTGCGCTGGGACGGCGGCTGGGCAGTGCCTGGTTACGCTAACGCCCCGTTCAAGTGGGACTTTATGGGCATTCCCGGCGGCAACCAAGCGCTCGTAGCAGACATCATCGTCGTCTCCAAGACTGCGCCCAATCTCGAAGCCGCCTATGACTTTGCCAAGTGGATGACCTTCTCGAAGGCAGGTTACATCAAGGAAGCCGAACTCGCCAAAGCGGCGGGAGCGGTGCCGACCCGTATGCCGGTCTCAGTCAACGCCGATTCGATTGACCTCTATATGTCCTTCGTAGGCGACAAGCCCGGTCTGCGCGCTGCGCTGGAAAACCTCGATAACAGCCTGCTCGAATCGCTGGCGAAGATCGTCCCCGGCTACATCAACGCCCGCTGGGAAGGCAAGCCCGGCATTGACATCGGCGAAGACAAGGATGTGAACATGTGGTACATGTTCAACTTTGCCAACGACGGCAAATTCAAATACGAAGACTACGCCGCTCAACTGGAAGAATTTGCCAACAAGATTTTGGATGAAGCCCGCGCTGAATTGAATCCGTAATTCCCACCCACAGGGGGAGCGTTGTACAATTACGACGCTCCCCTTTTGTGTAGGGCTTTTGTGTAGGGCGACATTAATGTCGCCCTACAATTGACCCCGGCGCATGACCTCGAACCCAAGCCGCTTTTTCCGACTGACGCTCGCCCTCCTGCTGATGCTCCTTTCCATCACCCCGGCACCAGCGGCGGCTCTGTCCGCGCGGCGGCAGCCTTCCTCCACTGCCGAAACATCCCCTCAGCAAATCATCGAAATCCCCGCCGAGTCGTTTGGTCTGCCGCTGGCGCAGGATGAAACCGCTCGTCAATACGCCAAGGGCAGCGTTCTGCTTCAGGCGGGCGACAACCTGCAATTCAACGTCAACGTCCCTGCCGGGGGGGAGTACACGCTTTGGTTCGATGCAGCCGCCTCCCCGTCCGCCCCGACCGCACCCGAAGGTCAGATGCGCGTGGACGGCGGCTTTCCCATCGGCGATTTGCGGCGCGTCATCTTCCCCATCTTCTATCGCAACAGCACAGACACTTTCCCCAAAGACCGCTACGGCAACGACGCCCTCATCCGCCAAATACGGCTGACGCGCTGGACGAAAGTCCCTGCCCGCGACGTGACCTTCAGCCAGCCTTACCCTTTACGCATCCCGCTCTCGGCTGGAGAACATCACTTCGACTTCACCCTGACGGAAGGCGCGCTGTATTTGGGGAGCATCTACCTCGAGACCTTCTCTCCCTACCCCTCCTACGCTTCTTATCTGGACCTGCAAACGGCTCCTGTTTCCTCCGGCTTTTCGCTCACCCTCGAAGCCGAATTCCCCGCCTACAAGAACGACACGTCGGTGCGCCCCGCCAACAACCGTGATTTGACCGTCACCCCCTACGACACCTACAAATTGCTGCTGAACACCCTCGGCGGCGAAAGTTGGAACAAGAGCGGCAGCGCCGTGTACTATGAATTCGACGTTCCCGCCGACGGCATGTACGCCGTCACCTTCCGCGCCCTGCAAAACACCCGCAGCAACTTTACCGTCTTCCGCCGTATCACCGTCAATGGTGAAGTGCCGTTCGAGGAACTGAACGCCTTTCCCTTCCCTTATTCGACCAATTGGCTGGATGTACCGCTGGCTGGCGAAACGCCTTATCTGCTTTTCCTGCACAAAGGCACGAACACCCTGGGCATCGAAGCGACCAACTCCCCCTACCTGCCTGCCATCCAAACCATCCAGCAAGCCCTGCTCGACATCAACACCCTATCCCTCGAAATCCGCAAACTGACCGGCAACCAGCGCGACCCCTACAAGGAATGGGTCATCTCCGATTACATTCCCGGCATCAAAGACCGCCTGAACGCCATCGCCCAAAACCTGATAGGCGACAAGGACTTGCTGGTATCCATCACAGGCAGCAGCGCTTCGCCCGAAGTCCTCACCTACCAGATGGCAATAGACAACCTGCTCTTCCTCGCCGCCGACCCGGACAAAATCCCGATTTATATGACGCGCTTCTCCGAAGGTCCCGGCTCGGCGGCGCAACTGCTGGGTTCGCTCCTGCTCCAATTGCAAAGCCAGCCGCTTGCCCTCGATAAAATCATCATTCATTCCCCCGAAATGATCATCCAAACGCCGCCGCCGCCCTTTTCGCTCTCCTTCGCCGAAGGCTTCAAGCGTTTCCTCCATTCCTTCCAACCCGACCCCTATCAATCCATCGGCGCAAGCCAGGGCGAACTGGAAGTGTGGGTCAACCGTCCGCGCCAATACGTGGACCTGCTGCAAGTGATGGCAGACGAATCCTTCACGCCGCAGACGGGCATTCGCGTCAAATTCTCCATCATGCCCGACGAGTCAAAATTGATTTTGGCAAACGCCGCCGGTATTCAGCCCGATGTGGCGCTGGGCGTCAGCACAAACGTGCCGTACGAACTCGCCATCCGCAACGCGCTCTACGACTTGCGCTCCTTCGAGGACTTCGATTCGTTCATCCGCATTTATTCTCCCGGCGCGCTGTTGAGTTACATTATCAACGACTCGGTCTATGCCATTCCAGAAACGCAGGATTTCTGGGTGACGTTCTACCGCAAGGATATTTTGGATTCGCTCGGCATTCCCGTCCCGCACACCTGGAACGAGGTCATCGAAATTTTGCCGGAACTCCAGCGCTACGGCATGAACTACAACACGCCGCTTTCGAGCGGCGCCGGGCTCAAAGGGTATCTGGTTACCGCGCCCTATCTGTTCAATCATGGCGCAAAGCTTTACAGCGACGATGGCTTTGCTTCCGGCTTGCAAAGCGAGGAGGCAATTGCCGCCGTCAAATTCATGGCGGAGAGTTTTACCATCTACGGAATGCCGCTGACCACCTCCAGTTTTTACGAAAGCTTCCGCCAGGGCACTCTGCCCATCGGCATTTCCAACTTCACTGACTACGTCAAGTTAATGACCGCCGCGCCGGAGATTGACGGCTTGTGGACGATTGACCTGTATCCCGCCACCGTCCTGCCCGATGGCATGCAACTCCGCTATGCCACCGGCTCGGCGCAAGCCAGCATCATGTTCAAGAACACCGACCAGCCGCAGGAAGCCTGGCAGTTCATGAAGTGGTGGATGTCCACCGAAACGCAGGTGGATTTTCAGGAGCGGCTGATTCTCAATTACGGCAGGGAATACCTGTGGAATTCCGCCAACCTGGAGGCATTCAGCCGTCTCGCCATCCCCGAAGAGCATCGAGCCGTGATTTTGGAGCAGTGGAAATGGCTGCAGGAGCCGGTACGCCTGCCCGGCAGTTACATGCAGGAACGCGAGTTGAGCAATGTGTGGAATCGCATCGTCTTCGAGGGCGCCAACCCGCGCGTCGCACTGGACCGTTCCATCATCATCATCAACCGCGAGATCAGGCGCAAGATGGAAGAGTTCGGTTATCTCAAGAACGGTCAGCGGGTGAAAGAGTTCAAAATTCCGACCATCGAAACCGTGCAGGAGTGGATGGAACATGCTCGATAAAGCCTCTTTCCAAAAGTGGATTCGGCGCGAGGGCAGCGCTTACGCTTTCCTGTCAACGTATGCGCTGTTGTTCTTCATCTTCATCGTCGTGCCGGTGCTGGCGGCGTTTTTGCTCTCGTTCACGTTCTTCGATACGATACAGTTTCCGCGTTTCATCGGTCTGCGCAATTACATCACCCTGATTACGCAGGACGACACCTTCATGAAATACGTCCTGCCCAACACCATTCAATTTGCGGTCATTGTGGGACCGGGCGGGTATGCGCTCGCCTTTCTGTTGGCATGGGTGCTGGCGCAGTTGCCCAAAATCCCGCGCACGCTGTTTGCGCTGATTTTGTACTCCCCCTCCATGACCTCCGGCGTGGCGATGGCGGTGGTCTGGAAGACGCTCTTCAGCGGCGATCAAATCGGCTACCTGAACAGTTTCCTGATGAATCTGGGAATCGTGCAGGAGCCGATTCAGTGGCTGCAATCGCCCGATTACCTGATGACCATCATGATACTGGTCACGCTGTGGAGCAGTATGGGCATCGGCTTTCTTGCCATGTTGGCGGGCATTCTCGAAATCAACCCGGAACTCTACGAAGCCGCCGCCCTCGACGGCGTGAGCAGCCGCTGGCAGGAAATTTTCTACATCACCATTCCCTCCATGAAACCGCAAATGCTCTTCGGCGCGGTGATGGCAATTGTCGGCACGTTTCAGGCGGGCGCCATCGGCGTGACGCTTTCGGGCAGCAACCCCACCCCCCAATATGCCGGGCAGTTGATTGTCAACCACATCGAAGATTACGGTTTTCTGCGTTATGAGATGGGCTACGCCGCCGCCGTCTCGGTGGTGCTGTTATTGATGGTATTGTTTTTCACCCGTCTTTCAAATCGTTTGTTTGCGAGCGAAGAGTAGGGCGACATTCATGTCGCCTAGTTCACAGCGCGGCATTCATGCCGCTGAAAAGGCGAGATACCCTTCGACAGGCTCAGGGCAAGAATCTCGCCCTACCGCATGAATCGAAAAATCGTAGCACGACATTTATGCCGCCCAAAAAGGCGAGATAAGGCGAGATAAATCTCGCCCTACGTAGAAAGAAATCGAATTCAACCACCATGAAAAGAAACTGGTTCCGCCGCTTTACCGGGGTACGCAACCGGGGCATCAACCCGCAGGGCTTTCACGTCAGCCAGATTAAGTTCTATCTGCTGCTCCTGCCGCTGGCGGGATTCATGCTCCTGCCCATCGTATTCATTTTCTCCAGCGCCTTCAAACCGCCGGAAGAACTCTACGCCTACCCGCCGCGCTTTTTCGTGGTCAATCCCACGCTCAAGAACTTCAGCGACCTGTTCTCCAAAATGTCCAGTTCCGGCGTGCCGGTCAGCCGTTATCTGTTCAACAGCATGGTCATCACGCTCGTGGCGGTGGCGGCGTCCATTCTGGTGTCCAGCGCCGCCGCGTATGCCTTATCCAAAAAACGTTTCAAACTCAAGCAGACCCTGTTCGCCGTCAACACCATCGCATTGATGTTCGTGCCGATTGCCGTCACCATTCCGCGCTTTCTGGTCATCGAACGGCTGGGTCTGCTCGATACGTTCTGGGTGCACATCCTGCCCGGGCTGGCGATGCCGGTCGGATTGTTCCTGCTCAAACAATTCATGGACAGTGTCCCCAACGAAATCATCGAAGCCGCCCAGATTGACGGCGCCTCCGACCTGCAAATCTACTGGCGCATCATCCTGCCCATGATTCGTCCCGCCATTGCCACCATCGCCATCCTCACCTTTCAAGCCGCCTGGAACAACGCCGAGACCTCCACCCTCTACGTCAACACCGAGAGCCTGAAGACTTTTGCCTTCTACCTCAGCACCCTGACCACAACCACCAGTGGCGCCAACGCCGTGGCAGGACAGGGCATCGCCGCCGCCGCCGCGCTCATCATGTTCCTGCCCAATCTGATTATCTTCATCTTCCTGCAAAGCCAGGTGATGAGCACCATGTCGCATTCGGGTTTGAAATGAAACGCACCCTGCCGCTTCTGCTCCTCGTAACGCTGCTGCTGACCGCCGCGCCCGCCGGGCAGACGCGCGCTCTTGCGCCCTACACCACTTGGACACTGGGACCCGGCAAAGCGCTTTATCTAACGCAGGATGCTTACATCCCGCTCGATGAAATTGACCTGCCGCTCGCCGCGCCCGAAGAAGTATTCCTCGCTCCCGACGGCTTTCTCTACATCGCCGACACCGGCAACGGGCGTATCGTCAAACTGGACAAGAACTTTCAAATCGCCGCCGAATTCGGGCAGGGACTTTTGCAAGCGCCGACGGGGCTTTTCATAGACGAAGACGGCGTCTTCTACATCGCCGACGCCGGCAAGAATACCATCGTCATCCTGAACAAGGACGGCAGCCTGCGCAAGGAATTCGGGCGTCCCTCCGAACCGCTCTTCGGCAGGCGGCGCGAATTCCTGCCGCGCAAACTCATCGTGGACGCGCGCAAGAACCTCTACATCGTCAGCGAAGGCTCGGTGGACGGGCTGGTGATGATGAACACCAACGGCAACTTCATCGGCTATTTCGGCGCGAACCGCGCCCAGATGTCGCTCAAAATGATCTTGCAGCGCATGTTCCTCACGGAGGAACAACTGGCGCAATTCGTCAAGACCGAAGCCGCCTCCCCCTCCAACGTTGCCATTGACCGTCAGTCGCTCATCTACACCGTCACCGCCGGCACCAGCCGCGACCGCAGCATCCGCAAGTTCAACATCGCCGGCAGCAACCTGCTGGGCAGCGTCTTCGGCTCCACCACCTTCCGCGACATTCACGTCAGCGAAAACGGTTTGATTGCCGCGGTGGATGCGAACGGAAGAATCTACGAATACGATTGGAACGGCACACTCCTGTTCGTCTTCGGCGCGCAGGATAAAGGCGAGCAGCGCCTCGGCACCCTTGCCAACCCCGTTTCCATCGAGCGTGTCGGCGATAACCTCTATGTGCTGGACAAAGACAAAAACGCCCTTCTCACCTACCGCGCCACCGACTTCGCCAAAAAAGTGCATGACGGCGTGAGACTCTACATGGACGGTTTTTACCTCGAGGCAAAGCCCTACTTCGAGGAAGTGCTGACCTATAACGGGCTGTTCATCATGGCGTATCAGGGCATCGCCGATGCCTACTACAAGCAAAACGACTACCTCCACGCCCTGCAAGCCTACCGCATCGCCGAAGACCGCAGCGGCTACTCCGAAACCCTCTGGGAACTCCGCAACGCCGTGCTGCAGCAATATCTGGGCAGTGCGCTCCTTGCCCTCTTCGGCTTGTGGATTGCCTCCGCCGTCTTCACCCGTCTCGAGAAACGCTTCGGCTGGCTGGAACCCCTGCGCCAAAAAGCGCGGCAGATACAAAACATCCGCCTGGTGGACGATTTCCTCTTCATGTTCCGCTTCATCAAGCAGCCCGCCGATAGTTTCTACTACATCAAAAAAGACTTGCGCGGCAGTCTCACCTTTGCCTTCCTCCTCTACCTCTGGGTGGTTGTCGCCCGCATCCTCTCCCTCTACCTGACCGGCTTCATCTTCAGCCCCTACCCCAGCCCGGCGTGGATTCCCGTCGAAACCGAAGTCGCCTACGCCATCCTTGCCCTTCTGCTCTGGAACGCCGCCAACTACCTCGTCGCCACCATCAGCGACGGCGAGGGACGCCTGCGCGATGTCGTCATTGGCAGCGCTTACAGTCTCTTCCCCTACGCCCTGTTTGCCCTGCCCATTGCCCTGCTCTCCAATCTCCTCACCCTCAACGAAATCTTCCTCTACACCTTCTCCACCCAACTGATGTGGTTCTGGACAGGATTGATGTTGTTCATCATGGTCAAGGAAATCCACAACTACTCGCTTTCCGAAACCATCCGCAACATCCTCACCACGCTGTTCACGATGGCAATGTTCTTGCTGACCGGCTACATCCTCTACGTATTGTTTAACCAGTTGTACGAATTCATCCTGGCGATTATTCAGGAAATTGGATTGCGCGGCTGACATGAGACCCTTCCCCCGCTTCTTTCTGACCCTTTGCCTGCTCCTGACCATTGGGCTTTTCCCCCCGCCGATAGCGCACGCCTCCCCCGCCCGCCCGCAGGAGATTCCCCCCTCCTACCAGCGCGTTGCCGAAAAAGAGAACTTTGAACTGTATGTGGACTTCACCACCCTCGCCTTCAAACTGCTCGACAAGCGCAGCGACTATCTCTGGCACTCCGGCATTGACGAACTCCAGCAGGGCGACCGCCTGAACAAATCCTGGCGGGCGTTTGCCCAAAGCGGCGTCAGCATCGAATACCTCGATGAAAAGGCGCTCAGCAAACGCATCTCGATTGCCAACGCCGAACATACGCTCAAGGTCACGCCCATCGAGGGGGGAGTCGAGGCGGAGATTCGGTTCGAGGAAGTCGGCATCAGCCTCCAGGTCCGATTGCGACTCGAGGCGGAGGGCGTGCGGGTCGAAGTCCCGTCCGAGTCCATTCGTCAGGAAAATCCCGCCTTCAAACTGGGGCTGCTCTATCTCTATCCGTTCCTCGGCGCAACGCGCGGCGGCAGCACGCCCGGCTACATGTTTCTGCCCGACGGCACGGGCAGCCTCATCCGCTTTGCCGATTCGACCAAGGCAAAGAACATGTTCTACGGGCGCTACTACGGCGCGGATTTGGGCATGATTGCCGTGATGCCTTGGGACCCGCAAATCAACCGCCCCTATCCCATTTCGTTCCCCGTCTTTGGCGTGGTGCATGGCGAAAAAGCGAACGCCTTTCTGGCGGTGGTGGAAGACGGCGCCGCTTATGGCGAAATTCAGGCGCATCCGGCGGGCGTCTTGACCAACTTCAACTTCATCTACAACGCTTTCATTTATAACGAAAGTTACTTCCAGGCGACCAACCGCTCCGGCGCAGGCGTGACCGCCATCCAAAAACAAACCAACGATTTCGACGTGGTGATGCACTATCGCTTTTTACATGGCGATGCGGCGGATTACGTGGGCATGGCGCGCAGTTACCAGCAGTATCTGGTGGAAAAGGGCATCTTGCGAAAAGTTGCCGACCCCAATCCGAACATTGGCATTCGGCTGGAGTTTCTGGGCGGCGACAAGGAAAAGGTGTTGTTCTGGCATCGCTTCGTCCCCATGACCACCGTCCGCCAGATGCAAACGATTCTCGCCGACCTGCAGCCTGCCAACCCCGAAGTCATCTACTTCGGCTGGCAGCCGCTCGGCGCTTCGAGCATGCCCCCCGTTTCGTTGAAATTGGAGCGCGGCTTGGGGACGCTGGGCGAATTGCGTTCCCTGGCAGAAGACATCGCCGCGCAGGGCGGGCGCTTCTCGCTTTATCTCGACCCGCAGGCAGCGCTGTGGAAGGAACGCGGCTACTCCGCCCGCCGCGATTTGGCAATGGCAATTACCAACGTCAACCTCGAAGGCTACAACCGTTATTACAACTACTATTTCACTCTCGACGCCCTCCAGCGGCGTTACAACGCGCTGACCGAAAGCATCGCTTCGCAATTGGAGGCAGACCTGGCGCTGGACGGAATCGGCTTCACCCTCTACAGCGACTTCAGGCAAGACGCCCCGCTCAACCGCCAGCAAGCCATCCGCGCCTATCAGGAAGCGCTGGGCAAATCTCCTGTGCGGCTGGGGTTTTACCGTCCCAACGATTATCTCTGGAGTCTGATGTCCGCCTACTACGACATGCCGCTGGGCGACAACGGCTACATTTACACCTCTGAAGCCGTGCCTTTCCTGCCGATTGTGCTTTCAGGCTATGTGCCGTATTATGGCGCGGCGCTCAACTTCTCGCCCAACCTCGAGGAGGACATTCTGCGCCATGTGGATTATGGCATGTATCCCTCCTACTTCCTCACCTACGAACCGACTGCCAACCTGCTCAACACACACTCCAATTGGCTTTATACCTCCTCCTATGAGCAATGGGGCGACCAAATCCGCCGCACCTACGAGTGGATGAACGCCCTGCTCGCCCCCGTGCGCGGACAGGCAATCACCGCCCGCCAGAAATTGCGCGAGGGTGTCTTCGTCACCACCTACGCCAACGGCAGGCAAATTGTGGTGAACTATACCGACCGCCCCGTCAACTACAAAGGCGTCACCGTTCAGGCGCGCAGCGCCGCGCTGGTGGAGAGTGCGCCATGAAGACACGTCGCAACCTTCTCACCCTGCGCCTGCGTGAAGCCCTGCACGGTTATGGATTCATCGCGCTTTGGATTGTGGGCTTTTCGCTCTTCACCCTCTTCCCGCTCATCGAAACTTTCCGTTACAGCCTCCACCAGGTCACGGTGACGGCAGAGGGCATTCGCCTGGATTTCGTGCACTGGGCAAACTACACCCGCGCTCTCTTCACCGACCCCAACTTCATCGAACTCGCCATTGGCTACGCCATCGAAACCATCGTCTCCGTGCCGATTGTGCTGATATTCTCGATGATTATTGCGCTGTTTCTCAATCAGAATTTCAAACTCAAAGGGCTCTTTCGCACGATCTTCTTCCTGCCCGTTGTCATCACCAGCGGACCGGTCATCCGCGAATTGACCGCTCAAGGCGCCACCTCTGCGCCGGGCATCGCCAACCTTCCCGCCGTAGCGGAGTTTCTCAGCCAACTGCCGCGCGCACTGCGCAATCCCATCGAATATCTGCTGACCTCGTTCATTCTCATCCTGTGGTTTTCGGGCGTACAGATTCTCATCTACCTCTCCAGCCTGCAAAAAGTGGATAAAAGCATCTACGAAGCCGCCGCCATTGACGGCGCCTCCGCCTGGGAGGCATACTGGAAGATCACCCTCCCTTCGCTTTCCACCGCCAACATCGTCAACGCCGTCTACACCATCATCACCCTCTCGCACTTTTCCGAGAACAAAGTCATCCAATACATCTATAACCAAACCTACGCCGTCCAGGGCGGAATTGGCTACGCCAGCGCCATGGCGTTCCTCTACTTTGCCGTCATGATCCTCCTGCTGGGAATCGTCTATCTCTTTCTGGCGCTGCAGGCGAAAAAGGAAAGGTATTGAACATGCAATCCCTGCCCCGCCTCAACCTTGACTGGTGGAAGAGTCTGCTCTTCGGCAGCCGCACGCGCAGCGGACTGGTCTTTACCGTCCTCCTCTACACCTTGCTGATTGCCATTGGCTTCGTCTATCTCTACCCGCTGCTCTTCATGTTCGTCACCAGCCTCAAAAGCCCCTCCGACCTGCTCAACCCCATGGTGCAATGGGTGCCCACCGAACTCTACACTGGCAACTACGAAAAAGCCTATCGCGTGCTGGATTACCCTCACACCCTCATGGCATCCATCCTGGTCAGCGTCATCCCCTCCCTCCTGCAGACCTTCGTCGCGTCGCTGGTAGGCTATGGGCTGGCGCGCTACCGCTTTTGGGGCAAGAACCTCATCCTGCTGCTCATCCTCGCCACCTTCATCATCCCGCCCCAAAACACCATCATTCCACAAATGCTTGCCTATAAGGAACAGGGCTTGCTCGGCAGTCCCTGGGCGCTCATCCTGCCTGCCTTGTTGGGACAGGGTTACCGCAGCGCCATCTTCATCCTCATCTTCTACCAGTCTTTCCTCTCCCTCCCCAAAGTGTTGGAAGAAGCCGCCCGCCTCGACGGCGCCTCCGACCTGCGCATTTATCTGACCATCGCCGTCCCTTCCGCCCTGCCTGCCTTCATCGTTTCCTTCATCTTCTCCGTCGTCTGGTACTGGAACGAGACCTTCCTCACTTCCATCTTCCTCGAAGGCGGCGTGACCACTCTGCCCATGCAGCTCTCGCGCTTCGTGCAGGCGTATGAAAACCTCTACCCGCCCGGCACGGTCAACATCTTCGACCGCCTCAACGAAGCCGTCAAAATGAGCGGCACGTTCCTCAACATCGCCCCTCTGTTGGTGATGTACTTCCTCCTGCAAAGATGGTTTGTCGAATCCGTGGAAAGGACGGGCATTACCGGTGAATAAGACGTTTCCCCTCCTTGCGATTTTCCTGCTCTTGCTGACAAACTGCGCCTCGCCTTCGACGCCGCAGCCGCCTCCTGTTACCCCAACCTTTATCCCCGCCCCAGCCTTCACCCCCACCGCTGCGCCGCCAACGCTCGAAGCCGTCATCGAATATGAAATGCGCGGCGCATTCGACTTCTTTTGGGAACAAGCCAATACCGACCTCGCCAGCCCCGGCTACGGTCTGATCCGTGACCGTTACCCCGGCTCGCCCGGCATCGCCAGCATTGCCGCCGTCGGCTTTGCCCTCAGCGCCTACCCCATCGGCGTCGAAAAGGGATACGTCACGTATGAGCAGGCTTACGAGCGCGCCGACCACACCCTCACTACCCTGCTCGGCATGGAGCGCACCGAAGGCTTCTTCTATCACTTCGTGGACATGCAGACCGGCAAGCGCGCCTGGAACAGCGAAGTTTCCAGCATAGATACCGCCATTCTGATGATGGGCGTCCTCACCGCCGGCGAATACTTCGGCGGCGAAGTACAAACCAAAGCCGACCAACTCTACCGCGATGTGAACTGGAACTGGTTCGTGGACGACGGGCGCAGCATGTTCTACATGGCGTACCGCCCCGAAAAAGGCTTTGAAGGTCACTGGGATTTCTACGCCGAACAGTTGATGCTCTACGTGCTGGCGGCTGGCTCGCCCACCCATCCCACCGACGATAGTTTGTATTATGGCTTCACGCGCCATAGCGCAAAATACGGCGAAGGCGAACCGTTCATTCATTCCTGGTTTGGTTCGCTCTTCACGTATCAATTCAGCCACGCCTGGCTCGACTTCCGCAACACCGCCGACCGCGAAGGCGTGAACTGGTTCGAGAACTCCGTCCGCGCGGCGCGGGCGCACTATGACTTTGCCGTCAAGATGGATGAAAAGTACCTCACGCTCGGTCCCTCCGCCTGGGGCTTGAGCGCCTGCGACGGACCGAACGGCTACAATGGCTTATACGGTGCGCCGCCCTCCGGTTACGACAACAACGCTCACAAAGTGGACGACACCGTCCCGCCCTACGCCGCCATCGCCTCGATTCTCTTTCTGCCCAAAGAATCCGCCCAAGCCATGCTCAACTATTACAGCATCGAACCGCTCAAAGGAGAATATGGCTTTCAAGACGCCTATAACCTGACCAAAGATTGGTACGCCGCCGATGTCATCGGCATAGACAAAGGCATCAGCCTGCTCATGCTGGCAAACTACCAAAACGACCTCGTTTACAATATCACCATGAAAAACGAACATCTGCGCCGCGGACTGGAACGCCTGCAAATCACCCATTTGCCGTAGGGCGACATTTATGTCGCCCCATGTCGCCCTTGCAAAGGATAGACCATGACCACCATTCGTGATGTCGCCAAACGTGCTGGAGTCAGCGTTACCACCGCCTCGTATGTGTTGAACAATACGGGGAATATCAGCGCAGCCACCCGCTTGCGCGTCATGGAGGCTGCCGAAGAACTGAACTACCACCCCAACGCTTTTGCCCGCCATCTCAAAAAAGTCAAAACCCGTACCATTGGGGTGTTCATCTCCCGCTTTGGCGGTGCCTTCTACGAAGAAATCCTGGAAGGGATTCACGATGTCATCCTGAACACCGACTACGAACTCATCGTCAGCCCTGAAACGCGCTCACCGCGCCGCCTGCTGCACTACCGTCAGGTGGATGGAGCCATCGTGTTCGACTCCAAAATCCCCGATGTCTCCGTCTTGAAACTGGCATCCCGTCGTTTCCCCATCGTGGTGCTGGACCGCCTCCTTCAAAACGACTTCATCCTGCCGCTTCTGCTCGATAACAGTCAGGGCGTGCGCGAAGCGTTCCAGCATCTCTACGGACAGGGCGCGCGCCGCATCGCCTTTGTGGCTGGTGCGCCTTCCATTGACAACACAGAACGCATGGAGACCTTTCTGGCAGAGGCAAAACAGCATGGCTTGACTGTGCCGCTTTATCAGGGCAACTTCACGGAAGGTTCCGGCTATGAAGCCGCCCAAACCATCTTTCAATCCGGCGAACTGCCCCAAGCCGTCTTCTGCGCCAACGACCAAATGGCAATCGGCTTCCTGCGCGCCATGCATGAGCGCGGGCTCCGCGCCCCGCAGGATATTGCCGTCGTCGGCTTCGATGACATTCCCATCGCCCGTTACATGCAGCCCTCTCTCTCCACGGTGGGCGCTTCCCGCTTTGAATGGGGCGCCGCCGCCACCCGTCAGCTGCTCGACTTTCTGGAAAACAATACCCCCTTCCAGCCCTACCGCATCCCCACGCACTTCATCGCACGCGAATCGTCCGTAGCGCGACATTAATGTCGCCCTACACACCTCAAATGAACAACATCCTCCTCCGCGAACTCGAAGGCAGCATCCGCTTCTTCCTCGACCACACCAACCTGGACCCGCACAGCCCTGGCTTCGGTCTTACCATTGATTCCACCAAGAACCCCGCCCTCGCCTCCATCGCCTCGACAGGGTTTGCCCTCACCGCTTGGGTCATCGCCGCCGAGCGGGGCATCCTCGCACAGCAGCAGGCACAGGACATCACGCGCGGCACGCTCGACACTCTGCTCCATCACGCCAGCCACCATCGCGGCTTCTTCTCCCACTTCCTGCACATGGACTCCGCCCAACGTTGGGGCAAGTGCGAATGCTCCACCATAGACACCGCCCTGTGCCTGAACGGCGTCATCACCGCCGCCGCTTACTTTCAAGATACCGCCATCCGCGACCTGGCGGCGGAGTTGCTGGAGCGCGTGGATTGGCGCTTCATCGTCTTCGAGGAAAACGGGCAGGCGTTCTTCCACATGGCATACAACCCCGATGCAGACGGCGATTACGTTCACGGTGCGCCGGGCTTTATCAGCCGCTGGGATATGGCGGCAGAGCAGAAAATGATGTACCTGCAAGCCGCTTCCCGCCTCGACCCGAACCTTGCGCGCCGCCTCTATGCCGGCTTCCGCCGTGACATCGGTTACTTCAACGGGCATTCCATCATCGTCAACCCTGGCGGCACCCTGTTCGCTTACCATTTCAGCGAAGCCTGGCTCGATACTGCCCGTTGGCTCGACCCTGACGGCATAGACTGGTTCGGGAACACTCGCCTTGCCTGCCTTGCCAATCGTCAGTTCTGCCTCGAGCACGCCGCCGAATACAAAACCTATCATGCCCGCAGTTGGGGCTTGAGCGCCGGCGACAGTCCCTTCGGTTACGAAGTGGCAGGCGCTGAACCATGCCTCGTCCCGCCATATCACACCGGCACAGTGTCCATTTACAGCGCCCTTTCCTGCCTGCCCTTCATCCCTGAAGAAACGCTGGCAATGATGGACTATCTCATTACCGAACACCCACAAACCTGGGGAAAATATGGCTTCTTCGACTCCTACAACCTCGCCGTTGACCCGCCCTGGTACAGCCAGGCGCTTTACGGCATAGACAAAGGTTGTTCCATGCTGATGATTGAAAACCACCTCACCCGCCTCGTCTGGGACACATACACCGCCAGCGCCCCCATCCAAACCGCCTTCAAAGTGTTGGGGTTTAACCCTCATCCCTAACCCATCTCCCTATGGGAGAAGGGCAGGTGTGAGGGCAACAGCCTTCGTGTCCCTTCGTGCTCTTCGTGGACAAAACAAACAATCTTCGTGTCCCTTCGTGCTCTTCGTGGATAAGACAAACAACCTTCGTATTCCTTCGTGCTCTTCGTGGATAAGACAAAACAATCTTCGTGTCCCTTCGTGCTCTTCGTGGACAAGACAAACAATCTTCGTGTCCCTTCGTGCTCTTCGTGGACAAAACAAAAAATCTTCGTGTCCCTTCGTGTTCTTCGTGGATAAAACAAAAAAATCTTCGTGTCCCTTCGTGCTCTTCGTGGACAAAACAAAAAAATCTTCGTGTCCCTTCGTGCTCTTCGTGGACAAAACAAAAGGACTTCCATGCCTACCTTCACCTTCCACCATCAACAATTCTGGCTCGATGACCAGCCCCTGCTGCTTCAGGCGGGCGAATTTCACTACTTCCGCACCCCTGCCGACCAGTGGGAACACCGCCTCAACCTCCTCAAGCAGGCGGGCTTCAACGCTGTTGCGTGCTACATCCCCTGGCTGTGGCATCAACCCCAGCCCACCCTCACCGACCTGAACGGTCACACCCATCCCATGCGGGACCTGGCAGGCTTTCTTGACCTCGCCGCCCGCATGAGGCTATACGTCATCGCCCGCCCCGGTCCCTACATCATGGCAGAGACCATCAACGAAGGCATCCCGCCCTGGGTCTTCGAACGGCATCCGCAAGCCGCCTTCATCAGTCAGGATGGCAAGCCCCAAAACATTGCCGCTTACCTGCACCCTGACTTTCTAAAATGTGTTGAAGGCTGGTATCAGGCAGTCTTCGCCGTGCTGACTCCCCGTCAAATCACGCGCGGCGGGAACATCCTGCTCATCCAACTCGATAACGAGATGGGCATGCTCCAATGGGTGCGGAACATCGTGGACACGAACCCCGACACGCTGGAACGTTTCGCTGCTTACCTGCGGGAGCACTACCCCGCCCGCTTCCCCTCTGGACCTTCAGCCGGATTCCTGCAAACCGAACTTTCCCACCCCCAGGCGGAGCAGGGCGCCTTCCTGCTCGAAGCATACCGCCGCTTCTACCGCGCCTATCTACGCGAGTACATGACCTGGCTGTGGGATACCGCCAAACGGCACGGTATGGAAGTTCCGCCCGTCGTCAACATTCACGGTTTTGGCAACGGCGGCAAGACCTTTCCCATCGGTCTTTCGCAACTGGTGGAAGTGATGGAACTGCCTGGCATGGTCAGCGCCACCGACGTGTATCCCATGTTCATTGGCGAGGGTAACTTCCACCAACTCCTGCTGGTCAACGAAATGACCAAAGCCCTGCAAAATCCCGCCCAGCCGCTCTTCTCCATCGAGTTTCAGGCGGGCGGCAATCAGGATTTCAGCGGCGCGCAATCTTCCTTCTACGACCTGCACACTCGCCTCAGCCTCTCGGTGGGGATGCGCGCCATCAACCACTACCTGTTCTTCGATGGCGAAAACGACCCGCTCCTCAGCCCCGTCAAACGGCATGATTGGGGGCATCCCGTCCGCAAAGATGGCACGCTGCGCCGCCACTATGCCCGCTACCCGCGCCTCTCGCAAACCCTCGCCGCCTATGGCAGCGCCCTGACCCTCGCCCGCCCCAAGACCGTCACCACCATCGGCTTCCTGCTCGACCAGTTCATGACCGAGGTCAACAACCCCTTCACGCAGGAGGCAACGAACATCCTCACGCATCAGCGCGAGGTCATCCTGTTCGATTTCCTGGCGCGCGGGCTGGCGCTCACCCACCGTCCCTTCGATGCGCTGGAACTCTCTCGTGCCGCGCTCGACCCTGCCCAAACACCCACGCTGTGGGTGATGATGGAACGTCAGTGCGACGCCGCCGTTCAGCGAAAACTGATTGATTACGTCCACGCCGGCGGCAGGCTGATTCTGGCAGGGCGCATGTGCCTGGAAGATTTTTACCATCAGCCCTGCACCCTGCTCAAAGAGGCGTTAGGAATCACACACCTCACGGGCGGAGAGCCTTTCAAACACGAACTCATCCGCGCCTTTGGGTATCAGGATGTCCCCGTTTCGTTTGTGGAACGGTACGAAGGTCAATTCGATGAGGTCTTTGCCACAGCAAGCGAGGCAGGGGTGACAGGTTTCGTCAAGTCGCTGGGGAAAGGGCAGGTGATGGTCTTCGGCGCGGCGCTGGCAGCAAACACACTCGAAGACCTGGACATCTTGAATCAGATGGCAAACCGCATGAGCGTCCCGCCGCTCTTCGAGATGAGCGAGTGGGCAGATGCGCGTCTCGCGGAGGGCGAACAGGGCAGTTTCCTGTTCGTCAACAACTATCAGGACGATCCCATCGAGACGACTCTTGTATCAGCGGGGAAAAGGCTTTTTGGGGGCAGTCCGCTTCGGGTCCCGCCGCGACGCGGACTCATCCTGCCGCTGGAATGGAAGGTGAAGCCGGGCATCGTCCTTCATTACTGCACGGCTGAAGTCGCGGAAGTCAGGGAGGAGAACGGTCATATCATTTTGAGAACCGACCCAGCCGACTTCATCGCCGAATTCAGCCTGGAGGGATACACCTGCCCTTCAGCGCAGTCCCTTGGCGGCTCGCGCTGGCAGAGGAGCGCAAGCGACAATATGCTGAAACTGGAAAAAAGCCGGTGATATTCGCCACGGTCAGTTTCTTTGCCGAAACGCCGGGAATGCAGACCAGCATGAATGGTGTAAATCGTTGACGTTCACCGACAACATTCAGTAACTCATGTTACGCGGTAGGGCGAGATTTATCTCGCATTTTCAGATGACATGAATGTCGCGCTATGAATTGAATGGTTTTGGTTGTAACCAATTGATTCCAGCCAGAGAAAACAAAGCCGGAAAGCAGTGTAACCAGTCACTGACTGGTTACACTTGCAACAAAAACAAAATTGGTTCTTGGTTGACTGATTACGCTTTTCCCGATAAGGATCCGACTGGTCACGTACTGATTACGCCAAAACGTATTCACTCATTTGACTGCTCCAACCCTCATGTAAGATTCCATCGGTTGAGTTTTCCCGCCGCCGCTGCATTTGGGGCGAAAGCTATTCGCGAGCGACAAAACACGAATACGCAAATACGAAGAGCGCACAGGAAGGAAAGCGCTTTCAAAAGATGGCGTTTCCATAAAGCATTCAATGGATTGCTTGGATCAAAGATTCAGCCGGTGATGAATGGCTTCATGAAGGACGTGAATTCCTCCCGAAAACGGGACGTTGAAAACCGCATCGCGTTCTGCCGCGCAGATTGACCATCGAATCCCGATGCGCGGCTCTCGAACTGCCTCACCGCCTCCATCATGGACACCGTGGTTTGCTCCCGATATAAAAGACCTGTTTCTCCGTCCCGAACGATCTCCGCCGCGCCGCCCCCGCCATACGCGATGACCGGGCACCCCGCCGCCTGCGCTTCCGCCATCGCAATGCCGAAATCCTCGATTGCCATGTATACAAAGGCTTTGGCGCGATTCATCAGGTCTGTGACGAGGGAATCGGGCTGATAGCCAAGCAGTTTGATGTTGGGTCCTGCGATCTTTGAAATTCTCGCAAACTCCGGTCCATCGCCAACAATGACCAGCGGCAGCCCGAGCCGGTTGAATCCCTCGGCAATTTGATAACCCATCTTGTACGGCACGAGCCGGGAAACGAACAGATAGAAATGATCGCGTTCTTTTTCGGGCGCGAATCGTTCCACGTCCACAGGCGGGTAAATGACCCGCGCCTCTCTTTTCCAATATCGTTCGATTTGCGAAGCCGTCCAATTGGAGACCGCCAACAGGTGATTCTCCCTTTGCGCGGCGCGGTAATCCCAGGCGCGCATTTGCCTCAGCAAGGTCCGCGCCAGCCAGCCTGTGACCAAACCATTCAGGCGGTGCGCGTCAAGATAATTGTCTTCGAGATGCCAGGCGTAGCGCATCGGTGTGCAAACGTAAGCGATGTGTACCTGATCCTCGCCGGTCTGAACTGCATGGGCAACCGCGTGCGAGATCGAAAGCACGACTTTGTATCCGCGCAGGTTCATCCGTTTGACGGCAATCGGCATGAGCGGCAGGAGGTAGCGGTAATATTTCTGTACGGCGGGGAGAAACTGCATCAGGGACGTAGTGACTTTTCGTCCCGCGAGAGGCGTGCGCTTGAAGGACGGCGCGTGGTGCAAAAGCGCGTGCAGGCTTGCTTCCGGGTAAATTTTCAGGATTTCGGTTAACAGCCGCTCGGCGCCGCCGAAGGTGGTCAGCCACTCGTGAACGATGGCGAGGGAGTTTCTTTCAGTCATACAGGCTCTTCAATAACGCTTGTAGTTTCCATGCCGCGTCCTCCCAGCGGAATTTCTGCGCCTGAGCGAGTCCGCGCTCGCGGTATTGATTTGCCAGGGATACATTTCCGGCGATGACTTGCATCGCCTCGGAGATTTGGCGGGGTTCCATGGGATTGACAAGGTGTGCCGCGCCGTTTGTCACTTCGGGGAGCGATGTGACGTTCGATGCGATCACGGGCGTCCCGCACGCCATCGCCTCCAGCGCGGGGAGACAAAATCCTTCGTAGAGCGAGGGGGCGATCAATGCCTCTGCGCCCGCGTATAAGGCGGGGAGGTCCGCATCCGGGACGTAGCCGAGAAATTGAGATTTCTGCGGTATTGTAGAAAAACCTTTGCCGCGAAACACGGCGCCCGCCGTTCCCGCAACAACGAGGGAATACCCCGCCAACTTCACTTGCGCGTCTTTCCACGCTTCGAATAACCTGCCCAGGTTCTTGCGCGGTTCCAATGTGCCGACGAACAGAAAATATGGCGGTTTGATGCCGTACCGCGCCAGGGTCTCATCAATTGCCTTGCGGCTTTGCTGCGTGAAAGGTTCCCCAACGCCATCTGGAATGACGAAGAGTTTTCTGTCTTCAATGCCAAGGTGGACTTTCAATCGCTCGCGCGAGAAATTTGAAACCGTTAGGATCGCGCGCGCGGTCTTCGATAACACCTTCCATGCCAGGCGCGTCCACGCGGCAAAACGCGGATCGAACCATTCGGGGTGGTCGAATGGGCTGGCGTCGTGGATCGTCACTGCCTGCCGGCGCACCGTCCACGCGCTGGTGTTCGCGGGCGACCAGAGAAATTCATCCGGGCGGAGTTTTGCAGGCAGGACAAACTGCTCCCAGAAATGCCCTGCCGCGGGCGGCATGGCGCGCGATGGCGCAATGAAGCGGGGAGGCGGAGAAAATCTTGAACTGATTTCGCGGGCGTAACGTTCGACGCCCGCGACTCGTCTATGTGTGTAACGCGCATTAATCGCAATTTTTATGGACATTCGCAAACCCCATTATAATAAGCAAATCCGAGATACTCAGTCCGAATATTTAATGCGATTACCTTCTTATTGGTATTCCCACTCCCTCGACATTGCCGCACGGATCTCCTTCGCCCTGACGATCGTCCTCGCGCCGCTGCGCTGGCGGATCACCTTGTGGGCGCGTCCCATCTTTCCGCTCTATGGGGACTACACAGACTTCCTGCTTTATGCCTCCGACATCACCGCGATTTGCATGTTCCTGTTTTGGGGAGGTTCCCTGCTGCTTGCGCCGCGCAAGGTTTCTTTCGGTTCGGCATGGATTTGGGTTCCTCTCGCAGGTTTGACCGCCGCCGGCTTCGTCTCCACGCTGGGAAGCGAGGATTATATGTTGTCGCGTTATCAATCCTTGCGGCTGGTTGGCTTCTTCCTGTTTTATCTTTTCATCGTAAACGAGATCGAAAGCCCGGCATGGGTGGTTGTTCCCGCAGGCGTGCAGGTTGTTTTGCAATCGGCGGTTGGAATTGGGCAATCCCTGTTACAGCGCTCTCTTGGACTGCAGACACTCGGCGAACTCACCCTCGACCCAGCCGCGACAGGTGTGAGCGTGATCACTGCGGATGGTGTGCGCCTCTTGCGCGCTTACGGTCTCACGGATCATCCGAATATCCTCGGCGGATGTCTTGCGTTCGGGCTTCTCCTTTTACTCTCGGCGATTTTATACGGCGGTGGACGCTGGCGAGGGTGGGCGATGTTGGCTTTCCTGCCGGGACTGCCGGCGCTGGCAATGACGTTCTCCCGTTCGGCGTGGATCGGCTTTTTAATCGGCGGCAGTTTCATGGTCGGGATGGAAGCGGTTTTTCATCGGTGGGATTCGGTCAAGCGCGCGGCATGGCTCGGTTTGTCCGGCGTCCTATTGATCGCGCCGTTCATCTGGAAGAACCCGCACTATTTCGGCGTTCGCACAGGGATCGGATTGACGGAAGAAGCGCAGAAACTTGCGCAATATTCCTTCGACGAGCGCATGTATTTGATCCGTTCCGGCAATCAAATTTTCGTGGAACATTCTGCAATCGGCATTGGATTGGGCGCCTCGCCGCTGGCAATGAAGAACCGCTTTGCCGATTTTCCGCTGAATTACCAGCCGCCGCATTACACGCTGCTCACGGCGGCTATGGAGACGGGTGTGTTCGGCGCGGCGTTCTATCTGCTTTTGATGTTCCTGCCGTGGATCGTGTTTCTGGCGCGCTGGAGATTCTTTTCCGCGCAGCCTTTGCTGATGGGAGCATTCGCTTTGCTGCTCGCAGTGACGGTGGTCGGTTTCTTTGATTACTACACGTGGTTGAACCAGGCGGGGCGCATCTGGCAATGGCTGGGATGGGGACTTTGGTCGGCGGCATACGTGAAGGCGGTCGAGCATGGGTGATCTTCTGAACGTTCTTCTTGTCCCAATCGTGACGATCTATGCGCTAGTCATGGCGGCGCTGATCGTATACGTGACCAATTATTTTTATCTTGCCTTCCTGGGATGGAAACAGCGAGACTCCCTGACCCAGCCGGCGAACCGGCGTCTGACGGAATTGCCGCGCGTGACCGTGCAGCTGCCGATCTACAACGAATGGTACGTTGCGGTGCGTTTGATCGAAGCCGCGGCGGCGCTCGATTACCCGCGCGACCTGCTCGAAATCCAGGTGCTGGATGATTCGACCGACGATACGAAATCGGTGGTCGCGGCAAAAGTAAGTCAATTGCGCGCGCAGGGATTGAACATTCACCATATATGCCGCGCCGAACGCATCGGTTTCAAGGCGGGCGCGCTCGAAGAGGGACGCACAAAATCGAGCGGCGAATACCTCGCCATCTTCGACGCGGACTTTGTCCCTCCGTCCGATTTCCTGCGGCGCACCCTCCCGTATTTCGATCACGACCGCGTCGCGTTCGTTCAGGCGCGCTGGGGGCATCTCAACCGCGATTATTCCCTGCTCACCTTCCTGCAATCGCTTTCCCTCGACGCGCACTTCGCGATTGATCAACTCGCACGCTCCAGCGCGGGCTATTTCTTCAATTTCAACGGCACGGCAGGCATGTGGCGCAAGTCCGCTATCGAGGACGCCGGCGGCTGGAGGTCTGATACCCTTACCGAAGACCTCGACCTTTCGTACCGCGTCTTCCTGCGCGGCTGGTCGGCGCGTTACGCGGCGGAGGTAGAAGTGCCGGGCGAGTTGCCGGTCAGTTTCACGGCATATCGCCGCCAACAGCATCGCTGGGCGCGCGGCGGATTCGAATGTGCGCTTCGTTACATCCCGGTCATCTGGCGCACGGACCTTCCCTTTTCACATAAATGGCAGGCAACCTTGCATCTGACAGGCTATGGATTGCATTTCCTCACGCTTGCGTTGATTTGCCTGTACCCGCTTTTGCTTGCGCTTGCGCGGGAATATCCGACTCTGCTCGAACCCATTGGCATCGGCTTGTTCATGAATTTGCTTGCCGTCGCGCCAGCCGTTTATTTCGCCATCGCGCAAAAGATGCTTCGCCGGCGCTGGCTGCTGAATCTTCCGCTGGTTTTCCTGATGTCCGTTTTTGCCTCCGGACTCATCCTCAACACCCTGCGCGCCGCGTTTCAAATTCTCGCGCGCCGCGAAATTCCCTTCGAACGCACGCCGAAATACGGCATCACCCGCCGCCGCCAGAACTGGAACGCGAACCGTTACCACGTCAACGTGGATTTGCTGATCGTGTTCGAAATTGCCCTCGCCTGTCTCAATCTGTGGACCGCCTTTCTTGGCTGGCAGATGGATCACTTCCTGATTATGATCTATGCCATACTCTTCGCTGTGGGACTTTTCTTCGTTTCCGGCTTCACTCTCCTGCAAGCCGTTTCGCGGCGCTTCACACCGGACCCTTAGCCTGATGCAGCCAAAAGGACATTTCCTTGACCCTCGCTCTTGATCTGCAAACGTTATCGGCGAAAACCTCCTCCATCGAACGCGCCGTCCTCGAAGCGCTCGCCTACTCAGACATCTTCGACTATCCTCTTCGTCTGGACGAATTGCATGGGTACCTGCCCGTCCGCGCGGAGGAAGGGGAATTGCTCGGCGCTTTGGAATCCTTGAACGGGCGGGTGGGGCAGAAGGACGGTTTCCGCTTCCTGGCTGGACGAGAAGAGATTGTGGAAATTCGCAAGCGACGCGAAGCGCGCTCGCAACAACTGCTTCCCATCGCCCTCACCTACGGACGCATACTCGGCTCCCTGCCGTTCATCCGCATGGTCGCGTTGACCGGCTCGCTGGCGGTGATGAACCTCTCGAAAAACGCGGACTTCGATTACATGCTTGTCGCCGCGCCGCGCCGGGTGTGGACGGCGCGCTTGTTTGCCCTTGCTCTCAACCGCGCCGCGAATCTGTTCGGTCACACGCTTTGCCCGAATCTCATTGTTTCCGAGACCGCGCTCGAATGGTCACTGCACGATTTGTATTCTGCGCGCGAGTTGTGCCAGATGATCCCAATTACCGGGCTGGATGTTTATCACAGGTTGATGGAAGCCAATGGATGGACAAAGGAATTTTTGCCGAACGCGAATCGGTCATTGCCTCTTCAGAGCGCGGCGGGATTCGGAGGAAGGCAAAGCATGGCGGCACAATCTCCCTCGCCGGTTTGGAGATTGCTTCGCCGCTCCCTGCGGCTGTTCTTCGCAATGACGGAATGGGTTTTGCGCGGCAAACTCGGCGATTGGCTCGAAGCCTGGGAGATGACTCGCAAGATCGCGCGATTTTCAAAGCAGGCGGGCTTCGGTGAAGAGACGGTCTTCACTGACGAAGTCTGCCAGGGGAATTTCCATCACCACCGCAAGAGAACGCGGGAGGCATTCGAACAGAAGTTAAATGTCGTTGCGAGGAGGGCTTTGCCCGACGAAGCAATCTCCTCGTCAAAAGGGAAGATTGATTCGCTCCCTATGGTCGCTCGCGATGATGGGAGAATATCATGACCCAAATCCTCTTCGGGCAGTCCTACTACCTGCGCTTCGACCCTAAACTATGGGAGGCGATGCAGCCCTATCCGCCGCTGGGGACGTTGTACGCGGCGAGTTACGTCCGCGCACATGGATACGCCGTCGCGTTGTTCGATGCCATGTTGGCAGAATCAGAAGATGAATGGGCGACTGCGCTCGATGAGCATAAGCCTCAATACGCCGTCATTTACGAAGACAACTTCAATTACCTTTCCAAGATGTGCCTGCTCCGAATGCGCGAAGCCGCGTTCAAGATGATCGGGATGGCAAAGTCGCGCGGATGCACGGTCATTCTCTGCGGGGCGGATGTGAGCGACCATTACGCAGACTACCTCGCGCGCGGCGCGGATTACTGCATCATCGGCGAAGGGGAGGAGACGCTCCTCGAATTGCTGAATCAGTTGTCGGCGGGGAAGGAAGCGGGGGAAGTCGTTGGGGTGGTTTCGAGTCACAAACTCCAAGTTACACGTCGTCCGGATATATCCCAATTGGACAAACTTCCATTTCCCGCATGGGACCTGGTTGACGTGGAACGCTATCGAAAAATCTGGATGTCGCGTCACGGCTATTTTTCGATGAACATGGTGACGACGCGCGGCTGTCCGTATCACTGCAACTGGTGCGCCAAGCCGATTTGGGGTCAGCGTTACAACTCGCGCTCGCCGGAAAATGTGGTCGCGGAGATGAAATGGTTGAAGGAAACCTACGCGCCCGATCACATCTGGTTTGCGGATGACATTCTGGGCTTGAAGCCAAATTGGCTCGAAACGTTTGCGGCGCTGGTGAATGAAGCGGACGCGGCGATTCCCTTCAAGTGTTTGCAGCGCGCCGATTTGGTGAACGGGAAGACAGCCGCCGCGCTCGCCAAGGCGGGATGCAAGACCGTTTGGATCGGCGCGGAGAGCGGCTCGCAAAAAATTCTTGATGCAATGGAAAAAGGCGAGACGGTGGAGGATATTTACAACGCGGCGCGGCTCTTGCGGGCAAACGGTATCGAAGTCGGATTCTTTTTGCAATTCGGATACCCGGGCGAAACGTGGGAGGACGTGCAAAAGACGTTGAAGCTGGTGCGCGAGTGCGCGCCCGATGACATCGGCATTTCGGTCTCGTACCCCTTGCCCGGCACGAAATTTTACGAGCGCGTGAGGCTGGAATTGGGCGAAAAGCAAAACTGGGTTGACTCGCAAGATTTGGCGATGCTGTATCGCGGTCCCTTCCCGACGGAGTTTTATCGGATATTGCATGGGCGCGTCCACCGCGAGTTTCGGTTTCGGCGCGCCTGGCGCAAACGCGATCTGAAGGGGATCCTTCGCTCGCCGCGCGAACTGCTTGGCTTGGCGCGGGCGGAGATGGAGTTATGGAGGTTCAAGCCGCATGGATGAGGCGCAGTTTGAGGTCGTTGCCGAAGCCTTCTCCCGCGCCGCCGCGAAATACGACGCCTTCGCGGAGGACCATCCGCACCTCACGCGTCTGCGGAACAAGGTGTACGCGCACATCGAGAGGCTTTTGCCGCGCGGCGCGCGGATTCTCGAATTGAACGCGGGCAGCGGCACGGACGCTGTCGCGCTCGCCCGGCGCGGATACTTCATCCATGCGATTGACATTGCGCCCGGCATGTTGGCTCGTTTGCGCGAAAAGGTGGAGCAATTCGGCTTGGAGGGGAAGGTCACCTTTCAACGGTGCTCCTTCACCGAGTTGAGCGCAGTGCGGGGCGCGCCTTTCGACGCGGTCTTTTCGGACTTGGGGGGATTGAACTGCATCGCCGATTTGACGCCGGTCATCAACAACCTGTCGCGCGTTCTGAAACCGGGCGGACTCGTCACGTGGGTTCTCATGCCGCCGGTGTGCCTGTGGGAAATGGCAGAAGTCTTGCGCGGAAATTTCCGGCTGGCATTCCGCCGCCTCTCACGCGGGGGAGTTCGTTCCCACCTCGAAGGATTGTATTTCGATGTCCATTATTTTTCGCCGCGCCGGGTGCTGCGTTGGTTCGGCGACGACTATTCCCTTGCTGCGCTGGAAGGACTCTCCGTCATCACCCCGACCGCCGAAAGCAAACATTTTGCAAAACAGTTTCCGCGTCTCTACCGCATCCTGGCTTGGCTCGACGACCGTTTGTCCACGCGGCGCCCGTGGAACGAATGGGGCGATTTCTACATCCTGTCGCTTCGCCGCGGCGCGCCCGGCGCAAGGGATGCGGAATGAATCTGGCGAAGAATAGCCTGTGGCTGCTGCTGGCGCGCATCGGAACGCAGGGGATGGCGGCGCTCTCCACCATCCTCCTGGCGCGACGGCTGGGGAGCGCCGGCTTCGGCGAGTACGCCGTGATTGCAGCCATCGTTTTCATCGGCAACATGCTGACGACCTTCGGCACGGACATGTCGTTGATTCGCGAGATCGCGGCGCACGACGACCTCGCGCTGCTGCCTGCGGCATTGTACATCCAGCTCGGGTTGTCGTTTCCCTTGATTGTGTTGATTTGGCTTGCCGCGCCGCTCCTGCCCATCCAAAGCGCAGACGGCATCTTCGCGCTGCGGTTGTACATCCTGGTCCTGATTCCGCTGGCGGGCTTCACGGTGTTCACAAGCGCCCTGCGCGGCAGACAAGCCATGGGCGCATACGCCGCGCTGAATTTGATGAGCGCCCTCATTCAATTTGCCGCGCTATGGATTTTCATGAACGCCAGCGTTGCGCGGCTGGCTGTGCTTCTTTTGGCTGTTCAAATTGTCACCACGCTGGCGGGCGCGGCGGTTTGTCACTTTGCGATTTCGGATTTCTGGCGGGCGTGGCGCTTCGACGCGAAGGCGGTTTCCCATCTGCTAAAAATCAGTTCTCCCTTTGCAGTGCTGACCGTCCTCGCCATGCTTTACCAGAGACTTGGCATATTGATGCTGGCGGCTTTCGGTGGTCCGCTATTGACGGGATTATTTTCCGCGGCGCAGCGCACGGTGGAGGGCGCGAAGACGGCGCATGGCGCAGTCTTTACCGCGCTGTATCCCGCGATGGCACAAAGCCGCCGGGAATCCTTTCACGCTTCGTGGAGGTACCTGCTTGGCGGCGCGGGTTTGGGGGCGATTTCCCTTTCGGCGTTGGCAATGCCGTTGACGCGCGCCCTCTTCGGGGTCGGGTATGAAGCGTCTGTCCCTGCGCTGCAAATCCTTTCGTGGACGCTTATCCCTTATACGGTCGGCACGTTTCTCACGTTGAAATTCGCCGCGTCGAAACGCACGAAGCCCATATTGCGAGCATCGTTGGTCAGCCTGTTGGCGTTGGCATTGTTGGGTCTTTGGCTGATTCCAAATTGGGGGCTGAGGGGCGCAGGCGCAACCATATTGATTGCCGAGACGTTACAAACCGCGCTGTTGGCGGCGCAGTGGAGGCAGAATGAGTTTTCCGAATTTTCCCGAAAAGCACACGCTTGAATCCCTGCTCAAGCCCGAGGATATTGTCGGCTATCGCGGGCGCCTGGGTCGCCTGCCGAAGTTTCGCAAACTGGAGGGCGTTCTGTTTTGCCTCGAACGCGGACTGCCGCGCCGCCTGCGCTGGCGCATCCCCATTCGGCGTGTGGGCAGCATGAACGCGGACGTTTACGAAGTCAAAAAGAACGGCGCAGTGGTGCTGACCAATTTCGGAGGCGGCTCGCCGATTGTGGCTGAACTGGCGGAGGAATTGGCAGCCATGGGGGCGCGCCGCATGGCGGTGATGACGGCAGGCGGAATCCTGCAAGAGGACCTCCAGGCAGGCGATGTGGTGGTCTGCACGCGCGCCATTCGCGATGAGGGCACGTCGCATCATTATCTGCCCCCTGCGAAATTCATCGAAGCCGACTCGCAGCTCGCCGGCGAACTTGCAGATGCGATCCGCGCGCGCGGCGTTTCCTGCTCGCTGGGTACAACGTGGACAACTGACGCGCCGTACCGCGAAACGCTGGAGGAAGTGCGGCAGTATCAGGCGGAGGGAGTCAAAACCGTCGAAATGGAATCGGCGGGATTATTCACGGTGGGGCAGGTTCGCGGTCTGCCAACCGCCTCGGTGGTGATCGCTTTGGACAGTCTCAGCGGGAATCGGTGGCGCGCTCCCGAACGGCTGGATAACGTCATGCGCACGCTGGATATTGTGTACACCGCCTGTATTGAAGTCCTGGGCAAGCCTCGATGATTCGATTTATCTGCCCCCGCTGCAGGGCTGCGCTCGAGAATACCGCGCCCGATGAATTGCGCTGTTTGCAAGACGGATTGACCTTTCGGTGTGTGGACGGCATCTGGCGTTTTCTTCTGCCCGAACGCGAATCGCACTTCGCCCGCTTCATCGCGGACTATGAAACGGTCCGCCGCTTCGAGGGGCGCGGCGGCGGCGACGCATCCTACTACCGCGCGCTCCCTTTCCAAGACCTGAGCGGACGTTTCTCCGCCGATTGGAGGATTCGCGCCGCAAGTTTCCGCGCGTTGGAGAGGCTGCTTTCGCCCCTGCCGCCCGCCTGCATCGTGGATATGGGCGCGGGCAACGGCTGGCTTTCCAACCGCCTGGCGGCACGCGGACATGAGGTGCTGGCGGTGGACTTGCTCGTGAACGCGGAGGACGGTCTCGGCGCGTGGAGAAATTACGAGAACCGCTTCACACCGCTTCAGGCGGAATTCACGCGCCTGCCGCTTCCGGACTCTGCGGCTTCCATCGTCGTGTTCAACGCTTCCTTCCATTATTCCGAAAGTTACGAAGAGACTCTGACCGAGGCTCTGCGCGTGCTCACTTCGCGCGGCAAAATTCTGGTCATGGATTCGCCGGTCTATCACGACCCCGAGTCGGGGGAGCGGATGGCGGCGGAGCGCAGGCAGCAATTCCTGGCGCGTTACGGCTTCGCCTCCGACTCCCTGCAAAGCGAAAATTATCTGACTTACCAGCGAATGAACCGGCTCGGCGAAAAATTCCGCATTCGCTGGCGGCACATCCGTCCGTTTTACGGTCTGCGCTGGGCGCTCCGTCCCTGGCTGGCGCGGCTGAGGGGAGCGCGCGAACCCGCCGAGTTTGGCTTGTGGGTTGGGGAAGCGCCAGACGTGCTGTAAGCAAGTGAATTCGGGGGCTAAATTAGCCCTCCCAAACGGGAAAATGGCGGGGGTATAATCACGTCACAGCGAAAAAGTCGCTCCGCCCGGCGGCGCGGGTTTGAAAAAGGACTTTTCGACAGTCTCGTTAGGCGTTACCTTGCTTAACAGGTCAACAGATTAGAGTAAAATAGTGGTGGAGAGATTGAGCGATGAAAATCCCGCACCCGATTCCTTATCAAGGCAGCAAACGTAATCTAGCAAAATACATTCTTCCATTTTTCCCGCTTGAGATAAAAACCCTTTTCGAGCCGTTTTCAGGGTCGGCAGCAATTTCCATTGCGGCGGCAGTTCATAGCAAAGCAAATCGTTTTCATTTAAACGACATCAATCAGCCTTTAATTGCTCTTCTAGGCGAGATAATCAATAACCCTGACAAAATTTCTGCCCAATATGAAACCTTGTGGACAGAACAGCAGGGAAACGAACGAAAGTATTACGATATTGTTCGGGATAATTTCAATGCAACAAAACGTCCTGATTACTTGTTGTATTTGCTAGCCCGTTGTGTGAAAGCATCAGTAAGATATAACACGAACGGGGAATTCAACCAAAGCCCAGACAATCGCAGACTAGGGCGTCATCCAAGACAAATGAGAGATGATATTTTTGCAGTTTCTAAATTGCTAAAAAATAAAACGACTTTAACCAGCGTAGATTACAAGGAAGTATTGAAGAAAGCAACTTCAAAGGACCTTGTATACCTGGATCCGCCTTATCAGGGCGTGTGTGCCACAGGCGACCCCCGTTATTTTAGCGGGATTGACTTTGATGAGTTTATACATGAGTTGGAAAAGTTAAATGAGAGAAATGTTCCTTTCATTCTCAGTTACGATGGACGGACAGGTAAAAAATCATACGGGCAAAATCTTCCCCCTTCATTGGGAATGTATCGCCTAGAAATTGAGGCAGGACGCTCGACACAGGCAACTTTACTTGGCAGAGATGATGTTACTGTTGAGTCGGTCTATCTTTCCTATAATTTGATTGGAAAATTAGATCTTGCCCCTGATGAAATTATTTCCAGTCATGTTGTCCGTCAGCCCGCCTTATTCGAGTTTTAGTCAACGAGTTCATTCATCATGCCAAAATCAACATCGCACAAAGAAATAAAACGCATTTTGGAAGGTATTTCAAACAAACGGGCTCGTATTGTCATTGAGCATATTCTTGAACATGGTTTCATAACTACCGAACAACTTGAAAAGCAATACGGTTATAACCATCCTCCAAGAGCCGCTCGTGATGTGCGTGAAGCAGGCATTCCGCTAGAGACGTTCCGCGTCAAAGACAGTGAAGGGCGCTCGATAGCGGCTTATCGGTTTGGCGATGTAAACAATATTCAAAAAGGCAGGCTGGAAGGCAGGCAAACATTCCCAAAGCAATTTCGGAATAAACTTTATGTCCAAAGCGGCGGCAAATGCTCAATTTGTAATGGGTCGTTTGAGCAAAGATACTTGCAAGTTGACCATCGAGTTCCGTATGAAGTTATAGGCGACTCACAAGACAAGTTAAATCTACAACTACAAGATTTTATGCTCGTTTGTGGTTCTTGTAATCGAGCCAAGTCATGGTCATGCGAACATTGTGCTAATTGGCAAGAGAAGAAATCTCCGCAAGTATGTTTGAAGTGTTATTGGGCAAATCCTGGAAATTATGTGCATATTGCACTCAGAGAAGTAAGACGCACCGATATTCTTTGGGACGAAGATGAAGTTGAGTTATATGAAAAACTTAAAGCATCGGCAGTTCAAGACCAGTTTCCAATTCCTGAATATGTCAAAAAGGTTGTAGAGAAGCACTTTAAAAAGCCAAAAGGCGGCTAATACCGCTCTCAAGAAGCGACTCCCGCCTGCGCCGCTGGGAACAGTGAAAGCCCCAAGCAGGCGGCGCGGCTTTGAAAAAAAAAAAAAAAAAAAAAAAAAAAAAAAAAAAAAAAAAAAAAAAAAAAAAAAAAAGGGGACTTTTTCGATAGTCTCGTTGGGCGCTTCGCTGAAAAGCAAATATCACCACATTTTATTTTTTTCGGGAGAACAATATGGGTTACAAAGTAAACGCTGAAGGATTTGAAGGTCAAGACATAGAAATTGTTGTAAGTTTTTGGACAGGAACAAAACTCCTTGTAAATGGTGAAAGAGCAGAAAAGGGCCCCAAAAGAGGACAATTGCTTTTAAAGCGCAACGATGGGAAAGAAGTCATTGCGACATTGAAGCAAAAAATGTTGGGGTTGGATGTTCCTCAAATCGAAATTGACGGAAAACTAATTGAACTTGTTAAACCTCTCTCATGGCAACAATGGCTTTTTGCAGGTTCTCCAGTGGTTGTTTTATTTCTAGGTGGCGCACTCGGAGCCGCTATTGCAATGGCGGGGATTTATCTAAATATAAAAATATTCAGATCTGAATTAAGTGATGTATTGAAATACGTTTTGTCTATTGTTGTTACCGCATTGTTAATTGTTGGCTATTTAATTTTTTCAGTCATATTAGTATTGTTACTCAACAATTAACGAAAGGGAATTCTAAAAAAGAATTTTTGCGCTTGCGGTCAACAGTTCTGGTTTTCAGGATTCAAGTCTTGCATTCCGTGAGCGCGCCTAACGCAGCGTCTCAAGAAACGGCTCCTGCCTGCGCCGCCGGGACCAGCGCCAATCCCAGGCGAGTAGCGTGGCTTTGAAAAAAAGGACTTTTTCGACAGATTCGTTGGCTGGCACATGGCAAACTAGTCTAAAAGGTGATCACAATGTCCGAATTTCCCCGATTGAGTAACCGTGAATGGGATGTCCTAAATCTTTTACTACAAGGCAAAAGCAACAAGTTGATTGCATCATCTCTCAGCATTTCTAACCGCACGGTTGAATTTCACTTGAAAAATATCTACGCCAAGTTTCAGGTAAGTTCCAGAATAGAATTGATTTTGAAACTGGGGAACACCACAGGCAAGTTGGAACTCCAAAAACTAGGGCATTCCACAGTTGCAAGCACGGGGAAAATTGCCGAAAATAAAGATAGGCTCAACTTATGGATGAGTTGGGCTAAATCTTTCATCGGCAAGGAGATAGACATGAAAAACCTATTGATTTCAAAGCATGTTCTTGTAGGAGTAATGACGACGCTTTTCACAGGTGCAATGTGGGTTTCTGCGCTCCTTTATTCGCAGTTGTTGTTCCCAAGTGAAATCAAGGCATGGGTTGCATCGTTGATTATCGTTTGGGTCATTATCGGTTTAACAATCGGGCTTGTTGGAAAACGCTATGGTACTACGCTACAACGAGTGTTTTTCAGCACCTTATTTGGCGCAGGCTTGAGTCCGTTTACGATTATTCCGCTTATGATGTTCCTTGTCTTACCCATCGGGAGACTGGCTGAATGGCTTGGAATGATTGACCCAGCAACAATGCCCACTGATGTTGCTACCAACTTAACAATGATTGCGATGACAACAATATGGCTCTTCGTTGGAATATTTATCGGGATTATGTTGCTGTTCTTGACATTCAAAAAGCCTGAACAAGCAAGCGCTCAACAAGCACAAGTTTTGGAACAGAGATTGTAAAAAAGGCGGTGTCCTGTAATCAAGATGCCAGCCAACACAGCGTCAGCAAGAACTGACTCCTACCTGCGCGGCTGGGACCAGCGCCAATCCCAATCGGACGGCGCGGCTTTGAAAAAAAGGGTCTTTTTCGATAATCTCGTTGGGCGGATGATTGCCTAAAACAAAACCCATAGACACAAATCATGAAAACTATTTTGAAATACACAGGCATCAATATAGGCTTCTTTGTTGGGTTAATTTGCGCGTTTCTTAGCCTCATTGTGTTTTCAATTATAGAAAGTGTCAGAATGACTTTCCTTTTTGAGGAGCCGTTTTCTTTCAAAACTACTTTTTCAACCATAGTTCCGCTGACTTTTATTTATGGTGGAATATTTACCTTTATTCCGTCTGGCATTGGCGGATATGTTTTAGAATTACTCATTCGCGCTCGATTGAAAAAAGGCTCCCTGACAGAAAAATGGGCTACCAGTTTGGGTGTCGCATTGGCAGGTCTCGCCGTTATACTTACTTGTGGAATTGGTCTATTTGTTTTAGCGGTTGTTCCTCATAATGGTTGGCGAGACCTTATAGATGTTATAAGAAGCGGATTTTTCTTTACAAACCTTCCCTATTACATTGATGGCTTAATCAAACAAGTAATCTATTTACTTCCCGAAATTATCATTGCTACAATCCTCGCATGTGTATCAGGCGGACTTGCTGGAAAATATCTAGCAAGAATAACAAAAGACAGTCAGTAGAAGCTGTATAAAAACATTTCTTGAAAAAAACCGCTCATGCAAAATAATCTCCCCCCCAAATTCCACTCAACACAGCGTCTCAAGAAATGACTCCTACCTGCGCCGCTGGGACCAGCGCCAATTCCAAGCGGACGGCGCGGCTTTGAAAAAAAGGGTCTTTTTCGATAATCTCGTTGGGCGACTGAATGAAGATCGACTCAGTTTTATGAAAGACTAATGAACATGGTTGAAATTGCTGATCGAAACTCCTTGAAAACCCTCCCATTACCCAGGCAACGCGCCAAATTAAATTTTGTGCGCACTTTTACAGAACAAGAATTCGATTGTTTGGCGCATGGCTTAATTCCAAAAAGCATGGACGATAAATGGTTCATTTTTATGGAAAATGATGTTTTATCCTTTCATCGCAGTTGGACAGGAGTCTGTATTTACCAAGTACATTTTGATAAGCGCCACGCAATTACCGCCGTTTGGGTCAATCGGGATGTTCAGCAATACAAAGAAACAGATAATGAGTATGACCAGCGATTGTTAAACTTTCTGATTGATAATCTGCTGCTTGGGCAAAGTACACCATTTCCCATGCCGAGCAACCTACCAGGCAGTCTACCTAAAGGTGCGTTCCAACATACTGTTTCAAGAACTGGTTATCCTAAAAAACGGGATCAAGAAAAAGAAACTTTGAGAACGAAGGTGTTGCGAATCTTTGGAAGAAAAAGTAACTGATTGCCAAAACGCCGCCCAACACAGCGTCTCAAGAAACGACTCCCGCCTGCGCCGCTGGGACCAGCACCAATCCCAGACGAGCGGCGCGGCGCTTGCAGGGAATTCAACTCCCCTAGCAGGATTTCTCTTCGTACTCCTGCTCCGACACAGCCCTTGATAGGGCTGTTTTTTTTCTTTCAACATGATGTACACCACCCGCGCAATCTTGTACGCCGTCGCAATCAGCGCCTGCGATTCTCCCAGTCGTCCCTTCAACCGCTCAACCTGCGGGAGGTTAAATTAGCCATCCCAAATGGGAAAATAGCAGGAGTATAATCACGTCACAGCGAAAAAGTCGCTCCGCCCAGCGGCACGGCTTTTAAAAAGGGAGTTTTTTGACAGATTCGTTGGATTTGCTACCGCCCATAACAAAAAAACCGAAAGGAAAATAAGATAATGAAAATTCAACGATTTACAATTCTCGTGCTTGTATTAGTATTCACTGCATGTTCATCAGCAAAACAAGAAATTCCTCCGACAGAAACAGTACCGCCAACTATTGAGCCAACGTCTACAAATCTATCTTCTACTCCCACCCCAACCATTGAACCAACAATTTCTTCTACGTTTGCTCCAACTAACGAGCCTTCGCAAACAGGCAACAATCCCCATACCGTTTTGAAAATCAAATTTCCGTTTGAGCCAGCATTCCCTGGTTACCTTGTTGAAATTAAAAGCGCCGCATTTACTGCAAATTTAATGTGCGCATTAGAGCGCGAAAAAACCACAGGCAAAATCATCGATTTGAATCAAGACTCAAACGACACTAGCACATTGGGAATTTGTGACACAAGTTCGATGACGTTGAATGTTTTAATTCCTGATCAGATAACCGTTACAATTATTCTTGGAGGCTTTCCTGTGGTTAATGAAGTAACAAAAACGCCTGACTCGGTTTCAGAACAATTGATTGAATATTCATTTGAGTACAGTTTCAAGTAATCCAAAACCATAACTCAACACAACGTTTCAAGAAACGGCTTCTGCCTGCGCTGCTGGGACCAGCGCCAATCCCAAGCGGACAACGCGGCTTTGAATAGGGACTTTTTCGACAGTCTCGTTGGGTAACCTCCTGCACAGACTAAGGTGAGAATACTAATGAAGATAAGCGAAATAGACCCATCTGCATGTTTCACAGGTTACGATTCAAAAGGATGGCTTGATTACCCCAATCGTTTTCTTTGTCCCAAATGTGATTATGGTGTTTACTTCAATCGTCAAAGCCTTGAGAAGGGCGCAGTCAATCATCAAAACGAACCCTTGAAACTAAACTCTGAAGATGCTGGATTTTTCAAGGAGCATATTCAACAATTTCTCGCAAATATGGCAGAAAGAGGCAAGCGGTTTATTTTGGATTTTTATTGCCCAAAATGTAAAGCTCCCTATGTAATTGGCTTCGAGGAAGCCGATCTTCACAAAGATGACTATCATTACCGACCGATAGTTATTTATAGTGGTTCATAATCTTTTGGAGCGGTTAAGTTTGTGGGCTAGTTTTTTACGATTGCCAAAGACTGAGACATGTGTAAAACTTAATCAAGATTGCTATAGTCGGTTTCTTTTAGCGATGAGTCTTGTGTTCATAAAGGTTGCATAACACAGCGTCTCCAGAGACGGCTTCTGCCTGCGCCGCCGGGACCAGCACCAATCCCAATCGGACGGCGCGTCTCGCAAGTCAATTACAGGATGGGTTAAAAGGGGGGAGCAGACACAATTTCTCCGCGCGTTGGGGGGCTCCTGAGTCGCGGCGGGGTGGGAAAGGATGAGGGTCAGCCAGCCAGCTGCGAGGTCGGGGTGGAGGCGGGATTCGAAATGAACGCAATCCAAATGTGGACTCTCAACTTCATCGTTCGATCTTTGGGCTGCCCATCTTGGGTCGCGTCTTTTCCTGCGCAAGCAGAGCCGCCTGCACGCGGTTGCGGACGTGCAGTTTTTGAAGGATGTTGGTGACGTAATGCTTGATGGTTTTTTCGGTGAGGTAAAGTTTTTGTCCGATTTCCTTGTTGCTTGTCCCCACGGCGATGAGTTCCAGGATTTGGCGTTCCCGCTCGGTTAGTTCTTCGAATCCGTTCTGTGAGATGTGCCTTTCTTTATGAGAGGATGTCATCTCCGAGAGTAAATTGGCGGCAAGCGAGGGACTCACATATCCCTCCCCCGCGTGGACGGTGTGCAGGATTTTGTTCAACTCACGCGCCGCCACGCCTTTCAAAATGTAGGCGTGCGCGCCCGCCTTGAGCGCCGCAATGACGTTATCTTCTTCGTCCGACCCGG
The DNA here is from genome assembly GCA_016223135.1 of Chloroflexota bacterium. Taxonomy (GTDB): domain Bacteria; phylum Chloroflexota; class Anaerolineae; order Anaerolineales; family Villigracilaceae; genus Defluviilinea. The sequence continues at coordinate 387,551 of JACRPQ010000005.1, read as the reverse complement.
TCAACATGATGATTTTGATTACCGGAAAAGACGCGGCAATGATTTCAGCGGCTCTGATGCCCCCCTCGCCGGGAATGCTGATATCCAACATGATGACATCGGGCAGATGTTCCCTGGCGAGTTCAACGGCTTCTTCGGATGTTACGCCCTGCCCTACAATCTCCACATCCGGTTCGGTGCTAAGGATGGAAACCAAGCCCTCCCGAAAGATGGGGTGGTCGTCCACAATTACGACTCTGATTTTTTCCATGGGTTCACTCCTTGCTTTCAAGGGCAAAACGGGCGAATATACGCGTACCTTTGCCGGGCTGGCTTTGCAGTAAAAACGACCCGCCTAAACTTTCCACGCGTTCGCGAATCCCAGCCAGTCCCAGGTATTCATCCTCTACCGCAATTGCTTCCACATCAAAGCCGGGACCCTGGTCAATCATTTCGATTTCCAAGTGCTGGCGTTCATACGAGACCTGCACCGCCTGCCCGATACCACCTCCATGACGATGAGAGTTGCTCAAAGCCTCCTGGATCAGGCGATACACTGCGATTTTTATGGGCAGCGGCGCGTATTGAGGAATGACGTTCATGTTCAAAGCGACCTCCGTTCCGCTGCGTTGTTCGTGTAAAACCACCGCACGGAGAATAACCTCGGAAAGAGTCAACGCATCCAACTGCGGAACGCCCAAACTGCTGGCGACAAAACGCAATTCCTTCAGAGCGTCTTGCAGTAACGTCTGAATGACGGGCAGGTTTGCGCCGCAATTGGCATTGCTGTTCGTCAGACGGCAGGACTCGCTTTGCGCGATGGCGCGGTCGAGCCGCAGAAGCGCCAGGCTGATCTCCTGGACGGGACCGTCGTGGAGTTCGGCGCTGGTGCGCCGCAGGATTTTCTCGTTGAAGGCGACGGCATTTGCCGCAGCCAGCCGCATATGCTGACTGAGTTCCTTGTTACGCGTCAGCAGATTGGTCAACTGGCTGACCTGATTTTTCAACTCTGCCTCCTGCTGCTCGATGCGGTTGCTTACCCGCTGGACAAATCCAATCAACAGAATGTACATCAGCAGCATCGTTGAGGCGAGGACAAGCCAGCCCTTTCTTTGGGCGGCATCAATCTCTGCATTGAGGGTATCCACCTTTTGATAAAACTCCGCCACTGCGATTACTTCATTAGTGTCATTAAGTCGGACAGGGCTGTACACTTCCAACAGCGGCTCGGAGGAAAGCCGCCGTTCTTCGATGTTTTCGGCGTCCGCCAAATTGCTTATATCTCCTGTCACCTCGCCAGCGAAGGACGCGGCAATTTCTTCGTTATTGGGAAAGACACGCCCCACCAGACTGGGAATATTGCTGTAGATGATGCGGCCATCCCTGTTCCAGATTTTGATGGAAATCGTGCGTTGCCCCAGGTTGTTCTGACTGAACAGACTGTTCAACGTATCCACATGCTCTGCGGAAATGGTATTGGCATCCCTCAGTTCCTGTAGGTTTGGCGCAATGAAACTGTCCATGTAGAGCGCGGTTGCTGCGGTCGCCTCCTTGATGACGCCCGTCTTAATCTGTTCCTTGATCCACCGGCCGATGCCCGCGGCGCCCAGCATCATGATGACAAAACCGATCAACGTAAATCGCTGGACCAGGCTCAATCGCCGAAAAGTGGATACACAGCGGCGAAAAAAATAGACAATTCCAGACGGCTTAAACCGGCGGGAGAGTAATGCCCAGCGTAATTGCATCACCGCCTCCCGGGCGTGTTGCCGCCGCTTTCAATCATACGCAGGTTTGCGGAATTACGCATTGGCGATTTTCTCCTCGGTCAACAACGCCAACGGCAAAACAGCGGTAATTTTTGTTCCTTCCTGCCGCCTGCTTTCAATAAGGAAACTGCCGCCCAGGCTTTCCACGCGTTCGCGCATCCCTGCCAGCCCCAGCCGCTCCCTTTTATGAAGCGGCAGTGTCGTATCGAACCCGGGACCCCGATCCGAGACTTCGATCTGGAGTCGTTCCGCTTCAAAGGTGACCTTTACCTCTTGCCCCAGCCCTCTGGCATGACGATAGGCATTGTTCAATCCTTCCTGAACGATGCGATAGGCAGTGATCTTGACGGGCAGAGCTGCATCTTCGGGAAGCTCGTTTGCGTGGAAGGTTACACGAGTGCCCGTGCGCTGTTCATGGGCAAGGACGGCGTCGGCAAAGACCTCCCTCAAGGACATCTCATTCAGCTGTGGAAGCCCCAAACCGCTGGCAATGGAAACGATTTCCTTCACAGCCGTTTCCAGAGAGGATTGAATGATGGGCAGATTTTCATTGCATGGGTTGTTTTGGTTTGCCAGAGGACACGCCCTGCTGACTTCGACAAAATCATGCAGCAATGTCAGCGAGGCGTTGAGTTTTTGTGTTGCATGTCTGTTGAGTTCGGCGCTGATGCGGAGAAGGAGGCGTTCATTCAAAGTAGTGGTGTTCGCTCTGGCGCGCCGAATACGCAGATCGAGTTCGTCATTCTGCGCAATGAGTTCCTTCAACTGTGCCACCTGATTCCTCAACGCGATTTCCCTTTGTCGAATCTGGCTGCGTGTCCACTGAAAGAACAGCGAAAGAGCAAGGTACACAATTCCCATGCCGCTTCCGATTGCCAGCCAACTTTTTCTCTGCGTCTGAGCAATTTCCGCCTCGATGGTATCTGACGTTTGATAGAACTCGGCGACGGCAATAATTCTGTGCGTGCCGGTTTGCCGGATGGGGACGTAAATCTCGAGCAGCCGCTTATACAGTTTTCGTTCTTCCTTGTATTCATCTTCAGCGAGATCGTTGATGTTTGCCACGACACGTCCGTTCCACGCCTCGACCAAATCCTCGGCAGGAAACGTTTTGCCGACCAGGGAGGAATGATTGCTGTACAGAATGGTCATGTTCTTGTCCCACACTTTGATGGTGACAATTTGCTGCCCAAGATCGGTCTTATTCAGCAGGCTTTCCAGCATGGCGGTATGTTCCGGCGAGAGCGTATCGGACTGCCCCAACTGCTGAAGATTGGGGGTGATGAAACTATCCAGGTAAAGGGCGGTTGCCGCCGCCGATTCGTTGAGGATGCTGGTTTTGATTTCCCTGCCGACCCACCAGCCAATGATCAGTGTACCCAACAGAGTAATTGCCGCTGCCGCAACATTAAAGCGTTGGAGCAGGCTCCATTGCATGACCAGAGTGCGAACACGAAAGAGGAGCATGTTTATCCTACTTTTACATAATACTGGATTTTTGGGGTTTTGTTACACCGACAATGGTCGAATCGAAAACTTCCGACTAAAGTCGGAAAACAGCCGACCAAGGTGTACGTACACTTGCTACCTCTGTCCGTTTGTTACAAAAGCAGTACACGCTATGATGAATTTGTAAATCGCGGCATTTCCCACCGCATTTTTCTCTTTGACGACACCGATTACTTCACGGTTGATTCAAGGCAGTTTTCAGATTTGGATCCATCAGAAAGGGTTAGAAAATGACTTCCTCAATTTACCAGCCCCGTACGCGCATGAACAGCCTCCGCAATGGCTTCATCATCCTGGCGATCCTGCTCAATCTTCTCCCGTTCAAGACGGCGCCCGCCTATGCGGCGCCGACCCCCGCGGCGGTCTCGTCCACCCTGAACCAGTTCGGCTTCCCGGATTGGTATCAGGATACCACCGGCACGCGCCTCGACCCGTGTCTGGATATCAATGACCCGTTCTGCGTGGTCTTGCCCAATCCGGGTGTCTTCGACCCAGCCCTGCCAATGGACATGCCTGGCAACTTCCCGGATGAGTTCTTCTACTCGGTAGTTGACTCCGAAAAACTCACCACGCCCGGCTGTAACGGCACGCGTCCCGGCAAAGCCTTTTTGCGCATCGCCCTTGAAGGAGCGTTCGTCAACGGGCTGCCTGCCGATAACGAGCAAATGGTTTTCAGCCGGGTGCGTGTCCGCATCACCAGCGGGCTTTGTCCGAACACGCAATACACATTTACACACCCCTTCGGCACAATGACGCTGACCACAAACGAGTTCGGCGGCACCCGCGTGGTTGACGGAACACAGGATATCGGCTGTGCGCCCGTCATCGGACAGTTGTGCGACTTTTCGCTTGCCCTGCGCAGCCCGGTGGCGCAGAGTTTCCTGCGTTGGGATCCGGCTGTCGCCCCCGCCGCTCCTCCGGGCTACCTGGGCGATGCGGTCACCCTGCACGCCATCACCGGTGCAACGTATGAACCGGGCGGTCCGGGCACAGGGTTTGCCAATTATTTCGCCATTTCCGATTCCAGCGGCGAAATCATGCGCACCGACCAGTTCACGGTGATGGGCAGGGAGGCGGGTCCGCTCCTCGCCAACACCGCGCTGGTTGACTTTGGCGGACAGAACATCAACACCGGCTTGAGCCCAGCCCGCCTCGTGACTTTGACCAATGTCGGCGTCAACCCGCTCACCATCAACTCCCTCTCTGCCACCCCATCGGGACGCTTCGTCGTTTCCGATCCGAATGTCTGTCTCGGTCGCACGCTTGCCCGTGATGAATCCTGCGCGGTAGCGGTTCAATTCGACCCGGTGGTTGTAGGCGAACTGGCTGGCGTCCTGAGCATCACGCACAACGGCATTCGCTCGCCGTTTACCGTCGCGCTGGCTGGTACCGGCACCAACCCAGGCAGTGAAGCCATCCTGACCGCCACACCGCTCTCGCTCAACTTTGGCAGCCTCCGCATCCGCACTCAATCGCTTGCCCAGCGCGTGCGGGTGAAAAACACGGGTGTTGCGCCGTTGCAAATTTCAAGCGCTGTCTTGATGGATACCGTCCAATCCGGCGATGCGGCGCAGTTTATAAAGACCTCCGATCGCTGTACGAATTTCGTCATCCAACCCGGCAAGACCTGCGATATCAACATTGTCGCGCGCCCCATCGCCAATGGCGCCATCAATGCGGTGCTGCGTCTCGTTGCAAACATCAGCGTCGGGCATGTGGATATTGCCCTCACCGCGGTTGGCACGGGCGGCATCGCCGCAGTCTCCACGGTCATTAACCAAGCTACGGGCTATCCCACCTGGTATCAGGATGAGAACGGTCTGCGCCTCAGCGAATGTATTGACCCGAGCGACCCCTTCTGCATCGTCCTGCCGGACGAATTCTACAACCCATCCCTCCCCCTGCAGGGGATGACGGAGTTCGCCAATTTCCCCAGCGAATATTTTTACACAATCGCTGACTCCGATATGCTTACCACGCCCGGCTGTGGAAGCATCCCGCCAGGACGCGCCTTCGTGCGCTCCGCACTCGAAGCAGCATTTGTCAACCCCACGCCCGCCAACGGCGACCAGATGGTCTTCGGACGCGTGCGCATCGTGGTGCGCGGCGGCTTGTGCCCGAACACTGCCTACACGTTCACCCATCCTTACGGGCAGACGGTCCTGACCACCGACGACAGCGGCTCCATCAAACCTGCCGCCGGCACGGTGGACATCGGCTGTTTCCCCGTTGCGCCCGACCTGTGCAACTTTGCCGATGCCATACAAAGCCCGGTGCTCGCCAGTTTCCTTCAGTGGGATCCGGCGATCGCGCCTGCCGCACCTGCCGGTTATATTGGCGACGCCATTACACTGCACCGCATCACCGGCAGCCCGTATAACACCAATTTCTTCCGCATTGAGGGTCCCGCCGCGGTGGGTGGACCCAGTGTGACCATCGGTCAGACGACGCTCTTCACCGTAATGGGCAAACTCAATGGACCCCTCGTCGCCAATCCCAGCAGTGTGGCGTTCCCGCCCTACACCGTAGGCGTCTCGAGCGGCAATGCGCAAATCACGCTCACCAATGAAGGCATCACTGCACTGACCATCAACAGCCTCGTTCTGGGCGGTCCCAACCCCGGCGACTTCATTCCCGACGGCGGCTGCAACAACGCCTTCTTCGGCGGGACGATCGTGCTTGCCGCAGGCGCAAGTTGTAACTTCAACGTGCTGTTCGCTCCCACCGCCGCCGGCAGCCGCGATGCCTTTATCACGGTCAACCACACCGGGCGCAACAACGGTCTCAAGATCGCCCTGAACGGAATCGGGCAAGTGGTCAGCGGACCCGCCATCACTGTCAGCCCAGCCTCCTTTGCCTTCACCGACCTTCACGTTGGGCAGACGAGTCAATCCGTTTCGATCACTGTCTCGAACCTCGGTGGTTTGGAACCGCTCGAAGTAGGGACGCCCACAGTGGATAACGCTCAATTCCTGCTGGAGAACAACTGCCCCGCCGCGCCGGCTACCGTGCCGGTGGACGGATCCTGCATCATCAAAGTGCGCTTCGCTCCGACGGTCAGCGGACTCTCCACTGGGACGTTGACCATCCCCAGCAATGCGAGCGGTGTGACGCCAACCGTCGCCCTCAGCGGACGCGGCTTCACCGGCGCGCCGGCCGTCTCGGCGACGATCCGCTCCGACGGCTTCCCCGACTGGTATCAGGACGACAATGGCGTGCGCGTCCAGCCCTGTCTCGATGCGAGCGATCCCAACTGCGTCGTCCTCGCCGATGCGGGCTTCGACCCCTCTCTGCCTCTCGTTTTCCCAACCAATTACCCCATCGAGTTCTTCTACCAGATCACCGACTCTGACCTGGTGCCGACGGATGGTTGCAACGGCGCATCAGCGCCCGGCTTCGCCCTCTTGCGCATGGCGCTCGAAGGCTCCTTCATCAACGGCGTGCCGGAAATCGGTCAACAAACTGTCTTTGCCCGCATTCGCATCAAAGTGACTTCCGGTCTGTGCCCGAACACCTCTTACACATTCACCACTCCCTACGGTCCAGTGGGACCCTTCCTTACGGATACGACCGGTGGAATCCCCGCCAACGCCGGCACAACCGATATTGATCCTCCCATCCCAAGCCCGCTGCTCAATAACGGACTCTTGCGCTGGGACCCGGCTTTTGCCCCCGCCGCTCCCGCCGGTTACCTGGGAGACGCTGTCACCCTGCATCGCATTGTCGGTTCGCGCTACATTCCTGCAGGCGAGACCGAACCCGCCAACTACTTCGCCATTGATGGCACCTCCATGCGCACCGATAAGTTCCTCCTCTCCGGCAAACTGGCAGGACCCATCATCAGCGCCCCCGCCGCCCTCGACTTTGGCAATGTGGATGTGCTCGCTTCCAGCCCAGACCTGACGGTGACCCTCACCAACCTTTCACCCGATCCGATCACGGGCTTCGCCCCCAGCCTCGGCGGCACAGACGCCTCACAATTCCAAGTGACGGGCAACACCTGCACGACGCTTGCCCAGGATGAAACCTGCTCGGTGACCGTGCGCTTCAGCCCCACCCTCGATGGAAGCAAGTCAGCCGTTCTCACAGTCAGCCATTCGGGTCTCAATTCACCTGTCTCGGTTGCTCTGTTTGGTCAAGCCATTGCCGTGCCAATGCCCGCCGTCTCGCTCAGCCCCGCCAGCCTGACGTTCGGCAGCCAGGCAGTGGGAAGCGTGAGCGCGCCGCTGGCGGTCACCGTGCAAAACACGGGCAATGCAAACCTGAACATTGCCTCCGTCACTCTGAGCGGCGCCAACGCCTCCGACTTCATTCTGGGGAACGGTTGTACGACGCCTGTCGCTCCGGGTGGGACGTGCACCCTGCAGGTCAGTTTTGCGCCGACCGCCGGAGGGACGCGCACTGCCCAAATTCAACTGGTGGACGATGCTCCGACCAGCCCGCAAACGGTCAACCTTTCCGGCACCGGCGTTTCCGCAAGCCTGAGCCTCTCGCCAACCTCGCTTTCCTTCGGCAACGTCGGCGTGGGCGGCAGTTCCACCAAATCCATCAACATTACGAACACAGGTACAAGCAACTTGAATATTCTCTCGCTCGCCATCAGCGGCTCGACCACCTTCACCATTGCCGGACATAACTGCGGCGCGGCAATCCTGCCCGGCAAGAACTGCACAGTCAACATCCGCTTCGCGCCGACCTCGCTCTCCACCTTTACAGGCACGCTCACCATCACCAGTAATGCCGCCGGCTCGCCTCATACGGTTCCGTTGAGCGGATCGGGCAAGTAAGTTCTCGCAAGTTGGGAGGAGACAGCGATTGTCTGTCTCCTCCCACAGTTGCCTGATTTTTGTAAGCATGGAGTCAATCAATAATGTTACACAGCGTCTCGAAGGTTTTCTCGCGTGGAAAGACTCTCGTCGGAGAACTTTCGGGACATCTTGTGTAAGGTAAGTAAGGAGGAAGCAGTCATGCCCGCACAACTCATCACCCGCACCCAATTTTCCCGCCGCGATTTTTTGAAATTAGGATTGACAGGGACGGCGGCAGTCGCATTGGCTGGGTCGCGGCTTCTCAAAGTGGTTTCAACTGCCAAGGCGGTGGATGTCTTCTATACCGAGGCGTACCCGACCAGTCCGTTGATCCTCTCTCCTTTTCAGGATGAGTTGCCGATCCCGAAGGCGCTGGCTCCGATACCCCCATCTGATTGGAATAGCTGGGCGTCCAAACCCGGTCCGGAACCCGGCAAGCAGAACTCATTCGGCAATGAAAAGCATCAAATTTGGCCAAGCCAGATCGGATATCCCGACCCGATTGTGTACAGGATCGAACTGAGGGTGAATACTCATGACTTTACTTCATCCGAAGTACTGCCGATTGACGGCAACGGACAGCCAACGATCTCATTCGACGCAGACGGAAAATCCTACCCGGCGGGAACGATTCGATCATTACCTTCCAGCACCATCTATGGTTTCAACGGCACATTCCCTGGACCGCTCATCAATGCTGAGTATGGCAAGCCAGTCCTCGTTCGTTTCGTAAACCGCCTTGATGAGAACCCGCTCAACCTCGACCGCCAGGATTTTGGCGCGCCTGATTGGTCATTCCTCACCCACCTGCACAATGCGCATACCGCGCCGGAGAGCGATGGCAATCCAAACTACGCCATGAATTACGGTCCCAGGAGGCATGGATACCCGCCCGGAAGTTGGTGCGATAACCTCTATCTCAACTGGCCCGCCGGCGGCGACTCGCGCGAGAAGCAATCGTTCTTCTGGTTCCACGATCATCGCATGGACCACACCGGCGCCAATGTCTATAAGGGAATGGTTGGACTTTATCCAATCTACGATCCCGAGGACAACAAGGATATGGGCGACGAGACCCAAGGTCTGCACCTGCCCGGTGTGCGCACGGATAACCCGGACGGCTCCTTCGATGTCGCCTACGATATCCCGCTGGTTTTCTACGACTGCCGCCTGGACGATGGCGTCACGCTGCACAATGACATTCATGATGCCGAATTCCCGGACGCTGGAAATCCCCGCACGCATCCGGAATGGTGGGGCAAGACCTTCTATCGCCATTCCGTCAATCATGGCTTTGTCGGCGACATCTTTACGGTTAATGGAAAAGCTTACCCGGTGCTCACGGTCAACCGCCGCAAGTATCGCCTTCGTTTCCTGGATGCCTCCGTTTCCCGCTGTTATGAATTCGTGTTGATGAGATCCGCGGGCGGACCGGTGGCAGCAAAAGATCTTGGCTACAGCGGCGACGAACTTCAGGGGCAGTATCGTATTCCAGATGGCGTACAGTGTATGCAGTTCATCCAGATCGCCTCTGACGGCGGCTTGCTGCCCCATACGATCGTCCGCGATTCCTTCGAGTTGTGGCCCGCCAAACGCCGTGAATTCATCGTTGACTTTACGAAATACGCGGATGGAACGCCGACCCAAAAAGGCGATGTGATTTACCTGACAAACATCATGAAAATGACGGACGGGCGCAAGATGAACAATTCAACCCGCTCCGGGCTCGACCCCAATTACAAGATTCCGGTTCTGAAGATCGTGATTGGCGATGATGCCCCCGATAACAGCCAGATCCCCACGGGGATTATGCGCGAACTTCCGCCCATGCCTGTGATCACGCAGGAAATGTTGGATAACAGACTCATCTTTGAAGTCCAGCGCGGCGGCTTTGGCGGCGAGATCGAATGGCTCGTCAATGGGGCGCCCTTCGACCCGACCTTCCCGGCAATAAGCCTCAAGAATCCGGCGGGCAAGAGCCCGCTCGCCCAGCATGTAATAGGGAGCAGTGCCGTCTGGGAGATCCGCAACGGCGGCGGCGGGTGGGTCCATCCGTTTCACCTTCACATGGAGGAACACCGCGTCATCATGCGCAATGGAAATGCCATCGTCCCTAGCGCGGATCATCCGGATGATGCCTCAAGAGAGGATGTGATCAATCTCGATGAAGGCGAGTCAGTGTTGGTGTGGCGGCAGTTCAGAGACTTTGTGGGACATTACGTAGCGCATTGCCACAACCTGGCGCACGAAGACCACGCCATGATGTTCGGCTGGGAGATCCTCCCTGCTCCTGTCACAGCGCCAGTCGCCGACGCGGGCGGTCCCTACACGGTTGATTCAGCCGCGACAACACCCCTGAACGGAAGCGCCACCGGCACAACGCCCATCACCTATCTTTGGAGCGCCAGTGCAGGTACTTTCTCTGATCCTACCAGCCCCAACCCGATCTACACTGCGCCTGCCGTAACAGCAACCACGACCATTACCCTTTCGCTAAAGGTGACTAACGCGGCAGGATCCAATACAGCAAGCGCCACAATTACGGTGAAACCGGTCATAGTTGCCGACACTGTCACAATCACCTCGTCAGTGTATAGGACCTCAAAGAAGATTTTGACCATCACTGCCACGTCAAGCGACCCCAGCGCAGTCTTGAAACTCATGCCATACCTTGCGACAACCGCCATCATGTATGATCCTTCGCTGCTGGGCAATACCTTCACTAAATCTAAAGGCGTGTGGAAACTTACCCTGACGGGAGTGCCGCAGCCCGCTGCTGGGACTTCCGGAACTGCCGGATTGCAAGTTAAATCCAGTCTCGGCGGAATTAGCCCGCGGACCGCGCTCCAAAGCGTTACAAGATAATAGACTTTATCGGTAATAAGAAAAACGTCCCGAAGGTTGATGTTTTGCCCTTTGATTTGCTTAAAAAAACCTTCGGGACGGTTATTTCAGATAAAGTCTAATGAGTTTCTCTTCTATTGACGTTCAGGTAAGTTAGTGAATGTCACCCTGAACGAAGTGAAGGGTCTCTACGCTCAAATGCGAGACTCCTCGGTCGCAAAAATACTCTCTCAGAGTGACATAACTTAATTGATTTTTGTAAACGTCAATAATGCAGGTAAAAAATTCCTATGAAACAAGCTTCTCTTGTAGCGCTTGCCATACTCATTATCGTTTTGACGGTCTCCTGCAGTGGACTAAAAGGCGCCGCAGTTTTGTCAGCCATCCCTGCCGCAGAAATTAATTTGACCGACCATAATGGGCGTCCTTTTCAGCTATCCAGCCAGCGCGGTAAGGTCGTATTGGTCTTTTTTGGTTTTTCGAACTGCGTTATCGAATGTCCCGCGACGATGGCCATCATACGACAAGCCCTTGAGACACTCGGCAGTCCCTCGAAAGATGTGGTGGTGGTGATGGTCAGCACCGATCCCAACAAGGACACTCCTCAATCCATGAAAGAGTTCATGGGAAGATTCAACCCGTCATTTCTTGGTTTGCTCGGCACGCCCAATGAATTGGCGAAAACATGGCAGGAGTATGGAGTTGTAGTCCTGGATGGCGGCGAGACACACTCAAGCCTTATCTATGTTGTGGATAAAAAAGGCAATCTGCGTGAAACCTTCCCGCCCGACACATCCTCCGATGATATCGCCTCTGATCTAAAAGTTCTGCTGGCAGAAAAATAAAGTTCTCTGCTAATTGTGACCGTTCAAAATGATGCGACGCGCTGGGCATTTGACAAACTCAAATTGCCAGGGAAAAGGTAGAAACCGATGAAACGAAAAAGGGTTACTGACAATCGCTCCCGTTTGGCGAAGGATATTGGCATTACCCTGTTGGTGTTATTGCTTGCCACAGTTATTTTTATCGGCAAAGCCCTGGCACTATCCACGAGTACCCTGCATTCCAATGGGCTGACTACGCCAGTAAGTGTGATGTGGCTGCCTGGCTCTCTCGGCGGGCACCTTTGGGTATCCGATGCAGTTTTGGGTTTCTGCCGTCTGGATGCAGCGCCTGACTCAATAATCGCCCAACCCAATCTGGCAACCTGCTTCAAAGTGGGCGGGGAAACTGCAGGTCAAGCGGTCTTCGATGCGAACACAAACTCGGTTTATGTGGCGGATGCTTCTGCCAACAGTCAAGGAGCCTACCGCCTGACGTATGACCCTGTCACGGAAACCGTTGGCAGTCCACTGCTGCTGGCGTCTGGTCAAATTCTGGATACCGGCGGAGTGCGGGCAGCCGCGCTCGGTCCTGACGGCAAACTGTATCTTGGTCTGGGCAAGAATGGTCAAATCGTACGGTTGACCGATCCGAGCGGACCTTCGCAGACAGTGGAAGCGATCGGCGCCACATCGAATGGATTGGCATCCAGCTCCTTTGCCTTCGTCGGTAATGACTTATATGTGGCAGAAACTCTCAGGGTGACCAAGATAGTCGGCGCGGCTGCGTGCTTACCGGGGTCCTGTAATCCAACCGAAGCGACTGGAATTGATACCCTCGCTCCCACTGCGCTGCTTTACGATGGCGTCAACAACCTCTTCGTCGCCGATTTTTTCTCTGTAGACATATTCAACCCCAATGACGGGACTCAAGCTCGTTACGCAACAGCTGGCTTGATAAACGGCACCAGTGTGCTGTTTGACGGCGTCAGCGGACTGGGAATCGATTTACAGGGCAACTTGCTGGTGGGAGATAATTCCGGCGGGGCAGTGCTCGCTGGCAAAATCTGGACGGTCATCCCCGGCACGCCCAACCCGGATCTCCTTGGGGTGGATATCGTGCGGCCATTGGCTTCCCTCAAGACTGTGCCGGTGCCTGAGCCATCCAACCTAATGGACTTTGTGTCCGATAAACAAGCGGCGATTCAATTGGGCAAAGCGCTCTTCTGGGATGTTCAAGTAGGCAGTGACGGCAAAACCGCTTGCGCCAGCTGCCACTTCCAAGCCGGGGCGGATGTGCGTACCAAGAATCAAATCAATCCAGGACTGCGCGGCAATGATTCAACCTTTCAGCTCGCAGGACCCAACTATCAACTTCGACCCGCGGATTTTCCGCTGACAAAACATGCCGACTCGAGTGCCGCAAACTCCCCAATTGTAAGCGATGTAAATGACATAATCTCATCGCAAGGGGTATTTCTTCATAATTTTTCGCGCGTAAAAGGCGATCCGGTTGACAAATGTATCTCCATGTTTGACTCGGTATTCAATGTAGGCGGTGTCAATGTGCGCCGGGTAGCGCCGCGCAATGCCCCCTCAACGATCAATGCCGTTTTCAATTTTCGCAATTTTTGGGACGGACGCGCCAGCAACACCTTCAACGGAGTTAACCCATTCGGGCTGCGGGATACTATAACCGGCGCAGCCATCTGGAAATATAACGGGACAGCCATCGTCTTAACCCCCATTGCCATTGATAACGCCAGCCTGGCTTCACAAGCCGTCGGTCCTGCCGGAAATTCCTTTGAAATGTCTTGCGATGTGCGCGCGCTTATCGACATCGGTCGTAAACTAATCAATACCAACTTGAAGCCGTTAGGTCAGCAGCTGGTTGATCCAAATGACAGCGTACTGGGGTCCATCGCCGGCAGCCGAGGGAAACCCCCCTCCAACGGGTTGACTGTCACCTACCGCGACTTGATCCAAAAAGCATTTCGCAGCGAATACTGGAGCAACACGAAAGTTGGCGACCAGAAATACTCTCAAATGGAAAGTAACTTCTCGCTCTTCTTTGGGCTGTCCATCCAGTTGTATGAGTCCACGCTGGTGTCCGATAACACACCTTTCGACCAGTTTATGGAAGGCAACACCAAAGCGCTGACGCCTAGTCAGCAAAGGGGGCTTGCAGTGTTTGCTGGGCAGGGGCGCTGTATCGGCTGCCACAGCGGTCCTGAATTGACCAAGGCGTCGGTCAACAGTGTGTCAGTCGAACGGCTCGAGCGCATGATCATGGGAGACGGCGGCTGCGCTGTCTATGACAACGGCTTTTACAACATCGGCGTCCGCCCTTCACTGGAGGATGTCGGCTTGGGAGGAACAGATCCATTCGGCAACCCGCTTTCGGATTCAGGTATGGCTCAACTGGGAATGTTCACCGATCCGAATTTACAAACGCCATTTGGGATGTTCCCCACATGCGATAGCCGCATCAACGTGACAGGCACGTTCAAGACGCCGGGGCTGCGCAATGTCGAACTGACCGGACCTTATTTTCACAACGGCGGTCAGGCGACCTTATGGCAAGTGGTTGAGTTCTACAATCGAGGCGGCGACTTTGGTCAACAGAACATAGCCAACCTCGATCCGTTAATCGGGAATTTGCAATTGACAGATGGTCAGAAAACGGATCTGGTGAACTTCCTGCTGAGTCTGACGGACGAGCGCGTCCGCTGGGAAAAAGCGCCCTTCGACCACCCGGCATTATGTATTCCAAACGGTCAACAGGGCGATACAGTGAAGGTGACGGAAACGAAAAAAGGCAGCGGAGAGGCGGCAGATGTTATGCTCTGCCTCCCAGCGGTTGGCGCAGGCGGCAACAATACCCCATTGCTGCCCTTCCTGAACCTAAGCCCGTTTGATCACTGAGATTAATTAGCTCACTTTACGCAGTGCGTCGCACCATACGGGTAGATATACCCACAAAAACAGTCAAAACACGGCTTGGGACTTTTTTTGGCAGCGAAGGTGCGGCGCACCCTCTGCGTGACATAAGTAAATAAACAATATCTAGCGACATGACAGTTTCAAATGGGACGCTGAAAAACGCAGAAAGAAACAACTAAATCAGCGCAAATCAGCGTTCATCTGCGTCCTAAAACAAAAGTGTCGGGTGGCTAGATTGACGTTATCGGCAATTGGAAAAACGCCCCGAAGGTTGCGGTAAACGCTTGAAAAAGCAAACATCTTTCGGGACGATTTTCCGATACTTTGCAAGTGAAACAGGAGGCTTGAACCTGCCATGACCATCAACACCCCGCTAAAACAATTGTTCATTCTTGCCATACTCATTGCCTGCAGCAGTGTACTGTGGCTCAATCAATGGCACCAGGTTGGTTTTACTCGCACACCGATTACCTTCCCTCCGGTTTCGACCTGGTGGAGGGATATGTTCCTCCTCCTGATTCCGCTCGTGCTAGTGGTCTGGGTGGGAAGCGCGCTTGCCCAACGTGTGGCGGAGCGTTTTGCCAGACGCTTTTCCCCATCCATGCAGATTGTGCTGGTGGCGGTTATTCTGGGCGGCTTGACCACCGCCACCATTCTGATAGTGGAAAACAGCCGCATCGTCCGGACGGGAATCGGCAACGAACTTACCTTTCTGGCAAACATTTGCGGAAGCCTTTATCCCAATGGCAACCGCTTTCTCGAACTGCTCCAGTCGGCGTTGCCCCTGAATCAAGCCGGGCGCTATCACATTTTGATTCAGGATGGATTGAATCTGATCCTTCTCAATGGAGGCATTAGCCTTCTGATGATCCTGCTTTATGAGGGTATTCCCCGGCGAAGCGTGATGGACATGATTCTCAACCGTAAGGCAGTCGTCGAGAGCGCCCAACACTCAAACGCTTAATGCGTACCTGCTTTACCAGAGCCTCATTGATCTGTTCCCACAATCCATCGCCCTTCCAGCGCCCATACAATAGCAGGGTACGCCAGGTGCAAATTTGGACAGCAACATCCTCCATTGGTAGCGCTGTGGTTCACATACAGGATGCCGCTGATAATTTGCCATTTTTTCCATTTCTGCGGACATCCAAAAGTGGCGTTGGCAAGAATTCGAAAACAGTTGCCATTCGGCATACTTCAAGTCAGGCGGGTAAGTTTGGTGAATGTGACCTTTCATCAATCTTACCCGACGACTTTTAAACGCTCTCTAATAGACGTCAGTTCGGGATAAGGACTTTCTCACCGCAGAGAGACGCAGAGAACGCTGAGAAAAACCAAAAATCTCTGCAAACTCAGTGTCTCGGCGGTGAATTTTCGGACGCGAGCGTTTATCCCGAATTGAGGTTAATAGAGTTCTCGGATTTCAGGGCTCTTTTTCCGAGTTTGCTTCGTGACAAAGGTCTTGCTTCGATATCCTACTGCCAGGACGAAACGATTGACACGGATTCTCCCGCTTCATATAATCCACTCATGTCCATCCGCGTTCTTCTTGTTGACGATCACAGCGTAGTCCGTCAGGGGCTGCGCATGTTTCTTTCGCTCGATCCAGACCTGGAGGTCGTGGGCGAGGCGTCGAATGGAGCGGAGGGGATCGAGCAAGTCCGCAAACTGCATCCCCAGGTCGTTTTGATGGACCTGGTCATGCCGGTCATGGATGGCATCACGGCAATTCAAAACTTGCGCAAAGAATTTCCCGATGTGGAGGTCATTGCGCTGACCAGTGTATTGGAAGATGAGAAGGTCGTGGGGGCAATCCGCGCCGGGGCGATTGGATATCTTCTCAAGGACACCCAAGCCGACGAACTTTGCCGCGCCATCAAAGCCGCCGCAAACGGACAGGTGCAACTTTCGCCGCAAGCCGCCGCGAGGCTGGTGCGCGAAATCAAAGCGCCCGACAGCCCCGAAAAACTGACCGAGCGCGAGACGGATGTGCTGCGCCTGCTGGCGTTGGGACGTTCGAACAAGGAGATTGCCAACGAACTGGTGATTGGCGAAAAAACGGTCAAAACGCATGTGAGCAATATCCTGATGAAGTTGGGGTTATCCAGCCGCACGCAAGCCGCATTGTATGCCGTGAAGATTGGATTGGTCTCCTGAAAGCCTGCCGCAGCTTTTGACGGCATGGCGAATTGAAGGGTAATGTGACATCTCCCATCTCTCCGCACGAAGAACCGGGCTTATCGCCTTTGGAATTTGCCCGCCTGCGCGAGGAACTGCAGAAAACGAACGCAGAACTCGCCGCGGCAAATGCTGCTTTGAGAAAGACCGAGCACGAACTCGAGCGGCGCGTGGAGGAACGGACGCGCGAATTAGCCACGCTGTTGCGTGTTTCTTACAACATCACCACCACGCTCGAACTGGAACCCCTGCTTGGGTTGATTCTCGATCAATTGAAAGAAGTAGTGGAATATCAACTCGCCAGCATCAGCATTCTGGATGAGAACGATCTTTTGATTCTTGCCACGCGCGGCGAGGGAATGCCACAGCCGGGTTCGCGCATTCCCCTGAACGAACATGTCAAGACCCGCGCCATGCTTTCGAAAAAAGAACCTGCCTTCGTGCCAGACTTGAACGCCGAGACACCCCTGGCACAACACATGAGAAAAAATCTTGCCGCACAGAATTTACACGGACTCAATTCATGGATGAACGCGCCGCTGGTCTTTCGTAGTCAGAGCATTGGCGTACTTGCCCTGGCTCATCCCGAAGCAAATTATTACAACGCCTCCCGCGTTGAACTGGCGATGGCGTTTGCCAATCAAGCCGCGGTTGCCATCGAGAACGCCCGCCTGTTCGCACGCGAACAGCGCCGCGCCGAGCAGTTTCGCGTCATCAGCGAAGTGGGTGCGCGCATAACATCCATTCTTTCGCTCGATCAGCTGCTCGTGGAAACCGCCCGCATAATACGGGAATCCTTTGGTTATCATCACGTTCATATCGGTATGGTGGAAGGGGAACGGGTTGTATTCAAAACCCGCAATGCCGCCCCGCCCGAAGACGAGCTCTTTCGATGCTGCGAGGATATAACACCCATTGTCGGAAAGGAGGGGATCTCTGGCTGGGTGGCTGGGACAGGCGAAGCGTTGGTCGTCCCAGACGTAATGAAAGACCCGCGCTTCATCCCATCCAAAAATGACCAAACCCGTTCAGAAACAGCCATCCCTATCAAGATCAAGGGACAGGTAATTGGCGTAATTGATGTGGAAAGCGATCAGGTCAACGGATTCGATGAAAGCGACTTGGTCGTCCTGCAATCGCTGGCGGATCAGGTGGCGGTCGCCCTCGAGAACGCGCGTCTCTATGAACAGGCGGGGCAACTTGCCGCATTGGAGGAAAGGCAGAAACTGGCGCGCGAGCTGCACGATTCCGTTTCGCAGGCGTTGTATGGCATCGTGCTGGGCGCGCGTACGGCGCGGACGCTCCTGGACCGCGATCCGACTCAAGCGGTGCAGCCGTTGGACTACATTCTCTCGCTCTCGGAGGCAGGACTTGCCGAGATGCGCGCCCTCATTTTCGAGTTGCGCCCCGAATCGCTCCAGACCGAGGGACTGGTCGCCGCGCTGGGGAAGTTGGTCAACGCTTTGGGCGCGCGGCACCCACTCAAGGTCACGCTCGAAGCGGAGACTGAACCCGATGTCTCGCTGGACGTGAAAGAGTCCCTCTATCGCATCGCACAGGAGGCGCTGAACAACATCGTCAAGCACGCGCGGGCGCAACAGGTGAAGGTCTTGTTGAAAGTGGCAGGTAACGAATTGAGGCTGGAAATTTCGGACGATGGAACAGGGTTCGATACCGGCGCGGAATTTCCAGGGCATCTCGGAATGATCACAATGCGCGAGCGGGCGGAAAAAGTGGGCGGAACATTTGCCATTGAAAGCGCGCTCAACGCCGGCACACACATTCAAGTCAAGATTCCGCTTTCGGCGCGCTGAACATTACTTCATAGTGCGCGACTCGAATTCCAATGCGATTCAATCCAGTCTCCGATCATCTCCAAAAATCCAGGGACAAAATCATAGCCGTTGCGGTTTTGCATGAGTTCGCGTATTTCGGCAGTCGTGCCGAGTTCGGCGGGCGCGAACCAGTGATTGGCTTTCTCGAAGGTGTGAATGATGTAATCCTGGTTGCCTGCCGATTTTAATGCTGTCTCGATCAGCGGAATGTTCACATCGGGCGGGACCTGCGTATCCAGCTCGGCGTAGAGGGCGAGCGTGGGCACGGTCAAGGCTTGGAGCGCGGGCGCGGGGTCATAGTCCAACACAAAGCACAGGTAATGCGCTTTGAAGAAACGGCATGGAGATTGTACTTTTTGAAGAAACCGAAGTTGACCTTCCAAGCCGGAGACTCTCTCGTTCACTTCCTCTTCGCTCAGTCCATTGCCCAGCGACTCGGCGCGTTCGTTCGTCAAAATTTGATCCCAAACTTTTTGCCCTGAACCCGCGAGCAACACCACGAACTTCACATCCTTCGAGTGCTTCGCAACTACCAGCGGAGCGATGTACGCGCCCTGGCTGTGACCGATGAGTCCGATGCGGTCGGGGTCAATTTCGGCGCGGGTTTGCAGAAACGCGATCATCGCCGCCACATCCTGCGCGCGCTCGTCGAAGGTCTCGGATTCCCAGTCACCCGTCGAGCCGCCGACGCCGCGCTTGTCGTAGAGCAGGACAGCGATGCCGCGCTCGGCGAGATACTCGCCAATGCTTCGATACATATTCCAACTGCCGTTCCGCGTCGCCGCGCCCGAACCGGGGATGATGATGACGGCAGGCGCGGGCGTTCCTTCGAGCGGGGTGAGCAGCGTCCCTGCGAGCGTGACCGCGCCGGTGTCAATCGTCACGTCAGCGGAGCGAAAAGCCGAATGGTCAGAATCAGGCGCGGGGGCGGAACGATGCGGGGCGGCGCGTCCGCACGCGGCGAGGAGGACAGTCAGCAAAATCCAAACAATGATGCGTCTCATCATGCCACCAACGCGCGGACAATTTCCTCGGCGTGTTTTTTGAACAGCGACAGGTGTCCTTCGTTCGGATAAAACTTCGCTTCACAGTTTGGGATGGCTGAGGCAGCAAAACGCGCCATTTCCACAGGGATATTTTTATCCTTTTCCCCATGCCAGATGATCACCGGCGTTTGAATATCCTGCAAGCGGAAACCGTACTCCGTAACCGCGAGCAGGGATTCGTGATGTGCACCGCGCGTCCCCTGCCGAGTCGCTTCGCGTACTGTGTTGACGAATCCATGTTGAAGCATGGGATTTGTTATCAGAAGTACGCGGTCGGGTTTGGGAAGAAGGGAATTAGCCTGGGCAACAAACCACTGGGGAGCGAGGCGCGGCATGACACCGAGCATCAGCCCGATGAACAAATGCGAAAGGAAAGGTTTCTCGCGCGGCAGGGTCAGGAATTTGCGTGTTCCTTCGTTGACAGTTTCCATCAACTCGGACTCGGTAAACAACGCGGCGCCGCTGATAATACCCACTCGGTGCAGTCGCTGTGGGATCGCAAACGCGCAGGCAAACCCGTAGGGGCCGCCGAGCGAATAAGCCAGGAGAGAGAAACGCTCGACGCTCAAATGATCTGCAAGTGCAAGAACATCGCCGGGAAAATCCAGCAGACGGCGAGCGGGCTGGAAATCGGAAAGTCCCATGCCCGGGCGGTCCATGGCGATCAAGCGGATATTGAGCGAGTACAGAATCTCTTCACGTACATACAGCGTGACTTCGCGGCGTGAACCCGGCGAGCCGTGAAAATAGAAGAGCGGCTTTCCATCCGACGGTCCGTGTTCATCGTAACCAAATCTGCGACCATCGGGTAATCGAAATTGCTGGTTGAGTTTGGACATGGTCCTCTCCTTTGATTTGTGAGTGATCCTAAATGCTTTTTATATAAATCGCCTGAACAGGATGATGGTGATGACGCCGACCAGCATCGCGCCCAAAGGATTTTTTGTCCGCCAGACAGCCGCGCCAGTCACGAATGTGGCAAACATTTCTGGCAAGCCTTGTTTTGCCACCGCAGGCACGACAATGGAAATCAGGACTGCTCCGGGGATGGCACGCAGCGCGGCTTCGACTTTCTTCGAGGGTGCGAAACGCTCCATTAACCAAATGCCGCCTGCGCGGGTAAGGTATGTGACCAGCGCCATTCCAAGAATGGCAGTCAAAGTCAAAGGGTCAAGATTCATGGCTCCATGCTCCTGCCAAACTACCTGCCAGCCCGCCGCACAGGATGTACCATTTTCCGGGCAGGGTATATGCCGCGGCAAGCGATACCAGTGCGGCAGCGAGCCATGGCAACAGATTCGCTTTCCCTTTCCACATGCCAATCAGCAATGCGGTGAAAACCGCCAGGAAGGCAAAGTCCAATCCCCAAAGCGACGGATCGCGGATGACTGCGCCGAACAGATAGCCAAATGCGGTGGAAACCTGCCCGGTGATAAGGATGGTGCATCCGCTGCCCAGCAGAAATGCCGCGTCTTTATGTCCATCGTGAAATTCGCGCATGGTCAGCGCCCAACTTTCATCCACCATGAAAAAGGCAAGAGCGTATACGCGTTTGGGCGATAGATTCTCCAGGTGCGGTCGAAGCGCGGCGCCCATGAGCACATGCCGCAGGTTCACAATCAGGGTCGTGACGACGATTGCCAGGATGGGTAAGGGTAAATGCCACATCTCGAGGGCGATCAATTGCGAGCCGCCGGCAAACACAATTCCGCTCATCAGCATGGACTCCATAAGCGATAATCCTGCCTGCCGCGCCAGCATCCCGAACAGCGCCACATACACAAAAACGCTGATCGCAAGCGGAAGCGTCTGACGGACGCCTTTTAGAAAACCGACTGGGGTAAATTTCACTCCTGTATTCATGCTTGCCTTTCTGCCTACATGGCGTACTGACTCATCGCCTCATCTGCAAACGGTCTGTCGCTGGTGCGATAGATCTCTGCCATCTTTTCCATGTCGAGCGGTACGCGGCGGAATTCGAGACTCATCTGCATTCCGTCAACGGTCAACATTGCGTATTCCGCCCATGGGTCGAGAAAGCCCTTGTCGCCCGATTGCTCGTGGTTATATGCCACGCCGACGCTGCCAGGATTGAAAAAAAAGTTCTGGCTGTCGCGCAGGCGGCGCGTGTATTGCAGGTGCATGTGTCCGCCGGTGAGGATGCTCTCTGCGTAGGGCTTGAGGATTTCCTGAAATTCATCTTCAGACGTGGACGGCAGAAGGAACTGGTCGAACGACGTGGGCGAGCCGTGAAATGCCAGCAGGCTTCTGCCGCGACCCAAATCAATGCTCACTGTGAGCGGAAACGAGTTGATGAAAGCGCGGTCTTCTTCGGTTAGTTTGCTCAGCGACCATGCGCGGACGAGGTTCAGTTTCTTGCGGCGCTCATCCGAGATGAGATGCGCGTCGGTCTCGACCCCGCTCAACAGCCAGGCATCGGAGTTGCCCATCACGATGGAGCAGTTCATCTCACGCAATAGTTGGACGGTCTCGTGCGGCTGGGGTCCGCTCTGGATCATGTCGCCGTTGCAGACGATGCGGTCAAAGCCCGCTTTTTTCATGTCTGCCAGCGCGGTTTCGAGCGCAAAGCAGTTTCCGTGAACGTCGGATAGGACAGCAAGTTTCATGGTGAATATCTCCTGTGGTTTATGGATGATTTATTGCGACTTCAGCGTCTCCCTCACCCTGTTCAGCCAGGTACGATTGAACGCGCCTATTTCCTGATTGGCTTCCCAGGCGGAAGGATTGTTCAGGTCGAACCATTCGAGTTGATGGATTTGCGGAAAAGGTTCCGTCGAAGAGGCGACTTCGGGTTCGACGCCCACGGCAAGATTGCCCGATAGGGGATGACACAGGTACGTATGCAGGTAATCGTAGGAGCCTTCGGGCATGTCGGGTTCGATAAACAGCAGGCGTTCCACGTTCACGTGCAGGTTGGTCTCCTCGAAGATTTCACGGCGCACGGTCTCTTCGGGGGTCTCATTGCCTTCCCGCCCTCCGCCAGGCGGCAGCCAGAACGTGCGCCCGTCGGGCATTCGCATTTGCGCCAGCAGTACGCGACCCTCTTGCAACACTGCGGCTTGATAACGGATGTCACGCCGAATCATGGTTTATTCCTCCAATGGATGAATTGAATTCGATTCGCATTTGCAGTTGCACAAGAGACGAACGCTGAAAACCGACCTTCTCAAACACGCCGCCGATTTCCTCGGGACAAAGCGCAGAGACAAACCACTTTTTGGTTGGATATTTCGCGATGACGGCTTTGAGCAACCTCGCGGCTTGACCCTGCCGACGCGCCTCGGGTCTGACGATGAGCGAACGAATCGCGACCTGCTCCGCCGCTGGATTCGAGATGACAAGATACGCATCATCCAACCTCCAGGCTTGACTCGGCGGGGTAAGCGCTGACAGCGATTCCCCCGAAACCTGCCAGGGCAGGTTATCCCATCCATGCGCCGTGACCAGCCGCGCCACCTCGCGGATGTCCACTTCATGCAAGTCGGCGGCTTCGTTCATTGGAGCGAATGCGCCTTCGTACCCAACCAGCCGCCGCTCGGTTGTGAAGCCACATGCTTCATACAAGCGGACAGCGGGGGTATTGCTCTCGATGACTTCCAGCGCCATGCTGTGATCGCCGCGCGCCGCGGCTTCAGCGAGGAGAAGGCTCATGGCGGCGCGCCCGCCTCCCCGTCCGCGTGAAGCGGGGACGATGGACATGGCGGCGAGGCGGCTCGTCCAGCCGCGTCGGGCAATCAGTGCAACGCCCGCCGCTTCGTCATCCAAAACGATGATGCGGCTGCTGCCAAGGTCAATGCTTTCGGTGCGCGTCATGTTGAGAAACATCGGCAGGGTGAGTTCAATATGCACAACGTAATCCGAGAAGCCGTGATTCATCAGGGCAACCGACTCTTGCAAACCGAAATCGAGCAAAGGGCGAAGTTCAGTCTTCATTGAAAATTCCTTGTCACGTCAGAATGTAGAGAAGGACACCGATGATTGCCATCACCACCAGGGCGCGGGCAAGGATCACCACCCTGCCCAGGATGCCCACAAGCCTGAAGAAGCGAATCAATTTCATACCGTTAGAATTTTCAGAGGACATGGCAGTACTCCTTCTATAGACCCCATTATAGGAATGAGGCGCGCCTTTCACATCTGGCAATGGATGGGATTTATCTCCGCCGAAAGTCGGAGGGATGCCAAACGAAAATGCCCAGAGTTTTTGCTCTGGACATTTTCGCTTCGGACTCAGGGGAAGCGGGATACCGCTTAATGGGCTTTTCCTTCGTCTGACGTTTTATCTGCCAGCGAACTGCACACCCAGCGCGCCCTCCAGCAACTTGATGGTTGCGGCATCCTCGCCCACGTAGAGGACAAGCACGCGTCCCGCCTTGAAGAAGTGCGGCGATTCCACCCATGTGACCATGCTTGTGCCAATCGAGCCGCCGTCGGGCGCAACCTGACCCGCATCGGCTTCCAGCGCTTCGGCAGATTCGTACTCGAACACCTGCACATCCGCGCCGTTGACTTTGACGATCTGTCCCTTCACGGAGAAGAACGGCTGCTCGACCGAATCGCCGATTTCGACTTCCGCGCCTGCCGCGCGCAGGGCATCCAGCAAACTGACCTGGTCTTCCACCGCGCCGCCGTGCGAGGAAGCGGGCGGGTTGGCTGGCTCATTGGTCCCTGCCTGGGGCGCACAGGCGGCGAGGAACAGCATTGCCACCAGAACCAGACTTGAAAAGAATTTGAGTTTCATTTTGTACACTCCTTTTACCGATAACTTGGATTTCGCTTGTAGAGAGACGACGACAGCGTTCGCAGTTTTGTTTCCGTGATTCGTTATATCATCCCGCAAAACCGCTGAAATCGGGAAAAAGGAGTGGAATGCTCTCGGACTTTTGGCGGATTTCGCCGCAATACCTGAAGGTGTATCCGGAGAATGGGTGGTAAACAGGCGATATTAGAATCCAAGAACATTGACGATAAACAGGCTGAGGAGCAGCGCGCCCGTCACCGCGCTGGCGGTCAGCGCGCGACTTCGCTGGACGCCCTTGAGTTCCATCGTACTGCGATAATAGAAATACGCGCCGCCGAGCGCCAAAGCCAGTTCCATGATTGCGCTGAGGACGGGATACTCCCACAGTCCAAAGCCAAGAAGCGGGAGATTGCCGAGATTTCCAAGCAGAATCGGCAGGTCGGGGCGATGAACGAGCAGATCGAGAATCCAGTGCGAGAACACGACCGTACCGATGACAATCCCGCCTTCTTTCTTCCAGCGCAGGCTTGCCAACCATCCCGTGAGCGCGGAAATCAACAGCGCGCCGACCAGCGAGTGGGTGTAGTACGCATTGATAATGACTTCACCATAAACCGGATGCGCGGGATTCATGGGCGCAAAACTTTCCAAGCCGAACATCGAGAGGACGGTAAAGATGACGTCCAGCCAAAACGTGGCGAGTAACAGCGACCAAAGCGGGAGGCGCGGCGCGATCTTCTTAACGCCCGCCGCCAGACCAAAGTGACCGGTAATCATGATGACTTCTCCTTGTTATTATCTTCCTTCCAATCGAGGCGGGAATCAAGCCAGCCTGCGACAACCACCAGGATCAACATGATGAGCATCGAGTACACCGCAACCTCCTTTATTGAACATTCTCTACAAGATATTCAAACACATCCAGCCAATCCAGCGGATCATTGCCTACCCGTCCCAAACGGACGATGATGAGGCGCTTCGCAGGATTGACGTAAAGGAACTGACCCAAATGCCCATTACCATAGTAGGCATGGTTTTGGGAAGCCAGCCACCATTGATACTGGTAACCGCGAAAGCCGGGGATGGATCCAAATTCGCCGAAGTCACGAGGATCGTTTGAATCAATCTGAGTGGATTTTTCCACCCAGGCGCTTGAAATGATTTGTGTGCCGTTCCAATTCCCGTCGTTCAACATCAAACGACCAAATTTGGCGAGATCACGCGCTGTGAGGGCAAGACAGCACCAGGTCTTTTCGAGCGCGTCCGCCCCTGCGTGGTCAATGGTGTAGTAGCCGTCGTATTCCATGCCGAGCGGAGTCCAAATCGCCTCCTGCATGTATTCGGTGATTGTTTTGTCTTTCAGGGCGCGTGTGAGGACAAGACTCAGCAATGCCGTATCGCCAGACTTATAGATAAACTGCGCGCCTGGTTCATCAATGACCTTGAGCGTGGTCGTGATTTCCTTTTCCAGCCTCGGCGAATACTCGAAGCGCGGATGCAGGCTGAACGGACTGAGTTCGTTGAATCCCGTCTGCCTGTAGTTCGAACCCGAAGCCATTTGGAGAAGATGTTCGATGGTCACGCGGTTGAAGCCGCACGGCGTGAGTTCGGGGACAAAATCCGTGACGGGCTGGTCAACGGTGAGATAGCCATCGTCCACGGCGCGACCCACAAGAATGGAGAACAACGATTTCGCCACCGAAAAAACCTGAATGGGGGTCGATTCGCTGTATCCATCGAAGTATCGTTCGTACAGGATTATGTCATCTTTGATGATGAGGAAGGCGGCAGTGCGCTGATCCTCGAGAAACTGGTCAAGAGAATCCCCTTCCATGGAGGCAGGGACTCGCAAGGGATCATCACTTTGCTCAAAATGGAAAGGCGCGCTGCTGGCAATGAGTTTCCGTGCGGGAAACAGTTCGTAATCGTCAATGTCTGTGACGTTGTAATACGCCATGCGGAGGGCTGTGTCGGGTCCTGCCGCAACCGCGATCAGTACGAATAACACGGTGACCAGCGCGAGCAAGCCAAGAAAGATGTTGCGGATGATCTTGAGGGCTTTCATTGTGAATTCCTCTTTTGCCAGGTGCATTCTTATAACGTCAATAGAATCACGACAGTGGTCATGTCCAGCAAAGCGTGGACGATCATAAAATAGGGGAACAACTGCGGGCGGACTTTCAAACATAAGCCCAGGAGTAAGGCTAAGGGAAGAAACATGCCAAACCGCCAAAGCATAAATCTCCAATCGAGAATGAGCGGAAGCGTAATATGCTGGAATGCGAGGAAGAATGACACAATCGCCCATGCGAGCCAGTCATTGCCCAATTGCTTTGCAAGCCGCGGCATGGCATAGCCGAAGTATGTGGGCAATTCTGCAAAAGCGATTGTGATCGGATACAAAATGCTGACCAACCCCGCCCAGAGCGGCAGCGGTCTGAAAAAGAGCGAAAACGCGATCTCATCGGAGCCAAACAACCAAGTCGCCAGCCATTGATTTGGCAAGACAGATAATGGCAAAAGAACGATCATCGTCAATAAGGTGTTTCCAACATCCTTCCACGCCGTTTGGGGCGAAAAGGACAGGAAATCGAAGTATCGTTTGTTCTCCCGCTGAAACAACCAGGCAAGCAAAATAATCGAGACCAGATTGGTGAAAAGAGCGCTGAACGTCCACCAGCCAGCCGAGTCGTTCCAGGGAGCGGTCGAATCAGTGAAAGACAAGGTTGCCGCTATAAGAATCTGAAATGCGGCAAAGAGTAAAGTTCTCGAAAACAACACCAGCCAGAGCGCGGCAGGTTTTGTGGAATTCGTGTTCACTGCGTCCTCCAGAACATCTTGAGTATCGTGCTACCGTTTCAATAGTGTTCCGCCCAAAAGGTACACCAGCACGTGGTGAACGATTGAAATCAATCCCAGCGCCCAGCCCCCAGTCTGCGCTCCTGCGGCATACCATGCCAGCGCAGCCAATCCTGAAATGACCAATTCCTGGATCAAGCGGAGGGGTTCAGCGAGCGAGCCTGCTTTGCGAAAATCCACCAAGCCCCAAAAGCCAAAACCGATGATGGGCGCTCCGATAGCAAGCAATATCTTTGCACTCGCGCTTTCGCCCGTTTTATATCCCCAGTATCCCAACGCGGCGATAATGCCCAATTCCATGAGGGCGCGTAATCCGACATTGAACCATTTGAGTACAGATAGCATGGCAGCCTCTCAATCCCTGTTTTTCAACCGACCCGCCAGCGTGCGGATGGCATTCAGCAAAACCGAATCGTCCGCGTGTTTGGACACAAACCCCGCCGCGCCCGCTTCATGCGCCCGTTTGCGCGTCGCTTCATCGTCGTGAATGGTCAGCATGATGACGCGGTACTCTGGCACAAGCGACTGAAGCGCTTTTGTCGCGGCAAGACCGTCCATGACGGGCATTTCCAAATCCATGAGGACGATGTCGGGGCGCAGATGCGAGATCATTTCGAGGGCTTCCACGCCGTCCTTCGCTTCGCCGACAATTTGCATATCCGCTTCGAGCGCCAACCGCATCCGCAACCCTTCGCGGATGGCGGGCTGGTCATCCACGATGACAAGTGAAATCATATGTGCAGTATGCCCTATCTGTCGTTCCGTGTTATCGGGCAATGGGAGAAAACAAATCTCCGACTTTCGTCGGAGTGCGGATACTCTGTTATAGAGGCAGATGATGTTTCCGCCGCTTGCAGGTTCAGCGAACCTACCGAAGTATTCTCAATCCTGCCAAGTTAGCCAACCGCTTTGCAATCAGGTTTTCCTGCACACCAACTCCCCTTTTCCAATCGGCACGATCAACGCATCCACACGCTCGTCGTTCAGCGCGCGGTCGAGCATGGATTGGAGCGCCTCGCGGTGATTGATGGCATTATCCGCCACGAGCAAACCGCCCTTCGCCAATCGTGGAATCACCATCTCGTAAATCTCGCCGTAAATTTCCTTTTCGGCATCCAGAAAACAAAAAGCGATTTCGTCGAATTGTTCGATGTGCTTGCGAGCGTCGTCGGCGATCAATTCAACGATGTGCTCAACGCCAGCGAGACGGAAGGTTTCGCGGGCAAGCGCAACTTTTTCGGGCAGGACTTCAAACGTCGTCACGCGCCGACCCGTTGCCTGTGCGGCAAGCGCAAGCCAGAGAGTCGAATATCCTGCGCTCGCGCCGATTTCGATGATGTGACCTTGCGGCGCGCCCGCCGCAAGCAGGGCGAGAAACTTTCCCGTTTCGGGCGGAATCTGTCGCAGCCTCTGCATGCGCGGCGTGCCATCAGTTCGATCTTCCACATCGCGCGCTTCGAGAAAGCGCATTCGTTCGAGCATGGCGGGTTGGATGGAATGGAACATGGGTAGTGGTCAAGTAACAAGTGATAGGTTGTGACGAATAACATGAAGTCGCGCATGAAGTCTGCGCTTCAAAAAGGAGAAGGTCTTACGGACAAAGTGGGTATTGGATTGTCGCAGGGTGTTATACCAGCGTTCCATGTAATTGATCTGCCCGCTCTCTTTGCCAACGCACTCGTGCGTTTCTTCTGGAAGACCTTTTGATAGGACTCCCAAAGTTTGCGGCACGTTTCTTCACTGCGGTCTCCAATTGCATACGCCACAATTTAACGTGTGCGACGGCACATCACCGTCCATAATCAGCGTTTATTGGGTCTTTGGCACACAAATGACCACATTTCATCCGTTTCTAGAACATCCTCAGGCTGTGCAGGTAACAACGTCTCACTTATTGATGGGTTTGAGCGGTCTTTTTGCCAAGCCAGTCTGCTAGCGTATGGCGGCTGACTTCAAAGATACGTTCTATGCCTATCATGCTGGGGCGCTCATAATAGGCAGCAAGAATTTGCTCTTTTGGCTCTTCGCTATAACCCCAACACGGCTTGAAAACGCCGCGTTTGCCGCTGGCATTATGACAGTTCTTGACAATGCTTGGACTGCCATACCGCCGACATAGATGAATGATCGTCTCGGTTACCATGACCCTACTATATCATTACTTCGATTTGATCACTACCATTCCACTTACATGATCTGCTCAACCTGGTTGTTTTCAAAGCTGGCAATGGTTTGGTTGTCGGGGAAGATTGCGCTCATTGCAAGGCGCTATCTCAATTTCCTGTATATTCCTCGGCAGAGGAAACAGTCGGCTGACCGTAACGCTTGAGCCAATCCAGGATGGTCCTTATGCTGCCTCTCGCCAGAGCAATGCAGGTGTCGGCTGCGCCGTAGTAGAGATTGAGCGTATCGCCGTCATCACCGACCGTATAGCCGCAGGGAAAAACCACATTATCCACATCGCCCTCGCGTTCGTAGAGCGCCTCAGGACCAAAGATCCAGCTATCGCCGCGCAGCAAGCAGCGTTCCGGCTTATCCAGATCGAGCAGAGCCAGCCCCAGACGGTAGAGACAACCGCCTGGCGTCTGGCGGACGCCGTGATAAATCACCAGCCATCCTTCAGGCGTTTCAATGGGTGGCGGTCCCAGCCCGATTTTGTTGGCATCCCACCAGGCGCCCCGCCGCGCTTGCAGAACCATTTTGTGGCTGCCCCAGTGGCGCAGGTCAGGCGAGTAAGAAACCCAGATATGCGCGCCGAGAACTGTGATCGGGCGGTGCAGCAAGACCCAGCGGCCGTTGTATTTTCGCGGCAGCAGGGCAGCATCTTTGTCTTCCGGCGGCATCACGACACCGTAGCGTTCAAACGTACGAAAATCCTCTGTCAGTGCCAGCGAGACCCCCGGCCCGCTGCGCGAGTAAGATGTGTATACGATCGCATACTTACCCAACTCAGGAACATAGGTGATTCGAGGATCTTCAATTCCCCAGAGCTCTTCAGGATAGCGCTCCGGGTCGGGCAGCAAGGTGGGTCGTGGATCGATTTGCCATCCATCAACGCCATTGGCGGAACGGGCCACGCAAAAATGCGAGAGTCCTCGACGATCCTCAACCCGGCAGAGCAGCAGTGTGGTCCCATCATGCAGGCGGGTTGCTGCCGGGTTAAACACGCTATTCACCGGGTAAGGCCAGTGGGCAACCGTAAGGATTGGATTATTAGGATCTCGTTCAAACAAAACTACATGGTGATTGTTTAGTGTTGTCATAGTACCAATTCCGTATCGAGTCAAATTGATTTGCGCGTGACAGAATTACCTCAGCAGGATCTTACGTTCGAGAGTAAACCATTCCCTGTTCGTGGTCAGTTTTTCACAGCCGACACAGGGGATGCGATGGTCCTCTCCAGCGATGGACTCATGATGTTCTGTGCCATGGTCATTTCTGTGAGTGCCAGCAGGAAAGCGAGAGTGGACTCCGCCCCCTCGTTCTGATTGGGGCGGTCGGCATGCAGACCATCACGGCAGCCGCCAGTCAGTGGATCATACAGAGATAAGCCCAGATCATTACGGCCGAGAAACCACTCGAAAGCCCGCTGAGCTTCGAGATACCAACTCTGATTATTCGTCAATTTATAAGCTTCCAGGCAGGCAGATGTCATGGCTTGGGCGTCAATGGGCTGCTGGTCGAAGCGTGCTTTTTCACCACCGCGGCGATAAAAGCCCTGATTGCCCACCGGCATAAAGTGGCCGCCCTCTGCCCGCTGGATCTCCGCAAGCCAGTTCAGCGATTTGAGACCCGTCTCAATCATATCGGACCGTTCCAGCCACTGACCGCTGAGCAACAAGGCGTGCGGTAATTTGGCGTTGTCGTAACTCACAATGTCTTCGAACCAGAGCCAGCCCGGACTGCTGCAGCGATCGTACAGATCCATCAGCCGTCCAGCCAGTGTTTCTCCCACGCTGCGAGCGGCTCGGTCCCCGGAAAAGCGGCGCAGGTATTCATGAATGCCAAGCAGGGTAAATGCCCAGGCTCGAGGGCTTGTAAAGTTTAGAGTAGGACTCAGGGCTTGACCAAACAGTTGTCCTGCCAAGCCGCGCAGCCCTTCGTTCTGCGAACGGCCAAGAACCGTGGCTAATGCCCATACCACGCGCCCGTGACTGTCTTCGGAGCCGACTTCATCGAGCCAGCGGCGGTCATAGGACATGAAGTTGTGGAACCGTCCTGTCGCCGGAATGAAAGCATGGGCAACGAATGCCAGGAAGCGCGAAGCCAGAGCATCGAGATCGACCGGCGTCTGGCATTCCGATTCTGCCAGCAACACGGTTAATAAAAGAGCTCGGCTGTTATCGTCTGTTGTGTACCCCTCGGCATAGTTGGGAACAGTGTAGGTGGCATGCTGCAAAATACCGGTGGAGTCCGTTAATCGCAGCAGATGGTCAAGTTTCAGGATAGGCAGATCGCTGCCATGAGTTTTGAGGGTTTTGGCTGCAAAGATCGGACGCAGATGTTGGGAGCGCTCGTAACGGGCGCGTTCGAAACTTTCCATATACCGTCGGGCAACGCGATCCCAGACCATTTCCCGACCAAAGAGATAGGCGCGTTTGCGCATGCTGTGCCGTTTCGATTCATTATCCAGGAGATCGATGACAGCCTCAGCGATGGCAGCGGGATCCCTGAAAGGCACCAGCACTCCTCGACCTTCGGACAACAGTTCTTCGGCATACCAGTACGGCGTTGACACAATGGCTTTCCCTGCACCCAGCGTATAAGCCAGCGTGCCAGATACGATTTGAGCCGGATTGAGATAGGGTGTCAGGTAAATATCCGCGGCGCCGATGAACTCCACCAGTTCCTGCAAACTGACGAAACGATTGTGGAAGATGACGTGATCGTCCACGCCTTTTTCGCGCGCCAGGCGCTGTAAGTACAGCCGGTACGACTCTCCTTCATGATTCTTCACATGAGGATGCGTCGCTCCCAGGATTATATAGACCACCTCCGGATGACGGCGCAGGATCTCCGGCAGCGCCTGGATCACATACTCAATCCCTTTATTTGCGGAAAGAAGTCCAAAGGTCAGGAGTACCTGCCTGCCCTCCACGCCGAATTGATCTTTATAAAGATTCGGGTCGATGAATCCTGTATCGGGGATGCCATGAGGGATGATGTCGATCTTATCAGCCGGTACATGATAAATGTCCTGAAGGAATTCACTCCCCCGTTCACTCATGACCACGAGCCGGTCGGAAAGGCGTGCAATCTCCTCCAGCACCTGACGCTGGTATGGATCCGGCTCTCGCAGGATTGTATGCAACGTGGTCACGATCGGCATCCGCAGTTCTCGCAGCAAAGCCAAAATGTGACTGCCTGCCCGCCCGCCGAAGATTCCATACTCATGCTGCAGGCAAACCAGATCCACATTGTTCACATTCAGAAAGTCAGCCGCACGGCGATACGTGCTGAGATCCTGTTCAGCCAGTTCGAAACGCACCGTGGGGGGATATTTGTACCCTGTGCCGTTATCGTTCATGGCTAAAGCAAAACAATTTGTATCTGCAAATTGTTTACGAATGGACTCACACAGATCGGTGGTAAACGTGGCGATTCCGCACTGGCGCGGCAAATAGTTCCCGATAAATGCGATCTGACGCAGTGACGTTTTGCTCTGTTCCATATATTTGCTCCTTACACTTACCGAGTTGTTCAACGATACTGACGGTCAATTATGGCGCTTTCCCCAGCCTCACTTCCACTTCAACCGGATCACCGTCCCGCAGGATACGGAATGTAACCACATCACCCGGCTGGTATGCATCCATTGCCTTTTGCAGGTCAGCCATACTGGTGATCGGCTGATGGTCGAGTTCGACGATGATATCTCCGCCGATCAATAACTCTTTGCCGTCAATTGGGAAGGGAAACAAGAATGGGAACTGCCCGGCACCCGGCAGTGTTCCTTGCGGGATGATCTGCTCAACCCGGATGTTGACTACCGATGGGAGAACCCAGTCATACACACTGCTAAAGCCCTGCTCTATCATTTCCAGGGCATTTGTTTCTGCTGGCTCCAGATCGGGAACGGGCGTGGGACTCGGTGCGGGGGTGGAAATC
The DNA here is from genome assembly GCA_016223135.1 of Chloroflexota bacterium. Taxonomy (GTDB): domain Bacteria; phylum Chloroflexota; class Anaerolineae; order Anaerolineales; family Villigracilaceae; genus Defluviilinea. Next base: position 354,090 of record JACRPQ010000005.1, on the reverse strand, counting down.
CGGTCGGTGATTTTTCCAATCTCTTCCCCAGCGGGTACCAGAACACTGCAACTTATGAGTGCAAGAGTCAGGAGCAGCAATATAGCAATGAAAGGTTTGTTGTGTTTTCTGAGATTCATTTGTATATTTCCAAACGAAATTCTTGTCTCGCTCGTCTCACGATAAAATCTTCGAGCGAGTTTAGGTTGTTGATTTACGGGTTATCAACCAGTGTCAGCCGGACCACTTGAGGGGCGCTAGCGCTTTTCAAGTTTTAAACAATTAATAAGAGCGAAACACGAACACCCCGGCTTCCCGGGGTGTTCGGATAGAGGGTGATTCATATCCCGGGAATGCTCCGCTCCGAAATATGATCTTAACGCGCGCTACTTTGTCTTGACAGGTATCAGCCGGCCTCTCTTCCGGGCTTCAGCGGTTTTCGGCAGTTTAACCTTCAACACGCCGCGTTTGAAGGTGGCATCTATCTTATCCTCGTCAACTTCGTCCGGCAAAGGGATCGAGCGGCAGAAAGAACCGTAAGAACGCTCGACGCGGTAAAAATGGCGGTCCTCTTCCTCTACTTCGGACCGTTTTTCGCCGCTGATGGTCAGAATGTTGCGGCTGAGTGTGAGGTTGATGTCCTCGGGCTCCATACCGGGAAGTTCAGCGACAACGGTGATTTCCCTGTCGGTCTCACTGACATCGATGCGGGGAATGAAATCTCCTGTCAGGTCATATTCTCCAAAGAAGGGAGCGATGCCGAAGGACCGTTCAAAGAATTCGTCGAAGAGCCGATTCATCTGATTTCTAAGACCCAGGAGAGTATCTGCCCCCCGCCGTCGGCGGACAGCGATTCTGTTTCCGTTCTTTTTCCAGGGAATTAAATCCGTTAGTGCCATATCGTTTGCCTCCTTTCTTCCATTACTAATTCCTTCAATCGTCTGGGGTTGAGGCTGGTTCAAGCATTCAGACCTGCAAAGCATTACCTGCTGTTTCCGGATTCAAAAATCGCAACGCGCCCCATCCACTCCGACCTCGCCGGGCCGCAGGGATAGGGATGGGCGCGCAACATGAAGCCAAATTCTGGCGGTTCTTTCAATCCACGCTAATTAAATAATTCGGCGATTGTTAGAAGAGGATATGAGTATAGTAAGAAGACCATAAGAGTTTTCCCCCTTGTTATTCTCCAAAAGCCTTCTCCAAGCCGGGCAGTGTGAGCCGATTCAGTATCTGAGCAAACGCTTCTTCTGAACAGTTCAGATCGTTCTCCACTTACCACGTCAGAATGTGTTTCTTACGAAACGCTTTCTTATACAGCTGTAAGTGTTCAAGAAATTCAAGCGCATATTACCCGGTCTTGATACAACAAATCCTTTGCGGTAATTTCCTGCTCGCGAAGGATGAAAAGGATATGGATGGGATCGTTGGATAACATGCGTGAGATGATATAAAAACACAAATGTCAATGTTGTGGCAGGAAAGGCAATGCATCTTCGCTTTCGCTTTTCGCGGAAACGATCCACCGCAGGGTGAGGAAATAAGCCGTAATTGAGCAAATTCCCTAAACAGCAAGCCCCCGATGGTGAAAATCAGGGGCATTTTTGTTGCCAGTAAACGATACACTTACCTTTGCCGCAGCAGTCGCGCTGAGTTGGAAAGGATTCCCAGATCGGGCAGCGATTGCGCCGCAGCGGCAAGGACAGGCGGCAGGAATCCGAATGCCGCCAGCGATAAGCCGATCAGGTTGTAGAGCGCGGTAAACGCCAGATTCATTTTGACGATGCCCATGGTGCGGCGCGCGATGCGGATGACCTGCGGCACGAGAGACCAATCTTCGCGCATCAGGGCAATGTGCGCGGCTTCGATGGCGATGTCCGTGCCGGCTGCGCCCATTGCGATGCCGACATTTGCCTGGGCAAGTGCGGGCGCGTCGTTGACGCCATCGCCGATCATCACCACGATATGTCCCTTCGCCTGATACTCCTTCACAATCTCGATCTTGTTTTCGGGGAGCAGATTGGCGCGATACGATACACCGAGTTTTTCCGCCAGCGCCGAGGCGGTGCGTTCGTTATCGCCGGTCAGTAGTTCGATATGGGTGATGCCAAGCGCGCGCAATTCGGCAAGAGAAGTCGGGACTTCGGGGCGAAGGGTGTCGGCAGCGGCAAGTATCCCCGCCAGTTGATCGTCGCGCGAAAGGAACAGCAGGGTTTTTCCCTGCGCTTCCAACTCTTGAACAGTGGGCAGCGACTCTGCCGCCGCAATCAAACGCCGGCTGCCGACCGCGACTATATTGCCGTTGATTTTTGCGCGCACGCCCATGCCGGGCATTGATTCAAAATCCTGCGGCTCATACAATGACGCGTTTTGCGCGCGCGCCGCAGCGCGCACCGCCTCCGCCAAGGGATGTTCCGAGTAACGTTCGGCGGACGCGGCGAGCGAAAGAATCTCGGAGGCAGACATCCCGTTCAACGGGACGACATCGGTGATTTGCGGCTGACCCAACGTAAGCGTGCCGGTTTTATCCACCAGAACCATGTCGGCGCGCGCCAGCGTCTCCAGATATTTTCCGCCCTTGATCAGCAAGCCCCGTTTTGCGCTTCCGCCAATCGAAGCCAGCATCGCAACGGGGGTCGCCAGCGCAAAGGAACACGAACACGCCACCACCAGCACCGCAGCGGTGGACAGCGGATTACGACTGAGCAAAAACGTCAGCGCGGCGATGGCGGCAACCACCGGCAGGTAGTATCCGCTGAATTGATCGGCGAGCCGCTGAACGTCGGCGCGATGCGCTTCCGCCTCCTCCACCATGCGGATCACGCGTCCAAACGTCGTGTCCGCGCCGACGCGCAAGGTCTTCACGCGCAGGCTGCCCAGTTTTGCGATCGTCGCCGCGAAGACGTGCGATCCGTTTGCGACTTCGACGGGCATCGCCTCTCCTGTGATGGCGGACTGATCCACGGTGGCATGACCGCCAATGACCTCGCCATCCACCGGGATTTTTTCGCCGGGACGAACGATCACCGCTTCACCAACCCGGACCTCCGAAACGGGCACCTCGACCTCAGCCCCCTCGCGCTCGACGCGGGCGGTCTGCGGCGCAATGGACGTTAATTCCTTGACGGCGCGGCGCGCGCTTTCGGTGGTGAATTGTTCGACATACTCGCCGACGCGCATGAAGATGACGACGATGGCGGCAGTGACCCACTGACCAACCACCAGCGCAGCGATCACGCCAACCGTCATCAGCGTATGCGAAATGATCTGCCGCCTGAGCGCGGCGCGGATCACATTGCGATACACGGGCAAACCGCCCGCGAGGACAATCAATACGCCGATGGGAAAGGGCACCAGCGCATCGAGATATTCGAACAATCCTAGCCATTCGCCCGCGATGACGATGGACAGCACCACGCCAAAGACAAGCGCCAAAACAATCATCAACTGACGATTGAAATTTTGGATGGAAGAGGAACGAGGCGGCGAGGCGATTTCAGGGACGGAATATTCGCCCGCGCTGGCAACCGCCTTGCGAATGGCGGGCAGGTCCACTTTGGCAGGATCGAGCCGAATGACGGCTTTTTCAGTGGCGAGCAAAACGTTCACCGATTGCACGCCGTCCAGTTTTGAAATTGCACGTTGGACGTGCTGTGTGCATTCGGCGCAGTCCATGCCTTGGATGGGGACTTCAATGGTTTTCAAATCAGCCATTTCTGGATTCCTTTACGTTATAGCGCGTGCATTCATAGACGCCTTTGGCGACATCGGCAAGAAGTTGGTCGGCGAGCGTCAGCAATTGACCGACGCGCGGGTCGCTCAGTTCATAGTAAACAAACCGCCCTTGCTGGTGCGCAGTGACCAGTCCGCAATCGCGTAAGCAAGCGAGGTGATTGGAAACGTTCGATTGAGACAAGCCTGTTGCTTCCACAATCTCGCTGACGGTCGCCGCGCCATCGCGCAGGGTTTCCAGGATCGAAAGGCGCGACGGGTCGGCAAAGCCGCGAAAGAGTTTGGCTTGGATGTCAATGGCTCTGGGTTTGGCGGTGAGCAGCATGGCACTCTCCATAAATCATCATATCAGTATGTAATGATATTTTACGCAAAAATCGAAACCTGTCAATCAAGACAACATGAGAACAGGATGCGTTCAAAAAAATTGCCGATCCTTTTGGCTATACCCTGCGAACAGGGCTGTGCTTGAACTTCGCGGCAAAGGGAGTATAATCTTAATAAACTTTATCGTTAATATCCGAAATATTGTTGTTGAGAGGTATGAGATGGAACGTTACCTGATCGAATCGCCTCACACGATTGAGGATTGTGAACGGGCAGTCAAAGAGATCCACGCCGCAGGGTACCTGCACTGCTTCGAATGGGGGTGTGAAGATGGAAATCATTCTGCTTGGGCAATCGTCGAAGCGGAAAGCCTCGCGCACGCGCGGCAGATCGTCCCCTGGATGTTCCGCGACAAGGCGCGCTTCATCAAACTCGTCAAATACGAGATTGCGGATCAACTCCATCGCGAGGAAGGCAGTTAAAGGATTCACCACAAAGGACACGAAGTACACCAAGGTTTTTGTCCTTCGGTCTTAATTCCTTTGTGACCTTGACATCCTTTCTGGTTAGTAGAGTCTTGCGTGAAACCCTCCACAGATTTCTCGGTTCGTATCCATCTGCTGGGGAGGTTTGAAATCAGCCATGAGGGGAAGTCATTACACGCCGACGAATGGCGCAGACGAAAAGCCGCCTCGCTTTTGAAGTATCTCGCCATTCACAAACGGCTGGTCAAGGATCAGGCAATTGATCTGTTCTGGTCGGATAGTGATTTTGAATCGGGGGCAAATAATCTCTATCGCACAATTCACGAACTACGCCAAACACTGAACAAATCGCTGGGACAGGAGGCAGACAAACATGTCTTCGATTTTGAAGACGGCGTGCTTTCGCTGCATGATTTGGTTTGGGTGGATGCGGTCGAATTCGAACGGCTCGCAAAGACAGGCGACAAAATTGAGCCGCTCGAAAAGGCAGTCGCTCTTTATCAGGGCGATCTTCTTCCCGATGATCTTTACGACGAGTGGACGATTCCCTTGCGCGAGTCGCTTCGACAGAAATACCGCGATGCCTGTCTGGCGCTGGCGGCTTTCTATCGGGAGTCACGTCAATACGACCGCATCTTTTCCCTGCTCACGCCTTTACTCGCGCGCGATCAAGCGGATGAACGCGTCCATCGTGAATTGATGCGCGCGTACGCGCTCGCGGGTCGGCGGCACGACGCGCTGCGGCAATATCAGGCTTGTGTGGAGGCGCTCGCCTCCGAACTGGACCTGACGCCTGAACCCGAAACCGCCGCGCTCTACGCCCAAATCCTCAACGGCAGACTCGCTCAATTGCCGCCTCTCCAGCCAAAGGTCAAGGAAAGAGGCGATGCACCCATTCAGCCCAGCGCCCGTCTGGTCGGACGCGAGTCTGAGTTCAAGAAGCTGCGGCAGTGGCAGAAAGTAGATCGCGGGCAGACGATTCTGATTGCAGGCGACAGCGGAGTTGGCAAGACCTTGCTGGCGGGCGAATTGCTGTGCGCGTCCGCGGGGGCGGGGATGATCACGCTCAGCGGCGCGGCGCACGAGCAGGAGGGACAGTTGCCCTATCAACCCTTCATCGAGGCGTTCGATCGCTTTCTAACGGAACACGGTCGTTCCACCAACGAAAACCCAATTACGCATTTCAAAGGCGATTCAAGCGACGCGCAGCGCGATCAATGGGCGTTATTCAATGCTGTGGCAAAATTTCTGACGGACGAGGCAAATCAGTCGCCCCTGCTATTACTGGTTGACGACCTGCATGCCGCGGACGAAGCCAGCCTGCGCCTGTTTCATTATCTTGCACGGCAGACACGTCCCGCGCCCATCACTCTGCTCGCAACCTATCGCACGGATTTATCATCCTCGATCATCACGCCCTTCGGCTCACTGTTGAATGCGTTGTATCGCGAACGGTTGAGTGAGACGTTGAATTTGAGTCCGCTGTCGGAGGAGGCGACGGCTCAATTGGTGAATCAAATTCTGGAGGGGAATGCCGCGCCGTCGCTCATCGCCGCGATCCATGAAATCGCCGAGGGCAATCCGTTTTTCGTGCAGGAAGTCACGCGTTCCCTGCTCCATGCGGGGGAGGTGCGGGAACGCGAGGGTCAATGGACGCTCGACGCGGCGGCGGAATTGCGCCTGCCTGCGGGTTTGGAAGGATTGCTGCGCGAACGAACCGCGCGCCTCGGAACACAGGTGGAAACCATTCTGATTTCGGCGGCGGCGCTGGGGCGCGAATTCGATTTTGAAATCCTGCGCCATGTGACCGCGTTGTCTGAAAACGATTTGCTCGACGCATTGGATGCTGCGCTTGCAGCGCATCTGCTGGAGGAGACGGCGAATGGCTATCGTTTCAGGCATGCGTTGATCCGCCGTGCGCTCTATGACTCGTTGAGCCGCGCGCGGCGCGCCAGATTGCACAGCCGCGCCGGCGAGGTCATCGAAGCGACTTTTGCCTTGCAGGCAGAGGGACTCGCTCCGCACGTCGAGGACCTTGCCTATCACTTCAATTTGAGCGACCGCCGCGACCGCGCTCTGGAATATCTTATTCAAGCGGGGGAGAAGGCGGCGGGGCTTTTCGCGTTTGAAGTTGCGGTAAAGCACTTCGAGCAGGCGCTGGAATTGATGGATGCGCTTGCATTAAAAGACCCCGCGCGACGCTGGATGATTTTCGAATCATTGGGCTGGTGGCACGACACGCTGGCAAACACGCCGCGCGCCGTGGAATACTTCGAGCGCGCTCTCGCGTTGCCTGCGAGCAAAGGCTGGCAGTCCGCGCCCCATGACCGGGTCCGTTTACATTGCGGCGCGGCAAAAGCGCTGATCACGACGGGAAGCACAGATGCGGCTGAAGCGCATTTGGGTCAGGCGCTGGCGGAAGTGGACGAGCAGGCGGACGCGCCCGAAGTGCCTTATCTTTTTTATACTCTGGCGCAACTTCACTGGCACAAAGGGGAATACCAGCAGGCATTTGAGTTCGCGCAGAAGAGTCTGCATATTGCCGAACGCACGAATCATCCGAATGCGATTGCCCGCGCCTTCGAGATGCTGGCGCTTGCCTGTCACTCGCTGGGCGAATGGCAGCAGGGATTGGTCTTCGAGGAGAAGCGCGCCGTTTTGGCGGGACCTGCCCTGGATGTGTCCGACGCGTTCGACGTACATCTCTGACTGTGGGAGTATCACCTGTATGGTGATAAGGGTTATGAGGAGGTCAAGCAGACGGTCGCCGCTACGCTGGCGCAGGCGCAGCGAATGGGCGCGCCGCGCGCCGTTGCGCTTTGTCAGTGTTTCAACGGTGCGCTGGAGTTTCAGGCGGGTCACTGGAAGGAGGCGGAGTCGGTACTGCGGGAGTCCGTCAAGTTGTATCGTGAACTCGGCGCGGCTTCGGGCGAGGCGGTGGCGTTACAGCGGCTGGGTGTGCTGCTGACGGCGCGCGGTCAATTCGATGAAGCGATGGTGATTTTCGAGGAGGGGGTCGTCGTCGCCGAACGGGCGATCATGCGCGCCCACTGTCTGACGCGTCTCTACGCTTCGATGACGCGCAACCGTCTCATGGCAGGCGAAATCGAAGCGGCGAATCATTATCTCGAACTGGGTCTCTCCCTGAGCGAACGTCACGGTCACTGTGCGACGTGTCACGCGCTGTTGTATCCCGCCGCGGTCAGCGTTCACATCGCGCGCGGTGCGCTTTCCTCGGCGGAGGAGTTTTGCCGGCAACTGGAGGAAGCGGCGCAAAAATACAAAAGCCAGACATGGATCGCCATGGCGCGCCAGGCGCGCGGTGAACTGTCACGCGCGCAGAATGATCTCGAAGCCGCACTGAAATCCTACGAAGAAGCCAGTCAGGCTTTCAGAGCAAGCGGCAATGAATATGAAGCCGCGCGCTGCCTGGCAGCAATGGCTGAGATCCGGCGCAGGCGCAAAGCCCCTGGGGATGTGAATGCGGCAAAGAGCGAGGAGAGGGAAGCGGAGGGAATTTTGGAGAGGCTGAGAGAGGGGTAAATATTCAGTTCTTGAGTAAGCCTCAGCGAAGATTTTTGGGAGGTGACCTGAGTATGCTATGAGCAAATCAATAGCCTGAAAGGAGAAAAACTCATGGCTGCTCAATCTCAAGTTTCCTCAATAAGGACCGCCGCCTCCGTCAATACTGGCGCGAATGTGGTCGCGCTGGCGGGAGTCGGACTCGTGGGTTACGGCATCATGTTCCTGATCCGCAACTTCACGGGGTTTATCGAACTGGGTCTCACGCCCGCGCACGTCGGCGGGACGCCTGAACAGATCCAAGCCTTCAGCCTTGACCTGTTCGAGTACATCAGCCACTTGCAAGTCGCCGTCTCTGCGTTCATCATTGCCCTGGGCGTGGCGGTCATTGCGCTGGCATGGTTTGGCATCCGCAGCGGTCAGCGCTGGGCGCTGTGGACGGCATTCCTCACGCCCGTCATCGGCGTGGCGATTGCCCTGCCCCTGCATTTCTCGTATGGCATCGGCACATTCGGTCATCTGGGACTGATCTATCTGGACGCCGTCATCCTGCTGGTCGGCACGGTGATGTCGTATAACGCGCTCAAGTCCTCATAGATGAACCCCACTCAACGGGAAACTCTGCTGGCTGAAGAGCAGTGACAGAGGATTGTCCTGCCTCCACCAGCCAGCCAAACCCAAAAGTGGACCTTGGACTACTTAGGATCAATCCATGACACATCGCACCAACCTTCAGGATCATGATACTCGTCTTCGCCGGATGAAACTCCTAATCGGCGCGGGCTTGCTGGCAAGCTCGGCGCTGGCGTGGTGGGCGAGTTTACATCCAGTGAATGCAATGGCAATGTCCCAAGATCTGCTGGTGGGCAATCTCGCCTTCATCGGCACATGGACCATTATGATGGCAGCAATGATGCTGCCATCGGTCCTGCCTGCCGTCTGGCTGCTTGGAGTGGTGTCAGAATCGCGGGCGCAGTTTGGTTTTCGCCCGGCATCTGTGTTCACTTTCGTCGCAGGCTACTTGACTGTATGGTCGGCTACAGGTTTCGGCATCACCGCGCTCGAAGGGCTTGCGCCAGCCGGTCTCGAGGCAGAGAGACAATGGATTATTGGCGGCGCGTTAATCATTGCGGGCTTCTATCAGCTGACACATTGGAAGTCGGTCTGTTTGGGTCATTGTCGGTCGCCCCTCCATTTTTTTATGGAGCATTGGCGCGATGGCTTACTCGGCGCTCTGTATATGGGAGCCCGGCATGGAATGTACTGTCTTGCCTGTTGTTGGGGATTCATGCTGGCGCTCATCGCCCTGGGCATGATGAATCCACTCTGGATGGCGCTGACTGCCGTCGCGATTACCACGGAGAAGGTTCTGCCCAACGGAGATCGCCTGGCTCCCTGGGTTGGCGGTATTCTGATCGCGGCAGGCGCAGCAGTAACCGTTGGATGGATTCCGCTTCCACCACTAGGAATGGAGATGTGAAATGAGCAAACCGGTCAAATGGAAACTCAAAATCGAACATTTAATGGCTTGTAATTGTAATTGGGGGTGTCCCTGTTCCTTCAATGCGCCGCCCACCTACGGTATTTGCGAGGCTGCGGAGGCTTTTCGCATCGTGACAGGAAAATATGGTGAGATCGTTCTGGATGGACTGGCTTGGGTATTGGCAGCCAGCTGGCCCGGTCCACTGCACGAAGGCAAAGGGCGCGGCGTAGTGTATCTGGATGATCGCGCCCAGGGACCGCAAAGAGAGGCGCTGGCAGCGATTGCCACTGGCAAAGCAGGGGGACCGATTGGCATCTTCATGTCCACCATTACGAATGGACTGGAAGTTTACTCAGCCAAAATTGACGTTCATTACAACGGCAAGCATAGCTCCTTCCGCGCCGCCGACTCGGTACGCGTGGAATTTGAGCCCATTCGTAACCCTGTTACTGGATTTGACCATCTGCCTTCGGCGCTCCTGCCTACCGGTCTGCTGACCAAGCGGGAGGATTTTTTCTCAGCCAGGGACTTCAGCGTTCAGACAAACAGCCTGAAGTTCAGCTATCCTGGCCACAACGCGATTGCGTTTGGCACCCTATGGCGTGGACCATGAACAGACCCAGAATACGGAGGTGATCTTATGCTTCATACAAAGCAGGCGATATGTTTACACTGTGAAATCTTTTTTCCCTGTGGTTATGCCCCTCACTCTAATCCTCTCCCAATGGGAGAAGGGCTGGGGATGAGGGCAAAACGAGGTCAACATGACAACCCCGCTAAAACTCATGTGCGTCCTGGCGCACCCCGATGACGAATCGCTCGGCATGGGCGGCACACTCGCAAAATATGCCGCCGAGGGAGTCGAGACTTATCTCGTCACCGCCACGCGCGGAGAGCGCGGCTGGTTCGGCGATGAGAAGGATAATCCTGGCTTGGATGCGCTCGGCAAAATGCGCGAGGCGGAATTGCTCGACGCCGCGCGCGAACTCGGCATCCGCGAAGTGAAGTTTCTCGATTACATGGACGGCGACCTCGATCAAGCCAATCCCGCCGAAGCGATTGCCAAGATTGTTACTCATCTGCGGCGGGTTCGTCCTCATGTGGTCATCACCTTCGATCCCAACGGCGCCTACGGTCACCCCGATCACATCGCCATCTGTCAATTCACCACAGCCGCCGTCCTTGCCGCCGCCGATCCAGATTATTCCGATACGTCCTCCCCGCACCGCGTGATCAAACTGTATTACATGGCGTGGCCCAAAGGAAAGTTCGACGCCTACGAGTCGGTCTTCGGCGAATTGACCATGCACGTGGACGGGACCGCGCGCCGCACCACGCCCTGGCCCCATTGGGCGGTGACAACTGTCATTGACACCGCCGATTACTGGAACACGGTCTGGAAAGCCGTTTCATGTCACAAAACCCAACTCGCCGCGTATGGTCAACTCGAGCATCTCTCGCCCGAACATCACAAGGCGCTGTGGGGCACGCAGGAATATTATCGCGCCCTCAGTCTCGTCAATGGCGGGCGGGCGCGGGAGACGGATTTATTTGAAGGTTTGCGATAGGAGTCATCATGAATCAATCACGCACCACACCCATTGAAATCAAAGCGGATGACTTCCGCGCCATCGGACATCATCTCGTGGATCGCATCGCGGATTTTTTGGATTCGCTTCCGGCGCGTCCCGTCACGACGGGCGAATCGCCCTCGGCGATACGCAAAACGCTGAACGCCTCCCGCCTCCTCCCTGACCTTGGGACTGATCCCGCCCAACTCATGGATCGCGCCGCCGATCTTTTGTTCGACCACTCGCTCTTCAACAGTCATCCGCGCTTTTGGGGCTACATCACCTCATCCGCCGCGCCGATTGGAATCCTGGGCGATTTTCTGGCTTCGGCGGTCAATCAAAACACGGGCGCGTGGTTCCTCTCGCCGATGGCAAGCGAGATCGAAGCGCAGACCGTCCGCTGGATCGCGGAACTGCTCGGCTTTCCAACATCCTGCGGCGGGATTCTGGTCAGCGGCGGCAACATGGCGAATATTGTCTGCTTCCTCGCGGCGCGTCAGGCAAAGACGGACTGGGACGTGCGCGCCTCGGGCTTGAATGGCAATCCCAGATTGCGCGTCTACTGTTCGAAGGAGACTCACACTTGGGTCCAGAAAGCCGCGGACATCTCTGGTATCGGAACCGAGAACATCCGCTGGATTCCCACGCGAGAAGATTTGAGCATGGATACGGTCCAATTGCAGAATCAAATTCGGGCGGATAAAGAAGCGGGCGACCGTCCGTTTATCGTGATCGGCACGGCGGGTTCGGTCAGCACGGGCGCGGTGGACAATCTTCCCGAAATTGCAAAAATTTGCCGCGAGGAGGAAGTCTGGTTCCACGTGGACGGCGCGTATGGAGGCTTCGCCGCCATGCTGCCCGAGGCGTCGCCTGCATTGCGCGGCTTGAGCGAAGCGGATTCGGTCGCGGTGGATCCGCACAAGTGGTTATATGCGCCGCTCGAGGCGGGCTGCGCGCTCGTGCGCGACCCCGAAAAATTGCGCGAGGCGTTTGCCTATCATCCGCCGTATTATCACTTCGGCGTGGAGGCGATCAACTATTTCGATTACGGTCCGCAGAATTCGCGCGGCTTCCGCGCCTTGAAGGTCTGGCTGGCGTTACAGCAGGTGGGACGCAAGGGATATGAGCAGATGCTCAGTGATGACATTCGCCTGGCGAAACGACTTTTTGAATTGGTCGCCGCGCAGCCCGAACTGGAAGCGTTCACTCATTCGTTGAGCATCACTACGTTCCGCTATGTGCCGCGTGATTTGAAGGGAGGTACCAGCAAGATCGAAGAATACTTGAATCAATTGAACACCGAATTACTTACGCGCCTGCAAAACAGCGGAGAGGCGTACATCTCCAACGCGGTGCTTGACGGCAAGTTCGCCCTGCGCGCCTGCATCGTCAACTTCCGCACCTCGCTGGAAGATATTGAGGCATTGCCAGAGATCGTGCTGCGAATTGGTCGTGAAGTGGATAAGGAGTTGAGAGCCGAGAGACTCAAAATCAGTGTGTGATTTTTCCAAACTCTGTATTTCTCTTCAGAAAGGAGCAAAATTATGACCACTCAAATTGTAAGCATCACAGGCAAGAACTTCGATGCGGCCGACGAGACACGGCAGCCCTTCGAGAAAGGCAAGATTGAGGTGATCACCGTCGGCGGGCTGACGTTCTACCGCGAGACCCTCCAGCCTGGCTGGCAGTGGTCGAAGCACGTCAAGCCCGTCGTTGGCGGCGAAAGCTGTCAGCGGTTCCACGTGAAGATCTTTCTCGCAGGGCGCCAGCGAATACGGATGGATGACGGCACGGAGATGGAATTCGGTCCGGGAGACGTGGCGATCATGCAGCCAGGACACGACGCCTGGGTCGTCGGCGACGAACCAAATGTGCTGATCGAACTGGCGGACGTCGTCAAACGAGAAAAGGCATAGAGGAGTTGAAGCGCCATGTCCGCCAACGTAACCGAAGAAATGCTGACGAAATCCACGCTCGAAGCGATTCAACGCTTCAACGACGCCATCAACCGGCATGATGTTGACGCGGCGATGGCAGCTATGACCGAGGACTGTGTGTTCGAAAACACCTACCCACCGCCGGATGGCGAGCGCTATGAAGGACAAGCGGCTGTCCGCGCCTTCTGGGAACGATTCTTCGTCTCTTCGCCCCACGCCACCTTCGAAACCGAGGACATCTTCGCATGTGGGGACCGCTGCGCGGTTCGCTGGCTCTATCGCTGGGTTGAGGCGGATGGCAAGCGCGGACATGTCCGAGGCGTGGATGTTTTCCGTGTGCGGGATGGAAAGGTGGCTGAGAAGTTTTCCTATGTCAAAGGTTAGGTTGTTGACGGCGTAAGGCAACCCAATGCCGAGGGACAAGCCTGGGCGGGTTTGTCCCTCGGCTAGGCAGACTGTTCTCTCACGATAAAGAAAGAGTACCCATGGACTATGATGTCATCATTGTCGGCGCGCGCGTGGCAGGCTCTGCGCTTGCCATCTTGCTCGGTCAATACGGACACCGCGTCTTATTGCTGGATAAAGCGCGCTTCCCCAGCGACACGCTCTCCACGCATTTCTTCCGCGCGCCCGCGCTGCGCGTCTTTGAACGGCTGGGAGCGCTGGAAGAAGTGAAATCTGCTGCGCCGCCGATGACCGTGATGTGGAGTTACATTGACGGTCACGTCATCAGCGATCCCGTCGAAGCGCCCGAGGAACACTTGCGCTATTTCCTGTGCGAGCGGCGCATCACGCTCGATTGGATTCTCTTCCAGCGTGTGGCGCGTGAACCCAACGTTGAGATTCGTCAGGGCGCGCAGGTCAGGGAGTTGATCCAACTCGATGGACGGGTAACAGGCGTCCGCTGGAGCGAAGCGGACGGGTTCAACGAAGCGACCGCGCGGGTCGTCGTCGGCGCGGATGGTATCTATTCGACGCTTGCCAAAATCCTGGAGCCGTCCTTTGAATCTCAATTCCCCGTGCGCCGCTGCATGTACTACACCTACTTTCAAGGCATCGAACCGCTCGATGAAGTCGCCTTCGCTGAACATCATTTCGCCGGCGATACGCTGACCTACGTCTTCCCCACCGATGCGGACCTCACGCTGGTTGCAGTCAGCCTGCCGATCAGCGAATTTTCTTCGTTCAAAAAGGAACCGCTGCAACGTCTGCGCGCCCACTTGGATTCGCTCCCCTTGCTTGCGCCGCGTTTATCGAAGGCGGAGATCGTCGCGGAAGTGAAAGGCGCGGGCAACATTCCATGTTATCAACGCGTGCCGTATGGAGCGGGGTGGGCGCTGGTCGGCGATGCACAGCAGGCGATGGATCCGTGGAGCGGGATGGGGATTGACCATGCGACGACTCACGCCTCCCTTTTGGCGGATTCGCTCCACCGCTTCCTGACCGACGCCTCAGCCTGGGAGGCGGCAATGAGCGACTACCACACTCAAGCGCGCGCCTGGAGCGAGAAGACCTATCGCCGCACATCCACCTACGCCGCCGATTTGCGTCCCATGACCCGCGCCGCGCTGCAGAAACGCAGCTTGCGCTAAGCAATTCTCGATAGCACAGACTGTTGCTCACCCAGCATAGCCTCCCCAGTTAGGGCGCCTTACGCCATGTGGCGGATTCATCCCATAGGCGATTCAGCCTATGCGAGGATGCGTGATATTGCGCTCCAAAGAAAGAGGGGACTTCAATAGAATAGAAGCATTCGAGGCGCTTATGAGTATTTCCCCGTTTACATTCCTCAATCGTCCCTGTGACGAGGTCCTGCACTGGGCAGAGCGACGGTTATCACAGGCTGGACTGCGCGCCATGCAAACCTTCGACCTGCACACGGCGCGGGCGGCATCCCATGATTGTCCCTGCCCGAATCACGGGACGGAGGCTTGCGATTGTCAGATGGTGATCCTGCTCGTGTACGGAGAAGACGCGGCGTTGCCCGTCACCTTGTTCCTGCACGGCAACGACGGGCAAACCTGGCTTTCGATTGCGGACGAGCCGCGTCAACACGTGGACTCGAAACTGCTGGCTGAAATCCGACAGGTGCTGGATGCGCCTGTTTCCGTTCCGCAAGACGGATAGGCTAAATTGCCTACTCGACGACCCGTTATATCGCGCTGGACTGGAATGGGGAAATTCCTTATAGTCAGCCGCTAATCCAATTTTTGAGAGGAAAATCATGAAACGAATACTGGTATTTGCAGTGATAAGTCTGGCGTTGATTTTGTCAGCCTGCGCGCCGAACGCTGGCACGCCCCCCGTGGACGGAATGCCGAATAACAACAATGGCAATATGCCAATGGGTGGAAATAACCAATCTGTTGGCATGACCGCCACGCCGGGCAGCATGATGATGGACAACCCGGAAGCCGCGCACATGATGGAACCGATCAGCGCGCCGAACGTCCAGCCAGCGACCGAGACCAAAGGCGGGCAACCGCTCGCGTATCGCGAAGAAAACGGCGTCAAAATTTTCGAGATCACCACCAAAGCCGTGCTATGGTCCATCATGGATGGCGTGAACGTGACCGCCTATACCTATAACGGAACCGTGCCGGGACCCATGATCCGCGTCACCGAAGGCGACCAGGTTCGGGTCATTGTGAAGAACGAATTGCCAGACCCGACCACGATCCACTGGCATGGGGTCGAAGTTCCCAACGCGATGGATGGCGTCCCCGGCGTCACGCAGGATCCGATTTTGCCGGGCGAGACCTTCACGTATGAGTTCACTGCCAAACCCGCAGGGACGTTCATGTATCATTCGCATTTCGAAGGCGACGTGCAGGTGAGCGCCGGTTTATACGCCCCGATTATCATTGATCCGAAGGAGCCGGAAGCCAACCCGCCTGCCGTGGATGTGACCCTGATGATTTCCGAGTGGCTGGTGCGCAACGGGCAGACCTTTGCCGCCATGCCCATGAGCGGCATGGAGCCGAATTACTTCACCCTCAACGGCAAATCTTTCCCCGCCACTGAAACGATTACGGTGAAGAAGGGCGAGCGCGTACGCTTACGCTTTATTGGCATCGGTCAGTTCATTCACCCCATGCACCTGCACGGCTTCCCGTTTGAGATTGTGGCAACCGACGGACACCCCGTGCCGCAAGGAGCGCGATTGATCAAAGACACGGTCAGCGTCGCGCCAGGCGAACGATACGACATCGAGTTCGTGGCAACAGAAACCGGGCAATGGGTGCTGCACTGCCACATCCTGCATCACACCACCAACGACAATGTCGAGCCGGGCGGCTTGATGTTGATGATCAATGTTGTTGAATAACTCATGTTACGCTTCCTCACCTCCATCCCCTCTCCCGCTGGGAGAGGGGTGAAGGGGCGAGGAAGAAAGAACCGCGTAAGATGAGTGAATAATTTATTTCCCAAAGGAGAGAGTACAAAATGCGTAAGTTGATCTTTATCAGTATGTTCGTTTTGATGTCCGTTTTGCTGGCGGCGTGCGGAAGCGCCGCGCCGACTGAAACTGCCTCGGCACAGCAGGTGAACATCAAAGTGGAGACCAATCCCAGCCCCGCCATAATGGGCGACACGGAACTGGTCCTTATCATTACCGACGCGAACGGCAGCCCCATCGAAGGCGCGACGGTGGATGTCTCTGTTGACCACACCGACATGAGCGGGATGGGCATGAGCGGCGTCGCCGTCGAACAGGGCGGCGGCAGGTATGCCATCCGTGCCAACTTCAGCATGAGCGGCAACTGGAAACTGACCGTTTATGTCCGCAAGGATGGATTGGATTACAAGGAAGACATCGATCTTTCGGTTCAGTAGGCTTTACCCGCATTAAAACTGCTGGCATCGAATAACGCGAATAAATCAAAGGCTGTTCTCTCTACCGTACATTTCTCTCGTGAAAAACCCTAAAGGTCTTTTTGGAAATTCTCAAATTCACGAAGGGAAAGCAGACCTTTAGGGTTTCTGTGTACGGTAAAGAAAGGCTGTTCGGAGAATTTGTGAAAACCCAACACCCAAAAGATAAATCGGTTATTATGGATAATGTCCAGTAAAACCTCGGTCTTCGGAAGTCTTCTTGAGACTTCCGAAGACTCACTTTTGTCTCTCTTTTCTAAAGGAACAGATGAACGCCAACACTGCAAAGATGCGAACAACGAAATTGATTTCATTCAGCCAGTGGCTTGCACGTCATGGGTTTGAAATATTTCTGGTCGTTTATGGTTTGTGGGTCTTCGCGCCGTTTTTTGCGCCCGTTTTCATGAAAATTGGCTGGGACGGCGCGGGGAGGGCAGTCTATTTTTTCTACTCGTTTTTCTGCCACCAACTGCCGGAGCGTTCATTCTTTCTGTTCGGCGAAAAGACGATGTATTCCCTGAGCGAGATACAATCGGCATGGCAGAATACCGCCAACCCCTTCATCCTGCGCCAGTTCGTCGGCAACGAAGCGATGGGCTGGAAGGTTGCCTGGTCGGATCGCATGATCTCGTTCTACACCAGTGTGTGGGTGTTCGCTGTGATGTGGTATCCATTCCGCAGGAAAATCAAGCCGCTGTCATGGTGGGGATTCATCTTGCTTCTACTGCCCATCGCGATAGATGGCGGAACGCACATGCTCAGTGATTTGGCAGGCATCGGGCAGGGATTTCGTGACACCAACCAATGGCTGGCTGTACTGACAAACAACGTTTTCCCCGCGACGTTCTACGCGGGAGATGCGCTCGGCTCGTTCAACTCGTGGATGCGCCTCATTACTGGACCTCTGGCTGGTCTTGGTATCGTCTGGCTTGCGCTTCCGTATATTTTCCAGACACAAGCTTATAATCAAAGGTTAGATGAGGTAAATTATGCCAAAGTCCTCGAACAAATCAAAAACCAGGATTCGCGTTCTGCTGGCAGATGACCACCACATCGTCCGCGCGGGGATACGTCAACTACTGGAAACCGCCAAGGATATTCAAGTCATCGCCGAGGCGGGAGACGGGGAAGAGGCGCAAGCGCTCATCCAAAAACACAAGCCCGATGTAGCAGTGCTGGACATCCAAATGCCCAAAGCCAGCGGCATTGAGGTGACGCGCTGGGTTCGCTCTCATTTGCCCGAAGTGGGCGTTTTGATTCTCACCGCCTATGACGATGACCCCTACGTGATGGCTGTTCTGCAGGCGGGCGCGAATGGTTATGTTCTCAAGACGGCGCAAGCCGACGATCTCATCCAGGCTGTGTGCGACGTGAACGAGGGCAAGTCCGCGCTCGACCCAAACATCACGCGCAAGTTGATGTCCAATCTGTTCAAGCGCCCTGAGACCATCGCCCCCGAGCCTCTCACGGATCGTGAACTGGACGTACTGCGTCTTGCTGCCAAAGGATACACCAACAAAGCCATCGGCGTGCAATTGAATATCAGCGACCGCACCGTGCAGGGACACCTGGCGCACATCTTTGCCAAACTGCATGCCGTGAGCCGCACTGAAGCCGTCATGCGCGGCGTTTCATTGGGATTGATTCCGCAGAGCGCGGGGCAAATTGCGGAGGAATAAGTATCGCGAAATTTATTCGCATTTGGATGGAAGGCGAGATGAATCTCGCGGTACAGGTAAATTGCGATGAGAAATAACGAACGTCTCCGCTCCCCATTTTGGCGCAGTTTTCCGCTGCGGATATTTATCCTCATCATCCTGCCGATGACGTTAATTTCGATGGTCATTGCCGTTGGGAGCGTGCTCTATCATCAATGGGAAATGCGCCAGCATCTTTCTGAAGAAGCCTGGAAAATTGCCGCCGACCTTTCTTTGGAATTCACCCTGTTCGCACCGCTGGTGTTGATTCCTCCGCTTTTATTCACCCTTGGGGCGTTATGGTTTGCAGCCAAACAAATCATCCAGCCTTTGCAAAAATTGGAGGCAAAAGCCGCCGCGCTGGCTTGGGGCGATTTCGAGTCCGTCAAACAATCCGTCGGCGGGATTTCGGAAATCCAGCATTTGCAAAACGAACTGGTTGAAATGTCCCGCAAGGTACGAGCCGCGCAGGAAGGATTACGCGACTACATCGGCGCGATTACGTCGGCACAGGAGGAGGAGCGTCTGCGCCTGGCGCGCGAACTGCACGATGACACCATTCAATCCATCATCGCTTTGAAACAACGCGTGCAATTGGCTCAGAAATCTGTCAAAGATCAGGCGTCTCGCAAAACATTGGCTGAATTGGAGAGCCTTTCCGAGCAGACCATTGAGAACCTGCGCCGCATGACGCGCGCCCTGCGCCCGATCTATCTCGAAGACTTCGGTTTGGTCACCGCGCTGGAAATGCTTTCACGCGAGACCAGCCAGAATAGCGGAATACGAATCGAGTTCCGCAAAGACGGCGAGGAGCAACGTCTCGCGCGTGAGGTGGAACTGACGTTGTATCGCATCGCGCAGGAAGCCTTGAATAATGTGGTGCGTCATTCGCAAGCCAAACATGCCGCCGTGCGAATCGCCTTTGGGAAAAAGAGCATCGAATTGGAAGTGAGCGACAACGGCATCGGCTTCTCTATACCAAAGACTCCCACGGATTTTGCTCCCAATGGGCATTTTGGTCTGCTGGGAATCCGCGAGCGCGCGGACTTGATCGGGGCGCGGCTGGAGGTAGAGTCCGCTCCGGGAAAGGGGACCAGGCTCAAGGTCCGAGTGTGAAGCGATAAAAGTAATAAGCCATTTTGCTTATCCACCATCCCGCCATTCTGCGCTCAGTCAGGTGCAGGTGTTTGTTTATCATTTGTATTACTTTACCCCACGACCAAAACTCACGAAAGGAGAAAAAACGAAATGAACGAAATCCACAAAGACCCCGTTTGCGACATGGATGTTGAACCTGCCACCGCCGCTGGCAAATCTGAGTATAAGGGTCAGACTTACTACTTCTGTTCCCTTGGTTGCAAGAGTGCCTTCGACAAGGAGCCTGAGAAGTATCTTGCCAAACCCGACGAACACGCGCATCATCACTAATCGCAAACAATGACCCACCCGAAAAGGTGGGTCATTGTTTTGTACATGGATACTTCGGCATGCTCAGCACAAGTTTCACGGATTTTTTGATTATCCGTGCAAATCTTCAATCCATCTTTGTCGCGCCTTTACAAAATCTTTAATCATGTTTGCTATCCTTTAGTCATCGAGAAAGGAGTAAAACATGTTTCTCATGTGGATCGTCCCACTGTTATTGATCGGTTTGGTCGTGTGGGCTGTCTCTGGAAGTAGCTTCGTCAATATCTTCAAGCCCGCCGCCAGCCGCGCCTGCCCGAATTGCAACCGGCTCACGCAGGCGGACTGGAAAGTCTGCCCGCATTGCGGACAAACCTTGTAAGGAGGTTCTCATGTGCGGTTGTATGCTTATGCACGCAGCGATGGATCACGGGGAACATCAACACACTTCCCAACCGGGAAACGCGCCTGTCGCAGCCGCGTCCGCTTCCAATATCAAATGTGCGCACTGCGGTTTTCCCCTGCAGCAGGGATACGCCTTCTGCCCCAGCTGCGGGATGAGTTTGCGGACGGCGAAATGTCCCGCCTGCGGACAAAAGGTTGACCCCTCCTGGGCGAGCTGCGCCTATTGCGGTTCGCCGTTGGGCGAAACGCTCAGCGATACGGCGCATCATTGATTCATTCTAAAGAAAGGAACATCAAAATGAAAAAGACAAACTGGTTACTCATCACCCTCGGCGTTATTCTCGCCCTCATCGCTCTCTTCTGGCTCGGCGCTTGGATGGGCGGAGGCTATGGCGGCTACGGCATGATGGGACCCGGCATGATGGGCTGGGGCTACTCTCCCTTCGGCTGGTTCGGCATGGGACTCGGTATGCTCTTCATGTGGCTCATCCCCCTCGGCGTCATCGCGCTCATTGTGTATGCCGTCGTCGCACTGACGAGAAACGCGGGCGCCAACACCCCCGCCGCATCCTTTGCTCCCTGCCCCAACTGCGGAAAAGGCGTACAAGCCGATTGGCAGAACTGTCCCTATTGCGGGACGAAGTTGAAATAAGGCAAACGAAGAGACGGTCTTTTCGGAAAGGAATGACGGTGGAAAATCCGTAGCCTCATGGAAGAAGCGCCGTTAAAATACATGTTCTGGCGCGGCGTTTTCGCTAGCGCCGCGCACATAACCAAAAAAAATGGAGAACACTTCCATGACAGAACCCGAAAAGAAATACCTCTTCGTCATCAATGATGCGCCGTATGGCAGCGAACGTCCGTATAACGCGCTGCGCCTGGCGCTCAATCTTGCCAAGAAAGCAGGCGTGCAGGTACGGGTCTTTCTCATGGGCGACGCCGTCCTGTGCGCCCGCAAGGGACAGAAAACTCCCGATGGCTATTACAACGTGGAGCGAATGATCAAATCGCTCGTCGCGCGCGGGCAGGTGGCAACCTGAGGGTCTTGCAGTGAGGCTCGCGGGCTCGAGCCTGAACTCAAGATAGACTCCGTCCTCAACGGCAACCTCGACCTGGCGGGAGAGTGGACGGTGGAGGCAGACCACGTTCTCGTCTTCTAAAAAGTGACTATCGCTTTCTGTTAGCGACCTGACAGTTTCAAATGGGACGCTGAAAAACGCAGATAAACGCAGAAAAAAACAACTAAATCAGCGTAAATCAGCGTTCATCTGCGTCCCAAAACAAAAGTGTCGGGTGGCTAGGATTTCTCTATCCCGCCCAAATAGCCTATTGCAAGATAGGCTATTTTGCTTATAAGAGAAAAGGCAGAAAACCACTCGCACGCCTCGTCTAACAGTCATACACTATTGGCAATTTATGGAGGCAGCCATGGACGAGCATAAACAACCTCATCATACGCAAGACCATTCCCAACATGACGAACATGGAGCGAATTATCAGGTACACAAGGAAACAGGTACACAGGTAGACAGTCCGATGAGCGAGCATGCGGGTCATGCCATGCCCGCCGCCCACGCAATGTACGGC
The DNA here is from genome assembly GCA_016223135.1 of Chloroflexota bacterium. Classification (GTDB taxonomy): domain Bacteria; phylum Chloroflexota; class Anaerolineae; order Anaerolineales; family Villigracilaceae; genus Defluviilinea. The sequence continues at coordinate 332,088 of JACRPQ010000005.1, read as the reverse complement.
GAACATGCGCAGCACGCAACAAAGAATCACTCCGCTCATGCCGGTCACGGCGTGGACCACAGCGGACACGAGCAGATGTTTCGCGTGCGTTTCTGGTGGAGTCTCTTATTGAGCATTCCCGTCCTTCTGTACAGCGAAATGATTCAAATGTGGCTGGGTTTCACGCCGCCGACGTTCCCCTTCAGCGAATGGCTTCCCTTCGTCTTCTCGGTTGCCATCTTCGCCTATGGCGGCGTGCCTTTCATCAAAATGGCAATCCCCGAATTGCAAGACCGCAAGCCCGGCATGATGACCCTCATCTCGCTGGCGATTTCGGTCGCGTTCGCGTACAGCGTCGCAGCGCAATTCGTCAATCTGGGCGAAGGCTTTTTCTGGGAACTCGTCACCCTGATTGACATCATGCTGCTCGGTCACTGGCTGGAGATGCGCTCGGTGCGTCAAGCCTCGGGCGCGCTCAACGAGCTCGCCAAACTCATGCCCGATACGGCGGAGCGCATCCATCACGGCGACATGACCGAGACCGTTCCCGCCTCCGCGCTCCAACGCGGCGACCTTGTCCTCGTCCGCCCTGGCGCGAGTATCCCGGCGGATGGCGAAGTTGTGGACGGACATTCCGATGTCAACGAAGCGATGATCACCGGCGAGTCGAAACCCGTCCACAAAATGCCCGGCGCAAAGGTCATCGCCGGCACCATCAACGGCGACGGCAGTCTGCGTGTGCGCGTCACCGCCACGGGCAGTGAGACCGCCCTGGCGGGCATCATGCGTCTCGTCGAGCAGGCGCAGCAATCCAAATCCAAAACCCAAGTCCTCGCCGACAAAGCCGCCGGCTGGCTCTTTTACATCGCCCTCGCCGCCGCGCTGGTCACTGCCATCGCCTGGACCATTGCCGACGCATTCAATATTGAAGTCCTCACGCGCGTCGTGACCGTGCTGGTCATTGCCTGTCCGCATGCGCTGGGTCTTGCCGTTCCGCTCGTCGTCGCCATCACCACCGCGCTGGGCGCACGCAACGGCATCCTCGTCCGCAACCGCCTCGCCCTCGAAGCCGCGCGCGAAATTGACGTGGTCATCTTCGACAAAACAGGCACGCTCACGCAAGGTCAATTCGGCGTGGCGGATATGGCGACAGCGGATGGCTGGGACGCGGACCGCGCCCTTGCCCTCGCCGCTGCGCTCGAATCGGACTCCGAGCATCTCATTGCCCAAGCCATCCGCCGCTTCGCGCGGGACCGAAAACTGACTCTGCCTGCGATTAACGGTTTCTCCGCCCTGAAAGGACGCGGCGTGCAAGCCTCTGTCAACGGCGAAACCTATTACATTGGCGGACCGCGCCTGCTCGAAATGCTTTCCCTCGCTCCCGAAGGAAACATCAAAGCATTCACCGAAGCGGCAAACCAAAACGCGCAGACCATTGTCTATCTGACGACAAAAGATAAAATCATCGCCGCCTTCTCCATTGCGGACGTCATCCGCCCCGAAAGCAAACGCGCCGTGGACGAATTGCACAAAATGGGAATCGAAGTCGCCATGCTCACGGGCGATAGTCAAGCCGTGGCGCAAGCGGTGGCACGTCAACTCGGCATCGAGCGCGTCTTTGCCGAAGTGCTGCCCGAACACAAAGACCAGAAGGTGATGGAGTTGCAAAAACTAGGGAAACGCGTGGCAATGGTCGGCGACGGCGTGAACGACGCACCCGCTCTCACCCGCGCCGACGTGGGCATCGCCATTGGCGGCGGCACGGACGTGGCGATTGAATCGGCGGGCTTGATTCTCGTCAACAGCAACCCGCTGGACGTGGTCAAAATCTTCAAACTCAGCCGCGCCAGTTACCAGAAGATGATTCAAAACCTGTGGTGGGCGGCAGGCTATAACATCGTTGCCATCCCGCTCGCGGCGGGCGTGCTAGCCCCTTGGGGCATTCTGCTCTCTCCTGCCATCGGTGCGTTGTTCATGTCCCTCAGTACCATTGTCGTCGCCATCAACGCCCAGTTGCTGCGGCGGATACAACTCGGAATAAAGGAGGCGTAATGACGCTATCTCCAAGCGATGCCATTTCTCCATCGCAGCCAGAACCAGAATACAAAACCGCCTGCGGCGGCAAACTGAAAGACCCAGCGAACTATCCCAGCGCCGAATATCGCGGCGAGCGGGTTTATTTCTGCACGCAGGCATGCCTCGAGGCTTTCCTGTTGAACCCTGAACCATTCATGGCGGGCGAGATCGAACATCCATCATAATAGGAATATGACAATCAGGGCGTTTCCGTGATAAATATCACAAGCAAAACAGCGCATTTCGAGATAAGTCGAAATGCGCTGTTTATTATTCCCGGCAGGCTGTAAGATGAAATCAAAGCAGGACAAAATTTGTCAATCAAGGAGAATACAATGGCTACTCAAACCATGCCCAAAGAATATCAACTTGTTGATATTCCATTTACGAAAACCCTGTTCGAAAGCAAGGCGTTCGCCTGGTTGTGGCTCGTCATCCGCCTGTACTTGGGATACGAGTGGATTACGTCGGGCTGGGGCAAGTTCACCAACCCCGCGTGGATGCAGGGCGGCGAAGCGCTGAAAGGCTTTTGGGAGCGCGCTGTCGTGATCCCCGATGCGCCTGCCCGCCCTCCGATTGCCTTCGATTGGTATCGCAATTTCATCCAGTTCATGCTCGATAGCGGCAGTTACGTCTGGTTCGCCAAACTGGTGGTACTGGGCGAACTGCTGGTCGGCGCGGCGCTCATCCTGGGCATCTTCGTCTGGTTCTCTGCCTCCGTCGGCGCCTTTATGAACTGGAACTTCATGATGGCTGGCTCCGCCTCCGTCAACCCCGTCTTCCTGGTTCTCTCCATCCTGCTCATCCTTGCCTGGAAAACCGCAGGCTGGATCGGACTCGACCGTTGGCTTCTCGTGCAAGTCGGCACGCCTTGGCAGCCGGGTTTGATGTTCCAGAAGAAGTAACTCCTCGTTCAACGCATCTCTCCTCCTCGAGCGACATCCGAAGGCGACTTTGGATGTCGCTCTTGTTATGCCCTTGTCTCAGCGGCGGCTTCGTGGACGACGGCTGGAAGGATACCGTCCTGGTGATGCCCGGCGAAACCGTGCGGGTTCTCGTGCGCTTCGAGAATTACACAGGCATGTACCTGTATCACTGTCACAACCTCGAACATGAGGACGCGGGCATGATGCGGAATTACAGGGTTGAAGGATGAGATGACATTCATCATAAGCCATTTGGCGCATATCTTCACCCGCCGTCCTGCGCTGGAGAGAACATAATGGTCAGACTACTATTGAGCCATCCGAACGCGGAGGCTCAATATGTTTAAAGCAAGCAAATTCACCTTCTTGTTGATGATCATTGCGTTGGTCAGCGCGACAGTTTCCGCCTGTTCCGCCTCAAGTTCAAGCGAAGTCCATCTTGCCATGTCGCCATTGGAACAAATGCCGATGGACGTGCAATCCGCGCCCGTGACCGTGCGGGAAGCCTATCAGTTCGCCGCGGCAAATCCCGATGTGATGAAAGCCATCCCCTGCTATTGCGGCTGCGGCGACATCGGTCACACCTCCAATTACGATTGCTACGTTTCAAATGTGGACGCGCAGGGGAACATCACCTTCGACAACCACGCGCTCGGCTGCTCCATCTGCGTGGACATCACCCAGGACGCGATGCGAATGATGCGGGAGGGGAAGTCCACGCCAGAGATACGCGCCTACATAGACGCGACCTATTCCAAGTATGGGACGTCGAACATGCCGTAGAACGTACATAGGTACACAGGTAAACAGGTAAACAGTGATAACGAAACGGATGGCATGGATTTTATTGGGACTCCTCGCGGCGGTTGTTGCCTTCGCGCCCCTGCCTGCTCTCTCCTCCCCGCCTCAAGCGCGGACGCTTCGACAAGGCTCAGCGCAAGCCTTTGAAATTGACGCCCGCCAATTTGCCTATTCTCCCTCCGAACTGAAAGTCAACACGGGCGACACCGTCACCATCCAACTGGTCAGCGCCGATGTCGTCCATGGACTTTACGTGGACGGCTACGATGTTTCCGTTGAAGCCGACCCAGGTCAATCTGCCACCCTGACCTTTGTCGCCGACAAGCCCGGCTCCTTCCGCTTTCGCTGTAACATCACCTGCGGAGCCATGCATCCCTTCATGATTGGCAAATTGACCGTCGGCTCAAACGACTGGCTTTATCGCTCGATTGGATTCTCCATCCTCGCAATCATCGGCATCCTGCTCTTCCCTCGCTCCACACCAATCACCAATTACCAATTACCCCCCACTGATCACTGATAACTGATTACTGCGATGGAACTCACCCGCCTGCCCCTCCTCAAATCCGCCCTCAAAAGCCGTTACCCGCAACTGGCGGTCTTTATCGTTATGTTGGTGGGATACATCTTCGCCATCCTTGCGGGACTCATCGGGACGCCCGTCGGCAGTCACAACTTCAGCATCGTCTTCGTGTGGATTGGATGGTGGGCGATTCTGATTCTCGTCGCGGTCCCCTTCTTCGGTCGCGGCTGGTGCGCCGTCTGCCCGATTCCGCTTCCAGGGGAATGGTTACAGCGCGGCGCAATCCTTTCCCCGCCAGATAAAAAACCAAAATGGCTCAACCTGCGCGTGCCAAAGATGTTCCGCAACATCTGGCTGCAAAATATTTCATTTCTTCTTCTGGCTCTCTTTAGCAGTGTTCTGCTCACCACGCCAAACATCACAGGCATTATCCTTGCCGCCATGCTGTTCACTGCCATTGGACTGAGCATGATTTTCGAGCGCCGCGCCTTCTGCCGTTATCTCTGTCCCGTCGGCGGATTTATCGGTCTGTATTCCCAAACTGCCCCCATCGAATTGCGAATCAACGACAAGCAAGTTTGTGCCAAGTGCGAAGGTAAACCCTGTTATAACGGCAACGAAAAAGGCTATGGCTGTCCGTGGGACGTCTTCCCCGGCGGCTTGACGAAGAACACCTACTGCGGCTTGTGCATGGAATGTCTCCGCACCTGCCCGCACGATAACATTGCCCTCAACCTGCGTCCCTTCGCCGCTGACCTTGCCAAACCGTCCGCCCGCATGGACGAAGCCTTCAAAGCCTTCATCATGCTTGGCTCGGCGATGATTTACGCAGGCGTTCTGCTCGGTCCGTGGGGGGCGCTCAAAGACGCGGCGTACAACGTCGGTTCAGGAGCATGGTTCGTTTATGCTGCCGCTTTTCTCGCCATCATCTTTGTCGTTCTTCCAGGAACTTTTCGGTTGATGATTTTTCCCTCTCCCATTGGGAGAGGCGCCGCCCTGAGCCCGTCGAAGGGGGCAGGGGTGAGGGCGTTTGCCGCGCTTTCCAATTCCCTCATCCCTCTCGGCTTGATGTTCTGGGTCGCGTTCAGCCTGTCCTTCGTTCTCACCAACGCCTCCTACATCTTCGCCGCCCTCTCCGATCCGCTTGGACTCGGCTGGAATCTTTTTGGCACGGCAAACATCGCATGGCAGCCGATTCTCACCTCCATTCTCGCGCCCGCGCAAACGTTGTCGCTCGTGGGCGGACTGGCTTGGTCGGCGCGCACAGCCCAAAGGTCCGCGCAAGAAGCGCACGTCTCTTCCGTCCCTGTTGTGGTCTATTGCTTCATCGTCACAGCCTTCATGCTTTGGTTGTTGTTATGAACCGTCCCGAACTCCTCGCTCGTCTCCTGATTATCGCGGGCATCTTGCTTGCCGTTGGCGCGCCGCTATACCTTTGGTCGCGCACACCCTTGATTCACGCCCGCATGGCGGAGGCTGGCGGTTGGACTCCCGATGTCCTTCAGGCGGAAGTTGGCAAGCCGCTCCATCTAAAAATCACCTCCGATGACGTTGTGCATGGCTTCGCGGTCGGTCAGATGGACATGCAAAGCGTGGACATCCTCCCAGGGAAAGTCGCCGACATCACGTTGACCTTCGACAAGCCGGGGACATACACCTTCTACTGCACGCGCTGGTGTGGACTCAACCACTGGCGGATGCGCGGCACGATTGAGGTCAGCGGTTCACTCTCGGATCCTTCGACACGCTCAGGACAGCGCCCCGAGCCTGGCGCTGTTCCCCTTTACGTTTCCCTCCGCCTCGACCTCGACGCTCCGCACGACGCGCCATCCATTCCACCCAACAAGCCGTCAGCAGTTAACGGACAACAGTTTACCGACGAATTACCAATTACCAATTACCAATTCTCCGACTACTATCGCTCCCATTCGCCCTATCAAGTATTCACCGATTTATCCACTACCCCGCTGACCGAATCCCAACGCTGGGACGTGGTCGCGTTCCTCTGGCAATCCAACACCACCCCCGAATCCCTCGTCAACGGAAAACGACTCTACGCCCAAAACTGCGCCGCCTGTCACGGCGAAAACGGCGGCGGCGATGGCGTCTTTGCCGACGACCTGACGACAGCAGGCGAGTCTTCCATGCAAACGATGGCAGGCGCAATGGATATGGCGATGCAAGCGCCTACTGATTTTACCGACCCGCGGCGAATGCTCGGCGCCAGCCCCGCCCTGCTGCAAGGCAAAATCCTGCGCGGCGGCATGGGCACGGGCATGCCCATGTGGGGCTCGATCTTTACCGAAGAACAAATCTGGGATTTGGTTGCGTACCTTTACTCGTTCCAGTTTGAATATCACCCGTAACGCGAAATTCATTTCACATTTGCTGCAACCGTAGCGCGAAATTCATTTCGCAATTGCCGCGCCCAAGCAGTGGATGCAGACGAGATAAATCTCGTCGTACAAAAAATATAGCAAAGTGGGACAACTCAATGAGTTGTCCGTCCCGCATGCAGGCGGACGAGATAAATCTCGTCGTACAAAAACATAAAAGGAGTAACTCAATGAGTAAAAAATACAAGAAACAGAGACAAAAGCAAAAGTCCCCCTGGATACTTCTGGCGCTGGGCGGGGTTCTCGTTGCCCTTGCCGTCTTCCTGTTCGCGCGTCAGGGTGGGGACGGAGGCGGTACGCCGTCCATTGCGGTGGATCAACAATTGATTGACTACGGCAGCGTGAAGTTCAACACCAATTTGACCTTTGCCATCAAAGTCACCAACACTGGCGACGGCACGCTTCGATTCAAGGAAGACCCGTATATCGAAGTGTTGGAGGGGTGCTGACCGCCCCGCCTGACCATCGGTTCGATGGTCCTCAAGCCCGGCGAAAGCACAGTCATCGAGTCCAGCGTGTTCATGATGCACGAGGGCATGGACGGTCCGCACGATTTTGCGGTGCATCTGAAGACCAATGATCCAAACAATCCTGATCTGGTCGTGCATGTGTTATCCAATTGGATACCGTAACCGAAAGAAGCAATCTCTGATCAAAGCGCGCTGGAGAGCGCACAATACGCTTTTGCGAAAGAGACGTTCTCCCCTAACAACACCTCTCCCTGACATTTTCTTGTCAGGGAGAGGTGTTGGGCAGTTGTAGCGTGAGACGTTGCGCTGTAATACTCAAGGCTTCCTGTGCGAGATCAAACCTCTTCGTTTTCACTTATCATCGCCAGGAACAATTCCACTGCCTTTGGATCGAAATGTGTTCCAGAAAGGGATTTGATGTGTTCGAGCGTTTTCTCGGTTGACCAACTTGGCCGATACGGGCGGTCGGAGCGCAAAGCGTCCCACACATCCACAACCGCAAAGAGACGCGCCGCCAGCGGAATTTGCTCGCCTTTCAGACCGCGCGGATACCCCGTGCCGTCCCATTTTTCATGGTGACAATATGGAATATCCAAGGCGGGTTTCAGGTAGGTAATGCGGGAAAGCATTTCATAAGCAAAGGTGGGGTGCTTGCGCATAATTGTCCACTCATCGTCGGTCAGTTTGCCGGCTTTGAAAAGGATGTGGTCGGGGACGCCTATCTTGCCAATATCGTGGAGCAACGCCCCGCGCCGCACATGCGCCAGTCCTTTCTCCGGCAAGCCTGCTGCGCGCGCAAGTTTGATGGTCCATTGCGTAACGCGCTGGGTGTGACCCTCGGTCTCTTTGTCGCGCAGGTCCATCGCCAGCGACCAGCCCTCGATAGTGGTGTCGTAGGCTATGGTCAGGTCCATGATGGCGCGCTGCAAACTCTCGAAGAGGGAGGCATTGTCCACGGCGATGGCAATCTGCGCCGCCAGCGTTTCGAGAAAGTTCAACCACTCATTGTCAGCCGTCCGATCGTTGCGCAGGAAAACTTCCAGCACGCCTTTGATCTGTCCTTTGGCGATGAGCGGAACGCCATAGTAGCTCATGAAATTCTCTCCGCGCAGCAGATCGGCGCGCACGAACTCGTGGATGGCGCTATGCAGATTGTGCACGATCACCGTCCGCCGTTGCAGCGCAGCGCGGCCCGCGTGTCCTTCGCCCACGCGCAGGCGGGAGCGCTCGATTTCACGACCGCGAAAGCCGCGCCCGGCGGCATATTCCAGCATTTGGGTGTGAGGGTTGAGTAGCAGCACCGAGGCGGCATCCACATCCAATTGGCTGATGATTTGATCGAGAGCCAGGGAAAGCGTCAGTTTAAGATCAAGACCGCCGCCGATTGCCATGTCAATGGCATGCAGGGCTTCGATGTTTTGCAGGCGGCGATGCAGTTCCGCCGTGCGCTGGCGCACTTTCTCTTCCAGAACGATGTTTTGTTCCTGCAATTGTTTGTGCAGGGCGCGGGTCTGAAGCAAGTTGCGAATGCGCAGGATGATCTCGGTGGCGTCGAAGGGCTTGGCGATGAAATCCATCGCCCCGCTGGAGAGGGCGCGTTGCCTGGCATTGGATGTAATATCGGCGGTCAGCACCAGGATGGGGAAGTAGTCGCCTTCGGGTATGAGCGGCTTGAGCGCTTCCATCACGGCGAAACCGTCCATGTGCGGCATCATCAGGTCGAGCAGAAGCAGATCGGGCTGCCATTCCTGGAAGACGGCGAGCGTCTGGCGCGAGTCGTTCAGGGTGCGGAGATTTTCGTAACCCTCTTTTTTGAGTAGTTTTTCCAGGACGAGCAGGTTAGCCTCCTGATCATCCACGATGAGAATTTTAGCGGAACTGTTCAAATTCATCATATTCCTCCCGACGATCAATTAACTGCCAAGAATCCTGCCAACAACATCCAGGAACTGGCGCACGTCAATGGGTTTGGTCAGATAGGCGTTGGCGCCGGCGGCAAGCATGCGCTCGATCTGGGCATGAGTGGCGTCGGCGCTCATCACCACTACAGGGATATCTGCGGTTTGCGGGTCGGCGCGCAGGGCGCGGAGCACCTCGCCGCCGCCGATGTCGGGCAGGTGGATATCGAGCAGGATGAGGGCGGGGTGGTTGGCGCGCGCCAGGTCGAGTGTGAGCCGTCCCTGCATGGCAGTGAGCAGTTCCACGCCGGGCAGGCGGGCAATAATCTTTTCCACCAGTTTGACGTTGGAAAGATTGTCTTCCACGTACAGGATCAAGCCATTACTGCTTGAGGGGGTTATCTTGAGATAATCATCCACTTCAGCCATGAGGACGACCTCCTTTTGTTCGCTGGTCAACGGCAGGTCAAACCAGAAAGTGCTGCCCTCGCCGAGCACGCTCTGTGCGCCCATGCGCCCGCCCATCGCCTCCACCAGCCCTTTGCTGAGCGCCAAGCCAAGACCGGTTCCCTCGACTCGTTCCGGGTCCAGTTTGAGGCGTTCAAAGGGGATGAAGAGGCGGTCCATTTTGTCGGGCGGGATGCCCTCGCCCGTATCGTGCACTGCCAGGTGCAGAAAGCCGTCCACCAACAGGCTGGCGGTGATATGGATCTCGCCGCCCGGACGATTGAATTTGACCGCATTGGAAAGCAGATTGAGCAGCACCTGCTTCAGGCGCTGAACGTCGGCGGTGACGAAGACATTCTCGGCGGATGGCACCTTGACCTGAATGGAAATGCCGCGTTGATCTGCCAGCGGGCGGATGAGTTCCAGCGCCTCCCGCACAGCCGTCTCCACATGCACCGGTTCCGGAGATGTGGTGAGACGGCCCGCTTCGATGCGGGCAATGTCCAGCACTTCGTTAACCAAGTCAAGCAGATGACGCCCCGATTTGATGATTTGATGGACGTTTTCCGACTGGTCGGGATTCAATTTGTCCATCTCCAGAAGTTGGGCAAATCCCAAAATGGAATTGAGCGGGGTGCGCAGTTCGTGGCTCATGCGCGAGAGGAATTCGCTCTTGGCTTGGCTGGCGCGCTCGGCAAGCTCGCGGGCGAGGCGGTCTGCATCGAGGCGCTTGCGTTCGGTGATATCTTGGAAAGTACCAAAAAGTCGCACGCACTTCCCGTTTTGGAACTCCGCTTCTCCCATCGTGCGTATCCAGATACGATTGCCTTTGGCGGTGATGAACGGTAGTTCCAGATCGTATGCCTTGCCTTCTTCCACGGCTTGCCGCACTGCCTCGGTGATGATCGGGCGCGCTTCGGGCGCGTAAAAGTTAATCGCGTTTTCCAGGTCGGGTTTGAGCGACGGGTCCACTTCGTGAATGCGGTATGTCTCCGCTGACCAACTTAGCGTCATCGTTTGTAAATCAAGTTCCCATCCGCCAACTTTTGCCATCTTACCCGTTTGGAGCAATAGTGCCTCGCTGCGCCGCAGAGCCTCTTCGGCGCGTTTGCGCTCGGTGATGTCGCGGGAGTAACTGATGATGCCAACAATCTGACCGTTCTCGTCGTATACAGGATTGTAAACAACGTCATACCAGCGTTGAATTCCCCCGGGCGAGAGAAGCAACTCTTCATGAATTCCTTCGCCAGTGGTGATCACCTTGCGTTTTAATTCCGTCAGGAGCTGCGCCTGTGGTTGTGGCAGGAGGTCGAAGTCCGTTTTTCCAACAACATCCTCTGGTGTCAGTGGGGGAGCAGGGTTGATGATGCGATCATAGATAAGATCAACATTCTGAGAAAAGATGATATCCGGGGAATTGTTGGCGATGAGGCGGAAAATTTTTTCGTTTTCTATCAACGCCTTTTCCGCCTGTTTGCGCTCAGTAATGTCGCGCAGCGACCAGCGAATGCCCGTCAGCACGCCTTGGGAGTCGTAAGCGGGGGCAATGGTGATAGCCGCTGGGAAGGCTGGCTGACCGCCCTGGGGCTTGAGCATCGCCTCCCATTGTTGTGTGTTCTGCTGCCCTTTCTTCAGATTTGTCAGGTGGGCGTAGAACTCGCGGCGTTGTCTATCGTCTTTTATGAGGTAGACCGCAAGGGGTTTGCCGATCAGGTCGAGCCAGGGTGTACCCAGCATGGCGACCGCCGCCCGGTTTGCATGTTCGATGATGCCAGCGCTGTTTGTCACCAGGTAACCATCCGGCGCAAACTCGAACAGTTCCTCGTAACGATGTTGCGCCGCTTCGAGGGCTTGGCGCTGATTTTGAAGTTCCTCGATGTGGGTCTTGCGCTCTTCCAGCAGGTTGTGGAGTTTCTCCTCTGCCCGCTTGCGCTCGGTGATGTCTTGCATCGTGGCCAGCGCGTATCGCTGTCCGCGTATCTCCAGCGGGTAAGTATTGGCAATAACGAAACGCTCCCCATCGGACTTGGTGCGAATGTGCATTTCACTGCCGCTCAGCGAGCCTTGTTTCTCAAAGTTTTTTATGAATTGCGCCAGCGCTTCAGGCGGGATGATGTCCATCTCCATCGCGGTCTTGTCGAGCATTTCCTGCTTAGTAAAGCCGAGCAGTTTCTCGACGGCTTCATTGACATCCGTGATGATGAACTCGGGCAGTTTCAACAAAACGGTGGGGACGGCGGATTTGCTGAACAAAAGAGAATACCTTTGCTCGCTCTCTTTCAATTTTTCTTCCGTCTGACGGCGCTCATCAACGGCAAGGGCGAAGCCATAGGCGGTGATGGCAGCCACCCCCATGTAAATGTCAAGTTGCCACAGGTTCAAATCGGGCTCGTAGCGTGCAATAGGACCAAGCCCCAACGCCGTGGCAATGGCGGCGCTGATGCTCAAGAGGGACACGCTCAGCGCCGCGCCGTACATGCCGGTGCGCAGCCCGCTGTATAACAGCGCCGGGAAAACCAAATAGCCCCAACTGACAAGCGGGATAATCTTTGGAAACGGGTCCCAAAATACGAGAACCGAGGATGCCAACAGGAATAGAAGAACCCCCGCCGTCTCTATACGCTCACCTCGCGTCTGGCGCTGGTTGAGAACCACCATCAGCAGAGGAGGGGTGAGAACCAGGACGCTGCCGGCGTCGCTCAGCCACCAAGTCCACCAAACGCTGGAGGAGGCTGGGAGGGTCAATCCGCTCAGGGCAAAGGCGGTCACGCTGACAGTGGTTGCGATCAGCGGTCCGAGCAGGACGCCAAAAGTAATCAGCAGCCATAAATCCCGCAGGCGGGACATGCGGCGGTCGAAGCGGGTGCGGCGCAAGCAGTAAAAGGCAATAACCGCCTCAAGGGTTTCCCCCACGCCGATGAGCAGCGCGCTCCCCCAGGGAACGCCGGCGCTCAGATAGGTTGCCAGCGCGCCCAGGAACACCGCCGGCGTCAGGCGGTAGCCCCAAATGAGCAGGGCGGCGAGCGCCAATCCGCTCAATGACCAGTGGGACAGGATGGGCTCCTTGGAGAAACCGAAGAGCAGTCCCATTTTCGCCACGCCGAAGTAAAGCAGGGCGAGGGCGAGGTTGAAAAACAGGTCTTTCCAGCTCAGGTGGATTTTACGCATGGCAAGGCTCCGAAAAATGTAAACAGAAAGCGCAGGGAGCAGCAATGGACATGCCAGGAGATAACGCTCTCAAGTTTAGAAAAGGCAGGGGTTTTTTCTTCACTATCTTTTGGCGATTGGTCCACCCAGGTGGAATACTTTTTAATTTCCCACCGGGATGGAATGCGTAACTATGGTTATATTATATTCCTCCTTCCGCAGTTCTGCACTAAATACAAACAACGCCAATGGTCATGGAGTTTATGGCTTTCTCATTATCGCTCGTCGGAATCAATTTTTGTACACGGATCGCACAGACGATACGGAATTCTCCGTGAAAAGCGGAAAGAAATTCGCTCATTCCGCGAAATCCGTGTACTAAAGAAGGCTCGCATCCAGACTTTGAGAAAGCCATATCATGGAGTTTAAGCGCCAAATTTGTGAAACGCTGTGAATTCTGTGGCGTAAACAAACAAGGTCGCGCTCATTGCACGACCTTGTCCCGAATATCCATGGGGCGCTTCCTTCTCAAAAGGGAGATGGTCTATCACTGACAGACGATTCTTCCTCTTCGTGTTCGTGCAGCGCCGGGGTGGGATAGGCGTAAGTTACGTCGCGTTCATCTTTGGCGGCGCGGATGTGGCGCAAGGTGAGGAAATAAGCCGTAATTGAGCCAATCCCCGCCGCGGCGGCAAAGGCGCTGCCCACGCCGGGGGTGTTTACCAGCCAGTGAAAAAATTGAAAGATGGGATATTCCATTGGAAAGTTCATAGGGTTCTCCTTGTAGTACGGAATTTATTCCGTCTTCTACTTTGCGGAATGAATTCCGCGCTACGCAATGCCACGACAATCGAGACAATAATTCTGCCATTTCGCTTCGCCGATCTGACGGACGATGTAAGCCAGTTCCGCTTTGCTGGCAATCGGCGCGCCGCAGTTTCGGCACGGGACAACCGGCGAACTGCACAGGATGACAGCGCCCTCATCTCCAACGCTTGACCCGGCGGGGGAAGGAGCGGGCACAAGCGTCATCGCCTTAAACTCACACACCTGCACGCACTTGCCGCAGCCATCACAATCCGCCGGGGCGAGGACCAGCCTCGTCTCGCGCGGATTTTCCACCCAGCGTAGGGCGTGCGGCGGACAGGCTTGGGCGCAGAATCCGCACATCGTACACAAATCAGCGTTGGGGACGGCGGGCAGGTTCATCAGTCACCGGAAATTTCGGGATGGGCAATCGTCACTTTGGCTTGGGCTTCTTCCAACACCTGCCCTTCCACCAATTCCCAGATGGAAATGGCGGGGAAGAGTTTGAAGAAGACCAGGAACATGAAGGTAAAGCCCGCGAACGAAGCGACGGCGATGGAAATCTCCGTCAAGGTGGGCGTGTACGCGGCGTAGCGAACCAGCATGGGATGAGTGACGGTGGGGATGATGATGTTCCAGCGTTCCAGCCACATGCCAACGACGACGAACACCGAAGCGATGACCGTCGCTGAAACGGGATGCGCCTTGAGCCATTGGCTGACGCTCAGCAGGAAAAGAATGGCGTTCACGATGAGAAGCGTCCATAGGATGGTGGAGGCGATGGGCTCTCCGGAAATGGCGGCGACGGGAACGCTAACGAAATTGGAAACAACCAACAGGGCGGCAAAGAGCGTCATCGCACCGGCAGTAGCGGTGGCAAAGCGGCGGCTGAAAATGGGGATGGGTTTCATAGCAGGTTTGGGCTTTGGCAATAACTGCGGCACGACCAGAATCCAGAAGGCAACCGCCATGCAGGCGACCATCAACCAGAAGGACGGAGCGAACTCGCCCCACAGTTTGGTCGCCAAAATCGGCATTTCGTAAGTCTGTTGCCCGGTGGCGATGCCGAGATTTTCCGCAAAGGTGAAGTAGAACCAGACCGCGTTCATGGTGATGAAGATGAAGCCCAGGTTGCGGTACTGCTTTTCGGCGATGTACTTTTCCAGTCCGAGCAGTTTGCGGATGACAGTCATGGCGATGAACAGCGCGCCGATGCCAGAGAAAATCGCGCCGATGACGAAGTAGGGTCCAAAGATAGTGGAATGCCAGCCGGGTTGGAGCGTGGTCGCCAAAATCCAGGAGATGATGCTATGCACCGAAACGGCGATGGGGATGATGATGACCGCCATCGTTGCAATCGCCTTTTCCAGCCGCACCCATTGTTCGCGCGTGCCGCGCCAGCCGAGCGAGAGAATCTCGTACAGTTTGCGCCGCCATTCGGGGACGCCGGGCGGCAAGTTGTCGCGGATGATGGCGAGGTCGGGCATGAGCGGCAGGTACAGGTACGTCACCGAGCCGAGCAGGTAGAGCGTGACCGAGATGATGTCCCACATGATGGGCGATTGCAGCCGCCCGAAGATGAAAGTGAAGGGCAGGCGGTCAATGCGCCCCATGTCAATCAGGATTTGCAGCGAGCCGACGATGAGCGCGAAGGTGGTAATCGCTTCGGCGACGCGGGTGATGGGGCGGCGCCACTCCGCGCCGGTGACGCGCAGGATGGCGGAGATCAACGTCCCAGCGTGGCTGATGCCGATGAAGAAGACGAAGTCCACAATGTAGAGGCTCCAGTACACCGGGCGTCCCATGCCCGTCACGCCCAAGCCGAGAAAGACCTGGCGGATGTACATGACCGCGCCCCAGCCAATCAGCGCCAGCAGCACGCCCGCCGAGAGTTTGAAGTTGCGGTCGAGCGGCGTAAAGAGCGGGTCAATCAGTTTTTGTTTGAGTTCGGGGGATACGCGTAACATGGCTTAGCCCTCCCGCAGGTAAATCGTTTTTGGATGCGTACCGAGATCCTCCAGCAGGCGGAAGGAACGCGAACTCATTGCGAGTTGCGTGACCGTGCTGTTCGGGTCGTCCAAATCGCCGAAGAAACGCGCCTTGCCGGTGCAGGTCTGCACGCAGGCGGGAACGTACTCATCGGCGCGGAAGTCGCGCCCTTCGGCTTCTGCCTGGGCGCGGGCTTTGTGCAGGCGGTGGATGCAGTAGGTGCATTTTTCCACCACGCCCAGCGGACGCTCGGCGGGACCTTCCAGCACGCCGTTGCCTTCCACGCGGTCGGGGTTGAGATGTTCGGCGAGCGGCGCTTCCCATTCGGGTTTGTACCAGTTGAAGTAGCGCACGCCGTAGGGACAGCCCACCGTGCAGAAGCGGCAGCCGATACAGCGGGCATAGTTCTGCTCGACGATGCCTTCCTCGTTGATGAAGGTCGCCCCGACGGGGCAGACTTTGATGCAGGGCGGATTTTCGCAGTGCATACACGGACGAGTCATATACTGTGTTTTGACTTTGGGATATTCGCCCGTCTCTTCGGTGGGATTGATCGGCATGGGGAAGACATCGTTCCAGCGCATGGCGCGTCCCAGTTCCGCTTCTTCGGGGGGGACGACCGGGGTGTTGTTCTCGATGCGGCACGCCACACTGCATGCCTGGCAGGCGACGCATTTATCCAAATCAATGACCATGGACCATTTTGGCATGTTGGTTTCTCCTAAATCCTAAAGGTTTTCAAAACCTTTAGGATTTGCTCACTTTCACTCTCGTATTCGTAAACGCCGCCAAACCGGTAAGCGGCTCACTGGCGGGATTGAGCAGTTCCAGTCCGTTCACGCCGCGATTTTTGGCGAAGCGCCCAACGGCGGTGTGACCGAAGTTGTAGGGGATGTTGACCACGTCCGGGCGCAGGGCTTTCACCAGCCGCAGTTTGGTTTTGACTTTCCCGGCGGGGCTTTCCACCCAGACCATGTCCTTGTCTTTCAGTCCGAGTTCGCGCGCCGTTTCGGGGTTCATCTCCAGCCACGAGTTCCACGTCTCGCCCACCGTCATGCCGCTGATTTCCATCAGGGTGGGCATGTTAGCGGCTTCGGTTTTCGGTCCCAACGACATGAGCGTGAAGACGTTCAACATCAGTTCGCCGTCGCCAAAGACGGGGGCTTCTTCGTGATGCGGCAGGGCAACGCCATCGCCCAGTTGGGTAATGCCCAGGCTTGCCAGGTCGGCTTTGTTCTTCTTACCCAGCAGCGCGTACAGTTCGCGGCTGAAGAAGTCGAAGTGACCGTCGCGCGGCGATTTGGCGCGGTCACGCCCGATGATTTCGTTCACCCAGCGCTCCCCCCCGCGTTTGGCGTAGCGGTAACCGGGGACGAGCCACACGCCCAGTTCTTTCAGCGTCTCCCAATCCATGCCGATGTCTTTCAGGCGGAATTGCAAAACTTCCTGATAGGATTTCCACGGGAAGGCTTTGGCGAGCGTCCCGCCCATTTTTTCGGCGACCTTCAACAGGAAGTCGGCGGCGTCCATCGTATCGTAGAGCGGAGCAATGGCGGGCTGACGCAGGGCAATGCCGGGATAGCCCAGCCCTTCGATGTGGTCATCGCCCCAGCGTTCCAAAAAGGTCGGTTCGGGCAAAATCAAATCGGCGTGTTCGGCGGATTCGTCCATGAAGGACGAGAACGAAACGATGAAGGGAATCTTCTTGAAGGCTTCGACAAACTTCGCCCCGCCGGGGACTTCATACACCGGGTTTGCGTCGTACAGGAAGAGAACTTCCAGCGGATAGCCTTCCAGCACGCGGTCGGCGACGGCTTGATAAGCGTGCCGCGCCAGCGGGAAGAGAGTCCCCGCCCCATCCACGCGCTCGGCGGCGAGACCCTTCTTCGCCACTGCATCAGACGGCAGGGCGGGATAATCGGGCAGGGGGAAGTATTGTTGCGTCAGTACGCCGCCTTTGGTCTCGATGCTTCCGACCAGCGCGTTGAGCATGTGAACTGCCATCGCTGCGTACACGCCTTCGATGCTGCCGTTGAGCAGCCCGCCCTTGCCGGGCAAAATCGCCACCGCAGGTTTGTTGGTGGCAAACTCGCCCGCCAGCCGCGCAATCGTCGTAGCGGGGACGCCGGTAATCTGCTCCACCTTCTGCGGGTCGTAATTTTCCAGCACAAAATTCTTGAAGCCCTTGTGCGTCTTGCCGTCGGCGGCAAAGTCATCGAAGCCGAAACTGTATTCGTGGACAAATTCCGAGTCGAATAAATTGGACTTGATAATGACATACGCCATGCCCAGCGCCAGCGCCGCGTCGGTTCCGGGCTTGATGGGAATCCACTCGTCGGCTTTCGCGCCGTGAATGCCCTGACGCGGGTCAATGATGACAATCTTGTTGCGCGTCGGGCGTCCGCGCCGTCCGTAGGTCCAGCCCGAAATCGTGCGCTGCGGGTTCCAGCCGGCTTCCAGCAAATTCGCGCCGAAAGACAGGATGTAATTCGAGTTTTCCAAATCGTACACGGGCAGGGCGTAAATGCCTTGCGTCAACAGCATCCCCAGTTTGGCGGCGGCAACGTTCAGGCTTTCTTTGGAGACGAAATTGGGCGAGCCGACCGCCTGCATGAAACGCGAGAAGAACGAACGCTGCTGCCCGCGCGTGTTGCCGTACAACATAGCGACCGATTCAGGATGACCCGCATCGCGCGCCGCCGAGAGTTTTTCCGCCACGAGCGCGGCGGCTTCGTCCCACGAAATCGCTTCGGTCTGACCCGTAGCCCGGTCCCGTTTCAGGGGGCTGGTCAGTCTGTCGGGGTTGTAGAGCAACTCGGGGGCGGCTTGTCCCTTCGGGCAGAGCGCGCCCTGATTAATCGGGTGCATCGGGCTGCCTTCCAGTTTGACCACGCGCCCATCCGCCACCCGCGCCAGCACGCCGCAGCCGGCGGTACACAGCGTACACACGCCGGGGACGATGACGTCATTTTCCGAAGTGACCAGGTGGGCGTCTGCGGCTTGCGCCTCGACGGGAGCAAATGCGTTTTGGATGGCTTCCCATGCCAGCACAGCGCTGCCCGCGGCGGCGGAGAGTTTTAGAAAACTTCTGCGGGAGATTTTTTCAGCCATGATTAGTTTCCTCCGGGCGCGGCGGGCGTGGATTGGGGCGCGCCCTGCAATTGCGGTGGCTCCAACGGTATGGCAGCAGGGATGGGCGTCACTTCGCCGTTTTCCAGCGCCACGACAAATTCAATCAACGCCTGCAACTGCGCGCTGGTGAATTTGCCCTCAAAGGACGGCATTCCGCTTTGCAGTCTGCCGCGCAAAACATTGCCGCGAATTTTGGCTTCCTTCAGCCCGCCGTTGACGAGCCGAGCGCCAAACATGCCTTCGCCGTTCACGCCGTGACAGGATGCACAGGCAATTTGAAAGAGTTCCGCCCCATCTGTCACGCCGGGGGCGAGCAGCACGCCCGGCAGTTCAGGGACGGCATCGGGTTTGCCGCGCGCCGCCCAAATGAGTCCGCGCATGGTGCGCGGTCCGCCGCCGCCAGGGTTGACGTGGCAGGTCGCGCACGATTCGCCCGTGCGGTTGGCGTATTCGGGCAGGGCGTGGGCGGGTTCGGACATGAATAAAGCAACAGCCATGACAAGAACCACTCCCATTGCCAGCGCCGCGAAAGAGATAGTCATTTTTTTAGGCATGGTCACCTCATGTAGGGCAAATCTCCGATTTGCCGCGCAAGTCAGAGACTTGCGCTACGATAAAAAAGACAAACAAACTCGAATAATTGCAAAGAACGGAGTCCGGGGCAACCCGGACTCCGCAAGGAAAACATTATTTGGTCGGAAGGGTCTGGGCGTAAGCCAGCAGGTCCACAATATCCTGCCACGACCAGCCCAGGTTGATGCCAGCGGGCATGGGGGCGGCAGGCTGACCGTAGGCGAACTTGTTGAAGGCTTCCCACGGGTTATCGGCGGCAACGGTGCCGACATACTCCACGCCTTCGCCGTCATCGAAATCAATCGCCGTGCCGTCTTCGCCGTGACAGTTGGCGCACACGCTGGTGAACAGCGTCTTGCCATGTTCGGCGTCGCCGTTGACGGTCTTGTCATCGTTGATGTAGGGCTTCATGTCCTGGAGTTGCTGTATAAAAGCGACCAACGCGTTCAACTGGGCATCGCCCAAGTACTGCGAGAAGTCGTGATTCTCGCCCTTGAGGGCGGCAATCAGTTCCTCGGCGCTCTTGTCTTTGGCGGCAAAGATGCCGGGGAAGCCGGTGGCATGTGAACCAGAAGCATAACGTCCATCCTTGCCGAGATAATCCCAGCCATGGCATTCTTTGCAGCGCCAGGTGTCGTTGCCGGTGCGGGTGTTGGTGGTCTGGGTCGCCCACAGGGGTTGATTCTCGGTCATATCGTCGGCGCCGATGGCTTTAATCCAGTTATCGTACAGGTGCGCGCCCTCGGTAACGGGGCTGGAGGTCGGGAAGGTCTGGGCATACGCCAGCAGGTCGGCATATTCGGAATCGCTGAGTCCGACGTCCACCAGGGAGGGCATCTTGTCGAAGCCAGGCTGACCAAAGCGGGCTTTATGGATGAATTCCAGCGGGTTGTCAATGGCGATCGTGCCGTAGTATTCAGGACCGCTGTCATCAGCGAAGTTCATGCTCAAGCCTTCGGGACCATGGCAGTCAATGCAGTTCTCTTCATAGATAGCCTGCCCGTTGGCAACATCGCCGCCGACGGCTTTTTTGTCCGCGTCAATGAAGGCGCTGGCGTCGAACTGATAGCCGCTGAGGAAGAGCGCCAGATCGGTGAGCGCCTGGTCGTCCATGTAAGGCGAGAAATCGTGGTCGCCGGTCTTGAGCGCGGCGAGGATTTCATTCGGGTCCTTGCCTGCCACTTGGGCAACGCCCACG
Source organism: Chloroflexota bacterium (assembly GCA_016223135.1). Taxonomy (GTDB): domain Bacteria; phylum Chloroflexota; class Anaerolineae; order Anaerolineales; family Villigracilaceae; genus Defluviilinea. The sequence goes on along the minus strand of JACRPQ010000005.1, from coordinate 311,726 downwards.
AAGCCGGTCATGTGCGAACCCTTACCATACGCGCCCTCCACGCCCTTGTAATCCCAGCCGTGACATTCCTTGCAGCGCCAGGTATCTTTGCCGCTGCGGGTGTTGGTCGTCTGAGTTTTCCACAGGGGCTGGTCGCCTTCGGGGGCGTCCACGCCGAGGGTCTTCATCCAGTTATCGTACAGTTTGCCGCCGCGAATCGGGTCGCCCGTCAGTTCAGGGGCGGGAGGTTCGGTGGCGGAAGCCGCCGTCGCGGGCGGTTCGGTGGCGGGGGCGGTTGTCGGTTCCGCTTTCTGTCCGCCGCACGCAGCGAGAAGCGCCGCGGCAATCAGTAGAACGCCCGTCAACACAAGCCATTTGGAAGTTCGTTTCATGGAACATTCTCCTTGTATAGTTTGATTTTGTAGCGCGATATTCATATCGCTTATGTCTACGGAATGAATTCCGCGTTACGCCATCTTGACGCCCTTAAAGTAACATGAGAGTGCGTCAAAGGACGGTCACAGAATGTCTCAATTGTGTCCTCGCTGGAAACAGAATGAGACAAAGTGACTATAATTCAAGCATGAAGAACAAATTGCTGGACTGGCTCAACGAAAGCCGTTACTTGGATTTGAACATTCTCCAATGGGCGGTGCCGTTGTTTTTATCTGCTACAGCAATCACCTTTGAATTTGCGGAACATTTACGAGATGGCGAGAGTCTCGATCTGGCGTTCAATGCAGAGGTGATCATCTTTGGGCTGATGGGTCCTGTCATCATCGCCTTTATCATCGCCTGGATGCGCGAACTGGTCAAAGCGGAAAGGCGGGCTAGTCATGAAGTGCAGCAATTGAACCGGGAATTGGAACAAAAAGTGGAAGCGCGCACCGCCGAACTGGCGGAGCGCAACCGCGAACTTAAGCGCCTGGACGAAATGAAATCGGAATTTGTCTCGCTGGTCAGCCACGAACTGCGCGCTCCGCTCACCACCCTGAACGGCGGGCTGGAACTCGCCATGCAAAACGCCGAAGCCCTGCCCGCGCAGGCGCGCCGCACGCTTGAAGCGATGATTAGCGAGAGCCAGCGGCTCACTCAACTGGTCCAACGCATCCTCGACGTGTCGCGGCTGGACGCGGGCAAACTCGAAATCAACCTCGGACCTGTCGCCGTCCGCCCATTGATGGAAGCCGCCGCCGAAGTGATTCTCACCCCCAAAAACCGCCGCATCGAATGGAAGTTCACCGAGAACCTGCCCCCCGTCTGGGCGGATGAAATCCACCTCGAGGAAATCATCCGCAACCTGATGCGCAACGCCGAGAAATATTCTCCCCCCGATTCCGTCATTCATCTCTGCGCCTGCCAGGAGGGGGAGCAGGTGCGTATCTCGGTCAAAGACCACGGTCCCGGCGTGCCGTCTGAATATCAGCAATACATCTTCGAGCGTTTCGGGCGCGCCCAGCATGGCGAAAGCGCTCCGCCCGGCTGGGGGCTGGGATTGTATTTCGCCCGCAAACTCATCGAAGCGCAGGGCGGCTCGATTGGGGTGAACAGCCCCATTTGGAACAACAACGAAGCGCCTGGGGCGGAGTTTTATCTCCTCGTCCCGGTGGCAGCCTCCAGCGAGGATTGAAGCGTGTCCACCATCTTGTTAATTGATGACGATGCCAGCCTTAGCAACCTGCTTGCAGAATACCTGCGCGAGCAGGGGTATGTCGTCCACGTTGCGGGCGACGGTCAGAAGGGCTTGCGGGTTTTCTTCGAGCAGAAACCCGACCTGGTGATCCTGGACGTGACCATGCCGAAGATGGACGGCTGGGAGACGCTCAAGCACATCCGCGAGATGAGCCGCGCGCCCGTCATCATGCTCACCGCCCGCGACGAAGAGCCAAACGTGCTGCGCGGCTTTTCGCTCGGCGCGGACGATTACGTCACCAAGCCGTTTTCATTCGCCCAACTGGGGGCGCGCGTCAAAGCCGTGCTGGGACGCGCGGGCGGAGCAGCATCCTCTTCAGAACGATTGGAAGTGGGCGGACTCCAAGTGGATTTTGCATCCCGCCGCGTCACGCGGGACGGGGAACCGATTCCGCTTACCCCGACCGAATTCAAACTGTTGACAGTACTCATGCGCCGCCCAGGGGAGGTCATCTCCGCCGAGGAGTTGGTGCGCGAAGTGTGGGGACCGCAATACGCCAACGAGATTGGCTTCGTGCGCCGTTACGTCTGGCATTTGCGGCAAAAGGTGGAAAGAGACCCGGAGAATCCGCAATACATTCACAATGAGCGGGGGTTTGGATATCGGTTTCAGGTGGAAGCGTAACGCGGCAATACCGGAATAACCCATTTGCGTCCGGCTGCGAAATGAATCCATTAAACAGCAAGCCCCTGATGGTGAAAATCAGGGGCATTTTTATCACCCGTAAACAACTCACTTACTTTTGCCGCAGCAGCCGCGCTGAGTTGGAAAGAATTCCCAGATCGGGCAGCGATTGCGCCGCCGCGGCAAGGATGGACGCCGCAAGCGGGAAAGCGCAGGCAATCTTGTTGGCACTCTGAAGTTGCTGTATACTGAAAATCAGTCTCCATGATTAGGAATGTTTATGCCGAACACAATGTATTTTGAAGGCTTCATTAAAGATCTACATTATCAGGCTTGTTTAGCAGACAATTTGGTTTCTTACAGTCCTGTTGGATTTGATATTAACAACGTCAAACCCTATGGTCTGTTAAGTTTCGCAAACAGCCAGGTTGCGTATTCAAAATGGACCTCCCCCAAACGCACAAGAACCTATCCATTTTCACGACTGTATAACACTTACAACGAAGCCAAGGTTTTGACGATCATCCCTGTGATGAAAGATGAAGGTCTGGATGGCGACCTGGATAAAATTCAATATTCCACAATATCATGGATGAATTTGTTGAACGTATATATTGTGCTGGCTTACTACGACAATGCCGAGAAGAATCGAAGCCCTAAGCAAAAAAAAAACGACACAAGTTAACCAATCAAAGGTTAAATGTGGATGATGTAAACCCACAAATTAAAGCGATTGCCACTTACAAACAGAGCGCCTTGCACTGGAATCGAAGTTTGTTTGAGGAGCGGTTTGCTGAAATATACGAAAAAGCCGTACTTGCTTACGAAGATATAGCATCTCGAACAAATGTAAAGGTTCATCCTCGCGAAGCAAAGATCCAATACCTTGAAACAGTTAAACAAGATTATCGTCAATTCAGAGACATATCGTTGAAGGGCTCTCAGGGGGCAGCTGTTCGAGAGGCGAAAACCTTGCATTCTCGAGAATATTTGAAAGATGGAGGAAAAAGTGTTTTTTTGATTGAAAACTACCTCGGGGGCGTTTATCATCTGACTGCCGACGAAGTCTTGTACGAAGAAGGTATATGCATTATTCAAGAATCAAAGAACTCTACAAAGAAATTCCTGCCATCCATATCTGACATCAAGGATGGGTTGTTCAAACTCATTCTGTTTGCAAATCTTGATTTATTACGAGTTGATGGGCATAAAGTCAACTTTTCAACTCGCCTGAAATTGACGGGTTATAAAGTTCGGGGAAATATCCGTTTTCCATGTACAGAAAAAGAGTTGGGAAAGTTTGCCTCTTCAAACAATGTTTCAAGCACGCAACTTAATTTGCTAAGAAAACTAAATCTGGAGGCGACACAAAACAGAAACCTCACCATTGAGATAGGAGGAAATGATGGCTGAAATTAAAAGCCCCCTCCGTTATCCTGGTGGAAAGTCAAGAGCCATCCAGCGGATGAAGCATCTGTTGCCATCCGAGTTTGACGAATATCGCGAGCCTTTTGTGGGAGGTGGGTCGTTCTTTATCTATCTCAAGCAAAAAAGAACCGACTTGAAGGTTTGGATTAACGATCTAAATCTTGAACTCTATTATTTCTGGAAGTACGCTCAACTTGATTCGGAAAAACTTGCCCATGAGGTTTTGAAGATAAAAAAAGAAAGGCTCAATGGACAAGAATTATTTGATGAGCTTCTAAACATAAGACTTGAGTCGTTGACGGAGTTTGAGCGCGCCGTAAGATTCTTTGTACTGAATAGGATTACGTTTTCAGGCGTCGTCGAATCTGGGGGATACTCCAGACACGCTTTCGAATCTCGCTTTACTATTTCTTCCATTGAAAGGCTAGCGAGGATCGGAGGTTTATTAGAAGGCATCAAGATTACCAACTTGGATTACCGTAATTTATTGGAAGATGGCGATAAACAAGTTTTTACTTACCTGGATCCTCCCTACTTCAAGGCAACCAAATCAAAACTGTATGGCAGGAATGGCGTTTTGCATACAAATTTCGATCACGATGCATTTGCGCGTGAAATGAAAAAATGCAAACATTCATGGCTGATCACTTATGACGACTCGCCGGAAATTCGCAGAAACTTTTCGTTTGCCAAAGTTTATGAATGGGAATTGCAATATGGCATGAACAACTACAAGCAGGGAAAAGCGGAACGAGGGAATGAGCTTTTTATATCCAACTATGATCTTCCTGCGCTGACAAAGAAATCGAAAATAAAACAGGATGAATCAATGCAATTGGCGTTGTTGTAAACACAAAAGTTTCCGAGCAATTCGGAAACTTTTGTGTGTTCTTGTTGATTTCCTTTTTGATGTTATGTCCATCTCCACTTTGTGCCGTCCTTGGTGTCTTCGAGCGTCACACCGAGTTCCTTGAGCCGGTCGCGGATTAGGTCAGAGAGCGTCCATAATTTTTGCTTGCGGACTTCGCTGCGCACTTCGACGAGCAGGTCTATGAATTTGTCGGCATCGCCGGCGCCCTGCTTTTCCTGCAGGCGCAAGCCAAGGACGCCGGTCAGTTCGCGGAGCATGGACTGGGCGGGCTGGAGTTGCGCGTTCGTTGCGCCGTTGTCGCGGGCGGTGTTGATGGCTTTGACGAGTTCGTAGAGGGCGGCGAGAGCGAGCGGGGTGTTGAAGTCGTCGTCCATGGCTGCGATGAAGGCTTGTTTGGTGGATTCGGCTTGGGCGGCGAGGGCGGAGGCGGCTTCAGCGGAGAGTCCGTTTGCGGAGGGCGAGGCAGGTCTCAGGGCGGTCTTGAGGCGTTCCAAAGATTTTTCGGCGGCGTCCTGTGTTTCGTCATTAAAGATGAGGGGCGCGCGATACGATCCCATCAACACGAGCATCCGCATGACGTCGGCGTCGCGCTGTTTGAGGAATTCTTTAATGGGAACGATGTTGCCAAGCGACTTGGACATTTTCTCGCCGCCGAGTTGCAACATGCCGTTGTGAATCCAGTAGCGCGCAAAGGGTTTGCCGGTGTAGGATTCGGTTTGGGCGATTTCGTTTTCGTGATGGGGGAAGATCAGGTCGTTGCCGCCACCATGAATGTCAATTTGTTCGCCGAGTTCGGCGAGGTTCATGGCGGAGCATTCGATGTGCCAGCCGGGACGTCCTTTGCCCCAGGGGCTGTCCCACGAAATTTCGCCGGGTTTGGCGGCTTTCCAAAGGGCAAAGTCCATGGGGTGTTCTTTGGCTTCGCCGATTTCGATGCGGGCGCCGGCTTGCATGTCTTCGAGCCTGCGCCCGGAGAGTTTGCCGTAGTCGTCATCCTTGGTGACGCGGAAGTACACGTCGCCGTTGGGGGCGGCATAGGCGTAGCCTTTTTGGATCAGCCCTTCGATGAATTGGATGATGTGCGGCATGGTCTTGCTGACCTGCGGCGTGGAAGTGGGCGGGATGACGTTCAGAGCGGCAAGTTCTTTCGAATATTCCTCGATGTATTTTTTGGAAAGTTGGAGCGGGTCTTCGCCCAGTTGCCGGGCGCGGTTGATGATTTTATCGTCCACGTCGGTATAGTTCATGACGTGCTTGACCGTGTAGCCGCGATATTCGAGGTAGCGGCGGATGATGTCGAACACGAGCGCCGACATAGCGTGACCGACGTGCGCGTCGTTATAGACCGTGACGCCGCAGACGTACATTTTCACGACGCCCGGCTCGAGGGTCTGGAATTCTTCTTTTTTGCGGGTGAGGGTGTTATAGATACGAATCATGGCTTTATTTTCTGGTTGTTTGTAGTCTTATAGTCTCATAGTCATGAGGCAGTTTCAACACCATCAGCCTCGAGACTATCAGACTCAAGACTATCAGACTCAAAACTATTTCCTTTTCTTCCCGTTTTCCTCTTCCACGCGGGCGAAGATCATGCGCCCGGCGGCAGTTTGCAAAACTTTGGTGACAACGACTTCCTTGTATTCGCCGATGTAATCCTTGCCGTTTTCCACCACCACCATCGTGCCGTCGTCCATGTAGCCCACACCCTGACCATATTCCTTGCCTTCCTGGAAAATATTGATGGTCAGGCGTTCGCTCGGCAGAACCACCGACTTGACGGCATTGGCGAGTTCGTTGATGTTGAGGATGGTCACGCCCTGCAATTCGGCGATGCGGTTCAGGTTGTAGTCGTTGGTCAGGATCGGACATTTCAACTGGCGGGCAAGCACGACGAGTTTATCGTCCACTTCGCGCACGCCTTCGGCGTTGATGTCGCTGATGCGCACCAGCACGTTGGGGAGTTTTTGCAGTTCGGCAAGCACTTCCATGCCGCGGCGTCCGCGCTGGCGGCGCAGACCGTCGGGAGAGTCGGCGATGTATTGCAGTTCGTTCAACACAAAGCGCGGAATGAGCAGCGTGCCGGGCAGGAAGCCCGTCCTGGCAATATCGGCGACGCGCCCGTCAATGATCACGCTCGTATCCAGCAGAATGGTGCGGTTGAGATTCGTCCACGAGGAAGATGAGCCGCTTTCGCCGCGCCCGCTCAGAGTGCTAATCAGCCCCAGCAAGTCTCCCTGCCGCATCACGAACAGGGAAATCCCCAGGTAGGAAAACGCCGCCACCCCCAAAAATGGCAGTATCTGCCCAAATGGTGTCGGGAGCAGGGAAAGCGGAAACGCCAGCAGGGCGGCGGTCAACAGACCGACAATCAGCCCCACCAGCCCGGCAAAAAGCGTTTCGGCAGAAAGGCGCCCCAGGCTGCGGCGGATGGCGCGCGCCGGGCGGGTGGTAAAGTAAGGGATCAAAATAAACCCGGAAAGCCCGCCCAGCAGAGCGAAAACGGTTTGAAACAGGAAAATTTCAGCGGAATCGGAAGGACCAAAATAATTTGCCACCGCCGCCCCAAACGAAAACCCCGAAATACTGAAAATAAACAAGCCAATGAAGCGAAAAATGAATTCGACAACGCGAAAAGAATAACTGCTTTTCATAAAAACTCCTTTGTAAAGTGCGATAATAATCTCATCATAGCATGGCTGAAAAACCTAGTCAATTGCTCATCGAAACTTCAGATACTCTTGTTATAATCTCTAAAACTGTTGTTTTGAAGGACGCCCGCCTCTTTCCCCGCTCGAGGCTGACGCGCCTCCCCAACCTGTTCCACCCTCAAGCCTATGCTAACCGACACCCTCCACCGTCCCCTGCGCGACCTGCGCATCTCCGTCACCGACCGCTGCAACTTCCGCTGTGTGTACTGCATGCCCAAGGAAGTCTTCGGTTCGGATCACCCCTTCCTGCCGCACGCCGAAATCTTGACTTTTGAAGAGATCGCGCGCTTGGCGCGCATCTTTGCCGCGCTCGGCGTGAAGAAAATCCGCCTGACCGGTGGCGAGCCTCTCGTGCGGCGTGATTTACCCCTGCTCGTTTCCATGCTTTCGCAGATTCCTGACGTTGACCTGACCATGACCACCAACGGCTCGCTCCTTGCCCGCAACGCCCGGGCGCTCAAAGAGGCGGGCTTGAAGCGGATTACCGTCAGCCTCGATTCGCTCGATGATGCCGTCTTCAAAGCCATGAACGACGTGGACTTCCCGGTGGCGAAAGTGTTGGAGGGCATGGAAGCCGCCCAAAAGGTCGGGCTGGAGCCGATTAAGGTTAACATGGTGGTCAAACGCGGGCTGAATGAATCCAGCATCCTGCCGATGGCGCGTTTCTTCCGCGAAAAGGGCTACATCCTGCGCTTCATCGAATATATGGATGTCGGCTCGAGCAACGGCTGGCGCATGGACGATGTGGTTTCAGCCAAAGAGATCGTCAACATCATCAACGCGGAACTGCCGCTCGAACCGCTCGACCCGAATTACAAAGGCGAGGTGGCGGAACGCTGGCGCTACAAGGATGGAGGCGGTGAAATCGGCGTGATTGCCTCCGTCACCCAGCCCTTCTGCCGCGACTGCAACCGCGCGCGCCTCTCGGCGGAGGGGAAACTCTATACCTGCCTCTTCGCCGCCCAGGGACATGATCTCAAGGGCATGCTGCGCAGCGGCGCAAGCGACGATGAGATTGCACAGTTCATCGCTCATCTGTGGAGCAAACGCAGCGACCGCTATTCGGAAATCCGCTCTGAGAAAACGGTTGCCTTGCCCAAGGTGGAAATGTCGCATATCGGGGGATAAGTGTCGCACGGGGATTACCCCTCGTGCTATTTTTGCCAAGTCCACTCAAGCAGACTAGTCCTGCCCTGGCGGGACTTTGTACGAATAGCACGGACGTAAACGTCCGTGCGACGCTTTTACACAAAAGTTCAGATACTATTGCCCGCAAGAGAGGCGCGCGGTTGACCGCCTCTCTGCTATAATCCTCCCCATGACCATCAAAGAACAACTCAACCAATCCATGAAAGACGCCATGAGGAGTGGCGACGAAGTCCGCAAGCGCACGGTGCGGATGGTGCTCGCCGCCGTCAAACAGGCGGAGGTGGATAAGCGCGTCGAACTCGACGATGCCGCCGTGATGGCGCTCCTGCAAAAGGAAATCAAGAACCGCCGCGAAGCGCTCGAAGAAGCGAAAAAAGCCAGCCGCGCCGACCTGGTCGCCGCCAACGAGGCGGAAATCGCCGTGCTGGAGTCCTTCCTCCCCAAAGCCATGCCGGAAGAGGAATTGCGCCAAATCGTCCAAGCCGCCATCGCAGAGACCGGCGCCGCCTCTCCCGCCGACATGGGCAAGGTGATGAAGGTCGTCATGGGCAAGGTCGCGGGACGCGCCCCGAACGACGTAATCAGCCGTACCGTGCGGGAATTGCTTTCCAAATAGGATGACCCTCCCACCTGCGCGGCAGAAGCAGATCCCGCCGCAACTGCGCACCCTTCAAATCGTTTTGCTCATTCTCGTGAGCATCATTTCCTATGGGGCGCTGGTCCTGCCCTCGCTCGTGGGACCTGCCTCCATTTCCCTGCAGGTGGGGGATGTTTCGCCCAGCGATTTTCAAGCGCCGCAAGACATCAGTTACATCAGCGAAGTCCGCACGGAAGAGGCGCGCGCCGCTGCCGAAAGCGCAGTTGCGCCCGTCTATGCCCCGCCCGATCCTTCCATTGCGCGCAAACAACTCGAACGCCTGCGCGCCGCCCTGCAATACATTACCCTCGTGCGCGAGGACGCCAACGCCTCCCCCGAACAAAAAGCCTCCGACATCGCCTCGCTCAGCGACATCAGCCTCAAACCCCAAACCATCGAGCAGATCCTCGCCCTGACCCCCGCCCGCTGGGACGCCATCCAACAGGAAGCGCTGAGCGTGCTGGAACAAGTCATGCGCCGCACCATCCGCGACACCGACCTGGATGCCGTCCGAAGGAGCGTTCCCTCTCTCGTGAGTCTGGCGCTCAACGAAGAGCAAGCCGCCGTGGTGGTGGAACTGGTCTCGGCGTTTGTAATCCCCAACAGCGTGTATTCGGCTGAATTGACCGAAGCCGCCAAACGGTCCGCGCGAGAGGCGGTGGAGCCAATCACCCAAAGTTACAAAGCAGGCGAAATCATCGTCCTGCGGGGACAAGTCCTCCGCCCGGCGCAGTTGGAGGCGCTCCAAAAACTGGGCTTGATCGAGCAGACCAGCCCCTGGCAGGAATATGCCGGCGCCGCTGCGCTGGTGATAATGCTGGCAATGCTGACCGTACTGTACTTCACGCGCCGCCGCCTGGGCTTCCTTGCAGACGCGCGCAGCACGATGATTGTGGCGCTGATATTTCTGGCGTTTGTCGTCGGCGCACGCCTCATCATCCCTGACCGCACTGTCCTGCCCTATGCCTACCCCCTGCCGGCGGTGGGGCTGCTGTTGACCACTCTCTTCGGTCTGGAGACGGGCGTGATTATTTCGATTTTGCTCTCCATGCTCGTGCCGTATGGACTGCCCAACGCCCTCGACTTAATTCCCTATTTCCTCTTTTCCTCGCTGACCGGCGTGCTGGTGCTGGGAGCGGCGCGCCGCGTATGGACGTTCTTCCGCGCCGGCATGGGGATTGCCGTTGCCGGCATCATCATGCTGACGGCGTTCCGCCTGCCCTTCGCTTCCATGGACGGCGTTGCCGTCTTTCAATTGACGGCGGCGGCGCTCTTCAACGGGCTGGCGTCTTCCAGCATTGCCCTGCTCCTGCAATACTTCCTCGCACAAACGCTCGGTCTCACCACTGCCTTGCAGTTAATTGAAATTTCGCGTCCCGACTTTCCCCTTTTGCAATTTTTCCTGCGCAACGCGCCCGGCACCTACCAGCACAGCCTTCAGGTTGCCAACCTTGCCGAACAAGCCGCCGAACTGATCGGCGCCGACGCCCTGCTTACCCGTGTGGGAGCGCTGTTCCACGACATCGGCAAAGCGCTCAACCCGTCTTTCTTCATCGAAAACCAGCCCGCCGAAAACATTGACCCGCACGACGACATCCCACCCGAGGAAAGCGCGGCAGCCATCATCGCTCACGTCACCGACGGCGTGGCGCTGGCGCGCAAATACCGTCTGCCGCGCCGCATGGACGACTTCATCCTCGAACATCACGGCACAATGGTCACACGCTACCAGTACAATCAAGCCGTGCAGGCGGCAGGCGGCGACGCATCCAAAGTGGACATCGAGAAATTCCGTTACCCCGGTCCGCGCCCGCAATCGCGCGAAACCGCGCTCCTCATGCTCGCCGACGGCGCTGAAGCCCGCACCCGCGCACAACGCCCGCACGACGAAGAGTCCATCCGCAAAGTGGTGCTTTCCACCATCGAAGCCGCACAAAAGCAAGGTCAACTTGACGATACCAAACTCACCCTGCGCGACCTCAGCATCATCACCGAAGCCTTCGTCACCGTCCTCAAAGGCACACACCATCCCCGCATTGTCTATCCCAAAGAGACCCCTGCCGGCGAAGACGTGGTGACTGTCCCTCACAAGTCATGATTACCATCCACTCCAAAGGCGGTTTTCCCGCCAAACTTCTCGAACGCGCCGCAAAAGCCGCGCTGGAGCATCAATCCGCTCCGGCGGAATCGAACCTGACCATCGTCCTGACCGATGATAAACGGATTCAGGAACTGAACCGCGACTACCTGGGCAACGACGCCCCCACCGACGTGCTTTCCTTCCCCGCCTCTGAAACGGACCCCGAAACGGGGGCGCCCTATTTGGGCGACATCCTCATCTCCCTGCCTTATGCCGCCAAAAGCGCCGCGCTCGCCGGTCATCCGCTCGAAGCGGAAGTGCAGCTGCTGGTGGTGCATGGCGTGCTGCATCTGCTCGGTCACGACCACGCCAAAGCCCGTGAAAAGGCGCGGATGTGGAAGGCGCAGGCGGAGATCCTCGCCGCGCTCGGGCTGGGACATATCAAAATTCGAGAGGAATGAATACGCAGCACGTTACACGAAAGGTTCTCATACTGCGCATTTCGTAAACCATGACCTTCCAAGAATTCATCTCTTCCCGCATCCGCTCGTTCGGACATGCCTTTCGCGGCTGGTGGTATGTTCTCAAGACCCAGCACAACGCTTGGATTCACGCGGTGGCGGCGGTAATTGTCTTTCTCCTCGCCCTCTGGCTGAGACTGCCCCCCCGCGATTGGGCGGTGCTTATCCTGACGATCACGATGGTCTTCGCCGCCGAGTTCGTCAACACCGCCATCGAAGCGGTGGTGGATTTGGCAAGCCCCGTGCATCACCCGCTGGCAAAAGTCGGCAAGGACGTAGGCGCAGCGGCGGTGCTGATTGCGGCGCTGGCAGCAGTGCTGATTGGTCTGCTCATTCTCGGTCCGCCGTTGTGGCTGAAACTCATCGCCCTGTTCACTGATAACTGATTACTGATAACTGGTAATTGGCATTGGAAACTGGAGACTTTATGGCACTATCTTTTCAATTCGGTACAGTCGGCTCGCCCATTGGCACGCCCAAAAAGCCGGGCGGCTCGGTGGGAGCGATTGAATTCAGCAAATCCATCGGGCTGACGGCGCTGGAACTCGGCTGGGTGCAATCGGTCCGCGTGAGCGAGGCGACCTGCGCGGCAATCAAAGACAAGGCGGCGGAACAGGGCGTTGCGCTGAGCGTCCACGCGCCGTACTTCATCAACCTGAATGCGGACGAGGAGGAATGGACCAAATCCCGCAAACGCCTGATGGACGCGGCATACTACGGCAATCTCGCCGGCGCCACCGACATCATCTTTCATCCCGGTTCGTATTTCGAGCGTCCGCCGGCAGAGGTGTTGAAGGTGGCAATTCCGCGCTTGAAAGAGTGCGTGCGGGAACTGCGCCAGGCAAAGAACCCAGTCATATTGCGCCCGGAGACGATGGGCAAATCCGCGATGCTGGGATCGCTGGAGGATACGCTGGCGATGAGCAAAGCCATCGAGGGAGTCCAGCCGTGCCTCGATTTTGCGCATCTACACGCCCGTCCCGGCGATGGGACGATGAACACGGTCGAGGAGTGGAAAAGGCTGCTCGAAGCGTATCAGGCGTCGCTGGGGAAAGAAGCGTTGAAGAGTCTGCACATCCACCTCTCGGGCATCGAGTACGGTCCGAAAGGCGAGAAAAATCATCTGCCGCTGCAGGGGTCTGATTTGAAGTTGAAAGCGCTGTTCGAGGCGTTGAGGGATTTCGGCTGTGCGGGGCGCATTCTGTGCGAAAGCCCCATCATGGAGGAGGATGCGCTGTTGATGAAGAAGACGTGGATGAAAGTGAGCGGCGAGAGGGAATAATTTTTACTCAGCAAACATTTCAGCGAGGAGCGCAAGCACCTTCTTTTGAGCGGCTGCGTCTATTTGTCCCAATCGTTTGACAAGCCGCGCCTTGTCCACTGTGCGAATTTGATCGAGTACGATTTGCCCCTCTTTGCCTTGAAAACGGCAGTCCACGCGCGTTGGGTAGGGGCGCCCTTTTGTGGTCATGGGGGCAATAATGACTGTGGCAATATGTTCGTTCATTTCGTCAGGAGAAATGACAAGGCAGGGTCTGGTTTTCTTGATCTCTTTGCCGATGGTGGGATCGAGGTTGACAAGGTGAACCTCGAAGCGTTTGACTACCATACCCATTCGCTCCTATCCCATTTGGTTGAGACAGAAGGATCGAGCAGTTGATCGTCGCCATTTTCAGCCATTTTGCGGAATTGTTCCGCCCAGCCGCGGCGGGGAAGCACAACCGGACGGATTACAATCGCGCCGCGTTGAACGGCAATCTCCACCTCGGTGCCGAGTTTTGCTTGGTCAATAAAAGGCTTGGGGATGCGGACGCCGCGCGAGTTGCCAATCTTGATTACCTGGGTTCTAATCGTGTTCATAACAATTTCCTTTGTGTCAACATTGTAATCACACACAGGATGCGGGTCAATGGGCAATTAAATATGGATGAAGGTAAGCGGCGAGAGGGAATGACGATTGAAAGCGTCGTTGAACTCCAAGACGACGCGCAGGGCGGATTCGATCTTTTTCATGCGGATGGGGGACACGGAAAAACTTCCTTTTTTTTCCTGAACCGTATTTCCCCCATCCACGAGCAATAAGTGACTCACCCTACTGTTTTTACATGGGGATATGTGAGAATTTTCTCGTCGGATGTGATCAGTTTGCATTTCAGGATTCTGGCTGTGGCAACGATGATCTGGTCCGCAGGATCCTTGTGGAATTCGCCCGGCAGGTGGGTGGACTCGACGACGATTTCCGGCGTTAAATCAATGACTTGAATCCCGGGATAGCCCAACGCCTGCGAGAACCATTTCTCGAGCGGCACGGGTAGTTCAAGCCTGCCATACTCCACAAGTTTTGCAATTTCCCAAAGCGAAATGGCGCTGACGCCGATTACCCCGTCTTCATTGGCTTGGATGATCTCCGCTTGGGCAGGAGTCAGTTTCTCGTCTCCGTGCACCCACCAGACCCAGATGTGCGTATCCAGCACGATCATCGCATGGCATCCCAGTCATTGACCGCCACTCCCTTGAACGGGTCGCGGTACACCAGAGCCTTGCCGCGCAGTGGATACTTCGCAGAGCGGCGTGTCTTCTTTCCGCGGCGGACAATTACCTCTACTGACTCACCCGCGCGGAAAGGAAGCCCTTTGAGCGACAATTTCCCGTCTTGGGTTACGAGTGTTTTCGTGCGAAAGGTCTCTTGCATGGGTCACCTCATAAATAATTGTACACCAAACATCACCTATCACTGCGCTGTGTTCCCCCCATCCACCAGCAGGAGATGACCCGTCACGAAAGACGAATCGTCCGAAGCGAGGAACAGCACGGCGCGGGCGATTTCTTCCGGCTTGCCAAAGCGCCCCATCGGGATGTACGCGCTCGAGTCCTTGATTGCCTGTTCCAGATTGACCGGGTCCGAATGTTCGAAATAACCCTTCTCCAGCCAGCGATCCACGAACGTATCGCCCGGGCAGACCGCGTTGACGCGGATGTTGTCGCGCGCAAAATCGAGCGCCATCGCCTTGGTCATCAACCCCACCGCGCCCTTACTCGCCACGTATGGGAAGGCGTCCCTGCCTGCCACCACCGACCAGTCCGAGCCGTTGTTCACGATCACGCCGCCGCCCTGCTTCTTCATGTGCGGAATGACCAGTTTGCTCATGCGCCAGACCGCCGTTACGTTGATTGCCAGCGTCTGATTCCAAACTTCATCGGTCGTCGTTTCGGCGGTGCCGCTTGTCACGATGCCGGCATTGTTGAACAGGATGTCCACGCGACCGTATTCGGCGAGAGTCCGCTCGACGACGCGGGAGCAATCGTCGGCTTGAGAATGATCCGCCTGAACGAATACGCATCGGACTCCCTTCTGCCTGATCTCCGCTTCGACGACTTTTCCCAACTCCGCGCGTCGTCCCGTGATGACCAGGTCCGCGCCTTCGTCTGCAAACAACAACGCTGTCGCTTTTCCGATACCCGAAGTCGCGCCTGTGATGATGGCAGCCTTGCCGTTCAATTTACCCATATCGTCCTCCTTTGTTGACTTGACAAGGTTATTATATTCGCTATACCATAGCCCCCATGAAAAACCACCACATCAAAGCCGTCTTCTTCGACCTCGACGGCACGCTCCGTCACAGTGTCCCCGAGGGCGCACAAGTCTTCGACGAATATTTGATTTCGCTGGGTTATCTTCTCACGGAGGAAGCCCGCCGCCGCGCGCTGCGCTGGGAATACCTCTATTGGGCAAACTCCCCCGACCTGCGCGACGACCTTCTCGCTCACTCTGCCGATACCGAAAACTTCTGGAACGAATACACCCGCCGCCGTCTCGTGGCGGTGGGACTTTCTCCCGCTGAGGCAAAGGAACTTGCGCCTCAGGTTTCCGCCCACATGGGCGAGATGTACAAGCCGCAGAGCATCGTCCCTGCCGATGTGCAGCGCCTCTTACCTGCTCTCAAGGAGGCTGGCTACCTCCTGGCGGTCATCTCGAACCGCGACGAACCCTTCCATGAACTGCTCGACAGTCACAACCTGAGCGAATACTTTCATTTTTCACTCGCCGCCGGCGAAGTAGACATCTACAAGCCCGAGCCCGGTATCTTTCAACATGCTTTGGAACGTGCGAACGTGTCGGCGCAAGAGACCGTCTATGTGGGCGACAATTACTTTGCCGACGTTGTCGGCTCGCGTCGCGCCGGACTTCATGCAGTGCTCTACGACCCGAACGGAATCTTCCCCGAAGCCGACTGCCCCACCATCAAGTCGTTCGATGAGTTTGATGCTGTAATCGCAGGCTTGTAATCAGCCGCCTTCGATTTTCATGTTGTCTTGGGCGTAAGCGGCATTCTCTTACACCGCGACTGTTTTGAACGATACTTGGAAAAGGATGTAAACCATGGCATGGGAACGAAAAATCATGCGAACCGTCCGCGTTCGCAACGAACATAAACTTGGCACGCTGGCGCGCCTGATGACGGCAATCTCCAATCTGGGAGCGAGCGTCGGCACCATCGAACTGATTAACGAAACCGCTCAATCCGTTGTGCGCGACATTACCGTCTATGCCGATGACGCCGAACACATGGACAAGGTCATCGAGGCGATGCGCGCCAACGAGGGGACGCGCGTGCTTGCCGTCCGCGATGAAGTGCTGGAACTGCATCAAAAAGGGAAGATTGCCATCCGCTCGCGTTTCCCCATTGATTCGATTGCCACCCTGCGCCGCGTCTATACCCCCGGCGTGGCGGAAGTGTGCCTGAAGATTGCCGACGACCCGGCGCTGGCGCGGCTCTACACCAGCGTCAGCCACATGGTTGCCATCGTCACCGACGGCACGGCAGTGCTGGGGTTGGGCGACATCGGTCCGCTGGCGAGTATGCCGGTCATGGAAGGCAAAGCCATGTTGATGGAAACGCTCGTCGGCTTATCCGGCATGCCAATTTTGCTGAACACCCGCGATACCGATGAAATCGTGCGCACCGTCGCCGCCATTGCCCCGACCTTCGGCGCGATTCAATTGGAAGACATCTCCGCGCCGCGTTGTTTCGAGGTGGAGGAAAGATTGCAGGCGCTGCTCGACATCCCGGTCATGCACGATGACCAGCACGGCACGGCAGTGGTCAGCACGGCGGCGCTCATGACCGCCGCCAAACGCGCCGGCGTGGACGTTCGCAAGGCAAAAATCGGTCAGATCGGTTTGGGCGCGGCGGGAAACGCCATCGGCAAGATGCTGATGGGGCTGAGCGGGAATCCCGTTTACGGGGCGGATCTGAACGAGGACGCGGTCAGGCGGTTTGTGGATGCGGGCGGCAAACGCTCCACCCTGAGCGAGATCATGGCAGAGTGCGACATCGTGCTGGCAACCACCGGCGCGCCCAATCTCATCAAGCCGGAAATGGTACGCAAAGGGCAAATCATCTTTGCGCTTTCAAACCCCAACCCCGAAATTGACCCGGACGCGGCGCTGGCGCAGGGCGCGGCATTCGCCGCCGACGGCAAATCGGTCAACAATGTGCTGGGCTTCCCCGGCATCTTCCGCGGAGCGGTGGACGCCAACGCGCCGCGCATCACGCATGAGATGTTGATTGCGGCAATGGAAGCGCTGGTGCGCATGACCCCGTCCGGCGAACTGCTCCCCAACCCGCTCGACAAAAACGTCCACCGCGAGGTTGCCCGCGCTGTGGCACAGACCGCCATCAAACAGGGCATTGCCCGCGCCGAGTATGTCCCCTATGCGGAAGGGTGAATGAGACTTCCGAAGTCTTGAAGACTTCGGAAGTCTGCAAGGCTTACACTGTTTCGCGGATCAATTCCTTCAGCGTCATGCCGAGCCGCGCCACACCCTCGCGGATGGTGTCAGGCGATGAGTAGGAAAAGTTAATCCGCATGGTATTCTTGCCGCCGCCGTTGGGATGGAACGCCTCGCCCGGCACGAACGCCACCTTCTTCTCGATGGCGCGCTTCAACACCTCGGCGGCATCCATATCTTCAGGCAAAATGCCCCACAGGAACATGCCCCCCTGCGGCTTGGTCCAACGCACGCCTTCGGGGAACACCTCCTCCATCATTTCAATCATCACATCGCGGCGTTCCTTGTAAGTGGCGCGGATGACCTTGACATGCTCGTCAAGGAAGCCGCCCTTCGCCACCTCGTATGCCACATACTGGTTGAACGAGGAAGTGTGCAAATCGGCGGCTTGCTTGGTCATCACCAGTTTGCGAATCACCTCCGGCGGCGCAATCACCCATGCCAGCCGCAGACCGGGCGCCAGCAATTTGGAAAATGTGCTCAGGTAGATGACATTGCCGCTGTAATGCGAGCCGTTTGGTCCACGGTATTCGCTGTCCAGCATCACCACAGAGGGGATGTGCTCCCCCTCGTAGCGCAACTGCCCGTAGGGGTCGTCCTCGACGATGGGGACGCCGTACTTATCGGCAAGCTCCACCAGTTTCTTGCGCCGTTCGAGGGTCAGGGTGGAGCCGCTTGGGTTTTGGAAGTTGGGGAGCACGTAGATGAATTTCGGTCCGACGCGCAGCGCCGCCTCCAATTCATCCACAATCATGCCGTTCTCGTCCGAG
Organism: Chloroflexota bacterium; assembly: GCA_016223135.1. Classification (GTDB taxonomy): domain Bacteria; phylum Chloroflexota; class Anaerolineae; order Anaerolineales; family Villigracilaceae; genus Defluviilinea. Next base: position 293,472 of record JACRPQ010000005.1, on the reverse strand, counting down.
CGGACCGGAATGTACTGCGCGCCGTAGGCGTTCCATGCCTGCAACGCGCCCAGATAGGTGGGCGATTCGACCACAATATAATCGCCGCGATTAATGAACAGCCGTCCAATGAAATCCAGCGCCTGCTGCGAACCGGAAGTAATCAGGATATTGTCGGCAGTGACTGCCACGCTGTAGCGCGCCGTGTGGCGGGCGATCATCTCGCGCAAGGGACGGTACCCTTCTGTGGTGCTGTATTGCAATGCCTGCGGACCGAAATGCTCCAGCACATAATTGCATGCCTGACGGAATTCCTTCACCGGAAAAACCTCCGGCGCCGGCAAGCCGCCCGCAAACGAGATGATATCGGGCTGTTCGGTCAGTTTCAGCAATTCGCGGATGACCGAACTCCCCATTTTCTGTGTACGATGAGCATAACGATATTCCCAGGGTGTCTGCATTCTTACTCCTTATAGTTTCGCGTAGGGCGCATTTTGCTGATGCGCTATTGGCGTGAAGAACGCCTCCTGTGCGTGAAGATAAAAAAAGCCCGGCAGGTATACTTCTACACCTGTCAGGCTGACTGACTCCTTCCTACAAAAATGTCCAGGAGAATGAGAGCCAGAACTCGTATCATGGCTGATTTATCTTACACTATTTTCTTTCCCCTTGCAATTGACAACCATCACCTTCGACATAAGACATTGGGTATTTGTAAGGTTCTGGGTAAAAATTCAACATAGCCCCCCTTTATCTTCGTTTCTATGGCTTTCTCAAAGTCTGGATGCGAGCCTTCTTTGTACACGGATTTCGCGGAATGAACGGATTTCTTTCCGTTTTTCACGGAGAATTCAGTATCATCCGTGCGATCCGTGTACCAACATTGATTCCGTCCAGCGATAATGAGAAAGCCATATCTTCGTTTCACTTCCTACTTTCCACTTCCCCTTTCCTCCCTTATAATCCCCATCTCGAACACTGGAGGTACCTTTGCGAAAAACCATCCTGCTTTTCACCCTCATTCTGGCTGGCATCCTTCTCACCGCCTGCGCTTCGGATTCCGACGCCCCCGCACAGGCTGTCCAAAACTACCTCAATGCCCTGGTTAATAAGGAATCCGATAAACTCCCCGCCCTCGTCTGCGGCGAATGGGAGGAAGATGCCCTCATCGAGCTTGACTCCTTCCAAGCGGTCACTGCCCGCCTTGAGGATGTCTCCTGCTCCCAAACCGGCACAGATGGCGATACTGCCCTCGTCCGCTGCACGGGAAACATCGTCGCCACCTACAACAACGAAGACCAGAAACTCGACCTCTCCGTCCGCACCTATCAAGTCATCCAGCAGGGCGGCGACTGGCTCGTATGCGGCACGCGCTAGATTCATCCCACCACGAAGGACGCCAAGGTTACAAAGTAGATAAAAAAAGCCCCTTAGTGTCCTTCGTGGTAAAAATCTTTTCGCCCGAAAACCTCTGGGCGTTCTTGCTTTTCCTCATCATCGTCGCGCTGATCATCTTCACCACCGATGACAGCCCGCAATGGATTTATCAGGGCTTCTAAATGGGGCTGATTCAAATCGCCGCATCCATCCTGACCTCGATCCTGGTCGGCGCACTGACGCGCGGCGCACAGCGGACGTATTTCCTGCTCGCGCTCAGCGCCCTGGCGGTGTACTGGTTCCAGCCAGCCCTGCCCCTGCGCTCCTTTGACTTTTGGCTTCCCTCCCTCTCCCTTGCACTGGTGACGCTCACCTGGTTCGTCACCTCTCCGCCCGGCGCGTGGAAAGCGCGGCAAAACCTCGCCGGCTTGCTCATCATCGCCGGCGTTGTCACATTCGTTGACCTCTCCCGTTACATTTTCCCTGAACCAGTCCTTACCGGAACACCCACGCCGCCGTTTCTCCAATACATCATTTTCCTTGCAAGCATCATCCTCTTCTCTGTCATCTTCGCCTTCCTCACCCGCCGCGCCTCCTCACTTTCCACTCTTCTACTTTCCATCCTTCTACTCTCCATCCTCATCATCCTCAAATCCCCTCAACTCTCCCTGCAAGCCAGTATCTTTTTCCGCGCGCTGACCGACCGCCCCACCGCAACCGCCTCCGCCCTCGACTTGCGCTGGCTCGGCTTCTCTTACATTGCCTTCCGCCTCATCCACACCCTGCGCGACAAGCAGACCGGGCGGCTCCCCGAACTCTCCCTGCCCGAATTTGCGACCTACGTGGTGTTCTTCCCATCGCTTGCCGCCGGTCCCATTGACCGTGCCGAACGCTTCGCCAAAGACCTGCGCGCCGGCTTTGCTCTCACGTCAACAGAAGCGCTGTCAGCGGGGCAGAGGCTCGTCGTCGGGCTGTTCAAAAAATTCGTCATTGCCGACGCGCTGGCGCTCATCGCCCTCAACGACTCCCTTGCGGCGCAAGTTCACTCCAGCGGCTGGATGTGGCTTCATCTCTACGCTTACACCTTCCAAATTTACTTCGACTTCAGCGGCTACACCGACATTGCCATCGGCATCGCGCGGCTCGCCGGCATCAAACTTCCCGAAAACTTCCTCGCCCCTTACGCCAAACCCAACCTGACCCAGTTCTGGAACGCGTGGCACATGACCCTCACCCAGTGGATCCGCGCCTACTTCTTCAATCCCTTCAACCGCTGGATTCGCGGATACAAATCCCTCCCTGCCTGGGCGATGCTCCTCATCGGTCAACTCGCCACCATGCTGCTCATCGCTCTCTGGCATGGCATCACGTGGAATTTCGTCCTGTGGGGCGCATGGCACGGACTGGGTCTCTTCCTGCAAAATCGCTGGAGCGACTTTGCAAAGACACGAATCCCAGCCGCCAACCCGCGCCTGCAAACCGCCCTGCAAGTTGGCGGCGTCCTGCTCACCTTCCACTTCGTCGCGCTGGGGTGGGTTTTCTTTGCCCTGAGCGAACCGCATCTCTCGGCGCAGGTTTTCTCGAAACTCTTCGGGTTCGGATAGATGACCTTATTGCAAAACCCTTTCCCTTTCACGAAGGAAATAAAGGTCACAAAAGTTTTCGTGCCACGTTCGAAGATGTTCAACTGCGCCTTTGAAAATTTCTTTGTGCTCTTCGTGGATCATTTCCCTCTTGCAGTGGACTCGTAAATGGAACAGAAACAGCCGCCCATCAACCTCTTTCGCCTGCTCCTCAAGACAGGCATTCTATTCATCCTGTTCAACTTTGCATTTATCTTCGTGAATGTAGATGCCCTGGGCAGGCTTTCACTTTACAACCGCCTCTTTCCCGGACGCGAACGCTTCCCCTTCGGCGAGACCCGCTCTTCTTATAACCTCAGCCTCTACAACATCAACGCCATGTTTGCCTCGCACGTTCTGGCGGGCGCAGAAAAATCATCGGAGGAGTACCGCGTCCTGCTCATCGGCGATTCATCCGTGTGGGGTACACTGCTCAGACCGGAGCAAACCCTCGCCGGTCAACTCAACGCCCGTTCCCTCGCCGCCTGCGGAAGGACTGTCCGCGCCTACAACCTCGGCTACCCAACCATCTCGCTCACCAAAGACCTGATGCTCCTAGACCAGGCGCTCGCTTACCAACCCGACATGCTCATCGTGCTGACCACGCTGGAGGCATTCCCGCTCGACAAACAATTCGAATCTCCGCTCGCCGCCAACAACGCCGAACGCATCCAGCGCTTAATTACCGCTTACCAGTTACCCCTCAACCCCCATGACCCAGCCTTGCTCCATCCCTCGGCATGGGACCAGACCTTCCTCAGCCGCAGGAGGGCAGTTGCCGACCTCATCCGTCTGCAACTCTACGGCGCACTATGGGCATCCACTGGCATAGACCAGGTCTATCCCGAAAACTACGAACGCGCTCAAATTGACCTCGAAGCGACTGCCGAATATCACGGTCTCACTCAGCCTTCCGAACTGCGCGGCGCGCTGGCTTTCGAGGTGCTCGATGCCCTCATGAACGCCGCCGATGTTCCCACTCTGTTGGTCAACGAACCGATGCTCATCAGCAGCGGACAAAACAGCGGCATCCGCTATAATTTCTTCTACCCGCGCTGGGCATACGACGAATACCGCCGCCTGCTTGCCAGCCGCGCCGCCCAAAATGGCTGGAACTACCTCGACCTTTGGAACCTCGCGCCAATGGATCAATTCACCAACAGCGCCATCCACCTCACCCCCGCCGCCGAAGCCCTTCTTGCAGACAAAATTGCCGCAGTCATCCCAATGCTCTGCAAATAGTTCCTCATGAAAAAAAGTATTTTCTTTTGCTCATTACTAACCATACTCTTTACTGCCTGTTCGGCAATGCAGGCGACAACTCCTGCCGCTCTTGAACCCACACCGCAAAAAACGCCATCCGCAACAACTACTGTAGTGATTACCTCAACGCCTGTACCTGTCACTGCAACGTTTCCTGCCTTCACACCTACACCTGCCCCAACAAGTCCCGAACCTGCCAGTTGGAAAACCTGGTCCGTCATCCCAACACTTAGCCCAGAGATGCTTGATGTGTATCTCAAAGGGCAAAACATGGGGCGTGATGTGCATGTCGTTTCTGTGGTGGGCGATTGCGAAAGTTCTTCGGACTGGTTCTTGAAGGACTTTTCAAAAGACGAACGCTTCTACAACCTCGGTCCATACGCAAACCTGCAAAGCACGATTGACCACTTCAAAGCCTCCCTCGGGTATCGCAGTTACGCCGCCCTTCGCGGCGCGACTGCCTCCACCGTCCTCTCGCCTATCTGGGCTGACCCTCAAGATTGTGAAAGCGGCGAAACGCCCCTGGCGTGTGAATATCGCCTGCACAACCCAGCCTTTGCCTTCATTGCCCTTGGCACCAACGATATCCATAAGCGCGAACAATTCGAACCGCAAATGCGCGACATCATCGAATATACGCTGGAACAGGGCATCATCCCCATTCTGGTTACGAAAGCCGACAATCTGGAAGGCGATGAAAGCATCAACCTGAGCATTGCCCGCCTTGCTGTTGAATATCATGTCCCGCTCTGGAACTTCTGGGCGGCAGTTCAGCCGCTGCCCGGCCACGGGCTGCAAGAAGACGGGGCTCATCTTACCTTTGCCCCAAATTTCTTTGATAACCCTCAAAACCTCAAAGGTGCTTGGGCAATCCGAAACCTGACTGCTCTGCAAGTGCTGGATGCCATACTTGCAGAAGCGCAGGAGTGACTTATGCGAAGAATGATTCTCATCCCACTAATTTTGACCCTCCTCACCGCCTGTTCCAGCGGACAGGCGGCCGCGCCCATTTCCTCCCTTCCTCCAACGGACGCCCCGCCTCACACCGCCCCGACGCCTGCTTCTCCCCAACAAGCCTCTGCCTCCCCGACGGCGCTTCCCCCCACCTCCACCCCCACACGGACTCCCAAACCACCCCTCGCCAAAGACGCCTGGATGCAAATGCCCGCCGTGCCAGATGGCGTCAGCGACGCCATGCGTGAAGTGTACCGGCGCGGGCTCGCCCTCGGCAACGACCCGACACATTTCTCCATCATCGGCGACTGCCAGAACGTCTCATCTTATTTTCTCTCGGTGTTCGACAAGCCCGGTGAATACAGCCTCGGCGAGCAATACGCCTACCTTCAGCCCACCATTGACTACTATCAAGGCTCGTTCTCGCGCGTCAGTGTGGCGGTCAAGGGCGGTTTCAACGCCGCGGCAGTCATCTCCCCGCTGCGCGCCGACCCGCAAGTCTGTAACTCGAACGAATCGCCCCTCGATTGTGAACTGCGCCTGTGGCGTCCCTCCGTGGTTATTGTCAGCATGGAGACGTGGTGGTCGCACAAACCAGCCCAGGAGTACGAGAAGTACATGCGCCGCGTGCTCGACCGCATCATCGAAACCGGCGCCGTCCCTATCATCGCCACCAAAGCCGACAACCTCGAAGGCGACCATGCCATCAATGCCGTCATCGCTCAACTTGCCTACGAATACGAGATTCCATTATGGAATTTCTGGGCGGCGGTCCAGCCATTACCCGATCACGGTCTTAGCCCCGACGGCTTCCACCTCACCTTCGCCCGCAACTTCTTCGATGACCCCGTCCGCATGAAGAGCGCCTGGCCCTGGCGCAACCTGACTGCCCTGCAAACGCTGGATGTCGTCCGCAAGGGGCTTACACAAGCACAGCCTTAGTCACTCACTTTACGCAGTGCGTCGCACCTTCGCTGCCAAAGAAAGTCCCAAGCCGCGTTTTGACTGTTTTTGTGGGTATATCTGCCCGTATGGTGCGACGCACTCTCTACGTAACATCAGTTCGTCACTCTTTTTCCTTTCCCCGTTCCATTTTGCCTTTCAGATCATCCCGTTTGCCCACAAGGGGAATGCCCACGCGGTATGCCGCCGAGGAGATGGCATGTGAGACGGCGGGCGACGCCGCCAGCACGAAGAAAATCAACAGCAGGGCTTTCCAAGTGGCGAGAGGGGTAAGAATGTCGGCAGCGAGCAGCAGGAAGACCAGCCCAAACACGCTGACTTTACCGGTGGCGTGCAGGCGTGTGTACACATCCGGCAGGCGAATGAAGCCGATGACCCCGATGATGGAAAGCAACGTCCCCAGCACAAGCAGAAGAAACGCGACAAGTTGCAGGATGATTTCCATCAAAACACCTTGTGGTCCGAGATATACTTTGCCAGCGCAATGGTGGAAATGTAACTCAGCGCCGCAACTGCAATGGCGACGTCAATATAGAGGATGCTGGCGCGGATAATGGAGATGATAACGAGTACGGCGATGGTCAGCGTGCTTGCCAGATCGAGTCCTGCCAGCCGGCTGAGGCTGTTCTCGCCGCGCCAGGCGCGCCAAGCGGCAGCCAGCACCATGAGCAGGTGGGCAATCAGCACGATCCAGATGGTGGTGTCGAGGAGAGACTTCATAACTACGATACCGTTCTTATTCGAACATGCGGCTGAGCAGGTTCTTGCGCAGGGATTGGGCGTTAGCGATCATTCTTTCAGAGCCGTCCACGTTCAGGCAGTGGGTGTACATCACACCGTCGTCGTCTATCGCCACCACCATTTCACCAGGCGAGAGGCTGATGGAGTGCGCTGAGAGCGCGGTGCCGAGTTCGCTCCGCGTCCCGCTGGGGATGGCGATAATGCCGGGGTTGATGGGCAGTTTGGGGTCCAGCACGATGCGGGCGGTGCTAATTCCGCCGCGGATCACATCGCCGGCAACGATGAAGATGTAGCGTATCCCCGCCCACAGGAACTGCGGCAGCCGCTTTGGATTGATAAGCGGAAGGTCCATCTTGGGGCGGAGCAGGCTGACACCAACTGCAATCAGCGCGCCAATCACCAAATTTGAAGGTTCGACGTTGCCGGTTAGGGCAAGGTACACGATAAATAGCGGCACGGAAACTTGAAGCATTTGGGACATGGTCTTTTCCTATCGCAAGATGGCGGCAATGTAAAATGCTGGGTCGCCCAGCCATGCCGCCGTCCACTGGGAGAGCGCAACGAGCGGTTCTGCCCAGACCCCCAGCAGGAGACTGAGGAAAACCAGCAGCGCCGGTGCGAGGAGACGGTCGCCCGCCTTCTCTTTGGCTTTTGGATTCGGCTCAAACCAAATACGGATAAATGAGCGGATGACATATGTCAATGTGACGATGCTCGCTACGCCGATAATCAGCAGGGGGATGTATTGCGCCGCTTCCACCCCGCTCCAGAAAATCATCAATTTGCTGATGAAGCCGTTCAACGGCGGGATGCCCGCCAGCGCCATGCCGCCCAGCAGGAAGAGCGCGCCCGCGAAGGGATGGTGTTTCCCGACGCCGACCACCACCTCAAACGAAGCGGATTTGACCGCGGCGCGGCTTGCCATCGCGCCTGCCAGCATGAGCATGGCGGCTTTGACGAGCGCGTGGTTGAAGGTAAAGACCAGCGCCGCCGCCAGCGCAAGCGGCGTCCCCCAGCCAATGCCGACCAGGATGAAGCCGATCTGCGCCAGCGTGGAATATGCCAGCATGCGCTTGACGTTGTGTGTCCCTGCCGCACCAAACCCGCCGTAGATGACGCCTGCCACGCCCACAACCACGAGCAGGGTTTTAAGCAACTGCACATGTGGGAAAAGAAGCGTGGTCATGCGGAAGAAAGCATACACACCCACCTTGACCACCAGCGATGAGAGCATGGCGCTGACCGGGGTGGGGGCGGCGGCGTGGAAATCGGGCTGCCAGAAGTGGAAAGGAAACGCCGCGCTCTTGATGAGGAAGGCGGCTGTCAGCAGCGCCATGCCTGCCATCGTCAGCGGGGCAGAGGGGGCAGAAGCGATGCGGGCGGCAAGGTCGGCGAGGTTGAGCGTGCCGTGCCCAATGTACAACGACCCGATGCCAAGTAGGAAAAAAACAGATGCAAGCGTGGAGATATAGAAGTACTTGTAGGCGGCTTCCACGCCGTAGGCGTCATCGGCAATGGCAGTCAGCACCGCGCCGGAGATGACGATGATCTCGGCAAAGACGAACAGGTTGAACAAGTCGCCGGTCAGGAAGGCGCCGGTCAAGCCGGCGGCGAGGGCGAGGAAAAGCGGATGGTAGGTGGGATACTGAACGACCTTCTCGGTGGAGCCGAGCGAGTAGATGAGTCCCGCCGAAAGCACAATCTGGCTCATCAATGTCATGAAGACGCCCAGCGGGTCGGCGGTGAGGGTGATTCCGAACGGGGCTTGCCATAAGCCCATTTGGATGGAGACAGGCTGGGCGGTCGTCAGAACCGCGCGGAGCAGCCCAAAAGTGAAGCCGAGGGCGGCGAGCATGAGTCCCAGCGCAAGGACGGATTGAATCTTTCGTCTCTTGCGCAGTGCAAGCGTGAGCGGCACGCCGGCGAAGGGAAGCAGGAACGGCAGAAGCAACAGCCAGGTATTCATCAGTTTTTCAAGCCTTTCACTTCGTCGCTGTCGCTGGTTTTGTAGCGGGTCGAGATGACGTAGAGCAGGCTTAGCACAAAGGCAAAGCCGCCCATGCTGATGACGATGGCGGTCAGGACGAGCGCCTGCGGAAGCGGGTCGCTGATTTGCGCGGCGGCGGCGCTGTACGCCGCTGACTGACCGTTGTAGGCGCCGGCGCTGAACAGGAACAGGTTGACCGCGTTCGAGAGCAGTACCAGCCCAATGGCAGCGCGGATGACATTGCGGCGCAGAATTTGATAGATGCCTGCCGCAAAGAGAATGCCAATGGCGAGGGCGGTGAGCAGGTTCATGGTTTTTCCTCCAGCGCCGCGAGGTCGGCATCGGCTTCGAGGTCCTCCTCGCGCGGATGTCCGAGATTGTCGAGAATCAAAGTTGCCGCGCCCATCACGCTCAACGCAATGGACACCTCGAAGAGGAACGAGTTGGTCAGGTAGAAGCCGGGCGGCAGGGGCAAGCCAAGCATCTTGCCGTAGTCCACGGGCGAGAAGAAGCCGCCTCCGAAGACCGCCCCGCCGAGGGCGTTGAGGACAGCCAGCGTCAACCCGGCGGCAATCATGTTGTTGCGGTTGAGCCAGGCGAGTTTACGGCGCGTTTCGTAGTATCCGAACAGCATGTACCACTGCGCGATAGCAAGACTGATGATGACCCCGGCGGTGAAACCGTCGCCGGGCTGGTCGTGACCGTACATCATGTGCGTGATGCCGAGCATGAACGACAGCGGGAGCATGATGTACGCCAGCGTGTGCAGCATGGGCGAGGTGGGCAGGCTGAAAATGCCGTGCGGACTATTCGCCTTGAGCAGCTGCTCCGCCTCCTCGCGGGTGTGATCCCCGCCTTTACGAGTGGCGTAATGCAACAGGGTATATATCCCCAGTCCCGCCAGCGAAAAGACCAATATCTCCATCAGCGTGTCCATGCCGCGAAAGTCCACCACGATCGCGCCGACGATGTCTTTGGCGCCGGTCAGTGGCTTGGCGTTCTCCGCGTAGAACGGCGAGACGACGCTCTCACGCGGGCGCGTGTTCAACGCCGTGAAGGTCAGCCCCGCCACCACCAGCCCTGTCAGCCCGGCGAGCAGGGCGTCGCGCGCCATGCCGCGCCGGCTGTGCAGGAGTTCGTTGGCGCGATCGCGCAATTTGCGCGGGATCAGGCTCAGGCTGAGAATCAGAATCACGGTCGCAAGGATGTCAACCATTAATTGCACCAGCGCCACATCGGGCGATGGTTCCAGCGCCATCCACACCGCCACGCCCAGCCCGGTGATGCCCAGCGCAATTACGGCGTACAGGTCGCGCCGCACGAAAACGCTTACCAACGCCGAAGCGGTCAGCATGACCAGCGAGAACATTCGCAAGCCGTTCAATCCATCAACACCCCATTCCAATTGCGGGAGAGACAGCCCGGCGGGCGTCCCGTTGAACAGGAGAATCAGCGCAATCATGCTCATGAGCATAATGCGGATGTAAACCCGCAGCCGCCCGCCCTGCAGCCGGGTCGCCGTCCGAGAGAGCGCATCCAACCCGGACATGGTTCCGTCGAAGAGCGCATTGGCGGTGAAATTTGGCAGAAAGTTTGTCATCCACAGGCGGATGCGTCCGCGCTGCCAGAAGAGCAGCGAGCCGAGCGTCACCGCCACCATGGACAAGATCAGCGGTACATTGATGCCGGTCCACAGGGCGAGCGAAACCTTCACCTTGTCGCCGTAGGCAGCTTTGGCGGCGTCGGCGAGGAAGTCCACGAGGAATCGCGGCTCGACCGGCGTCAGCCCAATCAACAGCGAAATGAGCGCAGGGATGGCAGGCGCCAGCCAGAAGGCAAAGTTGGGGTCATGCCCGTGCGGCGGATGCTTTTCGTTGGCGGGCTTGCCAAGAAAGACGCCCCAAACGGCAAGTGCAGCCTGGGCAAGGAGCAATGCGCCGGCAAGGACCGTTGTCAGCGGGAAGAGGCTGTCCACGATGGGGGGCAGGCTTGGGTGAGTCGCGGAAGCGAGCAGCGTTTCCTTGGCGAGAAAACCGAAGAGAGGCGGGAGTCCAGCCATCGAGAGGGCGGCGGTCCCCATAATCCCAAACATGAGCGGCATCTGTTTGCGAAGCCCGCCGAGTTGGCGGATGTCGCGCGTGCCGGTCTCGTGGTCAATGATGCCCGCCGACATGAACAGCGCGGATTTGTAGAGAGCGTGAGCGAGGATGCCGATGACCAGCGCCTTGAAGGCAATTTCGGTATCCTGCCCGATGAGGGCGACTAAAACGCCGAGTTGCGAGATGGTGGAATAGGCGAGTAGAGGCTTGAGGTCGTTTTGCTTGAATCCGAGATACGCGCCGACGAGCATGGTCGTCAGCCCGACGATGGAGAGAGTCCAGAACCATAAGTCAGTTTGCCCCAACGCAGGGTTGAGCCGTGCGAGGAGATAGACGCCCGCCTTGACCATGGTGGCAGAGTGCAGGAAGGCGCTGGCGGGCGTGGGTGCGGTCATGGCTTCGGGGAGCCAGATGTGAGCGGGAAATTGGGCGCTCTTGGTGAACGCGCCGAAGGCAATGAGCGTGAAGAAGACCGGGTAGAGCGGGCTGGTGCGAAGGATGCCGCCGCTGGAGAGGATTGTCTTGAAGTCCGCGCCGCCGCTGAGGGAGATGACGAAGAGGAAGCCTGCCAGCATGGCGATCCCGCCGCCGCCCGTGATGAACAACGATTTGAAGGCGCCCTTGCGGGCGGCTTCATCCTTGAATTTGTAGGCGATGAGCAGGAAGGAGGAGACGCTCGTCCCCTCCCAGAAGAGGAAGAGAGTAATCAAATCGCCGGCGAGGACAAGTCCCAGCATGGCGAGCATGAAGAGCAGGGTGTAGGCGTGGAAGCGCCAAGCGGAGACGTCGCCGCCGAAGTATTGCCCGGCGTAGATCACAACCAGCGTGCCGATGCCGGTGATGAGCAGCGCGAAGAGCGCGGAAAGACCGTCGAGGTAGAGGGAGAAATTCAGTCCCAGCGTGGGAATCCAAGGCATGCTGAAGGTCAGCGCTTTGCCGGAGGGAACGAGGGTGAAGGCGTAGAGGACGAGGAGGAAAGAGGAGAAGGGAAAGAGAGACAGGAACCAGCCGAGGCGCGAGGCGCTCCACCCGCTGCGGAGGAAGGCGAGGGCGGTTAGCGTGCCGGCGGCGAGGAGGAGAAGGGGAAGGGCGAGGAAAAAATCCTGCATAATTCAATCCATTTTATTCCGCTGCCGCCACTGTGCGCCGCTCCAGAAAGAGGGAGACGGCAAGCGTAAGCACGGTCAGCGGAATGATGCCGTAGAGCAGGAGGTTGTTGAAGAGGGGCAGGGCATCGTGTTGGGCGGCATCGAGGATAAGATAGGCGGTGTAGGCGGCGTAGTATAAGAGGAAGAGCCAGCCCTCCCAGCGTTCGATACGGTTGCCGGTGAAGAAGATCGGCAGGGCGAGAACGGCGACGGCGACCATCACGGGGATGTCAAGCGCCTGCGCCGCCTGCGAGACGGGGACTCCGCCCGGCGCGACCGTGGCGGTTAGTCCCAGCACGGAGAGGATGTTGAAGATATTACTGCCGACGGCGTTGCCAACGGCAATGTCACGCTCGCCTTTGATGGCGGCGGTGATGGAGGTGGCAACTTCCGGCATGGATGTTCCCGCCGCAACGATGGTCAGACCGATGATGAGTTCGCTTAGCCCCAGCCAGCGGGCGATGGAGATGGCGCTGCCCACGAGCCAGTTCGAGCCGAGGATGAGAAGCGTGAGTCCGATGCCGACCAGCCCAAGGTTGACTGCCAACGGCTTCCAGCCGGTCTCGGTCTTGGCGGGAAATTCCTGTGCGTATTCGTCCTCCACGGCTTTGCTTTCCCTGCGGCTTTGGCGAATGAGGAAGAAGGTGTAGGCGATGATACCGGCAAAAAGCAGGAGTCCTTCCAACCTGCCGATGACTCCGTCCAGCGCCATCAGGTAGCATACAAATGAGAGTCCGATCATCAGCGGTACATCAAGGCGGATCAATTGTTGCTGCACAATCAGAGGGGTGATGACCGCTGAAATCCCCAGGATGAAAAGAACATTGAAAATGTTGCTTCCAACCACGTTGCCCACGGCGATATCCGCCTGACCCGCCAGCGCGGATTGCACCGAAACCGCCATTTCGGGCGAGCTGGTGCCGAAAGCGACCACGGTCAAACCGATGATGAGGGGAGAAATACCAATTTTCGCCGCCAGCCGCGAAGCGCCGCGCACCAGCCACTCGGCGCCAATGATAAGTACGGCGAGTCCTGCCAAAAATGTCATTCCGGTGAGTACAGTCATTGAATTTTCCACTCCTCCAAGCCCGAATATGCCGTGTATTTTAGCAAAGGAATTATGAAAAGTATGTGTGGAGTTGGACAATTTTACGAAACTCATAGATTCTGGACTGCATTGGAAAAATTCACCTCTTGACAATTTAGAACAAGTGTTCTATATTTACGCCAGCGTAACTTCCTTTTATGTGAGTGGCTTTTCCCTGTTGCGGAAACCACAGGAGGCTCAAATGAACCGTTCCACAACTTTTAATTCGATTCAAATGTTCCGCAGGGTGGCGCTTCAGCGCGGACTATTGTTCGGTATGCTCATCCTCAGCGCCCTGCTGGCATTCGAGGTCTTTAACTACTCCAGCACGTTCTTTGCCCTGCGCGATATTCTGGGGGACTTGGCTGTGGGACCGTTTCGCTGGGCGACCGTGCTTGCGTTCGCCTTCTGCGCCATAGATTTTGCCGGCATCGCCCGCATCTTCACTCCCGAAAAGGGCGCGAACGAACCTGCCGAGGTCTGGTATTTGCTGGGCGCATGGTTTCTTGCCGCGGCGTTCAATGCTGCGCTCACCTGGTGGGGTATCTCAGTAGCGATTTTGAAGCACACGGCGGAAGGCGGCGTCCTGGTTGGGCAGGCAACCATGACCAAGGTAGTGCCTATTCTGGTGGCGGTGATGGTGCTAACCATCCGCGTCCTGCTCATCAACACCTTTTCGATTGCCGGCGAGCGCATCTTCTCGCTGGCGGAGGATGGACAATATTCCAATCGTCCCGCCTACCGCTCTGCCGAAGACGAAAACTACCGCGCACCCGCCGGCTCCTTCCCGCGTCCGGCGCCCAAGCCTGCCGCTGCGGTTAACCGTCCCGTCTATGCCGAACCGACCTATCATCCCATCGGCATGAACGCCGAAGGACAGAACAATAACCGATTTATGAGTTGAGACCTAATGTTACAGAACGTCCCGAAGGTTAAAGAACCTTCGGGACGTTCTGTGTTCGGATGGCGCAGGTTTTCACGGAGAGATCCGTGTACCAAAAGGCTTTAACCACGCCAATTCCCAATGAGCCATGATTCTTGTTCGTTCGTCTGGGGCAAGCTTATTCGCGTTTTACTTGGAACACATCAAAATCCCGCGCGACCGTGACATTTGGAAACACCGCCTGCGCTTCTTTCAGTACATCCTTTTCGCGGTAGCGGCGCGAGATGTGCGTCAGAATCAACTGTTTGACATTTGCCTTCACTGCCAATTCCGCCGCTCTGCGCGCCGTCATGTGCGAGAACTGACTCGCCATCTCCGCCTCCTCTTCCAGATACGTCGCTTCGATGACCAACGCATCCGCATCGCGCGCTACATCGACCAGATTATCCGTTCGCCCGGTATCCCCCACAATGACGAGTTTCGCGCCCTTCGTCAGCGGACCCAGCACATCGTCCGGTGTGATGCGCTTGCCGTCGGGCAGGGTGATGCTGTTGCCGGCGACCAGTTCCCGTCGTTCCGGTCCGAACGGCACGCCGAGGACATCCGCTTTTTCGGGCAAAAAGGGACGGCGCGCCTTTCCCTCGAAAATGTAGCCGAGACAATCCGGGCCGCGATGAGTGACCGGAAAGGCAGTGATGGTGAAATCATCTGCCTCGAAAAATGTGCCAGGTTTGATTTCGTGCAGGCTGAGCGGCATGGGAGGTTGATTGCCGCGCAGCACCACGTCATAGACCAGCGCATGGACACGTTCCAGCGTGGCGCGCCCGCCGAAGATATTGAGTTCCTCGATGGCTTCCCAGCGCAGGAAGGTGCTGAGCAAGCCGCCCAGCCCGAGGATATGGTCGAGGTGTCCGTGCGTAAGCAGGATGTTGGTCAGGTTTTTGAAGCCCGTGCCTGATTGCAAAATTTGGCGCTGAGTGCCCTCCCCGCAATCCACCAGGAAGCGATACTCATCATGCTTGACGATTTGCGCCGAAAGCCCGCGCTTTGCCGAAGGCGCCGATGCCGATGTGCCGAGAAAGAGTAGTTCGAACAAGTTGAATCCTTGAATGCGTAGTTCTGCAATTTTACCCTACCGGATGCGGCAGGGGGAAAACCAGACCATTTGTGCTATACTCCAATATGCACTATGCCGTTGAAAATGCCGTTTTCTTCAAAATCTCAAGCCGGTGCGAAGGGTAAATCCGCCGCCAAGGAAAAAGGGAGCGCGCCGCGTAAACGAGGGAAGGCAGCGCCTCCTCCTCCGCCTGAGCCTGCCCTCTCGTGGTGGGATTCACTCTCCGCCGAACGCAAACTGGACGTGGTTGGCGTGGTCATGGCGGTGACGGGCGTGCTGACGGCGCTTATCTTGTTTTCTGCCACGCGCAGCAGTGTCACATCCTACCTCATGCTCCGTCTGAGCCAGGCGCTCGGCTGGGGCATTTACATTCTCCCCTTTGGGCTGATCGTAATGGGTATTTGGCTGGTTCTGCGCCGCATCGAGAAACTCCCGCCGCTCACGCTGGAACGCGCCACCGGCATCCTGCTCCTGTTCCTGTGGCTGCTGGCGGCGATGCATTTTGCCATTGCCGCGCCCTCGCGGGCAGATGAAGCCGCTCTGAACGGCGACGGCGGCGGCTACCTCGGCGGCTTCCTCCAAAAGATCCTCTTCAATGCGTTTGGCATGGGCGGTTCCATCGTCTTGCTGCTCGCCTGGCTTCTTATCGCCGTCACCATGACGTTCGATCTCGAAATTCAGGACTTGTTCCGCTGGATCCCGCCGCTGATGACATCCCTGCTCGCGCAGATTCGCCAGCGGATGCCTCAATCCGCCTCGACCTCGCCGGAACCTGCTGAGGTCGCCTTGAACGGATTCACCCCCCTGGACCGCCCCGAACCTGTCGTAGCAGAGACCGTTTCCAGCGCCGCGCCGGTGACCACCGTCCGCCCGGCGGAGGCGGTCATTCAGTGGCAGCTGCCTGATGTGAAGAACATCCTCGAGGCGGGCTCGGCGCCGGAAGTCAACGAGGAATTCATCCAACAGCGCGCTCGTTTGATTCAAGAAACGTTAGCCTCCTTTGGCGCGCCGGTGCAGGTGGTGGAGATCAACCGCGGACCGTCCATCACACAATTTGGGGTGGAACCGCTCTATGTCGAGACGCGAGCCGGGCGCACGAAAGTGCGCGTCAACAAGATTGCCTCGCTGGCAGACGACCTCGCCCTGGCGCTTGCCGCTCCGCGCATCCGCATCCAGGCGCCGGTGCCGGGTCATAGTTACGTGGGCATCGAAGTGCCAAACGAAGAAATGGCGCTGGTGGCTTTGCGCGATATTGTCGAAAGCGATGCGTTCAAACGCAACCTCAGCCCGCTCAAATTTGCCCTCGGCAAGGACGTGACCGGACGCCCGGTCAGCACCACCCTCGAAAGCATGCCTCACCTGCTGATTGCCGGCACCACTGGCTCCGGTAAATCGGTCTGTGTGAACTCGATTCTGACCTGCCTGCTCCTGCACAACACCCCGGACGAACTGAAGTTGATTCTTGTTGACCCCAAGCGTGTGGAATTGACCGGCTACAACGGCATCCCGCATCTGCTGGCGCCTGTGGTGGTGGAGGTGGAGCGCGTTGTCGGCGCGCTGCAATGGATGACCCGCGAAATGGACCGCCGCTACCACCTCTTTGCCCAGGTTGGTTCGCGCAATATCAACGATTACAACGCCAAGATGAAATTGCAGGGACAAAAGCGGCTCCCCCTGCTTGTCATCGTCATTGACGAACTTGCCGACCTGATGATGATTGCCCCCACCGAAACCGAACAGTCCATCACGCGCCTCGCGCAACTGGCGCGCGCCACCGGTATTCACATGATTCTCGCCACCCAGCGCCCCTCCGTGGACGTGGTGACGGGCCTCATCAAAGCAAACTTCCCGGCGCGCATCGCCTTTGCGGTTGCCTCCAACACCGACAGCCGCGTCATCCTCGATCAGCCCGGCGCCGAACGTCTGCTCGGGCGCGGCGATATGCTCTTCCAAGCGCCGGATGCGGCTGCTCCGGTACGCCTGCAAGGCGTGTTCGTCTCAGACCGTGAAATCAACACCCTGGTGGAATTTTGGCGGGCGCAACTCGGCGGCGGCAGCCCCTACGCCGCTCCCGCCGCTCCTGCCGACCTCCCCAAAGCAGATGTGCCTCTCAAACAAGCGCCCCTCTTCGACGATATGGAAGCCGTGGACACCAGCGTTGACCCCCTCCTGGCGGAGGCGATTGACCTCGTCCGCAAGGAGGGACGCGCCTCCGTGTCCATGCTGCAGAGGCGTCTGCGCATCGGGTATACCCGCGCCGCGCGTCTCGTGGATATGATGGAAGACCAGGGCATTGTCGGTCCGCCGGAGGGAGGAACACAGATGAGGCAGGTACTGGATTACGGTCCCACCGCCCCGCCCAAGGATGACGGCGCATAGCGTTGAGCATAAAACGAAGGATGATATAATTTTCCCCGCCGCCCCGGTAGTTCAATGGACAGAACAAGGCACTCCTAAGGCTTAGATGTAGGTTCGATTCCTGCCCGGGGCATCATCCCTGTCTGTACCAGCCTGCGTAAACTCTAATCTATTTCTTACGCAAACCTCTTGAAAAAAATTTAGGGATATAGTAATATAAAAGCGATGACTGCTAGGGTGCCCCCCTCACTCTGGCAGTTATCATTTAACGAGCATGACGCGGTGGTCAAGTATGCAAACAAGCATCGAGACCACCGCGTTTCTATTTCAACACCTTCTCCAACACCTCCCCAAACTTCTCCAATTCCTCCGGCGTGTTGTAGTGCACCGGTCCCACGCGCACCATGCCGCCCGCTTCCAGCAGCCCCATGCGTTCCACAATGGCGAGCGCATAATTGTGACCGTTCCAAACATAAATCCCGTGCTTGCCAAGTTCCTCGGCAATGTGCGCCGGGTCTTTGCCCGGCACCGTGAACGAGACGGTCGGTACGCGCTCATCGAGACGTTCCAAATCCGTGATGCCGTGAATGCGCGTCCCCGGCACAGATTCGATGATGCCGATCAACTTTTTGGATAACTGCTTCTCGTAAGCCTGCATCGCCGACATGCCCTTCTTGAGTTCCAAGCGCCGACCGGAGAACCCCGCCTCCTTCCACGCCGATTCCTGCTCCGCCCCAAATTGCCTGCCCAGCCACTCGATGTATTCCAGCGCCCCCAGCACGCCCGCAATACCCTCGTGGTTTTGGGTGCCGGTCTCGAATTTGTGCGGCAGTTCGTCCGAGGCTGGGCGGACTTTGTACGCCTTCAACTCATTCAACAGGTCATACTTCCCATACAACGCCCCCGCGTGCGGACCGAAGAACTTATAGGCGCTGCAAACGAGGAAATCACAGCCAATCTTCTGCACATCAATGGGACCATGCGGCGCGTACTGCACCGCGTCGATGTACACCAGCGCGCCTGCCTCATGCGCCATCTTCGTTAGTTTCTCGACCGGGTTAACCGTTCCCAGCAGGTTCGAGGCATAGCCAAACGCCGCGATCTTAGGCTTTTTCTCCAGCGCCCGCGCAAAATCATCGAGATCGAGTGTGCCCTGCTCCACGTCAATATCCACCCAGAGCAGAGTGCAGCCTCTATCCTCCGCAACCAGCATCCAGGGAGCGATATTGGCGTCATGGTCGAGGCGGGTGACCAGGATATGGTCGCCGGGCTGCAGGGTCCGCGCCAGCGAGCGCGAGATGTGTAGAGTCAGCGTGGTCATGTTGTTGCCGAAGATGATTTCCTCCGGGCGCGAGGCGTTGAGGAAATCCGCCATTGCCGCGTGCGCCTCGTGAAGAATTTCGTCGGAGCGGCGGCTGGTCTCGAATAACCCCTCATGGTTGGCGTTGCATTCGAGCAGGTAGCGGTTGATGCGGTCGAGGCTGGGCTTGGAGATTTGCGTGCCGGCGGGGTTATCCAAAAAGATTGCCGGGCGGTCGAGTGCGGGGAATTGCTGACGAATGGTTTCAAGATCGAAAGACATAGCGACTCCTGATTAATGAATTTCAGATGGAGGAACTGTATACTTAACCTGAATTCGGGATAAGGCTTTTGAATCGTCCCGAACTGACGTTACTTAAATTGTACTCTACAGAAGAAAGGAGCCGCCATGTTCGAACGCATTCTGCTCGCAGTGGACGGGTCCGAGCATGCTTTGCGCGCCGCCAAAGTCGCCGCCGACCTGGCGCGGTGCATGAAAGCGGAACTAAGAATCGTCGTGGTCTATGCTCCCATCCCGCCGTATTTGGGCGAGCCCAACCTGCAGCGGGCAATCAATTCCCGCCTCGATGAGGCGCACACGATTTTACAAAAAGCAGTGGAGACGGTGGGGGATATTCCCGCAGAGATTCACACGGAATTGCTCGAAGGAGATGCGGCGGAAGCCATCATTGAGGTGGCAAAGACTCGCAACAGCGACTTGATTGTGATGGGTTCACGCGGCTTGGGACGGCTGGCAGGGCTGCTCCTGGGAAGCGCCAGCCAAAAAGTAGTCAGTCATGCGCCATGCCCGGTGTTGATAGTCAGATAGTCAAATAGTCTGATGGTCGTTGGGTGTTAGTCGTTGGCTGTTAAAGCAATGCGCTCTGCTTCGGCGAACTCTTGGGGAGTGTTGACGTTCCAAAATGCCAACCCGTCAGGGGTATAGGACGACAATTCGTCAACAGCCAATTCACGCACCCTGACCGCGGGAAACCAGGCGATGACCTTCCATTGATCGGCGCGTAGGGCGGATTCGATAGCGGAAAGACAGGTCTCGCGGCGATAGACGGCGTGGAACGGTTCGTAGCCCTCCGCACTTTTGGGAATGACCACATCCGCTTCTTCCCGGACGAGGAGCCCGGTCATCGCTTCGATCAGCCTTGAACTGGCGAAGGGCATATCGCAAGCGACGACGGCGACGAGGGGATGCGTGGCAGAAGCGATGGCAGTGTAGAGTCCGCCGAGGGCGCCGCGACCAGGCTTGAGGTCCGAAACGAGGCGCAGGTTGAGGAAGGCGTAATCGGCCGGGCGGTTGGTCGTCACGATGATTTCGTCCGCAAGGGGGGCGAGCCGCTCAATGACACGCTGAATGAGGGGACGCCCAAGAAAAGGTTTGAGCGCCTTGTCTTCGCCCATGCGGGAGGAGGCGCCGCCTGCCTGAATGCAAAGAGTGAGCATTTGGAGTATTATAAACAGGAACTTGGCGACGGGCGCTTTGTCAGGCGCGCGGGATACGGCATCAGAGGATGCCGATTGCGCAGTGAAAGGAAGGTTCGTATGGCTACATCCATCGCTGATTTATTGGATACGTTGACAGCGCCGGGGGAGTTATACGAAAAACTGCCCGACAACACGGTTGTTTGTCATGCCTGCGGGCATCGGTGCAAGATTCGCGAGGGACGGCGGGGGATTTGTCAGGTGCGGTTCAACAAGGGAGGGGAGTTGCGCGTGCCGTACGGTTATGTGGCGGCGCTGCAAAGCGACCCCATCGAGAAGAAGCCGTTCTTTCATGTGCTGCCCAGCGCCAACGCTTTGACCTTTGGAATGCTGGGATGTGATTTTCATTGCAGTTACTGTTTTACAGGGGATGCGATGGTCATTACTAATCACGGACCAATGACATTGGAGGATGCTTTTGAACTTGGAGTCTCCCGCAGCCAACAACCTGACGGGGAAATATCGTTCCCGCACAATCTAAAGGCAGTTACTTCTTCTGGCGCTCTCAGGGAAGTGAGAGGCGTTTTCCGCCATTCGTATCGAGGCGGTTTGGTGAAGATAAAACCTTATTATCTGCCCGCCATTCGCTGCACGCCCGATCATCGTATATATGCAACTTGCAGTCCGCATGAAGAACCGCAATTGGTCCGCGCCAGGGATTTGACCCACAAGCATTATCTGGCAGCGCCTAAAAAGTATCACTTTTCATCGCCGCAGGTGATTGACGTTGAGAGTCTAATCGGGTCTCATCGAGTGACGTATCGAACACCATGGAAATTATCCCGCGATGAGATGCAGAAAATCATGGATATGACTGCCGAGGGAAAATCCTCACGCCAGATTGGAGAAATGCTCCGAAAGAGCGGTTCTTACATTCGTCATTTACGCCGCAAAATCCGAAATGGCAGTGTTACGGATACCAAGACATTTCACGCGTACGTTGAAAACGGCGCTTTGCGATTCCCCAACGAGAGGAGACCGGGCATTCCGCTCAAAATTGACGTGGGGGTGGAAGTTGCGGAATTGCTGGGATATTAC
The DNA here is from genome assembly GCA_016223135.1 of Chloroflexota bacterium. Taxonomy (GTDB): domain Bacteria; phylum Chloroflexota; class Anaerolineae; order Anaerolineales; family Villigracilaceae; genus Defluviilinea. The sequence continues at coordinate 272,060 of JACRPQ010000005.1, read as the reverse complement.
TGTGCGGAAGGGAATATCCAGAAGGATAAAAAACGCCCGAATAGTTTTTCGATTAACTTCAGTTTTTCGAAGGCGGAAACCGAATTGGCAGAACGGGTGGTTTCCCTCTTGCGCCTTTGCTTTGGAGTTGGCGCTCGGCTGGTAAACCGGCAAACGACGTTGAGCGTGTCGGTTGCAAAGGCGTCGCTGGCGCTCTTGTTGAAATCCCTGGCGGGCGATCAATCAACCAGGAAACGCGTGCCGGAGATGTTTTTCGATGCGCCGCGTGAGGTGGTTAAGGCATTCCTCGATGCTTATGTTCGAGGAGATGGGCATCGCTTCCCGAATGGAAAGGTTAGTTCGACAACTGTTTCGAGAGAACTGGCTTACGGCATTGCCTGGCTGGCTTTGAAATGCGGATACTTTGCATCGGTTTATGATGTGGAAATGGCTGAAACAAGCAGGATTCAGGGGCGTCAAGTAAGACGTGCGCCGCATCAGTATTCAGTGGTCTGGTACGAAGACAGCGCCGCAAAGCGCAATTTCGTGGAGACTGAAGATTATTACCTAATCCCAATCCGGGAAATCGAAAGCGAATCCTTTGAAGGGCAGGTATATAACATGGAGGTTGAGGAGGAACACAATTATCTCGTCAACTTCCTGCTCGTTTCGAATTGCCAAAACTGGTTGACCTCCCAAGCCATGCGCGACCCGGCGGCGGATGTCTCGGCGCATTATATCCGCAAGATCACGCCGCAGGAGATGGTGCGGCTGGCGCAGCGGACGAAGGCTTCGGTGGTGGTCTCCTCTTATAACGAGCCGTTGATTACGAGCGAGTGGGCGGTGGCGATTTTCAAGGAGGCGAAGGCGGCGGGTTTGATGTGCGCCTATGTCTCGAATGGAAACAATACGCCGGAAGTGATGGAGTATCTTGCGCCATATCTTTCAGCGTACAAAGTGGATTTGAAGTGCATGAGCGATAAGAATTATCGCAAACTGGGCGGCGTTTTGCAAAACACGCTGGATGGCATCCAGCGCGCGCACGAGATGGGGCTGTGGGTGGAGGTGGTGACGTTGACCATCCCCGGCTTCAACGATTCGAACGAGGAATTGTGGGATGCGGCGCGCTTCATCGCGGGCGTCTCGCGCGATATTCCCTGGCATGTGACCGCCTTCCACAAGGATTACAAGATGACCGACCCCGATAATACGGACGCCAAGACGCTCCTGCGCGCGGCGGAGATCGGGCGTGAGGCGGGGTTGAAATACGTCTATGCGGGCAATTTGCCGGGGCAGGTTGGGGAGTATGAAAATACCTTTTGCGCGGAATGCAATCGTCCGTTGATTCGGAGGCGGGGATATGTCATTTTGGAGTATCACATTACGGGCGAAGGGAAATGTCCGCAATGCGGCGCAAAGGTGGCGGGCATCTGGCACAGGGACCCCTCCCAAGTGGCGCTGAATGGTTTGGGCGTTCCCCTGCCTGTTTATTAATTTGCTGTATAATCGAACCAGCCATTCGGAAGGAGGTGTCCCCTCATCCAATAAGAAAATTCCGATTTCCCAGATGTGCACAAGTCCATTCAAACTAAAATTTCTCTCAGGAGGAGAAACGTGAAACGTAACCTGTTTGCTGTACTGTCTGTGTTTGTGCTTGCCAGCCTGATGCTGGCGGCGTGCGGTGGAGGCGGCGCACAGCCAGCCGCGATTACCATCGAGGGACTGAAGGAAAAAGACTTTGCTCCCGTCAAGTACGAGGCGCCAAATTGCGATTACGGCGGCGAGTTCAAGTCCATGGAAGCGGTGGATGAGAGCACTGTGCGCTTTACGCTGTGTGTGCCTGATCCTGCCTTCCCCTCGAAGATTGCCTTTTCAGCCTTTGCAGTTCAGCCGAAGGAATACCTTGAGTTCACCGGCGCGACCGGCGCCATTTTGGAACAGCCCATCGGCACGGGTCCCTACTATGTTGCACAGTGGGAACGCGGCAACCAGTTGATCTTCAAGCGTTTCGATGCCTACTGGGGCGAAAAAGCCAAGACCCCCACGCTGGTCTTCCGCTGGGGTTCCGAATCTGCCCAGCGCCTGCTCGAACTGCAGTCCGGCACGGTGGACGGAATTGACAACCCCGCCCCGGATGATTTCGCTGTGATCGAAGCGGATCCCAACCTGCAGTTGAAACCCCGCCCGGCGCTCAACATCTTCTACATCGGCATGAACAACACCTATCCGCCGTTTGATAACGAGAAGGTGCGTCAGGCAATCGCCATGGGCATTGACCGCCAGCGCATTGTGGATAACTTCTACCCGGCCGGGTCGGAGGTTGCCAGTCACTTTACGCCTTGCGCCATCCCGAACGGCTGTGTAGGCGAGTCGTGGTATGAATTCAACCCCGAAGCGGCGCGCGCCCTGTTGGCGGAAGCCGGCTTCCCCGATGGCTTCAAGACCAAACTCTACTACCGCGATGTCGTGCGCGGTTACCTGCCGCAGGTGAGCAACGTGGCGCAGGATATCCAGGCTCAGTTGAAAGCCAACCTGAACATTGACGCTGAAATTGAAGTTCAGGAATCCGGCACGTTCCTCGACAACGCCGACTCCGGCAAACTCGACGGCTTGCACCTGCTGGGCTGGGGCGCCGACTATCCCGATCAGACCAACTTCCTGGACTATCACTTTGGCGCCGGCGCTTCCAAGCAGTTTGGCGAGAAGTTCCCCGATATTGTTGAAAACCTTGCCAAGGCGGCTCAACTCGCCAGCGACGAGGAACGCAGACCCTACTATGAGGCAGCCAACAACGCCATCAAACAGCATGTTCCCATGATCCCGGTGGCGCATGGCGGTTCCGGCACTGCCTTCAAGGCTGCGGTGGAAGGCGCTCATGCCAGCCCGCTCGGCAATGAGAACTTTGCGGTCATGAGCATCCCCGGACAGGATACCTTCGTCTGGATGCAGAACGCCGAACCGATTTCCCTCTTCTGCGCCGATGAAACCGACGGCGAATCCCTGCGCGCCTGCGAACAGGTGACACAATCCCTGCTCGGCTACCAGGTGGCTGGCACGGCGGTTGAACCGGTCCTGGCGGAATCCTACGAAGCCAACGCGGATTTGACCGTGTGGACCTTCAAACTGCGCCCGAATGTGAAATTCCACAACGGCTTTACGCTCGACGCTGCCGATGTGGTTGAGTCTCTCGTCCTGCAATGGGACGCGGCGCATCCTCTCCACAAGGGAAATACCGGCGCGTTCAGTTACTGGAGCGGCTTGTTTGGCGCTTTCCTCAACGCCCCGGCTGAATAGTTGACTCCCCTTCCTTGAACAACTGACCCCCGGCGTCGCCTCGGCGCCGGGGGTCTCTAAAACATGACCACTTATATCCTGCGAAGACTTCTTTCCAGCATACCAGTGCTGTTGGGCATTCTGTTTGTGACCTTTGCCCTTGGGCGCTGGATTCCCGGCGACCCCTGTCGCGCCATTTTGGGCGAAAAAGCCACCGATGCCGTCTGCGACGAATTCATCCACCGGCACGGTTTGGATAGACCCGTGCATGTTCAGTTTGGGTATTACATCCGCGAGGTGGCGCAGGGCGATTTCGGGCGTTCCTTCCGCTTTTCAAAATCGGTGAACGAACTGCTTGTTGAACGTTTGCCGATTACGATTGAACTGAGTTTTGCCGCACTTTTCGTCAGCATTATTGTCGGGATTCCGTTAGGGGTTATCTCTGCGGTTCGGCACAATTCCTGGGTGGATGTGTTGACCATGCTCTGGGCAAACATCGGCGTTTCCATGCCTGTCTTTTGGCTGGGGTTGATGCTTGCCTATATTTTTGCGCTTGCGCTCAAAGACACTCCTTTTCAATTGCCACCCTCGGGCCGGCTCAGCCCCGGCATAATCACAGTACCATTCTATGAGGTGTGGAATTTGCCGCTTCAGCGGGGGACTTTCTTCTACGGCATTTTGGATTTCGTCGCGCGGATGAACATCCTGAACTCGTTGTTGAGTCTCAATTTCGAGGTCCTGCGCGATGCGATACGGCATCTGATTCTGCCAGCCTTGGCGCTTGGCACCATCCCCATGGCGTTGATTGCGCGCATGACGCGTTCCTCCATGCTGGAAGTGCTTGGACAGGATTACATCCGCACAGCGCGCGCCAAAGGCTTGCGCCAGCGAGTCGTCGTCATGAAACATGCCTTCCGCAACGCCCTGCTCCCGCTGGTGACGGTGATCGGTCTCTCTCTGGGCGGGCTGCTTGGCGGCGCGGTTCTGACCGAGACCGTTTTCAACTTATCGGGCGTCGGGCGCATCCTCTACGATGCCATCACCGCCCGCGATTATGGCATTGTCCAGGCTTTTACGGTGGTCATTGCCATTTTCTTCGTCGTCCTCAACCTGCTGGTTGATATTTCCTACGCCTACCTCGATCCCCGCATTCGTTTGGATTAACCATGACCCAGGAAACCTCATCTGTCGCCGTGCTCGACGCGGAGGGCATCTCCCTCAAATCTGTCAGCCTGTGGAATATCACCCTGCGGCGGCTGCGACGCCGAAAGTCCGCCCTTATCGGGCTGACGATTCTGGCAATTCTGACATTTATTGCTCTCACCGCCCAATGGCTGGCTCCCTACGACCCCTATACGCCCTTGATTGGCATCGAGGATGTCAAGGCGCGCGAGGCGCCCTGCATTCATGCGCTGGGATGTCCGCCCTCCAAGCCCCAGCATATTCTCGGCGTTGACGGCAACGTCCGCGACCAATTCAGCCGCCTGCTCTATGGCGCCCGCCTCAGCCTGATGATTGGCTTCTCCACTGTGACATTTGCCATCATCATCGGCACTGTGCTGGGCGCACTGGGCGGTTACCTCGGCGGCTGGATAGATAACGTCATCATGCGCCTGATGGACGTCCTGCTGGCGTTTCCCTCTCTTTTGCTCGCCATCGCCATCGTCACGGTTCTCGGTCCTGGACTTATCAATGCGCTGCTCGCAATTGGCATTGTCTCCATCCCAGCCTATGCGCGCGTTGTCCGCGCCAGTGTGCTGTCTGTGCGCGAGATGGACTACGTCTCCGCCTCACGCGCTTTGGGCGGCAGTATGACCCAAATCCTCTTCCGCCGCATTCTGCCCAATGCTCTAACGCCCCTCATCGTGCAGGGGACTCTGGGCATCGCCACTGCCATCCTCGACGCGGCGGCTCTTTCCTTCCTCGGGCTGGGCGCGCAGCCACCCACGCCGGAGTGGGGTTCCATGCTCGGCGCAGAGCGCAACCAGGTTTTCACCGCACCGCACCTGGTCTTCTTCCCCGGCATTGCCATTGCCCTGACCGTACTCGCCTTCAACCTGCTCGGCGACGGTCTGCGCGATGCGCTCGATCCGCGGCTGGCACATGTGAGTTGAATAGAAATTTCTCTGCCGTACGCTCAAACCCTAAAGGTCTCTTCAAGAAAGACCTTTAGGGTTTTTTAGACGTTTTACGCGCCGTAGTCGAAGGACATTCAACAAGGTGAATATGATATTAATAGCGGGGTATGTTTCCGGTTTGGATGGCATGTCAACCTCGTGTGGCGTATTGTATATATTCTTGGAATTTCCAGCAAATCACCGCGAAGTTGAAAAAGAGCGGTGCACAGCGATTACCATTCGCAAATGGAGGGTGGAGAAGATTGGATGAGTTCGGATGGGTTTCAGAGCGATCCGTTGAGGAAGCACGCAACACGAAACATCGAGTTTTGCACGATTTTTCGTATTCTGCCTCCGGGGTTCGCAAGGCTGGTACAAGCGCGAGGAAGAATAATGATATAATGCAAAAAATGGTGATTTCAGGCGATCAAAAAGCCAGAGTAGGAATCCCATTGCCCCGATTTAGGGGATTGAAACACAAGAACACCAACGCGACTTTACCAGTCCAGGATCGTAGGAATCCCATTGCCCCGATTTAGGGGATTGAAACTGACGTAATCTCCAATGCGATCGCCTTGGGGGCAAATCGTAGGAATCCCATTGCCCCGATTTAGGGGATTGAAACCGAATGCGCCAAGAGAAAAGAGCGACGACCAGCCCTAGTAAGAATCCCATTGCCCCGATTTAGGGGATTGAAACATATCAGCCAGGGAAATTTGTATAGTTCCTGGGGGGTAAGAATCCCATTGCCCCGATTTAGGGGATTAGGGTTGCCTCCCTTTACCCCGCCAAAAAGCGGCGGAACAACACTGGGCTGCCAATCCCTGGCAGCCCAGTGTGCTATATGCATTGAATTCTGATGAGAATAAAGCAGTACGTCAACTCATGCGGATCTGTAAGCCAATTGTCCGATGACGCGGACCTCTTTCGTTAAGTACAACCGGTTTGGTTGTCAGACAGAAAGGGGGCGATGATGGAATGCTTATCCTGAACTCACGTTAGCAGGAGATTGCTTCGACCTGCTTCGCAGGTCTCGCAATGACATATCTCCCGTATGGGACAGGGGTGAGGGAGGATAGGCAGTAAGATTGCAAAAAGACGCCTCGCTGGATTCCCCGGATAAAATAGACGAAAACCCCCACAGCACCCCAGAAGAGGCAGCCCCCATGACACTTACCCCCCTCCCCGCCGAAGAAGTCCGTTTTTTCAGCGGAAGTTCGAACCGACCGCTGGCAGAGAGCATTGCCCGTGCGCTCGGCGTCCCCCTCGATGAGACCCACATCACCCGCTTCAGCAACGACAACCTGTACATCCAACTCGGCGCGACAGTACGCTACCGCCGCGTGTACATCGTCCAGTCGCTTTCGCAGCCGGTCAACGACCACCTGATGGAACTGCTGATGATGCTCGACATCGCGCGCGGCGCGGCGGCATCGGAAGTTCATGCCATCATCCCGTACTACTCCTTCGGGCGGTCCGATAAAAAGGACGCGGCACGCATCTCCATCACCGCCCGCCTCGTCGCCGACCTGATCAAGACCGCCGGCGCCACGCATGTGATGAGCATGATGTTCCACTCGCCGCAGGTGCATGGTTTCTTCGCCATGCCCACCGACCCGCTCAGCGCCCGCCCGGTCTTCCGCGAATACCTTTCCACCCGCGATCTGGATGACTGCATTGTCGTCGCCCCCGATATGGGCTCGGCAAAATCCGCCGCCCGTTTCGCCAAAAGCCTTCAGCTGCCCATTGCCGCCGGCAACAAGGAACGCATTTCCGATACACAGGTGCGCATCAGCGGGCTGGTCGGCAATCAGGTGCGCGGACATAAACGCGCGCTGATCTACGACGACGAAATCGCCACCGGCGGCTCCATCGCCGAGTTGAGCCGCGTGTTGATTGAAGAAGGCGTGGAAAACATCACCGTCGTCTGCACGCACGGCGTTTTCACACGCGGCGGCTTGGAGCGGCTGGCGGAAATCCCGCAAATCATTGAAATCATCACCACCGACACGGTTTATATTCCACCCGAAAAACGCCATCCCAAGTTGAAGATTCTTTCCGTTGCGCCCGTCTTTGCCCACGCCATTTACAACAACCTGCATCACGAATCCATCAACGAGTTGTTCGTGTTCGGGGAATGATGTTTCGCACGGACAGAGTAACCCTCTGCCGCTGGACGAAGAAAATGTGGGAGTCCCTTAAATCCCACGCCCGCGCCTTGAAAAGCGAAGCCCTTGCCGTTTATCTGGCGGCAAAGGATCCGCGCACGCCCTGGTATGTGAAGGCGCTGGTCTTCTTCGTAGTGGCGCACACCTTCAGCCCCATAGACCTGATCCCCGATTTCATCCCCATCCTCGGCTATCTCGATGATCTCCTCATCACCCCGGGCGGACTCTGGCTGGCGATCCGTCTGATTCCGCCTGAGGTGTTGGCAGAGGCGCGGGTCAACGCGGCAGGCTGCGGCGTGGAAAGAAGCGTCCGGGTTGCCGGGGCGGCGATCATCTTTTTCATCTGGATTGTCGTCTTCGTCTTCATCGGGTGGCTTATCCTTTTTTCATCCAAAGCCGTATAATGGAAGTGGAGGACCCTATGATAGAAAAAACCGTTCAAGACGCATTGAATGAACAGATCAACAAGGAGCTGTTCTCATCGTATCTCTACCTTTCGATGGCGGCATGGTTCGAGGAGAAAAACCTGCCCGGCTTCGCCAACTGGATGCGCGTCCAGGCGGACGAGGAACGCGAGCACGCCATGAAAATCTACGACCACATACTGGAACGCGGCGGCAGGGTGGCGCTCAAAGCCATCGAAGCGCCGAAGTCCGACTGGGCATCGCCGCTGGAGGCTGCCGAGGAAGTTGCGGCGCACGAGGCAAAAGTGACCGCTTCCATCCACGCGCTGTACGAACTGGCGCTCAAGGAGAAGGATTACCCCTCCCAAGTGATGCTCCAGTGGTTCGTCAGCGAACAGGTGGAGGAGGAAAAGAACGCCGCGGAGATTGTCGCTCAACTCAAGATGATCGAGGCGCGCGAATCGGCGGTGCTGATGCTCGACCATCGCCTTTCCAAGCGCCAGGGCGAGTAGTTTACAATTGACCCTGAGGGTTCCAGCCTTCAGGGTCTTTTTATTGCTCCGTCTTCTCCGCTAATCTGCGCCACTCTTCGCGAATTTTGAACAAGGTAGTGAAGAGTGGCGGATGAAGCTCTGTTGCAATCATCAAAAAAATCTGCGTAGTTTGCGCTCTCTTGCGCAAACCCGGCGGTAGAGACCGCCGAGTACGCTCGGAAAAATCCTTGCAACAGAGCGATTTACCATGCCTATCTCATGTTTGCAACAGAGCATTTTCTTCTCAGTATCTCAGTGACTCTGCAGTTCAAAAGGTTCTTATGAGCAAATTCCTCATTTACGGCTCTTACGGCTATACCGGTCAACTCATCGTGGAACAGGCGGTGAAAGAGGGATTGCGCCCTCTCCTTGCCGGACGCGACGAGGCAAAACTGCGCGCACAAGCACAGCGATACAATCTCGAGTATCGTGTTTTCTCACTCGAAGAGACCGAGAAACTCGATTCCGCTTTGCTCGAAGTGGACGCCGTCCTGCATTGCGCGGGTCCCTTCGTGCTGACATTCCGCCAAATGGCAGAAGCCTGCCTGCGGACAAAACGTCACTATGTGGACATCAGCGGGGAAATCGAAGGCTTCGAAGCGCTGGCAGGCATGAGCGCGGAGGCGAAGCGGGCGGGCGTCATGCTTCTGCCCGGCGGCGGGTTCGACGTGGCGCCTTCCGATTGTCTCGCCGCATATTTGAAGCAGAGACTTCCCACCGCCACGCATTTCCGCCTGTTCTTGCGAGGGGTCGGCGGCGGCGTCTCACGCGGAACGGCGCGCTCAGCCATTGAGAACATGCATCGCCAGGGACGCATCCGCCGCGAGGGGAAGATTGTCACGGTGCCGCCCGCCTGGCAGGTGTTGGAGCAGGACTTCGGGCGCGGAGCGGTGCCGGTCGTCTCTGTCGGCTGGGGCGACGTGTCCACCGCGTATTACAGCACCGGTGTCCCGAACGTGGAGACGTATTTCGCCTTCCCGCGCGCCGTCATTCGCTTTTTGAAACTCTCCCGCTTCATCGGACCGCTGGTCTATTCCCGCCCGATGCGGAGCCTGCTCAAGTGGTTTATCGGCTATCTCATCCCGGGTGGACCCTCGCGCGAGCAGAACGAACGCGGCTTCAGCCTGATGATCGGCGAGATGCGCGACGCGGAGCGAGTGGTGCGGGCAAAGTTGCGGACGCCGGAAGGCTATCGGCTCACCGCACTGACCTCGGTCGAGATTATGAAGCGGATTTTGTCGGGCAACTATCAGCCCGGCTTCCAAACCCCGTCGCTTGCTTACGGCGCAGATTTCATCCTGGGGTTCGACGGCGTGGAAAGAGAGGACTTGCCATGAAGCGCATTTTGTTGCTCACAGCCATCGTCTTGTCGGCGTGCGCCCCGTCTGCAACGGAGGCGCCCGAAACCGTAATTTCTGACCCTTTGGCAATGGAGGAAGCCATGACCATGGAACTGACCAGCCCTGCCTTCGCGCACGGGCAGCCAATCCCCGTCAAATACACCTGCAAAGGCGAAGACATCTCTCCCGCCCTCGCCTGGAGCGAACCGCCCGCAGGCACAAAGTCCTTTGCCCTCATCATGGACGACCCCGACGCGCCCGTCGGAACCTGGGTGCATTGGGTGCTGTTCAACATCCCCGCCTCGGCGCGCGGACTGCCCGAAGCCTTCCCCGCCGACGCCTCCCTCCCCGACGGCAGCCTGAGCGGCAAAAACAGTTGGGGGCGCACCGGCTACGGCGGTCCCTGTCCGCCCAGCGGCACGCATCGTTACTTCTTCAAACTCTACGCCCTCGACGAAACCCTCGCCATCAACGCCCGCGCCGATAAGGGTGAACTCGAAAAAGCGATGGTCGGTCACATCCTCGCCAGCGCCGAACTGATGGGCACCTTCAGTAAATGACGACGGTTCCACATTCGCTCATCCAGCGCGCCTTCAAGGAAGGCAGCCCCGTCGTCCACCTTGACCGCGCCATCTTCATCTGGCAGGGCGAGACGGCTCCCTGGTTGGTGGGAGACTTCGACCACTGGGGCGGAAGACCGAGACGATTCAGACGCATCTCCCCTCGACTTGTGCCTGATTCTGCCCAATCCATCTGGTACGCCGCCCTGACCCTCCCCCGCGACGCCTACGTCGAATACGCCTTCCGCGACCCGGTCTCCCAGCAGAATTTTCTCGACCCGCTCAATCGCAAGACCGTCCCCAACGGCATGGGCGGGCGCAACAACTACTTCTACATGCCGGAGACCATGCCCTCGCCGTTCCACCTCCGCCGCGCCGAGGTGACGCCCGGCGCATTGACCAGTCACAGCGTGGAGACAAGATGGCTGCGCGAAGATTACGAACGTGAAATCTACTTCTACCGTCCGCCGGTCAAACAGCCTGTTCCCCTGCTGGTCGTGTATGACGGGCAGGATTACCTCCACCGCGCCAAACTGACCGTCATCGTGGATAACCTCATCGCCGAGGGGCGCATCCAGCCGATTGCGATGGCGTTCCTGCCCAGCGGCGGGCGCTGGCGCAGTGTGGAATACGCCTGCTCCGACGCTGCGCTGCTCTGGCTCGATCAAATCGTCCTGCCGCTGGCACGGGAAAAGCTCAACCTGCTGGACGTGAAAAAACAGCCCGGCGCATTCGGCGTGCTGGGCGCCTCGCTGGGCGGCACAATGGCGATGTACACCGGCTTGCGGATACCCGACGTGTTCGGCAAGGTCATCAGCCAGGCAGGGGCGTTCACCATCGAGAGCCGCGACTTCGTCGTCGTGGACCTTGTCCGCCATGGGCAGGCGCGCGGATTGAACATCTGGATGGATGTTGGCAGACTGGATGCGCTGCTCGATGATAACCGGGCGATGTACGCGCTGTTGCAGGAGAAGGGATACAACGTGACCTGCCGCGAATTCACGGCAGGTCACAACTACACGGCGTGGAGAAATGATGTTTGGAAGGGACTGGAGGCGCTGTTTCACCCTTCCTAAATCAGCACCGCTTCGGCGGCTTGCGGGTCGAACCCATCAGACCACAGGGTGGCGGCGTTATAACGCGCCTTGACGAAACTTGTATTCTGGAGATTGACATTGCTCAAGTTGGCGCCGCACAGATTAGCGTTCAGGAAAGATGCGCCGTACAGATTTGCGCCGCTCAAGTTGGCATGACTCAGGTCGGCGTCGTTCAGGGTGGCATTGGAGAGGTTCGCCTCACTCAGGTCGGCGCGGGTGAGGTTGCTGCGGCTGAGGTTTGCTCCGAGCAAAACGGCGCGGCTGAAATCCGTCTCAATCAGGATGCTGTCGGAAAGGCTGACCCCGCTCAGGTTGGTTTTGACGCACTTGGCGTCCTGCATGTTGACCTCGACCAGGCGCGCCTCACTCAGGTCTGCGCCGCCGAGGTTCGCGCCAAAGAGATTCGATTTGTTGAGATTGACCCGCATCAATTTGGCGCCGCGCAGGTTGGCTTCGCGTAAGTTGGCTTCGGTAATGACCGCATGGCTGAGCCTGGCGCTCCCCAGGTTGGCTTCGCTGAGATTCGCCCCGCCCAGGTTTGCCCCGCTCAAGTCGGCTTTGACCATGATGCTCTTGTTCAGGTTGGCTTCGGTGAGAACGCACTCGCTCAGGTTGGCATCGGTCAGGTCGGCTTCGCTCAAATCGGCATTGCTGAGGACGGCTTTGCTCAGGTTCGCCCCGACAAAAATGAAACGCCGCAGGTTGGCTCTGCGCAGGCGGGCGTCGCTCAAGTCGGCGTCTGCCAGCCAGAGGGGACCAGGACGATTGAGCAGGTCATACAGTTCGTACGGGGAAAGTTTCATTGCTCGCCTCCAATGCCGATGGTTTGCCTTACAAAGGTATTATAGACGTAGTGAACGGGTGAGACAAGTTTCACTTTGGGCGGTGTAACTTTTTGATATTTCGAGGCGGGCGGAGACGTAATAACGTCAGTTCGGGATAAAAGCGTCCCGAAGGCTGATTCTGCTCTCGAACCCGCTGCGTCAAAAGCCTTCGGGACGATTCAAAAGCCTTATCCCGAATTCAGGTTAATAGCCTCAAGCCGGGATAAACGGTTCAAGTCCAAAAATTTACCGCAGAGTTTTTTGATTTTTGGGCTGCCGTACCCCAAAACGCTAGAGGTCTCCTTCCACTTCGCAAATTTGAGATTTTCAAAGAAGACCTTACACCCGAACTAACGTTATAATATTTGCATGTCCATTCTCTCCGATAAGCGGATCGTGCTGGGGGTGAGCGGTTCCATCGCCGCCTACAAAGCCGCCGATTTGGCATCCAAACTCACGCAGGCGGGCGCACAAGTGGATGTCATCCTCACCGCCTCCGCCGAAAAATTCGTCACGCCGCTTACTTTTCAATCCGTGACAGGGCGGCGCGTTTACACCGACGCCGATCTATGGGGAAGCGAGGCGCATGTTCTGCACGTGGGGCTGGGTCACACCGCCCACCTGTTGGTCATTGCGCCCTGCACTGCCAACACCCTCGCCAAACTCGCACACGGGCAAGCAGACACCCTGCTCACCGTCACCGCGCTCGCCGCAAACTGTCCGCTGGTCGTTGCGCCCGCCATGGACGGCGGCATGTATGACCACCCCGCCACACGCGAAAACCTGGAGATTCTCCGCAAACGCGGCGCGTACATCATCGAACCGGCGGAGGGACACCTCGCCTCAGGCTTGACGGGAAAGGGACGCCTGCCCGAAACGCCCGAACTCATCGGACACCTCCGCCTCGTTCTCGGACGGGGAGGTTTGCTCGCCGGCAAACGAGTTTTGGTCACCGCCGGCGGGACTCAGGAACCGCTCGACCCGGTGCGTGTGCTGACCAACCGCTCCTCCGGCAAACAAGGCTATGCCCTTGCCCAAGCCGCGCTGGACGCCGGCGCACAGGTCACGCTCATCACAACGCCCACTGCGCTCACTCCACCAGTCGGCGCGGAAATCGTCCGCGTGGAAACGGCAAAACAAATGCTGGAGGCAGTGCTGAAGGGGTTCCCCGCTTGCGATGCGCTGTTCATGGCGGCGGCGGTGGCAGACTTTCGTCCGAAGAGTGTTGCGGAGAACAAGATCAAAAAAGAGGGGGGCGTTCCGCAGATCACGCTCGAAGCGACGGAAGACATCTTGAAAGCCGTGGCAGGACTGAGGTCCGAATTGAAGCGAAAACAGGTGGTCGTGGGGTTTGCAGCCGAGTCGCAAAGTCTTCTTGAAAATGCGGCAAATAAGTTACAATCCAAGAAACTGGATTTGATTGCCGCAAACGATATTTCCGCCTCCGATGCGGGGTTTTCCGTCGAGACCAATCGCATCACGCTGTTGTTTGCCGATGGGCGCACGGAATCATTGTCATTGATGAGCAAGAGCGAGGCGGCTGAAATTATCGTCGAACGCGTTGCGGCGCTGTTGGAGTAGAATGCGCGTTTTAGTCATATCGGATATTCATGCGAATTACACCGCCCTGGAGGCGGTGTTGAAGGACGCGGGTCCTGTGGACGAAACCTGGTGCCTGGGGGACATGGTGGGCTATGGTCCCGATCCCAATGCAGTAATAGATGAAATCCGCGAAATCCCAAATTTGACCTGCATCCTGGGCAATCACGACATGGCGGTCATCGGCAAGATTCCGCTGGATGTCTTCAACACCGATGCGCGCCGCACGCTGGAATATCACGAGCGAGTGCTGACGGCGGATAATATGGATTTTCTGCGCTCCCTGCCCTCGAACTTGAAGGTGCGCGGGGATGTGAGTATTGTGCATGGCAGCCCGCGCGACTCGGTGTGGGAATATATTTTGAACACGCTTTCGGCGCGTCTGAACTTCGATCATTTCACGACGTCGTGGTGTTTTGTGGGGCATTCGCATTTGCAGTGTATGTTCCAGTTGAACGTGGATAACGACCGGGTGAGTCTGGCGCCGATCCGCGCGGGAGAGCATTACCGGCTGCGCCCGCGGGCGATCATCAATCCCGGCTCGGTCGGTCAGCCGCGCGACCGCGACCCGCGCGCGGCGTATGCCATCTATGAAACGGAAGGTCACGTTTGGGAGCCGCGCCGGGTGGAATACGACATTGCCGAAGTGCAGCAGCGCATCCGCGAGGCAAAACTGCCCGAAAAACATGCCATTCGTCTCTCCGAGGGGTGGTAACCCCTCCCCAGCCATCCCCTATTTTTCCAATGAACTTCGGTTGGAAAATAGGGGAGGGTGTTCGACAGAACGGGCGGGGGGCAGGAACTTTGCGGCACGCGATTCGTCTGTAGGGTGAAATCACCTTGCGTTCATAAAGGAGAAGAACCCATGAAAAGAACCTTGATTACCGTGACAATTACCACAGTGGTGGTGTTGACGCTGGTGGGCGTCGTCACAGGCTTGTTTTCGCCGAGGATCGGCAACACCTTCAGCAATATTTCCAATGAATTGCCCGACGGCTACGGCGGCGCAGGCGCGCCGCAAGTCATGCTGGCGCCTGCCATGGAGGCGCCGATGCAGCCAGTGCCGTCCATTGAATTGCAGAACACCACAAGCGACTATGTCAAATCCTACGAACAGCCGGCAGCCGGCGCTGCCACCGAACGGCTGGTGATCCAGAACGTGGATATGAGGATTGTCGTTGCCGACCCCAAGACGCGCATGGACGAGATTGCCCAGATGGCGGTGGAAATGGGCGGCTTTGTGGTTTCTTCCAATCTGTACCGCTCCACCTATGGACCCAATCAAATCGAAGTGCCGGAAGCCAGCATCACCATCCGCGTGCCGGCGGCACGCCTGGATGAGGCGCTGGAAAAAATCAAGGCGGACGTGGTCAAGGTGGACTACGAAAACCGTTCCGGGCAGGATGTCACCAGTCAGTATGTGGATTTGAAGTCCCGCCTGGCGGCAAAGGAAAAAGCGGAAAAAGAACTGCTGCGCATCATGGAGACGGCTGAGAGGGCGGAGGATGTGCTTGCCATTTACATGCAGATACAAAACATTCAGACGGAGATCGAATCGCTGAAGGGACAGATCAAGTATCTTGAGGAGTCGGCTGCGCTCTCCGCCATCAGCATTCAACTGATTGCCGAGGAAAAGGTCAAACCGATTGAGATTGGCGGCTGGAAATTGCAAGGCACTGCCAACGACGCCATCCAGGATTTGATCCGCTTTACGCAGGGGTTCACCCGCTTCTTGATTCGTCTCTTCCTGTCGTATCTGCCCGCGCTCATTCTGCTCGCCATCCCGTCCTACGGCGCGTTCCTCGGAGGGCGGGCGCTCTACCGCCGCTTCAAACGAGGCAAGGCTATGACGAAAGATGAGAATGTGAAAAAGTAAACCCTTTGCAACATGAAAAGACCGTCAGAAATGACGGTCTTTTTTTGGGAGAAAGAGACACTTCACGGTTTATAATTCGCCCAATGGAAAAACTTGTCCGCGAAGCGCAGGAATTATTTCATATCCACATGACCGGGCGGCAGGTGATGGCGCTCATCACTTACGAAAAAGAACTGATGGAATGGAACCAGAAGTTCAACCTGACCGCCATCCGCGACATGGATTCGATTCGCACCAAGCACTTTCTGGATTCGTTCTCCTGTGTGCTGGCTTGGAAGGCGAACCCTCCGCATCGTCTCATAGACGTTGGAACGGGCGCCGGTTTCCCGGGCATTCCCCTCAAAATTCTCTATCCCAGCATGAAACTGACACTGGTGGAATCGGTGGGCAAGAAAGCCATGTTCTGCCAGCATATTATCCGCGTGTTGGGGCTGGAGGATGTGGAGGTGATTCATAAACGCGTGGAGGATGTGGGACAACACCCCAAACACCGCGAAGCGTATGACTGGGCGGTGGCGCGCGCGGTGGCAAATCTCAATGTATTGAGCGAATATTTGATTCCGCTCCTCAAAATCGGCGGGCGAATGCTTGCGCAAAAAGGCGAAAGCGGACCCGCCGAGGCGCAATCTGCCGAGGGAGCAATGAAGATGCTGGGCGGCAAATTGGAACAGTTAATCCCGGTCCACTTGCCGGGCGTGGCAGACGACCGCTACCTGGTGGTGGTGGAAAAAGTGGCGGCAACGCCGCCCAAATACCCGCGCAAGCCGGGCATTCCGTCCAAACAGCCGCTGTAAAAGGCGGCGATCTGTCAGGCTCGCCATTCCTCCCTGGCGGTGAAAAAAATCCCAAGTTGCTGCTTCACACTTTATTTGCGCCGCGATATTTATGTCGGCTGGAAAGACGAGACAAATCTCGCCCTGCCTCATAGGGTGAGCCATGAACTTTTACGGTCACGGCATTTTTCCGGGTATGGCTTTCTCATTATCGCTTGACGGGATCAATTTTTGTACACGGATCGCACGGATGATATGGAATTCTCCGTGAAAAACGGAAAGAAATCCGTTCATTCCGAGAAATCCGTGTACAAAGAAGGCTCGCATCCAGACTTTGAGAAAGCCATATCTTTCCGGGCGTTGCTCCTGTTTTCCGTTCAAACCTGTTGTATACTCCTGAAAACCTCATGGCTGCCTTTCTTCAACTTGCCTTTTTGGTATCCGTAATTCTTTTCTGTGCAAAAACGGCTGGTTATATCAGCGTGCGGCTCGGACAACCCTCCGTGCTGGGTGAATTGCTCGTGGGTATTCTGCTGGGTCCTTCGGTGATCAACCTGCTCGAATTGCCTTTCATCCAGCACAGCATGTCGGAAACGATTACCGAGTTTGCCGAGCTTGGTGTGTTGCTGCTCATGTTCATCGCCGGGCTTGAACTTCACTTCAGCGAGATGCGGCGAAACGTGCGCGTGGCATCGCTGGCGGGTTTTTGGGGCGTGGTCTTTCCTGTGTTGATGGGATGGGGCGCCGGTGTGCTGTTTGGACTGGAATCAAACTCTGCCCTTTTCCTCGGTCTGACGCTTGGCGCCACCAGCGTCAGCATCTCAGCGCAAACCTTGATTGAGTTGAAAGTCTTGCGCAGCCGCGTGGGGTTGAGTCTGTTGGGCGCTGCGGTGTTCGACGATATTCTGATTATCCTGCTGCTCTCCGTATTTCTGGGCATTCAGGGAGGCGGCGAGACATCGGCGGATATTCTGGCAATCCTGTTTCGAATGGCGCTGTTCCTCGTCTTCTCGGTCTTGCTTGGAGTTTGGGGCTTGCCCTGGCTCATCCGGCAAACCTCAAAATTGCCCATCAGTCAGGGATTGTTGACGATGTCGCTCATTGTCATGTTTACCTACGGGATTGCGGCGGAGTTTTTGGGCGGCATGGCGGCGATCACCGGCGCGTTTCTGGCGGGTCTCATGCTGGGACGCTGCCCGGAAAAGGAACAAATCGAGAGCGGCGTACATGCGCTGGCATACGGTTTGTTCGTGCCGGTGTTCTTCGTGAATATCGGCTTATCCATCAATTTACAAGAATTCCACGTGGGCATTCTGTTGCTGACGCTGGTCATTATTTTTGCGGCGGTGAGCGGAAAATGGCTGGGCGCCGGGCTGGGGGCGCGGTGGGGTGGACTGTCGAAGGAGGAAGCCTTGCAACTCGGCGCAGGCATGATTTCGCGCGGCGAGGTGGGGTTGATTGTGGCAGATGTGGGGATTCGGCAGGGATTCTTACCGCCTGAGGAATTTTCTGCGATCGTCGTGATGGTGCTTGCCACCACGTTGATGACACCGCCCATCCTGCGGTATCTGTTTGCGCAAGAAAAACATGAGGAAGAGAAAAAGCCTTTGGAGGCGAGGCAGGTCAAGGTCCAGCCTGAAGCGTCAAATCGTTCAGAGTCAGAGGAGGAAGCCTGATGTTCTTCATTCTGTTTGTGATGCATAATCCCAATTTGCTCGATCCATTGCTGGAAGCCT
Source organism: Chloroflexota bacterium (assembly GCA_016223135.1). Lineage (GTDB taxonomy): Bacteria > Chloroflexota > Anaerolineae > Anaerolineales > Villigracilaceae > Defluviilinea. The sequence continues at coordinate 253,781 of JACRPQ010000005.1, read as the reverse complement.
GGGATGCGGCTGGGGTCCAGCGCGCCACCGTGATGCTCAGCACGGGCATGCGCCGTCTGCGCTTGAAGGGCGGCTTGCGGGAAGATATTCCCCTCATGCCTTCCCTCAATGACTTCTACGAAATGGCGCAAACCTTCAGCCGCACGGTCTTTACAACTGCGGAGGATGAGTCTATGATAGATAAAATCCTCGAAGCCACCCAACGCGTGGTGGGCGATTTGCACAATCACGAGACCGGCATACTATTGGTGTTGCCGATAGTAAAGGCTTACGGATTGGAGAAAAGAGAAAGCCAATGAATGGACAAATTCGTTTATTGATGCTGGCAGTTGTTCAGGAACAGGACCGCGAGGAGGCTGCCCGCGCCCTCGAAAAATTGAAGATGCCGGTGGTGTATCTGTTCAGCGCGGGCGGTTTTTTAGGACGCCGAAATGCGACGCTGTTAATCGGTTTGCGTAAGGGCATGGAAGATGAAGCGATAAAGATTCTGCAGGAGACCTGCAAACAGCACATCGAATATCTGACGCTGCCGCTGGAGGGTTCGCCTCTTCCCATGCCGACGCCTGTTCCGGTCACGGTGGGCGGCGCCACCATCTTCGCCCTGCCGGTGGAACATTTTGAAGAGCTCTAGGCGCAACGATAAAATATGAGCGAGGAACAACCCATGAAAATGATCATCCTTATTGTCAAAGACAGCGACGCCGACACAGTGACCCAGGCGCTGACCGCCGAGAAATACCGTGTGACGCGGGTGGCATCCACCGGCGGATTTTTGCGGAGCGGTATTGTGACCCTTCTCCTTGGTGTGCTGGATGAGCGCGTGGAAACCTGCCTGGAATTGATTCGCGCCAAACTGCCTCCCCTGCCTTCGGGCGAGCGGCGCGCTACGCTGTTTGTTGTGCCGGTGGAACGCTTTGAGCAGGTGTAAACGGGAACAAAACAAGTGAATGTGAGTATCCTGAAATGCGGAGACACGGATGTTTCAGTGTCTCCGTATTTTATAAACTCACCCTACGCAGTTTCTTCGTAGTGCGACATTCATGTCGCCCGAAAACGCGAGATTCTTTACCGTACACAGAGACCCTAAAGGTCTGCTTTCCCTTCGTGAATTTGAGAATTTCCAAAAAGACCTTTAGGGTTTTTCACGAGAAAAATGTACGGTAGAGAGACGCGAGATAAATCTCGCGCTACCGCGTAACATCAATATAAATTCGAGGTTGAGATGAATCAAAAATCGCGTCTTCTGAGTGTTTTTCTTGCGCTGGCGCTTGCCGCGCTGGCATGTAACTCGCCGTTGGGAGGCGGCGAAGCGACCTCCCCGCCCGACCAGCTGGCGACCATCGTCGCAGCCACCCTCGAGGCGGTCACGACGGCTACGCCAACCAGCGGCATCACCCCCGAGCCGGACGAACCCGCCGCTTTGCTGCCGCACAGTCTGTACTACCTCGGCAATGACAACGCCAACCTCTCCCAAGTCTTTCGCATGGAGCGAGACGGAGTGACGACGCGCCAACTCACCTTTGAGCCCGGTCCGGTCGACTCGTATGATGTCTCACCGCTGGACGGTAGCGTCGTCTATGTGGCGAACAACCAAATGATTCTGATTCAGGCAGACGGTTCAGGCAGACGCGTCCTTGTGGATGGCGGCGCGGTGGACGAGAACAACCCTTTCCTCACGAGCATCAATTCCCCGGTCTTCTCCCCCGATGGACAGAGCATCGCCTACGGGCGGGGCGGTTTGAATTTTTATTCGCTGGAGACGGGCGTCTCCAACCTCGTTCTCGAAAACCAGTGGGATGACGCCGGCGGCGGGCTGCTCATCCCGCGTGAACTATATTGGCCCGAAAAATACTCGCCCGACGGGCAAAAACTGCTCATCTCGCTAGGTTACTATGAGGGCAGTTCATCTGCCATCTACTACCCGAACGGCAATACCCTCGTGCGGCTGAATAGCGTGGATCCCGCAACCATTTGCTGCGGCGAACCAACTTGGACCGCCGACAGCGCCGCCCTGTATTCGGCGTATCCCTACATGGGCATGTTCGTGGCTGGCATGTGGCGCGTGGACGCATCCAGCGGAAACGTCACCACCCTCCTGCCGGGCGAAGCGGGCGACGGCACGTATAACATCCCTTCAGACGCCTACCTCGCTCCCGACGGTCAGTTGTACTACTTCTTCGTCAACTTCAGGCCCGAAGAGGAGTTCGTCCAGCGCGCGCCCATGCAGTTGGTGCGCTCCGCTCCCGATGGCGTGACCGGGCGAACCATCCTGCGCCCCGACACGTTCGAACTCATGAACGAAGCGCTCTGGGCGCCCGACGCCAGTTTCGTCCTGGTTGCCTTTGCCCCAATTACCGATGTCTATATTGGCGGGCGGGTGGAAATCGTGTACACCGACTCGCGCCCCAACGTGGTTCTCATTCCCTACGCTCAGCGATTAAAATGGGGTCCATGACACATCTCTTCGGCGGCATCGAAGGCGGCGGGACAAAATTTCTCTGCGCGGTGGGGACAGCGCCAGGCGACATCCGCCGCGAAGCGCGTTTCCCAACCACCACGCCTGCAGAAACGCTGAGACAAGCCGTTGATTTCTTCAAACAGGCGGAACGGGATTTCGGCAGACTCTCCGCCTTGGGCGTCGCCTCGTTCGGTCCGCTCGACCCGCATCCTGCCTCGCCCGCCTACGGACGCATCCTCTCCACCCCCAAGCCCGGCTGGACGAACGCCGACATCGTGGGACCGCTTCGTTCCGCCTTCGACCTTCCCATCGCATTCGATACCGATGTCAACGGCGCGGCGCTCGGCGAGTGGACGTGGGGCGCGGCGCAAGGGCTGGAGACCTTCCTCTACCTGACGGTTGGCACCGGCATCGGCGGCGGCATGATGGCAAACGGCAAACTCCTGCACGGACTGCTTCACCCCGAAATGGGACACATCCTGCTCCCGCACGACCGCATCGGCGACCCGTTCGAGGGCGCCTGTCCCTTTCATAAGGACTGCTTCGAGGGGCTGGCATCCGGTCCCGCCCTCGAAAAACGCTGGGGTCAGCGCGCCGAAACGCTCCCATCCGATCACCCTGCCTGGAGGCTGGAAGCGCACTACATCGCCCTGGCGCTGGTAAACTACATCCTCACATTCTCCCCTCAGCGCATCATCATCGGCGGCGGCGTGGGCGGACGGGATGACCTGCTGCCCCTCATTCGCACAGAGGTGCAAACACTGCTGAACGGTTACGTCCAATCGCCCGCCGTCACTCAACACATGGACGGCTACATCGTCCACCCCGCGCTCGGAAGCCGCGCCGGAATGCTGGGCGCGATTGCGCTGGCGAGACAAGCAATAACATCGTAAGCGTCGAAGGTCGCCCCTCACTTTCAACCTTTGACCTTCAACAAGGATTGATATGGACTCGATAGCGATTTTGGATTTCGGTTCCCAATACGCACAGCTGATCGCGCGCCGCGTGCGCGAGGCGCAGGTCTATTGCGAGTTGTTCCCCTGGGATGCGCCCATGGAGAAGATACTCGCCATCAACCCCAAGGGCTTCATCCTCTCCGGCGGACCCAAATCGGTGTACGAGGCAGACGCCCCTTACATTCAGGACTTCATCTTCAAGACAGGGCTGCCCATCCTCGGCATTTGCTACGGCATGCAGGCATTGACGCACGCCTTGGGCGGTCAGGTGGACGCCTCCGCCAAACGGGAATACGGTCCCGCCGAAATTGAACTCAACCTGTCCGACACCCTGCTGGATGGCATTTGCAAAGTGTGGATGTCGCACGGCGACCGCATCACCAAACTACCGGAGGGATTCGTCGCGCTGGCGCGCTCAGGCAACAGCCCCCTGGCGGCAATGGGCGACATGAAACGCAAATACTTCGGCGTGCAGTTTCACCCGGAGGTGCATCACACCCCGAACGGACATAAACTGCTTCAGCGGTTTGTGACCGAGGTCTGCGGGGCAAAACCCACTTGGACGCCTCAATCCATCATCGAGGAAGCGGTGGAGCGCATCCGCAGGCAGGTGGGCGGGGAGCCCTTCGACAAGGCTCAGGGACCACGTGTGCTGGCGGCGGTTTCGGGCGGCGTGGATTCTTCGGTGGCGGCGGCGCTGGTGCATAAGGCGGTCGGCGATCAACTCGTGGCGGTGTTTGTGGATACCGGTCTGCTGCGAAAAAACGAGGGGGAACAAGTGGCTGCGGCGTTTCGAGATAACCTGCACGCCGAGCTTATCACCGTAGACGCCTCCGACGAATTCTTTGCGGCGCTGGCGGGCGTGACGGAGCCGGAGCAAAAGCGGAAAATCGTCGGCGAGAAGTTCATTCGCATCTTCGAGGCGCAGGCGCGGCAGTTGGGACAGCCGCGCTTCCTCGTGCAGGGAACGATTTACCCGGACGTGGTGGAATCCTCCGCGCCGGATCGGAACAAAGCCGAGAAAATCAAAACGCATCACAATGTGGGCGGACTGCCGAAAGATATGTCATTCGAACTGGTCGAACCGCTGCGGTATCTGTTCAAGGACGAGGTGCGGGCGGTGGGAGAAGCGCTTGGGCTGCCGGAAAGGCTGGTTTGGCGGCAGCCGTTTCCGGGTCCGGGTTTGACCGTGCGCTGTCTGGGGGAGGTGACGCGCGAGCGTGTGGAACGTCTGCGCGCGGCGGATGCCATCCTGATCGAGGAGTTGTCCAAAGCGGGATTTTTGGGGAAAGGCGCAGAGACATCGCAGGCGTTCGTCGTCCTCCTGCCTGTGCGCTCGGTGGGCGTGATGGGCGACCAGCGCACCTATCAGGAGGCGGCGGCGATCCGCGCGGTGACGACCGAGGATTTCATGACCGCCGATTGGGCGCGCCTGCCGCACGACCTGCTGGCTCGGGTGGCGAACCGCATCGTCAACGAAGTGGACGGGATTAACCGCGTGGTGTATGATATTACCAGCAAACCGCCTGCCACCATCGAATGGGAGTGAGACGATTTGCGATTGACGATTGACGATTGACGATTTGCGATTGATGAGGTGAAAGCATGAATTTCGATTTCGGCGAAGTATTGACCCGCGCAGGTCAAATCACCTGGAAACATAAAATCCTGTGGCTCATCAGCGCCCTGCCCGCGCTGACGGGCATCTTCATCCTGCCGCTGCTCTTCGGGTTGTTCTTCCTTTCGGAGTTCGATCAATATGGTCAGCCCCGCTTTGTGGAGGAACCGCTCCTTTTGGTTCCTTTTTTCCTCGGGGGGATTTTCGTCACCTTGCTCGGTTTCATTTTGACAGGCATTGCCGGCGCCACGGTCACCTTTGGCGTGCTGCGCGCGGAGGACGGCGAGGAAGCCCTGAGCGTGCGCAGCCTGGTCGAAGGCGCACAAAAATACTGGCTGAGGACGCTGGGCGTCATGTTCCTGACCAGCGTCATTTTTTCCTTTGGATACTTCATCCTCTTTGGGTGTCTGACGCTGTTTGGGTTGGTGACCCTGGGGCTGGGATTTCTTTGCGCACTGCCGCTGATTATTCTCCTCTACCCATTGATGCTGGTGGTCTATGGCTTCATCGAGGAAGCGCTGGCGGCAATAGTGGCAGATGACCTCGGCGTTATCCCCGCCATCGAGCGCGCTTGGGAATTGGTCAAAGCCAATTTCTGGGGCATTCTGCTGCTGTCATTCATTGTGTACTTTGCTATCAGCCTGCTGAGCGGCTTCATCAGTGCGCCGTTTATGACGCCTTCCTTTTTCATGCCCTTTTTCGCCGACGGCTCTATGCCCGACATGCGCGTCATCATGCTCTTCATCGCCGGTCTCACCCTGCTCATGTTCCCGCTCATGCTCCTGGTTCAAGGCGTCGGCATCACCTTCCTCAAAGCGGCATACGCCATCACCTACCTGCGTTTGACCCGCCCGAAACAGGTGGACGCCCCCCTCATCAGCGAGGCAAATGCCTAAATTCATCCGCTTCCTCCTGACCCTCAGCCTGCTGGCTGGGACCCGGACCTTTGCCCACGCTCAGAGCGCTTCCTCCGCTGAAGTCGCGCGGATTGACGCGTCGGACTTCCCGCAAATCTCCGCGCTGGTGGATGTGTACGGCGCAGACGGCAATTTTCTCGCCGGTCTCAAAGCGGCGGACGTTACGGTCTATGAAGACGGGCAGGAACGCCCGCCCGTTTCGCTCCGCGAAGTGAAGGTACCGGTGCAGGCGGTGACCGCCGTCAACCCCGGACCGCCGCTGGGCATCCGCGACGGGACCGGGATTTCCCGCTTCGAGCGCGTGGTCGAGGCGCTGCGCCTGTGGGCGGAGGCGCAGCCGGCTGATTCCCGCGACGACTTCAGCCTGGTCTCGCTCTCCGGGTCGCTCATCAACCATGCCGGCGTGAACGACTGGCTCGTGAGCCTGAACGCCTTCAAACCCGATTTCCGCAACTCGAAGCCCAATCTGCAAACCCTCGCCATTGCGCTGGATACGGTCAGCGCGCCGACGCCGGAGCCCGGCATGAAGCGCGCCGTGCTGTTCATCACCCCTGCGCTGAACGACCCCAACATAGATAACAGCATTGCGCCATTCATTCAGCGCGCTGTGGAAGCGAAAGTGCGCGTCTTCGTCTGGTTTGTGGATGCAGAGGCTCAATTCCTTTCCCCCAGCGCCAACGCTTTCAAACTGCTCGCCCAACAGAGCGGCGGACAGTTCTTTGCCTTTTCCCGCAACGAACCCTTCCCCAACCTGGACGAGTATTTCGCCCCTCTGCGTTCCCTCTACGAAATCCAATACACCTCCGCGCTCAACACCAGCGGCGAGCATACGCTCCGCTTCGACTTCCACAGCGGCGAGACGACCATCAGCACAGCGGATGCAGCCTTCTCTGTGGAAGTCCAGCCGCCCAACCCCATCTTCGTCACCCCGCCGCTGCAAATCACCCGCCAGCCGCCCGCCGACGATCCCTACAACCCGGAAATCCTCGAACCTGCTCAACGGCTCATCGAAATCATCGTCGAATTCCCCGACGGGCATCCGCGCGACCTCGCCCGCACGACGCTCTATGTGGATGGTCAGGTGACTGCTGAAAACACCCAGGAACCTTTTGACCGCTTCGTGTGGGACCTCAGCGCCTTTGCCGAGAGCGGGCAGCACCAAATCGTCGTTGAGGCGGAGGATGTGCTGGGCTTGACGAAATCGAGCATCGCCATCCCGGTCACCTTCACGGTCATTCACCCGCCCGGCAGGCTGGAAGTGTTCCTCCTGCAATATCGTTCCCACCTGATTTTCGGCGCGACCATTCTTGCCGGCTTTGCCTTACTGGCTGTCCTTGTGCGCAGCCGGGCAAAGAACCTGCCGGAGAGCCGCCGCAAAAAAGCCCGCCGCGCCAAAGAAGACCCGCTCACCCAGCCTGTCCCTGCGCTGGCAGAACCGCCCATCCCTCCTAAAAAAGGGAAAACGTCCTCCTCCCGCTTCGGGTGGATGAACCTGCGGCACAGCCGCGTCCCCTCCGCGCCCGCCTACCTCATCCGCCTGAAGAACGGCGGCGAACCAGCCAGCGCTGCGCCCATTCCCCTGCTCGAAAAAGAGACCACCTTTGGCGCCGATCCGGTACAATCCATGCATGTGCTGGATGACCCCTCCATTTCTCCTCTGCATGCCCGCATCCGCCGCATGGGGGAGGGCAATTTCCTGCTGATGGATCACGGCTCGGTGGCAGGCACATGGTTGAATTACGAGCCGGTCTCGCGCGAAGGCGTCCGCCTGAAGCATGGGGACAGGATTCACTTTGGGATGATGTACTACCGCTTTGATCTGAGTCAGCCCCCGGCGGAGTCCGAACCGAAGGTTATCTCTAAAAATAATCCCCATCCATGATTCGCACTTCGCGCGCCCACCTGAACGTCGAAGCATACAGCCACCCAGGCATGACGGGCAAGAACAATGAGGACCGTTATGCAGTGGCTTCGTTCCGTGTAAGCGAAAAGGATCACACGCCGGTGCTGTTCGCCGTGCTGGCAGACGGGATCGGCGGGCATAAGGGCGGGGAGGTGGCGGCGGAACTGGCGGTCAACCACATCATGCAAAGCGTGGCGCGGGGCGACGGCAAATTCTCGCGGCACATCATCGAACAGGCAATCAACGAAGCCAGCAGCGCCATCGCATCCCATTCCGCCGCGAACGAAAACCTGCAGGGCATGGGCGCCACCTGCGCTGTGGTCTGGATTATTGACAATAAACTCTACACCGCCTATGTGGGCGACTCGCGCATCTACCTGCTGCGCGGAGGGCGCATCCAGCAGTTGACGGTGGATCACTCGTGGGTGCAGGAAGCCATCGAAAAGGGCATCCTCAAACCCGAACTGGCGCGCGACCATCCCAACGTGCACGTCATCCGCCGTTATCTGGGGTCGCCCGTCCCGCCCGAACCCGACTTCCGCCTCAACCTGTTCGACGGCGAGGGCGCGCATCACACCGAAAACAATCAGGGCGTTCAAATCCAGCCGAACGATGTCATCCTGCTCTGCACCGACGGTCTGACCGATATGGTTTGGGATGACGAAATTCTCGAAATGGTACGCACGCGCCCCAATCTGAAGGAAGCCAGCCGCGCGCTGGTCAACCTTGCCAACGAGCGCGGCGGCTTCGACAACATCACCGTCATCCTGATTGGCGTCCCGCCCGATTTCAAACCGCGCAACGCTCCGCGACGACGGAAATGGAAATGGCTGCCGTGGGCGGCGGGAATTCTTGCCAGCCTGCTGTTCTTTGTGGTGGTCGCTTCACTCCTGACCTTCAACCTGATTCGCCGCGCCACAGCAGTGACCGCCACCCCAGCCGTTCCTACCGCCGCCGCAACCGAAACCGTCCCCCCTTCGCCGACCTTTACCTTCACCGCCGCACCGGAGGTTATCCTCCCTTCGCCTACCCCCACGCTCACGCCGTGGCCCACCAATACGCCCCAACCCTGATATTCACACGGAGGTTATCATGCCCGTCAAACATTCCCACGAAGTGGAAGCCAAACCCGTCCTTGCCGGCAAGGATACGATCATTCAGGTGCTCATCTCCTCCCAGGAGGCGCCTCACTTTGCCCTGCGAAAGTTCTCCATGCAGCCGGGCGGCGGAATGCCGCGCCACACCAACACGGTGGAACACGAGCAATACGTCCTGCGCGGCGAGGCGGTCATCACCATCGGCGAGGAGACGTATCACGTCAAAGCGGGAGATGTCGTGTTCATTCCCGAAGGCGCGGTGCATTCGTATGAGAACACCGGCAAGGAACCGTTCGAGTTCCTGTGCATCATCCCCAACAAGGAAGATAAGATCACGCTGGTGGGCGAGGGCTGCTAAAAAAAACAAGCCGCATCCTCGCAGATACGGCTTGTCCACTTTCTACTTGCTACTTGCCTTCTACCCCACCTTCCCCGTAATCGTTGCCAACTTCAATTCGCCAATTGCCTTCGTGATGTGAATCTCACGCGGGCAGGCGAGCGTGCAGTTATAAGCGGTGTGACAGCGCGCCAGACCGTCGGTCTCGGCGAGGATGTGTAAGCGCTCGGCGGCGGCTTCATCGCGGCTGTCGAAGATGAAGCGGTGGGCGGTCACCAACGCGGCAGGACCGTAATACTGGTCGCTCGCCCAGAAGGACGGGCAGGAGGTGGTGCAGGCGGCGCACAGGATGCACTTGGTCGTCTCGTCGAAGCGGGCGCGCTCTTCGGGCGATTGCAGGCGCTCCTTCCCGTCGGCAGGAAGCGGCGAGTCGTTGATAAAGTAGGGGAGTATCTTCTTGTAGTTGTCGAAGAACGGCTCCATGTCCACAATCAGGTCTTTGATCACCTTCAAGCCAAGCAGCGGTTCGACCGTGATCTTGTCGCCCACGTCGCGGATGAGGGTTTTGCAGGCGAGCATGTTGCGCCCGTTGATGCGCACGGCATCCGAGCCGCACACGCCGTGCGCGCACGAACGGCGGAAGGAGAGCGAGCCATCCAGTTCGCCTTTGACGCGCTCCAGCACGTCCAGCACGCGGTCGGTTTCGGCGGCTTCGAGGGTGTAGGTTTCATAGTGGAAGGTCTTATCCACTTCGGGGCGGTAGCGGAAGATTTTCAGTGTTACCTGCATGGCGGTCCTCACTAATAAACTCTTTCCTTTGGCTGGTATTTGGTGATGACGACGGGCTTGTAACCAAGCGTGACTTTGCCGTTTTGTTTCCAGGCGAGGGTGTGTTTGAGCCAGTTGACGTCGTCGCGCTTGGGGAAGTCCTCGCGGGCGTGACCGCCGCGGCTTTCCTGCCGCGCCAACGCCGAGACGGTGGTGACTTCAGCGAGGTCGAGCAGGTTGGTCAACTCCCAGGCGTTGAGCAGTTCGGTGTTGAAGACCTTGCCCGTATCGGTCAGTTTGATGTGTTTGGCGCGTTCCTGCAACTCATGGATTTTGTTCAGGGCATGGGTCATCGTTTCGGCGGTGCGGAAGACGCCCATGTTATCGAACATTTCCCTTTTCATTTCCTGGCTGATTTGGAAGACGTTTTCGTTTCCCTGATTGTTGCGCAGGCGGTCGAACTGTTGGCGGGCGAATCCGTCGGGGTCGGCGGGCAGGGGCGTGAAGTCCGCGCCGTTGGCGTATTCGGCGGCTTTGATGCCCGCGTATTTGCCAAAGACCACGATGTCGAGCAGGGAGTTGGTGCCGAGGCGGTTGGCGCCGTGCACGGAAACGCAAGCGCACTCGCCCGCCGCGTATAGACCGGGCATGACGGTGTTCTTCTCGTCAATCACCACCTCGCCATACATGTTGGTGGGAATGCCGCCCATGGCGTAATGCGCCGTCGGCTGAATGGGCATGGGCTGGGTGACGGGGTCCACGCCGAGATAAGTGCGGCAGAAGTCAATGATGTCGGGCAGTTTCTGGAGAATTTGTTCGCCCGTCACTGTGTAGGGCGAGCCGTCGGGGTTGGTGCGTCCGTCCAGCGCGGCGTATTTGTTCACCGTTTCGGGGCGGACATCGAGGTACACATAGTTCGATCCGTTGATGCCGCGTCCCTCGCGGATTTCGAGATAGATGGAGCGGCTGACCACGTCGCGCGAGGCAAGGTCTTTCACTTTGGGAGCGTACTTTTCCATGAAGCGCTCGCCCTTGTCGTTGATCAGCACGCCGCCTTCGCCGCGCACGCCCTCGGTGATGAGGATGCCGAGTTTGTAAATGCCGGTGGGATGGAACTGGAAGAATTCCATGTCTTCGGCGGGAACGCCGCGCCGCAATGCCACCGCAATACCGTCGCCGGTCAACGCATAGGCGTTGGAGGTGATTTCCCAAATGCGCCCATGTCCGCCGGTGGCAAAGATGACCGCTTTGGCATGGAAGACGTGCAGTTCGCTGGTGGCGATTTCGAGCGCAACCACGCCGGCGGCTTTGCCGTTCTCGATGAGAACATCCACCACCTGGAATTCATCGAAGAAGTTGACGTTGTTCTTCAGGCATTGCTGATAGAGCGTCTGCAAAATCATGTGACCGGTGCGGTCGGCGGCGTGACAGGCGCGCCGCACAGGTTTGCCGGTCACGTTGTTGGTGTGACCGCCGAACGGTCGCTGGGCGATGCGCCCATCGGGGGTGCGGTCGAAGGGCAGACCCATGTGTTCGAGTTCATAGACGATCTGCGGCGCCTCGTTGCACATGAACTCGATGGCGTCCTGATCGCCAAGATAATCGGAACCTTTGACCGTATCGTAGGTGTGCCATTCGGGACGGTCTTCCTCAAGGTTGCCGAGCGCCGCGCCGATGCCGCCCTGCGCCGCGCCCGTGTGCGAGCGGGTGGGATAGAGTTTGCTGATGACGGCGGTCTTTGCCGTGCGCGAGGCGTAGAGCCCAGCCGTGAGTCCTGCGCCGCCCGCGCCAACGACGACCACGTCAAATTGATGAATGTTTGCCATGAACCATTGCTCCTACGAAGTCCAGATAATGGAAAGCCCCATAAGGCTGAATGAGATGACCATGATGATACTGATGAGGCGGACAATCTTTCTACCGCGAGCGGAAACAATATAATCGTCTGCGATGACCACCAGCCCATGCACACCGTGCGCCACTGCCACAAGCAAAAGCAGGCTTGCCGTCACCTTCCAGAAGGGGCTCGCCCACGGAGCCAGGTCGGGAACGTTGGTGCTTTGGACATGGCTGGCATTAGGCATGAAGCCCCAGCGCAAAACGTCCGCCATGTTCATCTGCGTGCGCGCACCCATAATCAGCGCGCCGATAATGGCGATCAGGATGAGTGCATACATTGCCAGGGCTGAAAGACGCGTAAAAATCCACATCAGCATCTCAAAGTTCAAACCCCGCTTCGAAAGGGGAAGAGTTTTTGGTTTCGCAGCAGCCATCTCAACCTCCCAACGCGCCCTGAATAATCACAAACACAGCGATCCCAAAAATGGGAAGGAAAACCGCCCATTCCACCCAAATGGCTTCCCGCTGATATTCAATTAATTTGGGGAACAAGTCGCTAATGGTGATGCGCAGCCCGTTGATGGCATGGAACAGCGCGCAGAAGAAAATGAAAATCTGGAACGCCCAATTGGTGTAGATGGCGTTCAAGAAACTGCCGACACTGCCTCCCACAAACGATGCCAAAATATGTACAGCGACGAAAATCCCCATCCCCAGCCCGCCAATGCGGTGCAGGATAAAGGTAAGGTACGGTCCCTGTCCTTTATACCGCAAGCCTGTCGCAAGACCAACATTCCTTTTCAGGCTCATCCATGCCTCCATGAAATGATAATTTTGGGAAGTTGATGCATTATCTCATTTCCGCTTAATGTCCTAAAAGTGACAATACTCATGGACTATTGGTTTCAGACTTCCTCCAAAAAAGAGGGGCTTGACCTTTATAATCCAGAATGCAATTAAGCGGTCATATTCTACACCACTTTTTAAGACCAACAACACTGCTTCTTTGTAATTGCCTACTCTCATCCTAAACTTCTCCCCAAGGGAGAGTGGTGAGGGAGGATCGGAGGTGTTTATGTCTGAAGCGATTAGCAGGCGGGATTTTATCAAAGTAACGACCAGCATTATAGGTGGGATCATTGGAGCGGCAATAGGCGTGCCTGCCGTCTATTACCTGATTGACCCTGCCCTGCGCGAAGGCGCAAAAGAGGCTTGGATTCCCATTGGCAAGCTCGAAAACATGGAAATCGGCAAGCCTTACCCATTTTCCTTCACCCGCGTTCAGGTCAACGGCTGGGAACGGACATCCACCACCCGCGGCGGATTCGTCATCCGCAACTCGGAAGACCCAAACGACCTGCTCATCCTCAACAGCCGCTGTACGCATCTTGCCTGTACCGTGAACTGGTCGGAGACCGATCAGGTGTACCTCTGCCCCTGCCACGACGCCAAGTTCAGCAAAGAAGGTGAAGTGTTGGACGGTCCACCGCCTCGCCCCCTCGACCGTTATGCTGAATTTCGTGTCAACGAAGAGGGCATGCTCGAAATCTTTTACCAGGAAGGTTAGAACGCACAGCGATTTCATGTCGCTGTACTTTTTCGGAGTGTCTCCATGTGGAAAAAAATATTCGACTGGCTGGACGAACGGCTCGGATTGAATGATCTCTACAACACCCTGCTCGACCGTCCCGAACCGCGGGGCAACTGGTGGAACACGCTCGGCTCTGCCAGCCTGTTCCTTTTTGTTTTACAAGGGCTGACCGGCATCTTCCTCACCATCTACTACACCCCATCCCCCGACCACGCCTACGACTCCATTCAATACATCATGGAAGGCGTCGCCTTTGGCTGGTTGATCCGCGGCATCCATCATTGGGGCGCGTCGCTGATGGTGTTGGTGGTCTTCATTCACATGCTGCGCGTCTTTGTAACCGCATCTTACAAGTACCCCCGTGAACTCACCTGGTTCATTGGCATTGGTCTCCTGCTCGCCACCATTGGCATGGGCTTCACCGGCTACCTGCTTCCTTGGAATCAGCGATCCTACTGGGCGACCACCGTTGGCACACAAATCGCAGGGACGGCGCCATTGATCGGCGAATTCATTCTCAAAGCCCTGCGCGGCGGACCGGACCTGAGCGCCCTCACCCTACAGCGCTTCTTCTCCGCCCACATTTGGATCATCCCCGCCATCCTGATGGCGCTCATTGGCATACACCTCTACCTCATCATCAAACACGGCGAGTCGCACTTCCCGAAGAAAGACGAATGACGTTTACTCAGCAGACGCCTCCTCGCGTCTGGCTGGCATTGAAAACGCCGCCTGCACAGGAGCCATCATGAACGAAGAAATCAAACAGAAAATCAAGGAACGCTACGAACAGGAACTCAATAAAGGGGAACGCTTTTGGCCCGACAGCATCTTCAAGGATGTCATCGTCTCGCTGGGAATTTTTATTGTTCTCGTCCTGCTCGCCACCTTCATCGGCGTCGCCAACGAACCAAAAGCCGACCCCAGCGACACATCCTACCTGCCGCGCCCGGAATGGTACTTCCTTTTCCTCTTTAAATTCCTGGCGCTTTATGGGCAAATCCCCGTCATCGACAAGATCGAATGGCTGGCAACCGTCCTTGTCCCTTCCCTGGGCATCGCTCTGTTGACCTTCCTGCCGCTGCTGGATAAATCCCCCTATCGGCATTATTCCCGCCGCATCTTTGCGCTCACCGTCATGGGCACGATCGTCCTGGACATGGTGCTGTTGACGATCATGGCAAGCCTGCCCGTTCCTCCCGATGCGGATGAACTGGCGGTTTCCACCACGCTGCAAACCATCGGCGGACTGTGGATCCCGGCAGCGCTGCTGACAATTCTGGTCGTCATCTACGCTTTCAAACGCAGCCTGTATTGGGAATCGACAAGGCGGAATGTCCCGTTGTGGGTGACAGTGGCAGGCGCGGCAATGATGGTAGCGATGACAGCCGCGGTCAGCATCCGCGCGGCGGCGTATCCCAAACCTGAAGAAGCGGAAGTCCCCTCTACATTGGTTGATCAGATTGTCGCCGGACAGGACCTATACTCTGTTCAATGCGTGGAATGTCACGGCGATGACGGCTCGGTGGCGGTCATCGAGGGCGTGGAAGGTTTGGAAGGCGAGAAAATCACCCCCATCAACAGCCGCGACGTGCTGTATACCATCACCGATGGCGCAATGTATGAAGTGATCGCCTACGGACGCCCGAATGCAGGCATGCCTCCCTTCGGCAAGACCTACGGCGGCGAACTTTCGCGCAGTGAAATTGACTACATCATCCTCTTCATGCGCTACACGTGGGATGACCGCTTCGAAGCGCCCGTGATCCCCGAACTCTTCCCGCCGCTGGCGGAAGGCGAGGTCCCGTCGTACGATGTTCACATCGCGCCCATCGTCAAGCGCTATTGTGTCTCCTGTCACCGCGCCGGCAAGGAAAACAACGATTACCTGATGACCTCCTACGAAGAAATTCTAACCACCGGCGAGAATGTTGAAAAGAACATCATCGCCGGCGACATGAATAGTTATCTGCTGCAGGTCATTCAGGGACATGAAATTGTCAACGAAAAGGGAGAGGTCATCATCGGCGTCATGCCGCCCAAGACCAAACTCAAAGCCAACGTGGTGGATGCCTTCATCCGCTGGATCATGAACGGGATGCCAAAAACGGCGGAAGACGCGGCAGCGCTCTCGGTCATGCCGGAAGCGACGCCTGCACCTTAGGTTTGAGTTACGATTTTATGTAACAAAAAGTCGGGACTTTCACATCCCGACTTTTTTCATTTCCTATTTACCCCTTTACCTGACTACATGTGACTAATAACCGCATCCCCAAACTCGGAGCATTTGACTTCCTTCGCGCCTTCCATCAAACGGGCAAAATCATACGTCACCGTCTTGGCATTGATTGCGCCTTCCATGCCCTTGACGATCAGGTCCGCGGCTTCGGTCCAGCCCATGTAGCGGAACATCATCTCACCGGAGAGGATGACCGAGCCAGGGTTGACCTTGTCGAGGTCGGCGTATTTTGGCGCGGTGCCGTGAGTCGCCTCGAAGATGGCGTGACCCGTCTCGTAGTTGATGTTCGCGCCCGGGGCGATGCCAATCCCGCCCACCTGCGCCGCGAGCGCATCCGAGAGATAGTCGCCATTCAGGTTGAGGGTGGCAATCACATCATAATCGCGCGGGCGGATCAACACAAATTGCAGCGTCACATCGGCGATCGAATCCTTGATGAGCAGTTTGCTCTTCCACTTGCCGCCGCCGTGCGTCTCCCACAGCGCCAGCGCCTCTTCCACTTCCTTGCGGATTTCCGCCTGCTTATCGGGCGCCATCATATCGTAGCCGGGATCGATCATGCGGGCGTTTTCTTCCACGCTCAAGTTCGGATTGGCTTCCTTGTTCCCCAAAATCCAACTCTCGCGCTCGGTCACAATCTCATTGCGGAACTCACGCTTGGCAAGCGCGTAACCCCAGTCCTTGAATGCCCCTTCTGTGAATTTCATGATGTTGCCCTTATGGACGAGGTTCACGCTCTTGCGCTTGTTCGCCAGCGCCCATTGAATCGCCGCACGGACCAGCCGCTCCGTCCCTTCCACCGAAACGGGCTTGACGCCGATTCCCGCCGTATCGGGGAAGCGTATCTTGGCGTATTCCTTCGGGAAAGCCTCTTTCAGCAAATCCTTGAATTTCTTGTTCTCTTCCGTGCCGTATTGGAATTCAATGCCCGTGTAAATATCTTCCGTGTTCTCGCGGAAAATGACCATGTCCACGTATTCCGGGTGTTTAACGGGGGAAGGCACGCCGTTGTAATAACGCACCGGACGCTGACAGACGTAGAGGTCAAGCAGTTTGCGCAGCGCCACGTTCAGCGAACGGATGCCGCCGCCGATGGGTGTGGTCAACGGACCCTTGATGCCCACCAGGAATTCCTTGAATGCATCGGTGGTTTCATCGGGCAGCCAGGTGTTGAACAACTTGAAAGCCTTCTCGCCGGCGTACACTTCCATCCAATGAATCTTGCGCTTGCCGCCGTATGCCTTCTCCACCGCCGCGTCGAACACACGCACCGACGCGCGCCAGATGTCGCGCCCGGTCCCGTCGCCTTCCACAAACGGGATAATCGGGTTATCGGGAACCTGTAATTTACCATCCTTGATGGAAATCTTTGCCCCGCCTGCGGGGACTTTGACGTTTTGATATGCCATCTTCCTTCTCCTTGCAAAATGATGGCGGGATTATATCACCCGCATTTGACGCCCTTTAGTGACAAACATCATGAGATTTATCCCCGCTTCATTCCTACGGGACGGCTGATCCTGTTTCGAGCGATTTTTTCTCCCACCTTGACACTCTCCCGAATCGGCGTAAAATTCGCCGCAATGTACAAACTGCCCCGCCTCAAAGGATTATTTCGACAACACTTCTTCGGGAACGTTATTTCTACTTTTGGAAATCAGAGAGTCGCTCAAGCGGCTCTCTTTTTTTGCCCCATCCCCCCTCTCCCCATGGGAGAGGGCAGGGGTGAGGGATAAACCTGACGCTTGGAACCCATCCCATGCTCAAACTCCCCGGCCTGATTGACCCCCACGTCCACGTCCGCGAACCAGGGCAAACCCACAAAGAAGATTGGGACACCGTCACCCAAGCCGCGCTTGCCGGCGGCGTGACCATGATCCTCGCCATGCCCAACACCAAGCCGCCCATCTTCAACGCCTCCACTCTGGACCTCGCGCTGGATTCCGCCAAACGAAAAGCGCGCTGCGACTACGCCCAATTCCTCGGCGCCGGTCCCGACAACGCCGACGCCGCTGCCGCCCTTGCTCCACGCGCCGCAGGCTTGAAAATGTACCTCGACTCCACCTTCGGCGAACTGCGCCTCGACGACATGACCCTGTGGATGCCGCACTTCCAAAAGTTTCCAAAGGATTATCCCATCGTCCTGCACTCCGAATCGCGGACGATGGCGGCAGGGATACTCTTCGCCGCCCTCTACGACCGCCCTGTCCATATCGCGCACGTCTCATTGAAGGAGGAAATCCTCCTCATCAAAGCGGCGAAAGAACGCGGCGTCAAAGTGACGTGCGAAGTCTGCCCGCATCATTTGTTTTTACCCTCGCCCCCATCCCCTCTCCCACCGGGAGAGGGGCGCAGGGGTGAGGGCAGACTCACAGTCCGCCCTCGCCTCGCCACACAGCAAGACGTGGACGCCTTGTGGGATAACCTCGACGTGATTGACTGCTTCGCCACCGACCACGCCCCGCACACCCTCGCCGAAAAAGACTCCGACAATCCCCCGCCCGGCTTCCCGGGGCTGGAAACTCTGCTTCCCCTCCTCCTTACCGCCGTTGCCCTTCGACGTTTGACCTTAGACGATTTGATTCAAAAGTGCGTCATCAACCCGCGCAAAATCTTCAACCTCCCCGAGCAGCCCGAAACTTGGGTCGAAGTGGACGAGACCGCCGAATACGAAATCCGCGCCGCCGACCAATTCACCCGCTGCGGCTGGACTCCCTTCGAGGGCTGGAAGATCAAAGGTAAAGTAAGAAAGGTCGTCCTGCGCGGCAGGACTGCATTTGAGGACGGAAAGGTATTAGCAGAGCAGGGATATGGAAGGAATGTGAGGTTGTAATACCATGCAAAACTTCACACACGTAAAACTCGAAATCTTCGTCCCTCAAGACCATGCTCTGAAACTCGCCGACGCGCTCTCGGAAATCGGCGTGGGCGTGATCGGCAACTACGACCATTGCGTCGCCCTTACCCCCGTGCGCGGCTTCTTCCGTCCCCTGCCGGGCGCGAATCCCTTCGAGGGCGAGGAGGGCAAAATCAACGAAGTGGCGGAATACAAACTCGAAGTCAATTGCCGGCGCGAACTGGTGAAGGATGCGATTCGCGTGATAAAACGCGTGCATCCCTACGAGGAGCCGGTCATCAATGTCATCCCGCTGGCGAATCATCTCTTTGAATGACCATGGAGGCAAAACGATGAAAAAATTATCCGTTATTCCACTGCTGCTCGCGCTGCTGGCATGTAACCTTCTGACGCCCAAGCCTCGCACGGAAGTTCCGTCCGTGCTCAATTTGCCTACCCCGTCGCCCACAGAGACTTTTATGGTGGTTTGCACACCTCCCCCCTGCGGCGCAAACGAAACGTATTTCTGCCCTGGTAATTGTCCGGGCGGATGCGGCACGGTATGCGCCACAGCCACGCCCGATGCGGCTCTGGCGCCGCTTGCGACTGTTGACGGCGCTGGGGAATGGATCGTACGGACAGAGGATAATCTCGTCTTTCTCGATCCTGCTGGTGTAAAAGCGGGATTTGTTTTTCAACGATTCTACGCGCCGCTCGTTGATTTTGTTCTTGTCCGCGGCGGGAACGTTTATTTGCTGACCGATAGGGGTGATGGCTCACTGGTGGCCAACCAGGCGTATCCGCAGGAACATTGGCTTGGAGATTTGGATACGCGGCGGGACGTGGAAGGAAGCCTGCGCACCGCTCCGATTTTCTCTGCGGATGGCGCGAGCCTCGTCTGGAGCCGCGCCGACGAAAACGAAACGATGACTCGCGCGGTCTTTGCTACTTCATTGGAAACGGGCGAAAGCCGCGAAGTCTGGCGCACGGAATTACCGGCGGAGGCGGCGGGTCACGCGGTTGTGCCAATCTTCTATGATGAAACGCGGCACACACTGATTTACGCGTTGCACACGTTTTACAGCGGCATGACGCCAACCCAAGTGGCTTCGCTGTATATCGCTAACACAGCGACGAATGAGGTCACCCCGCTCTGGGCGCTCAACCCCGCTGGGATGTATAGCGGCGTTTCCGCGTCGGTCTCTCCAGGCGGACGCCTGCTCACCTACCTGACGTGGGGCGAACCCCAAGCCGATTTCACCTTACCATGGACTCTTCACTTGCGCGATCTCTCGAACGGGAATGAAACGACATACCGTCTCACGGAAACATGGGAAAATGCTGAGGTTCACCTTTTCGCGCCTGATGGGGACAAGATATTATTCACCGCCTCGCGGCACACTGCAGATGGCGGCTATCAAACCGAATTGCTTGTCTTCAATGTTCAAGATCAAACATGGAACAGCATCTACACCGCCAATTACGATGCCAAGCCCTATTTCAGTCCACGCGCGTGGAGCGGCGGCGATTGGTTGATTCTCACCAGCGACGCGGACAATTCGACATGGGTCATGCGCCCAAATGGCGAAGCGTTGACTCAGGTCACACCGCTGGAGTGGGTGGGAATGCTTCAGCCGTAGAAAATGCCCATCGAAACCGAATCCGCCTCACCCGAAGAAAGAAGCGAGTCTCCAATCACCAATCACCAATTACCACTTACCAATTACCAAGGAGTATCCATGCCCACCCAATCCCCCTCCCCTTACCTGCCCTTCGGCGAAAACAAACAAGCCGACTGGTATGGCAAGGACATCATATCCGTCAAACAGTTCAACCGCGCCGATTTGGAATACATCTTCGGCGTGGCGCATGAGATGCGCGGCATGGTCGAGCGCGTCGGGACGTTCGACCTGCTCAAAGGAAAAATTCTTGCCAATCTGTTTTACGAACCGTCCACGCGCACCTCATCGTCGTTTACCGCCGCGATGGAGCGGCTGGGCGGCTCGGTCATCCCCATCAATGAAGTGAAGTATTCCTCGGTGACGAAAGGCGAGAGCCTGACCGACACCGTCCGCACGCTCGAATGTTATGCCGATGTCATCGTGCTGCGCCATCCCGAAACGGGCTCGGCGGCGATTGCGGCAAAGGCGGCGCGCAAACCCGTCATCAACGCCGGCGACGGCACGGGCGAACATCCCACCCAGGCGCTGCTCGACCTGTTCACCATCTTCGAGGAACTCGGCGTCGGCGTGGTGGACGGGCTGACCGTGACCATGCTCGGCGATTTGAAATACGGGCGCACCGTCCACTCGCTGGCGCGTTTGCTCTCGCTGTTCCACGTCAGGTTGAACTACGTCTCGCCCGATATTTTGCGAATGCCCAAGGAAGTGATGGACGAAGTCGCGGCGAAGGGCATCCCTCAAGCCGAATACAGCACACTCGACAAAGTCCTGCCCGAAACCGACGTGCTGTACGTCACGCGCGTCCAGAAGGAACGCTTCGAGGATCCCGCCGATTACGAAAAGGTCAAAGGCGCGTACGTGATTGACCCCGAAATCATGAAAGCCGCCAAACAGGAGATGATCGTCATGCACCCGCTTCCGCGCGTCACCGAAATCAGCATGGACTTCGACGACGATCCCCGCGCCGCGTATTTCCGTCAGATGGAATACGGTCTTTACGTTAGAATGGCATTGCTCGCGATGGTGTTGGGCAAAGCCTAAAAAAATAACCGCAAAGCACGCCAAGAGCGCGAAGGTTTTTAAAGATTTTCTTAGCGGACTTTGCGCTCTTCGCGGTAAAAAGGATTCGCATGGAAAGTTTTTTCTCTTTTCTCGAAAAACGAGTCGACGATTGCTCGTCCCTCCTCTGCATTGGACTCGACCCGCACCTCTCCGACCTCAAAGAGCCTTCCCCCGCTTCCGCCCTCGACTTTTGCCTGACTCTCGTCCGAGCGACCGCTCCCTACGCCGCGGCATTCAAACCCAACGCGGCGTTCTTCGAGGTCTTCGGCGCGGACGGGTGGACGGCGCTCCAGCAGGTCATCGAAGCCATTCGAGAAGAGTCGAATCGACTCGGCTCGAAGATCCCCGTCATCCTAGACGCGAAGCGCGGCGACATCGCCTCCACAGCGGAGGCGTACGCGAAATCCGCCTTTGAAAATCTTGGAGCGGATTGCATCACATTGAGTCCCTATCTCGGCAAAGACTCCATCGAGCCGTTCATCCAGAATCCAGAAAAGGGCGTCTTCCTGCTGTGCAAAACGTCCAACGCGGGTTCGATGGATTTGCAAAACCTGCTGGTCATGCCGATGGGGTCGGATATGCCCATGCCGCTCTACATTTACGTGGCGAAACTTGCAGAACAATGGAACGAGAAAAACAACGTAGGCATCGTCGTCGGCGCAACGCACCCGCAGATTATGGAAATGATCCGCGCCGCCGCGCCCAATTTGTGGTTCCTCGCGCCCGGGGTGGGGACGCAGGGCGGGGAACTGGAGTCCACTCTCAGGTCCGGGCTGCGAAGCGACGGCAAGGGATTGCTCATCCCCATCTCGCGCGCCATCTCGCGGGCGTCGAATCCCGCTCAGGCTGCGGCGGAGATCAGGGATCAGATTTTGAACATCAAAAGAGAATTGAACATGGCGTAAACAAAAACTTCCGAGCAAATCAATGTTCGGAAGTTTTTTCATTCGTCACTATGAGGAAGATTAGATTAACTCAGCCGCTTCGCCAACGGAGATGCGCCCGCCTTGAATAACTCTTGTATCCAGCGCCAGTGTGCCATTGAATTTTTTGACGATATGGCGCAATACCGCCGGGTCTTGCGTTTGTGTATCGGGATCGTACGTGGTCATCACGCACCGTCCGCGCAGTTGAGCGAATTCGATCACAACGTCGCCGATGCGCATACGGCGACCCGCCCACTCGCGCTCTGCCAGCCCTTCCACGTCGCCGATGATGATATTCGGGCGCAGACGGCGGCGGTCATAGCCAAACTCCTGGATCGCGCCATCGGTGGCAACCAGCAGAGGCAGAATATCGAAGCGCTCGAGTCCATCCCATTCGATCAGGCGGGCATGTGGTCCAGCCGCGGCGATGATCGCCTGCGCCGATTCAGAATCGTCCCACGGGCGTCCGTTGATGAGCGCAACGCCTTTCTGGTTGATCGTAGCCTTGAGACCGAGCAACTTCGGATGAGTCCGAGACGTGACGAGGCTGCGAGTCTGTTCGTTGTAGACCAACACGCGGCGGTCACCGTCAATCCCATCCGCGTGGATCTCGGCAACGTCAATTTGTTCCCCTGCCAAAGATTTGACCGGGTAACGCCAAAGTTCCGCGACATGCATTTTGCTGGACATCACAATGCTCCCATCGTTATCGCTCATAGAGACGATAAGGTCTATAGATTTGAGAACTGTAAAAGCGCCCCGCCCTCATAGTCCCAGACTGACTTGACGCCGAATGAACGCAGTTAATTACGGCTCTTGCTCAGGTTGTGATACGAGAAGTTATAATCCCCCGAATAAAAAGGAATACCACATGACACAACTTGACTCGCGCCTTGCATCCCTCGCGGACGGGCTGCTCTCTGCAGGCTGTATCAAATTCGGCGAGTTCACCCTTAAATCGGGACTCAAATCCCCCATCTACATTGACCTGCGGCAGGTTATCACTTACCCCAAATTGCTCGCGGATATTGCTCAAGCCTACCTGCCTCTACTTTCCACACTCCGCTTCTCGCGCATCGCCGCCCTGCCCTACGCCGCCATCCCCATCGCCACCGCCATCTCGCTCGCGGGGAACTATCCCATGATCTACCCGCGCAAGGAAACCAAGACGTACGGCACGAAAGCCAAGATCGAGGGCGAGTATCACGCAGGCGAAACGGTCGTGGTCATTGACGATCTCGCCACCACCGGCGGGAGCAAGTTCGAAGCCATCGAAAAGTTGACCGGCGCGGGGCTGGTCGTGAAGGATGTGGTTGTGCTGGTTGACCGCCAGTCGGGCGCGAAGGAGTCGCTGGCGCAGGCGGGTTATTCGCTGTATGCGGTGTTGACCATCGCACAGTTGCTGGATTATTGGGAGGAGACTGGGAAGGTGGAAAGTGGAAAGATTGATGAGACAAGGAAGTTTTTGGAACGTTCCAACGGCTGAGCGCTCCAACCTTCAAACGTGACAACCTGTAAACGAAGGATTTCACATGAACTTGAAAGATTACTTGGTTGAATTGTACGATTACAACTACTGGGCAAACCAGCGTTACCTCGCCGCCGCTGAAACGCTGACCGAGGAGCAGCTCTTCCGCAAGCAGGGACACTCGTGGGACAGCGTTCACGCGACGCTGGTGCACATGATGAGTTCCGAGCGTATGTGGCAGCAGCGCTGGCGCGGCGAAAAGGGCGAGTTCCTCGAGCCGAAGGATTTCCCGACCATCGCATCCATCCGCGCGTATTGGGCGGACGTGGAAAAGAACATGCGTGCCTTCCTCGCCCAACAAAGCGAAGAGACTCTCCAACGCCCTGTGACCTACACCAACCCTCGCGGTGAAACCTTTACCCTGCCGTTGTGGCAGATGGTTGTCCAGCCGCCCAACCACAATACGCATCACCGCGGCGAACTGGCGGCGATGTTTACGCTGATGAACGTGCTACACCCCGAGGAGGAAATCATCCAGTATTTTTTGGATAAAAGCGGACAGAAACATTTTTAACCACGAAGGGCATGAAGGAACTCAAAGGAAAAAATGTACCAATTGCTGCGCCCTTTGCTTTTTTCGCTCGACCCCGAAACCGCGCATCGAATCACGCTCCAACTTTTACGCATCACGGGCAATTTTCCAATTTCCAATTGGCTGCTCACGCAACTTTATAAAACGCCAACCAAACCCGTGCAGGCATTCGGCTTGACCTTCAAAAACCCCGTCGGGCTTGCCGCCGGCTACGACAAGGACGCCCTCGCCATTCGCGGACTCGCCGCCCTGGGATTCGGTCACATCGAAGTGGGAACGGTCACGCTGGAGGCTCAGGCTGGGAATCCCCGTCCGCGCGTGTTTCGGCTGGTGGAAGACGAGGCGGTCATCAATCGCATGGGATTTCCCAGCAAGGGGGCTAAGTTTGTCAGCAAGCAGTTATCAGCAACCAGTGGGCAAAAGTCTGTGATTCTGGGGGTGAATCTCGGAAAGAATAAAGATACCCCTCTTGAGGAAGCAGCGAAAGATTACATTGAATTGATGAAAGTCTTCGCCCCGCTGGCAGATTATCTGACCATCAACATCTCATCCCCCAACACCGTCGGATTGCGCCGCCTGCAGGGACGTGAGATGCTGGAACACCTGCTCGCCCAAATCAACGTGGAACGCGGAACGCGGAACGTCAAACTTCCCATCCTCGTAAAAATCTCACCGGATATGAGCGAAGACGAACTGGAGGATGCAGTCGGCGTCATTCTCGAAAAAGGCATGGACGGCATTATCGCCGCAAACACAACGCTGGCGCGCGAGGGGGCGAGGTCAAGGTATCAGCGTGAATCAGGCGGGTTAAGCGGGAGCCCGCTTCGGGTCCGCAGCGAAGCGGTGTTGAACCGGGTGGTAAAGTTGGTCGAGGGAAGAATCCCCATCATCAGCGCCGGCGGGATTATGAGTCCCGAAGACGCCAAAAAGAGACTCGCCATGGGGGCGAGTCTGGTGCAGGTCTATACGGGACTGGTGTATCGGGGTCCAGCGCTGGTGCGTGAAATGGTGCGGGCGCTCTAGGGAACCGCAGGGCGCAGGGCGGGTTGAGGCGCCTCGCGCGGGTTTTTGAAGAAATCCGGCGGCAAGGGCAGAGGGGTGAATTTGGCGCCTGCCCCCAGTTCGCCGACCGGAACATAATAAAGCATGGTCTTGGCGTCGGGACCGAGGCTGAGGTCTTGGAAGGCAAGCAGAATGTAAGTGCCGTCGGGGCTCCACCGTGAGTCGCGGTAGCAGCAGGGACCAATCGGGGAATAATGGACGCCTTTGTAAAGTTTCCAGTTATAGATGTGCAGGTCGCCCCAGCCGTTGTTGCGGCGCGAGGTGTTGAAGGCAAACAGTTCGTATCCGTCCCAATCGAAATCGGGGATTTCGCGCGATTGATACCCGGAGGGGACAAAGCGCGTGCCGGGGAAATTATCCTTTTGGTCAATCAGTTCGGGCTTGCAGGCGGAAATATCGAGCACGCTCACCTGCTCTGCCTGAAGATTGGGGTTGACGGCGTCGTTACCGGTGAAGAGCCACGCCACCAGTTTGTCATCCCGCGACCAGCGCGCTTCGCGCACACGGGCGATGGTGTATGTTTTCGGAACCTGCTGCACGAGGCAGCCTCCCTCCAGTTGAACAAGTTGACGGCGGTTCGTGACTGTTTTGAGCGCGGCGATGTCGAACTTCACCACGAAAATATTGTTGCTCATGGCAATCATCGCCTGCTTGCCGTCGTGCGAGACCTGAAAGGCATCCACCGAAACTTCCGAAGGGAAGTTGACCAGCGTATCCACGGCGCCGCTCTGGCTGTCGTAATATTTGACGATTTTTCCGCTGATGAAGAGCAGGTAGCGGTAATCGGGCGCCAGCCATTGCAGGTCGGTTTTGACGGCGCCGTCGAAAGTCACCTGCTCCAGTTGCGAACCGTCCATGTTCATCAGCCAGATTTCGTTGTTGGCGACGAAGGCTATCTTATCCGCGCCGCCGATGACGGGAAGTTTGGGCGGCGCAGGCGTCGGCGAGGGAAGAAGCGGAGTGTCGGTTGGAAGGGGAGGAAGCGGCGCCGGCTTGGTGGGGTTGAGGGTGGGGGCGGGGGAAGTCGGCGAGACTGAAACGGTGGTTCGCGTGGGGATGGGCGCCGGCGCTTCGGTTTCTACGGGACGGTTGATCCTGCTCAACAAAGCGTAGCCTCCCCCCAGCATTCCCAGCAAAAGGATGGGGACGATAAACAGCCAGATGCTCAGCGGCTTTCGAGCGGGCGGCACGGCAGCTTTTTCGGCGGCTTTCTCCACAGCAGCCACCGTTTTGAGCGCTGCCTTGACGGTGCGCATCTGCGTTGTGGCGGTGGAACCGACCATGCGCAGGGCGTCCACCAATTCCATGGCAGTGGCAAAGCGGTCTTCCTTGCGTTTTGCCATTGCCTTTTGAATGATGTCATCCACCTCGGGGGGGAGGTTGGGGTTGGCTTCCAGAATACGCGGCACCGGCTCGGTGATGTGCTTGATTGCAACCGCCATGGGCGTATCCGCCTCGTATGGCTGACGCCCGGTCAACATCTCGAAGAGAATAATGCCGAGGGCGTAAATGTCCGAGCGTCCATCCACGGCTTCGCCGGCGGCTTGTTCGGGCGCCATGTAAGCAGGGGTGCCGATGATGCCGCTGCCCGTGACGCTGCTCGCCTGCGCCTGGGTCAACTTGGCAATGCCAAAATCGGAGATGTAGGGCGTGCCTTTGGAGTCGAACAGGATGTTGCTGGGTTTCAGGTCGCGGTGGACGATGCCTTTGCTGTGCGCCTCGTCCAAGCCGGGAGCAATCTGACCTAAAATTTTCGCGGCTTCCTCGACGCTCATCATCTCTTTCTTGATGCGTTCCGCCAGCGAGCCGCCGTTCATGTACCGCATGACAAAGTAAGGTTGACCGTTTTCGTCTCCCACGTCATAAACCGGCACGATGGATGGATGCTCCAATTGGGCGATGATTTTTGCCTCACGCTCGAAGCGCAGTTTGAACTGCGGATCGGAGTGCAGCAATTCGGACGGCAACACTTTGACCGCCACTTCACGCTCGAAGCGCGGATCGTAGCCGTGATAAACGGTCGCCATACCGCCGCGTCCCAATTCTGCCCTGATTTCGTAGCGCCCAATCTTTTCCGGTGTCATAATGAAACAAGTATACCCACCGAAAAGGGGGAATGCAAGAAATTTCAATGGCAGGTTGTCTACCAGAGCGGGGTACTTTCAGGCTAATGAACTCGCAACGTCCTCCCTGCGTCTTTTGTGGTATATTCCCGTTCACTATGGACGATAGAATTACCATTATTGAAGGACCCCCACCCGTTTTCGAAGCCGTCAATGACGGCTGGGCGCTGGGCTTGAATGAAAGCGCTGCTTTGTCGGTGCCGGCGCTCACACGCTTGCGGACGTTCAACGGACCCGCGCTTGTGGAACGCTGCTACCGCGCCTGGAAAGCGAAATCCCCTATCCACTTGCATTACCGCAACGACATGGGCTTGGAGCAATCCGCTCCCATTTTAGCCGCGCGCAACGTGGAAACCCCCGAAGGACACGTCCTCCTCCTCTGGGTGTATTTGGACGGAGAAAAAGTGGAATACGAACTCGACTCAGGCGAGGACGACACAGACGAAAACGATAGGGAGTAATCAGCCCCCAAAAAGACCGGCGCAACGCCGGTCTTTTCATCGAAAAACACCTGCTTTTTATCATATTGACGAGAGTTTGACTCTCATGATACCCTTGGCGGGCAATTTATACTTATTGGGTAAGATACGATGAAGAACTGTACGACACCATTCGGCAGCAAGCGGGCGCCCGTTCCGGGATGCCCGCTTATCTTTTCTCAATTACACAACTAACTTTCCAGGAGAAGTAGTATGTCTGAACAAATCAACGCTTTTGAACTAGCACAAAAGCAATTCGACCACGTTGCCGAAATGCTCAACCTCAACCCCGGCGTGCGTGAAGTTTTGCGCTGGCCCATGCGGGAATACTCCTTCCGCATCCCCGTCCGCATGGACGACGGCACAGTGCGGGTCTTCCAAGGCTTCCGCGTCCAGCACAACGACGCGCGCGGACCCTACAAGGGCGGCATCCGCTTCCATCCCAACGAGACCTTCGACACCGTGCGCGCCCTCGCCACCTGGATGACCTGGAAATGCGCCGTTGCCGACCTGCCCCTCGGCGGAGGCAAAGGCGGCGTCATCTGCGATCCCGCCACCCTCTCTGCCAACGAAAAGGAACAAATTTGCCGCGGCTGGGTACAGGCAATGTGGAAGAACATCGGTCCGCGCAACGACGTCCCCGCCCCCGATGTGGGCACCAACCCGCAGATGATGGGCTGGATGATGGATGAATACTCGCGCCTCGTCGGTCAATACACCCCCGGCGTGTTCACCGGCAAACCGCTCGGCAGCGGCGGCTCTGAAGGACGCACCGAAGCCACCGGCTACGGCGTCATCTACGCTGTGCGCGAAGCCATGAAACACCTCAAGATTGACCCCGCCAAAGCCGTCGCCGCCATCGAAGGCTTTGGCAACGTGGCGCAGTATGCCGCCATCGGCTTTGTGGAAATCCTGGGAGGCAAGGTCGCCTGTGTTTCCTGCTGGGACCGCCACGACAAAAAGGCATACACCTACAGCAAAAAAGGCGGCATTGACCCGCGCTTCCTGCTCTCCATCACCGACCAATACGGCACCATTGACCGCAAAACCGCCGAACAGGCTGGTTACGAAGTGGAAGACGGTGAAGCCTGGATTACCAAGGAAGCCGATGTCCTCATCCCCGCCGCCATCGAGGGACACGTCAACGCTGAGACCGTCAAAAAGATGTCCAGCCGCGTCAAAATCGTGGCGGAAGGCGCCAACGGTCCAACCACCATCGAGGCGGACGAATTCTTCAAAGCCAACAAAATCTTCAACATCCCCGACTTCCTGTGCAACGCCGGCGGCGTGACCACTTCCTACTTCGAGCAGGTTCAAAACGACATGAACTTTTACTGGACGAAAGATGAAGTGCTGCAGCGCCTCGACACCAAAATGACACAGGCTTTCCACGCCGTTTTGCAAACCGCCGAAAAGGAAGGCATTTACATGCGCGACGCGGCGTATATGGTTGCCATCTCGCGTGTGGTCAAAGCCATGGAATTGCGCGGCTGGCTGAATGCGACGTGGTAAACGATAAATAGCAATTGGTAAATAAAAAAGACGCGTCCTCGCAGGCGCGTCTTTTTGTTTGGACATTGCGCTTCATTCCCCGCCGACGGTTGATTCTGTTTCGATCAGCCTTTGTGACCCTCCAGGCAGATCACCCCGTCCGCTCCCACCACCGCATCATGAACAGTGCCGGCGGGCAGGTCGAGGCGGTCACCGGCGCGCAGGGTGAGGCGCTGCCCCAGTTCAGGGAGACCAAAGGTAATCGAGCCGCGCACCACGTAGATGACCTTGTCATACGAATGGGTGTGCGCCGCATAGACATCATGCGGTCCATTCGACCAGACATAAGGGCTGAGACCCTCGTTTGCCATGAGTTGTCTCAGCGTGGATTCGGTCGGGGGTGTGGAACCAGCCCACGGGGTGACATGAGGCGTGTTCTTCATCCCAATCTACAACTGGCAATAGCGTTCCACTCGCTTGCCGATGATGGCGAGGCTGTCTGCCCAGAATTTTTTGGTGCGGATGTTGATGCCAAATTTGTCGGCAAGGTCGGCTGCGCGCGCTTCGCCTGTGGTGGCGAGCAGTTCCTTGTAAGCGGGAACGAACTCCGCGCCGCGTTTCTGATAGATGGCATACAAGCCGGTGGCAAAGAGCAGACCAAAGGCATAGGGATAGTTATAGAATGAGAAGCCGCTGGAGTAATAGTGGGGCTTCCACGTCCACATGAATTTTTGCAGGTAGTTCTCATCCAGACCGTCGCCATAGGTGGCTTTTTGGGCGCGTTCCATGATGTCGCACAGTTCGTCGGCAGAGAGTTCAGATTTGGCGCGGCGCTCGAAGACTTCCTTCTCGAAGAGGTAACGGGAGTAAATATCCACCACCACCTGAGAGGCGTTGTTCATCTGCGCTTCGAGGATGGCGAGCATCTCCTGCGAGTCGGTGGTCTGCTCGAGGGCGGCTTCGGTGACGATGGTCTCGCACATGATGGAGGCGGTTTCAGCCAGGGTCATGGGAGTGTTCTGTTGGATGGGCGTCTTGCCAGCCTGCCAGGCGCATTCGTTATGAAAGGCATGACCGAGTTCATGCGCCAGCGTGCTGACTTGGTCGAACGAACCGTCGAAGTTGCTGAGGATGCGGCTTTCCTTCACGCCCTCCACGCCCATGCAAAACGCGCCGCCGCGTTTGCCTTCGCGTTGTTCGCCGTCAATCCAGCGGTTGTCGAAGGCGCGGCCGGCAAAAGCGCCCAGTTCGGGGGAAAACTTGTTGAAGTTGGCGACGATGAAATCGCGCGCCTCGTCCCACGAATAGACCTTGTCGGTCTTGCCCATCGGAGCAAAGAGGTCCCACCAGGCAAGTTTTTCCTTGCCAAGCAGTTTTGCCTTGTGCTTGAAATAACGGCGGAACATGGGGAAGGAATCGCGCATTGCGCCGAGCATGGCTTCGAGGGTGGCGCGGTCAATGCGGGCAAAGTCGAGCGAGGCGTGGATGGCATCCTCGCGCCCGCGTTTTCTGTCGAGAGTGAGCGTTTCCCCTTTGACCCCGTTCATGCACGCCGCCAGCGTCTCTTTGACTCCCTCCCAGGCTTTGTTCTCGGCTTCGTAGGCGCGGCGGCGGGTGGCTTCGTCGGGGTGGGAGCGCAGGTTGATGAGGGCAGGCATGGGCATCTTTTGCATCTTGCCGTCCAGTTCAAAATCCACAGTCATCTGCGAAGTGACGGTGCCTTGCAGTTTGCCGAAGGCATTGCCGCCGCTCAGGGTGAGTTCAGCGGCGAGGGCTTCCTCCGCCTCGCTCATCAGATACTTGGACTGCTCCACGCTCTCCAGCAGGGCAAACTCGTGCGCCTTCGCCGAGGCGTTGGTTTTGGCGGCTTTTTTGACGGCGGCTTTGCCCAACTTGCCAACCCATGCCTGGAATTTCGTGTTGAGAATATCGCGTTTCACCGACATCTGCTCGAATTCCGAGAGGGCGCGCATGGCTTCCTTGTTGCGCGAGTCGGTGGTGACAAAGGAATAAATGTAGGGACTGATAGTGCCTGAAAGTTCGAGGAGCGCATTGAAGCGATCCACGGCTTCGCCGAGCAGTTTACCAAGTTTCTTTGGCTCGGTTTGGGAAGTGGCTTTGCCAGCCTTTTTGAGGAAGGCTTCCAATTCGTCCAGCGAGGCTTGATATTTCTTTACGGCATTCTTGTATTGCTTCGAATCGAGCGAGGGGTAAACGTTGGTCAGGTCCCAACGAGGCGCGGAAATAGTCATGGGATGCTCCTTATTGAGTTGATGATGCAAGTATATCAAATTCAACCCACCCCCACATCCCGCTGAAGGCTGGTCTTGTGCAGGCGCAATTTTTGGGCGACTTCATCATTGAAGAAAATCAGGCGCTCTCAGAAACTTTCCGCTTGTTTTTTCGTCCTAAAAACACTACAATGAATTAATCGGAGGTATCCATGAAACAAGATCGTTTTTTGACCGGCATTCTGATTGGCATTGGGATTTTGGTGGTAGTTGCGCTGGGTGTGTTCTTTGTCAGGCAGGACGCTCAAACCTACCTACCGGAGGATACGCCGGAGGGCGTCGTCCACAACTACGTGTTGGCGCTGATCAATGGGGATTATGAGAAGGCGTATGGCTACCTTGCCGACCTGAAGTACAAGCCCACCTACGAAGAATTCCGCCGCCCGTTCCTGCAGGGATACATCAACCCTCAAAACGACGCTGTGGACATCGGCGCCTCCCACATCAACGGGGACGAAGCCTCGGTGGAAGTAGCGCAGATTTACAGCGGCGGCGATCCGTTCTCTCCGCCGTACCGCAGCGAACAGAGAGCCATCCTCGTGCGGCAGAGCGGCGCATGGAAAATCTCGTCGCTGCCCATTTACAATTTTTGGGATTATAGCTGGTACTCGGAACCGCCGAAATAATCGGTGAGATTATCCACGAAGAACACGAAGTACACAAAGAAATTTCAAGAGGAAATATGAAAACCATCCGCCGTCTTTATTTTTACGTCGTTGCCTTCATTAGCGTCGAAGTGGTGGCATGGGGGTTGATTGGACTGCTGCGCTCCATTGTGAATAAGACCGTTTCCGGCGGGGCGGAGGCGCTCGCTCAAGCGCTGGCATTGATTTTGGTGGGCGTGCCAATTTTCCTTGTCCATTGGCTGTGGGCGCAAAAAGCAGCGGCGGGGGAGGAAGAGGAACAAGAAGCCAGCCTGCGGGCAGTGTATCTGTATGCCATCCTGCTTGCCACCCTCATCCCTGTGGCGCAAAACGTCCTCTCGTTCATTGACCGCACACTCGCCCAAGCCGCCGGGCTGGGCGCAGAACGCGCCTTTAGCGCATTTCGCTATCAAACCCTTGCCGACAACCTGATCGCCATCCTCATGAACCTGCTGCTGGCGGCATATTTCTGGAATATCCTGCGCGGCGAGTGGACGACGCTAAAAAACCGGGAAAATTTTGCCGAGGTCCGCCGCCTGTACCGTTACCTTTGGACGCTCTACGGCTTGCTGATGACGATCTTCGGCGCACAGCAGGTTTTACGTTTTCTGATTTACATCCCCGGTGATGTTTTGGGACAAATGGGACGTGAGACCGCCGTCAACGGGGCGGCATTGCTCATCGTGGGAGCGCCTGTGTGGGTGTATTCGTGGCGCGTCATTCAGGACTCTCTAACTGATCCCGCCGAAATGGGCTCGACTCTCCGCCTCGGCATTCTCTACCTTCTCTCACTGGGCGGGGCGATTACCGTGATCACCACCGCTTCCATGCTGGTGAATATCCTCGTCACCCGTCTGCTCGGCGCAGACTGGAGCGCGCAATATTTTGTCCAGCAATTGGGCGGACCAATCTCAGTGGGCGTGCCGTTGGGGATGGTGTGGATGTACCACAGTCACTGGCTCAACCGTCACATCGAAGCCGTCGGCGACAAGGTTCGCCAGGCGGGGATGAAGCGGTTGTACTACTATATTCTGGCTTTCATCGGGCTGGCTGTTTTGTTCACGGGCGTCGCTACATTGTTGTCATTCATTATTGACATGACTACCAGTCCATTCTTTTCGATGAGCGATGCCGGTCGCTCCACCCTTGCGGTAGCCATCTCGTCCATTGTGGTCGGCTTGCCGCTTTGGCTGATGACGTGGCGACCGATGCAAGCGGAAGCGCTGGCGCAGGGTGAGATGGGCGATCATGCCAGAAGGTCGGTGCTTCGCAAGATCTACCTTTATCTGGCATTGTTCGCTGCGATCCTTGGCGGAATGGCAAGCGCGGTGGGGTTGATCTATCAACTGTTCCGCGCATTGTTGACGGGCGACGTGGGAAGCGATTTTCTCAACTCCCTGCTCAACACTTTCCAAGTGCTGTTTTTATTCAGTGTGGTGTTTCTCTATCATTTGAGCACCCTGCGCAGAGACAGCGCTTCGCTGGCGGATGCGCTGGCAGAGAAGCAAAGCGCATTTGCGGCGCTTGTTGTTGACGCGGGCGATGGAGCGGCAGATGCGGTGAGGACGGCGTTGTCGAAATTGGGCGCGAAGGTTCAAGTGACGGCAACCACGCCCGACAAAAAGCCCGACGGCGAGTTTCAAGCCGTCATCCTGAGCGGGAGTTTGGCGGTAAATGCTCCGGAGTGGATTCGCTCGTTTGGCGGGAACAGGATCATCGTCCAGAATGAAGCGCAGAATCTTGTCTGGGCGGAGGATGCGGTGCAGGCGGCAGAGTCGCTGCAGAGGCTGGCAGAAGGTCAAGAAGTCCAGAAAAAGAAAACGGCGCGTTCGCCGTGGATGGTTGTGGTATATGTGTTTGCGGCGTTGTTTGCGCTGCAACTGCTGTTCATTCTGCTGGCGGTTGGGATTTCGCTGGTGACGGGGTTCTAGCGCGAGAGTGCGCCGCACCAAACGGGCAAATGTCTCTTGTCGTTTCGGGTGCGGCGCATTTTATGAAGTAAAATATGAGGGTCATCATCCACTGAGGAGACACATCATGAAAGTGACCGTGCTTCAGGAGAATTTAGCCCGCGGTTTGGGAATTGTTTCGAAAGCCGTTTCGCCGCGCAGCACCCTGCCGGTGCTGGCGAACGTGCTGCTTGCTTCGGACGAGGGACGGCTGCGCCTTTCCGCCACCAATCTCGAATTGGGAATTACGTGCTGGATTCCGGCGCGCATCGAGGAGGAAGGCTCAACCACCGTGCCGGCGCGCACGTTCAGCGACCTGGTGAACACGCTGCCGGGCGATCAGGTCAGCTTGAAACTGGATGTTCCAACGCAAACGCTGAATGTGCGCTGCGGGACTTCGACCAACGACATCAAGTGTATTGATGCGCAGGAGTTTCCGCCTCTGCCGGTGACGGATTTGGAGGGCGCAATTCAAATCAACGCGGGAGATTTCCGCGAGATGATTCATCAGGTGGCGTTTGCGGCTTCGACCGATGAGGCGCGCCCGGTGTTGATGGGGGTTTTGATTCAGGTGGAAAAGGATAAGATGACAATGGCGGCGGCGGATGGGTTCCGTCTTTCCGTCCGCAAGGCGGCTCTTGTTGCGCCTGTGCCTGCTCCTGTTTCGGCAATCGTCCCCGCTCAAGCCTTGAAGGAACTGGCGCGTGTGGCAGGCGACGGCGAGGAGCCGATTTATATGGCGCTGCCAAAGGGGCGGGGTCAGGTTGTGTTTCGCGTGAAGGATGTAGAGGTCGTTTCGCAGTTGGTTGACGGGACGTTCCCCGATTATCAGCAGATTATTCCACGCTCGTACAAGTCGCGGACGCTGGTTTCGACGGCTGCGCTATTGAAGGCGTGCAAGCAGGCGGAAATTTTTGCCCGTGAAGGGTCGAATGTGGCGCGGTTGAATATCAAGAGCGCGCAGGGCGATTTACAGCCCAGCGAGGTGGAGATTTCCGCCATTTCGGAGGAAACCGGCAAGAACGAGACCATTGTCGAGGCAACGGTGGATGGCGGCGGGTTGCTGATTGCATTCAACGTCAAGTTCCTGCGTGAAGCGCTGGAGGTCATCCGCACGCCGAATGTGGCGTTGGAAACATCTGCGCCGAATGCGCCGGGAGTCATCCGCCCGGTGGGGGATGACAATTTCCTGCACGTGATTATGCCGATGCATCTGGGGTAGTCGGAGAGTCTGATAGTCATTAGTCTGATAGGCAAATAGTCAGATAGTCGGATAGTGAAACAAAGGAAGCGCCCGTCGAGAGACGAGGCGCTTTTTTGTTGCAAAATGAATTTTCGTGTTACGCCTTGGGCAATGTCACTTTGAAGGTTGCGCCCTTGCCAGGTCCCTCCGATTCCGCCCAGATGGTTCCTCCTTGAATTTCGATGATGCCTTTGGCAATGGTGAGACCAATACCAAGCCCGCCGTAACTGCGCGTGTTGGGCGGCTCGATCTGATAGAACCCTTCGAATATTTTTTGCAACTTATCCGGCGGGATGCCCTTGCCGTAATCCTGCACCCATGCAAGGACATGGTCGCCCTGATCCGTGGCGCCAATGACGATGCGGCTCCCTTCAGGCGAGAAGCGGATGGCATTGTTGAGCAGGTTGACGAAGGCGAGGGTCGTCTTATCTTGATCCACATAAACATAGTGCGGCGACTCGCCAAAGGCGTAGGTTATCTCCAGATTGTGGCGTGCCGCAGAGTACGTAATTTCATTACAAGCAAGGGTCACAATATCCTGAATGGCGACTCTGCGGGGGCGCATTTCCAACTGTTCTGCCTGCAGGAGGGTAAGGTTGCTCATCTGCTCGAGCAGGGATTTCATCTGCGAGGCGGCATTCAGCACATGACGGACATGGTCGGAAAGTTCGCCTTGGGCATCCTCCTGTAAAAAGGTGGCATAGCCGATGATGATGCCGAGCGGCGTCCGCAGTTCGTGAGAGGCGAGGGCGAGGAAGTTGTTCTTGATCTCGTTTGCCTGCTGGGCTTGTTTGAGCGCCTGCCGCGTGGTTTGCAAGAGGCGGGCATTGTTGATGGCAATGGCGGCATGTGCGGCGGTAACCGAGAGAATTGCCATGTCGCGCTCGGTAAAGTTGCCGTCGCGTTTGTTGACCGCTTCCAAGACGCCCACGACGCGGTCTTTGATGGGCATGGGAACGCCGAGGAGAGAGCGCGTTTTGAATTTGATTTTGTCGGCGACGAGGGAGTAGTGACGTGGGTCCTGTTCCACGTTGTTCAGAATCATCGGCTGGTTGGTGCGGAAGATTGTCCCTGCCAGGCTGCCTTCAATGGGAACGGGGATTTTGGCAAGTTCCGCCGGGTCGGAGCCGGTGGCGGCGGCGAAATAGAGGCGCGGGTTTTTCTCGTCATACAGCAAAATGGACGAGCCTTCGCAGTTCAGCAACTCTGTGGCGGTGGCGGTAATTTGCTGGAGGAGTTCGTCCAAATCGAGGGTTGAGTTGAGGATGACGCTCAACTCGACGAGGCGCAGCAGTTGGTTTTGTCTTGCCTCGAGGTCACGCAGCCTGCTCGTGGTGATCTTCATGAGTATAGTGTACTGATTTTACAGGATGGATTCAAGCGGCAATTTTACTTTTGCAGTTCATAAACAAGATACTTACGGTTTTCGTATACCAGTTTCAGCGGCAGGCGGCAGTTTTCAATATCGCCGGGGAGAATTTGGCTGTACTCCCAGTTTTTGTGCAAGATGACATAATCTCCCAGGAGGAGACGGTCGCATTCGATGGACATGATCGCATCACGGTCTGTGAAAAGACGGAGAGCGCGCGGCTTGAAGAAGACGATTATGCTGTCGGGAGGAGTGTTTGCCCGAACATAGTCGTACATCTCCATGCTGAACGACTCGAACGGACCGTTGACGCGGCGCTCATTTGCCAGGTTAGCGTAGGCATGAGACGCCGACGTAAAGAGAAAAATCCCCGCCAAAGCGCCCCAGAGCAGAAAATTGAGCCATTGTCCAAAGGGAAGATATTGTTCAGGCAGTTTCCGTATGGCGGCAAGCATGCCCTGAAAGGCAAAGTAGATGAAGAGCGGAATCAGAGGAAAGATAAACCGTATCCCCTGCCACTCGGGCCAGATGAGCATGACCACAAAATAAAACATAAAGAAAACCATCAAAATCTGATCGGCATGGCGGCGGGTCCAGACACCCAGCAAGAAAAAGACGACCAGCAGATAGTAGAGATATGTCCATGCTGCTGCTGCGTTCGGGTCGAAGAACTGAACAAAGAGATAAAAATAGTTGACCAGATTGCTTCGCAGAATTTCAGGCGTTAATCCTGCCAGTTGCCGAAAATAAGAACCCTGTCCACCGGGGAAGATGAGAGACGAAAGCGCCCAAAGCGAGAGGAACACTCCGCTCACAACCATTGCGTTGACAAAAATGTCCCTTCGGCGGAGGTGGTCGGTCAGGAAGCGCCATCCCTGCCAGGCGAGATAACTTGCCAGCAGGATAATCCCCGTAGTACGAAAGAAGAACGAGAGAAAGATACCCGCCCCCAGCAAAACCTGAGACTTCACTTGCGGTTGTGCTTCCGCGCGTTCCATAAGCCACAAGGCAAAGAACACCGAAAACAAAAACGGAATATCGGAGATGATGTAATCGAGAGACCGAATCAGCGCCGGGTTGAAAGCAAAAAGGGAAACAAGGAGCAGGCGTTCGGTCCGTGTGAAGCGGGTTTCGGTCAACAGATAGAAGCAGAGCAGAAATCCCATAAAGAAGAAAAGCGCCGGCAGTTTCAACGTCAGCGGATGAACGCCGCGCAGCAGCAGGACAGGCGCAAGCGTCAACGGGTATCCCCAGGGATATGCTACGGGTCCAATCTGAACCGACGACTCGAAGATCGTAAAAGCGTTACGTTCCACGAATTCATCCATATTCCCGTTCAATATACTCTGCGCCTGCATCACATACGACGCCCAATCGTCGCCCCATTCATGTCCGCGCGTGAGGGTGGATGCACCCAGCGCAAGACTTACCAACAGAATAACAATGAAAAACGGGATTTTTATTTTGTTCATGTCAACAATTGTATCGCTACTGGATAAAAAAAATATCCGCCCATTTTTGAGCGGATATTCATACGCGTCATACCTGACCTCAGTCTGATTCCGGCTTATCAACCTTGTCCCATTCCCGGCATGGATCTCATCCGCCGCGCCCGTTCCGTCAGTGGACGTTTGGCAACGATGGTAACCTTACCGCTATTCTCCGGCGTGAAGACATTGACCGCCTCCCAGCCTTCCTCGCCCCATTCGTCCAGCGTGGACTGAATGAGTTGGTCCTTTGTGCCAAAGATACTGCCAATGGTCTGGACGCGGTATTCCCATTTTTGATATTCATCTGTCATTGGTGCCTCCTGCAATTTTTCCATCAACAAACTGCGGTAAAAACGATACGACGAGGAATAAAGGGTAGGCAATAATAGAACATTTGTTCTATTTCAATTCTTCGAGTATAAACCGGGCGGCTAGAGGTGATTTTTTGTCGCAGTCTGCCTCTGACGACTCATAGGCACCGCGCTACCCACCGACGCCGACGCTGACGTTGCGCTTGGAACGTGAGACGCCTTGCAGTCGGCGCCGATGGTTTCACGTGAAACGTCCTGTCCACCCAACGTGGAGTGCGTCCCCGCCCGACGGCTCGCCCTGACAGTTCCCTTACGCACGCATCTCGCGCTGGTACAACATGAAGGAATAGACGACGAGGAAAATGGTGGAGCCGAAGATGGGGATCACGATGAACCAGAAGGCGGTCATGCCGCCGAAGAAACCGCCGATCAGCGCCAGCACGCCCGAGAGCATGAAGAGTACACCGCCGACTTGGTGGGTCTTCTCCCAGACGGCGTCGCTGGAGAGCGTCCACGGCGTGCGGATACCTATGAACCAGTTACGCTTCGCCTGCCGAAGCAGGTAACCGATGATGAAGAACAGCAACCCCATGGCGGGAAGCATTGCCCGGCTCATTTTGAAGCTCGTGTAGCCCAGGTTCCATGCCAGCGTCAATGCGTGGATGTAGAGCATAAACCCGATGATGAAGGCAATGAACAGATTGAACACGCCGCGAAATTTGGCGATGTTCGCCTTGAGCGGGTCAATGTGCGGGATGATGAGAAAAAGCAGGAACATGCCCAGCGCCATCAGCGGCATCATGAACACGCCCCAGAATTTGGACATGTAACCGTCCACCTGGTCGTTGACGTTCCAGTGGGAAGCCATCATTTCGGGAAGCTGGTTCCAAAACACGAGCCCTGCGATGGCGGCGGCAGCGATCAGGGTCAAAACGATAAGGGTTGTACTGCGGGTTGTCATTTTTTTCTCCTTTTTTATCCGCAGGGACACAGCGGGACGACCTCTCGCCAAAATTCAAAGGTGTTCCGCTGTGTCCCTATAGTTCATTTATCTTCCTTCGGCATATTGTTCTGCGCCAGCGAGATCATGCCGCTGAGCCCGCCAAGGTTCATCGTGTCCACAGCCGAACTGGGAACAATGACCATGGCGCCTTTTTCCTTCAAACCTTCGAAGAGCATGTTCATGGCGCGCAGATGAAGCGCGGTCGGGTTGTTGACGTAGGCTTGGGATGCTTCAGCAAAGG
This sequence comes from Chloroflexota bacterium, assembly GCA_016223135.1. Lineage (GTDB taxonomy): Bacteria > Chloroflexota > Anaerolineae > Anaerolineales > Villigracilaceae > Defluviilinea. The sequence goes on along the minus strand of JACRPQ010000005.1, from coordinate 213,796 downwards.
ATTCCGCGATCTGCTTCTCGGATTCGCCCAAGATCACGCGCGCCTGACGCTCGCGTTCCGCCTGCGCCTGGCGCGACATGGCGTCCTCCAAATCCTGCGGGATGACAATATCGCGGATTTCCACCGACTGCACCGATACGCCCCAGGGCGTGGTGCGCTCGTCAATGACCTGCTGCAATTCCTTGTCAATCATGCTGCGTCCTACGAGAATGTCCGCCAGCATCATGCGCCCGATGATGTCACGCAGGGCGGTCTGTGCCGCCCAGTCCACGGCGGCGCGGTAGTTCTCGACTTCGAGCGCGGCTTTTTCGGCGTCCCACACGACCCAGAACAGCACGGCATCCACGTCCACCGGCACAGTATCCTTCGTCAGCGTTTTTTGCGCGGCGAACGGCGTGACCATCACACGGTGGTCAATCCACGTGGGCGTGGTGTCAATGATCGGGATGATCCAAAACGGACCAGGTCCTGCAAGTTTCCTGAATTTACCGAGCCGCAGAACCACCGCTTTTTCCCATTGCGAAGCGACTTTCAGCGCGAAAAGAACGTACATGCCGATCAACGTCCACGCAATTACCCAGCCGCCAAGCACAACGTCACTATATCTGCCTTCACCAATGACGGCGCCCAGGATGGCAATCAACAATGCAATCCCAAACAACGTGCCTGCGATCGGCGGGATGTGAGGGTCTGTGTTTGGGGCTTTTTTCTTTTCCAATGCAGATTGGACAAATTTGGTATCCATGATATTCTCCTTTAGTTTGCAGCAAATGACCTTTATCGTTTTCAAGAAAGACGACCAAGTCGTCACTACACTTATTATTCAGACTCCTGCGCTTCAGTCCAAGCCTTGAGTTGGTCGTTGACCATCTGCTTAATCTCACTCTTTGAAAATTCCAGCCGCATGGCTTCGCCGATGTATCTTTTGGTCAACTCTTCCAGCGCTTCTCTGCGAATTTTTTCGCTGACCTTCGGCGGCGGGATTTCGGTGATGTATGTGCCGCGTCCTTGCTGAGTGGAGATAATGCGTTCTTCATCCAAAATGCGATAGGCTCTTGCCACCGTGTTGAAGTTGACGCGTAACTCCTCGGCAAGCGCCCGCACCGTCGGGAGTTGGTCGCCCGGCTGGAGAATCCCGCTGGCAACCTGGGCATGGATCTGGTTGACGATCTGGGTATAAATAGGGAGACCCGAACGGAAGTCAATTTGGAGGATAAGCTTCTTATTGGGCATAAATTGTATCTTTGTATTATTGTACTAATTGTATTATTGTCATAATTGTATCCAAACAACAAGTTTTGTCAAGAGGCGCAGAAGCCCCCTCTCCCAGAAAAGACGGGAGAGAGAACGCTCAAAGGAAGACAAAAATTCGTCGAAACCGAATCAGGCGTCGGCGGCGCGTGAAGCGGATTAGTCTGCGTGGTAGAATCTCAACCGCACAATTTATCTATATTTACAGGATGACCGCGTACGTCGCGGAATCAAGGAGTGTAAAAATGGAAGTCAAAACTGGTACCTGGACTGAGAAGAAGGGGCTTGCACAAATGCTCAAAGGCGGCGTCATCATGGACGTGGTGACACCCGAACACGCGAAAATCGCCGAAGACGCCGGCGCATGCGCCGTGATGGCGCTCGAACGTGTGCCTGCCGATATTCGCGCACAGGGCGGCGTCGCACGCATGTCTGATCCCGAGCTGATCTTGAAGATCATGGACGCCGTCTCTATTCCGGTGATGGCAAAGTGCCGCATCGGTCATTTCGTCGAGGCGCAGATTCTCGAAGCGATTGGCGTGGATTACATTGACGAGTCCGAAGTGCTGACCCCGGCGGATGAGGCGCATCATATTTTGAAACACAACTTCAAAGTGCCGTTCGTATGCGGATGCCGCAACCTTGGCGAAGCGCTGCGGCGAATCGGCGAAGGGGCGGCGATGATCCGCACAAAGGGCGAGGCGGGCACAGGCGATGTGGTGGAAGCAGTGCGTCATGCGCGCGCGGTGATTGGCGAAATCCGCCGTCTGACGACGATGGCTGATGAAGAGTTAATGTCGTACGCCAAAGAGATCGGCGCGCCGTATGAACTCGTGAAAGAGACAAAGGAACTTGGGCGTTTGCCTGTGGTCAACTTTGCGGCAGGCGGCGTGGCAACTCCTGCCGACGCAGCGTTGATGATGCAACTCGGCATGGACGGCGTATTCGTCGGCTCGGGCATCTTCAAGAGCGGAGACCCCGCCAAGCGCGCTGCGGCAATCGTCAAAGCCGTGACGCATTACAACGATCCCGCTATCCTGGCGGAGGTGAGCAAGAACCTCGGCGAGCCGATGGTTGGACGGAACGTGTCGCAGATGCCCGAAGCGGAACGGATCGCGGGGCGAGGCTGGTAAAGAAGTAGGCAAGTAGACAGGTACACAGGTGAACACGTTATTCCTTGTGTACTTGTGTACTTGTGTACTTGTTTACGTGTGTACCTGTATAGCTTATGAAAATTGGAGTTCTTGCCCTGCAAGGCGATTTTGCAGAACACATTGCCATGCTCAAACGGCTGAAGGTGGAAACAGCCGAAGTGCGTTTACCTGAACATCTAAACGGTCTCGACGGGCTTATCATCCCCGGCGGCGAATCCACCACCATCGGCAAACTTGCAGTCGCCTATAACCTGATGGACCCCTTGAAACAATTTGGTCAACGTCACGCCATTTGGGGAACGTGCGCGGGCGCAATCTTTCTCTCGAAAGATGTCAGCCGCGACCAGCCTTTGCTTGGGCTTATGGACATCAAAGTCCAGCGCAATGCGTTTGGGCGGCAGGTCGATTCGTTCGAGACCGACCTCGACATCCCCGAACTCAAACAAGCCACAGGGACGGAGACGCCGTACCATGCAGTCTTCATTCGCGCGCCGATTATCGAGTCGGTGGGCGACAATGTGAAAGTACTCGCATCCGTCCCCGACGGGAGGATTGTCGCCGCCCAACAGGGACATCTCCTCGCTACATCCTTTCACCCCGAACTGACGAATGACACGCGTTTCCACGAATATTTTTTGACGCTGGTTGATTGAGAGTGTGTGAAGGCTGGCAGGTTTGAAAGGTATGACCTGCCAGCCTGTGACCCCAAAAACGAGAATGACCGTCCGCCCTCTTGCGCTATTGGATTTGCCTTATATCTACGGTTTCCGCGATGAAGCAGTGGGACTGGACACCACGCGTTTATTGACTCGCGGCAGCCCCTTGGGAGCAGTGGGGTTAATATCGTACGTTAATCCAGCAAGACACATCTACTCGGCAATTGCCAACGGCGAAAAAATCTCTGTGCTGGGGGGCATCACCCACGCGCGCAATGAGACGTTCGCAAAACTGTACTATCTTGCACCCGCTTCGCAGTTGGATCATCCGCTTCTTCTGGACTTAATCGAGAATCTCGCTCAACAAGCAGGGATATGGGGCGCATTCCATGTGCTTGCTGAAGTAAATGAAACCAGCAACGCCTTCGCCTTGCTGCGGAAGGCGGGGTTTGCGGTGTATGCGTGGCAGAGGATGTGGGATATATCCGAGGTGGCAGGAACAGGCTCAAGGTCCGTTTGGATGCGGGTAAAGTCGGTGCATTTGCCTGCGATACAGAGTCTGTATCATCAAATTGTTCCGCCTCTTCTGCATCCCATTGAGCCGCAGCCGAAGAACGCGAGCGGCTGGATGTGCAACGAGGGCGCGAAATGTTACGTCAGCACAGCGCAGGGCGTGTATGGCATTGTGCTTACGCCGCTCATCCACCCCGAAGCGGCGGGCGTCAGCGAAAAACTTTCGGCTTTGATTGGCAATCTGCCAGATCGGCGAAGCAGACCCGTATATCTGTGTGTGCGTTCCTATCAGGCATGGCTGGAACCTGTTTTGGAGGATTTGGGAGCAAAGGCAGGCGAGCGTCAGGCGGTGATGGTGAAACATCTGGCGCACTTGGTCAAGGATGCAACAACAGCAAGAGCCTCGCAACCCGCAGGGGTGAGCATTCAACCTTCGAGGGTGGGCAAGGTGGAGAGAAAAAATCCGTGAAGCGGAATGATCTTCCTTGTCCTGGGGTTGTTTGTTTTGCTTGCGACTGCTCACAATAGTATAAGGAGGACACTGTGCACGCCTACGAACTCGTCCAATTGATCTCCCAACATCAAGACTCGAACAAACTCTATCTTGAATTTCTCAAAGTCCCCGACCTGAGCATGGGTCTCTACATTCTTCCCGCGGGCGGCACAGACCCCCAGTCGCCGCACACGGAGGATGAGGTCTATTATGTCGTGAGCGGCAAAGCAAAAATCAAAGTCGCGGACGAAGACCGTGATGTGCAGGCGGGCTCGATTGTGTATGTTGAGAAGAACGTGGAGCATCGCTTCCATTCGATTGAGGAGGAGTTGACGGTGATCGTGTTCTTCGCACCTGCGGAGTATGCGAACAGACCGTAGACGGAGGACGGTAGAACGAGGCTATGGTCAACGGTCTACCGTCCACGGTCATTTATTGTGAAGGCTTATGTTCAATCTCAAAACCACCCCCTTTCACGAAAGAACATCCAAACTTTGCCAGCCGCAGAACTGGCGCAAATGGGCGGGCTATTTCGTCGCCGGCTCGTATGAACACACGCTCGACCGCGAGTATTGGGCGATCCGCAACGCGGCGGCGTTAATTGACGTGACGCCACTGATGAAGTACGTCATCAAGGGAAAGGATGCAGCGGCGTTATTGCATCGCGTCACCACGCGCGACATTTACAAGATGAAGGTGGGGCAGATCTATTACACCGGCTGGTGCGACGACGAAGGCAAGATGATTGACGACGGCACCGTCTCCCGCCTCGACGATTCGACCTTCCGCCTGACCGCCGCGGAACCGAACCTGCGCTGGCTGACGATGAACGCCGCCGGCATGGACGTCCAAATCAGCGACGTGACCGATGAAGTCGCCGCGCTCAGTTTTCAGGGACCGAACACGCGCAAGGTGTTGAATCTTGTTTGCGAAAAACCTGTGGACGAGTTGAAGTATTTCCGCCTGATGACGAACACCATCCAAGGCGTGGGAGTAACCATCTCGCGCACGGGCTACACCGGCGACCTTGGCTATGAGATTTGGATGGACAATAACGACGCGCTCAAGGTGTGGGATGCGCTCATGGAAGCCGGCGCGGACTACGGCATCACGCCCGTCGGCATTCTGGCAATGGATATGGCGCGCGTGGAGGCGGGTCTCTTCATGCTCGATGTGGATTACACCTCCACCACTCACGCGTGGATCGAAGCGCAGAAGTCATCTCCGTTTGAGTTGGGACTGGATTGGACGGTGGCGCTCGATAAACCCGGCTACTTCGTCGGTCGCCGCGCGCTGGAGCGAGAGAAACGCGAAGGCTCCGCCTGGAAGATGGTCGGTTTGGAAGTGGACTGGGATGGAATGGAGAAAATTTACAAGCAGGTCGGTCTGCCGCCGCAAATTCCCGGCATGGCGGTGCGGGCGAGTTTGCCGATTTTAGTCGGTAGTGTGCAAGTCGGGTACGCTTCCACCTCGAGCTGGTCGCCGCTGTTGAAGAAGTACATTGCGCTGGCGCATTTGCAGAGACCGTATTACGAAATCGGCACGGAAGTGCGCATGGAAATCACGGTGGAGCATCATCGTCAATATGCCCCAGCGAGGGTGGTGAAACTGCCGTTTTATGAGCCGGAGTGGAAAAGGCGTTAACACGTTGGCAAGTTGAAACGTTCGAACGTTCAAACCTGTAAACGTGTAAACGGAGAAAAGCACATGATATCATCCAACACTTACGACGCCATTATTATCGGCGGGGGGCATAACGGACTTGTCGCTGCCGCGTATCTCGCGCGGGCGGGGAAAAAAGTGGTCGTGCTGGAACGCCGGCACATCGTCGGCGGGGCGGCGGTGACGGAGGAAATCTTCCCCGGCTACAAGTTCACCGAGTTTTCATATGTGGTCAGCCTGCTGCGCCCGGAGATTATCCGCGACCTGGAATTACCCAAACATGGATTGAAGATTTTGCCCTTGCCAAGCACGTTCACTCCGATGGACAATGGCGACTACCTCGCCTCGTGGGACGACCACGACCTGACGCGCCGCGAAATCTACCGCCATTCGCCGCTCGATGCGGAGGCATACGATGAATACTCCCGCGTCATGGCGCGCGCGGCGAAGGCGATCAAACCCATCATCAATTTGATTCCGCCCGACCCGTCGTCGCTTCACCCGCGCGATTTGTTTAATTTGCTCAAACTCGGTCAGTACGCCGCGTCGCTCTCCGAAAAAGAACTCTACATGATTGCCAAACTCGTCACGCAGTCCTCGGCGGATTTGCTCGAAGAGTGGTTCGAGACCGACGCGCTCAAAGGCACGAAAGCCGCCAGCGGAATCATCGGCACGTTCCTCGGTCCGCGCTCGCCCGGCACAGCGTATGTGCTGCTCCATCACTACATGGGCGAAATTGACGGCGCATTCCGCGCCTGGGGTTTTGCCAAGGGCGGCTCAGGCGGGGTCAGCGGCGCGATTGCGAACGCGGCGCGAGCGCTTGGAGTGGAAATCAGAGTCAATAGTCCGGTGAAGCAGGTCAAGGTCAAGAGTGACCCTTCGACAGGCTCAGGGCAAGCGCGCGTCACGGGTGTCGTCTTGGAAAACGGCGATGAGATTGATTCCAAAGTCGTCATGTCCGCCGCAGACCCGAAGCGGACGTTCCTCCAGTTCGTCGAGCCGAAACATTTCCCCGATGAGTTCGTGACGGCGATACAAAATTTCCGCGTGCGCGGCTCGTCGGGCAAAGTCAACATCGCTTTGAGCCGATTGCCGCGCTTCACGGCGCTGCCCGACGAACCTGCCTTGTATCGCGGCGCGGTTTCCATCAGCCCAAGCATTGATTACATCGAGCGCGCCTACGACGACGCCAAGTACGGACAGATTTCGCGCCGACCGTATCTCGATATGATCTTCCCTTCGATGATTGACCCCGATATGGCGCCGCCCGGTCAACATGTGCTTTCGTGTTTTGTGCAATATGCGCCCTATGATGTGGAAGGCGGCTGGACAGACGAAAAGCGTAATCAACTCGGCGAGGCGGTGATTTCCACCATCGAGCAATACGCGCCCGACATCCGCGAGTGCATTGTTGGAATGCAGGTCATTTCGCCGAAGGATATCGAATCCATCGCGGGCATCACGGGCGGCAATATCTTCCACGGCGAATTGCTTCTGCACCAAATCTTCTTCCTGCGCCCTGTGCCGCAGTGGGCGGATTTCCGCACACCGCTCAAAGGCTATTACTTCGGCGCAAGCGGCGCGCACCCCGGCGGAGGCGTCATGGGCGCGGCGGGAATGCTGGCGGCAAAGGAAATACTGAAGGATGGATTTTAAACGGGAGGGCGTTATAATCCAGCCATCGTTCCCCCCTCCCAATCACCAAAGGAGATACCGTGTCCTTCCAACTTGTTTACTATTCCCAGCAAGACCCGCAATGGAAAGCCGACAAACTCGGTTTCGGCAGCCAGTCTTCAGATACCATCGGCTATGTCGGGTGCGCCCTCACCAGCGTTGCCATGGTCTTGAGCGGACACGGTTACACCGTCACCCCCAAGACCCTCAACCAGAAATTGCAAGGCATCAACGGGTTTGCCGGCTCTGGCATCCGCTGGCACAGCGTGGCGCAACTCTACCCGCAAATACGGCTCAACTCCATCATCCAATGTTACGATACGCCCGCTCCCCTCGAGCAAATTGACGCCGCCCTCGCCGCCGGTCAGCCCGCCATCGTCTGCGTGGACAGCACCCCGGCGCCAGGATTGCTCACGCACTATGTGGTGGTCATCGCCCGCAAAGGCAACGACTACCTCATGCTCGACCCCTGGCCCTACCAGACGGATGTCAACAAAGAGACCTACCTCATGCCGCGCTACAGTCACGGCAACCCGCTCCAGCGTTCCATCGTGCAGATTGTCCTGTACGAAAACATCAACGCAGACGGAACGATCCAACTGCCCGGACAAAAGGCGACCTCGACCGGCGCGCCTCAGACTCCGCCGACAACTGCTCCCGTTTCGACGGCTGGACCCAAAGCCCGCGTCAAAGCGGACGTAACCTCAGGCTTGAACATCCGCACCAGCGAAGACACCTCCTCCAAAGCCAATGTCGTGGACGCCGCTCATGCCGGCGACCTGCTGACCATCATCGAACCCAACGGCTGGACGAAGATCGGCGCCATCAACCAGTGGGTGCGCGTCCGCACGAAGAACGGCAAGGAAGGTCTCGCCGCCGCCTGGTACCTGGAAAAAGTTCCGGGGGAGGTCTATCCGTCCACGGCGGAACCAGCTTCCAGTTCAGGCAGTGAAGCGGGGACGCCGTCTTCAACGGCGTTGGTGCTGCGCGTCAAGGCGACCGTTGGCAAGGCAGGGTTGAGAATCCACGAAACGGCTTCCGTCAAATCGAAAGCGCTGGCAAACGAACAGATGAAAGCGCGGCTCACCGTGCTGGAGAATGAAGCCCAGGCGGTGCGCAAGATTGGCGTGGCGGGAAAATGGCTGTTCGTGCAAAATGAAAGCGGCGTGCAGGGCTTCGTCCAGGCGGAATACGTGAAGAAGATGTAACCATTCCTGTTACAGGTATCCACTTTTATAAAGAAAACGAGGCGAGAGTGAAAAGCGATTTAAAGATGACAAGCGAGCAAATACAAGCCGGTGTGCCTGTGACCGTCTTTCACATTGGCGGGTGGCTGGACGCCCAAAGCGAAACACAATTTTTGGAAGCCGCACAGTCGGCGTATGAAGCGGGGGGGCGTTACCTGCTGATTGAAATGAGCGATCTCGATACGCTTACCAGCGCAGGCATGCGCGCCATTCAGAAGGTATACCAGATGTTCACGCCGGCAAACGACCCGCATAAAACGATACGCCTCAAACTATGCAGTGCGCCTCCACAGATTTACAACGTCTTGGGGATTACCGGTTTTTTACAAAACATTCCCATGTACGAAAGTATGGCATCCGCGCTCGAGGCATTTGGCGGGGAGTAAGTTGAACAAGCAGGAAAACAGGCTCGCCTTCGCTGGCGAGCCTTTGCTTTTATGTTAGGCGGCTTGCCGCCCTGCTGCACCTTGGGATAAACAAAGTAAAATAGAAACCACATGTCTGCAGCCCGGTCGCGCAGGCGTGGATTGACCATGTTTCAATTGCACCCCTACTCCGTTGTTCTGGCTCTTTCCACCATTGCAACCTTAAGCGTGCTTATCATCGCCTGGCGTCGAACGGCTCCAGGCGCTTTTGCGTTGAAAATCATGCTTGCAGGAATGTTCATCTGGTCGGGCGCTTACGCAATGGTCTGGCTGTCGGCGTCGCTGCCTCAAAAAATTTTCTGGTTGAAGGTGACATATTTTGGCGTGGTCATCGTGCCGACATGCTTTCTGCTCTTCACCCTGTTCCTCACCCGCCGCGAAAAATGGCTTACCTTTCGGAATCTCCTGCTGTTAGCCATTGAACCTGTGCTGATTGTGCTGATGGTCTGGCTGTCGCCGCAAGCCCTCTTTGCATCCATCCGGTCATTCACGCAGGATGGTTATGTCATTATGAACGTCCAGCGCGGCGCAGGGTTTTGGTTCAACCTGTTCTACTCTTACCTGCTCATTCTGCTGGGGCTTGCGCTATTAACGGTAAGTTACCGTCAGGCAAACTCTTTCTTCAAAAGACAGTATCGGATGATATTGCTCGGCTCGGTTGTGCCTTTCCTGTTCAGCGCTTTTACACACCTGCGAAGAGAAGGGTCTATTGAACCCGACTATACGCCCATGATGTTTGGCATCACCGGAGTGGTGTACGTCTACGCCATCTTCCGCCACAAGTTCATGGATCTGGTTCCTTTTGCGCGCAGTCATCTCATCGAGAAAATGAGCGACGGCTTGGTGGTCGTTGACGTGGAGGGGCGCATTGTGGATATCAACCCTGCCATGAAGAACTTTCTCGACGCCGACCCCGTTTCGTTCCTGGGAAAAAACATTACAGACATTCTGAATATTTGGAACGATCGCTTCGAACATCTGATGCAGGGACAGGAAATCCGCACCGAAATGCGGCTTCCCCACAAACCGTCTCGTTACCTGGACCTGCGGGTGACTCCCCTCTACGATAACGACCACACCTTGAACGGACGCATCATCGTCTTCCGCGACATCACCGACCGCAAGGAAGTGGAAAAAGACCTGCGCCATGCCATGGACAGAATGCAAACTCAATTGATCGAAATCGGGCTGCTTCAAAGTCAACTGCGCGAACAGGCGATCCGCGATGCGTTAACCAACCTCTTCAACCGCCGCTATTTGGAGGAGACACTCGAACGCGAGCTGGCGCGCGCCGCCCGCGAAGTCTATCCGTTGTGCATTGTGATGATGGATATTGACCACTTCAAGGAAGTCAATGACACCTATGGACACGAAGCGGGCGACATCGTCCTCAAAACATTGGCAGAAACAGTGACCAGTCAGAGCCGCCATGGCGACTTCGTCTGCCGCTATGGGGGGGAGGAATTCGTGCTGGTCATGCCGAACATCAGTCTGGAAGTCGCCAAGGAGCGGGTGAGTTCGCTGCACCGCTCCATTTCATTACTGTACATTCCCTTTGGGCGCTTCAGCCTCAACGTTACCGTTTCGATGGGTCTCTCGGCTTTTCCCTTACACGGCGAAAAGAAGGAGGATCTCCTGCGCGCGGCGGACCGGGCGCTCTATGCCGCCAAACATGCCGGACGCAACCGGGTCGCTGTGTATCGTGAAAATGAAAATGGAGAAGAAAAAGAGTACTAGCGACCTGACAGTTTCAAATGGGACGCTGAAAAACGCAGATAAACGCAGAAAAAACTTAAATCAGCGTTCATCTGCGTCCCAAAACAAAAGTGTCGGGTGGCTAGAAAGAATAAAGAGACACGTTGCTCCCAAAGCGTAAAGGCAACCCTGATCGAGTCGCCTTTACGCTCAATTACACAAAATACGCCTGCAACAACGACCAGTTGACGCTCAGGTCATAGATCCCCACACCCAACAGCAACAACCCGCTGACCACATTAATCAAACGGGCGCGCATCGCAAACTGGCGCGTGATCCAGCGCTGCGCCGCACCGGAAAGAAACGACAACAGCAGGAGCGGAATGCCAAATCCCATGCCGAACCAGAAAAAGACGTTGAGTTGGCTGAACGTTTCGGTGAAGGTAAGCGAGAGGGCGAAGATGCTCACCACCAGCGGACCCGAACACGGCAATGCGATCGGTCCGTATAACAGACCGTAGAGAAACGCATTGACGAACGGATGCGAAAGCACAGGCACCTGCACCTGCGGCAGACTTTTGAAGGGGTTGATATTCAACAACAGCAAAATGCCGAAGAGGATGATGACCGTGTCCGCAAGCGGAATGATAACGGACAACGCCCTGCCAATCGAAACGGACAACAACGCAATGATCCCGCCAAGCGCGAGCATCATCGTCAACACGCCGGCAAGGACGAAGAACCCGAGGAAATAACGACCTGCTTTATTCGTCATTCCCTCCTGCCCGCCGCTGAGGTAGGCAAGAAAACCGGGATACAGCGGCAGGACACAGGGACTGGTCGTAGCAAGCAGACCAAGGGAGAGGGAGGTGAGGATGGTTTCCATAATGTTTTCTCCCCTCTCCCATAGGGAGAGGGGTAGAGAGTGGTAGGGGGTGAGGGCTACATCGCCTCATCCAGGAACGGCTGGAGCGCTTTCATTAACTCATCCACGCTTTTGATACCGAAGGGAAGCGGATGCGCAACACCCTTGCGGTCAATGATCAGCATGGGAGTCGAGGGCGGGTTGAGGAATTGACCGCCGTACAACGAGGCGAATTCAGCGGAGATTTCGGGGGAAGCGACAATGTACTTCCAGTTGAAACCGTTCGATGAAGTGAACGACGCAAGTTTTTCCGCGTCTTCGTTCGGGTCAATATCAATTCCCAAACTGACAAAGTCATCGCGTTCGCCGAGGGCTTCGTGCAATGCCTTCACCTGGGTCTGTTGACTGAGACAGTTGGAACACCACACTGCCATCGTCTCGACAAGGATGACCTTGCCTTTGAGATCGTTGATTGTGAATGACTCGCCCGTGTTCACATCCGTCAGCGAAACGGAATACCATGCGGGCGTTTCCTTCATCGCGTCATCCGACATTGCATTGTTGTGCTGATCGCCCATCATGGCTTCGGGGGTGGACGTCTCCATCATCGCTTCTTCGGTCGGCTTTTCCATCATGGCGTCTTCAGGCTTGTCCATTACATCATTCGAAGTTCCGCCGCTGCATGCCGCCAACACAAAGACCAGCAACAACATCCCATGTAACACAATATTTTTTGTCTTCATTCTTTTCTCCTTGTTTGAGTTCCCCGCATCATACTGACTCACTCTTACAAAACGGCTGTAAAATCATTACGAAAGTCTGAACACTTTCACCGTTTCGCAAAACTCGGAGTATGATCATGCCAATGAACGCAAAGAACATCCTTGTTGTGGAGGACGAAGCCAGCATCGCGGAAGTGGTCAGCCTGTATCTCAAGCGCGCAGGCTATGGCGTGCAGATCGCTTCGGACGGGAAACAAGCGATGACTTTCTTCGAACGCTCGCAACCCGACTTCGTCATCCTGGACCTGATGCTCCCCGAAGTGGACGGTCTCTCTCTGACCCGCTGGCTGCGCGACCGTTCCGATGTGCCGATCATCATGCTGACGGCGCGCCGCGAGGAGATAGACCGCATCGCCGGACTCGAAATGGGCGCGGACGATTATGTGGTCAAGCCGTTCAGCCCGCAGGAGTTGGTGAGTCGCGTTCGGGCGGTGATGCGGCGTCTCGGACGGGAGCAGGCGGAGGCGGGGAATGACCGGGCGCTGTCGTTCGAGAATCTGTCCATTGATCCAAAGAGTCGCGTGGTCACCGTTAAAGAGAATCCCATTGATCTCACCGCCAAGGAGTTCGACATGCTGTACCTGCTGGCGCGTCATCCGAGACAGGTGTTCACGCGTGAGCAGTTGCTGGAACGCGTGTGGGGCGGCGCGCAATACATTGACCCAGGCACCGTGACCGTGCATGTGCGGCGCCTGCGCGAGAAGATCGAGGACGACCCATCGAAACCCAGACGGCTGCTGACCGTGTGGGGTGTGGGTTATAAGTTCGAGCCGTAATTTTTTACCGCAAAGGCACAAAGCATTTTCAACTCAAGGCTTTAAGTCCTTTATCCTTTGTGTTTAAGAGAGTGTTTTATAAATCGAAATTCACCACAGATATATCTATGTTCATCTGTGGCTGGAAAATGAATTTCAAAGCGCTGTCTAAAGAGTTTTTATGAAAACCACCCTCACCCCAAATCCCCCGCTCGCCCGCTTTGCGATTGGCGTCTTGTTGATCGTCGCCATCTCGCTGGGCATCTTCGTTTTGATCATGGTGCCGCCGATGAACGAACTGGGATTGATGGCGTTGTATCTTGGCATCACCGCGTTGATCTCGGCGCTGGCGGGATACGCCGCCTATCGCTTCGGCTGGATCAATCATTCCCCCACCTTGCACTGGACGCTGCTCGGCGGATATGCGCTGGCAAGTATTCTCACTTTCTTCAACGTGTGGTTCTCGGCGCAGATGATGTTCGTCAGTCCGCACGACTTATTATTGGCAATCATCCTGCTGGTCTTTGCCAGCGGCATGGCGATGGCGCTGGGATACTTTCTCTCCAGCACAGTGACGGAACGCATTCATGGATTGAAGGCGGCGGCGGAAAAACTCGCAAAAGGAGACTTGAATATCCGCGTCCCCGTGCAGGGACGTGACGAGGTCAGTGTGCTAGCCAACGCCTTCAACCAGATGGCAGAACAATTACAAGCCGCCGACCAGAAACAACGCGACCTCGAGTCCATGCGCCGCGACCTGATTGCCTGGGTCAGCCACGATTTGCAAACCCCGCTTACGTCCATGCGCGCCATCCTGGAAGCGGTTGCCGACGGCGTGGTGGACGACCCCGAAACGGTGAAGCGTTATCTCAACACGGCACAGCGCGACGTGCGAAATCTTTCCGCTTTGATAGACGACCTGTTCCAGATGGCGCAACTCGACGCAGGCGGTTTTCCGCTCAATAAGGCAAACGCCTCGTTGAGCGACCTCGTTTCGGACACGCTCGAAAGTTTCACCGAACTCGCCAAACAAAATGAAACCACACTCGAAGGCAACGTTGACCCGGAGGTTGACCCCGTCCACATGGACACGCAAGCCATCGGGCGCGTGCTGAACAATTTGATCGGCAATGCGCTGCGGCATACGGTGCGGGGCAGGGTCAGCGTGTGGGTGCGGCGAACCAGCCAGGGCGTGGAAGTGACCGTCAGCGATACGGGCGAAGGCATCCGCGCGGAAGACCTCCAGCAGGTCTTCGAGCGTTTCTACCGCGGCGAGAAGTCTCGCAATCGAGGCACGGGCGGCGCGGGGTTGGGGCTTGCCATCGCGCGCGGCATCGTCCGTGCGCACGGGGGCGAGATCACGGTCGAAAGCGAAGTGGGCAAAGGCACACAGTTCACGTTCCGCCTTCCATGAACACCCCGAAAGTCCTTCGATAGAACAAGGTTGTTCACAATCCTTCGAGAGGTTGATTCAAAACCTTTAGGGTCTTTTCATCATCGCGTAATCTTTCTGTAAGGAAGTCTCCTTAGAATAACGTCATCAAGGAGACCGACCATGCGACGTTATTTTTTTGGATTGCTTGCCTTCATCCTTTTTGGATGCGCCCCCCAAAGCAACCTCCAGCAACAAGCGGAGGAGCTGTCCATGCCCAAAACCGCCTCGCTGCCTGACCTGGGACCTGCTCCTGAACTGACGAATGATATCTGGCTGAATGTTTCCTCTCCACTGCGGCTCGCCGACCTGCAAGGCAAAGTGGTCCTCTTGGAAATGTGGACGTTCGGCTGCATCAATTGCCAGAATGTGATTCCTTCCTTGAAGGAATGGCACAGCAAATATGCCGACCAGGGGCTCGTCATCATTGGCAATCATTATCCCGAGTTCTCGTATGAAAGGGACATCGAGAACGTAAAGAACGCGATTGCAAAATTCGGAATTGAATATGCGGTTGCACAGGATAACGACGGCGCAACCTGGCGGGCTTACAAGAACCAGTACTGGCCCACACTGTACCTGATAGACAAGCAGGGTCACATCCGTTACGTGCATGTCGGCGAAGGAAGATATGCCGAGACGGAAGAGAACATCAAGGCGCTGCTGCTTGAAACATATTGATTATTTTTGCAGGGTCTCAACAACATGATCAGAGATTCTCGCCTGCACTTGCGTGCGGTGCAAGTGTCGCCTCGCTCAGAATGATATTGAAGTTCAATAGGAAAAGACATGACTCACAAATTCAAATCCGTTCCCGTGAAATCCTCTGAGATTACGCCGTATTCGCAATATCTTTCGCGGCGGGACTTTCTCAAGGCTGCCGGCATTGTGGGCGGGGCGGCGCTGCTCGCGGCGTGTGCGCCGTCCGTGACTGAATCAACCGTCCCTGAGTCCGAAGCGTCTGCCATTCCAGGCGGCAAAGCGGATGAGTTGCGCGATCCCGCCAATTCTTATGAAGACATCACCAACTACAACAACTATTACGAGTTCACCACCGACAAAGAAGGGGTCGCGCGGCTGGCGCAGAAATTCAATCCCAAACCCTGGACAGTGGAAGTATATGGGCTGGTCAACAAGCCGAAGACGTACGGCATCGAAGACCTGCTGAGCCGCTTCACGCAGGAGGAACGCATTTACCGCCTGCGCTGTGTGGAGGCGTGGAGCATGGTCATCCCGTGGACGGGGTTCACGCTCGCAAGCCTGCTGAAGGAGGTGGAACCGACCTCCGACGCGAAGTATGTGCGCTTCGAGACGGTCTATCGTCCCGAAGAAATGCCCGGGCAAAAGAGTCCTTTCTACCCGTGGCCCTATCAGGAAGGCTTGCGGCTCGACGAGGCACTGCATGACCTGACCATCCTTGCCACCGGCTTATACGGACAGCCCATGCCCAACCAAAACGGCGCGCCGATTCGACTCGTCGTGCCGTGGAAGTATGGGTTCAAGTCCATCAAATCCATCACGAAGATCGAACTGGTCGCGGAACAGCCGACCACGCTCTGGAGCATGGTCGGACCGAACGAATACGGCTTCTACTCCAACGTAAATCCCGAAGTGCCGCACCCGCGCTGGTCACAAGCGACGGAACGCCGCATCGGCGAGTTTGGACGCCGCCCCACACTGATGTTCAACGGCTATGCGGAAGAGGTGGCGCATCTTTACGCCGGCATGGATTTGAGCGTGTATTATTGAGTTCACTGCAAAAAGGCTAAAATCAAATCACGGAGACACGGAGTCACCGAGATTAAAAAAGGAAGAATACTCCGTGACTCTGTGCCTCCGTGGTGAGAATTCAAGGTTTTTGCAGTAGTGTCATTATTAATTTACATGAAAAACTTTTTCAAACGTTATACCCCGCTTCAAATTGCCATACATGTGTACGCGTGGTCGGCGCTGGTCATCCTGGTGTTTCAATTCTTCACCAATAACCTCACTGCCAACCCCATCCAGGCGCTGGAACAGCGCACAGGGCGTCATGCCATCACACTGCTGGTCTTGTCGCTGGCTTGCACGCCGCTCCACACGCTCTTCCACTGGACGGAAGCGCTCAAACGCCGCCGCACACTGGGGCTGTATGCCTTCATGTATGCGGTCGTCCATGTGCTTATCTTTTTACATCTCGACTACGGGCTGGCGTGGAGTCTCATCACCCAAACGATCTTCGAAAAACCATTCATCATCATAGGTGTAATTTCCTTCCTCCTGCTCATCCCCCTTGCGTGGACATCCTTCGACATCTGGAAGAAACGGCTGGGCAGGAACTGGAAACGCCTCCACCAAATGGTTTACATCATCGCGCCGCTGGTTGTGCTGCACTACGCCTGGAGCAAAAAAGGCAGCTTCTTTGCCCTACAGGGAGAAATTGTGCGCCCGTTGATTTATGGGCTGGTCGTCCTCCTGTTCCTGATTCTGCGCATCCCGCCGGTGCGGAGGGCTGTCGCTTCACTGCGGGACCGAATCCTGGCACACCTTCGAAAGCGGACTCCACATCCCACCCCCTCTCTCTGATGCCATCCTAGAAGATGCCCTTGAGGAACAGCAACAACCCCACAATTGCCAGCGGAATCCCTACAATCGCGCCGACTACCGTCAGGCTGATGAGCACACCAACAATCATCAGCACGATGCCGAGAATCATGGCAACCAGCCGCCCGGTCATTTCGACGATGACGGCGAGCAGTTTCCAAATGGCGGTAAGGGGCCATAGATACCAGGGAATGCGATTTTCACGTGCGGTCATTTCTACCTCCAAAATAGTCACTGCATAGATTGCGTTCTTTAGCGCAAAGCAAACATTAGAAAACGCCCATTATGCGTTTTCATGGGGTATTAAGTATACGTCTGCTCCAGCCTTAAAGTTGCCTCTAGGGGGGGCATGTTATAATGCCCGGCATGCCAACCAAATCCACACGAAAGAAAAAAGTCGAAGAGGAAGTGGTCATCGAACCGGAAGTTTTTGAGGAAGCGGGGACCGAACAAGAAGAGTCTTTCACTTTCAAGGTCAGCCACTTTTACGCCATTTTGACCGTCCTTGCCTTTGCCGCAGGAGTGCTGCTCGGCTATGTAGTTTGGGGATACGTCCCGGCGGAGAAAAGCCCGGTGACAGCCGCCCGGGCGCAAGGTCCGGTGGTGGAAGCGCCCGTTACGGCACAGCCGCAGTTTATCCGCTATGAGGTTGCCGCCGATGGATTTCCCTCCATCGGTCCGGAAGATGCGCCCATCACCATCGTTGAATTCAGCGACTACCAGTGTCCCTTCTGCCGCCGCTGGCATGAACAGGTCTTTCAGCCGTTGCTCAATGCCTATCCGGGCAAGATTCGCCTGGTGTACCGCCATTTCCCGCTGACGTCCATCCACCCCGACGCCTTTCCCGCCGCTGAAGCCGTCATGTGCGCCGGCGAACAAAATGCCTATTGGCAATTCCATGAAAAACTTTTCAGCAGCAACGCCCTCGGCAGCGACGTGTACGCGCAGTATGCCCAAGAATTGGGGCTGGACATGGAAAGGTTCAACTCCTGCATCACAGAAGGCAGGTTCCGCGAAGCCGTTCAGGCTGACCTCGACTTTGCCATGAACCTGGGCGTGCGTTCCACCCCCACCTTCTTCATCAACGGTCTTGCCATCGTGGGCGCCCAGCCGCTCGATATTTTCAAACAGGTCATAGATAAAGAGCTGGCGGGTGAGATTCCCTAATTTGCGCTTGTGTTTCGGAGGAGAGACATGAAAAAATATGTTGCTGTAGCAGGGAATATCGGTGTTGGAAAATCCACGCTCGTGGAGATGCTTTGTGTTCGTCTGGGATGGGAGCCGTTCTACGAACCGGTCACCGAAAATCCCTACCTCAAAGATTTCTATCAGGATATGAATAGCTGGGCGTTTCACTCACAAATCTTTTTTCTCACGCACCGCCTGCGATCCCATCACAAACTGGGACAGCACCCCACTTCCGTCGTGCAGGACCGCAGCGTGTATGAAGACGCCGAGGTGTTCGCCTATAATCTGTTCCTTCAAGGATACCTGAATCAGCGGGATTACCAAACCTACCGCGACCTCTACGAGACGACCTCCCGCCTCCTTCCGCCCCCGGACCTGGTCGTTTATCTCCGAGCCTCCGTCCCCACCCTCATCAACCGCATCGCCCGCCGCGGACGGGACTATGAGCGGACCATTTCCCCCGAATACCTGCAGGGGCTGAACCGGCTGTACGAAGAGTGGATAGATAACTTCACCCTTTGCCCGGTCCTTGCCGTCCCTGCGGATGACCTGGACTACGTCTCCCATTCCGGTCACCTGCGGCTGATTGTGGAGAAAGTACAGCAAAAATTGACCGGCAAAGAGGAAGTCGTCTTCGAACCGGAAGAAGTTGCCCGCGCCGCTGCAGATGACTGACCAACAAAAAAGCCCCGTCGCATGACGGGGCTTTCTGCAATGTTTTTTGCCCGCTACGTGGGCAGTTGGTCGTTGATATTGGTGAAGGTGTTGCCGACCTTGGGACCCAGCAACCGCATGACAGCAATCACAACGATTGCCACGAGCGCGAGAATGATCGCATACTCGACGAGGCCCTGTCCTTTTTCTTGGGGAGCGAATAACATAATGAAATCCTTTCTCTAAAAAAATTTTCTCCAAGGACCGTCCTTGGTTACTTATATTTTATTGATTCCATCAAATTTAACAATATCAAAGCCGTTCTGTTTCATTACAGTCCTGTTAATAGTCAAGATTTGCTCTGTTGCAATCATCAAAAAAAATCTGCGTAGTTTGCGCTCTCTTGCGCAAACCCGGCGGTAGAGACCGCCGAGTACGCTCGGAAAAATCCTTGCAACAGAGCGATTTACCATGCCTATCTCATGTTTGCAACAGAGCAGTCAAGATTTGAAATGGGGTAGTAAATTCACATACAACATTCATTATTTTTCATTAGAATCACCGCCATGTTGAAACGGATTCTCAAATGGGTCAGGCGGCTCATTCTGTGGGCGATCATTTTGGGGGCGCTGGGGCTGCTCCTGCCGCGTCTCATCACCACCCTGCAAACTTGGAACAAAATCTACAGCGCGGCAGATGCACCATCCGAACGAGTTGCCATCATCTTTGGCGCAGGTTTGCGTCGAGATGGAACCCCAACCGCCGTCCTGAGGGATCGCGTAGAGACCGGAGCGAACCTCTACTTCAGGGGCAAGGTGGAAAAACTGTTGATGAGCGGCGACAACCCGTCGCTCAATTACAACGAGCCCGAAGCCATGCGTCAATATGCCCTTGCGCTGGGCGTTCCGGACGAGGCAATCGTGTTGGACTATGCCGGCAAACGCACCTACGATACCTGTTACCGGGCAAAAGCCATCTTTGGGCTGAAAAGTGCGACGCTGGTAACGCAGCGCTTCCACCTGCCTCGCGCGCTGTTTCTTTGCAATGCGCTGGGCGTTCGGGCATTGGGGGTGGAAGCAAATAATATCAACTACCGCCGCACATCACTGCTGTTCTGGAATTTGCGCGAACATTTTGCCACTTTCGCCGCCTTTGTGGATGTCTTTTTCGAAAAACCAATCCCCATTCTAGGCAGGGCAGAGCCTATTTTTGTGGATTGAACCAGATAACTTATCCACAGTCCAAAAAGTACGCAAAATCAATCCCAAAATCATCCCCCCTGAGTACCAGAATCATGACCAGATTTGGGGGGATTCCTCCTTGCAAAAACGTTTGTCCAAACAACCTTCCTGTGGATAACCCGCCTCTATTTGTGGATAAACACCATTCCCTGTGGACAAGTGGAAAAATAGGGCAATTGCTCGCCCTTTACGCACCCCCATATATGGGGGGCGATTTTTACTCCTGTCAAAATATGGAAAGTGGAATAACTCATCGTTTTCTGTGGGTAAATTGTGGATGAACCATCCCGAAACTTTTCACAGCATGAAAAAAACATTCTGGCAGAATCAGCCCTGCATTTAGTATGAGATCGTGTGCCTCCCCCCACATCTTCGGGCTTGATTGGATTGTCCACAGTTTCCACAGTCCCTACTGCTATTACGAATCCATATATCTATTTATAACAACTCAATGATTCCCTCTAATACCCGAACCGAGCCGTATAATTGAACCATGCCAAAAAGGCTTAAAGTAATCCTGCTCCCAATCTTGCTGGCGTTGATGGCTTGGGCATCGTTCATCACATCGGGCTATATAGAGGCAGGTAAAGCCGCCCGCACGTCTTCTCATTTGGAATCGGCAGAACATTACGAAAGAGCGGCGCAGCGTATTCCCTGGCGACCCGACTTCTATGAACTGGCGGGACACTATTTTTATCACGCGGGCGAGTATGCTCGTGCGGAGCAGGTCTATCAGCAGGCGTTCGAGCGGGAGGCGCTTTCTCCTGAAGGATGGGTAGCCTGGGGAGACGTGTGGTACCTCAACGGCAATGCCCAGCGCGCGGCGGAGATTTGGACTCAGGCGCTCGACCAGCCGGCACACTCCGAAAATCTTTACTCACGCCTGGCGGAAATCCATCAACAGAACGGCGAATATGCCAAAGCCGCACAGTTCCTTCAGCAATATGTCGAAGTGCATTCGGATGATGCCTCCGTCCGCTACCGCCTGGGACTTCTGCTGACCCTGACTGCTCCCGACCGCGCCGTGACGGAACTGCTCCACGCTTCGCAACTGGACCCGCAATTTGACCCGGCTGCCCAGACTCTTCGCGCCGCTGTCAATTTGTCCGCGTTGAGCGAGACGCCGTCGGATGGGAAGGTCATCATCGGGCGCGGGCTGGCGCTGGTGGACGAGTGGGCGCTGGCGCGCGCCGCTTTTGCCGAAGCGGTGGAATTCGATGAGAAAAATGCCGAGGCGTGGGCATGGCTGGGAGAGGCAGAGCAGCACACAGCGGGGAACGAGACGCTTTCTCACCTCGACCGGGCGCTGACGCTCAATCCGAATTCGCCGCTGGTGCGCGGTCTGCGCGGCTTGTATTTCCAGCGCATTGGCAGTCATCGTCAGGCATTGAGCGAATTTCAAACTGCCGCCAAACTCGAGCCGCAAAACCCTGCCTGGTATGTTTCGATTGGAGAAGAGTTTGCCAATTTGGGCGACCTCAACACCGCACTCGAGGCATATCAATATGCGACCACCGTCGCCCCCCGAGATGCCCATTACTGGCATCTGCTGGCGGAGTTTTGCGCCCGCAACGGCGCCTACGTGCGGGATGTGGGCATTCCCGCCGCACGCAAGGCGCTGGAGTTGAAGCCCAAAGACCCGCTGGCGCTCGATACGCTCGGCTGGCTGATGATTTTGGATGAGCGCTACTACGAAGCGAAGTGGTATCTCCTTCAAGCGGTGGAGGCGGATCCTCAATCGGCTGCGGCGCATTTTCACCTGGCGTTGTTGTATTTACAGACCGGGGATAATCAGGCAATGTATGAGCATTTGATTCAAGCGCGTGACTTGGGCAGCGCCGAGGCAGAAGCGCTGCTGGCGCAGTATTTTCCGTAACTCTGATACAATCGCCCCCATGAAAAAATCATGCCTGATGGCTCTCCTTAGCGTCTTGATTCTTGCCGCCTGCCTGCCTGTGACGCCGTCCGAGCCGCTAGTGAGCGGCGCGCCGGGCGCAGTGTTGTACAGCGATGATTTTTCGGACAACACCTCCGGCTGGGACCGCGTGTTGAACGACGGCGGCATCATGGATTATGACAGCGGCGGCTACCGCATTCTGGTGCGCGGCGCAAAGATGAACTTCTGGTCCACGCCGCCGGGCAATTTTGGCGATGTCCGCATCGAAGCCGATGTGACCCGCCTGAACGGTCCGTTGGAAAATCGCGCCGGGCTCATCTGCCGCTACCAAAACGGAAATTACTACTTCTTCGTCATCTCTTCCGACGGCTATTATGCCATCGGCAAGTTCACCAGCGGGCAAGCCATCCTCATCGGGCAGGAGATGATGGTGGCAAGCGATGTCATTCACAGCGATGGAGTCAATCACCTGCGGGCAGATTGCATTGGTGAAACACTTACCTTTTATGTGAACGAAATGCAAGTTGCTTCCACACAAGACACTGACCTTGCCAGCGGCGGCGTGGGTGTACTGGCTGGCTCGTTCGAAGAACCCGGTGTGGATGTGCTGTTTCAGAATTTTGTCGTCCTTCAACCATAAATGTCCAATGTCTGAAGTCTTATGAAGGTTTATCTCGATACCGTCGGGTGCAGGCTCAACCAAAGCGAAATCGAGACCATGGCGCGTCAGTTCCGTGCGGCAGGGCATGAAGTCGTTGCCTCGCCCGAAACAGCCGACTTGGCAGTGGTCAACACCTGTGCAGTGACGAACGAAGCCGCCGCCGATTCGCGCGGCGCCATCCGCCGCATTGCCCGCGCCGGCGCGGCGGAAATCATCGCCACCGGCTGTTGGACAACGCTCCACCCCAAACAAGCGGAAGAATTGCCCAACGTCCGCCGCGTGGTGTTGAACGACCGCAAAGACCGCCTCGTCGCTGACCTGTTGAACCTCACCCCTGAAATCTTCGATCTTGAACCCATTTCCCGCGAGCCTCTGCCCGGTCTACACCGCCGCACGCGCGCCTTCCTCAAAGTGCAGGATGGCTGCGACAACCATTGCACTTTTTGCGTCACCACTATCGCGCGCGGCGAGGGGCGCAGCCGCCGCCTCGCCGATGTTCTCCTCGATGTTCAAGTCGCGCTCGAGGGCGGCGCGAAAGAAATCGTCCTGACCGGCGTCCACCTCGGCTCATGGGGGCGCGATTTTGGTCTGCACTTGAGCGACCTCATCCAAGCCATTCTGCGTGAGACGGACGTGCCGCGCCTGCGGCTTTCCTCCCTCGAACCCTGGGACCTCTCCGCCGACTTTTTCTCCCTCTGGGCAGACGCCCGCCTCATGCCTCACCTGCACCTGCCTCTGCAATCCGGCAGCGCTTCCACCCTCAAGCGGATGCTCCGCAAGACCACGCCGCAATCCTTCCGCGAACTGGTGACCTTTGCCCGTCAGGCAATCCCTGATGTGGCGATTACCACCGACCTCATCGCCGGCTTCCCCGGCGAAACGGAAAAAGAATTTGCCGAGACGCTGAACTTTGTCCGCGAGATGGAGTTTGCCGGCGGGCATGTCTTCTCGTATTCGCCGCGACCCGGCACCGGGGCGGCAAGGATGAAGGGGCAGATCAAGCCCGAGTTAAGAAAGAAGCGGAATCACATCCTGCAGGAGGCAATCGAAGAGTCGGCAAAGTCCTACCGCGAGAGATTCATCGGCAAAGAAATGACAGTCCTATGGGAGACTGCATCGGAGTTCGGTGAGTGGGGCTGGAAGATGGAAGGGTTGACGGGCAACTATCTGCGGGTGACCGCTTTTGCCTCCTCGCCGCGCTGGAACGAAATTGACCTTGTGAGGCTGGAACGCTTCGAAAACGGCAGGATGAAGGGCGTAATTGTGAATCGGGGATAAGTGTCACTTTGTAGAGGCGGGAGCAGGGATGTACAATCTTGGAGGGTGCGCCGCACCCGCCCGATAAGGTGTTCACGTCTGACACAAATTTCACTGATGTGGATTAATCAATATTATGAAGTGCGACGCACTCGCACCTCAAAAGGAGAACAGGCATGACTGCTCAACTGATTGATGGAACTGCCATCGCGCAAAAAGTGCGCAATGAAGTGAAGGAAAAGGTGGCGAAACGAATTGCGGAAGGAAAACCCCAGCCGGGACTCGCCACCGTGCTTGTGGGCGACCGCATCGACTCGGCGACCTACGTCAGCATGAAACAAAAGGCATGTGCTGAACTGGGGATGACCTCCTTTCATCACCCGCTCCCTGCGGATGTTTCGCAGGAGGAACTGGAAGACCTCATCCGCAAGTTGAATGCCGATCCGAAGGTTCATGGCATCCTCGTGCAGCTGCCTCTGCCTGCTCATTTGGATGAAGAACGCGTGCTTTCGCTCATCAGCATCGAAAAGGACGTGGATGGTTTCTCCCCGCTCAATCTGGGGCGCTTGGCGCAAAAGGGACGCGAGCCGCTGTTCGTGCCGTGTACGCCGTATGGCTGTATTTACCTGCTCAAGGAAGCCGGCGTGCAGATTGCCGGAGCAAACGCCGTCGTGCTGGGACGCTCCAACATTGTGGGCATGCCCGCTGCTCTCCTGCTCATCAAGGAAAATGCTACCGTTACCGTTGTCCACTCGAAGACAAAAGACATCCCTGCTGTCCTGCGCAATGCGGATATCATCATCGCGGCAATCGGTCGCGCCCAAATGGTGCGCGGCGACTGGATCAAACCCGGCGCGGCGGTCATTGACGTGGGCATCAACGGCGTGCCGGTGCTGGATGCCAACGGCAACCCGGTCATCAACGAGAAGACCGGCAAACCGAAGCAAAAATTGGTCGGCGATGTGAATTTTGAAGAGGCAAAGGAAGTCGCAGGCTTTATCACTCCCGTGCCCGGCGGCGTCGGTCCCATGACGATTGCCATGCTCATGGCAAACACGCTGCGAGCCGCCGAAATTCAGGATAAGTAACTCAAAGCCAACCCGTCCAAATGCTTTCCTGAGCAAAGTTGAAAGTCCCGCCGCCAAGCGGGGCTTTTTTGTTGTTTGGTAAAGGATTCGGTATTCCCGTTTTCACCACAGATGAAAGGGATAAAACGGATCTAGCCACCCGACACTTTTGCTTTAGGACGCAGATGAACGCTGACTTACGCTGATTTAAGTTCTTGACTTACGCAAAACCTGAATTTAATCCACCAAGCTTGGCTGGTCTGCGCTAACTCGTTCAAAATTCGCGAAAATTGGCGTAGATTAGCGGACAAGAAAGCCATTTTGCGTAAGTCCAGAAGTTGTTTTTATCTGCGTTTATCTGCGTTTTTCAGCGTCCCGTTTGAAACTGTCAGGTCGCTAGAAACGGATTTGTTCTCATATTGGGCTGGAAAATATGACGACAGTTGCTTCCCTAATCCCTTTCATCGCTTTTATCTGTGGTTATACCGGAATACCGAACGCTCTCATCTGGGACTTAAGGGTGCGGCAAAACGCACCCATTTCCCTGCCTTGCTTGCGTTATACTTGGGCAAAATGTTACCGGAAACCATCGGCAGGTACCAAGTCAAAGAGGAACTCGGGCGCGGGCAATCCACCGTCGTCTATCGCGCCTACGACACCGAAGCCAACCGCGAAGTGGCGGTCAAAGTGCTTTCGGTGGAGCAAACGCCGGATATCAGCCAGCGGGCGCACTTCAAACGCGAACTCAAAATGATCGCTTCGCTGGAACACCCTGCCATCGTGCCGGTCTACGACGTGGGCGAACAGGACGGTCAGCCCTACTTTGTGATGCGCTACATGGCGGGCGGTTCGCTTGCTCAAATGATTGCCAACAAAGGCAGGCTCTCCCTGCAAGAGACCGCCCGTATCATTGACCGCATCGCCTCCGCCCTCGACCACGCTCACAAGCAGCACATCATCCACCGCGACATCAAACCCGACAACATCCTCTTCGATCTGGACGGCAACCCCTACATCTCCGATTTCGGCATTGCCAAGCCGGCAGCCACCGACGCCTCCCCCGCCGAAGGTCAGGTAGGCACGCCCGGCTATATGAGCCCCGAACAAATCCACAACGAAACGGTGGACGAACGCAGCGACGTGTACAGCCTGGGCGTCGTCCTCTACCAAATGCTCACGGGCAGAAAGAAATCGCGCCTCGAAAGCAAAACCTCCCCCCTGCGAAGCCGCCCCTTCCCGCAGCCCGTCCCCGACATCTTGAACGAAGTCCCCGACCTGCCTCCCGAAGTGGGCGAAATCCTCAACATCTGTCTGGCAGAAAACAAACAAGACCGCTACGTTTCCACCTTGCATCTGGCGCGCGCCCTCAACAAAGCCGCCTTCGGCGAAGAACGCCCTTCCGCCTTCCTTGACCGCTACGGCAGCTGGGCGACAATCCGCACCACCCTGCTCTGGACGACCGGCAGCGTACTCCTCTTGCTGGCTCTTTTCTGGATGCTGGCGCAGGGCGGAAGCGTTCCCTTCCTCTCCGTCGCCTCCACCCCGACCGTCAGCCTGCTCCCTCCTTCCACTGCAGTTTCCTCCACTGAAACCTTTACCGCCATCCCTCCCACCGATACTGCTCTTCCCCTGCCGCTTCCTCTTACGCCTCAGCCGACTGCCACCCTGCCCGGCGGCGCCGACCAAATTGCGCTCGTCGCTGGCAATGACATCTACCTCGTCAACACCGACGGCAGCAATCTCCTTCAAATCCGCTCGGAAAACTCGCCCAAGTCGAACCTGCGATGGATTGACCGCAATCGCCTGAGTTACATCTCCCGCAACTGCGCCTACTTGATGGACGCTGAAACCAAAGAAACCACCCCCATTGTGTGTTTCAATACCAACGAAGAACTGGAAGGTTTCAGCGTCTCTCCCGATGGAGAATTTGTCGCCATCAGCATTCAGCGCACGCTGAATATCATTCCCTTCGACCTGAATGCGCTGCAAGATATAAAATCCAGGTTCGAGTTTCCAAAAGTCAAAGGAAGATACTGTTTCTACAACCAGTTTCCCTTCCGCGATGTGCTTTGGGGGGGAAATCCTGCCGCCGTTCAGTTTGCCGCTCACGTCATTGATACGCGTCTGGTCAATTCAGACCAAATCTTCCTCCTCAACGCCGACCTCAACAACTGCGCCAACGTGGCGCTTTCCCGCCTCGACACCATCCCCGGTGTGCGCCTCACATTCGACAAGAACAGCACCAAGCGCCTTGGCAGTTTCCACTGGAACGGAAAAAGTCTCTTCCTGTTCAACGATTCGATTCGCAACGACGGTTTTGGCGATCTTTACCTGTATAACAGCGAAACCAGGGAATTTACAAAACTCAATCCCATCAACGGCGAATGCTGTTACCGCGATGCGCGCTTCAGCCCGGATGGCAATTACATCATCTTTGCCTACCAGCGCTTTGACCGCAGTGACATTGCTTTGTACTATATCCCCTTCGCCGAACTGCAAAGCGGAGGTCCCTTCACCCCCCTTCCTTTGCCCAGCCGCTTCTTTCCCACCGCGCGGGAAAATCCGCAGCCTGCCTTGCGACCTTCGCAATAGATGGAAAGCCCCGCCTCAACGCGGGGCTTTTGTTTTAGAGCGCAAATTACACATATCCCTTCGCTAATTCAACCAACTGCTTTGCCACATTCCTCATCACCTCATCGGGAACCCCGTCCACTGCCTTGGATTGGATGCGGGTATCTATCTGGTCGTTGACGTAGTCCACAACGATAAAGTTTTCGTGAGTGAGAGCGATTTCGGTGGTGAACCAGTCGAGGCGGCAGAGGGATGCAATGCGTTGGGTGATGTCATGAAGGGGGGAGAGGTCATAACGGTGTTCCTCGGAGGGAGTGACAATCGAGAACACGTGCGTGAGCGGATGCCACCAGCAGGGATAAACCTTGCCAACCGCATAGAACACGCGGAACCATGCCGGGCGTCCGTGAATGGTGCGCGGCGTGACGGTGGCTTGCAGCAGGTATTTTTGCTCCGGAAATTCCATGCGGGCGCGCAAGACCTGATCGAGAGAGAACGCGCCGAGTATAACGCCGGCACTGCCTCCGCCGTGCGAGGGTTTGATGACGAATTGATTTCCAAGCGGGGTCAGATCCAGATTACGGATGACGGGCTGTTCGAGAAAGGGAGGCAGGATGATGGTGTAAGGGGTGTGGATGCCGGCGTTGATGAGTTCGAGGTGCATGGTGGCTTTGTCTTCCGACCAAGCGGAGAGTTCGGGAGGGTTGATGCGGCGTTTGTGGTGTTCCTTTGCCCAGTTGTTGATAGGCAGGAAGCGGTCATCGCCCTGCGAACGGTCGAGCAGGGTGTTGAAGGTGTGTTCGCCTGTGTATAGCGCCTGGATGGATTCGAGCAGGTTTTCGGGTGTGATTTGCCAGAAGGTCAATCCCTGTTCATGACAGGCTTGTTCGACAAAGCGGACGAAGTCAATGTCGTATTCCCAGTACCAAGGCAGGCAGAGGTCGGAGTGCATGGGGACATTGTAAAGGATGAAGGATGAATTATGAAGGATGGAAGTGGAGAGTAGAAAGCAGAAAGAGAAATGTGTACTTGTCTATTGCTTGCTGGTACAATGGGCAAACAAACAAGAAAGGAAAAATCATGAACAAAGATTCGGTTCAAAACGGCGTTGTAGTTTCGATGGAGTACACGCTCCATGTGGATGGGGAGCTGTTGGATTCTTCGGCGGGGCATGGACCGCTGGAATTTCTGACAGGGTATGGGAATATCATCCCCGGCTTGGAAAGGGGAATGATTGGTATGAAGGTGGGCGAGAGCCGCGAGGTGGTGGTTGCCCCGGCGGATGGTTATGGCGAGTACGATGAGGAAGCTTATCTGGATGTGCCGCGTGCCCAGTTCCCTCGCGATATGCAGGTGGAAGAAGGACTGGAACTGACCGTTCGTGATGACAGTGGACAGGGTCGTTATGCCCGTATCGAGTCCATCGAGGGCGATTTGGTGCGCCTCAACTTCAATCATCCGTTGGCGGGCGATGAACTTCACTTCAAGGTGAAGGTTGTGGGTCTACGCGAGCCGACGGAGGAAGAACTGACGCATGGTCACGTCCATTCGGGCGGGCATCATCATTAGGATGAATTGAAGAACAAACGCCAAGGCGAAGAAGGCAAGAGATCAGTGATCAGTGATCAGTTATCGGTAGGGGGAAGCGGTTGAGGCGAGACGAAGGCGATTCGGACGGAGGCAGGTTTCGGTTAAGTCCGAAGCGCTGTGATGTCAAACAAAAAGATGGATGCGGAGTTTCCTCCACATCCATCTTTTTGTTTGTTGCAGTGATCTTCCTATGGCTGGTACGTCACGTTGACGGCAATCCAGTCGAGGTAGAAGTCGCGGGCATTGTTGCTGGAGACGTCAATGACGCGCACGCGGAAGTTGGCGTTGCTGAAGTCGCTGGCGCTCCAGGTGCGTCCCCAGGTGTTGGTGGTTCCGCCGAGGATGTAGGTGGCTTCGCTGGTGCCCAGGTTGGGGGTGCTGAGGGCGGTGGTCCAAGTGACGCCTCCATCCCACGAGAATTGGACGTAAATCTGGCGGGTGCCGGAGGCTTTATCGGCGCGGGCATCCACGCGGACCTCGATGCCGGTGATGGTGGCGCCGGAAGGAATGCTGAAGCCGTAGTTGTAGAAGACGTGGCGGTCTTTCTGGGTGCTGGTGTAGGTGGTGCTGGTGCCAGTGCCGCTGTTGAGGTCGGTTGCCACAGCGCCATCATTGGCATAGGCGTTGGCGGGGCTGCTTTCGTAGCCGTTGTTGTCACCCGAGCCGGAAGTCACCGCGGCATTGGCGGAGGGCGAGAGGTAGCCGGTGCTGGTGGTAGGCGCAGGGGTGCTGGTGGGCGTGCTGGTGGGAGCAGGCGTCGGCGTAGGTGCAGAGCCGAGCGTTCCACCGTCCACCACGAGGGCGAATTTCTGTGGTCCGTTGGGGATGTTGAAACCGCTGACCGTGATGGTGTACGTCCCCGCCGCGGGGTTTTGGATGTAAACGTTCTCGACGTTGTTGCGCCGGTCTGCCGAACCGCCTGTTGCGCTCCAACCGCCGGAGAAGACGTTGCCGAGGAACGCGCCGCTGGGTCCGCTGACGGTGAGGTCGAGGTCGTTGACGAGGTTGATGGCGGCGGTGTCGGTGGAGGGATAGTCGGTCCACACCAGGGTGACTTTGAGCGGTCCGCCGGTGGTGGTCACGCTGAAGGCGGCGCTTCCGCCGGTGCTCAAGCCTGTGCCTTCATCCACGAACTGAATCGTCCCGTCGGTCGCCGCGTCGAGGTTGATGCGTCCCCAGCCTTCGTGGACGTTGGGGATGGGGAAGTCGTTGTCGTTCACGCCGTCGTTGTTTTCGTCGAGCATATCCACGGCGGAGTTGATGAGGGTGGCTTTGACAAGCGCCGCGGTGGCGTTGACGCTGTATGCCTTGTTGTAGTAATCCTTGACGACTGCCGCGCCGCCCGCCGTCAGGGGGTTGGACATGGACGTGCCGCTCAGGTATTTGTAGTACTGGTCATACGGGAAGCCGTAGCCGTCGTATTGCCAGGCGTTGTTTTTGGGGTTCGGCGAGGCGTCGTAGCCTTGCTGGTACATGTCCGAGTAGGTGGAGAGAATCCACGAGCCGGGGGCGACCACGTCCGGTTTGATGCGGTTGTCGTCGGTCGGTCCGCGGCTGGAGAATGCCGCCATTTGCCCGGCGTTGTTGGCGGAAACGTCATCCTTGATGGGGTTGGCGGGATAATCGGAGGGCCACGCCGCGCCCCACGTGAAGATGTTGTTGACGCCGCCCTGCGAAGCGCAGGCGGTGTAGGAAAGACTGGTGTCGCAGGGGTAGCCGTCGCTGCGTTGGTTTTCGCTCGCGCCCACGGTCAGGACGTTCTTGGCGGTGGCGGGTGAGCCCATCGAGTCGCTGTCAATCACGCCGTCGCTGTTGGCGTCCGTGCCTTCATTGCCCGCCGAGAAGGTGATGAGCATGTCGCGGTTGTTCCAGATGAAGGTGTCGGACTGGACGGACTCGACGGTGTAATCGCCTGCGGCGGCGGAACCCCACGAGTTACTGTGGATGCGCGCGCCGGCGTTATATGCCTGCTGGTACAACTGATTGAGGTCCGAGGGCAGACCGGTTAAGTAGTAGCCGTTGGGGTAATAGAGGGCGCAGATGCCTTTCATGGTCGCCCAGTTTTCGACTGCCTGGAAGACCAACTGCGCGGCAGGGGCAGAGCCTTTGCCAATGCCATTCGGCGCGCCTGCGCTCAATACTGAGCCGGCGGTATGCGTGCCGTGACCGGAGTCCACGTCCACGGCGCCATCGTCGGTGATGGTCCAGCAGCTATCGTCCACGCCGCGCCAGTTGTAGATGGCAGCGACGCGTCCGTTGATGTCGCGATGGGCGGTGGTGGGAGTGCCGCCGCCGAGACCCGTATCTGCCACACCGACGATTTGGGTGGAGCCGTTATAGCCGCGCGCGTGCGCCGCTGCCGCGCCGATGATGTTGGTCACGGCATAGTCATTGGACTTGGGAGCGGCAGGAGCGGCAAAGGTTTCGTACATCACAAAATTGCTGATGGATGCAACATCATCCACTTGGGCGAGGGCATCCACAAGGGCGCTGTTGGCGGCGACAACCAGGATGTCATTATCGAAACCGACCACCTGCGCCCCGCTTTGAGCGACTAAAGAACGAACAAGACCAAAGTCGGCGCCGCGCTCGATGCGGACACGGTACAGGCGTACTTGACCGTCACGCGTCAGGCTGGACCCGAACTTGAATTCCGGCCGATAGGCAGTCACCCCGCTGACGAAGTTTAACTTCGCCACGCGGCTGGCGATGGAGGGGTTCATCCGCACTTTGAAGGCGAAGTCCGGCAGGTAATAGAGGATTTCCGCACCTTCGGCGGCGAGCGCATCCTTCCACGCCTGTTGGACCGGGCCGGCGAGTTGAACGATGTAATACTTTTGACTCCCTGCCGCAGGATTGCTTTGCGCGGGAATAAAAGAGCCGCTCTTCAAATGCACCGAGGCATCTGAACGCGCGGCTGGCGCCATTGCCATGGACCCGAGCAGCAAGGTCATGATGACAACAGCAGAAAACAAATAACGAAATGCCTTACTCATACTCACTCTCCTCTGGGGGTTGGTATTATAAAACGCCGACTTAGGTCAGCGTTTTGCACAAGGTTGGTATGGGGCATTGTTGGCGTTTTGAATGGACGGATTGTACTCTTGTTTGGAGATATGTCAATGAATTTTTGCGTAGCTTTCGGAAATCTTTTTAGCCCCCGGCAAAGTGAGTTATTCACTCACCTGACGCGGTAACGCGAGATTCTTGCCCTGAGCCTGCCGAAGGGTATCTCGCGTTTTCAGGCGACATAAATGTCGCACTACGAAGAAACTGCGTAACATCAGTTATTCAGGCAGAGTCAAGTTAGGGAGAGAGGATATGGCTTCTTTGGGGGGAGTAAATTCAGGTCGGGACTTGAAGCGCAAGTGAAGGGCGTAATAGGCGAGCGCAGAAAGTCCGCATAAGAGTCCGCCAAGAAACCAAAGCAAATTGGGGTTGAAGTTGTCGAGGATGTAGCCTGCTGCGGCCGGTCCGATGGTGGAAGGAATCGCCCAGGAGAGTCCGAAGATTGCCATGTAGCGTCCGCGCATGGCTTGAGGGGCAAAGTTTGTAGCAATTGCCTGGCTGGTCGGCACGAGGATCATCTCGCCGATGGTGATGATGACGATGTTGAGCACGAAGAGAATATAGGCGGTGACAATGCCGAACAACGTGAAGCCAATCAGGTAGAAAAGTGTGCCGAACGCCATCATCAGAAAAGGCGGGCGGCGTTTGATGAGGCGCGAGACCCAGAATTGGAAGAGCACTACCGTGATGGCGCTGGTGGTCATCAAAAAGCCGTAGCCGCTGGGGGATGTGCCGTGGTTGTCGCGCAGATAGACGGAGAGCGTGCTGTACATCTGCTGGTACACAATCAGCATGAGCATGCCCGCCACCATAAACGCCATGAAGGCAGCGTCTCTCAGCACGATGCGGTAGCCGCTCACAGTCTGCCAGAGCGATTCACTGGCGGCATGGGCGTGGGGTTCGGGTTTTGTTTCGGGGATGGCGCGGAAGATGAGGGCGGCAACCAGACAACTGATGACGGCATCAATCACGAACAGGTAGAAGAAGTTGATATTCGCCACGATGCCGCCGATGGTGGGTCCGATCATCCAGGAGAGGTTGCTGACCACGCGCAGGATGCCAAAACCCTCCTGGCGCTGGTGTTCGGGCAGAATGTCTGCAATCATCGCATCATGGGCAGGGTGTGCCACACTCGAGAGCAAGCCGACGACGATCATGATCGGATACAGGGCGTTGAGGTCGTTGACCAGCCCAAAGGTCAGCGCGCTGATGGCGCTGAAGACCAGCCCGAAGAGGATGAGGCGCTTTCGCCCAAATTTGTCGGTCAGCGCTCCGCCAACGGTTGATCCAAGCAGCCCAAACAACGAAGACATTCCCAATAGGATGCCTGCCTGTGTCATGCCGACGTTGAATTTCTGCGTGATGTAGAGCGCAAAGAAGGGGAAGAGCAGGGTGCCGCCAATGCGGTCTATAAAACTGACGACGACCACCACCCAGAACAGGCGCGGAAACTCATGATAAATATGTTTGATGCGGGTCAACATTCAAGTCCTTTCGTGTGGGGAAGGCGCATCATAGCACGCATGTTCTAATTTGTACAGAGGTAGATGAGAACCCACCGCGATTCGATCTTTAGTGTTGTCCCAGCGTCCCCAGCGTGCGAACTTTGCGTTCGACGCGGTGGAAGATCTGCGCTCCGATCCACAGCATTACGAACATGGAGAAGAGGAGGATGGCAATCTCTGTGGAAATGGGCAGGAGGGTGTTGGTCTTGAGCAGGAGGCCGCGCACGGCATCGAGACCATACGTCAGCGGGAGCATGAGCGAAATGGGGATCAGCCAGTAGGGCAGGGATTGGATCGGGAAGTTCGTCCCGGAGAAGCCCTGGACGAGGAAACTGCCCACGTCCACCAGTGTGTTCGCTTCCCGCATCAACAATACGATGCCGGCAAAGGCAAAGCCAAAGCCGTACAAACCGACCAGCATTGGGATGGCAGTGAGGAGAGCGGCAAACGTGCTGCCTGTCGGTTTGAAACCGAAAAGCAAACTCGCCAGAATGAGCATGGTTGCGGAGGTGATAGTGGTGGTCAGGATGCTGGTCAGCGTGCGACCGACGAGGATGAGCAGGCGGGGAATGGGCGTCAGCCAGTTGGATTCGAGCACGCCGGCATCCATATCGTTTTTGAGGGCGTAGCCCATGCCCCAGAACACGGTCATGATGAAGTTGGACAGCACCGTGCCGACAAGAATGTAGGACATATAGTCGCCGGTACCGCTGTAGGCGGCGAAGCCGGCGGCTTGTCCGTTCGTGCTGAAGGCTTTGCCCATGAAATACACCGGGGTGATCCAGATGATGGGCTGAAACACGCTGGAGAGTGCGTTCAACGGGTAGCGCCAAAAGACTTTCCAATCCTTGCGGGCGATGACGAACAAAGCCCGCAGGTAGGTTTTGAGGCTGGGTTGTGAGAGGGTGCTGAGTTGCATGAGTAAAAGTCCTTCGATGGTCGCGTAGGCGGCATGATCTCGATACATCCTGCCGCGTTACTCGACCACCACCATATCGAGATCATTAATACTGTCCAATCGCGCCGGTCTTGCGGGCGCGGCGTTCCAGCCATAAAAATGTGAAATAGCCGACGGCGAGCCAGAATGCGCCAAAGGAAAGCAGGGGGAGCAAGTCTGGCAATAGTTCTTTGATGCCCGCATTCGTGAACGCCGCGGCGCGCATTCCGTGAATCAGGTAAGTTTGCGGGAGCCATTTGGCGAAGGATTGCATCCAGCCGGGCAGAATGGCAACCGGAAAGGTGATACCGCAGAAGATCATCACCATGCCGCGAATGAGGAAGACAAAAGCATTCGCTTCCTTCACCGTGATAACGAGACTGGCGAACGCAAACCCCAATCCGTAAATAGCGGGAATCGCCGCCAGCATCATCAGCCCAATCATCCAGGGACTGCCGTTCAAGCGGACGCCGAAGAGGAGACCAAATTCCAGCGCCGTGATGCCGACAAACATTGCCATCGAGATGATTTGAGGTCCCGTTTGCCCGAGCAGGTAGGAAAATCTCCATGTGGGGGTGAGCCAGTTGGATTCGAGCGTGCCGCGCATTTGTTCGTTGCGGAGCGCAAACCCCACGTCCCATAACACGATGTTCTGCCACATCCAGACCGTAGTGCCGACGATGATGTAGCCAATGTAATCTGTCGCGCCGGTGGTGGCGATGAAGACCGCCAATCCGCTTCCATCGGGACCCGACAACGCGCGCGCCGTTAGGATATACATCATCGGAAAGATGAGG
This sequence comes from Chloroflexota bacterium, assembly GCA_016223135.1. GTDB lineage: Bacteria > Chloroflexota > Anaerolineae > Anaerolineales > Villigracilaceae > Defluviilinea. Next base: position 178,175 of record JACRPQ010000005.1, on the reverse strand, counting down.
GGCCAGATGAACAGCGCAATAATCCAACTGGGGTAACGTGTGAAGATTATCCATTCGCGGCGGCTGACCGCCAGGAAGGCGCGTACCTCCGAGAGAAAACCCGGTTGACCCAGCGAACGGGGAATGAAGGTTGTTTCCATCGCGGCTCCTAATCGCGCAATGCCTTGCCCGTCAGATGGATGAACACGTCTTCCAGGGAGGGTTTGACGATGTTCATGTTAACCAGCTGTGTACCGTTTTGGCTGATGCTTTCCATGAGTTTGGGCAGCACAACACGGCTGTCTGTTGCCTGCAGGTTCACTTCCCACAGGTCGGTTTCGCCCTGCCGGCGCGCAACCAGGCTTTCCACTTCGCGCATGGCACGCAGTTTTTCGCCGATGTAGTCCTGCCAGCCGCTGACCTCGAGGCGGATAATCTCTTTTCGGTCAATGCGGCGCTTGAGTGCCTCGGGAGTATCGAGGGCAATGATTTTGCCGGCGTCGATGATGCCGATACGGTCGGAGAGTTGATCCGCTTCTTCCATGTAGTGCGTCGTCAGCAGGATGGTGTGTCCCTCCTGCTTGAGTTGGGCGATCAGTTCCCGTAAGTTGCGGGCAGCCTGAGGGTCCAGACCGAGCGTGGGTTCGTCCAGCAAAAGAATGGGCGGGCGGGCAAGCAAGGCTTTGGCGATGGCGACCCGTTGGCGCATCCCCGTTGAGTATTTTTCGACGAGCTCATTGGCGCGGTCCTTGAGTTCCATCCGCTCGATGAGTTCGTCTACGCGCTTCTTTGCAATCGCAGGGGGGATGTGATAGAGCGCCGCGAAATATTCCAGGTTCTCGCGCCCGGTTAACTTCCAATAAATACTGCGTTCACCCGCCAGCACCGTGCCGAGACTGCGCCGTACGTCGTTTGCCTGCTTCACAATATCGTACCCGTTGATGTGCGCCGTGCCGCTGGTGGGTTCGAGCAACGTACACAACATGCGGATGGTGGTGGATTTGCCGGCGCCATTGGGTCCCAGCAAGCCGAAGATTTCGCCGTATTGGATTTGCAAATCCACACCGTTGACGGCGGTGAACATGGCTTTGGGTTCTTTCTTTCCAAATAACCAGCGCTTCTTTTTTTGACTGGAGGCTGGTTCGCCTTCAAGAGGCTTATCCCCCGTCCCCGGGCGGGCAGGGAACTTCTTGACAAGTTGACAGGCTTCGACAGCAAATTGGGACATGGCAAACTCCTCTCGACAGCAGACTTAATAACTCACCTTACGCAGAACGTCCCGAAGGTTCCTTGAGTTCGGCATTGATTTTTACCAAAACCTTCGGGACGGTGCGTAACATCAGTTAATAAAACGCACGGCGATGTTGATTTTATTTATATTCAGTTTTGAATTATTGAATATAATAAAACAATAATTAATAATTGTCAATATTTAATTTTGAAATATTTATATCTGTTTTGTGGATTTTAATTGCACAGTTTTTCGCCCCTCACTCCCCCCCTTTGTAACAAACGCCAATTCAAGATCTCTCTACCATAACGTCAGTTCGGGATAAGCGTCCCGAAGGCTGATTCTGCTCTCGAACCCGATGCGTCAAAAGCCTTATCCCGAATTTAGGTTACCCTACATTTCTCTCGTGAAAAACCCTAAAGGCCTTTTTGGAAATTCTCAAATTCTCGAAGGGAAAGCAGACCTTTAGGGTTTCTGTGTACGGTAAAGAATTCAAGATAAGGACTTTTCCACCGTAGAGACGGAGAGAACACTGCGAAAACCCCAACAAATCCCTGCGAACTCAGCGTCTCGGCAATAAATTTTCAGACGCGAGCGTTTATCCCAAATTGAGGTAAAGCAAATTCCAACAAAAAATCCCGCTCAATGGCGGGATTTTCAAGGTTGCATTGATAGTACAGGGAGAGGGTGTTATTCCTTCTTCATGCGCAGGAAGAACTTGGTAATCTCTTCTGCCACGGCGGGGAAAATTGCCAGACTCAACACCACCCCCCACTCGCGCAGGCTGAGGAAGTGCGTGTTGAAAATCGGTTGAAGGAATGGCACTGCACAAACCAGCAACAAGAGAGATATGGAAAGTCCCACCGCATACTGCATATAACGATTCGAGAATATGCCAATGCTGAAAAGCGAAGCGCGCTCTGAACGCACGGTGTAGGCGCGGAAGAGTTCTGCCAGCGAGAGCGTTACGAACGCCATTGTCTCGGCAGTTTGAACATCCACGCCCTGCCAGTTGTGATTGAGGATGTAGGCGATGGGGTTGCCCACAAGGTTCGCGCCTGCTTCCAAATGCCAAAGCAGACCCAAGCCGAAAGCCGTGAGTACAGCGCCGGTTTGGGCAATGGTTTGCACCACCAACCCAATGGACATGGAACGGTTGATGATAGGTTCGTCCTTGGCGCGCGGTTTTTGCTGCATGATGTCCGGGTCGCCTTTTTCGACTGCCAATGCCAGGGCGGGGGCGCCATCGGTGATGAGGTTGAGCCAGAGCAGTTGAATGGCGGTGAGGGGAGGGGGAAGCCCCGCCAGCGTGGTGAGGAAGATGATCATGATTTCCGCGATATTGGAGGAGAGCAGGAAGAACACAAACTTGCGGATGTTCGAGTAAATGATGCGCCCCTGCTCCACCGCGGCGACGATGCTGGCATAGTTGTCGTCGGTCAGCACCATATCGGCGGTTTCTTTTGCCACGTCGGTACCGGTGATGCCCATTGCAATGCCGATGTCGGCGCGCTTGATGGCAGGCGCATCGTTGACGCCGTCACCGGTCATTGCCACGACCTCGCCGTTTGCCTGCAGTGCATCCACAATGCGCATTTTGTGCTCCGGTGAGACGCGCGCAAACACCGATGTCTCGTTGATGACCTTCCGCAGGTCGTCATCTGAAAGCGCGTCGAGTTGTGCGCCGGTCAGCACGCCGCGTCCGTGTTTGAGCATGCCGATGGTCTCGGCGATGGCACGTGCGGTGTTGGGATAATCGCCCGTAATCATGATGGTGCGAATGCCCGCCTCGCGCGCCTTTTCGAGCGCCGGTCTCACCTCGGCGCGCGCCGGGTCAATCATGCCGATCAGCCCGACGAAAATCAAGTCCTTTTCCAGTTCCTCGGTCTTGAGCGTCTCGAGGTTGTCTGGCACATCCTTCACGGCGCGGTAGGCAACGCCCAGCACGCGCAGAGCGTCGCGGGTCATCTGTTCATTGGCTTGCAGGATGCGCTGGCGCATGGCGTCATCCAATGGCTGCGGTTTATCGTTGATGTCCAGATATTGGGTGCAGAGGTCCAGCACAATATCGGGGGCGCCTTTCATGGCGATGACATCCCAGCCTCTATACTTTTCCTCGTAAAAGGGAGAAAAGTCATTGGGGTCAGGCTGAGAGACATCGTGAACGGTAATCATGCGCTTGCGCTCGGAGTCGAACGGGACTTCGCTCTCGCGCGGATACGCCTGCTTCACTTCCACATACATCGCGCCCGCCTTTGCCGCCGCCACCAATAACGCCCCCTCGGTTGGATCGCCGACGATGCGGTAGGTTTGCTGGGAATCTTTTTCGCCGGTGATTTCGATGGACGAGTCGTTGTTCAACACGCCCAGCCAGAGGGTGGTCAAGATGGCGGGATATTTTTGGATGTCCACCGTTTTGCCGTCCACGAGGAAATCGCCTTTGGGGACGTAGCCGCTGCCGGTCACCTCGACAAATTGACCATCTGCCCACAGGCGAGTGACGGTCATCTCGTTTTGAGTCAGGGTGCCGGTTTTGTCGGAACAGATGACGGTGGCGGATCCAAGCGTCTCCACAGAAGCCAGCCTGCGGATGAGGGCGTGGCGTTTGATCATCTCGCGCATGCCGAGGGCGAGGGAAATGGTCACGACAGCCGGCAATCCCTCCGGCACTGCTGCAATTGCCAGACTGACGGCGATGATGAAGACATCGGTGATTTTTGAGGCGTATTCCTTCAGGTAGTTCAACGGATCAACGAAGAGTGCGTTGATGTCCGTGTAGTTGATGAGCGCCACGACAAAGACAATCGCCACCAGAAGGAGCGCCGCCACGCTCAGCATCTTCCCCAACTGGTCGAGGCGGCGCTGAAGCGGCGTTTCCTCCGTTTCCACATTCTGGAGCATGGCGGCGATGAGACCAAGTTGTGTGTGCATACCGGTGCTGGTGACCACGCCGCGCCCGCGTCCATACGTCACTACTGTCCCCATGAAAGCGGTGTTTTTGCGATCTCCCAAGGGGACGTTTTTATCCAGAACTGTTGCGGCGTTCTTTTGGACCGGGAGCGATTCGCCGGTGAGCGATGCCTCCTCCACCCGCAAATTGACCGCCTCCAGCAGGCGGATGTCGGCAGGGACGAAGTTCCCTGCCTCCAGGAAGACGATGTCGCCCGGCACCAATTCATACGCTGGTACGGTTGTTCTGTGACCGTCACGGAGAACCTGTGCGTCGGGCGCGGCAAGTTTTTTGAGAGCGGCAAGCGCTTCCTCGGCGCGGCGTTCCTGTACAATCCCCAAAATTGCATTCAATACCACAATTGCCATGATGGCGGCAGCTTCCACGTAGTCGCCGAGCAAAGCCGAGATGAGGGAAGCCACAATCAGCAGAATGACAACGAAATTATTCAACTGTTCCCACAGCATTTGCCAAAAGGTGGGGCGCGGCGCTTCTTTTAATTGATTAGGACCATAATATTCCAGCCGCCTTTTGGCTTCCTCGGTGGTTAATCCGTTGTCCTGCACTTCAAAGTGACGAAGCACTTCTTCCGGTTTAAGGGTATGCCAATCGTGTTCGTGGTCTTTGAAACTCGTGTTTTCCTGATTCATGAAATGGTTCTCCTGTATGGAGAGCAGCCGCCGATTCGCAAACTAAAGCGAGACCACAAGATGTTTTTATGGTCTCGCCAAACGTTACGAACGCGTTTCGGGGTGCCGACGGCGGTTGCGCCGTGTCTTGACGACAACCCGTTGACGCTCAAGGCGTCATGGCTACTCCCCAATCAATGGCAAGTGTAGTACGCCGTTACAGGGGTGTCAAGCCTCAGCCAGCAATTCTTGAACAGACACTGCACCGCCACCTTGAGAATTGCTGCCGCCGCATTTACTCCGTCAGTTTCTCCGGTCGAAAGCAGGGTTGATAATCGTATCCCAAAATCAGAAGATATTGAGCGGAACTATTGGGGTCTGGCGCAGGGATGAGACTGCCCGGCAGCATACCCATCACATTCAGAATGGCGTCGCTGACAGAACGATCTTGCGCGGCGGATTTGTCAATGAGGACAGAGTAGGCGTAGTCCTGCCGGTCGGAGGGGACGAGGCGGGTCTCGTAGCCGGCATAGTTAAGGCGGGTGGCTGCAAGCGTATCATAGCCGGGGATGGAGGTGCCATTCATCACTTCGATGGTCACCGCCTGCCGTTCCACCGTCCGCGTTGAGGGAGACAGGGCTTCGGCAAGCAGTTGTGAGAGCAATTCCTGGTTGGGCGAAAGCACATACGCGCCCCCGCTGGTAATCCATGAGGTGACATAGGGCGGGCGGATGTAATAACTGCGGATGTCGGCATTGGTCATTTTGGGCGCATACAGGGCAAGTTGCAGCAGGTCGCCCAGCCCCAGGTCGGTTTCAACGGAGTCTTTGAGGTTGTTGTAGAGGTCGGGGATGCGGGTGAGAGTCCCTGCCCGAAGCGCCTGAGAGAAAATGGCGCGCAGCACTTCCTGCTGACGGCGTCCGCGGTCGAAGTCGCTGGATTTTTGGCGGGAGCGCGCATACCACAGCGCCAGGTCGCCGTCCATGTGAACGACGCCGGGGTTGACGGTGTAGAGAAACCAGTTTTTCTCGTTTTCGGGGTTGTAACTGGGGTCAATCAGTTTCCAGTCGGTATAAGGGCAGGCAACGGGGACATCCACACCGCCAAGCGTATCCACAATTTTGCGGAAGCCGTCGAAATCCACCATGGCAGTATGGTCAATGCGGATGCCCAGGTTGTAAAGGATGGTGTCTTTGAGCAGTCCCGGTCCGCCGCCGGGGTAGCCTGTGCTGATTCCGTGCTGGTAGGCGGTGTTGATGCGGTTGTTTTCCCAGCCGGGGATGAAGACCCACAAATCGCGCGGGATGGAAATAAGCGAAACCTGTCCTTCGCTGGGACGCAGGACGGCAACGATGAGGGTGTCGGTGCGGAAGGATGTGCCGGAGCGTTTGTCGGAGCCGATGAGCAGGAAGTTGATGGTCTCCTGCCCGTTGGTGAAGGATGGGTCAAGGGTGGGGAGCGGCGCGACGGTGTTGATGAGGAAGTTCGGGTCAGCGGTCGGGACCTCGGTCTGAGTCGGCAAAGGGGGCGGATCGGCCGGGGAGGACGAATCAGCAATCGGCGGGGCAAGAAGCGCAGCGGTCGGCGTCCAGGGGATGGGTTGAAAGGGAGTCGGCGTCGGCGAGGGGTTGGGAGCGGAAGTCACAAGCAGAAAGGAGGGGGCTTGTGAGACGACGGGCGCGCTGGGTCCGCATCCAGCCAGCAGAAGCGCAGCGATGATGGAAAGCCGCCAGAGGGATTTCATTGAGTGGGTGTGGGAGATGGGAAGGGGGTGATGGTGGGCGCCGGCGATGGCGTGAAGGTGGGCGCCGGAGCGCTTGTGGCGGTGAAGGTGGGCGTGCCGAAGTCGGGGGTAATGGTGAAGGTGGGCGTGGCTGTGGAGGGGATTGGCGTGTTGGTGCTGGTGGCAGTGGAGGTAACCGCCGGCGTGCTGGTGGGGACGTTTGGCACCCAAAGCATCTGCCCCACATGGATGATGGTGGAGGCGCCCATGCAGTTAGCGGATTGTAATTGCGCTACGGTGGTGCGATACAGTAAAGAGATGCGGAAGAGGTTTTCGCCGGGCTGAACGATGTGGGCTTTGATCCATCCCGCCGGCGGACCGCAAGGAATGACGGTGACAGTGGGAACTGGAGGAACATAGAGGATGGCGCCCGGCGCAGGGGGAAGGTTGTTGAGGCAGTTGCTTTTGTCCAAATTGTCGGCGGTGGTTTTGTAACGTTCGGCGATGGTGTAGAGGGTGTCATTTGCGCCGACGGTGATGGGTATCCAGCCAGGGGGAATGGAGCAAACCGACTGGGCGAGGGTGGCGGTCGGGAACGAAGCGAGGGTATCGGTGGGAAGAGCAGGCGCGAAGGTCGGAGAGGGAAGCGGGGAGGCGAATTCCACTGCAAAGGTGGTGGGCAGTGGAGAGGGAGTGGGCGGAAGGGCTGGGGCGTAGGTCTCTGCCAGGGAGAGGGAGATGCCGCCGATGACCAGCAGGATGGACACAACTGCAATAATGAATCCGCCGCCCATCTGACGCAGGGCTTTCATGGTCAACCCTCCGTGTGGGGCTTGGCAATGGGCAGAAGCACGCTGAATGTGGAGCCGACGCCGGCTTCAGTATCCACCCAGATGCGTCCGTTTTGGGCTTCGGTGAGGGTCTTGGCAATGGACAGCCCTACGCCCGTGTCGCCAATGCCCTGAATGAGGACGTTATCGGCGCGGTAGAGGCGCGTGAATACACGCGGCAGGTCTTCGGGAGGAATGCCGCCGCCGGTATCCGAGACTTGGAGGAGGACGTAATCTCTGCCGCCTTCGGAATGGGTTTTGACGCGCAGGTAGACGGTTCCTTCCTGGGGGGATGCGGCGCCGGCGTTTTGCAGGAGGTGAATCAAAATCTGCTGTAATGCCTCGCGGTCGGCGTAGATGGGTTCGAGTTTCTTGGGCAGGTCAAGGTGAATGGAGATGTTTTTCTCGCGCACCTGACTGCTGGTGTAGGACATGGCATTGTCAATGATGAGGTCGAGGTTCACAGGCTCGGGCTTGAGGTCATCGAGTCCCGTTTCGAGGGTGGTGACCTGGATGAGGTCGTTGATGAGGTTGGAGATGCGTTCGGTGGAGGCTTTGATGCGCTCGACAAATTTACGCTGCAGCGCGCCAAGGATGCCCACCGATTCTCCCAACAGCAGGTCGGTGTAGCCGACGATGGACGACATGGGCTGACGCAGTTCCTGCGCGATGGAGGCGATGACCTCTGCCTGTTCGGCAGTGCGCGCGGCAGAGGCGCCCTTTTCCGCCTGCGCAAGCCGCATGTGGGCTTCGGCAAGCAGGTTTTGCAGGCGAGCCACTTCCTGGAGGGTGGCGCGCAATTCCGCCTCCACCTGCGTATTGACTTTTCCCGCCGCCCTGACGTTTTGTGCGGCGCGCAGCGATTCATTCTCCGCCTTGAGCTTTTCGATGACCTTTTGCGCCTCTTCCTGCATCCGCGTCAGCTCCGCCAGATTTTCAGCCTGAGCGAGACCCTTTTGCGCCTCGGCGCGGATGGTTTCCATCTGTTGAAGCAGGTCCTGGTTGCGTTTTTCCAGTTCGGCGATGCGTGCCTGAGCCGCCTCCAGTTCCTGATGAATGCGTTCGGATTTGTGTTCGAGGGCGCTCATCCTCTGCCCGCGCTGGATGACCGGGACAAGGGAAGAAGCGATGTTGGCAAGGAACGCCTGGTCTTCTGCGCTCCACAGGCGGTTGGAATAAGGGGAAAGCACCAACAGCCCGCCGATGACGTCCTTTTCGGGGGTGATGATGGGAACGCTCATAATGTGCCCGGGCGTGTTGAGGCCGAGCATGTCGCTCAGCCCTTTAATATCTGCCGAGGTGCTGCTGGAAGGGAGGCGCAGCGGGCGTCCGCGCTGGATGGAGTTGGTGAGCATGGGAATCATGCTCTTGTTGAGGCTCCCGCCTTCCACCGGCTCCTCGCGGATGAGGTCGTAGCCGCTGGCAATGTGAAGTTGGGAGTTGTTGTCGGTGAGGTAGATGAGAAAGGCGAGGTCAGCGAGCAGGGTTTGCGCGATGGCACGGGTGATGGACTGACTCAACTTGTCCACGCTGGATTCGGCGGCAAGCGCCAGCAGGGCGTGGAAGGTCTTTGGGTCAGTGCTGTATCGCCGTCGTTCTTCGGAAGGTGCAGTAGGTTTGATGGTAGTGCGGACGGGCGGGGGCGCCGGGAAACGCTGTGTCAGCGTCATCAGGACGGGGTATGCCGCCATATACGCCAGGCGCACCGCGCCGGGAAAATCGCCGTCGGTACGCCCGAGGAGGAGATGCAGGAGATGCCCCGCAAAGGCAAGCAGGAAGATTGCCATGCCGTTTCCCCATCCATTCGGGCGGCGGACGAGCAGCAGGAACAACCCAAAGACAGCGAGGGCGAGACTCCCCATTTGCCAATAACCGTCGAAGAAGGTCAGGTTGTAGGGAATGGAGGGCGTTTGGGAATAGACAATCAACCCGACGGCGAACGCCGCCGCCACCAGCAGACTGAACAATGCCGCCACTGTATCGGCGATGCGGTTGGGTTCAGGGAAGGTCCACAGCCAAATCATCCAAACGAGGGCAAAGAGTGTGAGCGCCCGGTCCACCGGTGGCAGAAAGAGCCGCAGGTTGATCAATCCTTCATTGCCCAGCGCGCTCAACACAAAGAGCGCCACCTGCGCCGAAAGCAGAAAACTCAAACCGAAGACCGTGCGGCGCGCCTGCGGAAAACCGCTTGCCCGCAGGTGAAAAATGGCAGATTGAAGCGCACTAACGATGGAAAACACCAGCACCAGATGGTAAATTACGCTCCCTGTGGGCTGGGTGAAGAGGTCGAACATCTGAACGAGGGAATTGACCATGGGCAATGGCGATTATACTGCCAGTTGCATGAAACCGTTTGCCCCTGTAGGTTACGGTTTCGCTACAAAAAATTCGCCAGCCTGTCGGCTTTACAGGTATCATTGGCAAATTCGAAAGGACATCCGATGACAGATCTAAAGCGCATTGCCGCAAAAACCACCGTCATTCTTTTTATTGCCCAAAGCCTTGCCTCCGCCGGTTTCATCGCTGCGGCGGCAATCAATCCGATTTTGGGAGCGAAACTGGCGTCCAATCGTGCGCTGGCGACCCTGCCCGCGGCGGTCTATTTGTTGAGCGGCGCACTCTCCGCCTCCGCCTGGGGCTACCTCATGGACCGCATCGGACGCCGCAACGGAATCGTTCTCGGTCTCCTGCTCGGCGTGCTGGGTAACCTCCTGGTTCTGAAGGCAATACCAATCTCATCGTTTGCACTGGTGCTGAGCGGCTTGGTGTTGATGGGCATGACCAACAGCGCCGTATTGCTGGGGCGTTTTGCCGCCGCGGAGGTGAACCCTCCAGATCAGCGCGGGCGCGCCATTTCAGCGGTGGTGCTGGGCGGCGTGATTGGAACCATCCTGGCGCGCGTTTCGGCAGTGCCTATGAGCGGCTTCGTCGTGCGCTTGGGCATGGATGAACTGGCGGGCGCCTATTTCACTACACTTATTTTGTTCGCAATTGCCGCCGGCGTTGTCTTTCTTGGGCTGCGCCCCGACCCGCGCGAGGTGGGCAGAGAAGTGGCTAAACTGTATCCCGCTTCCATCCCGCATGGTGAGGCAAGACCGATTACTGAAATTTTGCGCCAGCCGGCAGCGATCACAGCGGTGACGGCGATGACGTTGGGGCAAGTGGTGATGGTTGCCATCATGGTCATCACCTCCCTGCACATGGAAGACCACATGCACCCGCGCAGTAACATTTATTCGGTCATTTCGGCGCATACTTTCGGGATGTACGCCCCCTCGATTATCTCCGGCTGGTTGTTGGATCGCTGGGGACGCGGCAGGATGATACTGATTGGCTCTGCCACCCTCCTGCTTTCCTGCATCACTGCGCCGCTCTCACCCAATGTCCTGCCGCTTGGCGTTGCGCTTTTCCTGCTCGGTGTAGGCTGGAATTTCTGTTTCGTGGGCGGCTCCACGCTGCTCGCCGATCAACTCTCCCCCCTCGAACGCTCGCGCACGCAGGGAACGAACGATTTGCTCGTGGGGCTTGCCTCAGCGCTCATCAGCCTGTCGAGCGGCATCATCTTCAACTTCACCAGTTACACCACGATGACCATCCTGGCAGGAGCGTTATCGCTTGTGCCGCTCGTCATGTCGGCGGCGTTTTTGAGAAAGACAACCACACCTGTCCCTGCCTGAAAGACAAACATCCCGCAAGCGCAACGCCTGCGGGATGCCTCCCCTGATTACTGATTACTGATTACTGATCACTGATCACTGACTTACTTCCGTATCATCGTCAACAGCATCTTGAAGCGCGTCAGCGCCCGCACCGCGTGCGGCTCATTGGCGGGCATGATGATGGCATCGCCGCTCTTCAAATGAAACGGCTTGCCTGAAATTCTAATTTCCGCCTCGCCGTCCAGCACATGGACGAGCGCATCGAATGGCGCGGTATGTTCGCTCAATTCCTGGTCCTGGTCAAAGGCGAAGAGCGTAACATTGCCCGCCTCCGCCTTGGTAATCTGACGGCTGACCACCGAGCCCTCGTTATAGGCAGCCAGGTCGGTCAAGTGCAAAACTTCGGATGTGGGGGCAGTGGACACTACTTCACCTCGATTCGATACTCGGCGGGGATGGTCGTAAAGCGTGTGGTTCCCGCCACAATCAGGATTGCCTCCTCGCCGGGCTTCAAAGAAAGCGGAATCTCAGCCGTTTGGTCGGGGTTGAGGGCGATTTCGGTCACAGTGGTGGAATCACTTTTGAGGATGAGGGACAGGCGGAAGGTCTGCGGAAGAACGTTATCCACGCGGACAAAGCCCTCCGCCGCCCAGCCGCCGTCGTCCGCTTCAAAATCGGACCGATAACCGGCTGCCTCGACCCGAACATCATCCAACAACAAGCCTTCCCCGTTGACCGCCGCGTCGGTGATGTACTCGAAGCGCAGGAAGACCTTTTGACCGGCAAACTTGGAGAGGTCAACGGTTTCTTCGATCCACCCGCGGCTTTTGCCGGTGTAGCCCCAGCCGTAGGAATTGCCGGAGGGATTGGTGTCGGTGCCGGAGGGCGTCTTGAGAATTTCCCAAGTCTTGCCATCGGTGGATGCTTCGAGGTAGAGATAATCCCAATCTTCCTCGATGTCGTACCATGTCCAGTAACTGATTTCGATGGGCGCGCTCACGGCGGTGAAGTCGAACTCGCGCGTGAGGGTCATGTTCGATTCGTCGCCCTTGTTCGACCAGAAGGCGTATTTGCCGGAGTGGACATCGGCGGGCAAAAGCGCGATGGAGGTGGAGCCGTTGAAAGAGAGGGTGTAATTACCGGCGCAAGTAACGGCGATGTAATCCATGCCATACTGGTTGACGGTAAATTCCTGAGGCGCTTGCGGGCAGGTGGAAATCGTTTCGGTGTTGGATGTACGCGGCGCGCCGGAATAGTTGTTGAAGTTGTAGCGTCCGTCGCCGATATTTTTGTCCTTGAGGTAGAGCGCAGCCGCCCAGTCCATGAAGACATCATCGGCGGTGATGATCCGTCCGCGCAGCGGATCGGTGATGCCGAGGTCAGCAAGGGTATCGTCCACGCTGGAGATGGAGTTTTCGGGGTTTTTGTTGAGCGCTTGTGTGGCTTGTTCGCCGAAGCGGTCAAGGAAGTAAGTGAAGAACAGGAAGGATTGACCGTAGTGAGGTCCGTTATCGCTGGCGCTGTCGCCCCACGTGGTCAGTTGCAGGTCGGGGTCGATGGTATAGTACCAATCCTTGCCGCCCACATCATAGCCGTTGAGGAAAACGCCCAACTCGGCAAAGCCCTCGCTCAGCCAGGAGACATCGTTGCGGTCGGAGGGGAATTGAATCATGTGAACGAATTCATGCGCCAGGACGCCGTAGGTGTATTCGTCGCGCAAGTCCTGCGTGGCGCTGAGCATATAGGTCTCGTGTGCGTTGGAATATTCCTTGACCAACGGGTGGAACGAATCGGATGAATTGAAGTAGCCGGCGACATTGCTTCCCAATCCGTTGGCATAAATGACGTAGATGTGCGGGTCGCCGTCTATGCCGGGGTTGAATTCCTCGCCGAAGAACTCGCGGTTGGTGGGATAGATTTTATTCTCGAAGGTATCCATCAGGCGTTTGGCATCGTCTTCGCGGTACTTGGTATCCTCCTCTGCCCAGAAGTAGGAATGCGGCGTAATGTACACCAGCCGGGCGGTGATTTGACGATGTTCAGCCGTATCCGAATTGCTAATCCAGAATTTTTCCGTATCGCCGACTTTGTATGTTTTGGCTGGCACGGTGCGGGGAACGTCACAGATGCCCTTCAAGCGGCAGGCGAGTTCGTAGGGGTCGTTCTCCGGCACAAGGGTTTGATTCAACGCGTCGAGCGTAAAGGAAGAGGCGTCCTCCGACGGCAGCGTGTTAATTGGAGAGGGGCTGGCGGTGGGCGGCGCGGGCGTGAAGAATTCGATGGTTGGAACAAGCGTAGGGAAATCATCTGCCGGGACGGCGCGGATCCCCTGATAGATGATGACACCCGCCGCCAGAATGACCAAACAGGCACAGCACAGCAGGAGAGCGACAATTCCCGTTATGACTTTGGGAACGATGGAGGAGGAAGAATTGGGGTTCGGCTGCATGGAAAAGACTCCTTTGGAATGGTGCGCCTATGGTACCTTGATTCGGTGAAAGCGTCATTAGGGAATTCGGGGCATAAAAAAAAGACCTAGCGACCTGACAGTTTCAAATGGGACGCTGAAAAACGCAGATAAACGCAAAAAAACTCTCTACCGTACATTTCTCTCGTAAAAAACCTAAAGGTCTTTTTGGAAATTTTCAAATTCACGAAGGGAAAGCAGACCTTTAGGGTTTCTGTGTACGGTAAAGAAAAAAACAAACTTAAATCAGCGTAAGTCAGCGCTCATCTGCGTCCTAAAACAAAAGTGTCGGATGACAAGAAAAAGACCGTCATCTCTGACGGTCTTTGCGGTTTGATTACGCTTCGGCGTGTTGTTCGCTCTTTTTCTTCGAGGGTTCGGATGAGCGGAAGACGATCTTGTTCTTCTCCTCATCCACATCCACCTGCACAGCGGCGCCATCCTTGTATTTGCCGGAGAGCAATTCCACCGAGAGCGGGCTTTCGACGTATTTCTGAATTGCTCTGCGCAAAGGACGCGCGCCGAAGGCAGGGTCATAGCCTTCCTTTGCCAGCCACTTGCGCGCCGCATCGGTGAGTTCGACGGTGATGTTGTGTTCGTTGAGGCGATCCTGCACTTCCTTCATTTGCAGGACGACGATTTCTTCCATCTGCTCGAGGGAGAGCGGCGAGAACATGATGATTTCGTCTATGCGGTTGAGGAATTCGGGGCGGAAGGCGCTCTTCAACGCCTTTTCGATTTTGGCGTGCGCCTCGCGTTCCTCGTCGCTGGCTTTCGATTGGACAAAGCCCAGGGCGCCTCCCTTTCTCACGTATTCGGTGCCCAGGTTCGAGGTCATGATGAGAACCGTGTTGCGGAAGTCCACCACGTTGCCCTGTCCGTCAGTCATGTGACCGTCATCCAGGATTTGCAGCAACGCGTTCCAGACTTCGGGATGCGCTTTTTCGATTTCATCGAACAGGATGACGCGGTAGGGACGGCGGCGAACCGCTTCGGTCAACTGACCTCCCTCCTCGTAGCCAACATAGCCGGGCGGCGCGCCGAAGAGACGCGAGACCGTGTGCTGTTCGCGGTACTCCGACATGTCAATCCGCACGAGGGCGTCTTCGTCATCGAACATGAACCAGGCGAGGGCTTTGGCGAGCTCCGTCTTGCCGACGCCGGAAGGACCGATGAAGATGAACGAACCGATGGGGCGGGAGGGGTCTTTCAAGCCGGAGCGGGCGCGGCGGATGGCGTCGGAGATGGCATGGATGGCTTCATCCTGACCGATGATGCGCTCGTGCAGGCGGGCTTCCATGTGCAGCAGTTTCTCGGCTTCGGTCTCCATCATTTGGCTGACGGGGATGCCCGTCCACTGATGCACCACGGCGGCGATGTCGTCCACATCCACCACTTCGTCCAGTTGATGCTCGGATTCCCATTTATCGCGCTTGGCGTTGAATTCTTCTTCGAGGCGCAGGCGCTCCGATTTTTTCTGTGCGGCGCGTTCGTAATCGCGGTTCAAGCCGGCTTGTTCCTCTTCGGCATGCAGTTTTTCGATTTCGGTCTTCATCGCTTTGAGGTCGGGCGGCATCGAATAGAGCGCCACACGCAGTTTGGCGGCGGCTTCGTCCATCAAGTCAATGGCTTTGTCGGGCAGGCGGCGGTCGGTGACATAGCGGTCTGCCAGGCGGGCAGCGGCAACCAGCGCCTCGTCAGAGAAGCGCACTTTGTGATGCGCCTCGTAACGGTCGCGCAGCCCTTGCAGCATTTTGATGGTGTCTTCCACGCTGGGTTCTTCCACGTAGATGGGAGCGAAGCGCCGTTCGAGGGCGGCATCCTTTTCGATGTACTTGTGATACTCGTCCAGCGTTGTCGCGCCGATGCATTGCAGTTCGCCGCGCGCCAGCGCCGGTTTGAGCATGTTCGAGGCATCCATGGCGCCTTGGGCGGCGCCCGCCCCGACGACGGTGTGCAGTTCGTCAATCATCAGGATGATGTCGCCCTGCGCGCGCTGGACTTCTTCCATCACGGCTTTGAGGCGCTCCTCGAACTCGCCTCGAAACCTGGACCCGGCAATCATCGCGCCCAAATCGAGCGCCACCACCCGTTTGCCGGAGAGGATTTCCGGCACGTCATTGTTGGCGATCTTCTGGGCAAGCCCCTCCGCGATGGCGGTCTTGCCGACGCCCGCCTCGCCGATGAGGACGGGGTTGTTCTTGGTGCGGCGGGAGAGAATTTGGATGAGGCGCAGGATTTCGTTATCGCGCCCGATGACCGGGTCCAATTTGCCTTCGCGGGCGAGTTGGGTCAGGTCGCGGGAATATTTTTCCAGCGTGCGGTAGCGGGATTCGGCTTGGGGGTCGGTGACGCGCTGTCCGCCGCGCAAATCCTGAATGGCGGTATAGACGCGGTCACGGGTCAAACCAGCCGATTCAAGAATGCGGGCGGCAGGCGTGTTGCGCTCGGTGAGGATGGCGAGGAAGATATGCTCGGTGGAGATGTACTCGTCCTTGAGGCGGTTGGCTTCCTCGTTGGCAAGGTCAATGATCCGCTTGACGCGCGGGGTGATGAAGATTTGCCCGGCGCCGCCGCCAAAGATGTTGGCTTTGGGGCTGGCGCGCAGGGTGGCGTCGAGACGCTCGGTGAGCGCTTCGGGACTGACGCTCAGTTTTTCTAAAATCTGGGGGATGACTCCGCCGGGCTGTTCGATCAGCGCCAGCAGGATGTGCTCGGTGTCTATCTGATTATGGCCGTAGCGCTGGATAATCTCCGCGGCGCGTTGGGCGGCTTCCTGGGCTCTCTCGGTAAAACGGTCGAATCGCATCATGGGGGTTTGTCCTCCGTAGGACGAAATTAATTTCGTCCTACGGAGGCATTATAACAAAACCGCCGCGCCGGTTTGTCTGCACGGCGTAAGAGGAGTGTTGGAATTTGGGAGGATATTACCCGCACAATTCACGGATGGCGCTAGCCATCGTTGCATTGACATCGAAATGTCTCTCCAAAAAGGAAAGGATCGCCAGCGCGGACTCACGGTTCCGGGTGTAGCCTTGCAGCCATGAGTGCAGATCCCCCGCAATGGACGGGTGACGCGCTTCAAAACGCCGTTCATTGGCAAAGATGTCGCGGGGCACGCCTTGCCCCGGCTCGATGTGCTCAGCCAGTTCCAGTAGTCGATCCACGGCGTACCCCTGAATGAAGCGCATGGCGGAGAGTTTCTCGCCGCGTTTGTCGCGTCCCATGCCCACGTAGAGGTTCGTCACCGCCTCGCCGACCAAGAATTCCACGTCCCGCCGTGCTGCGGGGAGCGGCTGCTTTGCGGGAAGATGTATCGTTTCAGGCGCATCGTCCCGCCTCCAGATGATCCGTCCAGGCGCGAAGGGGATTCCCGTCAACTCCTGCGGCTCAAAGAGCGCAAACTCACAAAAAATGCCGTCGGCAAAGAGCAATTTATATCCATGCGGCGAGTTCAGGAAATGATAGGCGATGGGCGCAATACGGCTCAGCCAGTCGAGATTTTCGATGTAGCGGCGTTTGTACCCAGCCTCGACGATGGCAAAGAAATCCAGGTCGGAATATTCGTCGAGGCGATAAAGTTCCTCGCCGACCGAGCCAAGCCCGATCAACGCGAGAGCGCCCTCGCTTTGGGCGAGGGATCGTCCAATCTCGTCGAGGCGTTTGAGAAGGGATTCAGGTTTCATTTTGACCGTCCGTATTTCTAATTCTACCCTGCAGGCGGCAGGGAGATTGGGTCATTCATTACATGGCAAACGCCTGGAACCTTGCCGGGACGTATGTGTTTCATCAGATAACTGCTCGCAGTTGTTGACTCTGACTGTTTGAGAATGTACAATGAAATTACACTTGGAGAGTGGCGTCTGGCACGCCACATTCCACAGGACAGACGTCCGACAGACCAAAACGACAAACCGAGTCGAGGTTTCCCGCCCCGGCTTCAGGTTCTTACCCGTTAATGAAAGGAGGAAGAGATGAAACTCCATTTGTTTTTCATCCTGATTGACATTTTGATACTCTTGGCTTACCCCTTCATATTCATCGCTTCGAAAATCCGCAAGTTCACCAATTTCAAAAGATAACAATCCCGTCGTCCGCGCACTGTAGAGGAGGTTTTTATGAAGTCAATGAACGATATCCTGGGGGTGATCATGGGCGGCGGCAAGGGGACGCGCCTGTACCCGTTGACCCAAATGCGGTCGAAGCCGGCTGTCCCGATTGCAGGCAAGTATCGTCTCATTGACATTCCCATCAGCAACTGCATCAACTCGGGGATTTACCGTGTGGCGGTGCTGACGCAGTTCAATTCCGTGTCGCTCCACCGCCACATTTCCCAGACCTATAACTTCGACGTGTTCCACACCGGCTGGGTGCAGATTTGGGCGGCGGAACAAACCCCTCACAGCGCGGACTGGTACCAAGGCACGGCGGACGCCGTCCGCAAGCAGTTGTTCGAGATTCAGGCGACGGGGGCGGAGTATGTGCTTATCCTGGCGGGTGACCATCTGTACCGCATGAACTATCGTGAGATGGCGGAGTTCCATTGGGAGAAAAATGCCGATATAACGGTGGCAGTTCAGCCCGTCGCGCGAAGCGAAGCGTCCCGTTTTGGGATTCTCAAGGTCGAGGCGGATGGTCGCATCACATCGTTTGTCGAAAAGCCCAAGGACCCGCAAGTCCAGAACAAATACATCAGCCGCGACGACGTGGAACGTCCGTTTCTGGGTTCGATGGGCATTTACATGTTCAAGACCAAGGTGCTGACCGATCTGCTGACCTATCACCTGCGGCATGACGATTTCGGCGGCGACATCATCCCCGAAGCGATTCAATCGCACGAGGTATATGGCTTCAATTTCGACGGGTACTGGGAAGACATTGGAACCATTCGCTCGTTCTACGAAACCAATTTGAAATTGACGAGTTCCGAACCGCCGTTCAATTTTTACGACGCGAAGGCACCGATTTACACCCATGCGCGCTTCCTGCCCGGCTCGACGGTGGAGGACAGCAAACTGCAGGACGTTCTGCTGGCAGAGGGATGCCGCATCCGCAAGGCGGAGATTACGCACTCCGTGATCGGACTGCGCAGTCAGATCGCGGAGGGGACGGTCATCAAAGACAGTATTTTGATGGGCGCTGACTATTACGATGCCGAAAAACCGCGAGGGAGTATTCCCATCGGCATTGGCAGGAACTGCCGTATCGAATCCGCTATTCTCGACAAGAACGTGCGCATCGGCGACGGCACGCAAATTCTGCCCTTCCCACGCGGTCATAAGGACGTGGACGGCGGTCTCTATTATGTTCGCGATGGGATTGTGGTGATCGCCAAGGATACAGAGATACCTCCCGGAACGAGGATTGGACCGTCAGGATAAAGTCAGTATCCAGCGTTGAATATTGAGTCCATTCAACCCATCGCCGAGATAGCAAAATTGACCAAGGGGTGTGAAGCAATTCTCTCCGCCATCTTTGAAGCCCATGTAGAAACAAAATAAAAAGGACAGCCTCCCTCTCCCTCTTGCGAGGGCAGGCAGGCTGTCCCAATTACCACTTACCAATTACCTACAACTTCGCGAACCGACTCACCACCTTCGCCGGCGCGGGCGGACGTTCCATATTCCCGCCCTGATGGATGAAAATTGCCGTCCCTTCCTTCGCGTACGCCAAATCCACATACGCTTGACCGGTGATGAAGCGCGCCCCGTCAATGGCGCACGAGGTCACCCAGCCGATGCGCTTCATATCCCCGCTGGTCGAGCCAATGGTCGAGCCCGTCGAGACCGTCGAGACCACCACCGGATCGCCGTTGTGCGCCATGCGGGTTCGCTGTTCATCGAAGGTAAAGCGCACCACCACGCCCTTGCGCGCCTTCTCGCGCGCCACATAGGCGTCGCGCCCGATGAACCACGGCTTATAGACCTTCACATACGAACCGAAGCCGCCCTCCGCCACGCCGAGATCGCGCTCGCCGAACTTGCCCGAGCCGAGTCCCATCTCGTGACCATAGAGCGGCAGACCCGCCTCCGTGCGTAGCGAGTCGCGCGCGCCCAAACCGATCGGCTTGACCCCAAACGACTCGCCTGCCTTCAACACCGCGTTCCAAAACTCCACGGCGCGGTCGGGATGGACGAACAACTCGAACGCCATCTTCTCGCCCGTGTAGCCCGTGCGCGAAACAATCAGGTCAAAACCGCCGACCACTGCGTCGCACAACTCCGTCCGCTTCAACTTCATGATGCGCGCCCGCGTCTCGTCGTCCACGCCCATCGCCAGCAGGATGTCGCGGCTCTTCGGTCCCTGCAGCGCAATATCAATCCGCATGTCCGCGCCCGCCTTCGGGTCGCGCAGGTTGCGGATTTCCGCCTCATAGCCATACGCCCGCGCCCACGGCTTGGCGTTATCAATCTTCACCTTGCCGTCGCGCACCGCCTCGAACCACGTCCGATCCTTGTCATCGTTCGACGCGTTCACCACCACCAGGTACTTGTCCCAGGCTCGGCGATAAACCAGCGTGTCGTCAATCACATCCGCGTCGGGCGTCAGGAACTGGCTGTAAAGGCTCTCGCCCGGCTCCAGTCCGCCGCAGTCGTTGGCGCAAATCGTATCGAGGAACGACGCCGCGTCGGGTCCCCGCACCTCGTACACGCCCATGTGACTCACATCGAAGAGTCCCGCCGCCTGCCGCGTGGCGAGATGCTCCTCGTAAATGGACGTGTACACGACGGGCATTTCCCAGCCTGCAAACGGGACCATCCTGCCGCCGAGGTCGCGATGGACTTGATTCAACCTTGTTTTCTTTAACTCCCCTTCGACATCCTGCCACTCAAACGGCGGCAGCGCTTCTTTCTTGACGCTTCGACTCGGCTCAGCGCGAGCCTTTGGCTGGTCGCCGATGAACCAGGGTTTGTCCTCGCTGACGGCTTTCCCCGCCGCGTCCTTGAGCTTTTTCTTGCTATCGGCAACCACGAACGGACCAGGCATCCTCCTCGCGTCGAAATCTTTCTCGCCGTCGAGTCGGAACGACACATACCCATCCGAGAGATCGCGCAGCCACGTGCCGACTACGCCCGCCTTCGCCGCAGGGACTTGCAACTGATAGGTGAAGTCATTCACCTTCGCCAGCGTGCCTTTGACTGTGCCTTTGGGCGTCGCAATCGAGGTCGCCTGCGACTGCCCCGTCTTCAGCGCGGAGAGATCGGAAGACACCGCGTAATCGAGAACCTGCCGCACGCGTTTGCCTTGCAGTTCGAACACGCCGCTCGTGGACTTGTCATCAATGAAATAGAAGTGGGGATAGCCGCTCTTCTTGTACTTGAAGTCAATCCCTGCCGACTCCGCTAACTTCCTAACTCGCAACTTTGCATCATTCAACATCTTGAAATCAAGTTTCGCCCTCCGCACGCGCCCATGCCGCGGCGTATCCACCGAATGCGGCGCGCAGGCGAGCAGCACATCGGCGATGATGTCCGCCAATTGACGAGACTTCTTCTCATCGAATCCCCGTTGTGTAATCCATGGCGTGCCGAGGCGAATGCCGCTTGGGTCGGCGGAGTTCTTGTCGCCGGGGATGGTGTTGCGGTTGACGACCACGCCCACGAGGTCCAGAATGCGAGCCGCCTGGTCTCCGCTGAGGGACGTGCCGTCTTCCCCTTTGATTGTCCTGCAATCCACGTTGAGCATGTGACAGTCCGTGCCGCCAAACGGGACTCGCAGTCCGCGCTTTTGGAGTTGATCTGCCATCGCCTGGGCGTTCTTGATGGTTTGTGCCTGCAACTTCTTGAACTGCGCCGTCTGCGCCAGTTTGAACGCCAGCGCCAGCGCCGCAAAGACGTTGACATGCGGACCGCCCTGCTCGCCGGGGAAGACGGCTTTGTCAATCTTCTTGGCAATCGCCGCATCGGTCGTCATCAACACCGCCCCGCGCGGACCGTCGAGGCTCTTGTGCGTCGTGGACATTACCACGTGGGCGTAGCCGATGGGCGAGGGGACGACTCCCGCTGCCACCAGCCCGCCGATGTGGGAAATGTCCGCCAGGAAATACGCGCCGACCTCGTCCGCGATCTCGCGGAATTTCTTCCAATCAGGCACCCACGAATAGGATGAATAGCCCGCGATGATGAGTTTGGGTTTATGCTCCAGTGCCAGCGCGCGGATGGCATCGTAATCCAGCCGTTCGTTCGAGTCCACCGTGTAATGCACCGCCTTGAACCACTTCCCGCTGCGGTTCACCGACGACCCGTGCGAGAGATGACCGCCGTGCAGGAGGTTGAGTCCCATGACGGTTTCGCCCAGCGGAATCAACGCCTGATAGACGGCGTTATTGGCGGGCGCGCCGGAAAGCGCCTGCACGTTGACGTAAATGTCGTCTGCGGTGTAACCATTGGCAGCAAAGGTCTCTGCCGCGCGCCGCCGCGCCAGCGACTCCACAATATCGGCATACTCCACGCCTTTGTAATAGCGCGGATCGCCGTTGCGGCGGTAATGAGTCAAACGCGCCGGATAGTCGAGAATCTCTTCTTCGGACATCCAGCGCGTCTCTTCGTCGGGATAGCCTTCGGCGTAAATGTTCTGAAAAGCGGAAGCCAGCGCCTCGCGTACCGCCAACGGAGCGGTGGATTCGCTGGGGATGAGAATCAATTTGCGGGCTTGCCTCTCCGCCTCCAGTTGAGTCAGAGCGAATACGTCGGGGTCGAGTTCGGCAAGTTTACCGCGGAAAAGGTAATCGGGCATGTTAGTCTCCTGGTCTGGTCTAGAGTCTTATAGTCTAGAGTCTCATAGTCTCATAGCCAGATGGCGAAGATTGCAGCCAAAGACGACTATCAGACCATCAGACTATAAGACTATCAAACTACGGAGATTGTAGAACGGGAGGAAAGGATGGTCAAGTGAGAAATGACATGGACAGCCCACATAATTTCTACACAGCCTTGTCATAACTTCATAACATCCCGGCATTACGATATAAGCAAGGTTGGACGCGGTCCAGCCAAGCTTACAAGCAAGGAGATGAACAATGAAAAACAAAATTTTGATCGTGATTGGCGGCTTACTTGCCGCTTTGCTGGTGGTCGGTGTGGTGGGCGCCGCTACGGTGTATGCGCAAGAACCGGCGGATGGATTCCAGCAGGGGCGTGGACCCGGCTGGCACGGCTTCCGTCTCAGTGATGCGGAATTGGAAGCGGTCGCCAAGGTGTTCGGCATGACGACGGATGAGGTTTCGTCTGCTTTGCAGTCGGGGAAGACGCTTCTGGACCTCGCCAATGAAAAGGGCATCGCCATCGAGGACGTTCAAGCCGCCCTGCAGGCTGTACGCGCTGCCGAGATGCGGGATGCCATCGCCCAGGCGGTCAAGGACGGCACGATGACTCAGGAAAAAGCCGATTGGCTGCTCGAAGGTCTCGACAAGGGCTTTATCGGCGGCGGCGATGGCTTGGGATTGGGACGCGGTTTCGGCATGCACGGATTGGGATTCGGCAGGGGCTTGGGCGATTGCCCGATGGTGCAGACGCCCGCTTCAAGCGGTCAATAGAACCGACGGCGGGTGAATCAAAACAGGTGAGGCAGATGAAACGCCTCACCTGTTCGATTTTTTATGGAAGAATTTCGATGGCGTCGATTTCCGTCTGACCGTCCACATCGCCAAGCGGGGCATAGAAGCGGATGAAGATATAAGTCCCCGACGGAACGATGCTGTCAATGTCAATTGCTACGCCGGTTCCGTTGTAAAGGTCGCTGCTGGCAATTTGGCGCTGGTCCTCCTCGGGGTTTGACGAGGCGGGGGGGAGGGTCAGAAGGGTATAGTCTGCATTCGTGTTCGTATCCCTGATATTGTCGCCCCAGTAGAAGACTTGGTACCAATTGTTTCCGTCGCTGATTTCGATGACGATCCAATCGAGCAGGATGCCGTTGAAGAAATCGGGCGGGATGGCGGCAACCGAGAATTCGTAAAAGACCAAATCCGGCGCGGAGTCGCCGTTTGCCTTGAGGTTGACGCTCAGGGTTAACGTATTGCCGGATGGGAGGGGATAAAAAACGTTATCACGTGTGCTCGCATTGGGCGGCATGGGGTCTGCGATAATGAGTGTGTCGGTGTCGGTGGCGGAGTTGTTGCCGGGCGCAGGGTCGTTGACGCCGGATGGAGCGGTGACCGAGGCGGTATTGACGAGGCTGCCTGAGGGGCTGGCGACAATGTTGGCAGTGACGGTGTAAGTCACAGACGCGCTCGCCGGCAGGTTGACAGTGTCGTTGATGTCGCCGCTTCCGGCGGCTGTGCAGGTTCCGCCGCCTGCGCCGGTGCAGGTCCATGCAGCGCTGGCGATGTTGGGATTGGTCGAGAAGATGTCGGTCACTGTCGCGCCGGTAACGTTGGATGGACCGGCATTGGTCACTACGATGGTGTAGGTCTTTACAGCGCTGCCGGTGTAGTGCGTGGCATTGTCCGTTTTTGTGATTTGCAGGTCAGCAGAAAAAACGGGGGTATCTGTGTCGGCGGCGGAGTTGTCGGCAGGATTGGTTTCGGTGTAACCGGGCGGCGCGGAGACGGAGGCGGTGTTGGTCAGGTCTGTGAGGGCGGCGGGGCTGGTGTTGGCGATGACGGTATAGGTCAGTGTGCCGCCGGCGGGGATGTTGACGGTGTCGGCGAGGTTCCCGTTTCCGTTGGGGGTGCAGGTGGCAGCGCCGGTCGATGCGCAAGTCCATGAAGCGCTGGTGATGATGGCGGGGAAGGTGTCGGTGACGGTCGCGCCGCTTACGTTGTTCGATCCATTGTTGGCGACGGTGATGGTGTAGGTGACTGTCGAGCCGGGAGTGTAGGTGGGCGAGCCGTCGCTCTTGGTGATGCTCAGGTCAGCCGCGATGGGTGTGGGGGGTGGAGTGTGGGTGAGGGTGGGAGGAATGGGTGTGGCAGTGGACGGCGGCCGGGTGTAGGTTGGGAAAAATGCCACTGTATTGGTAGCGGTGGGAAAAGGCAGGAGGCGGGTGCTTGTGGGGGTGGGGGAAAATGTCGCTGTGAGGGTTGGGGGCGGAGTATCTGAGGGGCGCGAAGGGAGGCGCGTGGGGGCTTGTGCGCCGGGGGTGAGGAAGATGTCGAGCCAGACGGGCGGGGTAAGGATGGAGGGGTTAAGAGGTTCGTAGTAGCCAACAGGGCGGCTGGTGAGGAAGGCGCTGTTGGGATCGAGATTCGATCTCACGTTGGCGTTCAACTTCCAAAAAGGGGAAATGCGGATGGCGCGTTCTCCGGCGAGTCCCAGGCAAAGGAATCCAATCAGAAGGACGACGAGGACGATCACCCAGTCCCGTCGTTCACGTTCGGAGTGGATGTGGCGGACGTTCATTTCATTGGGTTCCATTCAGCGGCAGGCGGATGAAGACGGTGGTGCCTGGCAGTTTGGTTTCGTCGTAGCCGGGACTGGTAAGCCAGATGCGCCCGTGATGGGCATCGAGGATGCCGCGGGCAATGGCGAGACCCA
The DNA here is from genome assembly GCA_016223135.1 of Chloroflexota bacterium. Classification (GTDB taxonomy): domain Bacteria; phylum Chloroflexota; class Anaerolineae; order Anaerolineales; family Villigracilaceae; genus Defluviilinea. The sequence goes on along the minus strand of JACRPQ010000005.1, from coordinate 153,233 downwards.
AGCCGGGACCTCCGCCTTTGAATTTGGTCTTGCCGGAGGAGTGCAGGAGCACGTCGCCGGTTTGATAGAATTTTTCAAAGACGAGTTCGTGATATTGCGGGTCTATGCCGATGCCGGTATCCTGAATTTTCACTTCGATTGCGGCGGGGTGTCCAGCCTCCGGGATGATACAACCGCTGACAGTGATGGAGCCTCCGTCGGGGGTGTATTTGATGGCGTTGCCGATGACGTGATAGAAGACTTTGTAGAGCAGTTCCTTGTCGGCTTGGATGGGAGGGAGGGTATCCAGCCCTTCGGTGATAAAGGTGAGGCGTCGTTCGGCGAAGGCTGTCTGGAAGGTCTTTTCCGCTCGCTGGATAAGCGCTTTTATTTCCACTTCGACGGGGCGGATTTCGAGCAGGTTGCTGTTGATGCGTGAGACGTCGAGCAGGTTGTCCACAATGTCTGTCATGCGTTCGGCGCCTTCGATGATGCCTTTGGCGTATTTTTCCAGGTCTTTGTTGTCTTTGGCTTTTATTTGAATCATCTGCGCATATCCCTGCACGAGGGTGAGGGGGGTGCGCAGTTCATGGGCGGAGACCTGGATGAAGCGGATTTTGGCGCGGTCCATCTGCTCGAGGATTTGGTTGGTTTTTTCGAGTTCGATGGTGCGCTGCTGCAGGTTTTCGGTCATCACGTCGAATGTGTTGGCAAGTATGCCGATCTCATCGTTGGTTCTGACGCCGGTGCGGCGGGTCAGGTCGCCCTCGGCGATGGCAAGCGATGTGCGCACCAGCGAGGAAAGCGGGATGATGATCATGCGCGCAATCAGGTAGCCGATGAGAATGACGGCGACCATCGCAGCGGAATATAGGAGGACATACTGGTTGCGGCTCGTGGAACTCGACTCGACGACGAACTGCATGGGCAGGACTACAGCGAACACGGCGAGGCGGTCGCTGCCGATTTGCAGAGGGCTGAAGCCGCTGCGATAAAAGCGTCCGTCCACTTCGAAGTTTTCGCCTTCGATGATTTCATCCTGCGCGATGACCCGGTTGTAAAAATCCTTTGGAATGGAGACGGTGCGCAGAAAGAGGGGGTCGGTGGTGCTTTTTCCGAATGTGGAGGCGAGCGCCTGTCCGTTGACATCGTACAGGATAACATCGGCAAAAGCAATCGCTTTCAGGGAGGGAAGAAGCGTATTCAGCGAGGTGCCAGTCACCACCACGCCGGTTATCTCATTTTGCAGCGGCACGACAATGGCGGTAAAGTAATAATACCGTCCGTCCAGCGGGTCTTTTGCCAACATGCGGCGGGGGAGGCTGTTGGGATTGTTTTCGCGGAGCAGTTCGTCCACAATGGGCAGGGTGGCGGCGCGGCGCGGCTGGGTCACATCCTGGATGGTGTTATCGGCTTGTTTGAGTGTGTGCAGAATTTCGCTTCCCCCCGCGTCGAACACCATCACATTTTCGACGCTCAAGCCGCCTGCGGCAGGCTTCGCCAAATTCACAACCTTTTCCACATCCCCATTCTTGAGCGCTTCGCTCACGCCGTCGGTGTATGCGACGAAACGCGCATCATTGAATTGACGGATTTCCTGCCGGACCATCTCGTCAGAGACAACCCGTCCCGCTTCCAAAAGTTGATTGGACAAGCGCTCCTCCAACGAACTTGTCACCAGACGTGTCACTACAAAAGCGCCTGTCACTGCAATCAGGAGCGTTAAAAGCAGGTAGGGTAAGATGACTTTGAAACGAATGCTCACGCGAAGCCTACTATCCTGACGAGGGAGTCATTTGATTGTTACATTATACGAGATGCGGCGCGAAACATATCACAATCCGCCCTGAAGTGATAGAAAGTTACAACGAAACTGACCTTTTTGAAAGGTTTATATGGGCGCTCGCAGCGCTAACGGACCCGGGACGACTACTCCAGAGAGAACGTTCGTCACTGCGCCACCGCGTCTCCTCGATGGGGCTCTGGGAAAGAAAAAGCCCCATCGAAAGGGCTTTGTGGGCGCTGCCCTAAAGGGTGCTTCGCAAAGGGACTCGAACCGCTGAACTTTATCACCCCTCAATGGGGCTCTGGGAAAGAAAAAGCCCCGTCGAAAGGGCTTTGTGGGCGCTACCCTAAAGGGTGCTTCGCGAAGGGACTCGAACCCCTGACCTTTACCACCCCTCGATGGGGCTCTGGGAAAGAAAAAGCCCCATCGAAAGGGCTTTGTGGGCGCTAAGGGACTCGAACCCCTGACCTTTATCACCCCTCGATGGGGCTCTGGGAAAGAAAAAGCCCCATCGAAAGGGCTTTGTGGGCGCTAAGGGACTCGAACCCCTGACCTTCTCTGTGTAAGAGAGACGCTCTAACCAACTGAGCTAAGCGCCCGCGCCCGTTATTATACATCATGTTACACTTGGGGCATTGGAGGAAACCATGCGTATCGTTCGATATGAATTGAAGGAAGGAAGAGCCAAACCCAAATATGGGTGGCTGTTGGGTGATAAAGTGGGAGAAATCGGCGGAAACCCTTTCGGACGCTACCGCCGCAAGGAAGCCGAAACGCCTCTCGCCGATGTGAACCTTCTGGCTCCCTGCGAGCCGACCAAAATCATCTGTGTGGGGCGCAACTATGTGGAACATGCCAAAGAATTGGGCAACGAAGTGCCCAAAGTGCCGCTCATTTTCCTGAAACCGCCTTCTTCCATCATCAATCCCAACGACACGATTATTCTCCCGCCGCAGTCTGCTCAAGTGGAGCATGAAGGTGAACTGGTGGTCGTCATTGGCAAGCGCGGGCGTTATATCACCGCCGAGAACGCCAAAAAGCACATTCTCGGCTACACCATTGGCAATGACGTGACCGCCCGCGACCTGCAGAAAATTGACGATCAATGGACGCGCGCCAAGGGCTTCGATACCTTCTGCCCGTTCGGTCCGTGGATTGACACCGACTTCGACCCTGCTGATGCCGTCCTCACTGTGCGCGTCAATGGGCAGATGCGGCAGATGGCGTCCACCCGCGATATGGTCTTCAGCGTTGGAGTGTTGATTGCCTACATTTCATCGGTCATGACGCTCGAACCGGGCGACCTGATCTTTACCGGCACGCCCTCCGGCGTGGGAATCTTGAAGGACGGGGATGAGGTATCGGTGGAGATCGAGGGGTTGGGCGAACTCCGCAACCGGGTCCGGGCGGAGAACCGTTAGTCGAGGTGGATATATGCGTTTCGAAAAATCCTTTCGTTCCGACCAGGAGGTCATCCTGCGTTTTTTGGACGCGCTGGGCGGCGGCGCGGCAATCCTTTCCGGCAACAAGAAGGCGCGCCCGGGCTTTTTCGTCTTTGCGCATACCTTCATCCGCGAGTTTGTGGAGGAAAATTTTTTCAGGAAGGAAGCGCTGCTCATTCAGGCATTGGTGGACAACGGCTTTCCATCCGATGATGGTCCTGTCGGTGGAATGCTGGCGGCGCAGAAGAAAAGCCGCGAAGCGGGCGAACATCTGCTCAACGCCGCGAAAGGATGGCAGGCGGGCGACGAAGAGGCGCGCGTGGAGGTGGGCTGGGCGGCAAGTGAGTACACATCCACCATGCGCCAGCACCTTGAGCGACTGCGAAACCTGATTTTCCCCCTGCTCGAACAAAACATCTCGCCCGGCGATGAGCATCGCATCTCGGAGGGGTTGAATACCATCACCTTCGAGAACAGCATGAAGGGTGACACCGACAAGTACGTCAAATTGATCGAGTCGCTGGAGGATGAGTTGAGGGAATGGCGCTAGGTCTGCATAGCAGATGAGACCAAAAAGGCAGTTACCAGAATTTTCTGCTTTATCTCCCCGCTCCCACCGGGAGAGGGGTGGGGGTGAGAGCGGGTAGGCGGTTACGTTTTTTTACAACCGCTTTCCAATGCAGGCACAGCCCGTTTCCCGTATAATAGGTTTGGAACCTCAAACCTGACATTCAAAAAGGACAGGAACTTTTCCATGTTCAGCCACCTTTAGCCTCTGTAAGCCGCCGATACGGGATCACGCGGCGCAAGTACTCGAATCCCCCCTCCCCAATTATCAATTACCAATTATCGCCCCTATGACTCAACAACTCAAAATTACCGACGACCTCGACGCTCTCCTCGATGTTCTGCCTCTCGACATCCGCCGCGCGGTGGAAAAGGCAGACAACAGCGAGAACCTGCTCGAGATTATTTTGGATTTGGGACGCATCCCCACCGTCCGCTTTGTGGACGGCGAAATCAACCTGCGCGATACCGAAATCACCCGCGAGGAAATTGACTACGTGGACGAACGCACGGGCGAATTCGACGCCGACAACCGCGCCGGCATCGAACGCACCCTGCACCGCATCTCCGCCATCCGCAACCGGCGCGGACACATCGTCGGCTTGACGCTGCGCGTTGGGCGTGCTGTCTATGGCACGGTGGACATCATCCAGGACATCATCGAATCGGGCAAGTCCGTGCTGATCCTCGGACGCCCCGGCGTGGGCAAGACCACCCTGCTGCGCGAAGCCGCCCGCATCCTTGCCGAAAAGAAACGCGTCGTCATCGTGGATACCTCCAACGAAATCGGCGGCGACGGCGACGTGCCGCACCCGGCGGTCGGCAAGGCGCGCCGCATGCAAGTGCGCGAGCCGACGCTTCAGCACGAAGTGATGATCGAAGCCGTCGAAAACCACAACCCTGAAGTCATCGTCATTGACGAGATTGGGCGCGAACTCGAAGCGCTTGCCGCACGCACCATCGCCGAACGCGGCGTTCAACTCATCGGCACGGCGCACGGTCAGACCCTCGAAAACCTGCTCCTCAACCCCACCCTCAGCGACCTGGTCGGCGGCATCGAAGCGGTCACACTCTCGGATGAGGAAGCGCGCCGGCGCGGCACCCAGAAAACGGTCCTCGAACGACGCGCCCCGCCCACCTTCGACGTCCTCATCGAAATCCAGAACCGCGACCGGTTTGCGATTCATCACGACATCATGGCGTCGGTGGATGCGCTCCTGCGCGGCTACCCCATCGCGCCTGAGATTCGCACGCGCGATGAAGAGGGGAAGATCAGGATCGAGAAAGCGGAACCAGTTTCATCGTCACGGGTGGATGCGAAGGAGACAAAAACGCCTCGTCGCGGACGGACGCCTGCGTCGGTTTCCGAGGAGCCTTCTCCCACGTCCAAAGCGATTCCCGCCTCGATTGGCGCGGCGCTGCAGCCGGTGAAGGTGTATCCCTACGGCGTGGCGCGCAACCGTTTACAGCAAGCCGCCAAGCGGCTCGGCGTGCCTGCCATCATCGTGCGCGACGTGGAAGAAGCCGACGCGCTCGTGACCTTGCGAACGTATTACCGCAACCGTCAGCAGACGGTCATCGAAGCCGAGCAGCGCGGCTTGCCGATTTATGTGCTGCGCGCCAACACCGTCGCGCAGGTGGAGCAGTTCCTCGGCGATTTGTACAACCTGAACGCCGTCCCCCTGCGTGACAACATGGACGACATCCGCAACGAAACGCAAAAGGCGATTGCCGCTGTCCTCAACGGCGAGCGCTGGGTGGACCTGCCGCCGGGTCCTTCGATTGTCCGCCGCCTTCAGCATGAAATGGCGCGCCAGGCAGAGTTGGTCAGTCACTCATATGGCAAAGAACCGAGAAGGCATGTGAGGATTTTCAGGGAATAAGGCTTAAGAACAACAGAGAAACACAAACACGGAAACAGGCGCATCTTGCACTCCTGTTTCCGTGTTTACTTGTGTACCTGTGTACCTGTGTACCTGTGGTACTTTATCCGCCTCTGCGCCTGCCCCTACTTGTGCTTCGCTTCTCCCAACGTGACTTGCACCTGTATTTCTTTTCCGTTCCGCACCACCGTCAATGTTACCTGTTCGCCGGGTTGATGGGTAAACAGCGTATTGACGTAGGAACGGGTCTCATTGAGCGTCACGTCGCCAATTTTAGTGATGATGTCGCCTTGCTGTAACCCAGCCTGGCTGGCGGGGCTGCCCTCCACCACTTCCATCACATAGACTCCCCATTGAGCGGGCAGGTTGTAACGCGCCGCAATGGCGGGGTTGATGGGCTGGAAGCGAATTCCCAAATAGGGGCGGGCAAAATAACCCTTTTGGATGATTTGCTGGGCAATCGCCGCCGCCGTGTTAACCGGGATGGCAAAGCCCAAACCCTCCGCCACGTCGCCGCTGGCGGTATTCCGCACGACCAGCGTGTTGATGCCAACGACTTCCCCAGCCAGGTTCACCAGCGGACCGCCCGAGTTGCCGTGATTGATGGCGGCGTCGGTTTGAATCAGGTCTTCGATTTGATAGCCGTTGCCGGTATCTATCGAACGTCCCGTCGCGCTGACGACGCCCACCGTCACCGTGTTCTTGAAGTTGCCGAGCGGCGAGCCAATGGCAATCACCGATTCGCCCGGATCGAGCGCATCGGAGTTGCCAAGCGCAGCAACTGCCGGCACTTTCCCTTCCGTCTTCAATACCGCAACATCCGCATAAATATCCGTGCCAACAATGACCGCCGGCTGTTCTGTGCCGTCGGCGAGGATGATCTTAATCTCTGACGTGCCTTCAACCACATGATTGTTGGTAAGCAGGTAACCTTGCTCGTTGATAAAGAAACCGCTTCCGCTCACGGTTTGGTCGCCGGTGGGACCGAAGAACGTCATCTGCCCGGGGATGGTTCCCACCACTGTCACCACCGCCGGCGCCACCTTCTGCACAGACTGGGTGATGGCAGTTTCGATATTGGTGCCATTAAGTACCAGTGTCTGTGGCGGGTTGTTTACAGGCAGGACATTCTGAATGGACGCGGGCAGGCTGCTGCGCTGCTGCACCGCCCGATAGACGGCAAAACCGCCCGCCGCCGCGCCCGCCAAAGCCGACGCGCCGGCAATCACAACAACGAAGAATGCATACAAAATTTTCTTCAAAGACATTTCTGCCTCCTGGTATCTTCCGCAAAACATTCTAGTGCTTCATGGTTACAGACAAGTTAGAGAATTGTGTACAAAGTGTGTGAAATTGCTGAAACCAACCTTATAATTGGCGCGGCAGGAGAAACGCCTTATGTTCATTACCCTCGAAGGACCCGAAGGCTCCGGCAAGACCTCCCACATTCCTCATCTGGTGGAATACCTGCGCGGGCAGGGATATGTCGTCTTCCCCACGCGCGAGCCGGGCGGCACCTCCATCAGCGAGCAGATACGCAGCATTTTGCACGACATGAAAAACGCCGAAATGCACCCGCGCACCGAGACCCTGCTCTATCAGGCGGCGCGCGCTCAAATTGTGGAGCAGGTCATCAAGCCCCGATTGGCGGCTGGAGAGATTGTCATCTCGGACCGCTACGCCGACTCGACCATCGCCTATCAGGGTTACGGTCACCGGCAGGACATCGAGCAGATTCGCGCACTGGTTCAATACGCCACAGGCGGATTGGTCCCTGACCTGACCATCCTGCTCGATTTGGACGTGGAAATCGGACTAAAACGCAAGCAGCGAGGCAACGAGTGGAACCGCATGGACGCTTACACTGTTGAGTTCCATCAGCGTGTCCGCACAGGATATTTGGAGATGGTGAAGCAGCAGCCGCATCGCTGGGTGGTGGTGAATGCGGAGCAGCCGTGGGAGCAGGTGCAGCAAGAGTTGCGGCGGTTGATGGAGGAAAGGCTTCGGGGAAGGTAAAATTCAAAGAGGACGAAACAAGCCTCCCGTAGGAAAGAAGCAGGGAATCGTCCGCGATATGTGAAAATGATATACTATCCTCCAGCCAATTCTTACAGAGGAGAATCCCCATGACATTCGATATCAATAACATCTCGGCAGTTCTTGGCGTGTTGGGCGCGTATTTTTCGATCCTGCTGGTTTTGTCGGTCAGTGTGGAAACCCTGCTTGAGCCGTTTTCATTTTTTAAGGGCTTGCAAAAGCAGGTCAACCCCGATGACGTGGTGAGGTCGGTGCAGGAGTGGCTGCCGGAAGGTTCGGGCGAGGCGGCGAAAGTGGTTGCCATTCAGACGGTCGCCGAAAAGACCCGCCTGGATCTGGCAGAATTGAACCGCATGGCAAAGAATGTGGCTGACAGTGCAGTCAAGACGCTGGAGGAACTGGGGGTGGAGGAACAGGTCAACATTGCCCGCAAGGAAGCCGCCATCAAACTGGCGATTTTGCGCGAACGCTATGCCTCCAGCACAAAACAACGCATCACAATTTTACGCACGCTTTCGGCGGCGATTGGCATCGTCATTGCCTTTGTCCTGCAAATCAACACGTTCGATATCCTCGGCTCGTTCTTTTCCCCGCAAGTGGCGGCAGCGCTCTCCACCCCGGCCGGGCAAATTGGCGGGACGGTCATCACCGGGCTGGCGGCAAGCGCCGGCAGTTCCTTCTGGCACGACATGCTCGGGCGCGTCCGCAATCTCAAAGATACTGCCAAACAGGTGGAAAACATTGTAGCCGGCAAGGAAGAGTAAGCAACAGAAACCGCCCTTTGCAGAAAGGGCGGTTCTTTTTTGGACCTGAATCCTGCTCTGCTTTACTCTTCGCTTGAATCTCCGCTCAGGCTGGGAACCTCTTTTTCGATTTCCTCGGGGCTTTGACCCTTCTCCAGCCGGTCAACCACCTCGTCGAATTCGGGTGGGAGCTCCTCGCCCATTTCCTTTCCCAGTTTACGCATCATCCTGCCCATGGCGCGGGGGTCTTCCTCCAAGCCTTCAAAGCCGCTGAAATCGTCTGCCATTGTCTCCATGCGGCTCTCTTCGGATTTGGCGATGCGTACCTTCGTCAACCGCCTGCGGACGTTCTTGCTTCCGCACAGCGTACATTTGACGGTCGTTTTGCCGTATTCGGCGAAGGTCAGGAACACCTCGAAGCGCTGGTGACAGTCGTTGCAGATGAAGTCATAGGTGGGCATGCGGCAATTTTAACGGAATCAGGCTCCAGCGGGGAGAGATGCGTTTCATGGCATCGGCTGCCAGGAGATGTTATAAGGCAAGTCGCCGCCGCCAAGGACGATGGGGTCGGGCGGAGGCAGTGGGGATTTGAGCGCCTCGCGCACATCCAAGTTTGAGCACCAACCGCTTGAATAGAAAGGCTAAATCCTGTACAATGCTCTTAAAACAGCCCCTTTTTCGTTGTTGGGAGGTTCCCATGGAGATGATCAAAGTTTCTGCCAACTCCCGTACCTCTGCTGTTGCCGGGGCAATTGCAGGTGTCGTCCGTGAACACAAACGGGCGGAAGTGCAGGCGATTGGCGCTGGCGCCGTCAACCAGGCAATCAAAGCGCTGGTACTGGCGATTGGCTACCTGAAGAACGACGGTCTGAACGTGGTCTGCATCCCCGAATTTGCGGACGTGACCATCGAGGACAAGGTGCGCACCGCCATCAAGATCGTCGTCGAGCCGCGCTAGCCCTTCCGTACTTGGACATTCCATCTGCAGGGGGCGTATAATGGAAACATCTTCCCGCCTCTTGTGCAGGGACGGTTGCCCGCCCTCGCACAGATACCTCTGCGTTCCGCTTCTTTATGATGCGACACTTTTCCCTCGCCCGCTCCCTTTTCTTTTTATTTATCCTCGCCTCTTTGCTGACCGCGCTGGCAGGGACGGTGCGCGCGCCGGTCAGCGCCGCGCCGCAGCAGCAGGTGGTTTTCAGCGTGGTGATCAGTGAATTCCGATTTCTTGGACCTGCCGGCGGTAACGATGAGTTCATTGAATTGTATAACCCTACCGGTTCCCCTATTGATATTAGCGGGTGGTTGATTCGAGGCTCGAACAGTGCCGGCTCTGTAAGCACCCGCGCAACCATCCCGCCCTCAACTTCTCTTGCACCGGGTCAATACTACCTTGTTGCCAACACAAGCACAAATGGATATAGCGGCGCCGTTTTGCCCGATTTGACCTATACAAATGGCATTACAGATGACGGCGGCGTTGCCCTTACACTTCCTGACAGTGTCACGATTATTGACGCCGTCGGGCTTAGTGCAGGTTCAGCATACAAAGAGGGAACCCCACTCATTCCATTGAGTGGGACAGCAAACCAGAGCTACGAACGAAAGACAGCTGGAGGCGGGGGAAATTGCAACGATACAGACAATAACCAGGCTGACTTTATCTGGAACCAAACAACCAGCAATCCACAAAATTCCGCCAGCTTACCGGTAGCGTGTATTACAATAACGAACGTTACATCACCTAATCCGGATGGCATTTACACCACTGGAAATGTCATTGATGTGGCTGTTTCGTTTAGTGCGGCGGTGGATGTTACCGGCAATCCAACCCTTTTACTGGAAACCGGTGTCACCGACCGTGCGGCGTCCTACCTCTCTGGAAGCGGAACCAATACCCTCACATTCCGTTATACCGTTTCATCGGGTGACGCTTCAAACGATTTGGATTACATCTCTGCTTCGGCTCTGACATTGAACGGCGGTTCTATTGTGGGGGCAGTCGGAAACGCCGTTCTGATTCTGCCTAATCCGGGCTCGCCGGGCTCGCTTGGCGCCAATAAGAATATTATGATTGATAACGGCGCCCCTCCTTCTTTTGTCTCCATTCGACGTCAAAGCCCAGTATCCACCGCTACCAACTCGGATACACTTACCTTTCGCGTTACATTCAATGAGACCGTGATGGGTGTTGATCCCACCGATTTTGTTGTAACAGGTGCGACTGGCGTCTTATCAGTCACTGCGGTAAGCGGCGATGTGTACGATGTGATGGTCTCAGGAGGAAGTTTGCCTTCCTATAACGGGGTGGTTGGATTGGATTTAAGTCCGTCCGAGGACATTGTGGATGTTTTTGGAAATCCGCTCCCCCTTATTGAGCCAGCCACTGACGAGACTTATATAGTTGACAATATTTCGCCGTCGGTAATGATCGAACAGGCAGTTGGTCAGGCAGATCCCACCGGCATGCCGCCGGTGCAATTTGCAGTTACCTTTTCGGAACCCATAAACGCAAGTACATTTTCTGTCAGTGACATCCGCCAAACCGGTACGGCAAACTTTATCACATGGAACATCACAAACTCTGGCGACAACCAAAATTTCACCTTGTCTGCGATTTCCATAGGTCAAAATGGCACATTAATCCCTGTAATTGATAGTGGACGAGTTGCAGACTCAGCAGGAAATCTTAATCTCGCCAGCGGAGGAGTAGACAATTCAGTAACTTATCAAGACACTATCCAACCCACTGTAACCATCAATCAGGCAGGTGGGCAAGCTGACCCAGCCATTGCACTTCCCATCAATTTTACAGTTGTATTCTCCGAGCCCATCCTTGCCAGCGTCTTCACCCCCTCTGACATTACGCAGACCGGAACTGCCACAGGTATCACTTGGACAATTACGAATTCAGGTGACAATAGGATATTTACAGTATCAGCCACGACGGTAACAGTTCCGGGAACCATACGCCCGGTCATTCCCGCAAACCGTGTAACTGATCTTGTGGGCAACACCAACCTTGCCAGCACCAGCACCGATAATACGGTCACGTATTCTCCGCCGCCCACCGCTACGCCTTCTCCAACCCGCACCCCCACCCGCACCCGCACACCCACCCCTGTCCGTACACCGACGCGTACTCCTACCCGGGCGCCGGCGCCTCCCCCGCCTCTGATTGCCATCAACGAATTCCTCCCCCGCCCCGGCAGCGACTGGAACAACGACGGTCTCATTAACCAGGGCGACGAATACATCGAACTCATCAATCACGGTGTGGTGAATGTCAACCTCAGCGGTTACCGCCTCGATGACGAAGCCAACATCGGCTCGTCGCCTTACACCCTGCCAGCCATCACATTGAAGCCGGGTGAGCGCGTCGTCTTCTACGGAAGCCAAACCGGGCTCCTCCTCAGCGATGGCGGCGACGGCGTCCGTCTGCTCAAACCGAATGGGCAGTTGGCGGATGCCTACAACTACTCCGTTGTGGACTTTCCCGACCAGGCGTTCTGCCGACTGCCCGACAATGGCGGCGCGGATGACTGGAACGAAAACTGCTTCCCCACCCCCGGCTTGCGCAACTCCCTGAGCGGAAGCGCCCTGCGCCCCCCAACGCTCGTTGACGTTGACCAGCCGCTCTGTCCCATTGCCGACACGCTCCCTGAAGAATTCGTCTTTGCCGAGTGCGCCCCCTTCGGCGTCAACATCTGGAACCGTTTTTATTGGGATAGGTTCGGCTGGTTTGGCGCACGCCCTCTGCCATTCATCAACAGCAAATGGGATGTGTTTGCCGATTGATAATGCGCGTACTTGGCTTTCTCTAACGCTGTTGCGTCACAGCGTAAGTGAGTGTTTGAAAACTCAAATCAATCGCAGATGAACACAGATAAAAAAACGTCAGTTCGGGATAAGCGTCCCGAAGGCTGATTCTGCTCTCAAACCCGCTGCGTCAAAAGCCTTCGGGACGATTCAAAAGCCTTATCCCCAATTCAGGTTAAAAAGGATTTGGGCGACCAAAAGAGGTGGTTCATCTCAAATTGGTGTTCATCTGTGTTCATCTGTGTTCATCTGTGTTTATCTGTGGTTTCCAAAGACTTTTCAGCCACTTTCTAAAAGACGCTCTCTAGCGTCGGACTTTGCGCTGTAATACTAAAACACCCCCAGCACCCACACAATCAGCGGCGCGACCAACAGTCCCGGCAGCATATTCCCCACGCGGATCTTCTTGATTTCCAACAGACTGCTGATTGCCAGCCCCAACAAAATCACGCCGCCCGTCGCCGTCAGTTCGTTCATCATCGAAGCGGTGACAATCGCATTCAACTGCGCCGCCAGCAGGCTGATGCCTCCTTGATAGACAAGGATGATGAGGGTCGAGAACATCACCCCCACCCCCAGCGTGGACGCGAACGCCAGCGATGCGAAACCATCCAGCACCGACTTGACCGCCAGCAGGCTGTAATCGCCCGTCAAGCCGTCCTGAATCGAGCCGAGGATGGTCATCGGTCCCACACAAAACAACAGCGAGGCGGTCAGGAAGCCGCGCACGAACTTGTTCGAGCCGTCATCGTCCGCTTTTGAGAAACGCTGTTCGAGCGCTTTCCCCACATTTTGCAAACCGTCCTCAATACGCCACCATTCGCCGAGCAGGGTGCCGATGAGCAGCGCGCCCAGCACAATTAGCGGATTTTCCGTCTTCAGAAACATCTGCAGACCCATCGCCGCCGTGAAGAGACCCATTCCTGAAATGACGGTTGCCTTCAATTTTTCCGGAATGCGCGCGCCGAAAATCAAGCCAATCACCCCGCCAATGAGGACGGTTGCGATGTTGAGGAATGTGCCTGTCATAAAGACCCTTTACTCACGGGAATTATGTGTTGCTGAGAATTTTTTTGAAACGCCAAGCGCACGAAGATCGCCAGGAAAATCCTTTAAAAACCTTCACGCGCTTTGCACTCTTCGCGGTAAGGAATCTATTCCTTCGCCAGTGTCGTCTTGTGCCCCGCCGCTTTATTCTCCAGCAGTTCCAGCACGAAACACAGCGACGACAAGCGGTTCAGATAGCGTTGCAAATCGGGGTTCGAGAGTTCCTCAGTATCATACATCTCCACCACGCGGCGTTCAGCGCGGCGGATGATCGTCCGCGCCAGCGAAAGCGCCGCCCCAGCCAGCGAATCGCCCGGCACGATGAATTCCTTGGGCATCTCCACGACTTTGGCTAATTCATCCGTCTGCTCTTCGAGCCACTTCACGCGCGACGAGTCGATGAAGCGAAACTTCTCGGCGTTTTCGGGCGTCGCCGCCACCTCCGCCATCAGTTTGTACAAGTCGCGCTGCGCCTCGAGCAGGATGGGACCCGAGCGTGGATCCAGACATTGAGCGCGCGCCAGCCCGAGGGCGGCGGTCGATTCGTCCACCGTCCCGATGGCTTCGATGCGCGCGTCGTACTTCATCACGCGTCCCTCGCCCAACAAACCTGTCGTCCCGTCATCGCCTTTTGCAGTATAAAAAGTCATGCCGGCATTATAACGCACTGTTCTGCGCGGGTATAATCGGCAAATGCTTACCCAATATCACATCGAAATCATGCTGGCGTCGCTGGGCGACCGTTTCAGCCCGCGCGCCATGTCGGTCATCATTCAAGCAAACATCAATCAAGACCGCCTCGCCGGGCAGGTCGGTCACGACGAATACCACTTCGACAACAACGCCTTCGACAAGTCCTACGCTTACATCGAGGAACAGCGCGCGCTCGTCGTCTCGTCGCTCAAAGCGGGCGAGGCAGCCCCTGCCTGGCAGGCGTTTGGAAGATTCCTGCACACCGCGCAGGACTTCTACGCCCACAGCAATTACATCACCCTGTGGCTCGACTCCTTCAACGGGCAGACGCCTCCTCCCCCGCCCGAAGTTGCCCCCATGGACCCCAGCCTGCTCGCCAGCCCGGACCTTCGCTCCGGCAAGGTGTACTATCCCTTCGAGTTGTTGTACTTCTTCCGCCGCACCCGCGCCTTTTCCCTGCGCATCCTCCCCAAAGACTCACACGCCTGGATGAACCTCGACTCCCCCGCCCAGGGCTTCAAATTCGACTACGCCATGCACGCCGCCGTCAAACGCACCGTCATCGAATTCGAGAAAACGACCACCGGATTCTCAGAAGAAATGTGCCGCTTGTTTTTGGGGCAATAAAAGCAGGTGAACGAGCCTGCCAGCCCGTCCACCTGCAGCCTTCCCACTTTCCGCTTTCCAACTTCCTCTTACAACCTTTCCAACTCCTCCACCATCCTGCTCAACACATCGAAGCCGCCCTGCCAGAATGCCGCCGAGCGGATGTCCACGCCTGCTTCTGCCAAAATCTTTGCCGGCGCTTCGGAACCGCCTGCTGCAAGAATTTTGAGATACTTCGGCTTGAAGGAGTCGCCTTCCGCCTTGAACTGCTGATACAGCGAAAACACCAGCAGTTGACCGAAGGCATACGCGTACACATAAAACGGCGTGTGATAGATGTGCGGAATGGACACCCACTCCCATTTGAACTCGTCGCTGACCTCCACCGCCTCGCCAAACTGCTCTTTGAGGTTTGTCAGGTATGCCTTGCACAAATCCTCCACCGAGGCGTTCTTCTGGATCATATCGTGCGCCTGTTTTTCGAACAGCGCAAAATAGACCTGGCGGATGATGGTGGCGTAAGCGTCGTCCATCTGCTTGAAGAGGATGTCGCGGCGCACCGCTTCGTCGGTTTCTTCGGCGAGCAGTTTTTCGGTGAGCATCATCTCGCCGAAGGTGGATGCGGTTTCGGCTAAGGGAAGAGACGAGTGGAACGTGAACGTGCTGTGATGCGAAGCCAGCATCGCATGGATGGCATGTCCCAGTTCGTGCGCCATCGTTGCCACATCCCGCGCGCGCCCCTGATAGTTCAACAACACATAGGGAGTCATATCCGGCAGCACCGACCAGCAAAACGCGCCGTCGCGTTTGCCCTTGCGCACCTCGCTGTCCACGTGTTCCTGATCGAAGACGCGCTGCGCCATCTCCGCAATCTGCGGATCGAACGAACGGAATGAATCGAAGACCATTTGCGTCGCAGCGTTGTACTCGAACTTCTTATCCGACTTTGCCACAGGCGCATAGATGTCGTAGCGGCGCAGTCTTTCCATGCCGAGCAGTTTCGCCTTGATTTTGAAATAGCGCTGAAAAACGCCCACGTTCCGCCGCGTGACCTCCAGCAGAGTATCCACCGCCTCATCGGGGACATCGTTCGCCAGGTTGCGGACGGACATGGGGCTGGAGAACTTTCGCAGACCGATGTTTTCGTTGTACCAGTCGCGTGCTCGCGTCTGATACATCTGCCCAAGAATGGGACCGTCGTTGCCGTACACGCGGTATAACTCCTGATACGCCTGTGCGCGCAAGTCAGGGTCGCTTCCCTGCACATACGCCATCAACTGTCCGCGCGTGAGTTCTTTGGTCTCGCCGTTCACCTGCAGTTTGAATACATAGCGGTTGGTGATGGCGTCGTAGAGAGTCTCCAGCGCGCTCACGCCGGTCACATCCTTGATGTTGATGATTTTCTCTTCCGCCTCGCTCAGCGTGTGCGGCTTGAAATGGCGCATCGCTTCGAGATAATAACGATAATCGCCCGCAACCGACATCAGCCGCTGGGCGTTCGCCTCGTCCAGTTCCTTCCACCACAGACTGAAGAAGAGCGTGCGGTTCTGCATCTCCGCTGCAAACTGCTGGACGCGCGCCATGTAAGTCTGCGCTGTTTGATCCTGCGTGTCGGACGAGAACGACAAACCGGTAAAGGCGTAAATCTTGTTCACAATGCGCGTCGTCGCTTCGGAGGCGCGCACCACTTCAAGGAAAGTATCCGCATCCATTTCGGGGCTGAGTTTGTTCCGCACCCCTTCGAACGAGGTGACCTGTTCCTCCACGTTGTCGAATGCGGCTTGCAGTTCGGGGCTTTCAAAGGATGGGAAAAGTTCGCTGAGATTCCAACGTGTCAATGCGTATGCCATGTCTTGATGTCTCCTTTTTGGTTCCGTCATTGTGATAAGGCTGTAGTGCGGCTTTCAAGCCGCAACCCAAACGCGATAGGAATATCGCGCCACGGATCACAATGACATATTATAGACTGGACCGAATGTGGACAATATCCCCATCCTTGACGATGTAATCCTTGCCCTCCAGGCGGAACTTGCCCTTTGCCTTCGCCTCCGCCATGGACCCCAGGCTGATGAGGTCCTCGTAAGCCACCACCTCCGCCCGCACGAATCCGCGCATCAGGTCGGTGTGAATCTCTCCAGCCGCTTCCTGCGCCGTCGCGCCTCTTCGCGTCTCCCATGCGCGCACCTCGTCCTCGCCCACGGTGAAGAACACCTGCACCTGAAGCAAATCGTATGAAAGTTTGATCATCTTGTTCAGGCTGAGTTCCTTGATGCCGTATTCCTCCATGAACATCGCGGCGTCTTCGGGAGAGAGTTGCGCCATTTCCATTTCGAGTTTGCCCATCAACGCAACGGACGGCACGTCCAATTCCATTTGCGGCGCAGATTGTCCCTCGCCCAGGTTGAAGACCACCAGCACGGGCTTGCGCGTCAACAGACCGTAGGAGGCGAGTTCTTTCTGTTCCTCCGGGCTGTACTCCAGCTTGCGGAGGGGAATGTTGTCATTCAATGCTTCATGCAAACGGTTGAACAGGACGGTCTGGCGTTCATTCAAGGCTTTATCGGTGCCGCCCTTGCGCCGCTCCTCGTGGAGACGTTCCAGTTTGCGTTCGACGGCGACCAGGTCGTTCAACAGCAGTTCCCCCAGCATCGATTCCACATCCCGCTTGGGGTCCACGCTCCCATTGGGATGCATTACCAGATCGCTCTCGAAACAGCGGATGACGAGGATAAAGCCGTCCATTTGGGCAAGTTGATTCAACAGTTGTCCTGAAATGCCGCTTTTGGCAGCCCCAGCCTCCAGTCCGGCAATGTCCGCGTATGTCACCTTGGCGTAAATCGTCTTGCGCGGTTTGAACATCTCCGAGAGTTTGGTCACGCGCTCGTCAGGCACGTCCACCACAGAGGTGTGGACTTCAAATCGTCCGGCTGAGGCGGTGGTCGGCGCGTTGCCGCGCGTCAGCGCGTTGAAAATGGTGGTTTTCCCCGATTGGGGCAGTCCGATAATTCCGAGTTTCATCTATCTTGACCTTCGCTTTTAGAGTGGTATACTTGCCAGCGCACAAGCCGAAGTGGCGGAATAGGCAGACGCGCACGACTCAAAATCGTGTTCCCTCCGGGAATGAGGGTTCGATTCCCTCCTTCGGCACACGCATTATACCAACGCCCTCTGTTTGGAGGGCGTTTTCGTTCTCCGTTGCAAGGTATAATGCGGAAATTTCATGCAGGAACCAGCCATGCGCCTCAACCAGCAATTCGACCTCGTTCGCCAATCTGCCACCGTCTCCCTCTCCGACCGCATCAACGCACTCAAAGCCAGCGGGCGCGCCCTCATCGGCTTGCAAGTCGGCGACCCCGATTTCAGCACGCATCCCGCCATCATCGAAGCCGCCCTGCAAGCCATGCGCGCTGGGCTCACGCATTATGCCCCCGCCATCGGCACGCTCGAACTGCGCCGCGCCATCGCCGCCAAACTCCAGCGCGACGAAGGCGTGACGTATGACCCCGCCTCCGAAATCATCGTCACACATGGCGGCATCCACGCCTACTACCTGGCGATGCAATCCATCCTCAACCCCGGGGATGACGTGCTGATTCCCGACCCTTCCTGGGCGACTCACGAAAACATGGCTGCCATGCTGCGCGGGAATGTGATCCGCGTCCCTGCCCCGCCCGAGGCTGGATTCATCCCCCCATTCGACTCCTGGCTGAAAGCGTTGACTCCTCGAACGCGCGCCATCGTCCTCAACTACCCCTCCAACCCAACCGGAGCGTATCCCACACGCGAATACCTGCAGCAACTGCAAGACTTCGCCAAAGAACACGACCTGTGGATTGTCAGCGACGAAGTCTATGGAAGCCTGTACTATGGCGAACGTCCAACCTGCGCTGCGGCATTCGACGGCGCAAAGGAGCGGACGCTTCTCGTCAACAGCCTCTCCAAGTCCTACGCGATGACCGGCTGGCGGGTCGGTTTCCTCGCCGCGCCCGCGCGTGTCATCGAGAATGCCTTGAAAGCCGGGCAAAACTCCATCACCTGTGTCGCGCCGTTCATCCAAAAAGCCGCCGCCTTCGCCCTAACCGACCCTGAAATCCAGCAAGTCACCGCCGAGATGCGCGCCGCCTATGCCCGCCGCCGTGACCTCGTGCTGCGCCTCGCGCATGAGTTGGAGTGCGAGAAGGTCATCGTCACCCCGCCCCAGGGAGCGTTTTACTTCTTTCTTGATATTCGCCCCTTGCAGATGACCTCTGCCGAAGTCTGCGAGAGGCTGCTGGAAGAAGCGGGCGTGGCGCTCGTCCCCGGCTCGGCGTTTGGCAAATACGGCGAAGGTTTCGTCCGCATGACGATTGCCGCTTCAGACGAGGAGGTGGAGGCGGGATTTAGGAAAATTGTGGAGTGGGCGGAAGGACGGTCAACGGTAAGAGGAGAAACAGAGAGACTATGAAAGTATCCTTCCAAGGCGAGCCGGGCGCATACAGCGAGCAGGCAATCTTCGAATACTACGGCAAGGTGGAAACCGTCCCGTGTGAGACTTTCGATGCAGCGTTCGAGGCGGTTGTTTCAGGAACTGCCGATTCAGCGTTGATTCCCATCGAAAATTCTCTGGCAGGGAGCATTCATCAGAACTACGACCTGCTCCTGCGTCATGACCTGCACATCGTGGGGGAGTATCTCCTCCGTGTGCGGCATTGCCTGATTGCCCTGCCCGGCGTGAAAAAGGATGACATCCGCAAAGCCATCAGTCATCCGCAGGCGCTGGGGCAGTGCGCCGGCTACTTGCGAGGTCATGGCATCAAAGCGGAGCAGGTCTATGACACGGCGGGGAGCGTGAAAATGCTCAAGGAGTCGGGGGCAAAGGATACGGCGGCGATCGCTTCGCGGCGGGCGGCGGAATTGTACGGGATGCAGATTCTCGAAGAGGGCATCGAAGACAACCCGGAAAACTATACGCGTTTTCTCGCTGTGGAGCGTGAAGCAGTTGTCCCGAAGAGCGAAGCGAAAACGTCCATCGTGTTTACGTTGAAAAACCAGCCGGGGGCGTTGTTCAAGGCGTTGAGCGTATTCGCCCTGCGCGATATTGACCTGACGAAAATCGAATCGCGTCCCTTGCAGGGCAAGCCGTGGGAGTATCTCTTTTATGTTGATTTCATCGGCTCGGCGCAGGAGGAGGTTTCAAAACGCGCGCTCGACCATTTGGGGGAATATGCCGTGACCCTGCGCGTGCTGGGGTCGTATCCGCGCTTCAAGGGATAGGCATGCAAATCAATATCGTCATTGACAAAAGAGAACGCGTGTTCTAAAATCAAACCGTTGTTATCCGGATGGGGGCAAAAGCGTTCGCCAGAGGAGCATTCATGGCAAAGACCCGCTTTCAATCCATTGACGAATACATCGCTGCCTGCCCCAAAGAGACGCATGAACGCTTGCAGACAATTCGTGCGGCAATAAAGAGGATTGCGCCAGCCGCAAAGGAAAAAATCAGTTACCAGATTGCGGCGTTCGAATTGAACGGCAGGAATTTGGTCTATTTTGCGGGGTGGAAAAGGCATGTGTCGTTGTATCCGCTTCCGGCGGGGGATGAGGCGTTCAGGCAGGAAATATCCAGATATGTGGACGGCAAAGGTACATTGAAATTCCCGCTCGACGAATCGCTGCCTCTAAAGTTGATCGAGAAAGTCGTCAGACTGCATGTGGCAGAAAACAAAAAGCGGGCTGGAAGAAAATCATAAGATTGCGTTGGCTGCGTCTCAAGGAGAATTTTAGAAATGAACAAGATTATTCCATCCCTATGGTTCGACACACAATGCGAAGAGGCGATGAACTTCTACGTGGATACGTTCAACGGCGCGCCGTACAAAAAGCAAGAGTCCAGAATCGTCAGTATCACCCGCTACGAAAAAGGCATGGATGCGCCCGGCGCAGAAGCCATGGAAGGCAAGGTCATTACCGGCATTTTTGAACTTGCGGGACAGCGCTTTATGGCGCTCGACGGCGGACCGGTCTTCCAATTCAACGAAGCGATTTCTCTCTATGTGGAATGCGAAGACCAGAAAGAGGTGGATTACTTCTGGAGCAAACTGTCGGCTGTTCCCGAATCTGAGCAATGCGGCTGGTGCAAGGACAGGTTCGGTCTTTCGTGGCAGATCATCCCAAAACAATTGGGTGAATTGATGAGCAACACGGAGCCGCTCAAGTCGAAGCGGGTCATCAACGCCATGCTCAAGATGAAGAAAATCATCGTGGCAGATTTGCAGAAGGCGTATGAGGGAGGCGCGTCGTGAGAAAAGTTGTTGTGCTTGAGCACATCTCCATTGACGGCATCATCCAAGCCCCAGGCGGAGCGGACGAAGATACCAGCGGCGGATTCGCGCAGGGCGGCTGGATCGCGCCCTATTCCGATGCGGCGCTTGGAACGCTGCTAAGAAGGCAGATGAATCTGCCGTTTGACTTGTTGTTAGGGCGCACAACTTTTGAAATTTGGGAGCCGTACTGGTCCCAACATGCAGATATATGGCCGGGCGTCAACACAGCGACCAAGTACGTCGCCTCGAACAGCAGGACTTCCAGCGAATGGCAGCCTTCGGTGTTTTTGAGCGGAGATGTTGCAGAAAAAGTCGCTGCACTCAAACAGCAGCCGGGTCCCGATTTGCACGTTTGGGGCAGCGGCAATCTCCTTCAGACGCTTCTCCGGCACGACTTGGTGGATGTGTTCTGGTTGATGATCTACCCAATCACGTTGGGCGGCGGGAAACGCTTGTTTGCCGATGGCACAATCCCCGCGGCGTTCAAGGTGACGGAAAGCGAAGTTACATCGAAAGGCGTCATCATCGTCAATTATGAGCGCGCGGGCGCGCTCGCAACCGGCAGTTGACGGACACAGAGCGGTATGCAATGTCCGCCATGCTATCATTGTCGCCGACTTGCACAGGCGTATACCGGTAAAGTAATTCGCAACTTGTAGAAGGAGATTGCCATGACTTCCAAATCAAGCACGAAAAAATCCACTCCATCCAAGGGACTCTCTGCCGAGGAACGAGCCGCCCTGAAAGAGACCCTCAAAGAAAGAAAAGCCGCCACCAGCAGGGAAGAGATGGAAAAAGCCGCCCTTGAAGCGATTTCCAAAATGAAAGAACCCGATCGCTCGATGGCGAAACGCCTGCACGAGATTATCACCGCCGCCGCGCCGAGTCTCATGCCGAAGACCTGGTACGGCATGCCTGCGTATGCCAACAAAGACGGCAAGGTCATTTGCTTCTTTCAGGCGGCGAGCAAGTTCAACACGAGGTATGCGACGTTTGGTTTTCAACACGATGCAAAACTCGACGATGGCAACATGTGGGCTGCCTCCTTTGCCCTGGTCAAGTTGACACCCGCCGAGGAGAAAAAAATCATTGCACTTGTGAAGAAGGCTGTGGGTTGAAGATCGACAGATGAAACTCCACCTCGTTGACGGCACCTACGAACTCTTTCGCGCGCATTTCGGCGCGCCGCCCAAGAAGGCTCCCGATGGGCGCGAAGTGGGCGCCACGCTGGGATTTCTGCGAAGCATGCTTTTGCTTCTCTCTGATCCCAATGTGACGCATGTTGCGGTCGCTTTTGATCATGTGATCGAGTCCTTTCGGAACGACCTTTATCCCGGCTATAAAACCGCTTCCGGCGTGGACCCGAACCTGCTTGCCCAATTTGGGCTTGCGGAGGAGGCTGCCGCCGCTCTCGGGCTGACGGTTTGGTCCATGGTCGAATTCGAGGCGGATGATGCCATTGCCGCGGCGGTTGCAAAATTCAAAAAGGTCAAATCAATTGAGCAGATCGTTATCTGTTCGGTGGACAAGGATTTGGCGCAGATGGTGGATGGCGACCGCGTTGTCTGTTGGGATCGCCGCCGCGAGGTTGTGTTGAATGAGCAGGGCGTTATCGAGAAGTTCGGCGTCCCTCCCGAATCGATCCCCGATTATCTTGCCCTCGTTGGTGACTCGGCGGATGGCTATCCGGGGATTCGGGGCTGGGGGGCGAAGTCCACTTCCACAGTGTTGGCGAAATTCAAACATATCGAGTCCATTCCGAAAGAGGCAAAGAAACTCCCGCTTGCGTTGGGACGGGCAACCACGCTTGTAGAGAACCTTCAACAGAATTACAAGGATGCGTTGCTATACCGGCAGTTATCCACACTGCGCACAGATGTGCCGCTCACGGAAAAATTGGACGACCTGCAATGGCGCGGCGCACATCCGCGCTTGAAGATGTTCTGTGCCGAGCTGGGGGAGGAGCGCATTCCCCAGCGAATCACGCGCTGGCGGTGAGACAGTAGAGGGTAAGGGGCGGATGGGAGATTTCCGGGGGAGAGGTTGAAGGTCCAGAGTGAAGCGAGAGAGTCTTTTGGTTGTATAATCTCTTTACGAAGAGGTTTTGCAAGTGGAGGAAACCCCATGAAGACTCTCCTTAAGCGTTATATCACTCCAGACGACCCGTTCGGTCCGATCGATTCGATTGACATTGACACGGCGGATAGGGAAGTGCTGAAGAAGTTGTTCGAAACGCATAACCAGGTATACCAGGGTATGCGTCATCGTCCGTCCATCATCATGGGGCGCAGGGGCGCGGGCAAGACCTCTTATTTGCGGACGGTGTATTTCAATGGGGAATATGATTTCATCGTTGAAATTCGGGCGCAGAGGGTGTTTGAGGAAATTACGATGGTGGTCCACAGAGCGGCGAAAGAGGCGTATGTGGAATCGCTTGCCGAACTGTGGGAAATGATGTTGTGGGTTTGTGTGTTTTCGGAACTTTCACGCAAGCCGTTTTTGCCGGCGGACCGTTTGAATCTGGTGAATGCCTATCTGGCGGCGCTGGGGGTGCGTGACGCCGTCAGCGTGGATGATGTGCTTTTGAAACTGGCAGGTGTTCTCAGCGAGGCGACGCGCGAACATCCCGGCGAGGGTATTCTGGTGATTTTGCGGCGGTTCGATCGTGTGGCGTTCGACGGGGTCAAGGCGGCAGTTTCAGACAGCCTGATGAAAGCCGGGAAAAGGTTTGTGATTTTGATGGATTCGCTGGAGGATTTTCGGCTGGACATGGAAGCGGCGTCTCATTCTCTGAGGGGGTTGTTGAAGTACGTCGGTTCGATGAACAAGCCGAGCGATGTGGTGGACATCCGTTTCTGCCTGCCGACCGAGTTGTACCGCCGCGTGGCGGATTTTTCATCCAATCAGAACAAGGATTTTCGCCGCGCGTTGAAGTTGCAGTGGAAAGCCGGCGAATTGATTTTGGTAGGCGCTCTGCGTTTGAAGTTGTATCTTGAGTTGTATTACCCCGATTTTCTCAACCGCCTGCTTCCGGTGGAAGTGGGCAAGCGTTCCGATGCACGCAAATTATTCGATGCGGTGCTCCCGTCCAAGATTACCAATGCGGCAGGGTTTCAGGAGGATACGATTTCCTACATTTTGCGGCATACGCAGTTGCTGCCGCGCCATTTTTTGATGCTGTTGAATTCCATCTTTCGTAACAGCGGCGACACGGGAGGAACACCGCCGTTTCCCCTCAGCGAGCGGAGGATTGTCAACGGCGTCCGCCATGTGGAGGAGCGAATCGTCAAGGAAATCTTCGGCGCGTTCCGGTTGGTGCATCCCACCGCGGAAGAGACCTGCCGGCGCTGTCTGCCGGCGCTCGGACACAAATTCGATTCGGGTGAATTGCACAGGGTCTATAACCGTCATGGGAAAGCGGTTTTCGGCGGCGAGGGCATTCACGAGTTTCGGCGCATGTTGCAGGAAATCGGCGCGGTGGGCAGGGTGGATCCGTTGAAATCGGCGGATGTGTATATTCAGGGCGATTTCGAATACAACGTGGAGCATGAGGTCGCCATTGCGCCGCAGGATGAGATGTGCCTGCATCCGCTCTTTTCGGGGATTTACCGGGGAAATCAAAACGAGCGTCCGGTATATCCCTCCGGATGCAGACCTGATGATGAAGCGGTCGAGGACATGGACTAACCTTTTCCGATGCTCGAAATCAACTATGCTAAAATACATTGCATGAACGCCAAAGTTCCCCAGCCGATTCACGAATCGTATAGAAATCACCGCAGGCAGTTGTTTTGGCAAATTATTCTGCCCATCACATTGACAACACTCCTTTGCCTGGCTTTGATTGTGTTTGTCGGCATTGCTGCCTTCCGTGATGGCGGCGATGTTGGACGTTGGGCGGCGGTTTCCACCATTTGGATTGTCATTCCCATCGTGATTGGGTTGCTGTTGACGCTAGCCTTGCTGGCGGGATTGGTATATCTCATGGCGCGGCTGCTTCATATCATGCCCGCCTATACCGGCATGGCGCAGGATTACGTTCATAAAACCGCCCTCTACATCAAACGCGGCGCGGATGCGGTCGTCAGGCCGGTTTTCTTCATTGAGGGGCTTGGCGCAAGCATTCGGGCATTCTTTGGAAGGAAATGAGCCATGAACAAAAACAAGACTCTTCTCTTTGGCGCCGTCATCGGTGCAGTGACCGGTCTGATTGCGGCTTCCCTGCTCAACCGCCGCGCAGAGAAAAGCGAACGGGAGACTGCCCTGACCACCGGCGAAAGCATCAAACTCGGCGTGCTGGTGCTGGGCTTGCTGCGCGCAATTGCCAGCCTGGGGGATGATTAATCTTGCAACAGTGATGGGAACAAATGGGACGCGGGCAGGCGCGCGTCCAACAAATAACCGTCCCGAAGGTTTTTTATCAACCTTCGGGACGTTGTTTTATGCACACCAGCCCTTTGAGATAGGCGCTTTCGGGGAAATGCAATGAGACGGGATGATCCGCTGCTTGTGACAACCACTCGACAACCTGCGCTTCGACGCCCGCATCGAGGGCGGCGCCTGCCACGATTTTTTGGAACAGCCCCGCATCCACTCCGCCCGAACACGAGAACGTGACCAGTATCCCGCCGGGGCGCAGAAGTTTGAACGCCAGCAGGTTGATGTCCTTGTAGGCGCGGGCGGCTTTTTCGGCGTGGGCGGCGGTGGGCGCAAATTTGGGCGGGTCAAGGATGATCAGGTCGAAGGAACGGTTTTCGTCGCGGAATTTGCGCAGGAGTTGGAACACGTCGCCTTCGAGGGCGGTATGACGGCTGACGGGGAGGTCGTTGAGCGCGATATTTTCTTTGCACAGTTCCAGCGCTTCGGCTGAGGAATCCACCGAAAGGACGGATTTCGCGCCTCCCGCCAGGGCGTTGACCGTGAACCCGCCGGTGTAGCAGAAGCAATCCAGCACATCGCGGTCTTTTGCCAGTTCGCGCACGCGCAAACGGTTGTTGCGCTGGTCGAGGTAGAAGCCGGTTTTGTGACCGGTTTGGAGGTTGACGAGGAAGCGGAGGTTGTGTTCAGTGATGGTAATGGGTAACTGGTAATTTTCTCCGCTCAGGAGACCGACTTTGGGTTGCAAGCCTTCGAGTTCGCGCACGTCGGCATCGGAGCGTTCGTAGAGGATGGCGAGACCCGTTTCTTCGAGAAGCAGGCTGGCGAGGGTATCCTTCCAGTATTCGGCGCCGGCGGTCAACGATTGGAGGACAAGCACCTCGCCATAGCGGTCAACGATAAGCCCGGGCAAACTATCGGACTCGGCATAAATCAAACGGTATGAGTCTGCATCACTTTCGACGTTTAACCTTCGACGCATTTCAATGGCGGCTCGAATCCGTTTGCGGAAAAATTCCCTGTCCACCGGTTCATCTGTGAACGTCCATACACGCGCGCGGATTTGGGAGGCGGGGGAGTAGGAGGCGCGGGCGAGGAAATGCCCGTCGGCGGAGAGCAGGTTCACGGTCGAGCCGGAGGCGGGTTCTTCATCCAGATGATGAATCGCGCCGGAGAAAATCCACGGATGGCGGCGGAGCAGGCTCTTTTCGCGGCCGGGTTTGAGGATTAAATCAGCCATTGAATTTGTGCATCCACTGTTCAGGGTGATCGAGGGGTGTCCAGCCGAATTGTTCGTATAAGCCGTGGGCGTCGCGGGTGGCGAGGAGCCAGCGGCGCAGGTTTTGCAGGTCGGGGTGGGCGTGAATGGTTTCCATCAGCCACTTGCCGAGACTGTGACCGCGGTAGTCTTCGTGGATGAAGACGTCACACAGCCAAGCGAAGGTGGTGTAGTCGCTGACGACCCGCGCCAGTCCGATTTGTTTGCCTTCATGATACACGCCAAAGACAAGCGAGTGTTGAACATAACGGGCGATCATTTCGCGGGTGCGTCCCTGCGCCCAGTAGGCGCGTTGGAGCATTTCGGCGATGGCGTCAATATCGAGGCGGGCAGGGTCGGTGCTGATGGTGTAATTATCTTTATGGACTTCGATCATCTGTGGCATGACGTGAGTGTATCATGATATGATAACGGCTTGTTTGAATTGAGGAGCCATGTTGAAACCCATCCGCTGGAATACGTTTGCAAGAGATTTTATCGTCATACAGTTCGGCTTTTTGCTGTATGGTGTTGCGCTGGCGCTGCTGATTCGCGCCGGTTTGGGGACAAGCACGTGGCTGGTGCTGGAGATTGCCCTGGCGGATTTGCTGGGCATCACCATCGGCGCGATGACAGTATGGATGGGTTTTGCGGTGCTGGTGCTGGCGCTGGCAATGCGTGAACGGGTGGGCTGGGGAACGCTGGGAAACATCTTGAGCATCGGTCTGTGGCTGAACTTGTTCCTGAGTTGGATTCCAACGCTTGAAGGGAATCTCCCTTTGCGAATCGGGATGTTTCTGCTGGGGGTGTTGATTCAGGGCGTTGCGACGGCGGTGTATATTGGCGTGGACGCGGGGGCGGGTCCGCGCGATAGTTTGATGCTGGCGATTCACCGCGTGACGGGAAGCAGTGTGCGGGCGGCAAGAAGTTCCATTGAAGTCATCGTCGTCACGCTGGGTTGGCTGTTGGGCGGACCGGCGGGCTGGGGGACGCTGGCGTTTGCGCTGCTAATCGGTCCGTCGGTGCAGTGGGCGTTCAAGTTGTTCAACGTGCGTCCGCACCAGGTGGAGGATGCGGTTGTGCCGGTGGCGGCAGGGGAGGATTAATGGTGGTGATCGGTGAATAGTGATCAGTAAGCAGTGATCAGTGATCAGTGGTCAGTAAGCGGTAAGCAGGGAGCAATTGGTAGTTGTGAGGAGAATCTGGTCATGATGGAAATGCAAAACGATTTGAATCAATCTGTTCAGCCAAAGGAAGAACCGAAAAACCGTTCGGTTGGCGCGTTGATATTGTTTCTTGTATTTGCACTGCCCGCGCCGTTGTGTATGTTCCTGTATCACCTTGTGCTGTGGTCCATGGAACAGACGGCGATCGCTTCGGGCAGTCTTGCTTATTTCAAATGGGCGGGAACGGTGGGACTGGCGGTGCAGGCGTTCGTGATGACGGGCGTGATTGCGGCGCTGTGGTATTTCACCAGAGACGAACGTTTCAAGCCCGTTTATGCAGGCTGGCTGGGCGCGGCGCTCATGGCGTTCCCGGCGCTGGCGCTGCGCTTCATCGGTCCAAACAATGACCAGGTGGGGGCTCTTTATCAGATTGTTATTTCAGTGACGGCGTTTTTCATCGTGTCCAAAGTCCGCAAGGTGACGATTGATTGGAAGGCGGGGAGCGTCTCTTTTGCTCTCTTGCTCGCCGCGTTCGGCGTCGCTCCGTTTGCGGTGTTTGGCGCGTTCGGTTCGCCAAGCGACGCCCTGCTCAATTTGCTGGCGGGGCTTTCGCTGGGTCTGCTCGCGGCGGTGTTGATGGAAGCCACGACGGGCAACCGCTTCCTCGATGCGTGTGGCATTGGCGCAACGCTTGCCTTGCTCGGCTCCGCCATCGGCTACGACGGCGCGCAGTTGATACTGCTTGCCCTGCTTCCATCGTTTGCGTTTGCGGTGGCGGCGGTCATGCCTTCGCGGGCGGCGGGGGCAACACTCGTCGGTTTGCTGGCGGCGGCGGGCTTCATCTTCTTCGACCCGACGGAACTGACGATTTTGCTGGGCGACATCGGTGCGCTGGCGCTGAAGGCGGGGACGTTCGCTGTCGGTTTGGGGTTGACGGTGGGAGTTGTCGGCGTGGTAATCCGTATGGTTGCAGGAGCCGGTTCGAGGTCCGCAGCGAAGCGTTTGCTTGGCTGGGTTGGCGCGGGGGCGGCGTGGCTGGTCGTCGTCATTTTGTTCGTCACGAACGGCAATCATGGTTTTTACGGCGACCGTCTGTTCGTCATCCTGAAGGCGCAGGCGGATTTATCGGACGTGCGTCAAATCCAAAACATAGACGAGCGCCGAACGGCGGCTTATAACGAGTTGACCCGCTTTGCAAACGAGTCGCAGGCAGATTTGCGGGCGGCGCTCGACAAGTTGGGGGTGGAGTACACGCCGTATTATTTGGTCAACGCGCTGGAAGTGCGCGATGGGATGCTGACCCGCCTTATTTTGCTGAGCCGCCCCGAAGTGGACCGCGTCCTTCCCAGCCCGAGGCTGCGACCTGCCCCCCAAGCCGAAGCCATGGCTTTGAGCAATCTCTTCTCCTCCCCTCCGCCCGAGGGTGTGCAATGGAACGTGCGCATGATTGGCGCGGACAAAGTATGGGAGGAGTTCGGCGTGCGCGGCGAAGGGATTGTGATTGGACAGTCGGACAGCGGCGTGGATGCGAGTCATCCCGCCCTGAAGGACAGTTATCGCGGGAAGGATTCAGGGGATGACTATAACTGGTTCGACCCGTGGTACGGCAAGCCCGCGCCGTACGATGTAAACGGTCACGGCACGCACACGCTCGGCACGGCGCTGGGACAGAACGGCATCGGCGTGGCGCCCGGCGCAACCTGGTTCGCGTGTATGAACCTGAATCGCAATTTGGGCAATCCTGCGTTGTATCTCGACTGTATGCAGTTCATGCTGGCGCCGTTTCCGCTGGGCGGCGACCCGTTCACCGACGGCGACCCGACGCGCGCGGCGGATGTGCTGAACAATTCGTGGGGTTGTCCCGAAATTGAAGGCTGCGACCCGCAGGCGCTGCTCTACGCGGCGAATCATCTGCGCGACGCGGGGATTTTTGTGGTGGTTTCGGCAGGCAATGACGGTCCGAATTGCAGTACGGTGAACGCGCCGTTGGCGCTGTATGACTCGGTTTTTTCCGTTGGAGCGATTGACAGGTACGGCAACTTGACCGAGTTTTCCAGCCGCGGACCGGTGACGGTGGACGGCTCGAACCGCATCAAGCCGGATGTCATCGCGCCGGGCAGGGACATCCTCTCCGCTCTGCCGGGCGGCGGCTACGGCGCGTTGGAAGGCACGTCCATGGCGGGACCGCACGTGGCGGGCGTGGTGGCGCTGCTCTGGTCGGCGAATCCCAGCCTGATTGGCGACATTGATCGCACCGAGCAACTCATCATCGAGACGGCAAAACCCTACACGGGCAGAACGTCGCTGGGGTGTTTCGAGGGCGGCGTGCCGAACGCAGGGTATGGCTATGGCTTGGTGAATGCCTACGATGCGGTGAAGAAAGCGTTGGAGCCTTGATGCAGCCGCGCATCACCCAAACAACGCAATGGTCAGTATCCCCGCAAAGATGATGACCGAACCCAGTACGCGCATTCCTCCCATGTTCTCGCCGAGAAACTGCCAGCCGAGGAACGCGCCGATGACAACGCTCATTTCGCGGATGGCGCCGGAGTAACTGACCGGCGCGATGGTGTAGGCAAAAAGCGCCAGCAGATATGCGACTACACCCAGAACGGCGGCAAAAATCAGCGGCAGGCGCGGACCGTCCCAGGCGGCGGCGAAACGTTTCCACCCGAAGCGGCGCAGGTTGTAGGTGGTGGTAATGACTGGCACCAGCATGAACATGCTCAAGGCGTAAGGCACGGCGGGTCCATTTTTGACGGCTGTACCGTCAATCAGCGTATAGAGCGAGATGACGAGGGCGACGCTCAGGGCGGTGAGGATGCCTTTGAGGCGGAGCCGGCTTCCGCGTGCCTGAACGAGACTGGTCGCGCCGATAACGATCATCCCGCCGACGATTAAGAGGACGCCGGCGATTCCGCCCGGGGTCAAGTCTTCCCGCAAGAAGAGCGCCGACCAAAGCATCAGAAAAGCGGGGGCGGCGCCGCGCGCAATGGGATAGACGAGGGAAAAGTCGTGGTCGGTATAGGCGTTGGAAAGCAGGATGAAATAGACCGCCTCCAGCGTCATACTGACGATGGCAAAGAGCCACATCGAGCGCGGCGGCAGACCGATGAAGAGCAGGACGACAAAGGCGAAGCCGCCGCTCAAAATAACCTGCCAGCCCATGGCAATGTATTTTTCCTGCGATTGTTTGAGGAGCAAATTCCACAACGCATGCAGGGAAGCGGATGCAAACAGGAGCAGCAAGGCGGTGAGGGACATGCAGGTCGGAATGTATCACAAATTTTCTTTGCAGTGGGAAACTCGATGCGCTGTGTGAACGCACATCTCAGAGGAGCATCGAAAGTCCCGCCGCATTCAACGTGAAATCCTGAAATTTACTGTTCAATTACAATTTGCTTGTTTTGCCGCTTGGGGGATTGTATTAAGCCGTCGGGTATCTTATACTTGAAAAAACTTCAAAAGGAGAATGCACAATGAGAAGCCTTCGTCCCCTGTTCTTGTTTGTTTCGTTCGTGCTGGTAGTGGGAATGGCGTGTCAGTTTTTTGGCAGCAGCAGCACCCCCGCCCCCCAGCCGCCCCAACCGCAGCCTCCCACGCAGGCGCCTGCGCCCACCGAACCCCCCGCTCCCGAACCGACCGAGCCGCCTGCGCCGACCGAACCGCCTGCGCCCACGGCTACGACAGTGGTCATTCCGAAATTCTTCAAAGAGGAATTCGATGCCGGCGTTGACTTGAGCAACTGGGAGTACTTTACGCTCGGCTCCGGCAGCGATGATGACCTCAAGATCGAACAAGAAGGTGACCATCTGTTGTTCGATTTGGGCGATGAGGATTTGTACGTGTACTACATGTACAATCGTGAAACCTACGATAACGTTGCCCTTACGCTCAACGCCACAAACCGCGGACGCAACAACAACAACGTCAGCCTCGTTTGCAGAATGAACAAGGATGGGACGCAATGGTATGAATTCAGCGTCGAGAGCGGCGGTGTGTGGTATCTCTATGCCGTTGATAATGCCTATAACGTCATTGCCAACGGCGGCACGACCGCGCTCAAGCAGGGCAAAGAAACCAATGAATATAAAATGGTCTGCAGTGGCAGTGAAATCACCCTGTTTATCAACGGCGCCAAGCTCAAAACCGTAAAAGATAGTCGTTACGGTTTTGCCGAAGGTCAAGTGGGCTTCAACATTTCATCCCTCAACGTCCTGCCCATCACCGTTGATGTGAACTGGTTCGAAGTCAGCGAGCCGTAAGCCGCAAGTGAACGTTTGAACTCCGAAGCGCTCAACGCTTCGGAGTTCTTTTTTTAACGGGCGCAGGCATGTATGCCGTGTGGGGGAAGAATGGAATCTCGATGTTCTCCTCCTCCAGCGCCTCTTTGACCAGTGATAATGCGGCGTCTTTGGCGGCGAGCGGATTGGTCTGCGCGGCGTCAATCCAGAAGTAGGCGATGAGTTCCAGCGCCGAATCGCCAAAGTTGGAAAAGCCGACCATCGGCGCCGGCTCTGCCACGAAGCCCGGCACCTGCCGAATCGCTTCCAGCACGGCGCGGCGGGCGGCATCGGTATCGGCGGCGTAGCCCACGCCCACGGGGAGTTCGACGCGCCGCCGCTCTGCGCGGGTGTAGTTGACGATGGGATGCGCCAAAATCTCGGCGTTGGGGATGCTCACGATGCGCCCGTCCAGCGCTTTGAGCTCGGTGGAGCGCATGTCAATCCGCAAAACGGTTCCCTCGAACCCCGCCGTGCCGATGACCTCATCCACCTGGAAGGGCTGCTGGATCAGCAGGATGACGCCCGCCGCGAAGTTCTTCATCACATCCTGCAGGGCGAACCCAACCGTGAAACCGATGATTCCCAACCCGGCAAGAAACGCGGTCACATCGAAAAACCTCTGCAAAGCGGTGATCGCGCCGACGGCAATGACGGAGACGCGCGTCAGATCCGCCAAAAGGTGCGTCACACCCTCCACGGCTTTGCGCCTCTCCAGCACGCGCCGCACCACCCGGCTCAAGCCTCGCGCCGCATACAAACTGACGACGAAAATCGCCAGCGCCGTGAGCAGGTTTGGGATGCCTCGGATGAAGTTCTCGATGAAGGTGTCGAAATAAGTTCCCATGCGTCAACTCCTTGGCTGAATATCCGTAAGAGAGTGTTTTATAAATCGAGATTCACCACAGATAAACGCAGATGAACGCTGATTTTGATGAAAAACGTGATGCAATCACCCTTAAATCCAATTTATCTGTCTCACCTTACGCAGTTCCTTCGTAGGGCGACATAAATGTCGCCCGAAAACGCGAGATAAATCTCGCGCTACCGCGTAAGGTGAGTTATCCGTGTTCATCTGTGGTTGGAAAATGAATTTCAAAACACCTCTAACGTCAGTTCGGGACGGTTCAAATGCCTTATCCTGAATTCAGGTTGCGCTATCTTAACCCAAAGCGGGGCATGAGTCCAACGGGGTATAATCCCTGCGATGCCCATCCTTGACCTGCATTCGCTCGATTTTTTCAGCCGCAGTCCCGAACAGACCCGCCGCCTCGGCGCGCGGCTGGGGGCTGTGCTGCGCCCCGGTGACGTGATCTGCCTGCAGGGCGAGTTGGGCGCCGGCAAGACCACCTTTGTGCAGGGCGTAGCGCGCGGCTGGGGCGCGCAGGATACCGTCTCCAGCCCGACCTTTATCCTCGTCAACGAATACCGCCGCGCCGACGGCAGCCTGCTTTTTCACATGGACGCCTACCGCCTCGCCTCCGTCCCCGAGGCGGAAGAGCTCGACCTTGACTCGCTGCTGGCTGACGGTCCTTTGCTCATCGAATGGCCCGAGCGGATAGACGGTCTCGTCCCGCCGGAGCATTTGTGGATCAAACTCGAACATGTGGACGAGGAGGAACGCGAACTGAAATTCAAAGCGGCCGGCGGACGCTACGACGAACTGCTCGATGTCATCCGCCGTGCGGTGGGAGGCGGCTGATGCTGCTGGCTGTGGATACCTCCACCGCGCAGGTGGGGCTGGCGCTCTACGATAGCGCGCACGTGCTGGCAGAATGCGCCTGGCGGAGCAGTCAGCGGCATACTGTGGAACTTGCTCCCGCTGTCGCCGATTTGCTGACGCGCTGCGGCGCAACGATGGACAATGTGCAGGCGCTGGGCGTGGCGCTGGGACCGGGTTCGTTTACCAGCCTGCGCGTGGGGCTTTCGCTTGTCAAAGGGCTGGCGCTTGCCAGGCATCTTCCGCTGGCGGGCGTTCCCACGCTCGATATTCTCGCTCATGCCCAGCCGCTTGGGCGGCATCCGCTGTTGTGCGCCATTCAGGCGGGGCGCGGAAGGTTCGCTCTCGGCGTGTATAAAAC
This sequence comes from Chloroflexota bacterium, assembly GCA_016223135.1. Lineage (GTDB taxonomy): Bacteria > Chloroflexota > Anaerolineae > Anaerolineales > Villigracilaceae > Defluviilinea. The sequence goes on along the minus strand of JACRPQ010000005.1, from coordinate 119,164 downwards.
TTCGAGAAAACGGTGGCAGGTTCAGGGTCCGGCAAGAGTCGTGAGTCTCGAAGCGTTGATGGCGGAGGCGCAGAGTCCTGCCGTGGTGTGCGGAGAGTTTTCGGCGGAGGAAATCCAAAAGATGAAGGAGGCGGGAATCCGCCTCGTCTCTCCCGCCGCATCGGTGCGCCGACCTGCTGTTCTTGCCGAATTGGCGTGGGCGCGCTGGCAGGCGGGCGAGGTGGACGACGCCGCCTCGCTTGCGCCGATTTACCTGCACACGGAGGGAACGCTGCCTGTATGAACCTGAACATCCGCCGCATGACGCTGGATGACCTGCCGGCGGTGGTGGCATTAGACCAGATGTCGTTCAGCCTGCCTTGGCCCGAGCGGTCCTTCCGCTTCGAACTGACCGATAACACTGCCTCGCGCTGCTGGGTGGCGGAGGCAGACGGTGAAATCGTGGGCATGCTCGTCGCCTGGCTGCTGGTGGACGAGGCGCACATTGCCACCCTTGCTGTGCATCCTGCCTATCGCCGGCGGGGCATTGCGCGGAAACTTCTCAGCCATGCCTTGCGTTCCATGGCGAAGGAGGGGGCGGTTTCGTCGTTTTTGGAGGTGCGCGAGAGCAATATTGCCGCGCAGGAGTTGTACCGTCAGTTCGGCTATGAGGCGGTGGGACGCCGTAAACGCTATTACAAGGACACCAATGAGGACGCAATTCTCATGACCCTGAATGGGTTGGAAGGATTTACCCTCACCCCCAACCCCTCTCCCGAAGGAGAGGGGAGTTAAGGATAAAGAATGTCTACAAAGGAAACGCTCATAAAAAAACTCAAGGATAAGACTGCCCGGGTGGGAATTTTGGGACTTGGCTACGTGGGGCTGCCTCTGGCGGTTGTCTTCGCCGAGGCGGGATTTCACGTCACGGGCATTGACCCGGACTCACGAAAGGTTGATTCGCTTTCAAAGGGCATTTCTTATATCCCCGATGTAACGACCGAAGCGGTGGAACGGCTGGTCAAGTCGGGTCATCTCGCCGCGACGACGGATTTTTCCGCGCTGAAGGAGATTGACGCCGTCAGCATCTGTGTGCCGACGCCCCTGCGCCAAACCGGCGACCCGGATATGTCGTTCATCATCGCCGCCACTGACGAACTGGCGAAGTACATGCACAAGGGCATGGTGGTGGTATTGGAATCCACCACCTACCCCGGCACCACGCGCGAATTGCTGTTACCCAAACTGGGCGTCGAGCGCGGATTGACCATCGGCGAGGATTGGTTCCTTGCCTTCTCGCCCGAACGCGTGGATCCGGGGCGCAAGGACTGGACAACGGTCAACACGCCCAAAGTGATGGGCGGCATCACGCCTGCCTGCAACGAGGTGGCAACTGCCTGGTATGCCGGCGCCATTCAGACCGTACATGCGGTCTCCTCGGCGGAGGCGGCGGAGATGGCAAAACTGCTGGAGAATACCTTCCGCATGATCAACATCGGGCTGGTCAACGAATTGGCGATCATGTGTGAACGCCTCGGCGTGGACGTGTGGGAGGTGATAGACGCCGCCGCCACCAAGCCCTTTGGCTTCATGAAGTTCACGCCGGGACCGGGCTTGGGCGGTCACTGCATTCCGATTGATCCGCTGTATCTTTCATGGAAGATGAAGTCGTTCAATTACAATGCGCGCTTCATCGAACTGGCTTCGGAAATCAACACCAACATGCCGCGTTATGTGGTCAGCCGCGTGATGGAGGCGTTGAACGAGCGCGGCAAACCGGTCAAAGGCTCGAAGATTCTCGTCCTCGGCGCGGCGTACAAACCCGATATTGACGACGTGCGCGAATCGCCGGCGCTGGATGTCATCGGTCTGCTGATGAAGAAGGGCGCGGATGTGACCTATCATGACCCCTACATTCCTCACATCCACCACGAGACCGACGGCTGGCACATGGATAGCGTGCAAGACGTGATGGGGTCCGTCCGCGAGGCGGATGCGGTGGTCATCGTCACCAATCACAAGGTCTATGATTACGAGGCGATTGTCCGCGAGGCGAAATTCGTCTTCGACAGCCGCAACGCCACCGGCAAATTCGCCAAGGGAAATGAGAAAGTCGTAAGACTTTAGCCGAACACCGGCGGCTTGAGTTACCAATTACGGATTATGTAACGTCAGTTCAGGATAAGCGTCCCGAAGGCTGATTCTGCTCTCGAACCCGCTGCGTCAAAAGCCTTCGGGACGATTCAAAAGCCTTATCCCGAATTCAGGTTATGTAATAAACTTTATCGGAATCAACTTTTTATCCACGAAGTTCACGAAGAATCACGAATTTCCTTTCTTTCTTCGTGAAAATTCGTGTCCTTCGTGGAAGATTATCTTATTTCCGATAACGTCTAATGTATAACAACGAGGAAACATGGCACACTATTTAGTGACCGGCGCGGCTGGCTTTATCGGCGCCCGCACGTCCGAAGTGCTGATTCAGGACGGTCACACCGTCACCGGCATTGACAACCTGAACGACGCCTACGATGTGCGCATGAAGGAATACCGCCTCAAGCGTCTGCAAGAAATGGGCGGCTTCACCTTTCACAAAGTGGATATTTCCGAGAAATCGGTCATTGACTTTTTCAAAGGGCAGACCTTCGACGGTGTCATCAATCTGGCGGCGCGGGCGGGCGTGCGTTACAGCGTAAGCGACCCCTGGGTCTTTGTGCAGACCAACATGATCGGCACGCTCAACATGCTGGAATTGTGCCGGCAAAACGGCGTGAAGAAATTCATCCTCGCCTCCACCTCCAGCATCTACGGCGAAGACCCGCCCTACCCCACGCCGGAAACCGCCTCCAGCAGCGAACCGCTCCAGCCTTACGCGGCAAGTAAAAAAGGCGCGGAAGCGATGGCGCACGCTTATCACCATCTCTATGGCATAGATGTCAGCATCCTGCGTTACTTCACCGTCTATGGTCCCGCCGGGCGCCCGGACCTGGCGCTCTTTCGCTTCGTGCAGTGGATCAGCGAGGGACGTCCCGTGCGCGTCAACGGCGACGGGGAACAGTCGCGCGGCTTCACCTACATTGACGACATCGCGCGCGGCACCATCCTGGCGCTCAAACCGCTCGGTTACGAAATCATCAACCTTGGCGGACATGAGGTCATCACCATCAACAACCTCATCAAATTGGTCGAAGATGTGGTCGGCAAAAAGGCGGAGGTGGTTTACGGTCCGCCCAACCTGGCTGACATGCGCTCCAACTGGGCGGACGTGACCAAAGCCGGCAAACTGCTCGGCTGGGAGCCGCAATACGACCTGCGCGCCGGCGTGGAAAAACTGGTCGAATGGTACAACGCCGAACGCGCCTGGGCGAAGGATGTGCTCACGCCATAATCAGTTACCAATTACCATTTACCCTCATTGGGTGATTGGTGATTGGCAATTGGTGATTTTATGTTCCTCATCCAAACCATCAAATCCCGCCTGCAGGATGACCCACTCTTCCGCCGCGTGCTGCGCAACAGCAGTTACCTGTTCAGCAGCAACACGCTTGCCTCGGCGCTCGGCTTGCTGCAGGGCATTCTGGTCTTTCGTCTGCTGGGGGATACGGGATCGGGCTTGCTGGCAATCGTCATGGATTTTCCCTCCAACGTCAACCGACTGCTCTCCTTCCGCATGAGCGAGGTGACGGTCAAATACGCGGGCGAGGCGCTGGTACAGGATGACAAGGAACGCGCCGCTGCGCTGGTCAAAGGCATCGCTTTAGCAGAGGCAGTCACATCGCTGGTCGCGTATCTCGTGCTGTACCTGCTGGCGACGTGGGGCGCACAAACCTTTGCGCAGGGGCAGCCCATCGAGCCTCTCTTCCGCTTTTACGGTTTGATCCTGCTTGCCAGCCTTGTCTATGAAACCTCGCTGGGCGTGCTGCAAGCCACCGACAATTTCAAACAGGCGGCGCGCGCCAATTTCTATCAGAGCCTTGCGCTGACCGTCCTTATCGCCGCCGTCTTCATCCTCGACCTCCTGCAGATCACAAACTGGGGGCTGAGGGGCATCCTCGCCGCCTACCTCGTCGGCAAGACGATTGCCGGGGTTGTGGTGACAGGCTCGGCGTCCCGCGAATTGAAGCGCAGATTGGGTCACGGCTGGATGCGCGCTCCGCTCCGCATCGTCTCGAATTGGAAGCCCATCCTGCGCTTCGCCTTCAGCACGAATCTCAACGGGACCGTCAACCTGTTTGCCCGCGACAACATCCGCCTCTACATTGCGGCTTTGGTCTCCCCCGCCGCGGTGGGATATTTCAGCCTCGCCTCGAAACTCATCAACCTTATCATGGTGCCGCTCGACCCCCTCATCGCGCCGACCTACGCTGAAATCACCCGCAGCATCGCCGCGCGGCAGTGGGCAGCCACCCGCAAACTGCTCAAACAGGTCAGCGCCATCAGCGCGGCGTGGACCCTGCTGGTTGGCGGCGGGCTGGCGGCGACCGGCTGGTGGCTCATCCCGTTTGTCTATGGGCGCGAGATGACTCCCGCCTATCCCGCCTTTCTGCTGCTGCTCATCGGTTACGGCGCCGCCAACATCGCCAACTGGAACCGCCCGCTGCTGCTGGCGCTGGGCAAGCCCGCCCTGCCGCTCCTCATCGCTGCGATCACGGGCGCGGCGGAGGTTGCGCTCATCTTCCTGCTCGTCCCGCGCGGCGGATACCTCGTCGGCGCGGCAATTGTCTCCGCTTACTTTGTCGTCTCCATTGGCTGGACGGTGTGGCTGGGGCTGCGAACCCTGAAACGGGAGGAGACCCTCGGATGAAAATCGCCGCTATCGCCGGCTCCCAAATCCCCTCCGACACCGCCAACAGCATCCAAGTCATGAAGGCATGCTCTGCCCTCGTTCAACTTGGTCACGACGTGACCCTGCTTGTGCCGGGCAATCGTAAATCTGAAATCGTAAATCTAAAATCCCATTACGGACTTCAGACTGATTTCCCCATCGAATGGCTCGCCTCGCCCAGCCGCCGCCTGTTCACCTGGCAGGCTGTTCAACGCGCCCGCGCCCTCAGCGCCGACCTGCTCTACACCTGGTTCCCGCAATCGGCGGTCTTCGGTTTGCTCTTCCACATTCCCACCGTCTTTGAAATTCACCTCCAACCGACCGGCGCGCTGGGTCCCGCCTGGCACCGCGCCTTCGCCGCCTTGCGCGGACGCAAACGCCTCGCTTCCATTACGCGGGCATTGGTGGACCTGCTCGAACGCCGCCACAACATCCGCTTCCACGCGGACGAGGTGGTCATCGCTCCGAACGGCGTGGAACTGGAACGCTTCGCCTCATTACCGGACCCGGTCACTGCGCGCCGCACCCTGAACCTTCCCCCCGCCCCAACCGTGATGTGCACCGGTCACCTCTACGCGGGCCGCGGCGCAGACCTGTTCCTCGCGCTGGCAAAGGAACTGCCGCAGGCGCACTTCGTTTGGGTCGGCGGACGCCCCGCAGACGTGGAAGCGTGGAAAGCGCGCGCCGAATCGAACAACGTCACTTTCACCGGCTTCATCCCCAATCATGACCTGCCGCTCTACCAAGCCGCTGCCGATATTCTCCTCATGCCTTACAGCCGCTCCATCATGGGCTCCAGCGGAAGCGCGGACTCCGCCAGCGTCGCCAGCCCGATGAAGATGTTCGAATACATGGCGGCGGGACGGGCGATTGTCACCGCTGATTTACCGGTGATCCGCGAAGTGCTGAACGAGAGGAACGCAGTCTTCTGTGAGCCGGATGAGGTTGGAAAATGGAAAGTGGAAATTGAGCGGCTGCTCGCCGACGAGCCGCGCAGGCGGTCACTGGGGGAACAAGCGAGGCAGGATGTGCAGGGCTATACCTGGCTGGCGCGGGCGGAAAAGATATTGGCGGGACTTCTTGCGTAAGTTGGTATAATTTCTTTATGCCTTTTGAATATGATCCGCGCAAGAGCGAATTGAACCGGCGCAAGCATGGCATTGATTTTGAAGAGGCGCAAGCCTTATGGGACGATGAGTTGTATCTCGAAATTCCCGCCAGGAACCTGGATGAGCCGCGCTTTCTTGTGATAGGGAAAATCAAAGGAAAGCACTGGTCGGCTGTGATTACTTATCGCGGCGAAAACATTCGCATTATTTCTGTGCGGCGTTCAAGAGACGAGGAGATTGACCTATATGAAAACGAAAGCATCTGATTTCGATAAAAAATTCGACGCTGGTGAAAGCGTCGTTACCCATCTCGACCTTTCCAAAGCCCGGCGTCCCGCCGAGGAACAGAAACGCATCAATATGGAAATTCCCGTCTGGATGCTTGCCGCGCTTGATCGTGAAGCGAGGCGGCTGGGCGTTACGCGTCAGGCGATTATCAAGATGTATCTGGCAGAACGTTTGCAAGCGGGATAACAGTGTGATATCGAAGAATTGAGGGGATAAGCCGGCAGATACAGCGCCCCAAGGGCAAGGTTGTCATGGGTGGAAAAGTGGTTGAAGAATATTTTGCAGGTTAAGTTCCAGACTTGACCTGCAAATGATATTTGCCTCTGCCAAGTAGTGTAAAATCCCCCCGTATGTTTCTCAAAAACAAACTATTCTGGATTGTTGCCATCGCCTTCGGGGTGCGCCTGCTTGTCGGCGTTTCGCTTCACCTTGGGCTTCCCCTCTACGGTCATGCCGACGAGGACGACCGGGCGGGCTACGTCTTCACCGACGCGCACATTCGCGACAACCAGGCATGGAAACTCGCCAGTTCCGACCGTCCCATTTGGGATGCGTTCAGCCGCAAATTCTCCTCCGACCAATACGGCGGACTGCTGGCGTTCAGCGCCTTCGTGTACCGTTATCTCTCGCCCGATGCCCAGCGTCCGCTGCTGCTGATTTTTTTCTCGGCGCTGGCTGCGGCGTTGGGAGTCCCGTTTTTGTGGATGGCGGTGGAACAAGTCTTTGGTGAGAGCGCCGCTTATGCCGCGGCGTGGATCTTCGCGCTTTACCCTGAAAGCATCCTGCTGGGTTCGTCCGCCATGCGCGAGCCGTACCTGCTGACCTTCAGCGCAATGGCGTTGTCGGGATTTATGGCATGGCGGGGCGCTGGTCTCTCCCTTCGGGGACTTCGCGATACCTGGCGTCAGGGCGCCACTACTCGACCAGCCGTGCGAAGCGCATGGATTTGGCTCGCTCTCGGTCTGCTTGGTATGTTGTTGGTTTCGCCGGCGGCGGCGCTGGCGCACCTCGTTCTCTTTGCCGGCTGGGTCTTCTTCATGGATGAACGCCGCACGCTCTCATGGAAGCCCATTCTCCTCTTTGCGCTCGTTTTTACTGTGGGGTTGTTCGTCCTCTCCGCCTCGCTCAACCGCGCGGGGCAGTTCGACGCCTCTTCCCCCCTGGGCGTGGTCAATGACTGGCTGAGGCTGACGGTCAAATGGGACATCTATCAACTGGAGCGCGGCTCCGGCTGGGTGCAAAAGCTTTTCGATGAGATGCCCGAATGGATGCGCCTGCCCTTTGTAGCGGTCTATGGCGTCCTGCAGCCGGTCCTGCCGGCGGCGGTCTTCGAACCGGATAACCGCTTTTGGCAGATCATCTACCTCATCCGCGCGGCGGGATGGTATGCACTGCTGCCGGCGTTGATTCTGTCTTTCGGAGCGGGAGCCGCTCAAGGGTCCGGGAAGAAGCGGAACGTCATCCTGTGGCTTGCGCTTCTCGCGTGGACCTGGATCCTGCTCTCCGCCCTGCGAGGCGGCGGCGACACGTGGGATAATCCGCGTTATCGGACAATCCTGTTTGCCTGGCAGGCGGTGATGGGGGGCGTCGTATGGGTCTGGTGGCGGGAAACACGCAATGCCTGGGCGGCGCGGACGCTGTTGTGCGAAGCGGTCTTTCTGCTGGTGTTTACGCAGTGGTATGCCAGCCGCTATTTTCACTGGGGCGGTCAACTGCCGTTCCCCCTCATGATCGCAGTGATCGTGATTTTATGGGGTATCATCGTCGGAGTGGGGTGGCGGTTGGATAAAGTGCGCGCCCGGGGGCGGGGAATGTAGGTTATAATTCAGCCGCTGAATTTTGAACCAAGGAGATTGAATGCCTACCGCATTAATCACAGGAATCACAGGGCAGGATGGATCATATCTGGCGGAATTGTTGCTCAAGAAGGGTTATCGCGTCGTCGGTGTGGCGCGCCGTTCCAGTACGGTGACCTATGAGCGCATCAATCACCTGCTGGATGATATTCTGGTGGTGCAGGGCGATTTGCACGACCAGGGTTCACTGCTTTCCCTGCTCGAGGAATACGAACCGAGCGAGGTGTATAACCTGGCGGCGCAGTCGTTTGTGCCGACCTCGTGGAATCAACCGGCGCTGACCGGCGAGATCACCGCGCTGGGTGTGACGCGCCTGCTGGAGGCGATTCGGTTTGTGAACCCGAAAATCAAGTTTTATCAGGCGTCTTCCAGCGAAATGTTCGGGAAAGTGGTGGAAGTGCCTCAGCGGGAGACCACGCCGTTTTATCCGCGCAGCCCCTATGGGGTGGCAAAGGTATATGGGCATTGGATTACCGTGAACTACCGCGAGTCCTTCAATATCTTTGCGGCTTCGGGTATTTTGTTCAATCACGAAAGTCCGCGCCGCGGGCTGGAATTCGTGACGCGCAAGATTTCAGACGGCGTGGCAAAGATCAAACTGGGGCTGGCGAAGGAACTGCGCCTGGGCAACCTGGAGGCGCAGCGCGACTGGGGCTTTGCCGGCGATTACGTGGAAGCCATGTGGCGCATGTTGCAGCAGGATGAACCCGATACGTACGTCATCGGCATGGGCGAGACTCATTCGGTGCGCGAATTCTGCGAGATCGCTTTCAGTCACGTTGGGCTGGATTACCGCGACTTTGTCGTTCAGGACGAGCGCTTCTACCGTCCTGCCGAGGTGGACCTGTTGATTTCGGACCCGACCAAGGCGCGCACGCAACTGGGCTGGGAGCCTTCGGTCACTTTCAAGGAACTCGTCGCCATGATGGTGGATGCCGATATGGAGCGTCTTGCCGCGAAGAAGTAAGCCATGACTGATCTCTCGCTTGTCATCCCCGTTTACAACGAAAAAGATAACCTGCCTTTGTTGATGAACGCCATCGAAACGGCGCTCGCGCCCTTGCAGCGAACCTGGGAGGTCATTTTTGTGGATGACGGCTCAACGGATGGCAGCGTGGATGTGCTGAGCAGCCTGGCGGAGAAACACCCCGAACACGTCCGCGTGGTGGTCTTCCGCCGTAACTTCGGTCAGACCGCCGCCATCGCCGCCGGCATTGACCATGCAGAGGGCGGCATCATCGTTTTGCTCGACGCCGACCTGCAGAACGACCCCGCCGACATCCCCATGCTGCTCGCCAAACTGGATGAAGGCTACGATTTGGTCAGCGGCTGGCGCAAAGACCGTAAGGATAACCGCTTCACCCGCACCATTCCTTCCAATCTTGCCAACGGTCTCATCTCATGGGTGACGGGCGTGCATCTGCACGATTATGGCTGCACCCTCAAAGCCTACCGCCGCGAGGCGCTGGAGGGCTTCCGCCTGTATGGCGAGATGCACCGCTTCATCCCGGTCTTCGCGCACTCGGTGGGAGCGAAGATTACAGAACTCCCCGTCCGCCACCACCCGCGCAAATTTGGCGCGGCGAAATACGGTCTGGAACGAACCGTCAAAGTCATCCTCGACCTGTTCACCGTCAAATTTCTGCTCGATTATTCGCACAAGCCGATGCGCCTGTTCGGCGGGACGGGCATCAGCCTGATTGGCGTCAGCGCGATTTTGCTGGCGTATCTGTTCATCCGCCGCGTGTTTTTCCTTGTCTCGGTGTTGGGTTCGCCGTTCTTCCAAATCAGCGTGATGCTGCTCATCCTCGGGTTTCAATCCATCCTGATGGGGCTGATTGCTGAACTGTTGGCGCGCACCTATCACGAATCGCAGAGCAAACCCACCTACACGGTGCGCGCGGTGCTGGGAAAGAAGCGTTGATATGTCCACGTGGTGGAGGAAGAACCGCCGCCTGGTCCTACAATCGGCAGGAACCCTGCTTGCGGTTATTCTGCTTATCATTCTGCTGATGGATGGGGGCTGGGATGAAATTCTCGAGGCGTTTCGCAAAATCGAAACCGCCAACCTGCTTTGGGTGGCGTTTTTGTTTTTACTGTCTCGCCTAGCCACCATTGGCAGATGGCATGTTCTTTTGCGTGCCGGCGGCGTGAACATTCGCTTCAAGGACAGCGCCCTGCTGACCTTCACCGGTTTGTTTGCCTCGAATTTCCTGCCCACCACCATCGGTGGCGACGTGGTGCGCCTGGCGGGCGCCATGCAAATGGGCTTTGACCGCGCGGTCTGCCTTGCTTCGATTGCGGCAGACCGGCTGATCGGCATGGTTGGTATGACCATGACCCTGCCTCTCGGACTGATCCAAGCCTGGGGATTGTTGGGAACCGCCCCTGTCTCTTTCCTGTCTCTTGTCTGGTTCAAACGCCCCCTTGCCTTCTTCAAGCGGACGCTTGCCGTCTTCAGGTTGTGGCTCGAACAACCAGCCTCTCTGCTGGCGTCGCTTGCCCTGACGTGGATTCATATGCTGTGCCTGTTCGGCTCCATCTACATTTTTGTTGGCAACCTCGGAAACCAAATCTCTTTTTGGACGATTGCCGGGTTGTGGAGCCTGACCTATTTCATCACCCAGATTCCCATCTCAATCAACGGTTATGGTTTGCAGGAACTTTCATTCACTTTCCTGATGTCGAATATCGCCGGATTGCCGCCTGCCGCCAGTTTGAGCGTGGCGGCGTTGATTCGCGCTTATTTAATCCTGTCGAGCCTGCCGGGCGCCTGGTTTCTTCCCTCCATCATGGCGATCCTGACGGAACAAAAAAGAAAAACATCGGCTGGCAACAACCTGCTGTAAAATTGGGTTTCGATGGATAGCCCCTCTCACACATCCCGTTCCTTCTGGCTGACCCTTCTGCTGGTCAACATTGTTGTCAACCTGGTAATGTTCCGCGCCGCGTACCTGAGGCTGGTCGAATTGGGCGTAGACCTGACTCGCGCCGCATGGAGCGGAATACTAGCGCTTTGTCTTTTCCTTGCGGCGTTTTCCCTGTGGCTGATGATACGCATCGGGGCGAACCGTTCCAGTTTTGCCGACCGCGCCGAACGCATCACCTTTGATGCGCTTCCCCTGCGTATCCTCGGTGGAATCGTCTTCCTTGGCATTCTCTTTCTCATCCCCTACGTCAAATTCACGTATCGGATCGGGCAAGACATCAAACAGCCGGTCTATGACCCGGAACTGTTACTGCTGCTTTACTACTGGGGATGCTGGTGGCTGATTTTGCTGGGGATGGCGGTTCTCAGGACGGCATTTCGAACCAGTTGGATGGGCGGATTTGTCGCCGCCCTTTTATTGCTTGGCGTGACCTATGCAGTCATGACGCGCTACAACGTGGTGACGAATTATCCGTTTTCGCTGGGATGGTCCGAAGGAAGCCGTTATTATTATGCCTCCTTGTTGTTTTCCCGGACGCTGTACGGAGAGGCTTTTCCATTATCCCCATATCATGCTTCGCGATACATATTGCAATCCGTGCCGTTCCTGTTCCATGGACTTGGCATTTTCGAACACAGGCTGTGGCAATTCCTTTTGTGGATTGGGCTGACATTGGGAGCGGCGCTTGCCCTGGCATGGCGGGTCATTCCCGCGGAGAAGAAAGGGCTTCGTTTACTGCTGGCGGCATGGTTCTTCCTGTTTTTCTTGCAGATCAGCGTTTATTATCATCTGCAGGTCATGGTGTTGCTGGTGTTGTTAGGCGTCTCAAGCAAACATCCATGGAGGACGGTTCTGACCATTGTTGCCGCATCCTTATGGGCGGGCATCAGCCGGGTAAATTGGTTTCCCATGCCTGCCATGATGGCAACCGCCATTTATTTGCTTGAAACGCCTGTAGAGGGGACATTCAAATCCTTCCGCCAATTCCTGAGATATGTTTCGCGTCCGGCTGTCTGGCTTATTTTGGGCGTTGTCTCTGCAATCGCAGCGCAGTCTGCTTATGTATTTCTCTCTGGAAACGCCGCCAACGCAAGGGCTTTTACATCAAGTTTTACGTCCGATTTATTATGGTATCGTTTGCTGCCAAACGACTCCTTCCCGCTGGGAATCATTCCCGGCGTCCTTATCGTATCCAGCCCCCTTCTGGTTGGACTGATTTTTGTCGCTGTCAGACATTGGAAAAGGCTGCATCCCTTCCGCTGGGCGAGTTTATTCATCATGATTGTGGGATTATTTGCCGGGAGCATGGTGGTCAGCGTCAAGATCGGAGGCGGCGGCGATCTGCATAACACAGATACCTACGCGGTGCTTTTGGGTATTGTGGCGGCTTATTTTGCCGGAAACAGAATCAGGTCCGATGTGGCGGAAGCGGGGGGGTGGGGTATCCTTATGCCGCCTGTGATTACCGTCGGGGCGGTCATCCCAATCTTGTTTCTGATCCCCGCGCTCTCGCCATATCCCGTTTACCGGGCAGACATTGCTCAAGCGGCTCATCAGCAACTGATTCAGGCGGTCAACGAGATGAAAAAAAGCGGTCCCGTACTGTTCATTTCCGAACGTCAAATGATCACCTTCGGCGAGGTTGATGTTCCGCTCGTTCCCGAGTATGAGGTGATCATCCTCATGGAAATGGCGATGTCGGGAAATCAGACTTACCTTCAGCAGTTTTATGCCGACCTGAAAGAGCATCGCTTTGCCGCCATCGTTGCGGGCAGGCAAAATCTTGGCATCAAGACCGATGGCGTTTTTTTTGAAGAGAATAATGTCTGGAATTCGAAGATCTCGCCCTACATCCTGTGCTATTACGAACCTACACGCGAAATCGAGACTGAGTTAAGGCGAATCCAAATATTTACGCCTCGATTAAATGGCGATTGTTCGTTACCGTAAATGTGCGCAAAAGAAGGAACGATGGAAAACAGATCTGGTGAATATGCACAGCGCGGCGATTATCATGTAACCCTCGAAAAGGACTGGCCCTACCTGCCCGTGTATCTTGAAAAGATAAAACTGGCGCGCGCCTTTCTGGATGACTGCTCCAGACAGGACGTCATTTATGATATGGGATGTGGCGAGGGGGTGTTGGTGAATGAATATCGAAAGGCAGGATACAACATCACCGGCATGGATGCAAATTACGCCTCGGAAAGCGTGATTCGGCGCAGTTTTCTGAACTCCGGGCTTGCTGCCAATTCCGTGGATGTGATCGTATGTTTGGATGTCATCGAGCATCTGATATATCCCGACCAGGAGAAGGCTATTGACGAATTTGCGCGCATACTCAAACCCGGTGGGCGCGTGCTGATCTCAGTGCCTAATCTTGCACATCTGGCATCCCGCTTGTCTTTCCTCGTCACCGGGAAATTGATCCGCACATCGAGCGTGGACAGGCATCCGGGGGATCGGCCGGTTTGGGAGTACATTCAATTGATTACGAGACATTTCAAGATCCGACGCCGCCTAGGGCTCTTCCCAACATTTCCTCTTCTTTCTCTTCTCACCCTGCGCTACCCATCCAGGGTCGTTTGGATGCACAAACTTTACAACCGCCTCCTTGGCATTCCCGACATCTGCTTTCTCAATGTGTTTTATCTTGAAAAGAAACCGACTGCCCATCAGGAAGGATGATCATGATGCGCACCCTGTATCTTGTGCGGGTCGAAGCAGCGGATTCCCGCATCAAAGTTTATTAACCGCGTACCCAAACGGGGAATTGCCCGTCTGGGAAATAGCGTTATAAACCAGTAAAGGAACCATCATGACCAACAAACAAACCGTCATTGTCACCGGCGGATGCGGATTTATCGGCGCCAACTTTGTCCGCCTCCTGATTCAAAGCGGCGCGTATAACGTCGTCAACCTGGACGCCCTCACCTACGCCGCCAACCCCCTCTCCCTGGCAGACCTGGAAGGTCACCCGCAGTACACTTTCGTCAAGGGCAACATCACCGACCGCGCACTGGTCGCCTCGCTGTTCGAGAAATACCAGCCGGCCGGCATCTTCCACCTTGCCGCCGAATCGCACGTGGACCGTTCCATCGTCAACGCCGAGGACTTCGTGCAGACCAACGTCGTCGGCACCTACACCCTGCTCGAAGCCGCGCGCGCTTACTGGAACAGCCTGCCGCAGGAACGAAAGGAGACCTTCCGCTTTCTGCATGTTTCCACCGATGAAGTCTTCGGTTCGCTCGGACCTGACGGCTGGTTCACCGAAGAGACGCCCTACGCCCCCAACTCGCCTTACTCCGCCTCCAAAGCCGCCAGCGACCACTTTGTGCGCGCCTTCCATCACACCTACGGCTTGCCCGCCATCATCACCAACTGCTCCAATAACTATGGACCGTACCAGTTCCCCGAAAAGATGATTCCGCTGATGATCTTGAATGCCATCTCCGGCAAGCCCCTGCCCGTGTACGGCGACGGCTCGAACGTGCGCGACTGGCTGTACGTGGAAGACCACTGCAAGGCGGTGAAACTGGCGTTCGAGAAAGGTACGCCGGGCGAAGTCTATGTCATTGGCGGAAACAACGAGCAAAAGAACATCAACCTCGTTCACAAAATCTGCGACATCCTCGATGAAGTCGCTCCGCCGGCGGAAGTGCCGCAGCTGCACCAGCAGGGCTTGAAGAGTTATCGTGAGTTGATTCGTTTCGTGACCGACCGCCCCGGTCACGATAAACGCTATGCGATTAATCCGGCGAAGATTCGGCGCGAGTTGGGCTGGCAGCCGGAGGTCGGGTTTGAGGCGGGGCTGCGCCGCACGATTGACTGGTATCTGCATCATCCCGAATGGGTGGATCAAGTCAGCAGCGGCGCATACGGTGAATGGATCAAAAAGAATTATGCCTGGCGCGAGGCAAAGGAGGCGAAATGAAGGGTATCATTCTGGCAGGCGGGAAGGGGACGCGCCTGTATCCGCTGACGATTGCCATCAGCAAACAAATCCTGCCGGTCTTCGACAAACCGATGATTTATTATCCGCTTTCGATGTTGATGATGGCAGGCATCCGCGAGATTTTGATCATCAGCACGCCGGAGGCTTTGCCATTGTTCCGCGACCTGCTCAAGGACGGCTCACAGTGGGGACTGAAGTTCGAGTATGCCGAACAGCCGCAGCCGCGCGGACTTGCCGACGCCTTTCTGGTGGGGCGCGACTTCATCGGCGACAGTCCCGTCTGCCTGACGCTTGGAGATAATATTTTTTACGGCGAAGGGATGACCTCTTTGCTGCAAAGTTGCGCCACTTTGAAAGAAGGCGCAATGATTTTTGGCTACAAGGTGCATGACCCCGAACGCTATGGCATCGTGGAATTCGACGAACACGGCAATGTGTTGAGCATCGAGGAAAAACCCAAACAACCCAAATCACATTGGGCGGTGCCGGGCATTTATTTTTACGACAATCAGGTTGTGCGGCTTGCCGAATCGCTCAAGCCTTCAGCGCGCGGCGAAATCGAGATTACAGACCTGAACAGGCTTTATCTCGAGCGCGGGCAATTGAAGGTCAAACTGTTTGGGCGCGGCGTTGCCTGGCTGGATGCCGGCACGCACGAATCCCTGCTTCAGGCGGGCGCATTCATTCAAACCATCCAGGAACGCCAGGGATTGATGATTGCCTGCCCCGAAGAGATTGCCTTCCGCATGGGCTTCATCTCGAGGGAACAGTTGCTGAAACTGGGTCAGGAACTCTCCAGCAACGGCTACGGCAAATACATCATGGATGTCGCCAACAGCGCGGTCTGAGAGGCAGATCATGGCAAAGGAATTTTCCTATCAGCCCGGCGACGGTTTTTCCTTTGAACGCTTCATCTCGGCGGAGGATGTGAAGCGCTTTGCCGAAGTCGTCGGTGACCTGAACCCCATCCACCTCGATGCGGAATTTGCCGCGCAGTCCTTCTTCAAAAAGCGGATTGTTCACGGCGCGTTCCTGGCTGGGCTGATTTCCAAAGCGCTGGGCATGGATTTTCCCGGCCGGGGAACCGTGTACATCTCCCAAAACTCGACGTTCAAGCGTCCCGTTTATGTGGATACGACGGTCAAAATTGAAGTCAAAGTGACTGAAACGATTCCCGACAAACGCCGTCTTGTGTTGGACACGACTGTTTGGAACGAGAACGGCGAGGTCTGTCTCGCTGGCACGGCGGTCGTGTGGATTCCAGAATAAAAACGGAGCGCACCATGACCATCCCTTTCAATCGTCCAACCACCGTCGGCAAAGAAACCGAATACATGCAGCAGGCTCTGCAAAACCGCCACATTTCAGGTGACGGGCAATTCACCAAAAAGGCGCACACCCTGCTCGAAGAGAGCCTCGGTGTCCCCAAGGTACTGCTGACTACTTCCTGCACCCATGCGCTTGAAATGTCGGCGCTGCTTTTGGATTTGAAGGAAGGGGATGAAGTCATCGTCCCGTCGTTCACGTTCGTTTCCACCATCAACGCCTTCGTCTTACGGAACGCCAAACCGGTCTTCGCGGACGTTCGGCCGGATACCCTGAATATAGATGAATCCAAGCTCGAGGCGTTAATCACCCCCCGCACGCGCGCCATCGTCGTCGTCCACTATGCCGGCGTCGGCTGCGAAATGGACGCCATTCTGGAAATCGCCAATCGTCACGGCATCCCGGTCGTCGAAGATAATGCGCACGGGCTGTTCGGCAAATACAAAGGCAAACTGCTCGGCACTTTTGGCGTCATGGCGACCCAGAGTTTTCACGAGACCAAGAACTTCACTTGCGGCGAGGGCGGCGCGCTGCTCATCAACGACCCGAAATACATCGAAGACGCCGAAATCCTGCGTGAGAAAGGCACCAACCGCAGCCGCTTCTTCCGCGGGCAGGTGGACAAATACACCTGGGTCAACGTCGGTTCGAGTTACCTTCCCTCTGACATGCTTGCCGCCTTTCTGCTGGCGCAGCTGGAAGAGCGCGAACAGATTCAAGCCCGCCGCCGGCAGATTTGGGAAACGTATTACACCGAACTCGGCGCTTGGGCGGAGGAAAACCACGTGAGCATGCCGTTCGTCCCCGCGCACTGCGAGCAGACCTATCACATGTTCTACCTGCTCTTCCCCAGCCTCGAGCGGCGTCAGGCGGCGATTGCCCACCTCAAGGAACGCGGCATTCAGGCGGTCTTTCACTATCTGCCTCTGCACCTTTCGCCGATGGGCGAAAAATACGGCGGTAAAGTGGGCGACTGCCCCGTCACCGAACAAATCAGCGACCAGCTCCTGCGCCTGCCCTTCTACACCAACATGACCGAAGAGGAACAGATGCAGGTCATCGAAGCGCTCAAGGAATTTTCGATGTAGGTAGGATCAAAGCCTCAAAGATCAGATGAGTGTTCCTTTCAACCATCCATATCAAGCCTCAATGATACAGCCAGGCCGTCCCGTATTCTGGCGTTTCATCCTGCTTACGACTTTCCTGTTGATTATTCTGGCGGGCTGGAACTTGATTCAAATCGCCGGCAAATTGAACGTGGACATCCCTGCGAGACCCTCATGGGTCGCCGCGCTGACAGGATTGAGCCTGTTCGCCGTGATGGTATTGTCAGGGCTCATAGTAAGTTTTTCCAAGTTGCGCGAGAGACTCTGGGGATTGCTCGAGCTGTCTTGGTTTTTGGACCGTCTTCCAAGGATGGCTGGAGCGATCATGGTTCTGGGGGGAGTGGCGGGGTTTTCAATCCTTTCGTCACTGGGCGGTTTTCAAAAGATTCTCAGTGGAGAAGATTGGGCTCGTATTTTCATTTTCTGGCTGTTTAGTTTACTGGGCATGTGGGGGGTGAAGATCTATCGTAGGGAAATTTCATGGTTTACTGCTTTGGTTGCTGTGATGCTCTCTCAAGCCGCCTTGCAGCTTCTCTTGGCTTACTGGTCGCAGGTAACGTCGTACCCCTTCTCGATGGGATGGTCTGAGACCAGCCGTTTCTATTTCCCGTCGCTTTTTCTTTCCAAGAGGATTTACGGGAGCGAGTATCCCCTGCCCGTTCTGCATCCCACCCTGCATCTGCTCTTGACGCCGCCCTACTTGTGTGACGCGCCATTGTGGGTGCATCGGTTCTGGCAGGTGGCGATCAGATACCTTTTGCTGGCGGCAGTTGTCCCTGTCATGATGAAACGGCTTGGCGTCCGCGCTGGGGGAGGCGGTTGGCTGGTTGCATTGTGGATGTTCCTGTATCTGTTCATGCTGCCTCTTTATTATCATCTTGCCATCCCTTTGCTGGTGGTCCTGGCTGGATTTTCGCTTCATGACGACCGAAGGAACTGGTTTGTAATCCTACTGGCTTCTGCCTGGTGTGGCTGGAGTCGCATTAATTGGTATCCTGTGCCGGCAATAATCGCGGCGATGTTGTACGTGTTGGAAACTCCCATGCGGGGAAGAACTTTCTGGGGTTATCTTTGGAAGCCTGCGCTTTGGGGGATTGCGGGTGTTTTGACTGCATTGCTATTTCAAAGGGGGTATATTGCCATGTCCGGAGTGACTGATGTACGCTATTTTTACACGAGCGTCACATCATTCTTGTTGTGGTACCGTTTACTACCCAATGCAACCTATCCGCCCGGACTCCTGCTTGCGGCATTCCTGACATCTCTGCCTGTCTGGGTTGTTCTCTATCTTGCAATACGGTCGCAAAAAGAAGCGTTTCATCCCTTGCGGCTTGGTCTGCTCTTTGCCGCCCTCGCAGTGCTTTTTGCAGGTGGGTTGCTGGTGAGCCTGAAGATCGGCGGCGGCGCAGATCTTCACAATATGGATGCTTATTTTGTTCTTTTGCTGATTGTCGTTTCCAGCCTGGTCGTGGGCAGACACCTTCGTGAGGATGGTGTTTCGCCTCAGCCATTATCATTACACTGGTTGGTCGTGCTTGCACTATGCATCCCAGTTGTGCTGCCGCAAATTCAATCCAATATTGTCCTGGCACGCGGATTCGATGAAGCGCGGACGCAATCGGTTTTGGTTAGTTTGCAGGAGCATGTGGATCAGGTCAATGCGCAGGGCGGGGAGGTGTTGTTCATCACCCAACGGCATCTAATCTCAATGGGTATGTTGAAAAATGTAACTTTGATTCCCGAATATGAACGTGAAGACTTGATGGAAATGGCGATGGCGGACAATATCCCCTATCTGTTGAAATTCAGAAGTGACATCGAGAACCAGCGTTTTGCATTAATCGTTGTTGATCCGTTACGCCCCGTCATTATGTCGAGAGAGCGTAGTTTTGCGGAGGAGAATAACGTCTGGGTCAGGAGGGTTGTCAGGGTGATCCTGTGCAATTATCGTGAAGAGGCTGTGTTTCCCGCAGATGGAATTGCCCTATACGTGCCTCAGTCTGGCGAACGTAAATGTCCATAAACAGTAATTCAATTCTTGATGAAATTGCAGGAGGGAGAAAGATGATGATAAGTTGTTGAATGTTATCGCACCCGGTCTGCTGTTTCCACCTGGCGTCCAATCCACCACGAGGCAACAGGATTGGCTTTGAAAAACAATTCGTGCAAAAGCGCTGATCCTGCCACGCCCATAACAAATCCACCCCAGATTGAAAGAGGCAGGTTGTCCGTCATTGCCAGGATTTTCTGCCCCCAGAGCGCCTGAATTGGGACATGGAAGATCAGAAGGATCAATGATATGCGGCCAAAATACTTGAGGGTCGCGGCAAGCCTCCTGAAGCGCAAATCAATTTGGCGTGAGAGGGTGAGAACGAATAAAATCCCGATGATGGCTTCTGACGTATTGATGAGGAATGATTCATATAGGCGCGTATTGAAATCAATCTGCTGTCTGAAGAAGAAATTAAGCAAGAGCATGCCTGCGCCACTTCCAAGAAGCAGAAAGGGATTTTCAAACGTCCGCTCTGTCACGGTTTGACGGATTTCCCCGCCCATGATGAAGAAAAAGCCGCTCAGAAGCGTCAGGTCAAGGCTGAAGGGTAACCCAAAAAACGTATAGGATCTTCCAAGAACTGATACCGAGAACGGGTAAAAATTTTTGAGAAAAAGGCTTGCAACCCATAATGTCAGGACAAGTAGCGCCCATCTTAGAACACGGTTGTTCAGCCTGATGGTCAGTTTGTAAAAGAAAAAAGAATACAGGCTTACGACAAAAAGATGTGGAAGAAACCACAATTGCACCCAGTCGAGGTAATAACCGCTGGCATACAGCGATTTGACGATACGTCGAACGGCGGTTGGAAACCCCATGATCCCAAACGAAATGGACATGAAGTAGATCATGAATATCGTGAAGTAATAGGGCTTTAAGAGCGCGTTGAAGCGTTTGAGGGCAAAATCGCTGAAGCCAACTGTTGTATTCAGGAAGTAACCCGATAAAAAGAAGAAAAGGGGCATGTGGAAAGAATAAATGACTTGGTGTGCAAACGGCGAAATATACCCAAAATCATTGTGACCCAGCACGACAAGTAGAATCCCAATACCACGCGCAATATCAATGAATTCGATCCGTTTTAACATGAAGGTTTTCCTGTTGAGTTGATAAAGTAACAAGCAACGTTGCTCGGGGTGTTCTTATTCATCAATTGAGGCGCCAAACCCGTCCATATGTCGCAATCCCATAAAAAGAACAACAGCTAATGAAGAAAGTAATATGAGAAATCCAAAGCTCTGAAGCCATGGATGGAAATACCCCCCGAAACTAAAGATTGCATAAACAGCCAAAGAAATGATAAATGTTTGATAAGCCAGTACGGATAAGGATCTTGGCAGCCCAAAACGCCCCGTAATCCATTGTAAGCTTTTTAAAAGTCCAGCATTCATTAACAACAAGGTTGGAATAATTGCTGGATAAGCATACCGTGCGTAAGGAACAAGTGGTACAAAGTAAAACACCCAATATGTGCCTCGAAATAATGTCGGCAGCCAGATTGCAATCGTAACGAAAAACAGGAAGAGTATTTCAGGTTGCTTGAAAAGGGATGGCGATTGAATTATACGGATTAAAATTCCTGCCAGAGCCAACAGGGAAATTAATTGTAAAACATCATATGTAAATCCCCCCAAAAGGGGAATCTGTGCGGCTGCTTTGCCCCAAAAGGTTTGAAATAGTGTGCTGATTGATGCTTGGTAATACCAACCAAACCCCTGAACATCTTGAATTGTTTGAAGATATAGAGCCGGATCAATGTACATTCGTGCCTTTAGAATATTAGCAATTTTACTTACCCCCAACCAGGCATGCTCGGCTGATGGATTTCGTATTAGGTTTACAAAAGGTTCGCCATCCCAAGTGCCTGACTGCAATGTTTTGTCTTCAAACACTGGCGGTGAAGAAGAGCGTTGTCCTTCTGCAAGGACAAACCCGTCATAATACACACGAACAAATCTGTCACGGTACACATTGACAGTTTGATCTGTATAATTGAGCGATACTATACTTAGCCAAGTATGACCTGCCTCGTATGGAATATCGAAAGTTACCGTATAAAAAGCCGGGCTTGTTCCGATTTCTATAATTGTGGAGGGTGAACTGATCACTCCATCGGGGGTACGATATTCAAGAGCAGGCAAGTTTACCTGCGCAGGCATATCTGCCCACATCCAGACTCCTAAAGTCAGCGTCTTATTACGAAACGGCTTAATGAAAGCCGGTGCAAAAGATTGTCCAAAGGCTGTCACTTTTTCGCCAGCTGGCAGTGAAAACACATAATCCCCAAATGGAGCATTCGAGGCTTGTAAACGATTCGACGCATCGCCATCCGAGCTGAAAAACCATTGTGACGCATCGCGAAGAGTAAATAGTTTTACACCTACAACAATGCCAATTAGCAATAATGTGCCCATTAAGGGAAGGGTCTTATATCTAAACAAACGGAACAAAAGAACGAATGGAGCCAGAAAAACAAGCGGTATTGTAGTGTCGCGTGAATAAAAACACAATACAATGGATGCTATCCATCCCGCAAACACTAATGGGGAAACGCCTTTTTTTATTATCCGAATACTCAGCCAGAGAAAAAGAATCGCAACAACAGCGCCGATCACATCATCATGTACGCTGGTCATGTTGTCCACATAACCAGGCAATAAAGCAAGAGAGAATGGCAACATCCATTGCAGCGGATTTTCTTTTGGGATTAATTCTTCCATGACCAGCCAGCTCAGCCACAAACTGAACAGGAATAGAACAAACGAAGTCAAGCGAGCAACATAAAGTTGCACCAACACGGACTGTTCACGAATTAACCTTAATGGCAGAGATGCCAACCAGTAATAAACTGGTTTCCTGTCGACAGGAATTCCGCCTATATTAATTGGATTGTCTTTCAGACTCTTGGGTGAAACGTTAAATAAATTCTCATATCCACTGACAAACATGGACTCCGCTATTTGTCTTCGCAAATTGTTATCATAGTCATTCACTTGAGGCCAGTGGTCTCGATTAGCTACGAGCCAGACATATTCAAAATGCCCCGGTTCTTCATGGTGCCACCAAGGCGGGATCATGAAAACATAAATCAAACCATGAACAAATCCCAGAATAAGGATTGCTCTGAGGGGATATTTTTTTATTGAGAGAACGACTTGAATGATAAGTTTTTCAATCTGCATAAAACCCTTAGTGTATACCCGTTCCGGTATACGAGAGATGAGACCCCTCTGCAAAAATCTGGATATTGCTCTTCTGTAGGAATTTTCTAAATCATTACTACGCCTATCTTCTTGACGTCATAATTATTCTCTTTTGAGTAATTATAATCGAAACAGATATTGAAAAAGTCCTATGACTTGATTGCTTCAAAATGGTAACAACACGAAAACAGGATGGAACGCGACTGCCAATTACCCCATTCGTTGTAATCGTTCTTGACAAGAATTGCTCGCCAGAATTAGAACTGTCCCATCCTCTTTGACAGTTGGGTTGCGAGTGGAATTCAGATTGCCAATAAAAACCCGAAAATAGCAAGGAACCATCACACAAACTTGATCCGCCTCGCCGCAAAAGCGACCATGCGGAACAACAGCAAGCCGTGCCGCCAGCGGGAGATGTTGGTCGTGCCGTAGGTGCGTTCACGGTAGCGGATGGGCAGGTCAATGATTTTCAGGTTGAGTTTTGCCGCGCCGAAGATCAGATCGAAATCGCCGAAGGGGTCGAAATCGCCGAAATAGGAGCGGTTGGCGGCAATCAATTCATAGTCTTTTTTCCACAGAACCTTTGTGCCGCACAGCGTATCCTTGATGGGCTGTCCCAGCAGCCACGAGAACGCCATGCTGAACAACTTGTTGCCGATGAAATTCAGCGTGCGCATGGCTTCCTTTTCCATTGGATAAACGAGCCGCACGCCGTTGATGAACTCCCCTTTGCCGGAGACCAGCGCCTCGTAGAAACGCGGCAAATCTTCCGGCGGGACGGTCAAATCCGCGTCGAGGATCATCAGAACCTCGCCGCTGGCTTTCTTGAAGCCGGCGCGGATGGCGTCGGCTTTGCCAATGCCCGGTTGTTTGAGGAGCAGGCTCGGGGTCGAAGGATGCGAAGCGATTTCCCTCTCGATCGCCGCGTAGGTATCGTCTTTGGAGTGTCCTTCCACGAAGACCAGTTCGGTGCCGCGTCCCATCTGCGGAACGCGCTCGAAGATGGCTTTGATGTTTCCCGCTTCGTTTCGCGCCGCAATCACTACCGATACTTTCGGCTCCTCGGCGCGGACGGGCGCAGGGCGGGCAATCACAAAGTTGGAAAGCGCCAGATGGTTGAACGGCGCCAGACGGACGAGGAAACGGTTTGCCCATCCGCCCAATGGCAGAGGCAATAACACCTCCTGTGAGCCGCGAATGGCTTCAAATCCAGCCAGCGTGAGCAGCGAGCGCACATCTTCGGGAGTGAGCCAGTTCTGATACAAGTTGCGCGTGGCGAGATGTGCCCCCTGCGCCAGGCTGAGCGGAAGTTGCCAGAGACGGCTGTAAAAGTTCAGGATGATCCGTGTGCGCGGCGTGCATAGCCGATGTACCTGCTCGAGGACGCGCTGAACGTCCCACAGATCGTTCACCAGGTCGGAGAGGATGATGACATCGAAGGTCTCATCCAGGGCGGAGAGGTCATGCGCGTCGGCATGGAGGAAGGTGAGGTCGGGGTGACGTTCCCGCGCGCGGCGGATCATTTCGGCGGAGAAATCCACTCCCACGCCGCGCGCCGGCTGGAGGCTGGCAAGCAGGCGTCCATCGGCGCAGCCCAATTCAAGGACGCGCAAGCGAGGCGGGACGTAAAAACGGTAAATCTCCATCAGGCGGCGGTGATACCATTTGCCCATGCCCTGCCACGAGTCGCGCTGACGGGCAATGGCATCCCAATGTTCAATGCGGGCTTGCTGATAGGCTTGCCCGGCGGAGTCGAAAGGAGGGTGAACTTGAATCATAGGCACGATTTTACCTGAGAGTTCCCCGCGCCGCTCTTTTCCCCTTATGCTATACTCGCCTCCCATGAACACCCTGACACTGCTTCTGCCCATTCTTGCCTATCTCTCCGGCTCGCTTCCCTTTTCCATCTGGGTCACACGCTATGCCAAAGGCGTGGATGTGCGCGACGCCGGCTCCGGTCATGCCACCACCACCAACACCATCCGCCAGGCGGGGTTTGGCTGGGGCGCGCTGGTGCTGGCGCTCGACATTGCCAAAGGGTTCCTGCCCGTTTGGCTTGCCCTGCGCTTGGGCGGCGAACCCTGGCTGATTGCCCTCACCGCCGCCGCCGCCGTCATCGGTCACTGCTGGACGGTCTTCGCCCAATTTCGCGGCGGCATGGGGCTGGCAACCTTTGGCGGGGCGCTCCTGGCGGTGAACTGGTTTGCCTTCGTCATCGGGCTGGGACTGCTGCTTCTGCTCACCCTTACCGTTCATCATGGCGCGCGCGCCAGCGTATTCACCGGTCTCCTCATCGCGCCGGTCTTCTGGCTCATTGGCTTGCGCGGCGTCGAAATTTGGATTGCCATCGCCGGCGGGCTGGTCATTGCCTTCCGCTTCCTGACCGACTGGAACCGCAAATACCGCGAACTCTGGCTCGACCGGGAGAAACCATGAAACTTGGCATCGTCACCGATTCAACCTCCGACCTTCCCCCTCATCTCATCGAACAACATGAACTCGAAGTTATTCCATCCCTGCTGGTTTTGGATGGACAAGAATACGCCGACGGGCAGGGCATCTCGCGCGACGAATTCTACAAACGACTGAACACGCTTCAGACTCCGCCGACAACTGCCGCGCCCTCCATCGGCGACTTCGCCGCCCGCTACGACTCTCTCCTCTCGCGCGGCTGTGACCATGTCCTCTCCATTCACGCCGCCTCCACGCTGACCACCATCATCAACTCCGCCCGCCAGGCGGCGCAGGATTTCCCCGGCAAAATCACCATCCTCGACAGCGCCTCCCTCTCCCTCGGCTTGGGCTTCCAGGTGCTTGCCGCCGCGGAAGCCGCCGAGAACGGACTCGAAGCGGTGCTGCAAACCATCGAATCCACGCGGAAGCGTCTCAAGGTCTATGCCGCGCTCGACACGCTCGAAAACCTCAAACGCAGCGGGCGCGTGCCCGGTGTCATCGCCGCCCTAGGCGGACTGCTCTCCATCAAACCGCTCATCGAACTGACGGAGGGTGAAGTCAAACCCGCCGGCGCCGTGCGGACGACAAAACAAGCCGCCGAACGTCTGCTCACTCTTCTCCTGCAGGAAGGCGAACTCGAACGGCTCGCCATTCTCCACACCGGCGCCGAAGCCCGCGCCAGGGATTTTCTCAATAATGTGATGCAAACCGCCAGCCAGTCCATGCCGCGCGAAATCCTGCTTGTTAATGTAACGCCGGTCATCGGCACGCACGTCGGTCCCAACGGTTTGGGGTTTGCGGCAGTGAGGAAGTGATCCGCAAGACTTCGGAAGTCTTTGATTAACCCCATGATAAAATACTCTCCATGCAGCAATCCCTTGAAAACTTACGCAAATTTTTCCGCCTCGAACGCGACAACGGCTACAACAACACCGCCGTCATCGGCGGACTTGCTAAAATGCTCGATTATTGGGTGGGAGAAGCCCGCGCCGACGGGATTCAAGAGGAAGTCATCCAGGCAGTCGTGCAGCGTCTCCGTTCCTATGAAGGACTCAGCCCTCAATCCCGCGCCGACGTGTTGAAAGGGTTATGGAAGCGCATCGGCGATACCTACCCCGAAGCGCAGCAAAAACCGCGCGATGCAAATAAAGCCGAAGGTCAGCCAAAGCCGGCTTCATCCCCCTCACAGCCGCCTGTAAAACAAGAACCGCGTGAGCAACGCCTGCAAGGCGCTCCTGCTCCGGCTGCGGTGAAGCCGCGCCCGCCCGCCGCGCCCCGCTCGGAAACTGTGGTGGGCGCAAAAACCTCCGCTACCCCTGCCGCCCTCGATGCCAAATTGACCGTCTTGCAGGGGATAGGACCCAAAAACGCCGAGTCGCTTGCCAAATTGGGGCTATACACCCTCGGCGACATGCTCCACTACTACCCCCGCCGCTACGACGATTACACCCAACTCAAACCCATCAAAAATTTATTTTACGGCGAACAGGTGACCGTTATCGGCACCATCCAAAATGTACACTTGCGCACCATCCGCGGCGGCAAAGCATCGCTGGTCGAAGTCATCCTCAGCGACGGCACGGGCGCCCTGCGTTTAAGTTTCTTCAATCAACCGTGGCTTGCCAACCGCTTCAAACCGGGCGACGCCTTTGCTGTTTCCGGTAAAGTGGATCAGTACCTGGGGCGGCTTGTGATGAACAATCCAGAGCATGAAGCCGTGGATGCTGAAAGCCTGAACACCAACCGTATTGTCCCCATTTATCCCCTTGCCGAACGTATTACACAGAAATGGCTCCGCGCACGGATGTGGGATGTCGTCACCTATTGGGCGCCTGCCGTGCCGGATCCCCTCCCCGAAAGCGTGCGCCGCGCAGCAGGGCTCATGCCGCTGGGCGAAGCGTTACTGCAAATTCACTTTCCCGATACGCAGGAAAAACTCAAAGCCGCGCGCGAACGCCTCGCCTTCGACGAAATCTTCTATCTGCAAATGGGAGTGCTCCGCCAAAGACGCGACTGGCTCTCCCTCGAAGGGCGGCGCTTCCCGGTCTCCGACGAATGGCTGGATACGCTCAAGACCAGCCTGCCCTTCACCCTGACTTCCGCCCAACAGCGCGCCATCGCCGAAATCCGCGCGGACCTCAATTCCGGCAAACCCATGAACCGCCTCCTGCAGGGCGATGTTGGCTCAGGCAAGACCGTCGTCGCTGCCGCCGCCGCTACCATCGTCACCTCGGCTGGCGCGCAAGCCGCCGTCATGGCGCCCACCTCCATCCTGGCGGAACAACACTACCGCAACTTCTCCAATCTGCTCAAGTCGTTCCTTCAGCCGGGCGAGATACGTCTGCTGGTGGGCGATACCCCCGATGCTGAAAAAGAGGAAATCCGCGCCGGGCTGGCAGATAACTCCATCAAATTGGTCATCGGCACCCACGCCGTCATCGAACCCAATGTCCAGTTTGCCGACTTGCAATTCGTCGTCATTGATGAACAGCACCGCTTCGGCGTGGAACAGCGCGCGGAACTGCGCAGCAAAGGCACCAACCCGCACCTGCTGGTGATGACCGCCACCCCCATCCCGCGCTCCCTTGCCCTCACCATCTACGGCGACCTCGACCTTTCAGTGATGGATGAGATGCCCGCCGGGCGTCAGCCGGTTCACACCTACGTCCTTCGTCCGCAGGAACGCGAGCGCGCCTTTACCCTCATCCGCAGCCAGATTCAGGACGGCAGACAGGCGTTCATCATCTACCCGCTCATCGAAGAGAGCGAAAAAATCAATGCCCGCGCCGCCGTGGACGACTTCGAGACCCTCTCGAAGGAAGTCTTCCCCGATTTGCGGCTGGGCTTGTTGCACGGCAAAATGCGTCCCGCCGAAAAGGACGAGGTCATGCTCAAATTCCGCGATCGGCAATACGACATCCTCGTTTCGACCACCGTCGTGGAAGTGGGCGTGGACGTGCCAAACGCCACCGTGATGCTCATCGAAGGCGCAGACCGTTTCGGACTGGCGCAACTGCATCAACTGCGCGGGCGCGTGGGACGCGGCGCGGCGCAATCCTATTGCCTGCTCATCCCCACGCGGGAGGACGCGACGGAAAACGAACGTCTGCAAATCATGGCAGAATCCAACGACGGCTTTTACCTTGCCGAAAAAGACCTGCACCTGCGCGGACCGGGCGAATTTTTGGGGACGCGTCAGGCAGGCTTTGCCAGCGGCTTGCGCATGGCGAGCATCACCGACCTGCAATTGATTGAAAAGGCTCGGGCGCAGGCGCAGGCTGTCTTCGAGAAAGATGCGGACTTGAGTCTGCCTGAACATGCCCTGCTTGCCGAATCGCTCCGCCGCTTCTGGGGCGAAGGCAAAGGCGACGTAAGTTAACCTATCCGACTATCAGACTGGAGACTATCAGACTACATGGTCAGAGCCTTGTTTCCCGGCACGTTCGACCCCATCCACTACGGACACATGGATATTGCCGAGCGCGCCTCGCGTCTTTTCGATGAAGTGGTTATGGCGGTGTACGACAAGCCGCTGAAAACCCTGATGTTCTCGCCGGAAGAACGCATGGCGCTGGTCGCCGAAGCGTTCAAAGATAACCCCAAAATCAAGGTTGCCGGCTACAGCGGCTTGACGGTGGAATACGCCCGTAAGATTGGCGCGCAGGTCATCGTGCGGGGGCTGCGCGTATTTTCGGATTTTGAGTTCGAGTTTCGCATGGCGCTGGCGAATCATCGCCTCGCCCCCGACATCGAAATTGTGGCGCTCATCACCGCCGAGGAACACACCTTCCTTTCATCCACTACGGTGCGTGAAATTGCCATGTTGAATGGCGACGTCTCCAGCATGGTGCCGCCCTTTGTGCAGGAGGCTTTCCGCAAAAAGATCATGGAACAGGGCGACCAGCACTCCTTCCCCAACTCGCTCCGCGATTAATCTGTGCTAGAATTGCTTCACATTCCTTCGGCTGAAGGAGAACGCCATGGACATCCTGCAATTAATCGACCGGCTCGAAGAACTCTTCAACGAAAGCAGATCCATCCCCCTCACGCGCAATGTGATGGTGGATGAAGACCGCATGTTGGACATCATTGACCAGATGCGCATTGCCATTCCCGAAGAGGTGAAGAGGGCGCAGCAGCTGCTCGGTCAGCGCGACCGTCTGCTCGCCCAGGCGCAGGAGGAGGCAAACCGCACCCTCGAACTTGCCCGCCAAAAAGCCGACCAATTGATTGCCAGGGAAGTGGTTACGCAGGAAGCCATACGCCGCGCCGAACAAATTGTCGCGCAGGCGCGCGCCGAGGCGGAAACCATCCGCGCCGACGCCGACGCCTATGCCATGAACAGCCTGACCCAGTTGCAGGATGAATTGGAACAAATCTCCAAGCAGGTTGCCAATGGCATCCGCCTCCTGCGGGAGGAACTGGAGAAGAAAAACTCCAAAGCCTTGTGAAAACGATGCTTGCCGAAAAGTAAGAGCCTTCCGCTATGAGGAAGGCTCTTTTTGTTGAAACCGTTTTCAGGTCAGGGGGGAGGCGGCAGGGTTTGCATGGACCAGTCGGTGGGATATTTCCAGTTGAGGACGAGGGCAATCCATCCGCTGCCGGCAATCCTTCCCCAAACGTTCGAGCCGGAGGGATAGTATTCCACGATGCGCGCCGACTCTCCTTCCCCCAGTACAAAGCCGGTTTCTTCGCCGTTTTCGGCTGGCGTTTTGCGAATCGGCTGGGTCACTTTCGCCTTGACTGTCATTGGCAGAATGGGAAAGGGCTCCAGCCGTTCCAGCGAAATCCAAACCGGACGGCTGGAGACGAGGGGCCAGTAGATGGCGCCATGCGGCGGGTTGACCCAGAAGGTGGTTTTGGTGTCCCGGTCGTATCCCACCACCACAAATTTATGTACCAGGTCGGGGCGGGTGAAGTAATCCACATCCCTCAACTTGCCGGGGTTTGCGTAGTCAATGGTTTTGACCTTGCCCCAGCCGTTTTGGATTTCGGTCAGGGTGATGAGATTGCCGCCCATCGTCAGGCTTTCGAGTTGGGGGAAGCCTGCGCCGTTGAAAAGGGCGGTGTCGTTCGCCTTGAGATACCTCAATTTTTTTTCGTTGTTATTGTTCAAAAAGTTAATGTAGATTTCCCAGTTGCCGTCCACCACTGTGCGATGAGTCCCTGTTCCTTCGCTGGGCAGAACGAAGAGCGGAACCGTTTCGGGTGTGAAGAGATTTATTCCGCCCCAGTCTTTGGCGGCGGTGCGCGATTTGTAATCGTACCTCGCCAACTGATTATCATGTTTAACGCGGTAATATTGCACGCGCTGGATGGGGGTCAGGGTGGGGAAGACAATGGAGGGAACTGGGGTAGCGGTGGGTTCGGGCGTGAAGGTGCTCCGCAAAGTGGGCGTGATGGTGGGAGTGGGCGGGATTGCCGCCTGAGTTTGCGCGGAGGCGGCTTGGGCGGTTTGCACGATGAAGGTGCCGATGGCGTTGGAATCGAGCGTGGGGATGGGCGCGACGGCAGATGGCATACATGCCGTCATCAACAACGACGCCAGAATCCACAAGAGGACGGTTCTGCGCTTCATTCTTCGACGATAGCCTGGACACGCCCGACCAAGCCGTTTTCCAGCCGGACTTTGATTCCGTGCGGATGGCGGGGGGATTTGGTGAGAATATCTTTGATCACGCCGCGGGTGCGTTTGCCGGTGCGCTGATCCTGTTTCAGCACAATCCAGACGGTCATGCCGGGGCGGAGGAGGGAACGGTCGGGCGCTGTCATGGCGTGGAAGTGGGGGGGATGGGGGTATCGGTGGGAGGCGGCAGCGGCGTGTTGGTGGGGGGCGGGGTGAACGACGGTGTTGGAGTGGGAGTCTCGGTGGGCGCTATCGTTGGCGGGACAAGGGTGGGGGTGAGGGTCGGTTCGGGGGTGGGGGTGGGCAGTTCGAGGGTCAGGAAGATGCGTTTTTCGGCGTAGAAATCCTCTCCGTTCATGAGGTAGAGGCGCAGGGTGATGCGGCTTTCTTTGACTTCCTGCAAGTCCCAGGTATAGATGATGTCGGGCTGTTCGTATTTGTTGCGTCCTTCGGCGAGGAGCGTCCACTCGGCGGGGTCGTCGCCGCGGCCGTATTCGAGCCGCCAGCCGGTAAAGTCGCCTTTGGTGACGTTGATGACGGCGCGAATTTCGAGCAAGGTTTCGGTGATGGTCTGGTTTTCGCGCAGGTTGGCAAATTGCAGGATGGGGCGCGGGTCGTCGGCGCTACATTCGCGTTCGGGTTTGAAGAAGGGGTTGCGGGGGAAGTCGTGCGTTTCGAGCCAGGCGCGTCCGTCGGGCGTCTTGAACCATTTGCGCGCCCATTCGTCGGTCACGTTCATGACCATTTCTTCTTTGGCGTAGTCGGTGCAGGCGTCGCCGGCGATGAGACCGGTCCAAGTATCTATGGTGGTTTTGGTGAGGAGGTCCTGGCTGCGGGGAAGCGGAGGCTGGTCGCTGGCGAAGAATTCGCTGCGCTGACCGCCGCGGCACCATTGCGAAGGTTCGGCGCCGGAGAGGTTGCAGATGATGTGTTCGGTGATGCCGGGCGGAATGGCGAAGGGGCGCGGGTTGTTGCCCGTCACATAAGGCACGGCGAACTGCATGAACTGCGACCAGATGGGCGCGGCGCCGCTCAAGCCGGTGGTGTTTACCATGGGGGTGTAGTCGGCGTTACCCACCCACACGCCGGCTGCAAGGTCGGGGGTGTAGCCCATTGTCCAGTTGTCGCGGAAGTCGTTGGTGGTGCCGGTTTTGGCGGCGGCGGGGAAGGGCAGGTTGAGGACAGAGTTACGCCCGAACATCCACGAGCGGGCTTCGTTATCGGAGAGGATGGAGGAGATGAGGAAGGCATGTTCAGGGCGAATGACTTGTTCGCCTTCGGGCGGCTGGTATTCATAGATGACGTTGCCCTCGAAGTCCACAATTTTCAAAATGGCAACGGGAGGAACTTTTTTGCCGCCGTTGGCGAAGACGGAGAAGGCGGAGGTCATCTCGAGCAGGCTGACTTCGCCGCCGCCCAGCGTCAGCGCGAGACCGTAGTCGGGGCGGGTCAGGCTGGTGATGCCCAGGCGTTCTGCCATGGCAATCATGCCGTCTTTTTCGGGGGTGTTCGGGTCGTCATAGACGCCGACGAATTGCAGCGCTTTGACGGCGGGAATGTTGAAGGAATTTGCCAGCGCCGTGCGGACGGTCATGCCGCCGTGAAATTTGTCGTCGTAGTTTTTGGGGACGTAAGGCGGGTTGGCGCCATCGGGGAATTCGGTGGGGACGTCCCATATCCAGGTGGCGGGGGTCCAGCCTTTTTCAAAGGCGGCGAGGTAGGTGATGGGTTTGATGGAGGAGCCCGGCTGGCGCGTGGAGCTGGTCGCCATGTTGACCTGCCCGGAGATGGCGGCGTTGTTGAAATCGGGCGAGCCGACCATGGCGAGGATTTCGCCGGTGGAGGGTTTGATGGCGACTAATGCGCCGTTGCGGGCGTTTTTGTCGGCAAGCGCCGCCACCTGTTCGGTGACCAGGCGCTGCGCCTCGTTCTGCAAGTTGGGGTCGAGGGTGGTGTAAACGATGAAGCCGGAGCGGTAGATGGTTTGCGCGTCGTATTGCGTTTCCAACTGCGAGCGGACGAAGTTGACCCAGTGCGGGTAGCGGGCGTCAATGTTGGGGGCGGCGAAGGTGCGGGCTTTCATTTCGTCGGCGGCGTTGAGGATGGTCTGGGCGTCCACGCAAATGGGCGTCTCGCTGTTGCTGACTTCGATGCAGCCTCGCTGTTGGCTCAATTCATACATTAGAACAAGCACTTGCTGCTGGCGGCGCAGGGTCACGTCGCGGTTGGTGTAGATGTCATAGACTGCGGGGGATTGGGGAAGACCCGCCAGGAGGGAGGCTTCTGCCAGAGTGAGTTGGTTGGCGGTCTTGCCGAAGTAGGTTTCGGCGGCGGCTTCGATGCCGTAGGCAAGGTTGCCGTAGTAGATTTCGTTCAGGTAGAGTTCGAGGATTTCGTCTTTGGAGTAGCGGCGGGTGATTTCGGCAGCGAGGATGATTTCACGCGCCTTGCGCTGATACGTCCGCTGGGCGCGTTCCTCGGGGGAAAGCAGGAGCGCACGCGCCAACTGCTGGGTGATGGTGGAGGCGCCTCCGCCTTCGCCGCCGGTGCGATAGTTGACCCACAGGGCGCGCAGGATTGCCAGCGGGTCGAAGCCGGGGTGGGTGTAGAAGTCCTGGTCTTCGGTGGCTATCGTCGCTGCGACGAGCGCCGGGGAGATTTTGTCGAGGGGGACGTAGGTGCGGCGTCCGGCGTTGGGGTCGAGAATTTCGTAGAGCGGGTTGCCGTAACGGTCAAGGATGCGGGTGGTCTCGAATTGCGAGGCGCGGTTGCGGAGGTCGTCCACGCTGGGGAGGGTGCGGGCGATGCGGTAGTAGGTGATCATCAACGCCGACGCGCCAATGATGGCAAGGACGACGAGTCCAAACAGGGAAAAGATGAACGCCCGCAGCAGACAACCCCACGAACCTCCCAGCCAGTTCAGCGAAATGGTTGGGCGGATGGGAGGCGGCTGGCTGGGGCGCGGCGTGGAGGCGCTGCGAGGCTGTGAAATGCCGTTGACAGGGCGGCTGGCTGGTTCGTAGGCGGCAGGCGAGACGCGGGTGCTGCCCAAGTCCACCTGGTCCACGCGGCGCGGCAAGGGCATGTTGTCTTTGTCCAGCGCGATGGGAGGCGGAGGAGTCGGCGTGGGGCGCGGGGCGCTGGCTCGTGTGGTTCCTTCCTGAGAGGCTTCGTCCTGATCCGGCTCAAAGGGAGGCTCCGCCCGCGTTTCGGCTTCCGAGTCCAGCAGTCGTTTGATGCGTTTTGCGCGTTCTTCGTCGTTGGTCATTGGTGATTGGTAAGTGGTAAGTGGTGATTGGTAATTATGCCTGTGGTTTGCTCATAATCAGCACGACCCACGTGCCGCGGTGACAGACTTCATCGTTTTGATTTTTCACTTCGATGTTGATGGTCACCGAACCGCCGCCGATGCGCGGCAGGGCTTTGGTTTCGATGGTTTCCAGTTCGGCATGCAGGGTATCGCCGATGAAGACCGGTTTGACGAACTTCCACTCCTTCACTTCGCGGAAGGCAATGACGGTTCCATCCATTAACCCGGTTTTCCATGCCAGCCCCGAAGCGATGGACAGCCCCAGCAGTCCATGCGCAATCTGCCTGCCGAAGGGCGTTGTCTTGCTGAACTCCGGGTCGGTGTGAATGCGGTTGTCGTCGCCGGAAAGCCGCGCAAAATCCATGATGTCCGCTTCGGTGATCGTCCGCTTTTCGGTGACGATTTTCTGCCCGACGGTGAATTCTTCAAAGTACAGTCCCATGATTTCAATCTCCTCGTGTGAGTCAAATAGTCGTCGGTCTGATAGTCGTTGGTTGAATAGTCGCTAGTCAAATAGTCGTTAGTCGAGTAGTCGCTGATTGCATTGCAATCGTTGTTTCGACATGAGACCATCAGACAATGAGACCATCAGACTTTGCGACTATGAGACTCCAAGACTTATGAGCCTAAATTATACCCTTTGACCTCCTGACCATCTGCCCGTACAATACAGCCCATGCGTGACTGGTCCCTCGCTCCCGGCGACCCGCTCTACCTGACACTGGCGGCGGATTCACGCCTCTCCACACCCGACTATTTCAACGACCATATTTGGGAACTTACCTTCGGCGGCGGCGAGCCTTCCGCGCTCTCGCTTCGCACCACCTTCGGCTTGCGCGCCAAATCCATGCGCCTCTTTCCGCGCTTCAACGAAAACGGCAAATCCATCAGCAGCCCGTCCGAATTTGTTTCGCCGCCGGTCATTCGTCGCTTTTACCCGAACTTCCTCCTAACGGAGTACACGCCTCTTCCCAGTCTGGACGTAACTTCCGAGTATTGGGTTCCCGCGTCCAACGCTGTCGGCGGGCGTATCACCCTTGTCAATCAATCCACCGCCACGCGCAAAATCCGCATGGAGATATGCGCCCTGCTCATCCCCCTCAACGGGCAAAGCATGACCGCCGCCCAGATGCAGATGGTCAACGTACTGGCTGGGCAAACGGGCGGACTTTTCCCCGTCCTCTTTCTGACCGGCGGACCCGCTCCCGGCAGTGGACCTCACCCCTCGCTCTTTCTGGACCTCGAACTGGGTCCCGGTGCGAGGCGTCAACTTACCTGGGTGCAAGCCGCCACAGCGGCGCTCCAGACATCCTTCGACCTTGCCCGTCAAATTGCCGCGCGTCCCTGGGAGGCGGAACGCGCCCGCATCGAACTGCTCAATGCCAGTCAGACCGTGGAAATCTACACCGGCGACCGCGATTGGGACGCAGCGTTTGCGTTGAGTCAGTGCGCCGGATTTGGACTGTTGTTCCCTCCCAGTCAGCATTTACCCTGCGCGTCGTTTGTCTCTTCCCGCCAGCCCGATCACGGCTACTCGCCCAAAGGCGACGGCAGCGATCATCCCTCCTCATGGAAGGGGCAAACCCCGCTGGAAGCATATTACCTTGCCAGCGTGCTGCCCGCTTCACCGCTTGCCAAAGACCTGCTCCGCAATTTCCTCGCCGTCCAGCAGGAAGATGGGACGATTGACGGCAAGCCCGGTCTGGCGGGTCAGCGCGGGCGGTATCTTGCCGCGCCTATGCTTGCCAGCCTGGCATGGCGCATCTATGAATGTACGGGGGAGATGCGCCTTCTGGAGGATGCTTTTCCGAGTTTGCATAAGTTCTTTTGGTCGTGGTTTTCCCCCGAATATGACAATGACCGCGATGGTCTGCCGCAGTGGAAACACGTCCTGCAAACCGGTTTTGAGGAACATCCGCTGTTCGATGCCTGGCATCCCTGGTCGCTGGGGGTGGATATTACCCACGTTCACAGCCCGGCGCTGGAGGCAATGCTGTACCGTGAGGCGGAATGTCTCTTGCGCATGGCAGACCTGTTGGGGAAGAGCGATGTGCAGGCGCTGCTCCGTGAGCAAGCCGCCAAACTGCGGGAATCCATC
Organism: Chloroflexota bacterium; assembly: GCA_016223135.1. Classification (GTDB taxonomy): domain Bacteria; phylum Chloroflexota; class Anaerolineae; order Anaerolineales; family Villigracilaceae; genus Defluviilinea. The sequence continues at coordinate 83,046 of JACRPQ010000005.1, read as the reverse complement.
GAAGCGGCTTGGAATGCGCGCAGCGGGCTGTATCACTACCGCGACCGTGAAAGCGAGGCAAATGGAACAGGGAAAATCCTCTTTCAGCAGAAAGCCGACGGCACAATCAGCCCGAAGTTGAAGTTCGAGGCGCCGGTCCGTTTGTTGATCGAGGTGCAGTCCAAAGGTCCGGCAGCGAAGCGCCCGCAGATTCGCCTGTATCAATTCGCCACCAAAGCCGCGGATGAAGTCATCTCCGCCGGCGATTATCAATGGCGCGAAGGCGGGGCGGTGTACACCACGCGCAAGGTGTATCCGAAACTGGCAAAGGTGGTCATCCGCAATTTGGAGGAGGGGAGTACAGTGACGGTGCGGACGTTGGATTTTTCGTTGGAAGACCACACACTTTTTACGCCGCTTTGGGCGGGCGTGCCAGACGAGCAGCGCGCGCAGATTCTGATCGGGCGCGCCCTGCTGGATGCGAAACGCTTCCACCGCGCCTTTGGCGTGCCTGCCTGCCCAGCCTTCGCTTCGCGCGTACGGGAAGCGGATGCAGTGACCCAAGCCGTTCACTTGCCCTGGAATTTGTTGATTTGCGAAGGACTGCTTCGTTATGGCTTCCGTTCGGATGCGGCGCGGCTGTTCGTGAGGAACATGTCTGCCGTGATTCAGAATTTGAAGCAGAACCGCGCGTTTTCGGCGCGCTATCATGCCGAGAAGGGCGCAGGCTTGGGCGAGCGCAACGCGTTAAGCGGGTTGGTGTCTGTGGGGTTGTTCTTGAAAATATTAGGGGTGGAGATTCTCTCGCCGGGGCGTGTGCGGCTGGAGGGGAGTAATCCCTTCCCTTGGGATGTCATTGTGGAATATCGAGGCTTGAGGGTGATTCGCGGAGCGAACAGTACCGAGGTGCTGTTCGCCAACGGAAAATCGGTGACGGTAACGGGGTCAGAGCCGACGGTGGTGGAGTTGTAAAGTTTCGAAGTTGTCTGACAGGACTGTTGTGCTATCTTTGAATCCACATTTTCATTGACGCACATACAAAAAAAGGGGGGGTAAAATGAATTTGCGTATACAACATGAGCAGGAGGTTTTATGGATTATGAAAACACTCATCAACTCACCGACCATCAAATACGGATCCTCCGATTAGTCTCGCACGGACTGACCAATAAGGAAATTGCCGGCTTTCTCAAGGTCAAGGAAAGGACAGTTGAATTTCATTTGAGCCAGATTTTTCAAAGGCTGGAAGTTTCCTCGCGCACCGCTGCGGTATTGAAGGCTGAAAGGCTGGGACTGCTAAATAGGCGTTATCGGTAATAAGCCGAAAAGACGGGGGTATGAGATGTCTGACAAAGACTGTGGAAATCCACAGTAGACGTTCACCGACATAATTCGTACACTGATTTTGGTGCTGGGCGGCGGATGTCGCCACTATACACTCTTGTTTCACTTAGGGGTGAACATGCTACACAAATCTTTGAAACGCCAGATGTTTGTATTTCTTGTTCTGCTATCCGTTTTTTCGTTTGCCGTTGCTTCATTTAGTGGCGCATCGGCTTCTGAGTTGGCGGCGGCAACTGCTACCCGCACTCGGACGCCGACTCGAACAGCGACAAGAACGCCTACGAGAACGCCGACTCGGACTCCGACCAGAACACCTACTAGAACACCCACACGGACGCCTACCCTAACGCCCACACCAACCCCCTATTATCTGGGAACAGGCTATTTCCCCACTAATAATCTTAATCGGTGCCATCAAGGCTCGAAGTATGCTACGCAAACTCAAAATGCATCCGCACGGTGGAGTGCTGATACGGACCTCAATATGTACTACAACTGTACAACTACCCACATTACCACCAAATATGCAGACTTTGGAAATACGGGATGGGCAGGATATGCTTACATATGCAACACCAATAATCAGTGTAACAATAGCTCAGCATACAATGGCACTTATAAGAACTGCGAAGTGAGGTTAAATGCCTACCATATTGAAGCAAATTCTTCGTTTTATACCGACGCTGAAGTGCAGAAGCTAACCATGCATGAACTTGGTCACTGCTATTCTCTAGCACACTCAAGCGACCCCACAAGCGTTATGGGAAATGGTAGCATTCCCAATGCTCAGGACATTTATTTGATAAATTTGAGATATTAGCCAAGTTGCATCGTTTGAACTGTGGAGGTATCTACTGACTTAACTATTCGGAGGATAGCGCAATGAACAAAACACTACTTAAAGTCAGTACGCTGTTTACAATTGGCATACTAGTAATAATAGCTCTTTGGGTTAGTAAAAAAGAACACAAAGTTCCTAATGTATTACCCACCATTTCCGTTGTCGCTTCTTCAAACATTTCATCTGGCATATCTAGTACATCTTGGGTATCAAAGGCAATTGCAGTAGAAGAGCTTGTTGTGGAGGCTGATGTTATTGTAAGGGCGAGAGTCATTGAGCCGCCGACAACTCGCATAGTTCAATATGAACTTCCCGTGTGGGACGAACAAAATAACATAGTTGGAACTGCAACATCTCAAATGCTTTTTTCGGATACCGTTTTTGAAGTACTAGAGATTTACTTGGGCAAACCTTCGTACAAAATTACAGTTATGCAAACTGGCGGTTTCGATCCAAGCATATCAAGTGATGTTGAGGAAATTGCAGACGACCCACTCTATAAACTGGGAGAGGAATATATCCTGTTTTTGGTGGATATATCTGGAGACCATATTCATGCTCCAGATCGAGATCTTTATCGAATAGTTAACCCATTTGGCCGTTATAGAATTGTCAACGAGAAAGTTGTTTCATATGGTCAATCAGATAGATCAAGTGCCTTGCCTACTGACATTGCTGACCTCGAGTCTCAGATCACACAAAGCGTCCAAGAAAGAAACAAATAGATTGTCTTTGCGAATCTACGGAATCATTTAGCCGCCCAACATTGTTTACCCCCGCCCAAAGGGATTCTGCTCCGAGAGCGGGTTCTACACCCTGGCTTTTTCCTGCCAACTCCCCCGCCCGCCGGTGAAACCTGCCGTTGTTTCCATCCATGTGTAAATCGCCATGAAAAAAAGGAGAAAAAATGAAAAACCGTACAATGTTTATAATCTTTGCCGTTTCGATCATAAGCGCCCTGGTCGTTGGTCAGGCGCTCGCGGCGGGCAGTTGGAGTAATTACAACCTGACGGTTCCCCGCCTTGGCGGCACTGCGATAACGAACAACCACACAAAAGTTAGTGCAGCCGATAAAGCAGTAGTGTGTAGTCAGGGCATTGGAGGAAACAAAACCCTTTCGGCGAGAATTGAAACTTTGAACAATAATGTCGCTGCTGGCTATCAAACGATCAGCAGCCTTCAGCGCCGGGAATATACTCTTAATCCATCCACTGCTGGCGCGCAATATCATGCCAGGTTAAGAAACACCAACACGGTAAATGTCCAAGCGATTGGGTGGTGGAGCCCAGACAATCCCGGAGCATGTGGTTTCTAAGCCGGGATCTCCACATCAATGAACAGGCTATCTGTTAAAGCAGGTGGCTTGTTTGGTTTTTTTGAATATAAACAGGGATAAGAGAAATAAAATGCTCCGCGAAGAGATGCTACGTGCCATTCGAAACAAATCATTCCTATTAAGCATAGCCTTGGCTCTTTTTTCTTTAACGCACGGCTTTGCCGATTACATAGGTCCCGCGCCTTTAAGAGCGCCCGATTACATCCGTTTGTTGCCGCCTTTTTACTATAACGCTTATGATGCTGTTATATGGGCGGAGTGGTTCTCGCTTTTTGGTTTTATTGCTCCCCTGATCGCCGTCCTGCCTTTTTCAGATTCTCTTGGGCAAGATCGCACCTCCGGTTTTTTACGTTTCATTTTGTCTCGATCCTCCTATCGTTTATACTTTGTATCTAAATCCGTTGCCGCTGCCCTGGCGGGAGGACTGGCGGTTTCGCTGCCTATTTTGCTGCTCTTTGCACTTTCGAATGTGGTTTTTAAAAGGGGAATAAATTTGGATGTATATGAGTCCAAACTTACTACAAGTCCTGACGCGCTCGGTCCTTTCGGAGCGCTTTACCACTCCGCCCCCGATCTCTATATCCTGTCGCTCGCCGCATTGGGATTTGTGTTTGGCGCTGTCTATGCGTTACTTGGCCTTTCCATATCCGCAATCAGCGACAATCGTTATATCTCTCTGGCGACTCCTTTTCTTGCGTATATGCTTGTCAATTTTGCCATGGAAATCTTAGGGGGGCTTTCCAAATGGATACCCTTGTCTGCCCTCCTTCCATTTTGGTATCGAGGTATTCAATGGAAGCATATTGGACTATCTTTGGGGATAGCACTGGGCGTCAGCATGGCACTTTTCCTGCTTGCCGGCTGGCTCAAGCAGGACAGATAAAATTCCAGCCATGAACCCTTACTCAACGCACGTCATATCATCGCCAAGAGGAAGGCGAGGCATTTTCTCCTTTGTATATTTTGAACTGATTCAACACATTTTCACCAAATTGCGCTGGAGTTTGGTTCCCTTGGTCTGCGCCTTTATTGCCTATGCGGTATTCGGCGCGGTGCTTGCTCAATCGAAAAATACGTCGCTGGACGCAAACACATGGGACGTCCTGTGGGCAGTCCTGACAAATCAGCGCCTGGTCTTATTCTCATTGACCCCTCTGTTCTGCTACCTTGCAAGCGATTTATTACCTGAACCTGCGTTCGGACAAGCAATGCTGTTTCGACTTGGCTCGCGTCGCCTTTGGTGGTTTGGAAAAACGATCACCTTGGGATTGACAGTGATTTCTTACACCGCGTTGAACGTCCTGGTGCTGGTCATGATTGCCAGCATAGTACTGCCCTGGGAAAGAGGGTGGAGCCCGCTTTCATTCCAAAAATTTTCGGAATGGGGGGCACCTCCTGCAATCGTGACTCTCCCCCCTCCCGCGATCATAGGGCTTCAATTGATACTGCTTGGATTATGGTGGTTTTTTATCGGGCTATTAGTGATGGTTGTCGCGCAGCGATTTCAGCGTTCGACAGCAGGGTTCGTGACTGGCATCATAATTAACTTTGTCACCCAGACAATTGATTGGTATGGGGTGTTTCCATCGTCCATGGCGAATTTTCTCTCCAGTGAACAAATATTCATTTTTACCCGCGCTGTTCAAGACTCTGCTTGGGAAATTGCCACTGTTGTTTATATGATAACCCACTGGGTGGTATGGATTGTTGTTGTTTATTGTTGGGGTCTCAAAATGAGTTTACGCCAAGATTTCATTCAAGCGAGGGAAACAGCATGATTAGAGGTTGTTTGGTAGTTTTGGGTTTTAATCTGCGAAGTTTTGGGAAGCCTTGGAAAAGCCTATTGATTTCCATGCTGTTTGTCGGCATAGGCATGTCCAACGCCTTTGAGGTCAAATCTGCAATGGATAATGGCAATATCTGGTATGCTGTTCTGTTGAGTTTTGCAGGACCAAGTGTCTGGGGAAGTTCGCTAACGCAAGCGCTGACCTGGCTTGTTCCGCATGTGTTGTTTTTCTATCTTGTCGGAAACATTGCCAATGAAGAATTATTGAACAGAGGATATGCGATTGTACCGCTTATGGGCTCGCGTCGAACCTGGTGGCTCGGGAAATTGCTCTTGGCATTCTTGCTCTCGATGGGATATACCCTTCTATGGTTCCTCTTTGTTTCCTTGGGAGCGGCGTTTGTGTTGCCTGTGACGTGGGCAGCACATCCTTTTCTTCACTCAGGAGACCCATGGATCTTTCCATCAAATATCAATATCGCAGATTTGCTTCTATGGATATTCAGTTTATATATTGGCACACTCTTTACATTGATAACGGTTCAGATGTTCATTTCAATATGGTGGCGGCGTTCTTTTCATGCATATGTTCTTGTTGTTGCTGTATCAATCCTTTCCTGGTTGTTAGGCACTGACCAACCAGAACTGGTTCGATGGCTGCCCGGTTCGCAATCCATGCTTTCCAGACACACCTTTCTCGATCCATCCATCCAAGGCTTTACTTTTGGATGGTCGCTTTTATATAACGGCTTAATCCTGCTCTTGATGTTAGGAGGCAGTTTTTGGCACATAAGGCGTATGGATATTTTTGGAGCTTCGCTCGCGGAAATCCGCTAATCAGATTTGAGGTGAATCATGCAATCTATCATTGAAGTGGAAAAGGTCACAAAAACCATCAAAGGCAGGCTGGTTTTGAAGGATGTGTCGTTGCAAGTACCGGCCGGGCAGATATACGGTATCAGCGGACCGAACGGTTCCGGAAAAAGTATGTTGTTACGTGTGATTTGCGGACTGGTCATTCCTCAGTCAGGACGAGTTGAGGTATTCGGTTACCGGATTGGAACTGAAAAAGAATTTCCTCCCGAAACAGGAGCATTGATTGAAACCCCGGGCTTTTTACCCGGCTACAGCGGCATGGATAACCTTTTGTTTCTTGCCATGATACGAAATCAGATTACACGGGACGAGATTGCTGAAGTCATCCGCCTAGTAGGCTTGGATCCCGACGATCCTCGTCCGGTGAGGGTATATTCCACCGGTATGCGTCAACGGCTGGGACTGGCTCAGGCAATCATGGAAAAACCAAAATTGTTGATTCTCGACGAGCCAACAAACGGCTTGGATCGTCAAGGGGTCGCTGACATTCATGCTCTGCTGATGCAACTTAATCAGAAAGGCGTTACGATACTGCTTACCAGTCACAGCACGGAAGAACTCCAAAGCCTTTGTGGCAAAACCTATTGGATGGAGAATGGAATACTGCAAGCAGAACGGGAATGAAAACATCAACTCGCGTAGTATGTCTTATTCTATAAAGACATCTACGCCCAATTCTCCAGCGTCTCTTTCACTTTCATCAAGAAGTTATCCGCCGACGCGCCGTCCAAAATGCGGTGATCGAACACAAACGAGAGATACACCATCGGGCGGATGGCGATCGCGTCATCTATGACGACAACCCGCTTCTGCATCGCGCCGACGCCCAGGATTCCGCACTGCGGCTGGTTGATGACCGGGAACGCAAACAGCGACCCGCTGATGCCGTGATTGGTCAGCGTGAACGTCCCGCCTTTGACTTCGTCGGGTTGGAGTTTCTTTGCGCGGGCGCGGTTTGCCAGGTCGTTCACAGTCCGCGCCATCGCCAACAGGGACAGATTATCCGCGCCCTTGATGACGGGGACGATCAAGCCCTCCTCGCCCAGCGAGGTCGCCATGCCGATGTTGATTGCCTTGTGAACCAGCAGCCCTTCGTCCGTCCACGAGGAATTGACCAGCGGATACGCCTTCAAGCCTGCCACGATTGCCATCATGAAATACGCCGTAAAGGTGAGGTTGACTCCGTCGCGCGCGAACATTTCCTTATTGGCGGCGCGGTGCTTGACCACGCGGCTCATGTCCGCTTCCATGACCGTCAGCACGTGCGGCGAGGTGTGCTTGGACATGACCATGTGCTCGGCAATCTGTTTGCGGATGGTCGAATGTTTGATGAGTTGGTCGCCCTCTATGGGTTTCAGGTTTGAAGGTTGGAAGGTTGCAGATTGCGCTATTCGACTTTCGACCTGCGACCCTTCGACTGGCTCAGGGTGGCGCTTTCGACTTTCAACATAACCCAGCACATCGTTCTTCGTAATCCGCCCGTTCAACCCGGTCCCTTTCACCTGCGATAAATCCACGCCATATTCAGCGGCAATTTTGGCGACAACGGGGGAGATAAAGCCAAGATCAGTGGAACGTCGAACGTCCGAAGTCGAAGGTTGCAGGTCGAAGGTCGCAGGTTCTGATTTTTGACTTTCGACTTTTGACTCGCTTTTTACTGATGACTGCTCGCTGTCCACTGCCTCCCCCGGCTTTCCAATCACCGCCAGTACCGCCCCCACCTTCGCGGGAGCGCCCTCCTGGGCGAGAATCTTCAACACCGTCCCGGAGGCGGGCGCGGGGATTTCGGTATCCACCTTGTCGGTGTTCACTTCGAGCAAAGGCTCCAACTCTTTGACCGTGTCGCCTTCCTTCTTGAGCCATTTCGTGACAGTCACTTCCTCGACGCCTTCGCCGAGCAGGGGAACGAGAACTTTGGTTGCCATAGAGTCTCCTTGTTTTCATCCGTCATTGCGAGCGAAGCAATCTCCTGTTTGATGGTTCGTTGAGGTTGCTTCGGGTGGTCTCGATACGTGGCGCCCTGCGCCACTACTCGACCACCCTCGCAATGACGAATTCATTTATAGGATTTTTGGAAACGAGTTTGGATCAACTTCGTGCATCATCTCATAAATGGTGTCAAAAATCGTTTCAGCGTTGGGTTTACTCCAATAATCGCCATCCGAACCATAGGCGGGACGATGCGCCTTGCCCGATAATGTCCTCGGTTCGGAGTCGAGATGATAATACCCGCCCTGCCTCTCGATGACCTCCTGCATCATGTACGCCGTCGTGCCGCCAGGGACATCCTCATCCACGAAAAGAATACGGTTGGTCTTCTCCAGCGACTCGACGATGCGTCCGTGAATATCGAACGGCAGCAGCGACTGCACGTCAATCACCTCCGTCTCGATGCCCACCTTGCTCAACTTCTGCGCCGCGTCGAGGGCGATGCGACAGCACGCGCCATACGTCACCAGCGTCACATCGCTCCCCTCGCGGATGACCTCCGGCACGCCCAGCGGCACGGTCATCTCACCGATGTTATCGGGCAGGCGCTCCTTCACGCGGTAGCCGTTCAACACCTCCACCACCACCGCCGGCTCGTCGCATTTCAACAGCGTGTTGTAGAAACCTGCGGCGCGGGTCATATCGCGCGGTACCAGTACGTTCACTCCGCGCACGAGATGGATGATTCCCGCCATGAGCGAGCCGGAATGCCACACGCCCTCCAGCCGATGCCCGCGCGTGCGGACGATCACAGGCGCTGCCTGCCCGCCCGCCGTGCGCCAGTGCAGGGTCGCCAAATCGTCGGACATGAGCTGCAGGGCGTAGAGCAGATAATCGAGATACTGAATTTCGGCAATCGGTCTCAGCCCGCGCATCGCCATCCCAATCGCCTGCCCCAAAATCGTCGCCTCGCGGATGCCCGTATCGCTCACGCGGAACTCGCCGTACTTTTCCTGCAAGCCCTTGAAGCCCTGGTTCACATCGCCCAGCCTGCCCACGTCTTCGCCGAAGGCGATCACGCGCGGGTCGCGCGCCAGCATGGCGTCGAACGCGGCGTTCATCACCTCAAAGCCGAACACCGTCGGCGACGACTCGGAATAGGCAGGCTTGACTTCCTTGACCTTCAACGCGCTGCCCGAATACAGATGCGAACCGTACCGCTCCAGATTGACCGCGTCCTGCTCATGCTTCCATTGGATGAGGATTTGCTTGGACGGATGCTCCTCGTCGCGCAGGATTCGCAAAGCCTCGTGCGCCGCGGCGTGGACATCCCGCCTCGTCACCGACGGGAGGTTTGCCAGCCGTTCCCGAACATTCGCCAACTCTGACGCATGACTCGAGGTCGCGGCGATCTCGTCCAGCATGTCCATCACCTGGGCGCGCTCTTCGAGAATCGGGTTGAGATACGCCTCCCATGCCAGTTTGCGGATTCCCTCCACAGCCTCGTAGTCGGCTTTTTCGAGGGCGGCAAGTTCCGGGTCCGAGATGACGCGGTTTTGGATCATCCATTCGCGCATCTTGCGGATGCAGTCGAATTCCTCTTCGAACTTCAGCCGTTCGGGAGTCTTGTAACGTTCGTGCGAGCCGCTTGTGCTGTGTCCCTGCGGCTGCGTGACCTCGATGACATGCACCAGCGCGGGGATGTGATACTCGCGGGCGGTCTCGGCGGCGGCGGCGTAGGTCTCGATGAGGGCGGGGTAATCCCAGCCGCGCACCTGATAGAGGTCGTAGCCGTGCAGGCATTCAGGTTCAGGGCATGGCTCGCGCTGAAAGCCGCGCAGGATGGCGTAGATGTTTTCCTTGACCATCTGGAATTGATTGGGGACCGAGATGCCGTAGCCGTCGTCATAGACCGTGATGACGGCGGGCGCTTTCAGCACGCCGATGGCGTTGACGCTTTCCCAGAACATGCCTTCGGCGGTGGAGGCGTTGCCGATGCTGGCAAAAGCGACCTCGTTTCCGCCGCGCGAAAATTGCGTGAAGCCTTTGAGTTCTTCGAGTTGGCGGTATACCACCGAGGCGTATGCCAGCCCCACCGTGCGCGGCATCTGCGTTCCCGTCGGCGAGACATCGGCGGCGGAGTTGAACATCTCGGTCTGGCTCTTCCATGTGCCGTCGGGGTTGATGTAGCGCGAGGCAAAATGCGCGTTCATCATGCGCCCGCCCGAATTGGAGTCGTGGGCTATGTCGGCGTGGGCGTAGAGTTGGGCAAAAAATTCCTGGATGCTCATCACCCCCAGCATGAACATCCAGGTTTGGTCGCGGTAATAGCCTGAGCGCCAGTCGCCTTTGCGAAAGGCGCGGGCGATGGCAAGATTGGCAAGCTCTTTTCCGTCGCCGAAGATGCCGAACTTCGCCTTGCCGCTCAACACCTCGCGGCGTCCGATAAGGGAGGCTTGGCGCGATTGGTAAGCGAGGCGGTAATCTTTGATGATTTCTTCTTTTTCGAGAGGCAGTACAAGAGAACCCTTCTTATGAGGCATGAAGTCTCTCTCCTTGTAGATTGGTCTTTAAAAACTACACCGCTCGCGAAGATTCTGTAGCGCGACATTTATGTCGCTTTTGGGCTGCGACTTGAAAGTCGCGTTACGAGTGGGTGGAGCGATTATAACAAAAGCGTGTCTCTGCCGCTCCAAATCAACCAGTTGCGGCTATAATTCTTTTGATGAGTTCTGTTATCCTGCCTGTCACGACGAAAGAGCCGCATCCGCATCTGCGCGCGATGAACATATTCCGCGACCTGTCTGCTGTTGCCGACTTGATCGAACTGTGCTTCGCCGACACGATGGATAACGACGGTCAGCGCTACATCGCCGACATGCGCCGCGCCAGCCGCGATAACGGCTTCCTTCAATGGGCGGCGCACATGAGCGAGAACGTCACCCTGCCGCTGACGGGGTTCGTCTGGGAGGATGATGGGCGCATCGTGGGCAACGCCAGCCTCATCCCGTTCCGCGAGGGGGGCAAACGCATTTTCCTCATTGCCAACATTGCCGTCCACCCGGAGTATCGCCGGCGCGGTATTGCCCGTCTGCTCACGCGCCGCGCCATGCAATACGGCTGGGATAAAAAAGCCGCCGCCATCTGGCTGCACGTGCGCGACGATAATCCCGGCGCCCTGCACCTCTATCAAGAACTGGGCTTCGAGGAAATTGCCCGCCGTACCACCTGGGTGACGCGTCCTGATCCGCATCTCCCCCAACCCTTTTCCGATATTCAAATCGTTCCGCGTCATCCGCGCTTCTGGATTCAACAACAGGATTGGCTTCGCCGCCTCCACCCCGACACTCTGGCGTGGTACCGCTCCTTCAACTTCAATTCCCTGCGCCCCGGTCTCATGAACTGGCTTTACCTGTTCTTCGTTGACGTGAACATCAAACAATGGGCAGCGGTGCGCGGCGGCGACCTGCTCGCCACGCTCTCCTGGATTCCGCATGGAGGCAGGATGGAGCCGTTGATTGCGGCGGCGAACGAAAGGTATGGCGCAGAGGCGCTCGCCCAGCTGCTCATCCATGCCCGCCGCGAATTGACCGGTCAATCCCGCCTCTCGCTCGAACATCCCTCCGGCGAAATGACCGAAGCCTTTCTCGCCGCCGGCTTCACCGAACGCCGCACATTGATTTGGATGCGCGCCAAGCCTGCAACGAAAAGCAGCCTTTCTCGTATTTAATCGCAGATCCACTTTACGAGGAGTAAAAATGACAAGATTTATCCTGCGATTGCTTATCAATGCTGTTGCGCTCTACCTGGCAGTGTTGATCGTGCCTGGGCTCGACCTGCAAAGCAACATGGTCTCGCTCGTTTGGCTGGCGTTGATCTTTGGCGTTGTCAACGCTTTATTCCGTCCCCTGCTCAAACTCCTCACCTGCCCGCTCATTTTGCTGACGCTCGGTTTGTTCACGCTGGTCATCAACACCTTCCTCTTTTGGCTAACGAGCGTCGTCGGTCAGTGGTTTGGCATCGCGTTGATCATCGACGAGCCGGTCTGGTGGAACGCCTTCCTCGGCGGGTTGATCGTCAGCATCGTTAGCGTGGTGATGACGATGATCCTGAAAGACGAGTTGAAAGGCAGACGAAGATAAACAGTCGAAGAGAAAAAAAGTGGACGGTTCGCAAGAGCCGTCCTCTTTTTTTTTCCTCCAATCGTCAATTACTCTTGAAATAACCCCGGCAAACCGCCAGACGGTTTCGCCATCCGCACCGCACGCAGGATTGCCTCCGCCATTGCCTCCGCCGCAAACGCCCCGACGGTTGTCACATCTGCCTTGCGCGCGCCGGTGGAAAGCGCAAAGATTACATCGCCGTCGAGCATGGTATGAGCAGGACGGATGGTGCGGGCAATGCCATCCTGCGCCATCTGCGCCACTTTGGTTGCCTGCGCCTTGGTCAGCCGCGCATTCGTCGCCACCACACCGATGACGGTATTGACGCGCGTTGCCAGCCCAAGCAAAGCCCGTCCCAGCGGCTTTTTCATCATCGCCAGCGTATCGGCAAAATAATCCTTTCCGCCCACGCGCAGGGGACCGACCCGCCCGGAGCGCAGCCCGGCGACAATCTCGCCTGTTTGTGGATTCACCACATCGCCCCACGCGTTGACGGCGACCAGCGCCCCCACCACCACGCCTCCGCCAATTGCCACAGACGCGCTTCCGACTCCGCTCTTGGTTGCGAGGCTTGCCCCGAACATTTTCCCCACCGACGCCCCCGTCCCCGCGCCGACATTTCCCTCCGCGGGCGCGGAGGAAGAGGCTGAGGCGGCGGCGAGGTATCCCATGGCGGCATCCGGTCGAACGTCAGCGCGACCGAGGTTCAGGTCAAAGAGAATGGCGGCGGGAACGATGGGAACTTTCGCTGCGCCGGTGTTGAATCCGATCTTCTGCTCTTCGAGGTATTTCATCACACCGCTGGCGGCATCCAACCCAAAAGCCGACCCGCCCGACAGCACAATGGCATGGACTTTTTCCACCAGATTGACGGGATCGAGCAGATCGGTTTCGCGCGTGCCGGGCGCACTGCCGCGCACATCCACGCCTGCCACTGCTCCCTTTCGGCAGAGGATGACCGTACAGCCGGTCAGGGCGTCCTCGTCCTGGGCATGTCCCACTTCGATGCCGCGCACATCGGTAATGGAATGATTGTATGCCATGAGCGGCATAATCGCTTATCCTGCGAATTATCCGCCCAGATTACGGATGAGTTCCAGAAACTCCTGCCACTCCTCCTCGAAGAAATGCACGGTGACGTTGTTCAATTCGATGTGGTAGGTGGTTTCGCCGTCGGGTTCTTCGGCTTTCCAGGCAAAATAGTTATCGGTCTCGGCGATGGTTTCCGTTTTGGGTTCATTGTGATTGCTGCTCATTGGGTTTCTCCTGTTTAATATCTTGTAGGGGTCTATTTTTGACAAACCGCAGTTTGAAAGACTGCAGGGTGTTTTTGATCAATTCCCTCATACTTGGCGGAGGCGGCGGTTCCTCTTTTTCGGGCCAGGGTTCGAGATCGAACATTTTGCGCATCACGTACCTGCCCAGCAGAAGGAAGGTGGCAAGGAACGGCGCGGCAATAACCACGCCCAACAGCCCCAGCAGGTTGGCGGCGATGATGGCGGCAACCAGAATGGCGCCGGGATGCACCTTGAGCGCCCGCGCCATGATGCGCGGCGTAATCAGCGAGTCGATGATCCAGTTGTCTATGATAAAGGTGGTGATCACGACGATGAGCATGTACGTCAGCGGCTGAAGATCGAACGGTTTGACCGGCTGGAAGAAGGTCACCAGCGCCATCACCAGCCAGGTAATGGCTGGACCAATGTACGGCAGGAATTTCGCCAGCCCTGCCATGAACGCAATGCCCAGCGCGTAGCGCACTCCCAGCGCCGGCAGAAGGATGGAATAGATCGTCAGGGAAAGCGTAAAGATGATAATCTGTCCGCGCAGGAACGCATTCCAGATTCTGCTCAGTTCGTTTCCCAGCCTGCGCACATCCTCTTCATAGCCGGGAATTTCGATTTTGAGCAGGTTGCCTTGCAAGCCGCCGCTCTCGCTCATGATGAAATAGGAGACGACCAGGATGAAGAACGTCCATCCAAGCGTATTTGCCGCGCTGCCCGCCAACGCGCCAACCAGCCCTCCCATGCGGCTGAGCAGCGACTGGGTGATGGAAAGTAATTGGCGGTTGAGGTCGTTGAAATCGAACGTCCGCATATCCAGTTGAAACGGACCGATGACAAATACCTGTGTGGAAAGCTCGGAGATGTACCTCGGCAGGTCGCGGATGATGCCTTGGATGGAATTGATCAGGCTCTGCACCTGTCCCGCCAACCCCACGCCGCCCCACGTCAGCAACCCAATCAAAGTGGCGAAGATCAACAAATAGACGAGGTTGACCGCCGCTTTCCAGGGCAGGTGCAAACTGCGCGCCAGCGCCGCGGTCAGCGGGTGGAGCAGATACGTGATGATGAAAATCATCAGCAGCGGGGGAATTAAATTGGAAAAACGATATATGAGAAACGCCGCCATGCCCAACATCACAAACCCGACGAACAGTTTGGTGGTGGCGTTCCAGCGCGGTGAGACGGTGGCATCCTGTGACATTGCATAATCTCCAGACTTTATCCTATTCTAGTCAAGAGGGGTGTGTTTGGCAACCACAAAACAAAAATCCCCGCAAGGCGCGCTGCCCTGCGGGGACATACCTTCAAAAAAATCAACACCCGCCCAGGAAGGGGAAGAACGTACACCACAAGTAGTTGGCGTCAACGTACCAGAGGAAGCCGGCGCACAAACAAATAAAGAACAGGGCTGCTACGCCGATGATAATTGGCAAAACATTTACCCGCTTGGCAGGAGCAGGCGCCGGCGCAGAAGGTGAAGGCGCAGGGCTGGCAGGCACGCTTCCCACATAATCGGCAGGCGGAGGCGGCGGGGCAGCGGGTCGCGAAACCGAAGGCGCCACCGCGGCGCGCGGCGAAACCATCGTTGCGCCGGGATCGTTGGTCGTCACCTCATACACCAGCACAATCTGCTCGCCCAGCGAAACCACCTCGCCCGCCTTCAGAACGCGCGGTCCCGCCAGGCGCTGACCGTTGACAAACGTCCCGTTGGTCGAGCCGAGGTCCTCCAGCACATACTTTCCGCCCTGAAACGTCAGGCGGGCGTGCCGGCGCGAGACTTCCGCATCGTTAATGACGATTTCGTTGGACGAGTCGCGCCCGATGTTCAATTGACTGCCTTCCAGAAGAAAAGTCGCACCGGGCGTTGGTCCCTGCCGCATAATCAGTTGAAATTGAGACGCCATAATTTCTCCTTGCAGATGAGAATGGCATGAGTCTAAAGGTATCAGTCAAAAAAGTCAACCACCCAGCGGCGCACTTGACATGAAAATGCACGGGGATACAATCAGAATGGAGGATCACCCATGCACACTCTTCCCATTCCTGATTTTTTTGACTCTGCAAAAGTCGGCGCGGTGTGGCGGATTCCGTATGAGGAACGCGCCAAGCAGGCGCGCGACTGGGCGCATCAACACGGACTTCAGCCTGCCGCCTCCGACCGGACCCGCACCTGGCTCCTGCTCATTGACCTGCAAAACACCTTCTGCATCCCAGACTTTGAACTCTTCGTCGGCGGACGCAGCGGGCGCGGCGCGGTGGACGATAACAGCCGCTTATGTCAATTCATCTACCGCAACCTGGGAAGCATCACCCACATCACCGCCACGATGGACACCCACAAGACCCTGCAGGTCTTTCACGCCATCTTTTTCGTGGACGCCAATGGAGACCACCCTGCTCCATACAGCGACATTCATCTCGCTGACTTGCAGAGCGGCAAGTGGAAATTCAACCCCGCCCTTGCGCCGCAGTTTGGCATTGCCCCCGAATACGGTCAACAAATGATGATCCATTACGCCGAAGAGCTGGAGAAGAAAGGCAAATACGCCCTCACCATCTGGCCCTATCATGCCATGCTGGGCGGAATCGGTCACGCGCTGGTCTCGGCGGTGGAGGAGGCGCTCTTCTTCCACTCCATTGCGCGCGCCGCGCAGTATGACATCGAAATCAAAGGCGATAAGCCCTTTACTGAAAACTATTCTGCCATTGGTCCCGAAGTGTTGAAGGGACCGATGGGCGAGACGCTCGGCGTCCGCAATACAAAATTCATCGAACAGTTACAGCAGTTCGACCGGCTCGTCATTGCCGGGCAGGCAAAATCCCACTGTGTGGCATGGACAATCTCCGACCTGCTCGAGGACATTCAGGCGACCGACCCCGCGCTGGCGAAGAAGGTTTACCTGCTCGAAGACTGCGCCTCTCCGGTGGTTGTCCCCGGGGTGGTGGATTACACCGATGCGGCGGACGAAGCGTATGCGCGCTTTGCCAAAGCAGGGATGAATATTGTCAAGTCAACGGATGAGTTTGTGTAAGGGGTGAACACATAACACGTACACAGGTACACACGTATACACGTACACAAGTTACCTGTGTACCTGTTTACCTGTGTACTTGTGTACGTGTATCCCTATTTACCAACCTACTTTCAGGAACCCCCATGTCCATCTTCGACCATAAACGCCTTACCAACGAAACCTTCAAGCTCGACATTGAGCGCATGCGCCGCGGCTGGTATTCCGATAAATACTTCGAAAATATCGGGCGCATGCTTACCGCCCTCGCGGCGGAAGGATACACCTATTCGGGAAAGTATCACAACCTGCCGCCGGGCATGTCGCCGGAAGATATTGCCGTCGGCAACATCGAAGTGGAAATGCAGTGGTTCACCCGCCGCGCCGGCAAGACCATCGTCGTTGGCGTGGATAAGGCGCTCGCCATGCTCCGTCACTGTACCGGCTATTGGGAGGGGGAGACGTTTGTGGATACATCCAGCCGCCTGGAGGTGTGGGCGGTTCACGATGGCACCATCGTCGAATCGGACGGCAACCCCCTGCACGTGGAGCCGGTCCTCAAGGTGCGCGGACGTTACCGCGACTTTGCCCTGCTCGAAACCCCCACCCTCGGCATCCTCACCCGCTCCAGCCGCGTGGCGACTAACGTGTATGAAACCCTCATGGCGGCGCACGGCAAGCCGGTGCTCTTCTTCCCGGCGCGCTTCGACCTGCACGAAGTGCAAGCCGCCGACGGCTACGCTTACAACATCGCCGTCCAGCGTTTCAACCGCGATTACGCTCATGAACTGGGTCCCTTCGTTTCGACCGATGCCCAAGGCGACTGGTGGGGAGGCGCGGGCGGCGGAACAGTGGCGCACGCTGCCATCGCCTCCTTCCTCGGCGATACGGCGGAAGCCATGATGCAGTTTGCGCGCATCCTGCCGGCGCGTATTCCGCGCATTGCGCTGGTGGACTTCAACAATGACTCGGTGCAGGACTCTCTGCGTGTGCTGGAGGCGATGTTCGCCAAATACCGCGAGTTGAAAGAGGCAGGGAATGAAGCCGAAGCCGCGAAATACGTTTTGTACGGCGTGCGGCTGGATACCAGCGGAAGCGTGCGCGATGTTTCGGTGGCGCCGCTCGGCGACCCCGCCCTCGACCTCGGCGTCAACCCGCGGCTGGTGTTCAACGTGCGTCAGGCGTTGGATTCGGCTTGGGAATCGTGGCGCCTGCCTGAGGTCTGGAAAGAGGCGGCGCGTTCGTATTGCCGCAATGTGAAGATTGTTGTCTCCGGCGGGTTCAATCCTGAAAAGATTCGCAAGTTCGAGAGGTTGGGAGTGCCAGCCGATATTTATGCGGTCGGCTCGTGGCTGTTCAACAACAACGGTTCAACCGTGACCGATTTCACCGCCGATGTGGTGCGCGTGAAAGTGCATGACGAATGGGTCAATATGGCAAAGGTGGGTCGCAAAGCGCTCGATAACCCGAATTTGGAGCGGGTGTGGTAATTCTTCCTCATGCTTGAAAAAAACAGACCCTAAAGGGAAATCCTTTAGGGTCTTATCTTCAAGAGTTCCGGGATGACTTCCAACATCTCGTTTCGCACCCGACGAAAAACCTGCATCTGCTCTTCGTCTGTGCCCTCCGCTTTGGCGGGATCCACAAAACTGTGATGGACACGTCTGCCCGCCTTGCCGGGCCACACGGGACATTCCTCCGCCGCCGAATCGCAGACCGTGACGACGAGGTCGAAGTCTTTCGTGGGCAGGTCGTCTATGTGTTTCGATTTGCCCACGTGAGCGATGCCGATTTCGTTGAGCGCTTGGATTGCTTTAAGATGCACATAGCCGGCGGGCTTGGTGCCGGCGGAGTATGCCTTCCACTCGCTGCCATAGCGGGCGTTGACGATGGCTTCCGCCATTTGGGAACGGCAGGAGTTGCCGGTGCAGAGAAAGAGGACAGTTTTGGTCATAGGGGGTATCCGTGTGGAAGGGGAGGTGTGGTTTATATACCTGTATACCTGTATACCTGTATACCTGTGTACTTGTGTACTTGCCCAGCCTGCTCCTTTTTACCCAAATCTTCCGGTGATGTAATCTTCCGTGCGTTTTTCTTTGGGAGCAGTAAAGATGACGCTTCCTTCGCCATATTCGATGAGTTCGCCCTGCAGGAAGAAGGCGGCATAGTCGGCGGTGCGCGCTGCCTGCTGTACCGAGTGCGGCACGAGGACGATGGTGTAGTCTTTTTTCAGTTCCTGTAATGCCGCTTCGACTTTGCCGGTGGAGATGGGATCGAGTCCTGATGTTGGTTCATCGAGCAGGATGATTTCCGGTTGAAGCGCCAGCGAACGCGCCAGGCATAACCGCTGCTGCTGCCCGCCGGAGAGGGCAATGGCAGGGTCGTCGAGGCGGTCTTTGACTTCGTCCCAGAGGGCGGCGAGACGCAAACTGCGTTCCACTGCTTCGTCCAGTTTGGAGCGGCGTTTTTCGCCTGCCAGTTCCAAGCCGTAGGTCAAATTGGCGCGGATGCTCATCGGCAGGACGACCGGGCGCGCGAACACCATTCCCACTTTGCGGCGCAGGGCAATGACATCTGTTTGGGGGGCGAGGATGTTTTCGCCGTCAATAAGCACTTTTCCCTCCACAACCTGTACATCCGCCAGGTCGTTGAGGCGGTTGAGACAGCGCAAAAGCGTGGACTTGCCGCCGCCGGCGGGTCCGAATAGTACCGTTATGGCGTTGGCAGGAATTTCCATGCTGACGTTTCGCAGCGACTCGGTGCCGTCGGAGTATTGAAGGGAGAGGGATTCGATCAGGATTTTGTTCATGGGTGAGCCATATTGACGATGGACGATAGACCGTGGACGATGGAAACCCTAGGGCAAATCGTCTTCTCCATATCGTAGTTGTTCTTCCCTAACCTGGTAGGGAGAAATAATTTTGCGAAACGCTTGTAATTTTCTGGCAAGAACTTGGGAGTCTTCATAGATTTTAGCGAGCAGGGGTTCGTCGCGAATATATCCTCTGCGCTGGATGATGTGATGACAGGCGACGGTTTCGACGAGGGAGCGAATCGCCATGCCCAAAAATCTTGCCTGTTCCGCATCTGATTGCCCTGTTGAGCCTTCTGCAATGTTCAGCGAAATGGATGTTGCCGCCCGAACAATTTGTGATTTCAAGTTGTACTCTTCGCTCTTCGGTAATTTTTCTGCCAACTCATAGATCGAGTCAATATATTCCAGCGATAATTTCCATACATCCAATTGCTCAAATTTATATGGCATGATGCGCGTCCATAGTCAATGGTCAATGGTCAATGGTCAATGGTCAATGGTCCATCGTCCATTGTCCATCGTCAGTTTACCACTGCCGCTTTGCCCTCGCCCGCGAGCGGATGAAGGTGGCGGTCACGTTCATTGCCAAGACGAAGACGAGCAAAACCAGCGCCGTGCCGTATTGGATTTTGATGGGCATTTCGGGAACCTGGGTGGAGATGACGAAAAGATGATACGGAAGCGCCATGGTCGCATCGAAGGGTGAATGCGGCAGACGCGGCAGGAAGAATGCCGCTCCAGTGAAGAGAATCGGCGCGGTTTCACCGGCGGCGCGTTCCAGCCCAAGGATAACGCCGGTGATAATGCCCGGCAGCGCCTCCTTCAGGACGATGCGGCGGATGGTCTGCCAACGGGTGGCTCCCAGCGAGATGCTGACCGTGCGAAACGCCTGCGGCACGGAGCGCAGCGCCTCTTCCGCTGTGCTGATGATGACGGGCAGAGTCATAATCGAAAGCGTCAGCGAGGCGGCAAGGATGGATGTGCCAAATCGCAGGAAAAGCACGAAGAGACCAAGCCCGAACAAGCCATACACCACCGAAGGGATGCCCGCCAGGTTGATGATGGCAATGCGGATGGTACGGGTGAGGGGCGTATCCGCGGCATATTCCGAGAGATAGATGGCTGCCGCGATGCCGAGCGGCACCGAAAAGACGGCTGTGCCGATTGTCAGATAAATCGTGCCGATGATGGCGGGCAGGATGCCGCCTTCGCGCATGCCGCCGCGCGGAAAATCGCTGAGAAATTCCAGCGAAATGGCAGGCGCGCCCTGCACGATAATATAGATGACCACAGCCACAATCGGCAGGACGGTGAGGAACGCCATCACGGTAAGACCGGCAAAGCCGAGACGCTGGATGAGGTGGCGGTTGAGGGGGAAGATATGTTTCATAAGGCGGGGCATACGTTCACGAAAGGATCCTCTCCGCGCGCTTCTTGGCGCGAAAGACGACGGAGGAAGCGGCGATGTTCACACCCAGCGAGATGAGGAAGAGAACCATGCCGATGAAAAACAACACATGGTAGTGCGTGCTGCCGTTGGCAACCTCGCCCATTTCGGCGGCGATGGTGGCGGTCATCGTGCGGACGGGAGAAAAGAGACTGCCAAGTTTTAACGCAAGGACGGGCGCATTGCCGGTCACCATCATCACAGTCATCGTCTCGCCGATGGCGCGCCCAATGCCGAGCATGACGGCGGTCAGCACGCCGGACCTGGCGGCGGGCAGGGTCACACGCCAGATGGTTTGCCACTGGGTGGCGCCCAGCGCCCAAGCGCCCTCGCGGTAGGCGCGCGGCACGGCATCGAGCGCATCTTCCGCCACCGAAACGACCGTCGGGACGGCAATGCCTCCAAGGAGGAGGGAACCTGTAAAGGCAGTCAGTCCCGTCGGCAGGTCCAGAAAGACGCGCAGGAAGGGAGAGAGGACGAGGATGCCGAGGAAGCCCAGCACCACGGAGGGCAATCCGCCAAGCAGTTCGACGAGCGGTTTAAGGATTTCGCGCACCCAGCGGGGGGCAATTTCGGAAATAAAAATGGCTGTGCCAATGCCAAACGGGACGGCAATCAGCGCCGCGCCAATGGTGACGATGAGCGAGCCGGTGATGAGCGGCAAAATGCCGAAGTGTTCCTCGATGGGATACCAGCGGACGCTGAAGAGCGAGTCAAGGCTGACCTCGCCGAAGGTGGGCAGCCCTTCGCGCAGGAGGAAGATGAAAATGAGCAGCACAAAGAGGATGGCTGAATACCCCGCGGCTTTGATAAGGCGGGTGATGACAAATTCACGCCAGTTGAGAGATTTTTCCATTTGTCTCCTTTATCCTCAGTTCCTCGTTTGTTTTATAGCGCGCAGAGCGTTAGAAAGTCTTTGGAAACCACAGATAGCCACAGATGAACACCAATTTTGAGATGAACTGTCGCTTTTGGTCGCCGAAATCCTTTTTCTCTCTACCGTACATTTCTCTCGTGAAAAACCCTAAAGGTCTTTTTTGGAAATTCTCAAATTCACGACGGGAAAGCAGACCTTTAGGGTTTCTGTGTACGGTAAAGAATCCTTTTTTTATCTGCGGTTGATTTGAGTTTTCAGCCGCTCTTTTAGAACACTCTTACGCAGAACACGCTCTCAGGGCGATGGGGCGGCGGTGAAGGCAACAGGCACAAACCCCAGTTCGGCGACGATTTCCTGCGCCTCGTTGGAGAGGATCCAATCGAGATATTCCTTGATGATGCCCGCAGGTTCTCCGTTGGTGTACATATACAGGTCGCGCGCGATGGGATAACTCTTATCGTTCACAGTCGCTATGGATGGCAGGACGTAGGCGCTGCCCGGCTCTTTGGCAATGGCGATGACCTTCAAATCGGGAGGCACATAACCCAAACCGTCATAGCCGATGGCATTGGGGTTTTGACGTACCTCCGTGATGATGCCCTCGGAGGAGGGCAGCAGGAGCGTATCCATCGAAAAAAGAGTCTTGTTCTCTTTTTGTCCCAGCCGCAAAACCGTTTCGAGGAAATATACATGCGTGCCGGAGTTGGTCTCGCGCGAAAGGCGCACAATCGGGCGGTCTTCCCCGCCGACTTCCTTCCAGTTGTTGATGTTGCCGCTGTAAATATCGGAGATCTGTTGAAGAGTCAGTTCGCTGACGGGATTGGCGGGGTTGACGATGACGGCAATCGCATCGCGCGCCACAATGAACTCCACCGGGTTGCCGCCGTTGGCTTGCGCTTCCTCGATTTCTTCTTTCTTAATCTGTCGCGAGGCGTTGGCAATATCCACTGTGCCGTTGATGAGCGCAGCGATGCCCGTTCCCGACCCTCCGCCCGTCACTGAGATTCGGACATCCGGGTGCGCATCCTGATACGCCTCCGCCCAAGCCAGCGCCAGGTTGACCATCGTATCGGAGCCTTTGTTTTCAATGTACGCCGCGGGCGGAGGGGGAGCGGCTTGCGCAGAAGAGGTAGAACTACACGAGGCAAGAGGAAAAGACGCGAGGAACAAGAAAAGAAGAATGAGTTTGATGATGCGATTCATTGACAGGAATTATAGTCGAAAGTATTCGGCGCTAACATGATAAAATCGCTTCATGCCCGACCTGCAACCTGTTTTCTCCGTCCAAAGCCTTGACTTCTACTATGACAACGCCAAGAAGGCGCTCTCGAACATCAACCTTGAGATTGCGCCGCGCAAAGTGACTGCGCTCATCGGTCCTTCGGGATGCGGCAAGTCCACCTTTTTGCGCTGTCTGAATCGCATGAACGACACCATCCCCGGCACACGCGTGGAGGGGAAAATTCTATTGCACGGAAAAGACATCCACGCCGAAGACATGGATGTGGTCACCTTGCGGCAGCGCGTGGGAATGGTGTTCCAGAAGCCGAATCCGTTTCCGCAGTCCATTTACGATAATGTGGCGTTTGGTCCGCGCGTGATGGGGTTGAAGGTGAACTTGGACGAAGTGGTGGAAAAGTCGTTGCGCGCCGCCGCATTGTGGGATGAAGTGAAAGACGACCTGAAGAAGGACGCGCTGGGGTTGTCGCTGGGGCAGCAGCAGAGGCTGTGCATCGCGCGGGTGATTGCCGTCCAGCCGGAAGTCATTTTGATGGACGAGTCCACTTCCGCGCTCGACCCAATCGCCACCCTGCGCATCGAGGAATTAATCGCCGAACTGAAGCAGGAATACACGATTGTCATCGTCACGCACAACATGCAGCAGGCGGCGCGCGTATCGGATTACACGGGTTTCTTCTGGCTGGGAGAACTGGTGGAATTTTCCGAGACGAACGCCATGTTTACCAATCCCAGGCAGGAATTGACCGAAGCGTATATCACGGGGAGGATGGGGTAATTTGAGTCGGATAGTTGGATAGTCGGATAGTCTGATAGTCCAATAGTCGGATAGTCTAATGGTCGAATGGTTGGGTGAGCGCTTAAAGTAAACGAGTGGATGAGATGTTTCTCATTCACTCGTTTTTCATTACCAATTACCAATTACCAATTACTGTTTACTGTTCACTGATTACTGTTCACTGCTCACTGATTACTGTTTACTCTCCCACCCCTCACTTCTTCTGGCTCTTCCAAAACTCATCGTCGGTGGCTTTGATCTCAGCCATTTCACCGGTGACGATGAAAACGGTCCGCTCGCAGATGTTGGTCACACGGTCGGCGACGCGCTCAAGGTTGTGCGCCACCCATAACAGCCAGTTGGCGCGTTCGATGGTCTTGGGGTCCTGAATGATAAAGGTCATCAGTTCGCGGTAAATTTGATTGTAGAGAGCATCTACTTCATCGTCTTCGACGGGAATCGCCTTTGCCGTTTCGGCGTCTTCGTTGACAAAAGCCGTCAGGGCGCGGTGCAGCATGTCCACGTCTTTTTGCGCCATGCGGGGGATGTCAATGAGCGGCTTGAGCAGGGGGTCGTCTCCCATGCGGATGTTGATGTTGGCGATGCCTTTGGCGTAATCGCCCATGCGCTCGAGTTCGGAGATGATTTCCATGCACGAAGCGAGCAGACGCAGGTCGCGCGCCATCGGCTGCTGCGTGGCGATCAAAATCATCAGTTTGTTTTCGATGTCGAAACGCTTCTGGTTGATAAGTTTGTCCGCCTTGAGAATTTCCTCAGATGCCTTGATGTCCCGCTTCTTCAGGGCTTCCACCGTGTTGAGGATTGCCTGTTCGACCATGCTGCCCAACACGAGAACTTCGTCCTTCACCTGTTGAATTTCGGTTTCAAAAGTTTTTCTCAGCATATATCCTCGACTTTAATTGTTGTGCGTATTATATCGCCAAATATCAGCCAAACCGCCCGGTGACGTAATCTTCGGTGCGTTTGTCTTTGGGTTTGGTGAAGATTTGAGAGGTGGGACCGAACTCGATGACCGTGCCGGCGCGCGAGCCTTCTTTGGACAGCATCATCATGGCGGTGTAATCGGAGACGCGCGCGGCTTGCTGCATGTTGTGGGTGACGATGACGATGGTGTAGAACTTCTTGAGTTCCTGCATCAACTCTTCGATTTTGAGCGTGGCAATCGGGTCGAGGGCGGAGGCGGGTTCGTCCATGAGAATGACCTGCGGCTCGACCGCGATGGCGCGGGCGATGCACAACCGCTGCTGCTGTCCGCCCGAAAGCGCCAGCGCGGACTTTTTCAGGTTGTCCTTCACTTCGTCCCACAGCGCGGCGGCGCGCAGACTGCGCTCCACCAGTTCGTCCATGTCGCCTTTGTAGCCGTTGATGCGCGCGCCGTATGCCACGTTCTCGTAAATGGATTTGGGAAACGGATTCGGCTTCTGAAACACCATGCCGATGTGACGGCGCACTTCCACCGGGTTGATTTTTGGGTCGTAGATGTTTTGTCCGTAGAACAGCGCTGTGCCTTCCACGCGGGCGGTGGGAACGAGGTCGTTCATGCGGTTGAAACAGCGCAGGAACGTGGATTTGCCGCAGCCCGAGGGTCCGATGATGGCGGTGATTTGCCGCGCCGGTATCTCCAGCGAGATGTTATCCAGGGCGTGAAAGCCGCCGTAATAGACGTTGAGATTTTTGACAGAGAGAGCGATTTCGTGTTGTTCGAGCATAAGTCACCTGTTGACCCTCACCCCTGCCCCTCTCCCATGTGGGAGAGGGGACAGGGGTGAGGGGGAATTTACCACCTGATTTGCAATTTATTCCTCAGCACAATCGCCAGCGCGTTCAGGCTGAGCAGAACCGCCAGCAGGACGATAATGCCCGCCGCCGCCAGCTGCTGAAATTCCGCTTTGGGCAGCGAGACCCAGTTGAAAATCTGAATCGGCAGGACGGTGAACAAATCCAGCGGACCTTTGAGGTCGAAGCGGATGTAGGTGAGGGCGCCGATGGTGATGAGCGGAGCGGTTTCGCCGATGGCGCGCGACATGGCAAGGATGGTTCCCGTGAGGATGCCGGGCATGGCGTAGGGCAGGACGTGGTTTTGGATGGTCTGCCATTGGGTCGCGCCCAATGCCAGCGAGGCATGACGCACCGACTGCGGCACGGCGCGGATCGCCTCGCGCCCCGAGACGATGATGATGGGCAAGACCAATAAAGCCATGGTCATCGAGCCAGCCAGCACGCTGCGTCCCAGTTCCAGCCCGCGCACGAACAAGCCCAAGCCGAGCAAGCCGTAAATGATGGACGGCACGCCCGCCAGGTTGGCGATGTTGATTTCAATAAGGCGTGTGAACCAGTTGTCGCTGGCGTATTCTTCGAGATAGATTGCCGCGCCCACGCCGACCGGGAACGCCATCAGCGCGGTCAGGCTGATCATCCACAGCGAACCTTGCAGGGCGGAGCGCAGCCCCGATTTTTCGGGGAAACGCGAGGGGAACTCGGTGAAGAATTCGGGGCGCAGCCATTTGTAGCCGTCGAGGATGATGTCAATCAGCAGGACGGAGAGCATGATCAAGCCGAGGGTCACGGCGGCGAGGCTGAGGAATTGGAAAACGCGTCCGAAGCGCAGACGCAGGCTGAGGCGGGGTGCGAAGCGTCCGTTTTCGTTGGCGAAGAGTCCGTTCATTCGTACACCTCCCGATAGCGGCGCGTCAGCCAGTTGCTGATCAAATTCATCGTCAGCGTCATTGTGAAGAGTAACATGCCGACGGCAAAGATGGTTTTGTAAGCGATGCTTTGCTGCGGCGTGTCGCCGAGGCTGACCTGGACGATGTAGGCGGTCATGGTTTCGATGGATTGGAGCGGATTGAGGGTGAGTTTGGGCTGCTGCCCGGCGGCAATGGCGACGATCATGGTCTCGCCGATGGCGCGGGAGACGGCGAGGATGAACGCGGCGGAGATGCCCGAAAGCGCGGCGGGAAGGACGGTTCGCAGCGTGACCTCGAGGCGGGTCGCGCCAAGCGCATACGCCGCCTGCCGAAGCGACTGCGGCACCGCCGACATGGCGTCTTCGGAGAGTGAGGCGACGAGGGGTAGGATCATGAAGCCCATGACGATGCTGGCGCTGAGGGCGTTGAAGGCTTGGGTTTCGGACCAGATTTTTTGAAGCAAGGGCGTGATGAAGGTCAGCGCGAAATAACCATAGACGACGGTCGGCACGCCTGCCAATATTTCGAGCATGGGCTTGAGGATTTTGCGGGCGCGGTCGCTGGCGTATTCGCTAAGGTAGATGGCGGCAAGCAGACCGAGCGGCAGGGCGATGAGCATGGCGCCCGCCGCCACGAGGAGGGTGCCGTTCACCAGCGGCAGGACGCCAAACTTTTTGGAGGCAAACAGCGGCGTCCAGACGGTATCTGTGAAAAACTCTACGATGGAAACTTCCTGAAAGAACAGGATGGTTTCCTGAAGCAGGACGGCAATGATGCCCAGCGTGGTGAAGACGGAGACAATGGAGAATAACAGCAGAACCGCGCGGATGATTCCTTCGCGGCGGTCGTGATCGGCGCGGGCGCGCAAGAAGACAACGTCGGTTACAAGTTTACTTTCTTGCATACGACTCCTTTAGACAGGCGGTAAGGGGTGACAGGGTAAATCAGACTTCGGAAGTCTTCTAGACTTCCGAAGTCTGATACATAGACCCTAAAGGTTTTTGGAAACTTTAGGGTCTTTACGGGTCTTACTTTTCCTTCGCCAGCAGGTCCGCAAGCGAGACGCCGACGGTGGAGCCGAGACCTTCGAAAATGGAGCCGGTCACGCGGGCGTCGTAGCGTTTCTGCGCCAGGGCGTAGATTTCATCGGTCAGCGGGATGTAGCCGACTTCGGCAGAGAGCGCGCCGGCGTTTTGGAGGTAGAACTGGATGAAGGCGCTGATTTCGTCCTTCTGGTCAATGCGGGCGCGGTTGACGTAGATGAACAGCGGGCGGGAGAGCGGCTGGTAGGTTCCGCTGGCGACCGTTTCGGCATTCGGTTCGACGCAGTTGCCGTCGCCGTTGTCAATCGCCACCAGTTTGAGTTTATCCTTGTTCTCTTCGTAGTACGCGAGACCGAAGAAGCCAAGGGCGTTCACGTCGCCGGCGATGCCCTGCACGAGGACGTTGTCGTCTTCGCTGGGGAGGAAGTCGCCGCGGCTCGAACCTTCCTTGCCGACGATGGCTTCGGTGAAGTAGTCATAGGTGCCGGAGTCGACGCCTGGACCGTAGAGAGCAAGCGGCTGATCGGGGAAGCCTTCACGCACTTGGCTCCAATTGGTGATGACGCCTTCCGCTTCGGGCGACCAAATCTTCTTGAGTTCTTCTTTTGTCAGGCAGGAAACGAAGTCGTTGGCGGGGTTGACCAACACAGCCAGACCGTCGAACGCAACGGGCAATTCAACGTATTCAACGCCGTTCTGCTTGCACAGTTCGGTTTCGGATTCTTTGATGGGGCGGGATGCGTCGGAAATATCGGTCTCGCCAACGCAGAACTTCTTGAAGCCGCCGCCCGTGCCGGAAATGCCGACCGGGACGCGCACTTCGGGGAACTCCGCCTGGAATTCTTCCGCAACGGCAGCGGTGATGGGCGCGACCGTGCTGGAGCCGTCCACGAGGATGGTGCCTTCCACGGGACCGGCAGGCGCCTGGGCGGTCACTTCGACGATCTTTTCGACAACCTTCGTTTCAACGACGGTCACCGTTTCAGGTGTGGCGGGGGCGTCACACGCGGCAAGCACGATGCTTGCCAGGACGAACACGAACAATAAGGAACGAACAGTTTTGGTCATTTCTTTTCTCCTTTGATTTTGTAACAACGTGATGATAACAATCGCCTTTTAATGGCAATGGAAGGATGGGTTAACGTCTTGTTAAGAGATTTGCAGGCAGGGCGGCATTCATATCGCTTCTTTGGCGTTGTTTGGGCTGGAGCGGAGTTAATAACTCACCTTACGCAGTTCCTTCGTAGGGCGACATTTATGTCGCCCGAAAACGCGAGATAAATCTCGCGCTACCGCGTAAGATGAGTTAATAATGTCAGTTCGGGATAAGCGTCCCGAAGGCTGATTCTGCTCTCGAACCCGCTGCGTCAAAAGCCTTCGGGACGATTCAAAAGCGTTATCCCGAATTCAGGTGGTTAAATAAACTGTCCGCCGGCGCCACGGCGGACAGCCTGTCTCCCGCAGGAGACGACACAAGGAGGAGAAGATGTGATTGCTCGATCAGGCATCACCCTGAAGGTCTGAACTGAAGACGAGTTGAACTACGAAGATAACGCTCAATCTTTGCGAAAGAGGGTTAATTTTTCGGCTTCAAGCAGCGCAGCAGTATCAGACGCTTCGTCCCAGCGCCAGGTGTGGAGGTCGGTGATGGCGCGGTAGGCGGTCAGGTCAAGTTGAAGCGGGGTGACGGAGACAAAGCCCTCCGCCAGAGCGCCCACGTCGGTGCCGCGTTCGGGGACGCCGGTGGGCGCGTCGCCGCCGATCCAGTAATAGGGTTTGCCGCGCGGGTCAATGCGTTCGTCGAGGCGGCTGTGGTAAACGCGCAGTCCCTGGCGGGTGATGCGAATGCCGCGAATCCGGTCGTCGGGGAAAAAAGGCACATTGATGTTGAGCAGGACTTCGTGAGTCAGACCGTTCTCGATGACCTGGCGGACGATCTTTGCTGCGGCGCGGGCGGCGGGTCCGTAGTCTACATCGCCGATGTGATTTTCCATCGTTTCGAGCGAGACAGCGATGCCGGGGATGCCGGCGATGACGGCTTCCATTGCGGCGGTGACGGTGCCGGAGTAGGTCACGTCGTGTCCGAGGTTGGCGCCGGCGTTGATGCCGGAGACGACCAGGTCAATCGGCTCTTTGATGAATCCAAGTATGGCAAGCGCAACGCAATCGGATGGAGCGCCGTCGCTGGCAAATGCCTGTGTGCCGTCGGCAAGACGCACTTCCTTGACGCGCAGGGCGCGGTCGAGCGTTTTGACGTGTCCGCCTCCGGACCAGTTTCGGTCGGGCGCAAGCACCGATACTTTTCCCAGCCGGCGCATTTCTTGCACGAGCGTCAAAAGTCCCGGCGCGGAGACGCCGTCGTCATTGGTGACAAGGATATGTTTGGTCATTTTGGTTGATTGCTTTTCAAATCATTCTGCCATTTTTGGAACGTGTCTATGGTAAAGACAACGATGAGGCTGACGATCATGGCGTAGAGAAAGAGTATTTCCATGTTATTTCTCCTTGAAAATTGCCACAAGAAACAGGAAAGCGGTGATAATGAGAAGCGCTTCCATGCAGAGCATCCTATCCGTGCATCTGTGCCAGGCGGAGGAAAACACTGCCGAGGTAGTTTGTTGCCCAACTGCCGAGAATGCGGGCGGAGTTCCACTCGCGCTGTTTGCGAA
The DNA here is from genome assembly GCA_016223135.1 of Chloroflexota bacterium. GTDB lineage: Bacteria > Chloroflexota > Anaerolineae > Anaerolineales > Villigracilaceae > Defluviilinea. The sequence continues at coordinate 52,919 of JACRPQ010000005.1, read as the reverse complement.
TGCGGATGTTTCCGTTTTGCAGAGCGGCAATCAGGTCAGAGGCGGTATAACCGTCGAACTCGGTCGCGCCCAGCCCAATGGCTTCTATGACGTGGGCGTCGCTGCTGGCGGTTTGGGGAATGTTCAATCGTTCCGCCAGGATGCGGGCGTAGTGATTGCTCATCCTGTCTATGGTCGTGGCGTTGTAGGTTTCGATGGCAATGAGAATACGAGGCACGTCCGCATGGCGGAGGGCTTTCAAAATTGAGTAGGCGCTCAGACTTTTCATGCCAAGTCCGCCTGCCATGGGGTGCGGGGCAATGCAAAAGCCGCCCAACTCCCCAACTTTGAAAATGGTCTCGATTAAGGATTTGGCGGGCGGAATTTTCTCCGTGACGTTGAGCGCCAGCAGGTCGCCTTCAGCGGTGGTTACCTCGATGCCGGGAATGACTTCGATTCCATAGGTGGAGGCAAGTTCCAGCGCCTTGAGAGAGCCTCTGATTTCATCGTGGTCGGTGATGGCGATGACATCCAAGCCAGACTGCCGGGCGCGCTTCAAAACGGCAGGTACGGAGGCGGTGCCGTCGTAACTATAAAGAGTGTGAATGTGCAGGTCGGCAAGTCCCATATTGCTCCTTTGTTTTCCCCATCAGTGTAGCAAAGGGCGTTTAAGAGCCGTTCAAGGATTGTTTAAGAGCGGGTTAACGTTCAAAAACACAAGAGCCCGGGAGGAGAACCGGGCTCTGTGTAGAGGAGAGATGTGGTCTTTTTTGGAGTGGTTCAGAAGCGCTTTCGCGCCTCTTCCTGCTGGCACAGGAAGACGTGCCGCTTCTGGCTCGCCTCCATGGCGAGGACCACAAGCAAACCCAAAACCAACACAAGGAGGAGAGCGACCACGCCCGTAGGATAGCACGGAGTCCAGAGTCCGTGCTTTACAGGAGGTTTGCCGATGCAAAACAATTATGCAAAGCCGTTTCAGACCTTTGGCAAGCGGGAAGCCCGCATCCAATTGTCCCCTTTCCCTGCGCAGGGAGGTTTATCCAAACTGACCGATCACCCCCGCAATCAAACTGATCTGACCGAGGTGGTACAGGGCGATATTGATGATGCGTCCGTTCTTGATGGGGGCGACGAACCTGTTCCACGCCAGGACGATGTCTGAAAGGTAAAAAAGGAACGCCCCCACCCCCACCAGGAGCGAGGCGCCCGCCTTCCATGCGGGATTGGAAAGTGTGGTCAGCGCGGCGTAGAGCATGGCAGTGATGACCGCCGCATACAGGACAACCGGCGCGACCAGGCGGTCTCGTCCGCCGGCGCGTATGGAGGGGATAAGCCGCCGCATCACCCGCACCCCGCCAACCGACAGGATGGCGAGCAGGATAGCCTGCCAAAAACCGAATTGCCTCAATTCGTTCTGGAAACCAGCCAGATAGGAAAAATGTGCGAACAGGAAAGCCGCCAATCCGTACAAGAACCAGCGCTCATGCGAAAACATCAGGAACACATCCCCCGCCAGCGAAAACAACACCCCCAGCCCAAACCAGAACGTCAATCCTTGCAGCCCTGTACTGGAATATAACCAGGCAAACAGAAAAATCATCACTGCCGGTTTGGTCACATATTCCAGTTTGCCGAGTTCCTTCCATAAGACGATGATCTGCAACACGGCAAAAACAAACGCCAGGATAAGCCAGAGATTCATGCGTGCCTCCCGATGTTCCTTGTCGCTGCGAGCGGGCTCGCAATGACGCGACTACTTTTTCTTGATTCGATACCCAAACCGCTGTAAAGCATTCTCGTCGTTGCGCCAGTCTTTCAGCACCTTGACGCGCAGTTCCAAAAACACAGGGCGTCCGCCCATTGCTTCGATTTCCCTGCGCGCATCACTGCCAATGCGCTTGAGCATTTTGCCTGCCTCGCCGATGACAATTCCCTTTTGCGAGTCGCGCTCCACGAAAATCGTCGCGGCGATGTACACCATGCCGTTCTCGCGTTCCTTGAACTCGTCAATGCGCACGCCCACGCTGTGCGGCACCTCGTCGCGCAAGTTGTTCAAGCACGCCTCGCGAATCAAATCGGCGGCGATGTCGCGTTCGTAGGCGTCCGTGATTTGGTCCTCATCAAAGTCCGGCGGGCGGATTGGACTGAGGGAAATCAGCAGATCGCGCAGCTCAGCGAGATTCTTCCCCTGCAGCGCAGACAGCGAAACGACGTGCGCTTCTTTCTTAACCGACGCCTGATACGCTTCGAGATGGCGGGTCAACGCCTCAGCCTGGACCAGGTCCATTTTGTTGGCGGCAAGCACGAGCGGAGTCCGACGCGGAAGGTTGTCGAGTAGTTGACCGATTTGTTTGTCCTCCTCCGTCGGCGGGACGGAGGCGTCCACCAGCCAAAGGACGACATCCACGCCTTCGAGCGCTTCCTGCGCCTCCTGGTTGAGGAAGCGTCCCAGTTTGTGGCGCGGGTTGTGAATGCCGGGCGTATCCACAAAAACAAGTTGATACGCCTCGGCGGTGAGAATTCCCAATTGACGCTTGCGCGTGGTCTGCGGCTTGGGCGAGACCGCTGCGATCTTCTGCCCAAGCAGGGCATTGATGAGCGTGGATTTGCCGACATTCGGACGACCGATGACGGCGATGTAACCCGTGCGGAAGTCGTTCATGGAATCCTTTCGTAGATGCGGATGGAGGGGTTGATGAAGTCGAAGCGAATTTGCGGCAGGTAAGGCGGCAAGGTGTATTTGAATTCCTTCAAAAGTTTGTAATGGGCGCTTTGACCCGTTTCCAACTGTTTGAAGAAAGCGCATTCAGCCGGCATGGCTTGACAGTAATGAGGGTTGTTGAAGCGCTCGGAGGTGAAACTATCCACCACGAAATAATCCGTCTGGCGTTCCACAAGCCCCGCCTCGCCAGCGTTGAATTTGAGTTTATCGCCCGACGGCACCGCTTCATTGCCTTTGACAAAGTAGATGGGATAGTTGTGTTCGCGGGCAAAGTGATCGGGCGGCAGGGTGGGGGGATAGTAGGTGTGTTCCAGCGATGTGCCCGCCGGCAGGGTCTGCATGAAAGCGGTGGCAGGAATGCGGGCATCGTTCATGACGAGCAGCATCAGGCTGAGCAGGCGGGCGAGGGAATACAGGACGATGCCCCCCGCTGTCAGGTTGACTGCCAGCGGATAGAGAGGCTTGCCTGCCGCTTTGGCTCTTGCATGAATCTCTACAACGAAGAACGCGGCGAGGATGGCGAGAAACGGCATCAACGTCAGGAAGTAGCGCAGTTGATAGTTGTAGGAAATCGTCATCGGCAGGTCAAGGACGAGGAGCGCCAGCAGGAGGATGGCAAAGGGCTTTGTCTGCGGTTCCTGCGCGGACTCGCCGCCCCGCCCCGCCCTGACGACCTGCCAAGCCGCCCAAACCAATGCGACGCCAAACAGCAGGCTGAGTGGCAGACCGAGTCCGTTTACCATGATGCCGTATTGACCGATGAAGCCGCGTACGCTGTCGGACTGGTGCCCGTAGTTTGCCTGCCACTGCAGGGTGGAGGACAGCCGCTTGAAGTAGAACGTCATCCACGTCAATGCTTTGGGGGTGCCGAGGGCAAAGCCGAGAAAGGCAAGCACAATGCCGATGAACAGTGTCTCAGCCGCGGAGAGCCAGTTTTTGCGGATGCCCCTCCACTGCTCGAGGAGGTACACCGTCAGCGGGGCGAGGAGGAGACTCCCGCCGATGTATTTACTGGATGCTGCCATGCCAACGGTCAGGAAGGAGGCGTAGAGAAAGAGGCGGTTTCCGCGCAGGCTGTATTCGAGCAGGAAAAAGATGGAGAGGGTCGTGAAAAAGAGCAGATAGGTATCGTTGTGGGCAAAGCGTCCGTTGTGCGACATTGGGCTGACGCAAATGAGGAAGAGTCCGCTCAAGCCGGCAACGCCGAGGCTGCCGCCGATGCGGCGGGCGATGAGGTAGGTGACGACGACCGTCAACCCGGCGAGAACCGCTGAAAGGACGCGCGCAGCGACGAGAACGTCGCCGTCGGTTTTGCCGAGAGCGAGGAGCAGTTTGCCGAGAAAGAACATGGCATATTGCGGCAGGTCGGGGTAGTCGAAGTTGATTTCGCTGAACTGCCACTCGCCATGCAGCGCCTTGATGGAGCGGAAGACGATCTCATCAGGGTGCCAGATGACCGGCGCGCCCCACGAGATGCCGGGCAGGGTGAAGGCAAGGAAGAGCAAAAACAGCCCAAGGGGGAGCAGAAATTCGTATTTTTGGAGGAAGATTTGTATTTTCTTTGCCATGTGTCGCTGCTGCCTATTGGGACAGTTTTGAAATAGACCTCCGGAAATTTGTTTCTCCCGGGAGGTCTTTATGTTATCACGCCATCACCGCGCCTTCCAACCTCAACAGCCATTCCTTGGTGGGCAATCCCTGCCCGCCGCCGTAGCCGTGGAGTTTACCGTCCGCGCCGATGACGCGGTGACAGGGGATGACCAGCGGCATGGGGTTTGTGGCATTGGCGCGACCCACGGCGCGATATGCATGCGGACGATTAATCTCGCGGGCGATGTCGGCGTAGGTGCGAGTCTCGCCATAGGGGATGCGGTAGACCGCCTGCAATGCCTCGCGCTGGAACGGGGTGAAGAACGTCCAGTCAATGGGGATGGTGAAGGCGGTGCGTTTTCCGTTCAGGTATTCGGAGAGTTCTTTTGCGTAGGGTTTGATCTTCCTCGCATCCGCCTGGACGGGACGTTTGAGCCGCGCGAGATAGGCATCCAGCGCGGGTTGAGAATCCGCCCATTCAACGGCGACCAAGCCCAAGTCCGAGGCGGCGAGGCGCAGGTCTCCGAGCGGTGTCCCGTTCAGTTCGCCGATGTAGATGGGAGGCGGGGCAGGTGTCTTCTTCATAAAAAAATCGCCGCCGAGGAAATCCCTCGATGGCGATTATAGTACGTTTCCTCTTTTGACTTCCAGACCATGAGCCTCGAGACTATCAGACTCCAGACTATTAGACTCCAGACTAATAGTTCGACACCCTGTCAATGAGACCAAGTTCGCGGGCGCGATAATCACACCAGCGGAAGGTGAACACGGACGCGACTGCAAAGATGACCGTCAGCCCGAGCAGGATGCCGAGCAATTGCAGGTTGCTGTACTGCGCGAGGGTGGGGAAGGCTTGCGCCACGTCGCCGATGAGCGAGCGGCGCATGAGTTCGAGCCAGTAGGTGATGGGCATGGCATACCCTATGGGTCTGAGCCAGGCGGGCAGCACCTCCAGCGGGAAGATCGCGCCGCTGAAGAGATAGAGCGCGCCTGCCACCGCTTCGCCGATGAGAAAAAAGTGATGCGCCACCATGAGTGTGATGCTGGCAAGGATCAAGCCCATCATGGCGAGCATGGTCACGCCGAGGAGGAGCGAGACGATGAAAAGCCCCCAGTTGACCTGTGTCAGGTCGAGCGGGACGTTGAGGAAGAGTACTCCTGCTGTCAGGATGACGATGACCGCCACCGTCCCGATGAGGAAGCGCGAGACGCCGCGTCCCAGCCAGTAGAAAGGAATGTTGATGGGGGCGATGTACATGTACTTGAGCGTCTTGTAATGCTCGCGGTCGTCAATGACCGCCCACGAGACTCCCGCCATCACCGCGCCAACGTAAGTATAAAAGGCATTGCCGAGGTAAATGTATGGGAAAAGCGGCGACTCGTATGCGCCGCCGGTGATGATGCTATACATGACCACCAGAATGGCGGCGGACGCCAGCGGCTTGATGATGACGTAAATGGCAAACAGGAAGGGGTCGGTCCAGTTCGACTCGACCTGCCATCCCAGCCAGGTTGCCATGGTGAAAGAGCGGGTGGTTTCGGAACGGTTCATGAATTCTCCACGTATTTACCAGTTACCAATTACTGAGGGGCTAAAGGTTGGTAATTGGTAACTGGTAACTGGTAATTTAGCGTCGGCTTTCCGTCAGCCTGCCCTCTCGAATGGCGAGTTTCTCCATGTAATCGAGCAGGAACTTGGCGGCGGTCAGGAAAAGCACACACAGGACGATTAGCACGGCGATTTCCACCTTGACGCTCAGGAAGCCGAGCAGTGCGCCCGAAGGGAAGATGAGTTGCCGCATCGCATCCAGCCCCAGTGTGAGCGGAATGATCGAAGCCGCCGCAGCGACCCAAAAATTGAGCGACTTGATCGGGAAGTAAAAGCCCGAAACGAGATAGATAGGTTCCTGCGCGAGGTTCGAGATGTGCCACGCCTCACGGCTGAGCAGGAGGAACAATGATGCGCTCATCATCCCCATGCCGTAGAGGGCGGTCATGGCAAGGAAGAAGACCAGCAGAAGTTGCGTGAAACTGGCGACGGCGTACGTCACGTTGAACATCAGCGACCCGGCAACGATGATCACCGCCGCGCGCAGCGTCGTGGCGAACAACCCGCCCACCGCCATGCCGAGCAAAACCGCCATCATTGAGTTGGGGGCGATGATGTAGAGCGCCAGGTTGCCTTGCTCCTTTTCCCAGTACAACTGGCTGGACATGCTCCACAGCACGTTCATCCAGAACGAGGTCATTGCGCCGCCCATCACCACAAAGCCCACGTATTCTTCCGGCGCGCCGATGGCGCGATAGACGTACACATACGCCGCCACCCCCAGCATCGGCAGGAAGATGTCGAAGAAAATCCACGATTTTTCGCGCTGCTGACCGATGACGCGCGGATAGGCGCGCGCGACGATGGTCTTCAGGAACAGCCGCCAGCCCGTCACTTTTTGCGATGCGCTCAGCGCCAGCGAAGGATTAGCCTGCATGGGGCGCCTCCTCCTTCTCCACCTCTTCCATCTTCTGCCCGACCAAATCCATGAACACATCCTCGAGCGTCGGTTCGCGTTTGGTCAGGCGTTTCACTTTGATTTCCTTCTGGGTCAGGATGTTGATGACGCTCGCCAGCGCCGCCTCCTCTTTCAGGATCAACTCCAGCCTCGCGCCGCCTTCGATGTCGGTCAGCGCGGCTTTCTTGACCTCGGGCTGGTCCTGCAAAATTTGCGACGTCAACCCGTTGAGCGGACTCGTCTCGATCTCGAAGATGGCGTCGCGCTGAAGGTTGCGCTTGAGATTGGCGGGCGTATCGCAGGCAAGCACGCGCCCCTTGTTGATGATTGCCACGCGGTCGCACAACTCCTCGGCTTCGACCATGTAATGGGTGGTCAGCAGCAGCGTGCGGCGACCCTCACCTTTGCCCTCTCCGCTGGGGAGAGGGGACGTATCCACCCAAGTGCGGATCAACTTGCGCACGTCGCGCGCCGCGCCCACGTCCAAGCCCAGGGTGGGTTCGTCGAGGAACAGCACCTCGGGGTCGGTCAGAAAGCCGCGCACAATGTTCATCTTCTGCCGCAGACCCGTCGAAAGGTCGGATGATTTGGTGTGGATGCGGTCTTCCAGTCCCACCATCTTGAGCAGTTCCACAATACGCTGGTTGGCTTCCTTCGAGGGCATCCCGTAGAACTGCGAGAACATCCACAGGTTTTCGCGCACGGTCAGCAAACCATAGCCCGACGACTCGCCGCCAGAAACCATGTTGATGCGCGGGCGGACCAGGTTCGGGTGTTGGGTCACGTCATAGCCGGCGACGCGTGCCCAGCCTGAGGTCGGGGCGAGAAGCGTGGTGAGGATTTTGATGAGGGTCGTTTTGCCGGCGCCGTTCGGTCCCAGGAGTCCGAACAGTTCGCCGCGTTCCACCGTCAGGTTCACATTCTCGAGGGCAACCAGTTCCTTGCGAATCTGCTTTTCCTTTTTGTTACCGCGAATCTTGTAAATGCGGCTCAAGTCCTTCGTTTCGATGGCAAAATGGGTCATTTTTCTCCTGAAGTTGGAAAATTTGTTCTATTATACACTTTTTTCCCCTTGCAGCGGTGTAAAGTGTCGGAGAATCGTAGGGGAATCGTAGGTTTTGCGTCAAGCAGGCTGGAGACCCTTATGATAAATTTGGGGCGTAAGGTGATTTCTCTTCTCCTCCTTTTGCAAGGGAACCGCGGTCGGCGTCCGCGGTTCTCGCATTTAACAGCAGGGTTGGCAGTATAATGCAAACACTCAAACCTGCGAGGTTACTATGCCAGTTCAAATTACCATCATCGGTCTCGGACAAATCGGCGCATCCATTGGGCTTGCCCTGAAGGGGCGCGGCGCCGGGGTGACCATCGTGGGTCATGATAAAGACCCTCGCGCCGCCAAAGCCGCCCAGGATGCCGGCGCTGTGGATACTTGGAAGTACAACCTGCCCGACTCGGTGCGCGACGCCCGCATTGTGGTGCTTGCCCTGCCCTTTGCCGAAGTGCGCGGGACGCTGGAAGTCATTGCTCCCGACCTCCAAGAAGGAACTCTCGTCCTGGATACGGCTCTTGCCAAAGGGACGGTTGCCGGCTGGACCCGCGAGCTTTTACCAAGCGGACGGTTTTACGTGGGGCTCTTCCCCGCCATTCACCCAGACCATCTGCACGGCATTGACTATGGCATTGCCGCCGCGCGCGCCGACCTGTTTGAAAAGAGCGTGACGGTCATCACTGCGCCTGCCGGCACGCCGGAAAACATCTTCACCCTTGTCATGGATTTCACATCCCTGCTTGGTTCGCTTCCGCTGGTGATGGATACCGCCGAAGCTGACGGCTTGCTGGGCAAGGTGCAAGTCCTGCCGCAGCTTGCCGCTGCCGCCCTGCTGGATGCCACACTCGATCAACCCGGCTGGCTGGATGCAAAGAAACTCGCCGCCCGTCCCTATGCCGCCATGACATCGGCATTTGCCTACCACGATGACGCCGTTTCACTGCGCGAAGCCGCGCTGGAAAACCGCGAGAACATGGTGCGCCTGCTCAATTCCTACATCACTTCCTTGATTCGCCTCCGCGACGAACTCGAAGACGGCGACCGCGAAGCGCTCGGCAAACGCCTCGAAAACGCCTGGAACGGACGCATCCGCTGGTTCGAGGAACGTTCCGAAGCCGAGTGGTTGCACAAGGGAGCGCAGAAGATTGACACGCCCTCCTTTGGCGAACGCCTCAACCAGATGCTTTTCGGCTCCGCCCTCTCCGACCGCACCAAACGCAAGTGACCAAATGCTTTTGCTACATCGTCGAATGCGCCGACGGGACGTATTACACCGGCTGGGCGGTTGACCCCGCAAAGCGGGTGCAGGCGCACAACGCCGGGCGCGGCGCAAAGTACACGCGCACGCGCCGCCCGGTGCGTTTGATCTATGTGGAGGAACAGCCGGACCGTGTCACAGCCATGAAAAGAGAACGCGCCATCAAAAAGATGAGACGGGAGGGAAAGATGAAGTTGGCAGGGAAGGTGGTTAAGTACACAGGTAAACAGGTAGACAAGTAAACAGGTAGACAAGTAAACAGGTAGAGAGGTAGATCGGCGCTTAAGAATCAAACGGCTGGAAGGTGTAAACGCCTCCAGCCGTTTATACTTGTACGCCTGTATACATCTAACTGTGTACCTGTATACCTCTGTACTTGTGTACCTGTATACCTGTGTACTTGTATACCTATGTACCTTCCTCTTCAATCCGTAAACAACGGCAAATGCCCCAGCGAAATGATGTGCATCCACTGCGCGCGGTCGCCTTCGGTGAAAATTGCCGCCTCTTTGACGACGGTGGAGCCAGCCTTGTCGAGAATCATCCGCATCCCCTGCAGGGTGGAGCCGGTGCTGATGACATCGTCCACAATCACCACCCGCTTGCCTTTCATCATCTCGATGTCCTTTTCATCCAAAATCAACACCTGCGGCTGACCGGTGGTGATGGAGAGCGTCTCTGCCATGAGCGCCGCGCCCATGTAGGGCTTATAGACCTTGCGAAGCACCACATAGGGCTTTTTGGTTTCCACCGAGAGGGCGTGTGCCAGCGGAATGGACTTGGCTTCCGCTGTCACTAACACATCGTATTCAACGCCGTTAAGTTTGAGCGCCAGTTCGCGCGCGCACGCCTGAACCAGTTCCGTATCTCCCAAAATGTTCAGGATGGCGATCTTCAATCCGGGCTTGACCTCGAACAGACGCAGGTCGCGTTTGAGACCGGCGATTTCCACGCTGTAGGTTTCGTATTTCGACATGGCTTCTTCCTGGCTGGCTGGAATTTCTCGCCCCGTAGTTTATCATAATTCATCTTATAATGCGGGCTGTTTCTGAGTATGCTCACCGACCTTCGCCTCCACGACCGCCTGCGCCTGCGCAAACCGCATCCCTGCGGTTCCTACGAATGGACCGTCACCCGCCTGGGCGCCGACATCGGCTTGGAATGCCTGGGATGCGGACGGCGCGTCCTGCTCACCCGCCGCGAACTTGCCCGGCGGCTCAAAGCCAACCTCACCCCCCGCGAGACAGAACCCAATGACCCCAACCCCAACGCCTAGAAAACCCCACATCGTCTTCTACTTTTCCGATACCGGCGGCGGGCATCGCTCCGCTGCAGAAGCCATCATCGAAGCCATCGGCATCGAATACCCGAACCGCGTCACCACTGAAATGGTGGATTTCTTCAAAGACTACGCGCCGCTGCCCTTCAACAAAATGCCCGACTGGTACCCTCACATGGTCAAAGCCCCGCAATTGTGGAGCGCTAGTTTCCATGTCACCGATGGGCGTGCGCAGGCGCGTGCCATCACCGCCACCATGTGGCCCCTCGCTCGCCGCGCGGCAAAAGCGCTCGTCAAAAGCCATCCCGCCGACCTCATCGTCACCGTCCACCCCTTCGCCAACACGTTCGCACTCAAAGCGCTCGGCAAGAACCGCCCGCCCTTCCTCACCGTCGTCACCGACATGGTGACCACTCACGCCCTGTGGTACGACAACCGCGCCGACCTCATCCTCGTCCCCACCGAAAAGGCGCGCGAACGCGCCATCAAATACAAAATGCCGCCCGAAAAAGTGCGCGTGGTTGGGCTGCCCGTTGCCGACCGTTACTGCCAGCCGAAGAAACGCAAGAGCAGCCTGCGCAAAAAACTCGGCTGGACGGCGGACAAACCGACTGTGCTCCTCGTGGGCGGCGGCGAGGGGATGGGTCCGTTGGCGAAAACTGCCTACGCTATAGACGCTTCGGGGCTGGACCTGAACCTGGTCATCGTGTGCGGGCGGAATCAAAAACTGAAAGCGACTCTCGAGGACCACGCGTGGGAAAATCCCGCCTACATCTACGGCTTCACGCGCGAGATGCCCGACTTCATGCGCGCCGCCGATTTCATCGTCACCAAAGCCGGTCCCGGCACGATTGCCGAAGCGCTTAATGCTGAATTGCCCATCATTCTCTACGCCAAACTGCCCGGGCAGGAGGACGGCAACGTCACCTTCGTGCAGGAGGAAGGCGCCGGCGTGTGGGCGCCAACGCCGCAGGAGGTGGTGCGGACGCTGACGCGCTGGATCGCGCGCCCTGCCGAGCGGCAAACGGTGATTGAAAACTGCCGCCGCGCGGGCAGACCCGAAGCGGCGCGCACGATTGCAAGAACGATTGGGGAAGTGCTGGGGTTGTAGCGTAGTTGACGTTCTCTAACGTCAACGGGCGCGTGAGAGGACGCGCCCTACGCGTGTTACGAGGCGCGTTTAATACAGCGGTATCCGCGCTCCGTTGACCTTTGCCGCCTGCTCGGAAAACAAATACTGCATCGCCGCCACAATCACATCGGGTGTTGTGCCGGCGCCTTTGTTTTCCACGTCAATCGCCCTCACTTGGATGATGTTCGCCGTGACGCCGTGTTCTTTGAGTTCGGCGGCGAGGGTGAGGACGAGATTCTCCTGCGCGGCTTTGGCGGCAGTATAAGCGCCGCTCTTGCCGGGCGGGTTTGCCACCGTCGAGGCAGAGACTGCAATCACCCGTCCCCAGCCCGCGGCGGCAAGTTTGGGCGCGAACGCCCGAAAGAGATGGAATGTCGTCCACACGTGCTGGTTGAGCATGAAGGTCAGGTCGTCGGCGCTGGTTTCGGGGAGGGACTTGCCTCCCACCCAGCCGCCGACGAGGTGAATCAGAGCGTGGACAAAGCCGAATTTGGCGGAAACCGCCTCGGCGGAGTCCTGAACCGCCTGCCCGTCGCGCAGGTCAACGACGGAGGCGAAGAGTCGGTCCGGGGGAAGATTCAGTTCCTTGACCAGGGAGTCCAATTTCATTGCGTCGTTGTCGAGCAATGCCAGATTGTGACCCATCTCCGCAAAAACGTAGGCGGCCTTTCTTCCAAGTGCGCCTGTTGCGCCGGTGATGACAATTGTTTTTCCCTCTCGATGAGGGAAAGGGGCAGACTGAGGGTTATTCATACAACGCCCTGATCTGATCTTCCGTCATACCCTCCACGATGGCAGGGTCGCTTTGCTCGGGCAGACGCTGCTTGCCGCGAAAGTCAATCAGATGCCCCGACTTGGCGGCTTTGGTTTGGAGATAGAAGAGGTTGTGATCGTTGGTCGGCAAAATGTGCGGCAGGCGCTCGGTGATTTTGACGCCGTGCTGTTCGAGTTGGGCAATCTTCCTCGGGTTGTTGGTCATCAGGCGGATGGATTTGACCTTGAGCGAGTGGATCATGTGCGCGGCGACAGCGTAATCGCGTTCGTCGTCGCGGAAGCCAAGCGCGAGGTTCGCTTCCACCGTGTCGAGACCCTGATCCTGCAAGGCGTAGGCGCGGATTTTGTTCGTCAACCCGATGCCGCGCCCTTCCTGACGCAGATACAGCACCATGCCGCGTTCCATGCCGCCGATCTTTTTCAGGGCGGCTTCAAGCTGGTCGCGGCAATCGCAGCGCAGCGAGCCGATGGCGTCGCCGGTCAGACATTCCGAATGCAGGCGCACCGGCACGTCCTCCGCGCCGATGATGTCGCCTTTGATGATGGCGACGTGTTCCTTGCCGTCGCGGTTGTTGGAAAACGCCACAATGTGAAAATCGCCAAAGCGCGTGGGCAGTTCGGCAACCGCTTCGATGTGAACGCAGATGCGGTCTTCGCCGTAGCCTTCACATTCGTGACAGCAATCCTCTTCCAATAAAACCTGTATTTTTTCGTGCATCAATGTTGTCATGGATTCCTCCGCAAGCCTCATACGGCTCGCTCGATTTTGTATTGAAGCAGGACGCCTCCATCCTCCCAACTCTCCGCATGAATCAATTGCAAACGGACCGCTGCGCTTCTTTCCAAGCCTGAGCCTGCCGCCAGCGTAGGGGCGGTTTCTCCGCCGAAAATCATCGGCGCTACATAGGCGTAGAGTTCGTCTGCCAGCCCAAGCCGTATCAATTCAAAGTTGAGCGTTGCTCCGCCTTCCACCATCAGGCGTCGGATTCCCAATTCATGAAGGGTCTGCATCATTGCCCGCAAATCCACCCGTTCGCCGTCGTGGAGAAAGACATCCACGCCCAGCGAACGCAGGAGTGCGAACTGCTCATTAGATGTGCGTTGTGTGGTGAATATTACGACACGTCCGCCGCCCTCGCGTAAGAATTTCGAATGAGAATTGAATTGTGCTTGTGAAACGACCCCCACCTTGATGGGATTTGGCGTCAGTCCGCGCCTGACCCTTTCCTCCTGCAGCGCTTCCGACTTGACCGTCAACTTGGGGTCTTCGCCGAGCAGCGTCCGCCCGCCGACCATCACCGCGTCGGCTTCGGCACGGAGTTGATCCACGCGTTGCTTGTCGCGCGGAGAGGAGATGGCTGCGCCCTTGCGTTGGAAGGTGTCTATCTTGCCGTCGGCGGTCATGGCGACGTTGATGAAGACGAAGGGACGGTTCATATCATTTATTGTACGTTCATTTGCCAGAAAACGGATTGATTTTCTTTCAAAAACCACTATACTTTCATCAATCCCTTCATTCGTACTCTATCGAGGAAACATGCGCCGCTTAGCTCTGACACTAATTTTCGTTTTGAGTTTTTTATCGTCAACAGGATTTGCCCCTGCAAAACAGGATACAGCCTCCATCGTCACTCTCCTTGACCGTAACGGTCAACCAACCACACAGATTACCGACGGGGACAGCATTCGACTACAGATTGTGTTTCCTCAGGTTGTTACGAAACAGCAGGAGATACACTTCCTTTTGGACGACACCACCGTCGCCTCCTGCATTGTCCCAAGCGGAAATGCGGCGTGCGAGACCGATCCATTCCTTTCGCTCGGCTGGTACTGGAACATCCATGGCGAACCGCAGGATATAGTCATCGTTCATGCTACTGCCAACGGCGGGGAGATTGTGGCGCAGTCGGAACCGGTTACGGTCAAGCCGCGGCCGGTCGTGATGGTGCATGGCTTCCTTTCCAACCCCGACACTTGGGCATCGTATGTCGGTTCGGACGGTTTCCTCGCCTCGCTGGGGCTGCAAGGCTTCGCCGTTGGCGACGGACAGGCGCCCGGCCGCTTGAACACGGGGAACATGTTCGAACCGACCGGGCGTACCAACACCATCGGAGAGAACGCGGAAATTCTCGGTCAGTACATCGCTGGCGTCAAACAAAAGACCGGCGCCCAGATGGTGGACCTGGTTGTCCATAGCATGGGAGGCATGATCTCGCGCTATTACATTGATCGTGTCATGCAGGAGCGCGATGTGGCGCAGCTCATCATGCTCGGTTCGCCGATGGGCGGCTCCGATTGCGCCGTGCTACCTGCCGCGCTGGGGTTCTTCCTGCCTGCTTCCATCGAGATACGCGAAAGTTACATGCGCGGAATCTTCAACCGGCAGATCACGCATCGCCGCGGCATCGAGTTCTTCGACCTGGCTGGCACGGCAATCCGCGAGCCTGTCAAGTCTCCTTGTACCGCTGTGCCGAACGATACGGTGGTTGCCCTGGACAGTGTCAACGCCATCCCGCTTCAAATGTCACAGCTTGCTGAAGTTCACAGCAATCTAACCCTCTCTCAGAGTGCATTTGACGCCTTCGTCAAACCACTGCTGACCAAACCGACAGGGACGTTTCTTCCCGCCCCGGATGCTGCTTCACCTCCCCAATCCGACTCGCCCCTCGACTTTACCCGCCTCTACACGGGTCGTGTGGAGTTTGGTGGCTTGACAGAACTCACCATCAATGTCGAACCAGGCTTGAGCGTTGCCTCATTTGCGTTGTACGACGCCTCGCGTTCCGTCAACACCGTTGTGCGCGGCGCGAGCGGCAATGTCATCGAGTTGAGTCCTGAAACGAATGGTTTCATTCAAGTGGATGACCCGTCTTCCATGCTCTATCTTGGCTACGGATTTCAGAATCCCAAACCCGGCCCGTGGAGGATCAGCGTCGAGGCGACAGAGAAAACCCCAGCCTCCGGCACAGACTTCGCCATTTCGGTCTACTTTATCGGCGGGGCAAAACTTGTGGCGACATCCAATACTTTGGTTCCGCAGATCAATGAACGGGTCCGGTTTGAAGCGCAGTTATTGTTGGCTGATCAACCGTTGGAAATCACATCGGCGCACGCCGTGATCAAAGATTCAAATGGAAATATCGAAACGCTGAATTTCCCCGCTGGCCAAGGTGCTGCCGTCGAATGGGTCCCCTCCACACCCGGCATCTATGCCGTGGACATTGTTGTCACCGGCGCAGCCCCTGATGGCTCTCCCGTCGAACGCACCGACTTTCTCGCCATCGAAGTGCAACCCAATCCCGGCAAGGGACAAATCACTTTCAATCTTGTTGCCATCATCGTAGGAGTGGTTTTTGTAATAGGCTTGATCTTGTTTACCCTCTTCCGATGGGCGGGCAGGTTGGTTCGCCGTCTAGCAAATTAAACATTGCGAGCCGCCCTGCCTCGCTATGTTCATTTGATAACCACCTTGCTTGCCTTGTCGAAAATGAAGTCGAGCAGGTAATCGTTCACCGCTTCGGCTTCGTCGTGCTGTACCCAATGAGTGGCTTCGGGGAAGAAAATCAGTTTGCCGTCGTCCACGTAATCCATGCTGGGACGCGCCATGCGGTAGCTGAGCGCGAAATCTTTCACGCCCCACATCATCAGCGTCTGCACTTTGACGCGCGGGTCTTTCGGCAGTTTGGGCATGTGACGGAAGAGCGCGCGGTACCAGTTGAGCATCGCCGTCATTGCGCCGGGCTGCGACCAGGCTTCCTTGTACTTTGCGATGTCTTCTTTGGTGAAGGTATGAATCTTGCCGCTGCCGCGCAGTGCGCTGAGCGCCCCGCGCCAGTTATCCGCAGACAGGGCGCGCTCAGGAAACCAGGGCAGTTGGAAGAAGAAGACGTACCACGAACGGCGAATCTGCTCGAGGTCGCGCGTCAGGAAGCGGCGCATCACAGCCGGATGCGGAACGTTCAAAATGCCCAAATGGTGCAGGCGTTCGGGGTGAAGAATCGCCAGCGTCCATGCCACCACTGCGCCCCAGTCATGCCCCACCAGGTTGACCTTTTCATACTCCAGCGCGTCAATCAAACCGACGGTGTCTTTCACCAGCGTCTCGAGGCGATAGTTCTTCACGCCTTTGGGCTTGTCGCTCAGATTGTAGCCGCGCTGGTCCGGGACGATGACGCGGCAGCCTGCCTCAACCAACGCCGGGATCTGTTTCCGCCAGCCGTACCAAAATTCGGGAAAGCCGTGCAGTAACACGACAGGGATGCCGCTTTTTGGTCCCGCCTGAACGACGTGCAATTGAATGCCGTTGGTCGCGACGTACGTATGTTCGAGTTCCATGTTGAATTGTCTCCAAAGCGAGGCGGGATTGTACCAGAGAAATCAATACTCTCCCCTGAAATACGCCGCAATCAAATCTGAAATTTCCGCCGTTGTGTTCTGCCGCGCGACCGCGAAGAAGTCGTAGGCGGTGGCGTGACCGCGTCCATAACGCGAGGCGTAATCCTGCAAAAAGGCGAAGAAGGCTTCATCGCCCATGCGATAGTTCAAGGCTTCCAGAAAGTTTGCCCCGTTGAGATAGACCGCATTGACGTAGGCTCTGAACGTCGGCGCTTCGTACACGCTGGCATCCACATACCCCGTCGGACCGAAATAATTCACGCGGAACTGCCACCACCAATCGAGCGAGTTGGGATAGATGTACTTGTAAAAAATCGCCTCACTGTACGCGCACAGCGCCTCATCGAGCCAGGGTTCGAGCGCCTGGTCGCTGCCCACCAGACCAAACCACCATTGATGCGCGATCTCATGCACGCCGATGGTCACGAGGTTGCTGCGCGCCGAGCCGTTGTACTCGTTGTAGAACTTGGTCGCGAGAAACACCAGCCCGTCATACTCCTGCCCGTCGTTCAAATCCGCCTGCACGATGCTGAGACTGCCATACGGGAAAGGCGCAAATTTGACGGAATACAGATCCACCGCGCGGACTGCCGCATTCAGGATGGCAAGCGCCTGCGTTTCATAGCCCGCGTAATAATACGAACGGATCTGCGCCCCGCCGGCAACTGCATCCATCACCCGCAGCTGGTCGCTGGCTGACAGCGCAAACGTCCGCGCGCCGGAGAGGCGGAAACGGGTCCATTCGCCGTTCGGTTCCTCCACTCCGCTTGCGGCGAAGACGATGTTCCCCTCCGTCACTTTGACGTTCACCTCGAAATCCGCCGCGTCATAGACGAGATGCTCGCCAAGGGCATACTCATCGTGCAGAACCCAGCCGCCGATGTACGGCACAATGAACGGATACCACTCCGTCAGGTTGAGCTGGTCCACGTCGTAGCCGTAGGGATCGTCCTTGACCTTGGCGGGAAGGTCGATGCGGAAGCGCATCGCCAGCGTGATTTGCTCATTGGGTTGAAGCGGCTGCGGCAGATAGACCGTCATGCGGTGGCTGATGATGTCGAAGTCGAGCGCGCTCCCCTCGAGCAGGATGTGTTCCATGGTGAAGCCGCCGCGGTGCATCGGCTCGACTGCCATGACGATTTCGTTCAACGACGCTCCGCTCTGGTTGGTGTAGGCGACGGTCTCGTCCACAGCGAGTTGATGACCGTAATAATCGAGCAGGGCGTAAAGCGTGTATTGCGTCCGCGCGGATGGCGGGGATGCGCTCGGCAATGGGAGAGGCGTGGCGGTAAATTCGAGGGTCGGTGGCGGGGTGTTGGTGGGCGGGAGAGGCGTGAAGGTGGAGACGAGGGTCGGCGCTTCGATGGGGATGTAGTTGGCGTCGGCAGGTCGAAAAGGCGTCGGCGTGGGAGAAGGGTTGGGGGCTGAGGTGACAAGTATCAGCGCGGGGGGATGCGTCTGCACAGGCGTGGAGAAGGTGCAGGAGGAGAGAAAAGTCAAAAGGAAAAGGAAGGCGCGTCGAAGAGGAAGTCGCATAATATTCATGATGTCGTTGCGAAGCAATCTCCAATGATACAGGAGATTGCTTTGTTGCTATCGCTCCTCGCAATGACTTATATCTTACCTTACGCGGTTTCTTCGTAGCGCGACATTTATGTCGCCTGAAAACGCGAGATAAATCTCGCGCTACTGCGTAAGGTGAATTAATATGTCTTCTGAAAATACTTCGCCATCAAATCCGAAATGTCGGCGGCGGAGTTCTCGCGGAAGACGCGGAAGAAATCGGCTGCCGTGGCGTGTTTGCCGGCAAATTGGGTGTAGTAATCCCTGAGAAAGGCGAAGAAGATTTCGTCGCCCACCCGCTGACGGAGGTCCTCCATGAAGCGCGCGCCGGTCAGGTAGGTCTTGTCCCAATAGGAACGCTGACCGTCCCCCTCGTAGATGGGCGTATCCACAAAGCCCGCCTTTTGAAATTCGAAATAGCGGTAGCCCCACCACCAATCCAGCAGGTCAGGATGCACGGTTTCATAATAGATGCGCTCGCTGTACGTGCAGAGCGTTTCATCGAGCCAGGGTTCGAGCGCCTGATCGTTGGCGACGGCGTCGAACCACCACTGATGGGCGGTCTCGTGCGCGGCGATGATGACGAGGTAATTCTTGGGCGTGTTGTCGTACAGGTTGAAGTAGTCGCGGCTGATGAAGTAAAACGCCGAAAACTCCATGCCGTCGTTGAAGTCGCCCTGCACGGCGGTCATCGTCTTGTGGCGGTAGGGTCCGAACTTTTCCTGAAAGACTTGCAGCGCCTCGACGGTGGTTTGCAGCATTGCTTCGCCGGGCGCATCGTAGAACGCGAAGTAATAGGCATAGACGGTCACATCGCCGACCTGACGCTGGGCGACTTTATACAGCGTGCTGATGGACAGCGCAAATGTGCGCCCCGCCTCCAACTTAAACCGACGGCTGCCGGCTGACCCCGAAGCCACCTCCGCCCCCGACGAGGCAACCTGCGGATTCGACCCATCTGTGAACGTGACCGTCACGTCGAAATCTGCCGTGTCATAGATGAGATGCTCGCCGTAGTACCAGGGGTTGTGCAAAATCCAACCTTCGCCGGGCTGATACGGCACGACGAAGGGATACCAGTCCACGAGGTTGAGTTGGCGTTCGGAGTAGCCGTAAATTTGCGGGCGGACTTCATTCGGGTTGCTGTAGGCTGGCATTTGCGGCAGGATGAGTCCGTAGGTCATGGTGAGGGTGACTGTCCCGCCGGGTGGAAGGGGTTGGGGGAGGGGGATTTCGAGCCGCTGGTTTAAATTGGGTAATTGGTAATTGGTGATTGGTTGGTTATCAACCAGAAGGGATTTGAGGCTGAAGCCGCCGCTCCACAGGTTGGGCTGCACGGAGAGGACGAGTTCGGTCAGCGTTTCGCCGGTCCAGTTGGGATAGGTGATGGTCTGATTGACCATCGCGGCTTTGGTGGAGTAGTTAAGTTGCAGGTCAATCGTGTATTGCGGACGTTCCAATGTGGGTTGAGGAAGTGGTGGCGGTTCGGTGGGGGATTCGGCAGGCAAAGCCGTTTCGGTTGGGAGAACGGGTGTTTCGGGTGGGGGAATCGATTCGGGAGTGGGGGATGAGCAAGCAGCGAGAAGGAAAAAGAAAAAAGAAAGAAGCGCTAGTGTTGCGATGGTCTTATGCATGGGAGAATTCTAATCGAAAGGAAGAACTTCCCCCTTCTGACGCAAATAGGCGCGGTAAGGTTCCAAGTACATGCAGCGGACGTGAGGCTTTTCTAGGCGAACAGTGCAGGGAGAAGGTCTGCCATACTTTTATCTGCCCGTTGCCTTCTTCCACCCGAACGCAAGCATAAAGAACACCGTCGCTGTCAGCACAATCGCCGCGCCGGAGGCGATACTCAGGTAAAAGGACAGGTACAAGCCGATGACGCCCGCGAGCGAGGCGAAAACCGCCGCTAGAATCATCATCGTGGACAAACGATTTGTGAGCAGGTATGCCGTCGCTGCGGGAGTGACGAGCATGGCAACCATCAGCGCCACGCCGACGGTTTGAAGGGAGACGGCTACGGTGACAGCGATAAGAGTAAGCAAAAGGTTGTTGAGGAAGCCAACGGGGAGTCGCAGGGTGGCGGCGAGGATGGGGTCAAACGACAGGGTCATGAATTCCTTGTAGAAAGCAAAGACGGTCAGGAGGACGAGTCCGCCGAAGAGCAGGATCAACCACAGGCTGTGGGTCGAGACGCTGAGCACGTCGCCAAAGAGGAAGTGGGTCAAGTCCACGGCGTAACTCTTGACGGTGGAAATCAGCGCGATGCCGAGGGCAAACATCCCGGCAAAGATGATGCCGATGGATGTGTCCTCCTTGATTTCGGCGTTGCGGCTGACCGCGCCAATGCCCAGCGCGGCGAGGACGGCGGTCCCCAGCGCCCACCAGAACAACGTATCCCTTGCGCCGCCGCTGATGAGATAGCCCAGCGCAATGCCCGGCAGGATGGTGTGGGCGAGCGCATCGCCAAAGAACGCCATGCCGCGCAGGACGACATAACTGCCAATCACCGCGCAGACAATGCCCACCAGCACTGCGGCAATCATGCCGCGCGCCATAAAGGCATACGATAGAGGTTCGAGAAGTACTGACATAAAATTTGCGATTTCAGATTTACGATTTTCGATTGCGGAGGGTCTTGATGGAGGCGACGGTCATGGCAAGGATTTCGTCGGTTTCTTTGTGGATGTCCGCGATCTGCTCTTTTGGAGCAAGCCCCGCTTCAACAAGGATTTCAAGCCAGTACTCTGTTTCGTCTGCTTCCTCCTCGACGATTTTCATTTTGTTGACCATGTCCGCAGTGGATTTGGCGCGGCAGGCGGCACGATAGTTCGCCCCGATGGAGGTTCCGGAACGAATGACCTGCCTGGCTATCACATCCGCTGCGCGTGAATTGGGAAGTGTGTCCATTTGTTTGACGATGGCGACCGCCAGCCTTTTTGTCCTTATCTTGAAAGTCTGTTCATCCATCCTGACGCCTCTTTTTTTCATTCGGATTATCTTGGTAACTCACCTTACGCAGTTTCTTCGTAGCGCGACCCATCGTCCCCGAAAGGGTTCATGTCGCCTGAAAACGCGAGATACCCTTCGGCAGGCAGGGCAAGAATCTCGCGCCACCGCGTAAGGTGAATTGGTAAGTTGCTATAACCTTTTACCAATCGTAAATCGTCACTCATAAATCGTAAATCAACCATGTTCCCCCTCGTCACAGCAGCTATCCACGCTCAAAACGGTTTGCCCGTCAACGGGTTTGAGCCTGCCGCCGTAGGCTTTCAGCAGATTGTCCGTATGCAAAACGGAACCTGGCTCGCCAAATGCTACCAGCCGATGATTGAGGAGCATGATGCGGTCGAAGTGACTCGCCGCCTGGTCGAGGTCGTGCGTGGCAACCATGACGGTGACGTTTTCTCTTTTGAGGCGGTCGAGCAGGTCAAGGATGCCCTCCTGCGAAGGCGTATCGAGTCCTGTGAGCGGCTCGTCCATCAACATCAGTTCGGCTTCCTGCGCGAGGGCGCGGGCGATGAACATACGCTGCTGCTGCCCGCCTGAAAGTTGACCGATCTGACGCGAGGCGAGGTCGGCGAGGTCAACGGTTTCGAGCGCGCGGCGCACCGCATCCCAGTCCCTTGCGCGGGGCCAGTTGAAGGGACCCAGTTTGGCGAAACGTCCCATCATCACCACATCGGCAACTGTAACCGGGAAATTCCAATCCACTTGCGAGCGCTGAGGGATGTAACCGATGCAGACATGCCTGCCCGGCGTCGAGCCGAAGATTTTCACCTCGCCGGCGGTTGGCGGCAGCACGCCCGCCACTACCTTGATGAGCGTGCTTTTGCCTGCGCCGTTCGGTCCGACAATCGCCACGCGCTCTCCCACGTGCAGGTGAAAGGTGACGTTCTCCAGCGCGGCGCGTCCGTTGTAGCGGACGGTGAGATGCTGCACATCAAGAATGGGCTGGTCGGATTGGTGATGGGTGTGAGAGTACATAAGATCCTTCTGTCGTTGCGAGGAGGGCACAGCCCAACGAAGCAATCTCCAGTCCAATGTTGAGGATTGCTTCGTGGCGCAAAGCGCCGCCCGCAATGACATCTACTTAAGAGCCTCGACGATCCGCGTTACGTTATGCTTCATCATGTCAATGTACGTCGCGGCGGGTGCGCCATCGGTCAACGATTCCAGATGCAGGTCAGTGACCACTCTTACGTTGGTCTCTGCAGCGATTTGCCGGGCGAGCGCCTCGTTATCCGAAGCGTCCAGAAAAATGGCAGGCGCGCCGCTGGCTTTGATCTGTGCGATTAGATCCGCCATTTGCCCGGCGGATGGCGAAGCGCCCGAACTGAAACTCTCGATCACTGCGCCGGCAATTGTAAAGCCATATCGCTCGGCGAAGTATCCCAGCGCTTCGTGGTTGGTAATGAGTAATTTTCTTTCGGCAGGGATTTGCGAAATTTGCTCGACGATCCACGTATCGAGTTCCTTGAGTTGAGCGATATACGCCTCCGCATTGGACCGATACACTGCCTCGCCGTCGGGGTCGAACTTAATCAACCCGTCGCGGATGTTTTCCACGTAACGGATGACGAGGTTCGGATCCAGCCACATGTGCGGATCGACGCCCTGTTCGCCCCCCGCATCTTCTCTTGGACTTATGCCTGCTGACGCCTCAATGACCTTTCTCTCCCCCCCGGCATTTTCCAGCAACGGCGCGATGAACTGCTCATATCCCATGCCGTTGACGATGAGCAGTTTACTGTCTGCCACTTTTGCCGCATCCTGCGGGGTGGGCTGATAGGCGTGCGGGTCCACGCCGATGGGGAGCAGGGATTCCACCGTCAGGCGGTCACCGGCGATGTTGCGGGCGATGTCTGCCAGGAAGGTGGTGGATGTGAGAATGACCGGGCGGCGGTCACTGCTTGGGGAGGTGGAGCCGCATGAGGTCAGGAAAAGAGCCGAGAGGATGATAAGTCCAAAAATGGAATTGATAATCTTTTTCATTTAGAGCCTCGATTTTTTATCCCTCACCGAATCCGATGAGGGATGGTTTGAGCATTATTGGCAATTTCGACAGAGACCAAATAACTGAAGCCAATGTTCCTTGATTTGGTAACCTGTCCGCTGCGAGATGACGCTGGTCAACGCCTCGAGGTCATCGCCCTCGAAGAATTCCACCTGCCCACAGTTTTGGCAAAGCAGGAGGTGTTGATGCCCGCTGCCGGCAGAGATGAACGCCTGGCAGCCCTGCGGCTGGTGCACGCGCTGGATGAGATGCAGTTCCTCGAGCTTTTCAAGCGTGCGATAGACCGAAACCAAGCCAAGCGCAGGATATTTTTTACGCGCCAAGTCGAACACCTGCAGGGGGGTGAGCGCATGGGTGGCTTGCTGGACCGTTTCAACCACAGCGCGGCGCGCTCCGGTCAGGCGATAACCGTTTTCTTGAAGTTGGGTGAGCCACGGGATGGCAGTCATAATAATCGCTTATTGAAATTGATTTTCAATATCAAATTATACGGGATGCCGGCAAAATGTCAAGCCCCTCTCCAAACGGAAAGGGGTTTCACCAATTACCGATTACCAATTACCAATTACCAATTACCAACCGCCAACTACACACTCACTGCCTCAAGTTCTTCTACCCTTTCAAACTGGCTGTTATACAGGTCGGCGTAGAAGCCGCCTTTTGCCAGCAGTTCAGCGTGCGTGCCTTGTTCCACGATGTTGCCGTCGCGCATGACCAGGATCAGGTCGGCGTTTTGGATGGTGGACAGGCGGTGGGCGATGATGAAACTGGTGCGCCCGCGCATCAGTTTTTCCATGGCTTTCTGAATCAAAATTTCGGTGTGCGTGTCCACCGAACTGGTGGCTTCGTCGAGGATGAGCATGGGCGAGTTGGCGAGGAAGGCGCGGGCGATGGTGAGCAGCTGCTTTTGTCCCTGCGAGATGTTGGTCACTTCCTCGTTCAGCACGAAGCGATACCCTTCCGGCAGGGTGCGGATGAAATGATCCACGTGGGCGGCTTGCGCGGCGGCGATGACTTCCTCTTCGGTGGCGTCCTCGCGCCCGTAGCGGATGTTGTCGAGAATCGTGCCGTTGAACAGCCAGGTATCCTGCAGCACCATGCCGAACATGGCGCGCACATCGGCGCGGGTGAATTCGCGCAGGTCGTGACCGTCAATGCGGATGGCGCCGCCATCCACCTCGTAGAAGCGCATCAGCAGTTTGACGATGGTGGTCTTCCCGGCTCCGGTCGGACCGACGATTGCCACCCGCTGCCCGGGCTGAATCTCCGCCGAGAACCCTTTGATGACCGGTTTGCCCGGCTCGTAGCCGAACTGTACGTCCTGGAATTCAACATGACCGCGCACGCGCTCCAATTTGACGGGCGAGGCGGTTTCGGGCGTCTCTTCCTCTTTTTCGAGGAACTCGAAGACGCGCTCCGCCGCCGCCACCGTGCTTTGCAGCACATTGGAGATGTTCGCCAGTTGGGTGATGGGCTGGGTGAACGAGTTGATGTACTGAATGAAGGCTTGAATATCGCCGACGGTGATGGCTTTACGGATGGTCAGCCAGCCGCCGAGGATGACGACCGCCACATAGCCCAGGTTGCTCACCAGCCGCATGACCGGCATCATGATGCTGGAGAAGAACTGCGATTTCCACGCCGAGCCGTAGAGGGTGTTGTTATATTCGTTGAACTTGGCGATGCTCTTCTCCTCGCCGTTGAAGGCTTTGACGATGAGATGCCCGCCGAACATTTCCTCCACATGTCCGTTGACGTGACCGAGGTAATCCTGCTGTTCCTTGAAGAAGCGCTGCGACTGGCGGATGATGAGCATCACCACCAACATCGAAGCCGGCACGATGGTCAGCGCCACCAGCGTCATCTGCCAGGAGATGATAACCATCATTGCCAGGATGCCAGCCACCGTCACCAGCGAAGTGATGATTTGCGTCAGGCTCTGGTTGAGGGTTTGGTTGATGGTGTCCACGTCGTTGGTGAGCAGGGAAAGCGCCTCGCCGTGCGGCGTGCCGTCGAAGTAACGGAACGGCATGCGGTTGATTTTTTCCATCATCTGGCGGCGCAGTTTGTACGTGACCTCGATGGCGACATCGGTCATCAGCCAGCCCTGAGCGTAACTGAGAACGGCGGAAAGGGCATACAAGCCGAGAGCCGTCAACAGGATGCGCCCGATGACAGCGAAGGGCACGTCGCCGGTCCCGGCGATTTTTGCCAGAATGCCGTTGAACAGTTCGGTGGTGGCGTCGCCGAGGATTTTCGGTCCTACGATGGCGAAGGCGGTGGAGCCAATTGCCAGCGCAAAGACCAGGATGATTTTGGCGCGGTAGGGGGCGAGGTACGAGGTCAGTTTGCGAAGCGTACCCTTGAAATCGCGCGCTTTTTGAACGGGAGCGCCCATCATGGCATGTGGATTAGGTCCCATCGGTCCGCGCGGGAGCGCTGTGGATTGGGGTTTGGGTTCTTTGTGGTTCGAGCCGTTCATGCCAGCGCCTCCTGTTTGAGCTGCGAGAGGGCAATCTCGCGGTAAATTTCGTTGGTTTGCATGAGTTCCTCGTGTGTGCCTTGTCCGATCAAGCGCCCTTCGTCCAACACGAAAATCTGATCGGCGTTTTTGATGGTGGCGATGCGCTGCGAGACAATCAGCACCGTGCTGCCCTTGAGCGATTTGAGCAGGGCGCGGCGCAGACGGGCGTCGGTGCGGTAATCGAGGGCGGAGAAACTATCGTCGAAGATGTAAATGGGGGCGCGCTTGACCAGGGCGCGGGCAATGCTGAGACGCTGTTTCTGCCCGCCGGAGTAGTTCACGCCTCCCTGCGAGACCTCCGACTGCAAGCCCTCGCTGCGCTCCCGAACGAAATCCGCCGCCTGGGCAATTTCGATGGCGAGCATCAAGGCTTCCTCGTCGGCGTCTTCATCGGCGTAGCGCAGGTTGCTTTCAATGGTGCCGGTGAACAGGTTGCTGCGCTGGGGAATGTAGCCGATTTTGTCGCGCAGTTCCTTGAGCGGCACGTCGCGGATGTCCACGCCGCTGACGAGAACCGAGCCGCCGGTCACGTCGAAGAAGCGCGGGATGAGATTGACCACAGTGGATTTGCCCGAGCCCGTCGTCCCCATGATGCCGACCGTTTGTCCCGCTTCGATGCGGAAGGTCAGGTTGTGCAGCACGTCGTCATCGGCGCCGGGGTAGCGGAAGGAGACATCCCGAAATTCGATGGTCGGCTGGAAGGTTTCAGGGAAGTGTTTCGGCTGGGCAGGGTCGAGCACGGTAATGGGCATTTCCAGCACATCGGCGATGCGGTGGGCGGAAACGTCGGCGCGCGGGAACATGATGAAAAGCATCGAGAGCATGAGGAAGGCGAAGACGATTTGCATGGCGTATTGCATGAACGCCATCATGTCGCCCACTTCCATTTGCGCCTGCGCCACCTGGTTCGAGCCGACCCACAGGATGAGCATGGTGGCGCCGTTCATGATGAGCATCATGAACGGCATCATGATGACGAACAAACGGTTGACGAACAGGTTGGTGTCCGTCAGGTCGCGGTTGGCGCGGTCGAAGCGGGCTTCTTCGTGTCGTTCACGGTCGAAGGAGCGGACGACCATCATGCCGCTCAAATTTTCGCGCGCCACCAGGTTTAGTTTGTCCACCAGCGATTGAATGACGCGGAACTTGGGCAGGGCAATCGAGAACACGGTGACGATCATCGCCAGCAGGATGCCCACCGCCAGCGCAATCGTCCACCACATGGAGGGGCTTTTATCCACGGCGCGGATGATGCCGCCGATGCCGATAATGGGCGCATAGAAGACCATGCGCACCATAATGCCCATCACCGACTGCACCTGAGTGATGTCGTTGGTGGCGCGGGTGATGAGCGAGGCGGTGGAGAAATGCTCGAACTCCGCGCCGGAGAAGCGCATCACCTTCTCGAACAGGAAGCGGCGCAGGTCGCGCGAAAGTCCCGCCGCGATGCGCGAGCCAAGCAGACCGACCAGGATGGTGGCAACTGCCGAGACGAGGGCGATGAGCAGCATCAGCCCGCCCATGCGGAAGAGATAGGCGTTCTGTAACTTTTGAACGTCCATCCCCAGCGCCTCGTATTCTGCGACGACGGCACGTGCCGCGGCTTGACGGAGGGCTTTTTCTCCGCCCAGGGCGGCAAAGTGTTCATCCACCGCGCTCAACAGTTGCGTGCGCTGGGCGGCAGGCATGCGTTTGAGCGCATCGAACACGTCCATGCCGGGCGGCAGTTTCGAGAGGTCGAACCCGCCGCTTCCGAACAGAACCGCCGCCTGGTCCGGGTTTTGAAGCGCCTGCTCAATGCCAAAGACAACCAGCAGCGGTTTGGCGAGAATCGCTTCCAGGTCGGCGCGCGCGGCGGGGTCTGTCGTCTGTAAAACGTAGATGGGAGAGTCGGCTAAAGCAGGATATTGCTTGAGATAGGTTTCATAGTCCGGCGAGGAAGAATCAATCAACCGATATTGCGCCAGAAGGGCGTCTTGCTCCTCGGCGGTCATGAACATGGCAAGCCGCTCCAGCGTGACCTGACGCATGGCTTGCGGCAGCGGGCTTTCCACTCCGCTCTGCTGAATGCCTACGTTGACAATGCGCGACATGTAATCGGGCAGCGCCAGGTCGGCGTTGGCTTGCAGGAAGAGCAGGGCAACCGCCAGAATGAGTAAAAGGGTGAAAGGTTTGAGATATTTGAGGATTCGAGACATGGAAACTCCAATACAGTATTCAGTGGGCGGCGTTCAGCGCTATGACTCCATCTTCTGTGCGGCGCGGGTCAGGATTTCGAGCGCTTCGCCGACCTTGACCTGCTCCTCTTCGGAGAGGCTTCGCACCAGATCGTCTAGCCAGCGGTAACGCTCGCTGACGCCCTCTTCCAGAAGTTTTGTGCCGGCAGGGGAGAGTTTCAGCAGTTTGGCGCGGCGGTCCGACGGGTCTTCCGCCCGTTCAATGTAACCCGCCTGGACGAGTTTTTCCACCAACTGGCTCGCCGCCGCGGGCGTCACGTCGAACCGCTCGCTGATTTGGGACATGCCGCAGGCGCCCTTGTGATACAACTGCATCAACACGCTGAACTGCGCCATCGAAAGCCCGGTGGATTTGGCAAAGCGCGCCCAGCCGCGCATTGAGCGGTGCATGAAAGCGTCCATCCATTCGCGCAGGGTTTGGGAAATTTGGAGCGTTTTTGGCATAGTTAAGCCTTCTTGTTAGTTAAGCGGGCTTAAATTTATATCTGAATGCAGTTTTGGTCAAGAGGCAAGAAGTAAGAAGAGAGTTAGAAAACAAGAAAACAAAAACATCCCCAAAATCCCCCATGCAATGGTATTATGCAGAGCAGGCACGGAACACAATCAGAAAACCAAACGTTGGGAGAGTATGGAAAAGGTCTTCATCAGTTACTCGCGCAAAGACATGAACTTCGTCCGCAAACTGGCTGGCGACCTCGAAACGGCTGGCTACGATGTCTGGTGGGACATTACCGACCTGCGCGGCGGCGACGACTGGGTGCGCAACATCCCCGAAGCCATCAAAACCAGCCGCTATTTCATCGTCGTCCTCTCGCCCAACTCCATCGAGTCGGAATGGGTGCGCAAGGAATACACCCAGGCGCTCTCTCTGCGCAAAAAAATCATCCCCATCATGCTCGCCGCCTGCGAGGTGCCGTTCGCGCTCAACACCATCAACTTCGTCAACTTCTCCGAAGGGGAATATGCCGACAACTTCGCCAAGCTCCTCACCCCGCTTGGCTTTACAGGCACGCCGCCCGCAGTGACGCCCTACCAAAGAACAGTGTCCCAATTGCCGCCGGCGCTGCTCAAATTTGGAATACCGGGAATTATTGGACTTATCCTCCTGCTTGCCTTCGGATGGAATACCTTCCTTGCACCCCAGCCCACGCCGACAAACACCCCGCCTCCGACTCCGCCGCAGCCTGCCTCTCCCACCCCCACCGACCTCCCCGCCTCAGCCACACCCTCCCCAACCCCCACCGCCACCGCAACCTCCACCCTGACTCTTACTTCCACGCCCACCGCAACCCTCACCGCCTCCCCAACGCCCATCTTTGAAGTGGAAATCCGTATTTGCATCACCATTGAATCCCCCAATATTTACGTGCGCTCCGGTCCCGGACAAACTTACCGCGCAGAGATCCTCGACCTGCGTGATGAAAACGGCGTGCGTTTGAACGTCTGCCCGTGGTTCTCGGCGCAGATCACCAGTGACGGCGACACCTGGCTGCTCATCGCCCCCAACCAAAAGGAGGCAAGTCTGCGTCCTTTCGAGGGCGGCTGGATTCGCCGCGACCTGCTCGACAGAAACACCCCCATAGATTTACTGCCCTTCGTCACGCTCACGCCTACGCCCACCCCCAGCAACACCCCCACCATCACGCCTTCCCCCACACCGACCGAAACGCCCACTCCCACCGTCGAGCCGCCCACAGCCACCTCCACGCCTTGAAACGGAACGTTTTCAAAAAAACTCTCTACCGTACATTTCTCTCGTGAAAAACCCTAAAGGTCTTTTTGGAAGTTCTCAAATTCACGAAGGGAAAGCAGACCTTTAGGGTTTCTGTGTGTACGGTAAAGAAAAAAAACAGAGCCGCTTGCTGCGGCTCTGCCTGTTGGTCAGGAGGAGATATATTCTCGTAGATTATGTTCCACCGCGTAGGCGGCGGCTTCGGCGCGGTTGTTCACGCCCAGTTTCGAGAGGATGCTGGAGACGTAGTTCCGCACCGTACCTTCGCCCAGGAACAACTGCTTGGCAATTTCACGGTTGGTCTTGCCTTCGGAGACGAGCAGGAGGACGTGCTTTTCCTGCTGGCTGAGATGTGCGAAGGCGGAGGCTTCCTCCTCCTTTACGGCGCGCCGCACCTGTTGGAAGACCCGCTGAGTGACGGCGGGGTCCAACAGCGCTTCGCCGCGCGAAACTGCTTCGAGCGCCTTGATCAGGTCATCGCTGCCGATTTGTTTGAGGATGTATCCCGATGCGCCCGCGCGAATGGCGGAAAACAGCATTTCATCCTCGGCGTAGGAGGTGAGCATGATGACCTTGACGTTCGGGTGTTTTTCCACAATTTGTTCGCAGGCTTCAATGCCTGAGGTGCCGGGCAGGCGGATGTCCATTACCACTACATCGGGTTTGAGGGCATCGGTCTTCTCGAGCGCCTCGCGTGCTGACGCCGCCTCGCCCACCACGTCGAACTGCGGGTGGCGTTCCAGCAGGGATTTCAACCCCAAACGGACGACTTCATGATCGTCCACCAGGATGATACGTTGTTTGGCAGGCTGTTTTGGCATACAGCGGATTTTACCCCAAAACGCTCTGTTTTCGGCAAAAACACTTTGCCTGACCGGATTGGGCGGTTCTTTCCCCCCTCTGGGCTGGCTTAGCGCCTCAGGGCGGCTTCCCCTCTCCATCTTTGTCTCCTAACTCACCTTACGCAGTTTCTTCGTAGCGCGACATTTATGTCGCCTGAAAACGCGAGATACCCTTTGGCAGACTCAGGACAAGAATTTCGCGCTACCGCGTAACATGAGTAATAAAAGCAGTCGGGGCGGAGGGATTCTCCGCCCCGACTGGAGATGCGGCGAATTATTTCGCCTTGACCGCAATGGTGCGGGGTTTGACATCCTCTGCTTTCGGCAGGGTGATGGTCAGAATACCGTTTTCGAACTCCGCCTTCGCCTTGTCGGCGACTACATCGGTAGGCAGAATGATGGAGCGTTCGAAGGCACCATAGCGGCGTTCGCGGATGTGCCAGGACCGATCCTTCTTATCCTCTTCCTGCTTAATCTCGCCCTTGATGGTCAGCACCTCTCCTGTGACGCTGATCTGCACCTCGTCGGATTTGACGCCCGGCAGGGCGGCTTTCACGACGATCTCATCATCGGTCTGGTACATATCCACGGCGGGGAGAGACCAGGCGCCGCTAAGGGAGAGGGGGCGTGTAAAGGCATCATCAAAAAGACGGTCCACGGCTTCCCGCAGGGACATGATCTCATGCATGGGTTCCCAGCGAATCAGGTTAGACATAGCGACCTCCTTTTTGACTATTATTTTGGTTTTTTACGCCCATAATATAAAAAGCCTGCGTTAGAAAAACGCAGGCTTTTTGTCAAAAATTCGTATGAAAACGAGGACTATTCTTTTTCCTTTTCCTTCTTCCGCTTGAAATCTACAAAGCGGTAGCCCACGCCGCGCTCGGTGAGAATGTATTGAGGGTTGGCGGGGTCCTTTTCGAGTTTTTGGCGCAAGTAGTTGATGTAGAGGCGGACGTAGTGCGGTTCGTCGCGGTATTCATAGCCCCACACCTTGATAAGTATCTGATCATGCGTGAGCACCCAGCCCGCATTTTGGACGAGGTGATAGAGCAGACGGTATTCGGTGGGGCGCAGTTTGACCAGTTTGCCTTCCAGCCAGACCTCGCGGCGGTCAAAGTCAATTTTGAGGCGGTCGTCCACCTCGATGATGTCGTGCATGGAGCCGCTTGCGCTTTCCGTGCGGCGCAGCACGGCTTTGACGCGGCTGACCATTTCACGCGGGCTGAAGGGTTTGGTGATGTAATCATCCGCGCCCAGTTCGAGTCCGCGCACGCGGTCATCTTCTTCACCCTTCGCTGTGAGCATGATGACGGGCACGTTACTGCCTTCACGGATGGTCTCGAGCACTTCGAAGCCGTCAATATCGGGCATCATCACGTCGAGCAGGACGAGGTCCGGCGTCGTGTCGCGCAGTTTTTGGATTGCCTGCCTGCCGTTGAACGCTTCAACGACCTGGAAGCCGTCGTGCTCCAGGTTCATGCGGATGAAGCGCACCATGCGTTCTTCGTCGTCCACGACGAGAATGCGTCTTCTTTCGAATTCTTCAGGCATGGGAGGTTATTCTCTCACAAAGCCAATCAGGCTTTCTTCTTCTTCGCTTTCAAGGATTTCGATCAACGATACTTTGGAAAGGGGCCAAATCACTTTGGTCACATTGGGTTCGATATAGTGGACATCTTTGCCATCCCGCAAGCGCGGGTTGCTGAGCATGATGATCGTATCGTTACTCTTGGGAAGGTCTTCGATTTCTCCCACTACGGAGGGTTCACCCGCAATATGAACAATGACCGAGTATGGCATGACGACGCCTTTCGAGTGGAACCGTCTAAATGTTGCGGAGCAGCACTTGAATCTTGAGCTTGCCCAGGGCGATGACGTCGCCGTGTTTGAGCGTTTCTTCGGTATGGGGAGCGAGGCGGCGCCCGTTCAGGTAGGTGCCGTTGGATGAGCCCAGGTCCATGATGATGACGCGGTCCGCTTCGCGTTTGACGACGGCATGCAGGCGTGAGACGCCGGAGGCGTATGCCTGGTAGGGCGTCAGGTCAATGTCGGGCATAATGGGCTGTCCTTCGCTGAGGCGTCCCATGGTAAATTCGTTGCGGCTGGCAAGCGGCAGGATTTTGCCGCTGTCCATCAGATGCAGGGAAAGCCAGCTATTGGCGGGGGAGGAGGGGGGCTCAACAACAGGAGGCGCTTTCTTGAGGTCGTCCACGATTTGATCCTGGGTGATGGATTGGGTGGTAAGCGCCTCGCCTCCGTTCAATTGCGCCCCGCATTCAACGCAAAATAATGTGCCTGGTACGTTTTCGTGCTGGCAATTGGAACAAATAATCATGATATTGTCTCCTTTTTAGGCGATGCAAGGAATAAAGCGCGTGTTCCATATTTTATCTTCTTTCCGCCTTCGGCGGAGAAACCTCTTTGCTGCTGAATGCGTTCCACTTCGAGTGTAACGGTCCTTGCCAGGCTGCGCTCGCCTTGTGACATGAGATTGGCGGCAAGCGCTTGGAGCTGGCGGGTTCCAGCCTCTATATTCCCTTTTTCGATTTCCAGGCGCGCTCGTTCCTGCATCCGATACAACATCAAACGGGACAGGGCTTTGACGATTTCTGCCGGAGGCGTATCTGCCGCCGCTACGTCCATGACGGGACGCTGGAGGCGAAGTCGAAAAGGGGATGCCGGCAGAGGAACGACCGGAATTGTGACTTTCACCGCTCCATCCAAAACAGTTACCGACTCTGATTTTACCGCTGTTGGCTGAATTATGTACTCGAAAATCACCTGGGTGGAAGTATCTTGCAATATTGGTCCCAGCCGCAGGGCAGGCGTATCCACCAGAATCAGACCCGGGTCTGGCTGGAGGCGGAAGGCATAGGAAAGTTGAACGCCTTCCACGGGTGTTGTCATCAGGTTGACTTCCTCAGCATAAACCTGCGCCAGGGCATTGAATTTTTCGAGAAGCAGTTTTTTGATGTCCTGGGGTTGGGCGATGAAGGCGCTGCTTCCCCCCGTGCGGGTTGCCAGTGTGTCGAGAAAAATATCATTCCAGTCTGCGCCGATTCCCATGGCGCTGACGCCTATCCCCTGTTCAGCCAGCCGCGCCGCCAGTTCGAGACATTGTTGTTCGTCGCCATAGGTCTGCCCGTCGGTGAGGAGGATAATGTGATTCAAGCGCCCTGAATCCAGACTGCGCCTGACTTCCTGGACGCCGGCTTCGAGCCCTTGGAAGATTTCTGTTCCCCCGCCGGGTTGAATCATTTGAATCCGCGCTTCGAGACGGGCGCGGTCCTGGTGATAGGAGGCAGGAATGATTACTTCCGCCCGGTCGCTGAATGCCACCACGCTTAGAATGTCTTGCGGGCGCAGGTTGCGTAAAATCTGAATAGCGGTGGATTTTAGCACGTCCATCTTTTCGCCCTTCATGGATGTGGAGCGGTCGAGGACGATGCAGACGTTCAAGGGAGGCGCGGGGGAGCCGCGCACCTCGGGCGGCGCCTGAAATTCCAAAAAGACATACAGCATTTGGGGCTCTGTCATGCGCGCCAGGGTGGAGCGGCTGTACAACACTCTGTATTCGTAGGGAAGTTTGGGTTTGGTTTCGGGCGGAAGCGTGGCGTCATATTGAGCGCGGCGCTTGGGGTTGGAAAGCGTCTCGTAAGCCTGCTGCACTTCCAGGAATAATTCGGTCTCGCCCGCCGCTTTATTGCGGTCGGGGTGCAGTTTTTGGGCGGCTTCAAAGTAAGCGCGTTTGATCTCTTCTGCCGAGGCTTCCCGCGCTATGCCTAGAATCGAGTAGTAATCCCGTTCTTGAGAAGACATCCCTATCCGATAAGTTGAGCGAGGATAACGCTAATATTGTCGGGACCGCCGGCGGCATTGGCGGCAGTGACAAGGTTCTGGCAGGCGCGCTGCAGGTTGGGCGCTTCATTGATGGCGCGGATAATATCCTGTTCGGCAACCACACCCCACAAGCCGTCGCTGCAAATCAGCAGTGTGGCTGTTTGGGGAAAAGCGAGGGTGAAGATCTCCGGGTCGAGAATGTCGCCCTGCCCGAGCGCCTTGTAAAGCACGTTGCGATGCGGGTAATTTTCCGCTTCTTCCGCAGTGATGTGACCCAGCTCCTGCAAACGTTGAACCAGCGAATGGTCGCGTGTGACCGTTTCGATGCGTCCATCGGGGTAAACGAAGTAAGCGCGGCTGTCGCCCACGTGAGCGATGGTCACCTGCTGCCCGACGATAAGCGCCGCTGTCAGCGTGGTGCCGCTGCCGGGCGCATCGCGCTGGATGACGCGCTGCGCCTCGTTGACCGCCGCCGCCATGATCTCCTGAAACGACTCATCCATCAAATCCGCTTTGATCTGGAAGAAGTAAGGAAGGAATTTTTTGAACACATACCCCGCCACTGTGCGGACGGCGGCGTTGCTTGCCACTTCCCCAAACTGATGCCCGCCCATGCCGTCTGCCACGATGTAGAGTCCAAAGGGCAGGTTGCCGGAGTGCCCGGCAATGGTGGTTGTGAGAGCAAGCAAACTGTCTTCGTTCAATTCGCGCTGCTTGCCAACGGATTGACCAGCCGCAGCAATCAATTGTTGCAGGTCGAACTGCGGGTTCTGGCTGTTGACAATGGCTTTTAACTGCTCTTCCGTCAGCGGGGCAGTACTGGCAATGTCCGTTGCTTTTTCAGCGGGCGGCTGGGGTTGTTTTCCAAATAACCAGCGGAATAATTTTTCCACAAAAACTCCTTCTCACACGAAGCGCTCAGGCGAGTAGTGCGTACACATGATGATCGGTGGAGCCAAAATAGACTACGTCGTCATACACCAGCGGCGTACCGGTGATGGCTCCCTCCGTGCCGAATTTCCAGCGCAGACGCCCTGTGCGGTATTCGAGGCAGTAAAGGTTGCCATCCACAGAACCGCAGTAGATTGAATCCTTGTAAAACACCGGTGAACCGTTGACCTGATGCTCTGTGCGGAACCGCCAGACTTCTTTCGCGTTTCGCGCTTCGACTGCATAGATGAAGCCGTCCGCCGCGCCGACAATGATTAAGTCGTCGGCAATACATGGAGTGCTGATGGATGGCTTGCCCAGCCGGAATCGCCAGATGACCCAGCCGTTGTGCGGATCAAGCGCATACAGGGTCGCATCTACAGAGGTGAAATAGA
The DNA here is from genome assembly GCA_016223135.1 of Chloroflexota bacterium. GTDB lineage: Bacteria > Chloroflexota > Anaerolineae > Anaerolineales > Villigracilaceae > Defluviilinea. The sequence goes on along the minus strand of JACRPQ010000005.1, from coordinate 17,155 downwards.
TTGCCTGCCCCGTGCCAACGGTGGAGGCTGTCACCGCCCGTTTCGAGCGGAACCGCCATTTCAATTCTCCGCGAAAATTGACGGCATAGTAATCCCCGCTCTCCGCGCCAAAATAGATCATCTCGCTCATGACGAACGGTGTGGAGCGGATGGCGTCTGCTGATTCGAAGCGCCACGCCATTCGCCCGGTGTTGATGTTGACCGCATGCAGGTAATGATCGTCCGAGCCGAAAAAGAGATGTCCCTCGGCAATCGTTGGCGAGGAGCGGATGGGACCGTCGGTGTAATACGTCCACACCACCTTGCCGGAGCGCGCAGAGATGACATGCAGGCGTTTGTCTTCCGAACCGACAATGATGTTTCCTTCCACAATAAGAGGACGCGAGACAATGCCGCCATCGGTGGGATATTTCCACTGAAATTTTCCGTCCGCCGCGCCCAAGGCGTACAAATTGTTGTCGTAGGAACCGATGTAAAGTGTGCCTTGATGAACCGCCGGCGTGCCGCGCACCTCATCTTCGCATTTAAACTTCCACAACGGCTTGAACCCCTCGCTCTTTATGGGGCTGGCAATCGGTCTCATTCGCCCAAGCAGCCCTGTTTTGCGGGCGACGGCGGTCAACGCATCTTTCATTTCCGCAGCGCTCTTGAAACGGCTGGCAGGGTCATATTCCAGCGCCCGGTTTACAATCGCCTCCAATTCCGGCGAGACGAGGGGATTGATGCGGCGGATGGGGCGCTCCGCAAACGAAAAGGGCGGCTCCAGGCGCGGATCGCGGCGCGTCAGGGCGTGATGCAGCGTGGCGCCCAGCGAATAAATATCCGCTGCCTGCGTCGCTTCGCCGCGGTATTGCTCCGGCGGCGAATAGCCCTCCGTGCCGATCATGGTTCCCTTTGTGCCGGATTGAAACGCCTTGGCGATGCCGAAATCCACCAGCACCACCTCGCCGCTGGAGTTGATCATCACATTCGAGGGTTTCATATCCCGAAAGATGATTGGATCGGGCTTGTGGTTGTGCAGATAATCCAGCACATCGCACAATTCAATTGCCCAGGCAAGCACCTGTTCCTCTGGCAGGAAACCGTTCGTATCGTTGATGACCGCCTCCATGTCCTTGCCGTGAATGAACTCCAGCACCAGGTACGAGCGGCTTTCCAGCGAAAAATAATCGTAGATTTTGGGAATGGAAGGGTGATGCAGTGTGGCGAGCAGGTTGGCTTCGCGCTCGAAATTTTGCACAATCGTCTGCCGTACCAGCGGATCCGGAGCGCTGTTGATCATCTCCTTCACCGCCACCAGTTTGTTCACATTCGGAAAGTGCATATCGCGGGCGCGATACACCGACCCCATGCCGCCCAGCCCCACCACCTCCTGAATCAGGTACCGCTTGGCAAGCATCACCCCCGCCTGCAGCTGGCTTTTTGCAGCGGCGGTTTCGTCGCCCTTCTCGTCGTCTGAAAGTTCGGGGAATAATCGGGTTTCCAGGGGAATCTCTCCTAACTGCGATAGATTATAGTTTGCCCTCGAAGGTTTGACAACCGCAAACTTGGGGGATTTCATCTGACCGCCTGTCAGCCTTGCAAGGAAATCCCTTCTACGGCAAAATACCTTCACCGTGAAGATTCTTGCAGTCAGCGACGAAGTTGTCGAACGTCTCTACAGCCTTGCCCGCAGCGATCACTTCAGCAGCGTTGAACTGCTCATCGGCTGCGGCGACCTGCCCTATTCCTATCTCGAAAACCTCATCACCCTGCTGAACATTCCTCTGTTCTATGTGCCAGGCAACCACGATCCCAACTACTCCCCACAGGACAACAAATCCTTCGTCGAAGGCGGCTCCAACCTGGACCGTAGGGTGATTCGCCACAAAACCTTCCTGATCGGCGGCTTGGGCGGGTGCATCCAATACCGCCCCAATGGAACGAATCAATACACCCAAACCGACGCTTACCTGCGCGCTTTCAGTATGCTCCCTGCCCTGCTCCTCAATCGTCTCCACTATGGGCGCGCCCTCGACATCCTCATCACCCACTCGCCTCCCTTCGGCATCCACGATGACGACAGCCACGCCCACCAGGGACTGAAAGCCATCAACTGGCTCATTCGCGTCGCCAAACCGCGTTATCATCTGCACGGACACACCCACTTCTACCGCCGCAACCTCGCCGACGCCGAAACCCTTTATAAAGAAACAAAAATCATCAACGTTTACCCTTACAAAGTCTTGGACGTTTACCACTAACGATGACAGACCCAACCTTTTCCGAACAAGCCCGCAACGACTTCCAGCGCGCCCTCTTCAAGGCGTTCCTGCACCGCGTCTGGGATTCGCTCTCCGGTCAACGTACCACCCTGCTCTCCTACGACGACATCAAGGAGAAACTCCACATCGGCGGTCCCATCTATCGGGGCGTGCAGACCGTTCGTGTGGATCAAATTGCGGGGAGTCTGAACCGCTACCACGAATTCGATCGCATCTTCCTCCCCGCCTCCGACAAACTCGCCGACCGCTGGCAGAGCGTCAACCGCGCCTTCTACCAAGACATCAGCCTCCCGCCCGTCGTCCTCTACAAAGTGGGCGATGTCTATTTCGTCGTGGACGGGCATCACCGCGTCTCGGTGGCGCGCGAAAAAGGACAGGAATTCATCGAAGCCGAAGTGCGCGAATGCGCCACCCGCGTCAACATCACCCCCGACATCAAACCCGAAGACCTCGAAATCCTCGAAGATAAAGTCCACTTCCTCGAGCGCACCTCCCTTGACCGCCTCATCCCCGAAGCCAACATCAAACTCACCATCCCCGACGGCTTCGACCGCATGCTCGAACACATCGCCGTCCACCGCTACTTCATGGGGCTGGACTTAAAGCGCGACATCTCCGAAGAAGAAGCCGTGCGGCACTGGTATGAAACGGTCTATCTGCCCGTCGTCAACGTCATCCGCGAAACCAACATCATCAAGGAATTTCCCGGCAAGACCGAAGGCGACCTCTACCTGTGGGTGCTCGACCATCAGCACTACCTCGCCGAAGAGGAGGGAATTCCCCTCCAGCCGCCCGCAGACGCCGCGCGCAGCTTCGTGGAAGAAGGCGTCAAAAAACCTGCCCGCAAAAAACGCGGGACAAATAAATCGGAGAAAAAATGACATCTGCTCATCCCCTCGCCGGCGTGTACGCCGCGGCGGTCACCCCGCTCGACCACGCTTCCAATCTGGACCTCGAGTCTGTGCCAGCCCTCCTGACCTTTCTCGCCGCCCGAGGCTGTCACGGCGCGCTCTTCTTCGGCACCACCGGTGAAGGACCTTCCTTTTCCCCTGCCGAGCGCGAATCCCTGCTTCGCACCGTGCGCGCCTACCGCAACCTTGTGCCGGGCTTTCGCCTGCTGGCTGGCACCGGCACCCCCAGCCTCAGCGAAACCATCGAACTGACCAAACTCGCCTTCGAACTCGGCTACGACGCCGTCGTCGTCCTGCCGCCGTACTACTTCCGCAAAGCGACAGACGATGGCTTGTTCCGCTGGTTCAGCGAACTCATCAACAAAGCCGTCCCGCGCGACCGCTACCTGTTCGGCTACCACTTCCCCGGCGCGGCAGGAATCGGATTCTCCATTGAACTGCTGGCGCGCCTGAAGGACGCCTTCCCTGTGCAGTTTGCCGGCATCAAAGACTCCTCTCACGACGCCAACCTCGCCCGCACCCTCGGCGAAAAATTCGGCGAAGACCTGCTCGTCCTGACCGGCACCGACTCCTACCTGCAACTGGCAATGGAAAACAAAGCCGGCGGCTGCATCACCGCCCCTGCCAACCTCATCTCTCCCGACCTGCGCCAAGTGTGGGATTTGATGAACGCTGGCAAAGACCCCTCCGCAGCGCAGGAGCGCGTCACCGCGCAGCGCCACATCCTCGAAAAATACCCGCCCTTCCCCCCCACGCTGAAGGCATTACTCCATCGCCTGCACGGACTGCCGCGCTGGTCCGTCAAGCCGCCGCTGGAAACGCTCCCCGCTGAGCTCGAAGAACAGGTTCTTCAAGACTTGCAAACCTCCCACTCTGTCAACTCATGACAACCTGGCGGCTCCTCCTCACCCCTCCCGCGCGCGGCGCATGGAACATGGCTGTGGATGAAGCCATCCTCGAACATATCGGGCGCGGCGAAGCACCCCCGACCTTGCGCCTCTATGCTTGGATGCCGCCCTGCCTCTCGCTCGGACACGCCCAACCCTTCGCCGACGTGGACATCGCCCGCCTGCAAGCCCGAGGTTGGGAAGTCGTTCGCCGTCCCACCGGCGGGCGCGCCATCCTGCACACCGACGAACTCACCTATGCCGTCATCGCTCCAGCCGATGAACCTCGTGTGGAGGGAAGCGTCCTTGAAAGTTACAACCGTCTCGCGGCGGCGCTATTGCGGGCGGTGAAAAGTTTGGAAATCCCTGTTGAAATGAAAGAGGGAAAGGCAAATCAGGATGGGACATTCAACCCCGTCTGTTTTGAAACGCCGTCCACCTACGAAATTACCGTCAACGGTAAAAAACTCATCGGTTCGGCGCAGGCTCGCAAAAAGGAAGGCGTGCTTCAGCACGGCTCGCTCCCATTGACCGGCGACCTGACGCGCATCACCCAGGCGTTGGTGTTCGAGAACGAAGCGGCGAGAGAAGAAGCGGCGAAACGACTGCTGGAACGGGCGACGACGGTTGAATCCGCTTTGGGGCGAAGGATCAGTTGGGAGACCGCCGCCCAGGCTTTCGTCGAGGCGTTTGAGGCGCAATTGGGAATCAAACTGCTGAAGGGGGAGTTATCCCAAAAAGAAATCTCGCGGACCGAAGAACTGATCCGCGAGAAATACGATCATCCGTCATGGACGGAAAGGGTATAGGCTGTTACGGTATGGTTGTCCAGTGATCGTTCAAGCCAAGTCCCGGCGCCCCAACCTTGAACTGCAAGCCGTGATACCCACCGGCCGGGTCATTATAGACTTCCTGGATAACGTCGTATTGCCCCCATAAAGGACCGCCCGGACCCACCCATACGATCTTGGAAAAGTAGGAATAATGGGCGTCCTGTGAACCATCGCCATCGGAATCGTAATCACCGATTACATGATTGGTGAGCCAGCCCTGGCTGATGCCCGATGCGCCGCGATCCAGTTTTCCATCCCCGTTGCAGTCCTTATTCGAGAGCCAATCCTCCGACCATTTCATGGTGAGCATGTCGTCCACGAAATCGCCGGTGCTGCCCCAATATTTGCCGTCCAGTTTGCGATCAACGCTGTCGTAGGTGCCAACAAACATGTGCGCCTGGTAGTTGTAGCCGAACTGGTCGTATCCCATGACCAGCAGGTTGCCCAGGCTGTCGGTCAGTACGCCGTCACTGATGGTGGTACAACCGCCGGGCGCGGCGCTGACTGTGGAGGTCATCAGCACGAGTGTCAGCACAACGAGTGAAGGGACAAGGTACTTTTTCATTTGATACTCCTTTTTGAAATACATGTTTGACGATTTTGAGCGTTCTGGTTGACACACGATTTCAATGCTCTCCTTTCTCCGGTGGTTAAATACAAACCGGCCTGCGTGGCCGGTTTCGCTATTGGCTTCCCAGTAACCTCCCCTTTGCTTCGACACACTGACATCGAAGGGCAGCGACCATCCTGGGTCACTGGTTCATCGCCTCCACGTACATAGACATATTCTTTTGAAAGTTCTCCCCCATTCACGCCTATATAAACCCGCCCTCATGAAAGTGCATCTCTGGCGTTCTCCCTTGACGTCACCCGCCACTATTGTCCCCGCAGCGAGCGGGAAAACATGCGGAATGCCAGATTTGCATGAGAGAGCGGCTTTATACATAGTAGTATAGGGATAATGCAGCTCGATTCAAATCGTACAAAGGTTGGAATTGGAGAAAAGCGCCCCTAATTTTCGGCAAAAATCGTATTCGGAAAACCGAGCGCGGCAAAGAACTTGAGCAGGTATGCCTCCGCGTTGACTTGCGCCTGTTCGAGAATGCCGTCTTCCAGCGCGGCTTTGAGGATTTCCTCCTCCGCCTTCTGACGGACGAGCGTTTCGAGGTTGGGGTCGGGTTTGGTGAGCAAGCCCGTCTCGCGGTCATAGACGTAGGACTTCTCATTATCGAGCGTGGCGATGAAAATTTCAGCCGGCGGCAGGTTGACCGTCAGCACGCCGTTCTCATAGCGTAGATGTTCGGGACGAAGCTTCTCCATGTCAATGCCGGCGATGACTTTGCCATGCCCAACAAACAGAATTCTATCGCCGAACAACGCTTCGAACGTCCCGCCGCCTGTTTGCCCGCTAATGACCTTTTCCACGCTGTATTGAATCGTCTCCAGCCGCGCCAGCGCGCGGATTTCGTTGATGTAAGTCACCGGGTCGGGGATGATGGTTGGGGTGGGGTTGAGCAGGCTTGCCACCTGCGTTTGCAGGGAGCGATTCGCCTCGCTCACCTGCTGGAACGGTTCCGCCGCGGCTTGCGATGCCTCGCGCACAGTCTGGACGATAAAATAGACGCCCGCCACCAGCACAATCAGAATCAAAATTGAGAACAGGCTGTTATTTTTCATGCGCGTATTATAATCTCCGATACTTCAACGTGAAACGACCTTTTCTTGTTCCAACGCTTTTTGTACTCACCGCCTTCGTGCTGGGGAATTGCACACTGCCGCCCCTCGCGGAGCCAACGCCGACCGTGCTTCCCATTCCTGTGACCGCACCTGCGGTGGAAGAGACTCCGCTCCTGCCGGCGGCGGAATTGGGATTGGCGGAAAACCCCATCATCCTCGCCCTGCCGCCCTCTGCCGAGAGCCAGCCGGAACAGGTCAATGCCGCGCGCGAAATCGCCGCCCAATTTACCGAACGGACGGGGTATTTCGTGGTGGTGGTGGCTCCCGATTCGTATGCCGCATTGATGGACGCGCTCGAAAAAGGCAATGCTCACATTGCCCTCCTCGATCCGCTTTCGTATGCGCTTGCCTATCAAAAAGACCTCGTGCGCGCACAGTATGCGGTGGTCAGAGACGAAAAAATCGCTTACGGCACACAATTCCTTGCGCCGCGGCGGGATGGGTTCACATCCTATTTCAATGCGGAAATTGGAGACAATACAGCGGATGCCTCGGTTGCGCTGGCGCAGTTCGCAGGCAAGAAGCCGTGCTGGAGCGAGGAGACGTCGCTTTCGGGGTATATCGTTCCGCTGGGGATGTTGAATCAGGCTCAGGTCCAGACCCGAAGCGCCGCCTTTGCGGGAGACCATGCCGCTGTAGTGCGGTCGCTGTATGTGGGCGGAATCTGCGATTTCGGCGCGACATACATTGACGCGCGCAAATTCCCCTCGCTCGAAGATGCCATGCCGGATCTGGTCGAACAGGTGCTGGTGATCTGGCGCTCGGAGGACATCATCCCTTATGACGTGCTGGTATTTTCGACGAGGATGCCGCCGCCGATGCGGACTCTTTTCCGTGATTTGATTCCCGCCATCCGCCAAACCGAGACGGGCTATACTGCCTTTCAGACGGCGTATGGTTTTGATGAAATTCAAGCCGTGAACGACGGCGATTTCGGCGATTTTCATGCGTTCATGCGGGAGGCTGGGCTGGACCTCGCGGCGATTCTGCGCAGACGATAATGCTCTGTTAAACGAATGTCACTTGTCATTCCAACGAATCGGTTGTATTATCACGTCCCAGAGAACCTCATCACGGTTCAAATCTTTTCAAAAGGAGAAGAAAAAATGAAGAAGTCACTCTACCTGTTCTTCGCAGTGACGACGGTACTCGCGCTGGCGCTCGCCGCTTGCGGTCCTGCTGCCACGCCCACCGAGAAACCCGCCGCCCCCACCACAGCGCCCGAACCCACCAAAGCCCCGGAACCCACCGCTGTTCCCACCGAGCCGCCCGCGCCCGAACTCGGCACCCCTGACAATCCGCTGATTATGGCGCTGGCTCCCTCCGCCACCACCCAGGAACTCCAGACCGGCGGCGAGGCGATTGCCGCCAAACTGAGCGAGTTGACCGGTTACACCATCAAGACCGTTGTGCCGACCAACTACGCCGCCATGATCGAAGCCATGGGCGCCGGACAGGCTCACATCGGCTGGCTGGCTCCCACGCAGTATGTGGTTGCGCACGGTAAAGGCTATGCGGATGTAGCGCTCGCCACCATCCGCTTCGGTTCGGACCACTACGGCTTCCAGTTTGTTGCCAATGCTGAGGCGGGTTTCACCTCTTACTACGACCCTGCCACCGGCAAATCCACCGCCGATGCCGCCACCGCGCTGGCGCAGTTCGCCGACAAGAAACCCTGCTGGACCGACCCGCTCTCTTCCTCCGGCTACGTGCTTCCCTTCGGTTTGCTCAAAGCCAACAACATCAAGGTCAAGACCGGCGCTTTCGTGCAGGGTCACCCCACCGTCATCAAATCCGTTTACCTCAGCCCGAAGGGTGAAATCTGCGATTTCGGCGCCACCTTCATTGACGCCCGCTCGAACGTCGTCAACGACTTCCCCGATGTGAACGACAAAGTCGTCATCATCTGGGTCTCCGAACCGTTCATCCCGAACGACAACGTCTCCTTCGCCGCCAACGTTCCCGCTGACATGCGCGAGAAACTGACCCAGGCTCTGCTCGACCTGGCTGGCACCGAAGAAGGACGCGCCCTGCTCAAGAGCGGCGGTTACAGCATCGAAGGTCTCAAGGTTGTGGACGATACTTTCTATGATGAGTATCGCCTCTACCTCGAAGCCTCCGGCATTGACCCGACCACGCTCTTCAAGTAAACCATCTCTAAAACGAGAGGGAGGACGAAATGTCCTCCCTCTTTTTTACCCCCCTCGACGCTTCGCGCCACTCCCCCCATCCCGCCAAAAGCGGGATGGGGGGAGCCGGAGGGGGGCACGAGGCTCTCCATGCTGAAAATCCAAAACCTCTCCAAAACCTATCCCAACGGCACGCAGGCGTTGAAGAACGTTTCTTTCGATGTGCAAGACGGCGAATTTCTGGTTGTCATCGGTCTTTCGGGGTCGGGCAAATCCACCCTGCTGCGCTGCATCAATCGCCTGATTGAGCCGACCGAAGGCAAAATCATTTGGGACAACGTGGACATCACTGCCGCGCCGCCCGCCGAACTGCGGCATATCCGCCGCAAAATCGGCATGGTGTTTCAGCAGTTCAATCTGGTCAAACGCTCCAGCGTGATGACCAACGTGCTTTCGGGGCGGCTGGGATACGTCAACCCGTGGACGAGTTTATTGGGCATTTGGTCGCAAGAAGACAGACAGCGCGCCATCCAGGCGCTCGACCGTGTGGGCATCGCCGATAAAGCCCACAGCCGCGCCGATGCCCTCTCCGGCGGACAGCAGCAGCGTGTGGGAATTGCGCGGGCGCTCATGCAGGACCCCAAACTGATTCTCGCCGACGAGCCGGTCGCCAGCCTTGACCCGGTTCTCTCGCATTCCATTTTGCAATATCTGGAGCAACTCAACAAAGAGGGGATTACCGTCATTTGCTCGCTGCACTTTTTGGATCTCGTTCATCGCTACGCCACGCGCGTGGTGGCGCTCAAGGACGGCGTGAAAGTCTTCGAAGGCTCGGCAAAAGAGATCGACCGCGCCAAATTCAAGGAAATTTATGGGGAAGAGGCGCAGGAAGTGCGCGCCGCTTCGCTGTGAGGGCGGAGGATATGTCCATCGAAACAGCAACCCGCCGTCCCGTCGTGCGAAGCGGAATCGCATCCTTCTTTCTCCCCGGGCTGGGACAGTTCCTGCTGGGCGAGCGCTATCGCGGAGGCGGCATCCTGCTCGGCTTTGTCGTGATGCTGGGAACAACCGTTTGGTATGGCAAGCCGCTCTGGTACGCCGCGCCGATTTTGATCTGGCTGTGGAACATTTGGGACGCCATCAGCCTGGCAAACGGGCGGGCGCGTTCCATCCTCCTGCCGCTGTTGTTCGGGCTTGCCGCCGCGTATGGAATCGGCTGGCAGGTGGTGGAAATTGACTTCAGCAAAGCCAACATGGACCGCGCTCTGGCAATCCTGCGTCCGATGACGCGCCCCGATTTTGTCCAACCGCGCCGCGAGGTGAACCAGATGTGGGTGCCGGTGCAAGTGCCGTGCTCCAGCCAGCCGCCCGCCGCCCGCCGTGAAGACGCCGGGCGCGCCGCGATGGTCATCCCCGATTGCGGCGGCGTGGGCGAGACGCTCATCGTCAACGTGACGGGCATGTGGGCGGATGCCGAAACAAACGTCTTCTGGCAAAATCCCATCGGCAACCCCCTCATGCTTGGCGAGGGCGAAATCACCATGCTGACGTTGACCACCGACGAAAACGGCTCGCTCACCACCACCATCCGCGTGCCTTCCACCGCGCTGGTTGCCGCGCCCGACCCCACCCTGCCGCAGTTCCACCGCGTGTACTTTGAGCAATACCGCCCGACCGGCGGCTACGAACTCTCGTTCATTGGTAACGAAGTGTTGAAGGGCGCGCTTGCCACCGTCTCGATGGCGCTCATGGCAACCGGGCTGGCAATGCTCTTTGCCATTCCGCTTTCGTTTCTGGCGGCGCGCAACCTGATGAGCGGCAACCCCGTCACCTACGCGGTGTATGTGGCGGTGCGCACGCTGCTCAACATCCTGCGCTCCATCGAGTCGCTCATCATCGCTATCATCTTCGTCGTCATCGTGGGCTTGGGACCGTTTGCGGGCATGTTGGCGCTGGCTCTGCACTCGGTGGCGGCGTTGGGTAAACTCTATTCCGAAGTTATCGAGGGCATAGACCCCGGTCCCATCGAAGCCATCCGCGCCACCGGCGCAAACTGGCTGCAAGTGGTGCGGTATGCCGTCATCCCGCAGATTATCCCGCCCTTCACTGCTTTCACCATCTACCGCTGGGACATCAACGTGCGTTCCGCCACCGTCATCGGTTTGGTGGGCGGCGGCGGCATCGGCTTTCTGCTCATCGAACTCATCCGCGTCAACAACATGCGCGGCGTGAGCGCGGTCTTCATCGCCATCGCGTTCATCGTCATCGTGCTGGATTATGTCAGCGCCAAACTGCGCGAAAGGCTGGTGTGACATGCCCACCGCGCGCATCCTTCGCAACACCCTCATCACGGCGCTGGTGATTGCCGCCTTCGCCGTTTCGTACCGCGTCACCGAAGCGGACTTCCCGCGCCTGTTCCTCGACCTGCCCAAAGGCAAAGAACTGCTGACCGCCTTTTTGACGCCCGACGTGTTCACGCGGGAGGTGGAGACACGCACCGTCTCCCTCGTCTTCCCCATTCCGTGCGGTTCCGCCCCGACCGAGGAATCGCTTCCGTCCGAGGGACCGCGTCTCGTCCCCAGCGTTTTGTGCGCCGAACCGCTCGAGAAGTTCACCCTCGAAGGCTACGACCTGCAGCCTAATTCCGAAGTGGTCATCCGCTGGCGTCTGCCCGACGGACGCACCATGACCGCCATCCGCACGCAGACCGACGCGAACGGTTACTTCACCTACGAAGTGCAGGCGCGTCCTATCCAATCCACGGTGGATGGCGTCGCCAGCCGCCTCGAAGTGGATACCCTCACCCCGGTCGGCGAGCTGAAGCCCAGCCAGGCGCTGAAAGACGTGCTGGACAACATGTTCGTCACGATTTTCATGGCGCTGCTTTCCACCACGCTCGCCACCGTCATTGCCGCGCCGCTCAGTTTCTTTGCCGCCAGCAACATCACCCGCAAAGGCTGCCTCGGCACGACCGTTTACTACCTCTTCCGCTCTTTCTTCAACCTGATGCGCTCCTACGACCCGCTGGTGATGGCGACTGTCTTCGGCTTCTGGCTGAGTTTTGGTCCCTTCCCCGGCTTTCTGGCGCTCACGGTGGTGACGATTGCTTCGCTGGGAAAACTCTTCTCTGAAGCAGTCGAAAACATCGACCCCGGTCCGGTGGAGGCGCTGCAAGCCACCGGCGCGCCGCCCCTGCACACCGTGCGCTATGGCGTCGTGCCGCAGGTCGTCCCCGATTTCATCTCCTACATCATCTACCACTGGGACATCAACGTGCGCATCTCCACCATCATCGGGTTTGTCGGCGGCGGCGGCATCGGCTATTACCTCAACCTGAGCATCAACGACTTCAAATGGCATCAGGCTGGCACCGCCATCTGGGCAATCGTCATCGTCGTCTGGGCGATGGATTTCCTCAGTTCCGACATCCGCAAGCGGCTGACGTAAGGTCTCACGGCTTCAAGAAACGATTTCACTGAAGTGGTGTACAGAGACCTCGGAAAATTCGAGAAGATTTTCCGAGGTCTCTGCGTTTTCTGAGGCATGACGCTCTTTCGCTCATCCGCTCAGGTGAGATCACTTTCGAAATTTCATTGTCGCGCAGCTGTTCTTGTGGGTTATAATGCTTTTGCGCCCGTATTTTGAGCCGGCGCTTTATGTTTTTAGCGGCAAGGAGGTGGAGAGTGGCAAGCGATTACCTGGAATCTTCCCAACGCGATGCCGAAGAGATCACCAAGACTCTTCAGCAGGTGGATACGCTGCTGGCAAGCGAAAAACTCCACCAACTTTACCAGGGGGATGCGGCAGAATTGCGAAAGAACGTACGCAAGATGTTGGTAAACGTCAAAACGGATCTTGAAGCTTTAGGGAATCTTGAAAAGGATGACCCTTTCAAAACAGACCCGACCCTGGCTAACCAACGATACAAACTCATCAAAAACATCGAAACCGCCAAGATTGATTTTGAATTCGAAATCATCCCCGCCTTTGAAAAATTAACCAAGCAAATCGTCGAAGCCAGCAAACAGAATCCTCCAGCGCAGGTGGACGAACAGGCATTGCCTCCCCCGCCTGCCGGTGAAAAGTGGACAGTGCAAAAAGTTCTGGATACCGCCAGCCAATTTGTCGAGCAGGCGGCGCGCGCCGGAGCGATTTTTACCAAGGCATATACGCTGGCAAAAGCCTTGGGGCTTATATTGGGCATTCCCGTACCCTGACCAATTGGTAGAAGCGAGACTGTCATGCCGCCCGAATATGACGAGCGAAGGCAATACCTAAGCAAAATGGAAAAGCTTCTGGAATTCTTTTCCTCCGATTCGGCTTTTGTAACATCCGCCTTTAGTCTACCTTCTCCGTTGGATGTTACGCGTCAGGAAAGATTCCGCAACACACTCAAAGAAAATGTGACAAAATTGCGCGCCAGCATTTTTGGTTTGGAGAGTGTGAAGGAACGGGATACATTTGGGTCGAATCCTGCGCTTGCCAATGAGCAATACAAATATTTGCAGGATTCCTCGTCCGTGTTGACCTACTGTCAAACCGATTTATTCCCCATCGTACGCAACTTGTACAATCACCTGTTGACAAAAGAAGACGCCACGGATCTGATCCCCTCCCTGAGGGCTATACTGCCGGACGATCCGCTGGATTCCCGCCGCAGGAGCGCAGGGGATGAAACAGTCACTCGATCCCAAAGCAAAGATAACGAAGTTGCCGTTCAACAATCCCGCAGAGAGACAGCCTCTGTAGAAAAAGACATCATCAGCGTGGGCAGAGATTTGTTGGAGAAGATACGAAAACACCAGGGCAAGTTGGACGCTTACGTAAACGGATACATCAAGTCGCGCGAGCAGTGGGTGCAATGCAACGAGACCAGAACCAGATTGTATGAAGGCAAAGAGAAGCGGCAGGACATCTACAGCCGCGATTATTGGAACAAAATCAAGAGCCAGCTTGGCAAAATCAAGATGACTGAAATTGTCCCCTCCGCCCTGGCTGATGAATTCAAGCAGGACGATATTTTCAAGGCGTCGCTGGTCAGGGCATTCGAGGAAGTGGAAAAGATGTCCAAATCTCCCGACAGTTTCCGCCCTGCAGAAATCGAGGGGGCGATTGACAATGCGCTCAGCGAAATGGACGAAGCAATCACAGCGGCTGATGTAATTGCAATGGAATGCAGAGAAAATGCCCGCGTCATCCTGGGGAAGATTGACGAATTGATTGATGAAATCTTCAAACACAACAAAACCATTCCCGAATCAATGGCAACGTCAGCCAGCATCCCGCCCCGCCAGCCATCCACAGAGTCGATGCCTGCTGTGGAACTTCGGGAAAGCCCTCCCTCTGGGCAAAACAGATGGGCGTCCGGTTGAATAATCCCACTGCATAAGGAGAATGAACCATGGATAATGCTACCGCTGCAACGTTGCCAGAATGGGTGCCTGTGAGTGTGACAGCCTTGCAGGCATTTCTCAAATCCCATCCTGATGCCGAACGCCAGGTGCGCGAAATCCTCGACAAGCGCCTCGATAAAATTGACGGAACCACCTGGAGAGCCATTTTTGCAAGCCTGGATAATTATCTGGGAAAGGAAAGCACCGACCTCCTGTTCAACGTGGCGCAGCCCGATCAGGCAAAACGGCTGGAGGACATCAGCGATGCCGCTCCGCATGATGTGATGAACTTCCTGCGCACCATCATCTCGCTCTATGGACCGGAACTCGCCAATGCCTTTCTGATTTCCAATCAACTTCCCAACAACTGGAAGATGTTTTATCGGGACGTTTATTACGATTACATCAACAAACGCTCCCACCTCCGCGTCCGCATTGCCAAGTACAACGGCGAGGAGCCTTTCATCGAAGGAGATGCGGATTCGATTCTTGAGTTGACCATATTCATGATTCAAACGCTTCTTTTCCTGCCCATTCCTGATCTCATCGGAGCGCAAATGGCGGATCGGTTTGTCGAGGAGGCGAATAGATTGATTGAATTCCTTCGTCCTCCCGCTGCCGCGCCTTCCGCAGAAAGCGCCAAGGGAAAACCAGCCAAATAGATACGCAAAACGTTCAAACCATCAATGAGGCGCTGCGTTCCGGCGTCTTGTCACGTATCAACCCGCCCTAACAGCGTACTCCTTGTGCGCTGTTGTTTTGTTTTTTTTTTTTTTTTTTTTTTTTTGATAATTTACCTTACGCGGTAGCGCGAGATTTATCTCGCATTTTCAGGCGACATGATTAACTCATGTTACGCAGAGGGTGCGTCGCACCTTCGCTGCCAAAGAAAGTCCCAAGCGGCGTTTTGACTGTTAGGGTGGGCATGTCTGCCCGTATGGTGCGACGCACTGCGTAAGGTGAGTGATTAATAGGAATCGGTTATACTTCCGCACGCAAAACCTATGACCGACCATATCCGCAACTTCTGCATCATCGCCCATGTGGATCACGGCAAATCCACGCTCGCCGACCGTCTCCTGCAATTGACCGGCGCCATCTCTGAACGCGACATGACCGAGCAGGTGCTCGACAGCATGGACCTCGAGCGCGAAAAAGGCGTCACCATCAAAGCCTCTGCCGTGCGCATGTATTACACCGCCAAAGACGGGCAAAGATACGAAATCAACCTGATTGACACCCCCGGTCACGTGGACTTTGGCTATGAGGTTTCGCGTGCCCTCAAAGCCTGCGAAGGAGCCGTGCTGGTGGTGGATGCCACGCAGGGTATCGAAGCGCAGACCCTCGCCAATCTCTATCAGGCGCTTGAAGCCGACCTGACCATCATCCCGGTCATCAACAAAATTGACCTGCCCTCCGCCCGTCCCGACGAAGTGGCTGAAGATGTGGGCAGCCTGTTGGGGGTCCCGCCTGAATCGGTCATCCGCATCTCGGCGAAAGAGGGCGTCAACGTCGAACAAGTCCTCGAAGCAATCGTCACCCGTGTTCCCCCGCCGAAAGACGCAGACGATGCCCCCCTGCGCGCGCTGGTATTCGATTCGCATTACGACCCCTATAAAGGCGTCGTCGCCTATGTGCGCGTCTTTGAAGGTTCGTTAAAAACGACCGATGTGCTGCGCCTCTTCGCCACCGGCGCCGATATGAAACCTGTGGAAATCGGCATCTTTGCCCCCGGCATGACGCCCGTCGAAAGACTGGGCTCGGGGGAAGTGGGATATATTGCCACCGGCTTCAAGACCGTGCATGAATGCCGCGTGGGAGATACCATCACCAGCGCGGCGGCTCCCGCTTCTGAACCTTTACCCGGTTACCGCCACCCCAAGCCGATGGTCTTCGCCGGCATTTACCCGGTCGAAGCGGACGATTACGCCAACCTGCGCGACGCGCTCGAAAAACTGCAACTTAACGATGCTTCGCTCACCTACCAGCCTGAAACCTCTCAGGCGCTGGGGTTCGGTTTTCGCGCCGGCTTCCTCGGTCTCTTCCACATGGAAATCATCCAGGAACGCATCGAGCGCGAATACGACCTCGACGTGTTGTTCACCGCCCCTTCGGTGGAATATGAAGTATTGATGATTGACGGCTCGGTCATCCCGGTCGATTCCCCCGCCGAACTGCCCGACGAATCCAAAATCGTCGAAATCCGCGAACCCTGGATGACCATTGAAATCATCACCCCAACAGACTATTACGGTCCCATCATGGAACTGGTCACCAAACGGCGCGGCATCTTCAAGAAGCAGGAATACCCCGCGCCGCACCGCGTCCAACTGGACTTTGAGATTCCGCTCTCCGAAATCATCGTGGATTTCTTCGACGACCTCAAATCGCGCACTCGCGGCTACGCCTCGCTCGACTACCAATTCCTCGAATACCGCCCGGACGAACTGCAGAAACTCGAAATCCTCGTCAACGGCGAACCGGTGGATGCGCTGGCGACCATCGTCCACAAAAAGGACGCCTACCACAAGGGACAGCGCCTCATCACCAAACTGAAGGACTTGATCCCGCGCCAGTTGTTCGATGTGGCAGTACAGGCAGCGGCGGGCGGACGCATCATCTCGCGCGCCAACGTCAAAGCCACCCGCAAGGACGTGCTCGCCAAATGCTACGGCGGCGACATCACCCGCAAGAAGAAATTGCTCGAGAAACAAAAGAAGGGCAAGAAACGTTTGAAGATGGTCGGCAACGTGGAGATACCACAGGAAGCGTTCATGGCAGTCTTGAAACTGGATGAGGAATGATGAATGTAAACAGGTAGACACGTACACAAGTTTCACTGTTTACCTGTCTACCTGTTTACCTGTTGTAAGTCACGGTAAACTCGTACCCATAAGAAAAACCAGAAAAGTTGTACCTGTCGGAACTTTAACAATTCATATCATAGATGGCTGTAAACCTGTGATCGCCTCAACCGTCAAGTCGTCCAAGTCGAAGGCCA
>JACRPQ010000001.1 GCA_016223135.1 Chloroflexota bacterium | reverse complement strand
GGCGATACGATTATTCCAACAATACGAAAGCTTGGCGAAGCGGTACTGGGGACGACACCTGTGGGCGAGAGGGTACTGTGTCAGTACGGTTGGACTGGATGAGGAGAAAATCCGCAAGTATGTCCAATGGCAGGAGAAGCAGGAGAAGCAAGCCGAAGCTGTGCAAGGAAAGTTGTTCGATTAACAAGGTACAGTAAGAGCACGCCTTCCAGGCGTAATGGCTCTAAAGCCACCGCCTATGGCGGTGGTAGTTTACTTTGCGTGGATTGCCACCAGCGTCACATCGTCGTCCTGCTTCGCGCCGCCCTGATAGTTTATCAACGTTTCGAGCAGCTGGTCGCATCCTTTTTGAGCGGTGTTTTCCTTCAGGTGCGCCAGCGTATGTTTGATGCGCTCCAGCCCAAACGGCTCTCCTTTCGGGTTGCGGCAGTCGGTCATGCCGTCCGTAAACATCAACAGACATGAGCCGCTTGGCAAAGTCAGGCTGTGTTCATCCAACACAATCTTTTCCCAAAGTCCCAGCGCCATGCCCGGCTGATACGGCAAACGGTGGACTTCACCATTTGGATCCAACAAAAGCGGCGGCTCATGCCCGGCGCGCGCGTAGCGGAACTCGCCCGTTCCAACATCGAGAATGCCAAACAACGCAGTAACAAACTGGGTGGACTTCTCGAAGCGCGTGATATGGCTATTCACCATCCGCAGCACATCGCCTGGTGTGAGATTTTTATCCGTCTCCGCAATGATCAACGCATGCACTCGCGCCATAAAAATCGCCGAAGGGACGCCCTTATCCGCCACATCGCCAATCAGCACGCCAATTTTGTCATCGCCCAATTCGAACACGTCGTAAAAATCGCCTCCCACCTGACGGGCAGGTAGAATCCTGCCTCCAAAATCGAACCGCTCTGTCGAAGGCAGCACATCCGGCAGGATGGACATTTGAATGCTTGCCGCCACCTGCAATTCCTTCTCCATGCGCTCCTTCTCGATCAACTGCTCCTGCGCGGCTTTCAGTTCATCATACGCCTTTTGCAACTGACGGTTCTTTTCCGTGAGGTCGCGGAAGGTGGCAATGTTTGTATTATCCAGCCGCTGACTGAGCACCCGCACCATCGCATTCGCCAGATACGGATGCCGCTTAAGCAAATCCTTGAACTGCGTGCGGCTCATACTGAGCAGCACCGCATCGCCCCGCGCGCGGGCGCTCGCTGTGCGGTGACCGCCCGGCTGAATCAAACTCATCTCACCCAGATATTCACCCGGCTGCAGGATGTTGAGAATCAATTCATTGCTCGTTCCCGGCGCCATCAAAATCTCGAGAGCGCCATTTACGACAATATAAAGATGTTCGCCTGGGTCTCCCTCATTGAACAAAATTTCACCCGAACGCAGGTTGACGACTTCCAATTCGCTTGCCAGCCGATCCAACTCGGCAAGCGGAAGGTCGGCAAAAAACGGAATTTGCGCCAGCAGGTTAACGGTCATCGCGGCTCCTAAAACTCAACCACTTCCTTGCCCGCCAGTTTATCCTGAATGCGCGCCACTACCGTCTCCAGGTGTTTCTGCTGATGGACAAAGTCCAGGTCATCGGTGTGGATGGTCAGCACAGGGCACAGGTCGAACGCCCCCAGCCATTCGTCATAGAACGAATCGAGCAAGGACAAATACTCGGGCGTGATGCCCGTCTCGATGTTCCGCGCGCGGCGGCGGATGCGCTCCATCAGTACATTCACCGGCGCTTTGAGATAAATCAGCAGGTTGGGGCGCGGGAGTCCTTGTACCACAATCTCGAACAAACGCCGGTAAGCAAGATAATCCCTCTCCGCCAGATCCCCCATGTGATGCAGAGCGCGCGCAAAAATATGAAAGTCCTCAAAAATGCTGCGGTCAAGAATTGCCGAACGCGGGTCGCGCACTGCTTCCAGGTACTGCTCGGCGCGATGCCCCAAAAAGAAAATCTGCAGGTGAAACGACCACGAGCGCATGTCGCTGTAAAAATCCGCCAGGTAGGGATTGTCTGCCACCGACTCATAGCCCGTCCACCAGCCCAGCCGCGCGCCAATCCGCTCGGTCAGTGAAGTCTTCCCGACGCCAATATTGCCTGCCACCACCACCATATACTTGGACATGCCTGCCTCGCAAAATGGAATGCGCCAAGTATAGCCGATTTGCCGGCGTTTGATGAGAGATTAGGTATAATCTGCCGTCAAGGAGATAAAGACATCATGGCTGCCACCTTCAAAATCAAAGACGCCTCCGGCTGGACGATGTTCATCTTTGGCGCCCTTGCGCTTCTGCTCGGACTTTTGGGCTTGCTGCGCCCCGAAATCCTTTTATCCATCCTCGGCTTTGAAGTGCTGGAGCGCGCCTCCCGCGCCGCCGGGGATTACACCCTGGTCTTCATGACCGCCTCCGCCATGGCTTCCTTCAATATGGGGGTGTACTACATCCTTGCCTCGTTCAACGACCTCAAACCGTTCTACAAATGGACGGTGCCTTTCCGCACCCTGACCTTTCTAGTCTTCACAACCGTCGCCCTGAGCGGGCTTGCCCCCTTGCGCTTCCTCGGCGTGGGCATCTGGGAACTCGTCGGGGCAATCGCCACAGGTCTTGCCCTGCGATACGACCTGAAAAAGTAGGAGAAGCGCCATGCGTTCCCATTGGATCGAATACAACGGCAAAAAAATCTTCTATCAGGATTTTTCAAAACTATTCTTCAACTCGGCGGCGGTCAAAGCCGAACTGGAAGAGGTGCAAAAAATCGTCAAAGCGCAGCCGGCGGATTCCGTCCTCGTGCTTTCAGATTTCCGCGACACCCAAATCGGCAGTGACCTGCTCACCATCCTGAACGCCGCATCCGCCGCCACCAAAGCCCACGTCCATAAAACCGCCGTCTTGGGCGTGACCGGCATCAAGCGCAAACTCGCCGACCTGCTCACCGCCCTGACCGGTCAGCCACTGAAATACTTCGACGACCCGGAAGCGGCAAAAAAGTGGCTGGTGGAGGATGACCAATGACCGATTTTCTACAATTCCTCAACACGGCAGACCTTGAAGCGCTGACCCAACTGCCGGGTATCTCCCCCTCCGTGGCAGAAAACCTGATAGCCGCGCGTCCCTTTTCCTCCATCGAAGATGTCTTGAAGGTGCGCGGCATTGGCAAAAACCTGCTTGCCCGCGCCCAAGCCGCTTTCGAAAAAATGGACAGCGAAAAACCGCCTCAACCGACATCCCTCTCGCCTGTTGAAACACAAACACCGCCCGCCCCGCCAGAAGAGACACCGCCGCCGGCAAAGACGCCGCAAGCCAGTGAACAAACCTCTTTTGGAACGAGGCTCGGCAGGGCGTTTGTATGGTTTCTGCGGGCAGTGTTGAGACTGCTCCTGATGGTGCTGGTCATCGGCGGAGGCGTTGTCATCATCTATTACGGCGTGCCATTCATCAACGACCGCATCATCGCGCCATTGGAACAAAACACCTATCGCATCCGCGAATTGGAAAACAGAGTGACAACCCTGCAGACCCAACTGGATGAACTCAACCGCCAATTGGAAACCGCCAATCAGGAAATCGCCCGGCTCAACGAGCAGCAGGTGAACGAGAATGACCGCCTCGCCGCGCTTGAAAAAGCGATTGAAGCGTACACGGCAGACCTGGCAAAACTGGAGGAAATGCAAACTGCGCTCGAAACGGCAATCCAGGAGACCAACGAGAAAACCCTGCAGGAATTGAAGCAGGAGGTCATCCTGACCCGCATTCTCGACACACTCGCCCGCGCCAGGCTGTACCTCGCCCAAAGCAACTTTGGGCTGGCAAAAGCCGATGTCCAATCGGCGCGCGACCTTTTGGCAGACCTGCAAGCCGAAACGCAGGACACAACACAACGGCAGGCGCTCGAACGCCTCGACCTGGCGCTGACCAACCTGCCGGCTTTTCCGGTGGTGGCGTCGGGCGACCTGGAAATCGCCTGGCAATTGCTAATGACCGGTCAGCCAATGGAAACAGCGGCAACCGAAACGCCGCCGCCACCGACCCCTGCGCCCGAAACCACTCCCAGCGTCACGCCCACCCCATAAACCGATGAACCCTGAGCGCCCCTCAGGGTTCATTTTTTCGGATGTTATAATCGCCCAAACAACCTTCAACGGGAGTCGCAGATATGACCTATAAAATCAAATTCGGCACGGACGGCTGGCGCGGCGTCATCGCCGAAGACTATACCTTCGACAACGTGCGGCGGGCAACGCAAGGCTTCGCCTCCTACCTGCTTGGGCAGGGATATGCCGGACGCTGGGTTGTCGTTGGCTATGACAAACGCTTCCAATCCGAAAACTTCGCCGCCGCGGCGGCGGAGGTGCTGGCTGGCAACGGTTTGAATGTCTATCTTACTGACGGCGCCACGCCCACCCCGGTCATTGCTTTTGCGGTGGTAAATAAACGAGCGTGCGGCGCAGTCAACATCACCGCTTCGCACAACCCTCCCACCGATAACGGCTTCAAAGTCCGCGACCCGAACGGCGGCGCGATAGACCCCGAGGGGTTGAAAAAGATCGAAGCGCTGATTCCGGATTCGGTCGAGGATGTGAAGCGGGTTTCTCTTCCTGAGGCGGTGAAAGACGGTAAGGTGGTCTATTTCGACGCGGCAGAGGCATATATAACTCATCTTCAAAAACTGGTGGATTTGCAAAGAATCAAAGACGCCGGCTTCAAGGTGGTGGTGGACCCGATGTGGGGCAATGGCGCCGGCTGGTTCACCAAACTGCTCGGCGGCGGCAAGACTCAGATTATCGAAATCCATAACGAACGAAACCCCATCTTCCCCGAAATGAAACGCCCGGAGCCAATCCGCCCCAACATTGACGCAGGCTTGCGCGCGACCATCGAACACAAGGCGGATGTCCTGCTCGTCACTGACGGCGACGCCGACCGCTGCGGTATTGGCGACGAGAACGGCGAGTTCATCAATCAATTGCGTGTGTACGCCCTGCTGGCGCTGTATTTGCTGGAGGTGCGCGGCGAACGCGGCGATATTGTCAAGACGCTTTCGACCACCACCATGCTGAATAAACTGGGCAAACTCTACAACGTGCCGGTGCATGAGACCGGCGTGGGTTTCAAGTATGTTGCGCCCAAAATGATCGAGACGAACGCGCTCATCGGCGGCGAGGAGAGCGGCGGCTACGCTTTCCGCGGCAACGTCCCCGAACGCGACGGCATTCTTGCCGGGTTGTATTTCCTCGATTTCATGGTGCGCACGGGCAAGAAGCCAACTGGTCTCTTGAACATGCTCTTCGAGAAGGTTGGCGAACATTTTTACGACCGCATTGACACCCCCTTCAACGGCGACCGGCAAACCCGCGAACAAATGATTCTCAACGCCAAACCCGAAACCCTTGGCGGCTTGAAGGTAACGGAACTCGTGACGGTGGACGGCTTCCAGTTCAAACTCGAAGACGGCGGATGGCTGCTCATCCGCTTCAGCGGCACAGAACCCATCATGCGCGTCTATTGCGAGACGACGCACAAGGACAAGGTTCAGGCAATTCTTGAGGATGGCTTGAAGGTGGCAGGAATCCGCTGACATGTCCCGGCGCATCCTGGCGCTCCTCTTTGCGCTTCTCCTCGCTGCCTGTCAGCCGCCTCCCATCCCCATCGTCACCATTCTGGACGGCAAACAGGTTATCACGCTGCAAACCGAAGAGCGCACGCTCTCGGCGTTGCTCCTGCAAGCGGGAATTACCCTTGCCGCACAAGACAATGTGCTGATCAATGGGAAGCCCGCCGATTCGCTCGACCAGCGCATTGAGGATACGCCCATCACCTTGCAAATCCGCCACGCCGTGACCGTGACGCTTGTCACGCCGCAGGGAGAGCGGCAAATACAAACCTCCGCATTTACCGTCGCCGAAGCCCTGAGGCGGGAAGGCATTCAACTCGCGGCGGGCGACCGCATTGACCCCTCTCCCGCCTCGCCAATTCCCAATTCGCCAATTACCGTCTATTACACCCCTGCCCGCTCCCTCGCCATCACTGCCGACGGCAAGACGCTGCAAACCGCCTCCTCCGCGCGGACGGTTGGCGAGGCGCTGGCTGAGGCGGGGATTCCGCTCCTCGGGCTGGATTACAGCATCCCGTCGGAGCAGGAGGCGCTCCCAGCGGATGGTCAGATTCGCGTGGTGCGGGTCAGCGAATCCATTGTCCTTACTCAAAAATCCATCCCCTTTAAAAGTGAACTGGTTGCCTCAGCGGAGGTCCCGCTCGACCAAACACAAATTCTCTCGCCCGGCGAAAACGGACTCAGCGTCCAGCGCGTGCGGGTGCGTTATGAAGACGGCGCGGAGGTTTCGCGCGCCGTGGAGGTGGAAACGCTCGTGCGCCCGCCGCGGACGCGCATCCTTGCCTACGGCACAAAGGTGGAAATCAAAACCGCAGTGGTGGACGGCGTCACCATCGAATATTGGCGCGCCGTGCAAATGTATGCCACTTCCTATTCCCCCTGCCGGCTGGGCATTCCCAGCTGCAGTTCCACCACCGCCAGCGGTAAAACACTGCAAAAGGGCGTAGTGGCGCTGCGCACTGATCTTTACCGTGCCATGCGCGGACAGCCGCTTTACATCCCCGGCTACGGCTTTGCCACTGTCGAGGATGCCTGCGGTGGATGTGTGGGCAAACCGTGGATTGACCTCGGCTACAGCGACGACGATTTTCAAGGATGGCATGGCTGGGTTACGGTGTATTTCCTCACGCCTGTCCCGCCGGTCATCGTTTATGTTTTGGATTGATGCTTCATGATGACTTCCATCCCGCGCCTCGACGCCTCTGCGCTGCTCAAACGTTACGGACTACGCGCCGATAAAAGACTCGGACAAAATTTTCTCGAGGACCCGCGCGCCCTCGAAACCATCGCCGCCGCTGCCGAGATCCAGCCAGCCGACACTGTGCTGGAGATTGGACCCGGCCTGGGCAGTCTGACGCGTTACCTTGCCGCCGCTGCCCGCGAAGTGATTGCGGTCGAACTGGACCCGGACCTGATTCCGCCGCTCGAAGCGGTCCTTCAGCCTTATCCCAACGTTCGCATCGTCCAGGGTGATATTCTAAAAATCCTCCCCTCCGAACTGACAAGCAAGCCGGGGTATCTGGTGGCTGCCAATATTCCCTACTACATCACATCTGCCATCGTCCGTCACTTGCTCGAACATGAGCCCAAGCCGCGCCGCCTAGTGTTGACCATCCAAAGAGAGGTGGCAGAGCGCATCTGCGCCGAACCCGGTGACATGAGTCTGCTGGCGCTGAGCGTCCAAGTTTATGGGAAGCCGCACATTGCCGCGCACATCCCGCCGGAAGCGTTTTTCCCCGTTCCCAAGGTGGATTCGGCAGTGCTGTGTGTGGAGATTTATCCTGCGCCTCAAATTCCCCACGAGGCGCTTGAACGCTTTTTCAAGTTCGTTAAAGCAGGCTTCAGCCAAAAACGGAAGACGCTCCGCAATGCGCTTTCGGCGGGGCTGCACGTTCAGCCGGCGAAAACAGAAGCGCTGCTCCGCCAGGCAGGCATTGATCCCATGAGGCGGGCGGAGACATTGAGTCTCGAGGAGTGGCAAAGGCTGGTTGAGGCAGAGCAGGCAACGGGGCGGTAAGGAAGCGAAAGCCGCCTTGCGGCGGCTCATCTCTACACTCGGTTTTACACTGGTTTGTTGAGCAGGTCTTTTCTCAGTTGTTCCACGCTCGAATAACGCCCAAAGACAGGCGGCACGTCCACAACCCTGATAGCCAGTCTGTCCGGCAATCTGGCTGCTTTCTCGCGGTCTTTGATGGGGTAAAAGTAATCGAGCGATTGTTCCAGCCGCGAGCGGATTTTTTCGCGGAAGGTGGTCATGGCATCGGGCTGCATGATGACGATGAAGTCGGTGGGGCTGAGATGTCCGAGGAAGTCGTCGCCGGCGCTGATTTCTTTGATGGTGTTGTGAATCATCAGGCTGATGGCACGCAGCACGTCGTCAGACGCCACGAAACCGTACGCCTCGCGAAAAGCGTCGAGATGGGCAATGGAGATGTGAAGCAGAGCCCAGCCGCTTTTGTGAATTGCTTCCGACAGATGCTCATCCACGAGAGGACCTTCCGGCAAGCCGCTGACAGGGTTGGTCAGCGAACCCTGGCTGACCCGCTTGAGCGCATTGCGAACCCGCAAGCGTAATTCCTGAACGTCGAAGGGTTTCGTGATGTAATCATCGGCTCCCACTTCAAAGCCCTGCAGGCGGTCCACCCGTTCGCGTTTTTCGGTGAGGAAGATGATGGGAATTTCGCGGGTGCGCCGGTCGGAGCGCAGGCGGCGTGCCACTTCAAAGCCGTCAATATCCGGCAGGCGAATATCGAGGATGATGATGTCGGGCGAGACGGTCTGCCCGGCGCGCACGCCGTCCTCTCCCCAGTTGACGGTGAATACCTCATATCCCTGAACGCGGAAGTATGCATTCAGCATTTCCGCTACGTCAGGATCGTCTTCGACGATCAGGATTTTGTGTTTGGCTTCAGCCACGGTAACCCCTCTACGCCATGGGTTCTTTCTGGATGACAAATTCACAAACCGCATCGCCCATGGCAACGCACTTGGATTCGTTCACGCGGAATTCGCTGCCGCCCGAAACCCATTTGAGCGCTTCCTGAAGCAGACCTGTGGCAATGTAACAAACGGGTTTGTCCGAATTGGTCCGTCCCCAACAGACGGGACATTTGTGAATAGTCCAAATGAATTCAGTTTCCCGTTCTTCCACGGTGCTGTATTGGTCGCTCAGTTGGGAGAAGATTTTTGCGAAGGCAGGCAAACCAATGCGCAGTTTGGATTGAAGCGGAAGGACGACGAACGCCAAATCGGCGGCGCCTGCCAGGGCGCCAAAGTTCTTCAACGCATCGGAGAAGGTGGCGCGTCCGGCGCGAAGCGCCAGCCCCCGTCCACCACGCGGACCGTACATCTCTTCGAGGGCGACGCCAATGGCGGAAAGTTCGGCAAAGTCGAAGCCTTTTTCGAGGTTGTCGGCAGGATAGTTTTCAATGTAATGATTCAATCCGGCAAGATTGAGGATGGCGTTGAGTCCGTTTTTGCCCATCACTTCTTCGAGGGATTTGATGATAATCAAGCCGAATTTGTTGGGGTAATATAACCCAGTGCTTTGAACAGGGCTCATTCTCGACTCCAGTTAAATCAATTTTGCCAAATCTTCCGCAGCGCGCCGCATATCCAGGAAGATCAAACCCAGTTTGGCTTGCTCACGCGCCAGGGCGGTAAGAACCGCCTCCTCCCCCACCGACATGAGTACAACGTATCCCTTTTCACCCTTGATGTACACCTGCTCCAGCGAGCCTCTTCCGAGTTCGGTGGCAATGCGTTCGCCCAAGGAAAGCATCGCAGCAGACATCGCCGAAACGCGATCTTCCTCCACGCCCTGCGGCAAAGCGGATGCAATGCTCAAGCCGTCCACACTGACGACGGCGGAGGCTTCGATATCCGGCGAAGATGCCTGTAACTCGCGAAGGCGATCTACCATTTGTTGCGTTCGTGACTTGGACAAGACAACCCTCCTGCACAAAAGACTTTCCAGCCCATAGCGGCTGAATGTATCGGGGATTGCGGATAATATAGCGTAGTGGTGGGAATGTGTCAAGCCAGCCTGTTGAAAAATCTGCTCGGCTCTAACAGAAGTGTAAATCGCTTGGCAGTGTGCGTGTTGAAGCAAAAAATCCTGCAAACATATTGACACAACCCTGCCCACATGGTAAACTCTCGCCCGCTTGCCATACTGGTCCCGTGGTGTAGCGGCCTAACATGCGGCCCTGTCAAGGCCGAGATCGCGGGTTCGAATCCCGTCGGGACCGCAACGCGTAACTAGTTACCCCCTAAGTAACTGACTGGCACTCGATGAGATCTCATCGAGTGCCAGTTGCGTTTAACCGGCCGGGAGTGCTGCATAGGGTCACTAAAAATTTGATCTTCCCTTGGAATGGCTGGCGCTGCCAACGGTGACGCGACCCAACCTGTCGGCTTGCGGAAATTCAGGCAGCGCCAGTTTTTGGAATGGATTGAACGCTAACGCGCCTGCGCTGAGCGCAGCCAGTTTGAGAAAATCGCGGCGAGTTATTCGTGAGGCAGGCTTTTTGGAAGTCATGGTGGGAATATAAAAGTGAGGTCCTCGTCGTTGTTTCAGCCGCCTAAATCCCATTCGAAAACACGCGAGGGCGCATCCACTCCCACAATGGTCAGCGTTAATTTTGTCGCACCTTCGAGGATTGACTTGCCGTCATTCGTCGCGGGGAAGAGCAGTTTGCCTGCCACGTGATGCCCGCCGCGTGGCGCGTCCCAGAGGGTGGCTTGAACAGTAACACCGGTGTCGGTTGTAAGAGTGGCGAGTGTGGCGAGGTCCATGCTCAGATCAACGGAGTGAGTATTCATGACTACGTCGAATTCAAGTTGATCGGAGGGAGCATCCAGATTCAACGGCGTGACTTCCACAATCACCGCGCCCTGCTGGTCAATGCGGGTCAAACCATCCGCTTCGGCTTGGGAGGGTGCAGAGGTCGTCGAAACAGAGGCAGGCTGAGGGTCGGTTTGAAGCGAAGGTGTTGTCGCCGGCGCGCACGCGGCGAGGATGATGGTCAGGATGAAAAGAAGGGGCGAGGCAAGACGTCTCATTTTGTCTCCAAAACAGGCTGGAATTTTTGAATGGGCTGTAGTTTCTTGCGTTCACGATACAGCACGATGAGCATGAGTATGATACCGATGATTTCCATGCCGAGACCGATCAGCATGAACGGACGCTGGTATCGTGTGAGGAAGGTCGCGGCGGCGCTCAAACCGAGGATGGGGAGGACATCGGTAACATGATGAAGGCAGCAGGCGACCATCGCGGTGACGGATGTGCCCCCACTGGTCCCCATGACTGCGCCTGCGGGTCCTGTGCTTGTGGTTGGAATAAACAGGCGGAAGCGCAGAATGGAATAGAGCGCGGCTTGGACGCCAAAAGCGACCCAGATCGGCAGGACATACCAACGGTTGAGCGAGAACTGGCTGGCGGCATACTCCCAGCCTTGCGCCCAGGTGAGGATGCTGAAATAGATGCCTGCGATCAGCGTGGAGCCTAGCAAAAAAGCGGTAAGTGGAATGAGATAGCGTTTCACAATTTATATCCTTTTTGACCATGATAACCTTCATGCTCGAGCGTGTCTTGCGCCAGATTGCGGCTGGAACGATAGGCACTTTGGCTTATGCAAAAACCCCGCCAGGGTCGTGGCGGGGGAAAGCCCGGCGAATCGCACCGTCGGTTATTTGATGGTGAGGGGGGAATGCATACCCGCCTCGAAGTGACCCGGCAGGGCGCAGACGAATTCGATGTTTCCTTCAGGTACGCTGGTGAAGGTGTAATCCATTTCCACGGTGGCGCCCGGGGGCAAATCCTCCTCCGGGATCATCATGAACGCGCGCGCGTCTTTTTCCTCCATGGACATTCCCCCCATTCCCATGCCGCCCATTTCGACGGGCATGATCATGAATTCATGAGGAACCACCCCTTCATTGGTTACAATGAAATGGTACTGCACGTTTGGTTTGAATTCCGTCACGGAAGATTCGACGAAGAACTCGCCGAGTCTGACCTTGACCTCCACGGGACCGTTTGTGTCTGCTGTTTTTCCTCCACAGGCGGCAAGGAACAGCATTGTGGCTGCAATGAGAAAGCCGTAAAATTTAGCGTACGACATATTTTCTCCTTTCCTGAAAAGCCACACTTTCACTCTATCCCGGCACGGCAGGTGTGCCATGCCTCAAGTGTACCTCATCGATCTGACAAAGTAGTAATAAGCCAAATTGCCTATCCGTACACGCGTGATATTGCGCTGGCATGGATGGAGGGACTTCCTTATAGTTGCTAATCCAACTCTCTCTACCGTACCTTTCTCTCGTGAAAAACCCTAAAGGTCTTTTTGGAAATTCTCAAATTCACGAAGGGAAAGCAGACCTTTAGGGTTTCTATGTACGGTAGAGAAATCCAATTCAGAAGAGGAAAATGCGGCTTGACGTTGATGACCAACATCGTTGAATAACTCATGTTACGCGGTAGCGCGAGATTTATCTCGCGTTTTCAGGCGATATGAATGTCGCACTACGAAGAAACTGCGTAAGGTGAGTGAATAATTTATTTGCCAAAGGAGAGAGTACAAAATGCGTAAGTTGATCTTTACCAGTATGCTCGTATGCTCGTTTTGATGTCCGTTTTGCCGGCGGCGCGCGGAAGCGCCGCGCCAACTACTGATTACCCCCAATAATCTTTACGGAGTAAAAGAATGACCCAAAAATCAACGAAACGCGAACAAAGACGCGCCCAACAACGCCGAGAACAACTGACGAGGAACCTCATTTTGGGCGGAGTCGCCCTCGGTGTTCTTGCCGTTGTCGGCTTCATCGTCTGGCAGGGTGTGCGGCCGCGCCCAGGCGAGACGATCCCGATCATGGCGAGTGATCACATACCCCTTGATTCTGATCCCGGCGAATATAACTCCGACCCGCCAACTTCGGGACCGCATTATGCCGAGACGGCGCAGGCGGGTTTCTACGAAACCAGCATTGCCCAGTATCCCGCTGGCTATCTTGTCCACAATCTGGAGCATGGCTACGTCATCTTCTGGTACAACTGCAGCCTGCTGGACGAAACAGCCTGCGCCGAACTCAAATCCCAAATCAAATCTGTGATGGACGAAGTGAGGAATTTCAAGGTCATTGCCCATCCCTGGGATACGCTCGATGTGCCCGTTGTAATGACCTCCTGGGGACGGCTGCAAAAGATGCAGACTTTTGATGCGGCAGAGGCGCTTGCATTCTACAAGAGCAACCTCAATAAAGCGCCCGAGCCCGGCGCGCCATAGGAAGCAAAAATGACTCAATCATTTGCGCATCCTCAACCCGCCCAGCCAAAAACGATGCCGCGCCGTTGGCAGGTCTTCGCCCACGCGTTGTTATTCGTCCTCGGCTTTTCGCTGGTCTTCACCGTCGGCTGGGGCGGCGCAGTGACCGTACTCGGTCAACTGTTCGGGCAATACAAATTCGCATTGGGACGACTCGGCGGCGTGATCGTGATCCTGTTTGGGCTGGCGACATTGGACATCATTCGGATTCCCTGGTTCTACGCCGATACGCGCGCCCAATACACGGCTCAGCGCGGGACCTACGGCGGCTCCGCCCTCATGGGCATTTTCTTCGCCGCAGGCTGGAGTCCGTGCATCGGCGCGACCCTCGGCGCGATCCTGACGATGGGGTTCAGCCAGGAGACGGTTGGACAAGCCATGTGGCTGACCTCAGGATACTCGCTTGGGCTTGGCATTCCGTTCCTGTTGATGGCGCTTGGACTCGAACGCGCCACGGGCTGGGTCAGGCGGATGCGGCGCTACCAGCGCGCTTTCCAGATCGCCAGCGGCGTATTGATCCTGATCATCGGCGTCATGCTGCTTACCAACACGATGAGCCGCATTGCCATCTGGGCTTTCCAGAACAATCTGTACATTGACTTTTCCACCTACACCGCCGCCCCAACGTATATGACCGCTGTGCTGGCAGGTTTGCTCTCATTTCTTTCGCCGTGCGTCCTGCCGCTTGTGCCAGCCTATCTCGGCTATTTGAGCGGTCATACCTTTCAAGCTGCAGAGGCGGGCGGAGATTAGTCAAGCGAAAGCAGATCATTTTGTCAACGGAAGGAGAAAGGAAATGAGCGGAATAAAAGTGACGAAAAAACAGTCTTCAAATAAGGCTGAGAAGCAAAAAGACTGGCCCGTTGTGGTGTACATGTGGGCGGTTGGATTGGGCATCGCTGGCTATCTTGTTGTTGGCGAGGCAATTTTCGAATTAAGACCGCATCCCATCCACTGGCTTGCAGGGCTGGTTGGTGGCGTCTTTGGCGTCGGCGTGGGCTGGCTCTGGTATCGCTGGCGCGGCGATGTGATCTAGGCTCAGCCAATCTTGCAAAAGGAGATTTACATGCTGCGTATTTTTATTCTTTTGTCTGTTGTCGTGTTTGCCCTTGCCGCATGTCAGAGCAAGCCCGTTGAGAAGGTCAGCGTGGACGGCGGCGCGTACACCGACATTGATGCAGAGCAACTGAATGCCATGCTGAAGGACAAGGATTTTGTGCTTGTGAACGTGCATATTCCCTTTGAAGGGAACATCGCAGGCACGGATTTATCCATCCCGTATAACCAAATCACCGATCCCGCGAATCTGGCACAACTGCCCGCCGACAAAAACGCCAAGATCGTGCTTTACTGCCGCAGCGGTCGCATGAGCGCCATTGCCGCCGAAGAACTTGTGAAATTGGGATACACCAACCTATGGAATCTCAAAGGCGGCATGGTGGAATGGGAACAGGCTGGTTTTGAGATTCAAGACAAGTGAACCAAAGGCATAAGGACATGAAAAAAGAAGAAGATATACCGCTTCAAAAGCCTCTCAAACGACGAAAGAAACCTGTTCCAGTCGAAGAGCCTGCGCCCCTGGATGTGCAAGAAGAGTCCGTGCCTGTTGAAGCGCAGAAACAACCTGCTGTAACGATCACGATTCAATCTTGGGCGACTCCCATTATCGGGACAGCGATGCTCGTCTTGGGTTTGTTGGTTGGTTTCTACTCCCGTCCGTTCCTTCTGGCTGGGTCCCCCTCTGGCACAAATTCCGCGCCGCCAGTTGTGATTCCAACGGAGGATAATTCTGCCGCCCAGGCGCAATTGATGGAAACGGTCATTGCCCAAGTCCGTCATTTCAAGGGCGATCCAGACGCGCCCGTGACGATCATCGAGTTTGCCGATTTCCAGTGTCCCTTCTGCGGGCGGTTCTTCGCCCAGACGGAGCCGCAGATTAATGAGCAATACATTCAGAGCGGCAAGGTTCGTCTCGGATATTTCCACTTCGCGTTTCTGGGACCGGAATCGAATTGGGCTGCGGAAGCCGCCGAATGCGCCGCAGATCAGGATAAATTCTGGGAGTATCACGACAAACTCTACAGCAGTCAGTCTGGCGAAAACCAGGGCGCATTCAATAAGGACAATTTGAAAAAGTTCGCTGAGGAACTGGGATTGGACACGAGCGCGTTCAACGAGTGTCTCGATTCCGGGAAATACGCTCAATTGATACGCGATGAAAGCAGCATGGCTTCATCCATCGGAGTTCGCAGTACACCGACGTTCCTGATCAACGGCAAGGCTGTCATCGGCGCACAGCCGTTCGAGATTTTTCAACAGACCATCGATTCGCTTCTGAAATAATGCCTGAGACTGGAGAATGTTGAGATGACGGAATCAGGCATCCCGTCCCGAAAGAAGCGGTTGGAATTTCTGATGGCATTGAGCCTCGTTGCAGGAGTCCTGTGGACGGTGGTATCGCGCGTCCCCTCGGCAGTCGGCGCACCGCTTTCCAATACACCGAGCCCGCGGGAAGGATTTCTGGCTCCCGATTTCACGCTGGATACGTTGGATGGGGGGAAGGTCGCTCTTTCGGAGCTGCGCGGCAAGGTTGTGGTGGTCAATTTTTGGGCGACGTGGTGTTTGCCCTGCCGCGAGGAAACGCCCGCGCTGGAAAAGTCATACGAGCAATATAAAGGCTCCAATGTCGTGATCCTCGGTGTCAATCTGACGGATCAGGATTCGATGCGCGAGGTGGATTCTTTCGTGCAGGAGTTCGGACTGACCTACCCGATTTTGCTGGACCGAGACGGGCGCGTCAGTTACCTGTATCAGGTGAAAGGTTTGCCAACCACGTTCTTTATCAACCGCGATGGGATCATCCGCACGGTGCTGGTCGGCGGACCCATGAGCGAGACCTTTATTCGCTCAAAGATCGAAGCGTTGCTAAAAGAGGTGCCGTAATGTTCCCCTACCTGCGCCTCGGACCCTTCATCCTTCCCATGGCAAGCCTGGCGTTACTGGCAGGTTTCTGGGCGGGGCTTTCGGTGATTGAACGTGAAGCGGCGCGCTTGAAGATCAATGTGTCTGCTCTCAGCAATACAATTTTCTACAGCCTGCTTGCGGGGCTGATTGGAGCGCGCCTCGGATACGCGTTGGAGTTTCCTGCTGTGTATTCGTCCAACCCGCTCAGCCTTCTGGCGCTGACTCCGACTACGCTTTCACCATCCGCAGGCTTGGTTGTCGGGTTGATCGTGTTTGCGATTTTTGTTCAACGCAAAGCCATGCCAATCCGTCCAACGCTCGATGCCATTGCGCCGGGGCTGGCGTTGTTTATGGTCTTCGTGGGGTTCGCTCATCTCCTGAGCGGCGACGCGTACGGCGCGCCGACCAGCGTCCCGTGGGCGATTCGGCTGTGGAACGAGTACCGCCATCCCTCGCAGTTTTATGAGACATTCATTGCCTTGACGATCTTTCTGGTGATTTGCGAGCGGCTTCCAAAACCAGCAGGCGCTGGGCTGAACTTTCTGTTGACAGTTGCCCTTTCCTCTGCCTCGAGGGTTTTCCTTGAAGCCTTTCGCGGCGACAGCATATTCTTGCCCGGGGGCTTTCGCGAAGCGCAGGTAGTGGCTCTCGTTGTCATGGCGATCAGTTTTTACTGGATGAGGCGGTGGATGTATTCGGGTTTGGAAGAAAATACTAGCGACCTGACAGTTTCAAACGGGACGCTGAAAAACGCAGATAAACGCAGATAACCGCAGATAAAAACAACTTCTGGACTTACGCAAAATGGCTTTCTTGTCCGCTAATCTACGCCAATCTTCGCGAATTTTGAACGAATTAGCGCAGACCAGCCAAGCTTGGTGGATTAAATTCAGGTTTTGCGTAAGTCAAGAACTTAAATCAGCGTAAGTCAGCGTTCATCTGCGTCCTAAAACAAAAGTGTCGGGTGGCTAGAGAAAATATAAAACCGCATAATTAGAGGTATCCATATCAAAACAGGCGCGCCCGCCCGCGCGTCTTTGAGCAGGATGTCAGGCTCTGGTCATGACCAGAGCCTGACATCTTATATAAGCAAAAAAGCCTATCCCTGGAATGCGATAAACGGCGCTTGGGCTTCTACATCAAATTCATAAAATAAGGGGAGAGCGAATTTCAAGGTGTCGTAAACGGGAGCAAGTACGAGGTCCAGAATGAGCGTAAGGGCAATGACAAACCTGATCACATATCGCGGCGGCGTCAGTCAATTGAGTTACGTCCTGCACCGCGTCACGGGATTGGGTGTCCTGTTGTTTCTGACCATTCATGTGGTGGATACCTCCACGGTCTTCTTCTTTCCATCGTTGTATGCGGACGCCATCGCGATCTATCGAAGCGTGCCTTTTATGATCGGCGAGATTTTTCTGGTCTTCAGCGTGATCTATCACGGCGTCAATGGAGCCAGAATCGCCGTCTTTGACCTCTTTCTGGTGAACAGGTGGGAAGGCAGGACTCCGGACAATTCGGTGATTTGGACAATGGCAATCTCGATCCTGTTGTGGCTGCCCGCGGCGTTCATTATGGGACGCAACGTGCTGGAAAAGTTGGGAGTCTGAGCATGGCGCGCGTGATCCATCCTCCCAAATACCATGAGATGACTGCCTGGAAATGGATGCGCTACAGCGGGCTGCTGCTCATCCCGCTCGCCTGGGGACACGTGCTGATCCAGGATGTGTTGGTGGGCGTGGATCGCATTGACCTGGATTATGTCTCCGTGCGTTGGGCTTATCTTGGCTGGCGCATCTACGACTTCTTGCTGCTGGTGTTCGCGCTGGCGCACGGCGTCAACGGTTTGAGGCAGGTGGTTCTGGATTTTATATCGAAGAAGAATATCCGCTGGGTAAACCGGGCGGCATTCGCGTATTGGCTTATCATGATGCTGTTGGGCGCTGCCGCGCTGATAGGCGGCGTGCGCCAACCCTGAATTGCAAAAATACAGGGAGACAGATACCATGATGGGTCTCGGATTTCTCTTCATGCTCGTGCTGATTGCTTTGCCGGTTGTCCTCGTCGTAGTGCTGGTGAGCAAACTGAGCAGCAGCAAATAATTTGATTGCATCCTCTTCTCTACTGGGCTGTCCGATAAAGACAGCCCAGTTTTGTTTCCAGTAAGCGAAAATGCCTATCGGGGAATGGTGGATTTAGCGCTATGGCTTTAATAACCGTCCGTCTATACTGGATACAACAGGAAGTACAGAATGAGTGCATTAATTCCGTTTTTGGCTCTCGAGCAAACCTGCGAGCAGGTCCAGGCGTGGGTCAACCAGCAGTTGACCGGCGCTGGTTTCCGCATCGTGCAAACCTTTGACTTGAATGTTGCCCGTCTGGCTCATCCCGAATATCCCTGCCCGCATCATGGAACGGAGGAGTGCAGCTGCCAGATGATCGTCCTGCTTGTCTATCGAAAGAAGAGCGCGCCTGTCACGCTGACGATTCACGGACAGGATGACAAAACCTGGCTGTCGCTGGCAAATCCAACAGGTCAACACTCCAACCAACACCTGGAGACGATGATTCGGCGCATCCTTATGCCGCGCGCGCCTACTGCGCTTTCCTCTGTCGAGGCAGCCTATGAAGCCCGATCAACGGTCTGAAATCTTCTGCCGCCCGCGCTGCGCGGCGGGACATTGGTGGCTCGCATCTTGTCATCTCGCGCGTAAAGAAGCAATATCGGAAAGAGTAAACAATCCGTTTTAGAGGTGTAACAGTGGATGCGTTTTATACAAGCCGGGCGAAGGCACACTCGTGCGAGTCGTCTCGTCCATTTCATAGACGATGTCATCCAGCCATTCGCATTCAAGCGGGTAAAATCGGTCTAGCCACCAGACAGCTTTAGAGGTTCGGCTATCGTGTCGTTGCGATAGCGACGAAGCACTCTCCCATAGACCAAGAAGACCTTGTTGGACAAAAGATTGCTTCAGCCAAGGGATGCCAAATGGAAAAATTCTTTGCCGGCAACTACGCGGGTCCTGCCTTTCAACTTTTTGGAGCAGCCCATCTTGGCGCGCTGCTCGCGCTGGCGCTGCTGAATATGTATCTCTTCCGCTTCAAGCACGCCGAGGAGCGCGCCCGTTCCCGCGTCCGCTGGATACTGGCGCTCATTCTGTGGGGCAATGAAATTGCCTGGCACGCTTGGAACTACGCCGCAGGAAAATGGACGATTCAGACCATGCTCCCCTTGCATTTATGCAGTGTGCTGGTTTGGGCAGGAGCGTGGATGCTGGTCACCAAAAATTACCACATTTATGAATTTATGTACCTGCTGGGCATTGGCGGCGCGATTCAGGCACTTGCCACCCCGGATCTCGGCATTTACGGTTTCCCCCATTTCCGCTTTTTCCAAACTTTCATTTCACACGGCTTGATCGTCACCTCTGCCATCTACATGACCGTTGTAGAAGGGTTTCGTCCCACATGGGGTTCGATAGGACGTGTGGCGGTCTGGATGAACGTTTACGTGGTCATCGTGTACTTCATCAACAACGCCATCGGCAGCAACTACCTGATGATCAATCATAAACCCGAGACCCCCAGCCTGCTCGACCTGCTTCCAGAGTGGCCCCTTTACATCCTGTACATAGAAGCGATTGGGCTGGTTACCGTGCTGTTGCTATATGCGCCATTTGCGGTCAAAGATTGGAAGGCGAGAGCAACACAACAAGTGAAAGCATAGGCGCTCCAACATAATTGCTTGCGATTAAGGTAAAATATACATCGATTACCTTATACAGTGACGCAAGATTCATCTCGCGGTATCATTCCGGGGCGATGGCGGAATCGGCAGACGCAACAGACTTAAAATCTGTCGGTGGCAACACCGTGAGGGTTCGACCCCCTCTCGCCCCACAAGTCATTTACGGCATTCCGCGCTTCGTTGCGACGAGGGAGAAATACAAGTCCAACGTAAGCGCCCGTGTTTTTTTCTTTGAGGAAGGAGCACGGGCGTATTTTTTTGCAAACAGCTGACAACCGAAACAGGCAAGTTGCCTATTACGATTTCCGTGCGGCGCGGCGGGAGTTATCCTCCACATCCAGCAGGATGAGCAATACCTTCGAGATGCCTTGAAGTCCAAAGAAATAGAGCAAGCCGGGCAGGGGTTCTGTGAGGTAAGGCTTGAAGATGCCGAAAGCATTCAGAAAGGTCATGCCTTTTTCAAAGAACAAGCCGCTTGAAAATTGGGCAATAAAAAGCAAAACCGACAGCAGCCACGACACGAGATAGACCGTCAGGACAACCCAGGCGGTCCCTTCCGCCCAGCGGGAAAGGCGCAGGACTCCATCACGGTCAAAGTAGGCGCCGAGAAATTTGCCTTGTGTTTCGTTTGATTCGCTCATAGATACCTCCATGTTCATTATAGGGCATTTACCTTTGTTATAATACGTTTCCAAGACGCTGCCGGCTGGGAAAAGTTCCGGGAGGGCGCGGCAGGCAGAGGTCAAGAAAGAAGCGATTAATCCAAAAAGGTGCAGCGAATGAGTCCAGAAGAAACCAAAAGCAGAATCCCATCTTTCATCCGCGAGGCGGTTGCGGAAGATTTACGCACCGGGCGGTTTACCTACGTCCGCACGCGGCTGCCTCCTGAACCGAACGGTTATTTACACATTGGGCATGTCAAGGCATTCTTGATTGACTATTTTACGGCGCAGGAGTTCGGCGGCGAACTCTATTTGCGTTTCGATGACACCAACCCTTCCAAAGAAGAGACCGAGTTCGTAGATGCAATCAAGGAAGACGCCGCCTGGCTGGGCATTAAATGGGTCAAGGAGACCTATGCCTCCGATTACTTCGACCGCCTCTACGAGTGGGCAGTGCGGCTCATCAAAATGGGGCTGGCGTATGTGGACGACCAGTCACAGGAGGAGATGAGCGCTGCGCGCGGCACCCTGCCTAAGGGAACGAAGTGGAGCGAAACCGAGCCGAACATCAGACCCGGCGTCGATTCGCCATGGCGCAACCGCTCGGTGGAGGAAAACCTCGATTTGCTGGAGCGGATGAAGAACGGCGAATTTCCCGAAGGAAGCCGCGTCCTGCGCGCCAAAATTGACATGAATCATCCCAACCTCCTCATGCGCGACCCGGTCATGTACCGTATCATGCACATCCCTCATCACCGCACGGGCGATAAGTGGCACATCTATCCCACCTACGACTGGTCGCACGGTCAGAACGACTCGATGGAGGGAATTACCCATTCGCTGTGCTCCAATGAATACATCATCCATCGCCCATTGTATGAATGGTTCCTGGAAAAACTAGGAGAATTTCCCAGCCGCCAGATCGAGTTCACGCGCCTGAACCTGACCTACGCGATGATGAGCAAACGCAAACTGCGCAAACTGGTGGAAAGCGGCGTGGTGCGCGGCTGGGACGATCCGCGGCTGACCACCCTGCGCGGTCTGCGGCGGCGCGGTGTGACGCCGGAAGCCATCATCAACTTCATCACCGGCTTGGGAGAAACGAAAAACGACTCGTGGGTGGAAATGGCGCAATTCGAAGCCGCCATCCGCGATGACTTGAATAAACGCGCCCTGCGCCGCATGGCAGTCCTGCATCCGCTCAAACTGGTCATTGACAACTTCCCTGAAGGCGTCACTGAAGAAATGGAAGCCGTCAATAATCCCGAAGATCCGTCGGCAGGAACGCGCAAAGTGCCGTTCTCGAAAGTGCTGTACATCGAACAGGACGACTTCCGCGAAACGCCGCCGCCCAAGTATTATCGCCTTTACCCCGGCAACGAGGTCCGGCTGCGTTATGCCTACATCGTCAAATGCACGCATGTGGTCAAAGACGAGACGGGCAACGTCATCGAGGTACATTGCACTTACGATCCCGCCACCCGCGGCGGCGACGCGCCGGACGGGCGCAAGGTCAAATCCACGATTCACTGGGTTTCAGCGCAACACGCTATTCCAGCAGAAGTGCGGCTCTACGATCAACTCTTCACTGTGGAAAAGCCCGACGACGCAGAACTAGAGGAGATCATCAATCCTAACTCGCTGGAAGTCATTGAGAACGCCTTTGTAGAACCGGCACTCGGCGAAGCCAAACTGGGCGAAAGCCTGCAATTCGAGCGCACGGGTTATTTCTGTCTCGACCCCGATTCGCGCCCCGGCAAACCAGTCTTCAACCGCACCGTTACCCTGAAAGACAGTTGGGCAAAAATCGAAAAGAAAAGCAAGTAGGACATGACCACCAAAGCCGCCAAGCGATTTCAGGAATTGCTGCTCGCCTTCTCCCAAACCGCCGACGCAGAACAACGCCGCCGCATCGAGTCGGACCTTTGGGAGGAATTTGGCGCCGAACTGGCTGTCTTTGTGCTCGATATGTCCGGCTTCTCCATGCTCACTCGCAAATATGGAATCGTCCATTACCTTTCGATGGTCAAGCGCATGCAAGTGACCACCGAGCCCATCGTCAAATCGTATGGCGGAAGCATGATCAAATACGAGGCAGATAACTGCTTTGCCGTTTTCCCCAATCCGCTTGCGGCGGTGAAAGCCGCGCTGGTTATGCAGCATGCTTTTGAAACGTCGAATATTCTGACCTCCGACGATATGGATATCTTCATCTCGTGCGGAATAGATTACGGCAGGATTCTGGTCATTCCAGAGGAAGACTGCTTCGGCGACGCAGTGAACCGCGCATCCAAACTTGGGGAAGATGTGGCGGCGGCACGGGAAATCCTCGTCACCAAAGAAGCGATGGAACGCATCCCTCCCGAAGCAGGTATACGGGCGCGTGAAATCACCGTTTCCATCTCCGGGCTCAACATCACGGCTTACTCAATCTCCCCCACCCAAACGCCTCAAACCCACTAAAGCAGGCTTATAGATGACGGCAGATGCACTCCAGCGTCCGCCGTCATCATTTGAATTCATAGTGTGTCTTGCACCTTTTTGGCTACACGAAAAACTTGACCGTTCGGATTTTTGTCTACACCGCAAAACTAGAACACACGTGCTGTTTTCTTAAAAAAACATGTTGAAAAGGTTAGAATTCTTTTCACCGCGCTGCAATGGCTATATAATGTGGCGAACTCCCAAAGCCATGTGAGAGGTGAAAAGTATGTCCAAGCCAGCCTTCCGCGTCTACTTCAACGACAACAAGCAGTGGGTCAACATCTACGTGGCAAACAACCCCACCCATTTCAAGCGCAAAAACCAGTGCCATGCCTACTACATCGCAGCGGATGTCCGCAAACAGCGGCGGGGGCTGTTTGGGCATATTTACCTCAGCGAGCTCAACCACTCCCCCCTGGCGCAGGAGCTTGTCGCCCACGAAGTTCAACATCTCATCTTTGACTGGGTGCTGACGCGCAAAGGTATGACCATTTCCGAGCGCAACGAAGAGCGCATCGCCACCATGACCGGCGAAATCGCCCGCCGCATCTGGCGCAAATATGAGCGTTGGGCAAACCTGCGGCGAAAAGCCGCCCCGCGCAAGCAGCGACGCATCCCCCGCAAAACCAGAAAAACCCTCTAAACCAAACCGCCCGCTTTCAAGCGGGCGGCTGATTACATTCGCTCCAACATCTCAATGGCGCGCTGCAAACGCTTCAGAACCTTTTCTTTCCCGATGATTTCCAACGACTCGAACAGCGGCGGGCTGACCTTTTGCCCCGTCGCCGCCACGCGCAGGATACCAAACACCTGATTGGCGCTCAAGCCGCTCTCTTCCACATACGCTCGCAAGGGCGGCTCGCATCGTTCGTGACTGAGGTCTGGCTGCGCTTCCAAAATTTGATACACCCTCCGCGCCACCTCCGCCGATTGTTTCGCGTCCAGCCCTTTGGCAATCAACTCTTCGGGATTCGGTTCGACATCCTCCTTGAAGAAGAAAGCCGCAAACGCAAGACAATCATCCAAGGTGACCAGCCTTTCGCGGATAAGCGGAGTCACCTTGAGCAGCGTTTCATCCCGGACCTCCAAGCCTGCGGCGGCAAAATAAGGCTTGATCCTGGCGGACAGGTCTTCGGTCGTCAGGAGGCGGATGTGAGTCCCGTTGAAATGATCCAGTTTTTGGAAGTTGACCGCAGCCGGCGAAGGCGTCAGGCTGTCAATGCTGAAGCGTTCGATCATCTGGTCAAGGGTCATCACGTCGTCTTCCGGCACGCCCCAGCCCATTAACGCAATCCAGTTCAAGACGCCTTCGGGAATGTAGCCCAGGTCTTTCATGTCATCCACAAAGATGGAATAGCCGTCTTTGATTGCCTGCGCCGCCTCGCGCTTGCTCATCTTGCCTTTTCCGCTCGGCTTGAGGAATACGGAAAGGTGAATCCAGACCGGCTCTTCCCAACCAAAAGCGCGGACGATGTTCACATGCAAAGGAAAGGTGGGCAGCCATTCCGAGCCGCGCAGGACGTGGGTGATTTTCATCTCATGGTCGTCCACCATGGCGGCGAGATGATAGGTGGGCAAACCATCCGACTTCAGCAGGACATAATCATCGATGTATTTGTTTTCGGTGACGATGTCGCCGCGCAAGTGGTCGTGGGCAATCGTCACACCATCCTGCGGCATCTTGAAGCGGATGACGTGCTTTTCGCCAGCGCGGACGCGGCGCGCGGCTTCATCGGGGTCTATCCCCCGACACAAACCGTCGTATTTTACCCGCTCCACCTTGCGAGCCTGCTGTTCCTGGCGGCTTTTTTCCAGTCGCTCCGGCGAACAGAAGCACGGATAGGCGTGACCTTTTTCCACCAGCAGATTGGCGTAATATTGGTAAATTTCGCGCCGCTCGGTCTGACGATAAGGTCCATAAGGGCCGCCGTGAACGGGAGATTCGTCGGGAGTAAGTCCCAGCCAGTCGAGGCTGCGGATGATTTCCTCCTCCGCGCCGGGGACAAAGCGTTTTTGGTCGGTATCTTCGATGCGCAGAATAAATTGCCCGCCTGTCTTGCGGGCAAGCAAATAATCGAAGAGGGCGGTACGGGCGCTTCCCAAATGAAATCGTCCGGTTGGAGAGGGCGCCATGCGGGTGCGTGCAGGTTTCAAGGGTGAAGTTCCTCCAAAAGATGAGATGAGACTACTGCAAAATGGCGATTATCCACAAAGGATACGAACCACACAAAGAAGTTTCGATTAAAAATCCAGTTCCTTATAACGCATTGCCACACTTTCCACAAGACCGATGCCGAGCATGAGCGATGTGAGACCACTGCCTCCATAACTGATGAACGGCAGAGGCAAGCCGGAAACCGGCACGATGTTCAAATTGACGCCGATATTGACCATGCCTTGGAAGAAAATCAGCGTTGCCACACCATAGGCAATGGTCATACCCGCCACATCGCGCGCTTTCTGGGCGGCGCGCAGACATCTCCAGATGATGATGATGAGAACGACGATGACCGACAGGGCGCCGACCAGCCCGAACTCCTCCGAAACGGCGGAAAAGATGAAGTCGGTGTGACGGACTTTCAGAAAGCGCAACTGAGTCTGCGTGCCGTGTCCATAGCCTTTGCCGAACAGACCGCCGGAGCCGATTGCGATTTTCGCCTGATCGATGTTATAGGTTTCGCCGAAGGTCGCATTCGGATCGGGCAAGATAAAATTGGCAATACGATCCTGCTGATATTTTTGTAAAAATGGGATGCGAATATTGGCGACAGTCAATCCAATCACAATGGCAATCAACAAGACGCCGACCGTACCAAACAATGCAATGTGCTTCAATTGAATTCCATTGAACCACAGCAAAGATGCCAGAATGACCATCAACACAACCACGTTGCTCAGATTGGGTTGAAGCAGAATCCAGATGGCAAGCCCCATCACCCAGAAAAACGCTCCGGCAATCCAACGCAGGTCGCGGGGTCGGTTTTGGGTTTTATCGAAATAGCGGGCAAGCAGGAGAATCGCCGCAATCTTGGCAAACTCTGTAGGTTGGACGAACAACACACCCACCTGAAACCAGCGCGCCGCGCCGAACACCTCCTGCGCACTCAGAAACAGGAAGAACAACAACAAACTCATCACAATGAAGATGGGACGGTAAATTGCTATCCAGAAGCGGTAATCAATGGCGGCAACGACGAAGATCAGGATAAGACCTGCAAGCGCAAAGTAAATCTGGCGATTGATGAGCGGCAGGAGTTCTTCATTCCCCGCAATCGCCGAACGAATCATGGTTGTGCCGAAGGCAGTGGCAAGCACCACTGCGCCCAACAGCCAGAAATCAAAATAACGCCATGAAATGTTACGAAGCATAAAGCGGCTTATCTGGCTTTGGGTTTCCTCGAGGAGGAAGCGCGGCGCCGGTGGGAGGCGCTCTTGATGGGAATATCGGCGACCAGACGTTGGGAACGCCCATCATGCTCCATGCCAAATTGCATGGCGGTCACGTCAATTTCGACGTGGCGGCTGACGGTGGCGATCAAATCGTCTCGAAGCGATTCAAGCTCGGCAGGGGTTAGATCCGTGCGGTCGTGGATGAGGACAAGTTGAAGGCGTTCCTTGGCGCTATCGGCGCTGTTTTTTCTGCCGAAAAGTTTATCCAAAAACGACATCGCTACCTCCTCCCCGCCAATTTCTGAATGCGCTCCCACAGGCTGCTGCCGCTTTCCAAGTCCAGGAAGGGAACTTCCTCGCCCTTGAGCCGCCGGGCAATGTTACGGAACGCCTCCCCTGCCTTGCTTTTCAAGTCGAGCGCCACGGGCGCGCCGCGGTTGGAGCCGATAAGCACGCCTTCATCTTCGGGAACAATGCCAATCAATTCGATGGCAAGCAGATCGAGAACGTCATCCGCCGAGAGCATTTCCTGCCGCCGCACAAGGCTTGGATTGAGACGGTTGATGATGAGCGAGCCGGGACCTTTATCTTCCGCCTCCAAAATGCCGATGACCCGGTCCGCATCGCGCACAGCGCTGACCTCAGGATTAGTGACCACCAGAACACGGTCGGCTGGCGCGATGGCGTTTTTGAAACCGCGTTCGATGCCCGCCGGGGAGTCGATCAGGATAAAGTCGCATTCAGAACGCAGGTCTTTGGTGAGGCGGGTCATATCGCTGGCAGAGACCGCATTTTTGTCGCGCGTTTGCGCCGCAGGGATGAGGTGAAGATTGGGCAGGCGCTTGTCTTTAATCATCGCCTGCTTCAGACGGCAGCGCCCTTCGATGACATCCACAATGTCATAAACGATGCGGTTTTCCAGCCCGAGGATGACATCCAGGTTGCGAAGACCAATGTCGCCGTCTATGCAAACCACACGCGACCCGTTGGCAGCCAGGGCGACCGCCAGGTTCGCTACAGCGGTGGTTTTTCCCACGCCGCCTTTGCCGGAGGTAACTGTAATAACTTGTGCGGTCATTGTATTCGTCCTGTAATCAGAATGAGCGTCAACTAGGCGGGCGACCAGTTTTCAGCCTGTAAGTTGCCAAATTGGTTAATGCGGGCAATCTGCGGTTTGGACTGCGTCTGCGGGCTCATGGCGGCAGAGGCTTCGTCGGCGATGCGCAACTGCATGGGGGAAAAATCGAGCGCACAAACCACCGCCTGACGGTTGCCTTTTGCGCCCGCATGCACCAT
Organism: Chloroflexota bacterium; assembly: GCA_016223135.1. GTDB lineage: Bacteria > Chloroflexota > Anaerolineae > Anaerolineales > Villigracilaceae > Defluviilinea. Next base: position 95,182 of record JACRPQ010000001.1, on the reverse strand, counting down.
GCCGCGCAGACGCCCCCAAACGATGACATTGCCTTCCGCCACGATTTCAGCGCCCGGGTTGACATCTCCCAAAATGACAACGTGACCGGGAAACTCGATTCGCACTCCGGACCTCAGGGTACGGTCCAGGAAAAGAGCCGTTTCTTCGCCCAAATCTTCCACAGCAAACTGACGGGTCTCTTCGGGTCTGGGCTTTGAAATGCGGGTGGCAAGACCGAGCAGTTGGGCGGTTTGCTGTGTCGTTGGCGATTCGCTGATCACCGCCCACAGGAAGATGCCGCGTTCGGAAAGATGATCGCGCAGCGCCACCAGATCATCCACTTTCAACACTTGGCTGGCAACGTCCAACGCCAGGCGCGCGCCCTGGAAAAAGGAGGGCGTTGCATCCACGCGGGAGAGCAGCGCAGAAAGCTGTTCGTCCCACGGCGCATCGTTCAATGAGACGAGCAGGCCGTCGCGCAGACCTTTGATTTGAATCAGGGAATTCGTCTCATTCATAGCGGCGGATGTTGGCAGGATTATAGCATGAAGAATCCGGCAATCATTGACCGGCGCCTTGTGCAATATCAATGGATTTCAGTTCAAAGTACGCCTGCAAGACTCTTGCCACAATCGGCGCGGCGACCGTACCGCCTTCGCCGCCGTTGTAGGCAAAAGCGACGACAATGATTTCAGGGTCGTCGTAGGGAGCATAGGCAAGCGTCCAGGCATGGGTGGGCCATGAGCCAAATCGGCATTTGTTCGCCGCGCTTGCCACATCATCGCAATATTCAGCAGTACCAGTTTTGCCCGCCACAGCCACATCGAGAGGATACTCAATATTGAACACACGGTACAGTGTACCAAGCGGGTTTTCCGTCACTGCCATGCGCGTGCCGGTTCGCACTGCCTCAATGGTTTCGGGGGAAACGGTTTTCATTCTGCCCGTCAGGTCGCAATAACCGGCTTCGCAACTCCATTCGCGAATCAGAGGCGTTTGGGTAATATCCCATTTCATGTTGGGAACAAACGGCGAGATTTGGTAACTTCCCTCGGGCGGCGCAGGGTACATTTCAGTCGGATTGACCGGGTTCACCCACATATCCCGCGTCACGCCGGCGCGGTCCACCACCTGACGCACCTCATACACCGAAAACGTCTGCGGATCGAACCATACGGGGATGACGCGCCCTTCGCTATCATGCACCTCGCGGACAATGGTCGGCTGCATCAGTTTACCGCGATTGGCAATCGTCGCGCCAGACATGAGGACTTGCAGCGGCGTCCCCAACACATAGCCCTGTCCTACGCTGGCAATGTAGGTATCGCCGGTGGACCAGTTTTCGCCGGTGTTGATGCGTTTCCACTGCGGCGAGGGGACAAGCCCGTCCTCTTCACCGGGCAACTGAATGCCCGAACGCGCGCCATATCCCAACGCGCGGGCGTATTCACCCAAACGGAAAATGCCTAACCCTTCGGGAATCTCATCCTCAAATCCGCCGCCCAGCTTGTAGAAACAGACGTTGCTGGAATAAGCAATGCAGCGGTAAAAATCCAGCGCGCCAAAGCCTGTTTCGTTGATAACGCCGTTGCGTTCATAGATCCAATCTACAAACGGGCGCACATTGACGCCCTCGATGCAGGGGTCGTTCGGAGAGAAGCGTTCGCACAAGGTCAGTTTGCCGGGCGTTTGTACAATCTGTCCGAGTTTGATGACTCCCTCGTTGAACGCGCCGGTGGCAGTGGTCAATTTATAGACCGAACCAGGCGCCAGCTCGGCAGAGATGGCGTTATTCACCAGCGGGCGGCGCGGATCCTGACTCAACTGCTCATAGTAAGAGCGAGGGATGAACCGTGCCATGCGGTTGTTTTCATAGGTGGGATAAGTGACCATGGCAAGGATTTCGCCGGTCTTCGGGTTCATGGCGATCACCACGCCGCTCGAAATACGGATATAACCGAAGTAACGATTGTTCCAATAGTCAATTTCATCCAGCAGCGCCGCCTCGGCAGCCTTTTGCAGGCGGGTGTCAATGGTCAATACCACATTGTTGCCGGGTGTGGGCGGAATGGGCGGTTCGAGATTGCGTAAAATCGCGCCAGCCACGTCTTTTTGCACCACCCGCAAACCGTTTTTACCAATGAGAATATCGTCCAAAGAGGCTTCGACACCGGCGTAGCCGATCTTGTCGCGGTTGGCAACAAAACCCCGTTCTTCATAAACATCCTGCAGCGCCGCAGGGATGGGTCCTAGAAAACCCACCACATTCGCTGTCAATGAACCGGTCGGATAATCGCGCACTGGCTCAATTTCGATGTCCACGCCGGGCCAGTTTGCAGATTTTTCGCCGATGACACGGGCGAGTTCTGCGTCGATGTTACAGGCAATTTTTACTGGCGTATAAGGCGCCAGCGAAGCGCCCAACTCAACCATATCAGCAATGCTCGGCCCCGGCACACAGGCAGAGAACAACTTGGCAAAGTCCAAGGTCTCCTTGGTGACCGGTCCGCCCGCCGGCACGCCCGTCAGCGCAGAAAGTTCCCGATAGATGCGCTGGACATCGGCATCATCGTCGGGCAAGGCGGCGGGGGTAATGACAACGTTATAAGAGGCGATATTGCGCGCCAGCACATAGCCGTTGCGGTCATAAATAATGCCGCGCAGGGCGGGGTCGCTGATGGTCAGGGTGTAATTCTCCACTGCCTGAGCTTTCCAACTCTCTGCACTGACAATTTGAAAATTGATCAGGCGGAAGACGATGACGCCAACAAAAGTAAACATCACGCCGTAAATCATCCACACGCGCCAGCGCGGGACCTCATACCTGTTCGTCATACCCGAACTCATTCTACCTCCAGGGATGGGTAAACCCAATGCGCCAGGTCGCGCATCACTGCGTAGACCGGGATCGCCAATAGTAAATTCAACAAGACGCCCGGCAAGACCAACAAACCAAATGCGTCCTGAAGCGGTATCGCCACCCCGAACACGCGCAAAACAAACAGAGACAACACACTCACCAAAATGGTTCCTAAAAACGTCACACTGAACATGGCAAGCAAAGGCGCCTGCCAAACTCGCATCCGCAGGGCTTTTGCCATCGCCACGACCAGCACATAGCCCAGTACATACACCACCCATGAGATGCCGGAAAGAAACCCGACGAGAACGCCGGTGGCGATTGCCCAATGCCAGGCAGAGTCAACGCTATCCTGCAGCGCCCACGCCGCCAGCATGACCATCGGCAGATCGCCGAAGCCGGAAAGCAGGGTCATGCGGCTGACCACCGCTGACTGAAGAATCACAGCCAAAACAATTACAGGAAACGCAATCAGATTCCGCATGTCAGGGTTGGGGGATGAGAGGGGAAATATCCACCGGCTTGAAATTGACGATGACCAGGACGATTTTCAGGCGGTTGAAATCCACCACAGGCTGGATAGTTGCCTGCTGAAAAAGGTCAAAATCGCGCGAACGGACGTTAACCACCTGCCCGACGATCAAATCGGGCGGGTAACCGCCTCCCAAGCCCGAGGTCAGGACGAGATCGCCGCTCTCCACATTGACATCCTGTGGAATCATTTGCAAGATCACATCGCCGGTCACCGAGCCGACCAGCGCCCCCTCTTCCTCTGCGTTCTGAAGGCGGACGTTGACCGTTGAGGCGGGATCGGTAATCAGTTGGACTCGAGCCGCATCGGCAATGACAGCATCCACGCGCCCAACGAGACCTTGATTTGTCACCACCGGCATCCCGCGCAAAATTCCGTCGTTTGAGCCGCGATTGATGATGATGTAATGCAGGAAGGGACTGGGGTCACGCCCGATGACCGCGGCAGCTTTATAGGTATTCTCCGGACGCGCGCGCGAAAAATCCACCAGCGCGGCGAGAATTTGAGTCTCGCCCACCTGCTGCTGTAATTGAATCACCTGCGCCTGCAGTTCAGCGACTTCAGCCTGCAGTTCTGCATTTTGTTGACGCAGAGAGGTGATGTCGCGGGGCGCCGTGAAAAAGTCCTGCAGGGCGGTGAAGCGCGAGGAAAACCAGAATTGAAGGTTGACCAGCGAATCCGTAAATACACTTGACGCACTGCTGAAGTACCCCCCCAGCGCAAGCGCCATTACTCCCCCCACGACCAGAAAAATGATCGTTGTTTGAATCGTGCGTGAAAGTTGATTCCTCATTCTCTAATGTTAGTGTGCCAGTCAAAGTGAACTGCCGCCCGCCCGCAGCGGCATTCACCTTAAGCGCCGTGGCGCGTGCTGCCGCGCTCCAAACCGACCAGATAGCGGCTCAAACCGTCGAAATCTTCAAAAACCATCGCTGCGCCGCGAGCGACACAGGTCAACGGATCTTCCGCCACCCACACGCGCAGTTTCAATTCATCCGTCAAGCGTTCTGCCAGCCCCTGGAGTAAACCGCCGCCGCCCGCCAGGCAGATACCCACATCCATCAAGTCTGCCACAATTTCCGGCGGGACTTCATCCAGCGCATCGCGGATGGTATCCACAATCACCTGCACCGACCCGGAGAGCGCTTCGCGTATTTCGATGGAAGAAATTTCGATGCTTTCCGGTAACCCGGTCACGAGATTGCGCCCGCGCACTTCCATCGTCTTCTCAGGGTGCAGCGGATAAGCGCTGCCGATCTGCCACTTAACCTGCTCGGCAATCCCTTCGCCGATCAACAGGTTGTACTTGTTGCGCAGATATTGGACGATGTCCTGATCCATCTCATCGCCCGCCACACGCAAAGAGCGTGACGCAACAACGCCGCTCATCGAAAGTACCGCCACCTCAGTCGTCCCGCCGCCGATATCCACCACCATGCTTCCGCGCACATCGCGGATGGGAAGACCGGCGCCCAGCGCTGCCGCAATCGGTTCTTCGATCATGTATGCCGCCCGCGCTCCCGCCGCCATGACCGCGTCATAGACCGCGCGTTTCTCGACCTCGGTCACGCCGGTGGGAATCCCCACCACCACGCGCGGACGCGGCAGCGGCACCACACTCTGCTCATGCACCCGCCCAATGAAATACTCCAGCATGATTTGGGTGACATCGAACTCCGAAATCACGCCGTCGCGCAGCGGACGCACCACCGCCACATTGGCGGGCGTCCGCCCCATCATCTCTTTCGCTTCCAAGCCAATGGCAAGAGGCTGACGCAGCCGCTTGTCAATGGTCACCCAGGAAGGTTCGTTGATGACGATGCCCTTGCCGCGCACATTGACCAGTGTATTCGCGGTCCCCAGGTCTATCGCAATGTCTAGTGAAAACAAGCCCAACAGCCAGTTAATCGGGTTGAACGCCAAAGCAGGCTCCTCGATGAAAAGTCAAAGCAAGAATTTGGGTAACTACTCAGCTATCCTTGCGAAAGGCAGACCCTAAAGGGTTCTCCGGCAAATTGAGTTAAACTTTTGCAGAAAAATCCTGTTTGAAACGCTCGCTGGATTGCAAAGCAAACCTTTAGGGTCTCGATTCTGGAGAGTCCTGAGCAGTTACGAATTTTGGGATTATTATACCTAACAATTCGTATCCCCGGATTACAGAGAGGGTTTAAGGTGATGCAGGAATACGACCATTTTTCATCTCAATTTAAGGAGGAAGCATGTCAAAAATCGCCGTTGTAACCGACAGCACCGCCTACATCCCCGCCGACCTGGTGCAAAAGCACAACATCACCGTGGCGCCGCAAGTGCTGATTTGGGACGACAAGACCTACCGTGACGGGGTGGATATCCAATCCGAGGAATTCTTCAACCGCCTGAAAAACTCCAAAACCATGGCGACTACCTCCCAAGTCTCGGTGACGGATATGCAAGCCATCTTTCAGGGGCTGGTGGAGAAGGGATACGATGTCTTCGGCATCTTTATCTCGTCCAAACTCTCCGGCACCATCCAGTCTGCCACGCAGGCGCGGGAACTGATGGGCGCGGCAGGCGAAAAAGTCACCATCTTCGACAGCGCCTCCACCGCCATGGCAATGGGTTTCCAGGTACTCGCAGTGGCGCGCGCCGCCGAAAGCGGAGCAAGCCTCAAAGACTGCCTGGCGCTGGCGGAAAAAGCCCGCGAAAACACCGGCGTCTTCTTCGCGGTAGATACGCTCGAATTCCTCCACCGCGGCGGACGCATTGGCGGGGCACAGCGTTTCCTCGGCACCCTCCTCAACATGAAACCCATCCTTGCGCTTCAAGATGGCAAAGTGGAGGGCTTGGAACGCATTCGCACCAAAACCAAAGCGCATGAACGCGTCCTCGAACTGGTTCTCGAACATACCAAAGGAAAATCGCCAGTCCGTCTTGCCACGCTGCACGCCAACGCCGCCGAAGACGCCAGAGCCTTACTCGCCAAAGCCGAAAAAGAACTCAACCCGGTTGAGAGCATCTTCGCCGAAGTCAGCCCGGTGGTGGCAAACCACGCCGGTCCCGGCACGGTAGGGCTTGCCTTCATGGCAGGCATGTAGCCTCAGCCCCTCTCTTCGGAGAGGGGTTTTTATTACGGGTATAATCTGGATATGAAACACCCTCACCCGCTGGTCATCGGCATTGCAGGCGGCTCCGGCTCAGGCAAGACAACCGTCGCCCAGGAGATTCTCCAGCGCGTCGGTCCGCACCGCATTGCCTTCCTTCAACACGATTCCTACTACAAAGACCTGAGCGGACTCCCCCCTGCCCAACGGGCGGAAGTCAACTTCGACCACCCCAACTCCCTCGAAACCGAACTCCTCATCCAGCATATCGCTTCGCTCCGCGACGGGAAGCCTGTTGAGGTCCCGATTTACGACTTCTCCACTCACAGCCGCACCAGCCGCACCTTCACCGTCCAGCCGCGCGCTGTCATTCTCGTGGAGGGCATTCTCATCTTCACCGAACCCGCCCTGCGCGAAATGTTCGACGTAAAAATCTTTGTAGATACCGACTCCGACATCCGCTTCATCCGCCGCCTCGAACGTGACCTGGCAGAACGCGGACGCACCACCGAATCGGTCATCAAACAATACCAGGCAACCGTCCGCCCGATGCACTTGGAATTCGTCGAACCGTCCAAGCGCTACGCCGACGTCATCATCCCTGAAGGCGGGCATAACATCGCCGCGCTGGATATGGTTGTCGCTCGCATTGAAGCCTTATTGAAATAATCTGCCATCCGCTCACCACTTTCCACTCACAAGGAGATTTCCCATGCCCAAACAATGGACCACCCCGCCCGCCATGCAGATTGACCCAAAGAAAAAATACAAGGCGCGCATGGAAACCGACAACGGCACCATGGTCATCGAACTTTTTGCCGACAAAACACCCAAGACCGTCAACAACTTTGTCTTCCTCTCGCGCGAAGGCTTCTATGATGGCGTCATCTTCCACCGCGTCATCGCCAACTTCATGGCGCAGGGCGGCGACCCAACCGGCACCGGCACGGGCGGACCCGGCTACCGCTTCGAGGATGAGTTTCATCCCAGCCTGCGCCACGACAAACAAGGCGTCCTCTCCATGGCAAACGCCGGACCCGGCACCAACGGCTCCCAGTTCTTCATCACCCACGTCCCCACCCCCTGGCTGGACGGCAAACACAGCGTCTTCGGGCAGGTCGTGGAAGGACTGGATGTGCTTATGTCCATTCCGCCGCGCGACCCCAACAACCGCAATGCTCCCGCAGTAAAGATTACCCGTGTCACCATCGAAGAAAGCGAATAAGGCTGCTAAAACGCCTGTCGGCGCGCAAAAGGACAAAACTTCTGCGCGCTCTTCACGCCCCGCGAAGAAAGCCCAAGCCACAGCGGAGAAAACAGCCCGGGTACAGAAACCAGGCAGCGGGGCGAAGAGAAGCGTCCGCAAAACGGCGGCGCAGCCCGTTCCCGCCGCCGTCCCGGTGGAGATGGCGGCGCTTCCAATTTCTGTCCCGACTGAAAAAGCGAAGACATCCATCCCGACCAATTTGCTGCGTGCGCTTGCCCTGCTGGCGGTCATCGGAATCACCGCTTACATTTACAGCATCCGCAGCCGCGTGGAGGAATTCGAGCAGTTCGGCTACGCCGGCATTTTCCTCATCGCCATGATGTCAAACGCGACGGTGCTCCTGCCGGCGCCGGGCGTTGCCATCATTTACGCCATGGGCGGCGTGTTCAACCCCCTGTGGGTGGGGCTGGCAGCCGGCAGCGGCGGTGCGCTCGGCGAACTTTCCGGTTACCTGGCGGGCTTCAGCGGGCAAGCCATCGTCGAAAGGACGCACATCTACGAACGCTTTCACCCCTGGGTGGAAAAATACGGCGGCTGGACGGTGTTTGTCCTGTCTGCCATCCCCAACCCGTTCTTCGACGTGGCCGGCATTGCGGCAGGCATCGTCAAAATGCCGCTGCAAACCTTCCTGATTTTCACATGGGCGGGACAGATCATCAAAATGCTCTTCTTTGCAATGGCAGGGTATTATTCTCTGGAATGGTTGACCAATTTCTTGCAATAAGGAGAACAGTATGTCGGAATATCAACAAATTGACGCGTACCTCGAAGCCAATCTCGATAAGAGCCTCGCCGAACTCGGCAGGCTGGTGGCGCAGCCCAGCATCAGCGCGCAGGGCGTCGGTTTGAAGGAGTGCGCCGCCCTCGTGGCAAATATGCTCCGTGAGCGCGGCTTCACCGCAGAAATCGCCGAAACCGAGGGCGCTCCCGTCGTACTCGCCGAGCGCAAGGGCAAAAGCGACAAAACCCTGCTCTTCTATAATCACTACGACGTTCAGCCGCCCGAACCGCTCGAATTGTGGGAGACGCCGCCCTTCGAGCCAGCCATCCGCAACGGCAAAATGTACGGGCGCGGCGTGAGCGACGACAAGGGACACATCGTCTCGCGCTTGCATGCAATTGACTCCATCCTCCAGACCGAAGGCGAATTGCCCTGCAATATCAAATTCATCATCGAGGGAGAAGAAGAAACCTCCAGCGTGCACCTGCATGACTTCATCCGCGCCAACAAGGAAAAACTCAAAGCCGACGCCTGCATTTGGGAATTCGGCGGCGTGGATCACCGCGACGTCCCCATGCAATATCTCGGACTGCGCGGCATCTGCTACGTGGAACTTTCGGTCGAATCGCTCGGCATTGACGTTCACTCCGGACTGGGCGGCTCCATCTTCCCGAATGCGGCGTGGCGACTCGTTTGGGCGTTAGCCACCCTGAAAGGACCCGACGAGCGCATCCGCATCCCCGGCTTCTACGATGATGTCATCCCGCCCAGCGAACGGGACCGTGAACTGATGGAAGCCCTGCCCGACGTGGCTGAAGAATACAAGACCCGTTACGGCGTCAAACAATTCATCAAAGGGCTGACCGGCGGCACTGACCTCAAAATGGAGGAAGTCTTCACACCCACCTGCACCATCTGCGGCTTGACCAGCGGCTATCAGGGACCCGGCTCGAAGACCGTTCAACCCGCCTTTGCCTCCGCCAAGGTGGATTTCCGCCTCGTCCCCGACCAGAAGCCGGAGGACATCCTCAAAAAACTGCGCGCCCACCTCGACGCGCACGGCTTCGAGGATGTGCAAATCAAATTCCTGGGCGGAGAGCCAGCCGCTCGGACAGACCCAGACCATCCCTTCGTCCGAACCGTGGTGCAGGCGGCGGAAGAGGTGTACGAACAGCCAATGCAACTCGTCCCGATGGTGGGCGGCTCCGGTCCCAACTATCCGTTCGTGCATGACCTCGGTCTGCCGGTGGCGACCGCCGGCTTGGGCTACCCCGACACCCGCGCCCACGCGCCAAACGAAAATATCCGCATTGACCTGTACCTCAAACATGCCCGCCACATGGCGCGCGTCATCAAGGAGTTCGCCAAGTGACCTAAGTCACTCCAATTTCATGATTCTCGCTCCAACGATCCATCGTATAATTTTTTCAGTGAACTCCACTTTAATCACACCAGGAGGTACCCATGTTCGTCGGTGAAAGAATGTCGCGCCCTGTTATTTCCGTCTCGCCAGATACGCCTATTAACGACGCCCTGGCGATGTTCAAAAAGGAACACATCCGCCGCGCACCGGTCATCAAGGACGGTAAACTGGTCGGTATCGTTTCGGAGCGGGACCTGCTCAACGCATCCCCCTCTTCCGCCACCACACTCAGCGTGTGGGAAATGAACTATCTCATCAGCAAGGTCAAGGTCAAGAATGTGATGACCAAAAAGGTGATCACGGTCAGCCGCGATACGCCCATCGAGGAAGCCGCCCGCCTCATGGCGGACAAGAAGATTGGCGGCTTGCCGGTGGTGGACGGCGAACGTGTGGTCGGCATGATCACCGAGACCGATTTGTTCAAGGTCTTCCTGGAACTCATGGGCGCCCGCGATAAAGGCGTCCGCGTGACGGCAACCATCGAGGACAAGCCCGGCGAACTCGCCAAGATCACCAAAGCCATCGCCAACGCGGGCGGCAACTTTATTTCGTTCGGTTTCTTCGCCGGGGAAGACGCCAGCACCAAGGTGCTGACCTTCAAAGTGGAAGGCATCAAGCCCAATGACATCAAAGCCGTCTTGAAGGATGTCGTCAAAAAATTCTGGGACATCCGGCAGAGTTAACCACTCATCTGACGATGTACGTCGCACCCAGCCTCATCTAAAAAAAGAACCGCCTCAACGGCGGTTCTTTTGGTTTGATGCCCTGCCTGCTTTCAGCTCGTCCACCTCGGTACTGGATAAGGATAAGACGACTGCCCCGCAGCCGCATAAACATCATGCTTTGAGTACGTTGTCATCGTGACTTGAATTTCGAACGAGTTAAGCCTGCCCCGCTCTTTCTTGGTAGTTTTGAGCGGGGCTTATTCTTTTCTGGATTCTTCAGAGCGTCTATCTCTTCTTGCGTAAGATAACGCCATTGGCCAGGTTTCAAGTTGCCAAGCTGTAAAGACCCTATGCTTACACGCAGTATCCTCACGACGGGTAGACCTAGCTGCGCTGCAGTCTCGCGGATTTGACGCTTTCGCCCCTCCCGCATGGTGACTCGCACCCATGCACCCTTCCCTGCCGACGCTTCCAGATAAACATCAACTGGTTGTGTTTTGTAACCATCGCTGAGCACAACACCACGTCGCCATGTTGAGAGTTGAATTTCATCAGGACGCTTCGCCAAGAGCACTCGATAGACCTTGGTATGACCAAAGGAAGGATGAGTAAGTCGCTGAGTGAGATCACCATCATTCGTCATCAAGACGAGCCCCTCACTTTCGAAATCCAGACGGCCAACTGGAAATATGCGACCAGGAACTGGAACCAGGTCCAGCACTGTTTTTCGATGATCACCGCTTTCAGATTCAGCCGTTGATAGAACAAACCTGGGCTTGTGCAAGGCAATATATATCAGTTGCTCAGCAGGGTTTATCTTCCGACCGTCGACCGCGATTGAGTCCACCGCGGGATCAGCTTTTTGTCCGATTTTTGCCACATTACCATTTACTCGGACTCTGCCGGAAATTATTAATTCCTCACAATCCCGACGTGAACCCAATCCTGCACGCGCAAGGATCTTCTGTAATCTTTCTTCCATAGACGGAACATTATAACGGATTTGATTCGAATTTGATTCGGAAATCATCGAAAACGCCCGATATGAAATGCTGATTCGCTCCTATTCAGGGCTGTCGGAGCGGGAGTATGTAGAGAAATTCCGCCAGCGGGAGATGAACTCCCTGCAACGCCGCGCGCATACATGCTTGATTGATGTCCGGGACACAGATGCCTGATTTGCGTTTAATCCCCCGCAAGATTTTGGGTGTTTTTTGTCAGGGGTGGAAAATCGGCAGGTCTTTATTTTGTAAAGAAAAGTGCCCCGGATGATGATCTTCGGGGCGCTTGTAGGACAACGGTTTCTGAGGACACTGTGTTGGGCAGTTTTCATCGTGATAACCGATTCTTTTGAAAGTAGATTTGACTTTGTTCATGGGATCGAGGTTGCGATAAACGGAATGGTCGTCTCACGTGGAGTTGGCGTAGGAACACGAGGATCATAAGCACTGCTGGATTGAAACACTAGGAATGCACAAAGAAAACCAAAGATAACCCCCATGCTGATAAATGCCGCCGACCATACATCGCGATGATCTAGGCGATGGCGGGAGATTCTGGTTACCACTAATCCAACCAACCAGACCAGCGCGAGATAAAACAAAAAATCGATGATGAAACCATCTGGTCGAATTCCTCGATTGAAGACATCAGCAAAGTCAATTTTCCCCCAGCTAGCAATTGGCGAGCCACCTAACCCGGCATCACAAATGAACAGTGTTGGAAAGCCAGCTCCTAACGCGCCGCGACAAGAAGGATTTGCAGGATACTTGTAATTTGTGGAGATTGCCATCGCAGCGATTGTGAGGAGGATCATGATCAGGCTGATGAACAAACCATGAAACCCTGCGCCGAAGAAACGATTATCCTTCATAACAAGATACCTCCAGTTTCATTACTTTGGAAATTGACCACCCAACGAATCTGTCGAAAAACCCCCTTTTTCAAAGCCACGCCGCCGGGCAGAGCGGTCCTTTGGGCTATGTTGAAATTATACCTCCGCCATTTTCCCGTTGGGGATGCTAATTCAACATCCCGCAGGCGCGAGGCTGTCGGAGCGGGAGATGAACTCCCTGCAATGTCGCACTGCCCGCTTGGAGTTTTCTTCATTCGATTCTGCGTTCAATCTTTGACACTGCTGTTATCGATGTTAATCAGTGAGCGTTTTGTTTTTCTTACGGATATGCCTTATCAAGGACACTTTCTGGGGCGCAATACATTGCTGCTGGTTGTCCATAGGGTAAACCAATTTCTTGAATCAACGCATCAAGTGCTACTATAAATTCGACTGAGAATTGTAGATAATCTTGTCCGTCAATTGTTGTTTGCCAAGGACCTCCTATATACAGCATGTTTGATGCGCTGGTTTTCATTGTTAACGTTGTACCATCTTTGAACGTTATTGTAACTACCCAATCAGGAATATTGTCGTAACAAGGCATAAGAGAAAATTGTGTATTTATTGGGAGCAAGTTGGATAAAGATTTCCCCAATGTTTGAACCAACTCCTTGTCCACTTTTGTGTTTAAATTTTGAACAACTGAAGAAGGTTTATAACTTAATACCACTACCGTAGGATTTGTATTTGCTTGACGAATATCAACTGTGTACTCAACTGGATCCCCGATACCTGTCCATTTATATTCAATTTGCACTCTTGTAATTTCTTGTTCGGATAGTGGGGGATTGCTAACAATCGTAAAAGCATCAAAAAAGAATCTGTAAAACAAAGGAGTTGAAAATGCAAAGCCTGGATTCGCGGATATTGCTTGTGCAAAAGCATTTTTGGCAATGTCTGGCATTGATTCGTCATCTTTAACTCGTTCCGAATAAGCAAATGCTAAAACCGCCCAATCGCAGGATGTATTTGGCTCAAATAAGTAAATTAAATCATCAGATTTTTCATTTTTCGGGTATCTGCTATTTGCGAGTTTTTCTATATCGCAATTTATCACTTCTTTTCTCTGCTCATCCGATAAAGGCTCTAATTTCCAAATTTGGGGAAATAAATTTGAATAAGGCTCAATTGTGATTATTGGGCGAGGCGCAATCGTAGGAGTGGGGGCATTAGTAGGGATAGGTGTTTTTGTAGGAATAATAGTTGCTGTAATTGTAGGCATTGCGGTTGGAACTGGTGTCACTGTTCCACATCCTATCAAGGTAGCGGAAACTAGAACAACCAACAATGCTGTAGCGATTTGTTTTGTAATTTTCAACGTCATATCAAAACCGATCCATTTGGTGTGGAAATTAAACACTTAACGAGACCGTCGAAAAAGTCCTTTTTCAAAACCGCGCCGCCGGGCGGAGTGACTTTTTCACTGTGCTGGATTATACCCCTGCCATTTTCCCGTTTGGAAGGGCTAATTCAGCCTCCCGAAGGTTGGGTGGCTAAAGGGACTGCTGGGGAAATCACAGGCGCTGATTGTCGCCGCGCACAAAGTTGCGCGGGTAGTGTATGTCACATTGAAAGAAAAACAGCCCTATCAAGGGCTGTCGGAGCGAGAGATGAACTCCCTGCAACGCCGCGCCGCCCGCCTGGGGCTATCGCTCGTCCCGGCGGGAGCCGTTTCTTGAGACGCTGTGTTGGCACGCCGTTGACCACGTAATACTTCGCCATTAACAAAAAATATTCCTCAAAATTTATAGTCATCCCAGTTGAAACCATGAAAATAAGGTCTTCTATCATCTGACCGAATCAACTTTACACCAAAACCTTTCATCACCAAATGTAAAATAGGCTGGTAGTAGCTCTTTCGCTCCGAATTAATCACTTTTGGTTCAGCGCCTATTGTATATTGAGTAGTATCATATTCCCTATCTATATGCCGAATATAAACCGACTCTTGTTTTCCGAAAACCCATGCGTACTCAGCGTTAGCAAGTTCCTCTTCGTAGGCAGAGTAATGATGATAGAACGCTACAGTTATTTTTTGCGATATGCTCAAATCCTTGATGAATTGCAATAATTCCAGCGGAGGATGCGGATTATGCTCATTATTGATGTAGATTTTTCCAAAGGCTAAGGTAGGAATACCAGATGGCGTAGCCACTACCAGACCTTGTTTCCCTTGCAACTTCCACCAAGAGATTATGGGCTCGCGGTGGTTTTGGTGAACTCTTGCTTCATCATGGTCATTTCCATTTTTATTTGGGTCGCATACTTCGCGTATTACGGCAATGCCATTTTCAGGATATTCATTTTGGCGCATGAACTCATTATCAGTTGGCGATAACTGACGGAGATGATAAAGTCCTATTGATAGTATTGGGTCAGACTTTAGAAATGAAAGCAATTCTTTCTTGACTTCTAAATAAATATGACTTGTATAAAATGCCATACAAAAACCCTTTGAGTATTGAAGGCGTGCCAATGGTTGGTGTTAGCTGCGGTGGGCAGGAGGGTGGACTCGCCGTCGAAACGGTGAAAAGCCCAAAGCCAGAAAAATGCTCAAAAAAAACGCGCGGCCTACCCACCGTCAGCTGCACGCTGTGTTGGGCACACTATTTTGGAATCTGCTCTGGTAAAGGATATTTCTGAGTTCTCTCTCCGATCTAAAATGCTTCACTGTCGCTGGTTTTATTACAGCAGTATTCTTACTCCTTTGTACGGCCACACAGGGACAACTTGTGGCAAGGCAGAGAAAGGGACTAACGAGGCAGCTGGTGCATATTGGAAGATACAACTCGATTCTTATTGCGTAGGTCAGGATTTGTTGTAATCTAACACTCCTTGGATAAATAGGACGATGCCGTAGATAATCGCTCCATATGTAATTACATAAGTCCCGCCACCACTTGCAGCAGCATAGGTTGTGGCTGTAACAATGAGTCCACCAACAAACCAAAGAGCGCCAAAAATCATTCTCTTTCTGCCTCTTTGCTTGAGTTCATCAAATGACAGTGAAGGTTGCGCTGAATATGATTCTTGCACAGTATTGGACGTAAAATCATATCCACAATCACAGCGCATTGCAGATTCGGTATTCCACAAACCACATCGAGGACATTTCTTATCTGCCACAAGAACCTCCTTCGATAAATATTATTGGATCAAGGTATACCAAGCGCCCAACGAATCTGTCGAAAAAGTCCTTTTTTCAAAAGCGCGCCGCCGGGGCGGAGTGACTTTTTCACTGTGCTGGGATTATACCCTCGCCATTTTCCCGTTTGGGAGGGCTGATTCAACCTCCCACTGGTTGGGCGGCTAAAGGGACGACTGGGGAAATCACAGGCGCTGATTGTGACCGCGCGCAAAATTGCGCGGGTGGTGTACGTCCCGTTGAAAGAAAAACAGCCCTATCAAGGGCTGTCCAAGCGGGAACACCACGAAGAGTGATTCCGCCAGCGGGAGATGAACTCCCTGCAACGCCGCGCCGCCCGCCTGGGGCTTTCTTCATTCAATTCTGCGTTCAACCCTTGACACTGCTATTAATCGGTAGCCTGTTTTACTTACTCACCTTACGTAGTGCGTCGCACCATACGGGCAGACATGCCCACACTAACAGTCAAAACGTCGCTTGGGACTTTCTTTGGCAACAAAGGTGCGACGCATCCTCTGCGTAACATGAGTTACTTATTTCAAATACCACCCTGATAGTTGCAGATAACATCTTTCTTCCATTTCTGGCGCGTCATCAGGTTTCCACCATCTAGCTAGAGAAACTCTTATCAATGTATTTGCAGGAATTGTCGGTAGAGGTTCTTCGTAACCCACATATGATACGTATTTGTCGTAACCTGTAACCGCGTATTTATATCTTACCTTGTTTGGTTGGTTACTATCATAAACTAAAGCTAATGGTTTGTCTGGCAACCAATAACCTGTACTTACACTTGGCAAGCCGATTTTGTGACAAATATAACCGCTTCCATTTTGAGTAAATCGAATAAACCCATCGTATAAGTTTTCAATCCCACCTTTCCAAATTTTGACCCTTGCTCTTAAATACTTTCCCAAATGCTCGTATGTGCCAAGTAATCTTCTTCTCTGAACCAAAATATCTTCAACATGCGGCGGAATAATATCCTGTCGTTCTTGGAATTCGATTTCCCATACCTGCCCCACTTGATAATCAGTGTCTTGCGGGTGATTGTGTCCGTTAGGTTGAAGTAATCGCACGCTACGATTATTTTCTAGAATTCCACCAATACAAGCGGCATTTTGCATACGAGTTTTGGCAACAATGAGAGCTTTCATGGCAATATGTGCTTTATTTCTAGCATTATCTCCTTATTAATTTTTTCAGCTACAAGAGACCTATGGCAAGCAGTAGGATCCTTTTCAACACAAAATAGTGCAATACGCTTGGCATCTTTGCCCAATTTCTCAAGAAATTCATTAGCTTTAAATTTGTCCAAACACTGAACATGATATGCTTCCACAAATTCTTGACTCAAAACTTTTCTTGTCCGTTTCTTGTCACCTGTTTGCTTATCTGATTTTTTTTGCTTCTCTCGAACTTCTTGGTTTGGTGCTAGTTCCTTTACATGAAAATATCTTATTCCTAATTCATGTAAACGAGTTTGAAGGTGTTGACTATTTGCAAATGAATATGTTGCCCCTCGCATACCTCGGCGCATACGAATATCGCAAAAGGTGTCTATTTTAGCTTTTACCAAAGATTCAAAAAAAGATGACTCTGTGAAGCCGTAGACGCCAATGGTTATGATTTCAGGATTTGTCATTTGGCACTTCACCTTGTCGATATTTCTTGCGAGATTTTGTTAGCGATGTTGGAGTTCCAAAAAACGATAACTGTCCATTGGTTAGTTCACTAATAACTTTGCTATGAATTTTTAATTCACCCTTTTCATCAATATGAACAACTTCAATACCTAATGCCACCAAAGATTCTCCAACGAGTTTCGAGCGGTGGCATTCTTCTGGCTTGGTTTCACTACAAAATAAAACTACTCGTAGCTTTTGTTTCCAAGCTGTTTGCAATCGATTAATACCTTGCTTGTAAAAATCTTTCTCACGTAATTTTTGATAGTCGACTCTTCCATCTGTATAGCAACTAGGTAAATTAGGCCGTCCGCCTAGAGTATCTCCCATGTAGACATAACGAATATTATGCTTTGTAAGATTTGTGTCAAGCGTGTTTTTGGTGAAATCAGGATTATATTTTGAATAAGGAGACGAGCGTATATCAATCAAATAACTAATTTGATACTTCTTAAGCAACTCGACAAATTCATCGAAATTCCGATTTCCGTATCCAATAGTAAATATAGGAATTGGATGAGAAATAGCTGTAGCCATCTGTTATTCCTTAATCTTTGCCCAATTATAGTTTGGGTTGCAAAAAAAGGTCAACCATTGCTTACACGGACGCCCGTATAACTCCTTTTTTGCTGGAAACCTCCGCCTACTCCCCCAAATCATTTGGGCACATAGACGGAATGGGTCAAAACCAGATGAGCAAATTATATAGCCCTCTTTCCCAGCGGGTCAATACCTATGCAGCGCAACCCGCCGCGCAAACACCTCGACCAGGTCTCAGACGCCATCCGCACCGAACAGACCTATAAAGACCGGATCAAACGCTGTATCCCTCTACCCCGGCAAGCGCCATCCCAAAACAGAGGCGCCTTCGAATCCGCTGTCTCAAGAGCCTTCGGGACGGTTCAAAACAATTAGACCGAGGTGCACGACCTCGGTCTAATTGTGAGGCGCTGGAGGCGAGGAATCAATTCCCCGGCGTGGGCGGATTGCGATCCACGAAATCAACAGAGCAGTCGTTCGTGTCTTGACTGGCGGGCGAACGCTCAATCGAGTGACCGCTGGCGACGCCGGGATGGGGCGTGACGCCGGGATAGATACCGCCTTCAAAGGTCACCACGTCCACCGCAATATCCGAGCCATTCAAGAGCAGAACTTCATCACCTGTGTTGACCAGCGCGATCGTGCCGGTGGACCAGGCTGAATAGACGCTCATATTCGGCACAGAAGCGTCCGTCTCAATCACTTCGTAGGTGGGGTTGAAGCCATACAGCGCGAAGAAGCCAGTCGCTTTCAGCGCCACGGTGATCTTCTGCCCCGCAGGGATGCTGGCTCCCGCTGGGAAGCGGTACATGCCTTCTGTGCCGCCTTGTGTCTCCTCGTCGCCGAGCTTGTAATTGCCAAGGTCAATCGCGGAGGACGTTGGGTTGTAAATCTCAATCCACTCTTCGTCCGAGTCGGTGCCGGGGGTGTCATAGAAAACTTCACTAATGAGCAGAGATTGAGGACCGGCAGGAGTCGAAGTGAATGTCGGCGTGGGCGTCAAGGTTGGCGCAGGCGTATTGGTGGCAGGTTGAGTCGGAGTTGGGGTCGGGAGAATGGGCGCGCCGCCCGAAACAACCCAATCGTAATTGAAGAGCTGTGCCAAATAGTTATAGCCATCCGTCGAACGCACTTGGACAGCCACCTCGCGATTGTTCTTGGTGGAGTTTTCCGAACCGTTGATCGAGCCGGTGTGAGTCCAGCCCTGCGTTCCATCCCAGACCAGCACCATTTTGTTGTGAATGCCTGTGCCGCTGGGATTGCCAACCAGACATTGGAGATCAAGTGATTCGCTGGAGGCAATGCCATTGACATACGTACAAGTCGCGGCATTACTCCGCGGATCGGTGGGGGTGTCATAGAACGAATCCAATAAAATGCGAACCCTGGCGCCGCGCCGCGCGGCATTGATGTAGGCTTCGAGCCGCAGATTCGGATCAGTGAGCGGATTGCTGGTGGAGGGACCCCAATACTTTCGCTCGTAGAGTTGTTCGACGAAGACCGTGCCTCCCGCTCCAGCACGGGACACCATTCCGAGGAGCGCGTCCTGCGACCGCAGATCGTTCTCCGGCGATTGAATGACTTCAAAGTCGAAACTGCCGTTCAACGTCAGAGGGGTCGGGAATTGAACAGGATAAGTTGTCCCGCCGGAAGCGTAAGAGGGGATGAAGCCGGCTGGAGGGCTGTCTGATGCGGCGCTCCAACGCCTCACGTCGCGATGATTGGCTGGATCCAAATCATGATTGAAAATGTCCTGCATGTGAGCGATCAGCGCAGGCGAATCGGTGATGAGATACACGCCGCGGTTGCCGAAGGTTCCATCGCTTTTGTCGTCGGAGGGCATCGAGGAATAATTGAGATTCTCGGAGCCGGTCAAAAGTGTCACCCCATCCACGATGGTGAATTTGGAATGTTGATAGGCATAGCGGTCATGCACGCCAAGGGACGAGTCGGTAAACATGAACCAGCATTGACCGCCTGCGGCTTCCAATTGCTGGCAGATCCATTTCTCCTGATCCGTAATTCCATTCACCGGCTCACCTTCCAGCAGCATTTTTACCTGCACGCCAGCCTGTTGTTTGGCGATCAGCGCGTTGGCAATGTCGGCATTGTCAATGGTGTAGCCTTCGATGTGGATGTACGAAGTCGCGCGGTTGATCTCGGTCACATAAGCGGCGTAGATGTTATCCGGCGCGACGACATACGTGAGACGCGCGTTTTGCGTTACCTTGAGCGGGAAGAAGAAATGTTCCAAGTCCCAGCCGGGGTATTGAACTTTCTTGCCATTCACATTGTCGGTGGTGGACTGCGCCCAATCGTTGACCGTGTTCGTATCTGCCACCGGCAGACCTGTGGTTTCATCGAGTTTTCGATAAATGACCTGTCCCTCCTCGCCGAAGAATCCCTGCGTGTACGGATAAATCGCCGCGCCGCTCCATCCGCTTATAGCCGTGTTGCCAGCCTCATAGACGATGGCGTCCACGATGGCGTTGGAGGGGTCGAGCAGCTGCAATTCATCGCCGCTGTTGGCAAGGGTTGGCGCAGCCCCGCTCATATCCGGGACCGAGGGGTCGGAGTCCCCGCCATATTCAAAATCCGGCGCGAAGCCGAACTCGGCGCGGAAGGTCGTGGCGGTTTTGGTGACCCAAATGCGTTGACCCGCCGCAAACGAATATGCTGGGAACGTGACCGTGCCTTCTCCGTCCGTGATTTTCCAGCCGGAAAGGTTGACCGCACTGCCGCTGAGATTGATCAACGCAAAGGCTTCTTCGGGTTCGTTGGCAGTGTAGGTGTCGTAATAGAGGGCATAAATCAACACACCTGCGGCAGGAGGCGGATTGGTGGCTGCCGTGGTGGCAGTGGGAGTGAGGGTTGCGGTTGGTGTGAACGTGGCTGTGGGCGTAAATGTGCTGGTTGGGGTTGGAGTTCGCGTTGGCGTCTTGGTTGGTTTGGGCGCAGCCAGGGCAGGTTGGTTCATCAAGACCGTCGAAGCGATCAACATTGTCATCACAAAGAACATGGTCAGACGTGAAAGGAAAGACACAAGCGGACGGTTCATTCGCATTCTCCTCTGTGCAGTTGGATTTGTCCAAAGTTTACAACAAAATCATCGCTGGTAGGAAAATCCGACCTTCGAAGAATCGCGCGGGAAAACGAAGGTTGCCCGAAAGAGCAACTGCCCTCGGACATACAAATCGAGGTCGTCACTTCTCTGCTTTTGCCGCAGCAACCGTCCCAGTCAGCAGTTGCTGATACACGTCCACGATTTGAGATGCAATTTTCTCCCAGGCATAATCCTGAGCATACTTGGCTGCCTGGGCGCTCATCCGCGCGTGTAATTCTTTATCATTCAACAGCCATGAAATCTTCTCGCATAAGGTTTCGGGTTCCTCGGCGGGAATGGTAAAGCCCGTCTCGCCATCGCGCACCAAGTATGCCAGTCCACCCACTTCGGAAGCGATTACCGGCGTGCCACATGCCATCGCTTCAAGCGCCACCATGCCAAACGATTCGTAATGTGAAGGCATCACCAGCACCTCCGCCGCAGAATAATAATATGGCAGTTTGTCTTGATCGCGTTTTCCCAAAAACACCACCGTTTGCCCCAGCGCGAGTTCGTCGCACAATGCCTGCAAGCGTTTCATCTCCGCGGTCATTTTTTCAGGGCTGGCAGACGGATCGCCCCCGATAATTGCCAGATGCACGGGGCGGTTCTTGTCCTTCAACGTCAGACAACACATGGCATGGATGAGCGTATCCACGCCTTTGAGCGGCTCGATGCGCCCGACGAACAAGACCATGCGATCTTCAGGCTTCAAGCCCACGTACAATTTTGCTTCATCAGATGGAATCGGGTAGAAGTGACTTGTGTCCACACCCGGCGGGATGATGACCATTTTGGATGCATCCGCCTTGTAGAGGAAGCGCAACTGAGTCAACTCTGCCAGCGTGGCGACAACGATACGATTCGCACGACGGAGGACTTGTCTCTCTCCATCGAGCCGATACTCCCCCTCACGTTCCTCCGCGCTCCGCGCGATGCGGTTCTTCATCTCGCCCAAAGTGTGGAACATGTGCAGGATGGGCGTCCCAGCCCAAAGGTCCGAGAGAGAGGCGGCGGCGATGCCGCTCATCCAGTAATGGCTGTGAATGATGTCGTAGCGGATTCCTTTTTCTTTTGCGAAGGCGTCCACGCCTTCTACAAATTGAGGGATGAATCCCGCCAGTTCTTTTTTGGGGAGCGGGGTTTCGGGTCCCGCAGGGACGTGAACGACGCGGTTGCCGTAGCCGAGGTCGTGCAGGACGTGCGGCACATGCTCATCCTGCGAGCGCGTGAACACGTCCACGTGGATGCCCATGCGACCGAGACAGCGCGTCAGGTCGCGGACATAGACGTTCATGCCGCCCGTGTCCTTGCCGCCGAGGGTGGCGAGGGGGCAGGTGTGGTAGGAGAGCATGGCGATGTTCATGGTTGGTAATTGGCAATATGAAGACGCTGCGAGAAGGAGAAAACTTGCGACTTTAAGTGTAATCCTGTATAATCCCCGCCGCTGTAGGGCAAGATTGATCTCGTCCTACATGCCACCGTAGCACAGCTGGCAGTGCAGACGATTCGTAATCGTCAGGTCATGGGTTCAAATCCCATCGGTGGCTCAAGTTGGTTGAAAGTTGCAGGTTGGAAGGTTCGAGAACTTTCCAACCTGCAACTTTTTAACGAGTTACTCTATTCCGTCAAAAATGTGATCGAGGGCTTCTTCGCTCACGTCGAAGGCATGACCTGTTTCGGGGATGGCTTCCTTCGTCATCCATTCGGGGAGGCGGTCGTCTTTGGCGGTGAACCCGGCGCGGCGGTTGAACTCGCGTTCCATTTTGATGGTCTGCTTGCCGAGTTCCTGCAGGATGTTATCGGGCAGGTCGTCCCAGCCATAGCGCGCCGCGAGCAAACGCTTCACCGCAAAGTCGGGCGTGGCGGCATAGCCGAAGCCCGCGAAGATGCACGCGCCGAGGGTATCGTAGCCCGCCATGTTGAACTGCGCGTTGCGCGAGACTTCGATTTGCACGTTCGGGTCGAGGTGGTTGATTTGAGCGCGGATGGTGAGACCGCAAGTGTGGTCGGCGCCTTGCGGGGTAGTGGCGTAGGTGACGCCTGTGCCTTTGATAGAACGCGGCTCGTAGGCGGACATCGCCTGTCCCTTCACGACCGGCACGCGCTCAACGTTGTATTTTTTTCCGACAGCCGCGGCTCCGTCGCCGAGCAGCCTGCCAAGTTCGGAACCTTTGCGGATTTCATCAATCAACTTCAGCGCGTCCCCCTCGCTGCCCCACTGCATCAATCCCGCCTCCGCCGCGACGCCGAGCGCCGCGCCGACTTCAATCGAATCCAAGCCCAAGTCATTGACCTGCCAGTTGAGCCGCCCAATGCTGTCGAGCGAGTTGATGTCGAGGTTCGAGCCCATCAAGCCGATGGTCTCATATTCGAGCGGCGAGACAATGACCTTGCCGTCCTCTCCGCCGAAGACGTTCGAGCATTTGATGGCGCAGCCCGCCATGCAGGCGTGCGAGGGGTCGGACGGTTTGCCGCGCGTCAGCGTAAACTCGCGCAATGCCTCGCCGCCGATTTTTTCCACGTCATCGAACGTGCCGCGCGAAAAGTTGCGGACGGGGATGGCGGCGAAACGCTGGGTCAACTGCGTCATCGCGGCGGTGCCGTAATCGTGATAAGTCTTCGTCTGCGGATGATCCATCAGCGCTTTGGTGTAATCCTTTTGCGCGGATTTGAACGCCTCGGGACTCACGATGGGCGGCTTCTGCCCACCGGCGTTGTCGAACACGATGGCTTTGATCCGCTTCGAGCCCATGACCGCGCCGAGTCCGCCGCGCGCGGCGATGCGCGAGGGGATTTTGTCCTTGTCGAGATTCTGAATCCCCGCGGCTTTCATCTGCATCTCGCCGCCGGGACCGATGAGCGCGATGGCGACTTTATCGCCGTAGCGTTCGAGCAGTTTTTCCGCCGAAGCGTACACGCCGAGTCCAACGAGACCTTTAGGGTCTTCAGAGACCCTAAAGGTCCGCTCCCATTTGACACCATTCACAGAAAGATACAACACCCACCAGTCATCGCCTTCGGGCATGTCTTCGATGATGAGGGCGTGAATGCCCATGGTCGCCATGTGCAATCCCGTCCGCCCGCCGGCGTTGGCTTCCTTGATGCCGCCCGTGAGCGGAGATTTGCCGCCGATGGAAATGCGGTCGGTGGAGGAGAGCATGTGCCCCACCAGCAAGCCGGGGGCGAAGATGAGTTTGCTGCCCGCGCCGAGGGGGTCGGTCTTCGCGTCCACTTCGTCGAGCAGGATGCGCGCGATGAGTCCGCGCCCGCCGAGTCGCTGCCAGGAGGCGGGGACGGGTTCGCGTTTGAGTTCTTGCGTGCGTGCGTTGATGCGCCAGATTTGCATAGGGTCTCCTGATCTTCACAGGTTTACAGGTTTGAACGTTGGCAGGTTTGAACGTTAGAACGTTTGAACGTTTCAACTTTCTAACTTTCCAACAAATTTACAACCGCCTCGCGGAAAACCTTCGTATGATACTCCACATCCGCTTCGGTGGTGTCGGGGGAGATGAGCGCCATGTTGTGGAAGGGAGTCATCAGGATGCCGCGGTTGAGGGCAAAGAGGTGCATGTAGCGGTCGAGTTCGGGGTCCACGGCGGCGTGCGCTTCGCCTCCGTTTTTGGGAGGCGTGGGGCGGAACCAGTATTCGGAGCGGTTGCCGAGACGTTTGACAATCCATGGGAGGTTGAATTCCTTGATGACGCCCTCCACGCCGGCGGTGAATTTTTCCTGCAGGGCGATGGCTTTGGCGTAGAACGCGTCGGTCAGGACGCTTTGAAGCGTGGCTTTCATCGCGGCGATGGAGAGCGCGTTGCCCGCCAGAGTCCCGCCGATGCCGCCCACGTCGGCGTCGTCCACGGCGAGTTTAGCGGCGAAGGCGCGGCTCACTTCTTCGGTGAAGCCATAGACGGCGGCGGGGACGCCTCCAGCGAGGGGCTTGCCGAGGGTCAGGAAATCAGGCTGAAGTCCGAATGAGGCGGTGTATCCGCCGGGACCCGCGCAGATGGTGTGAGTCTCGTCAATGATGAGATAGGTCCCGTATTTGCGGGTCAATTCCCGCAGCGCATCGTGGTAGCCGGGTTCGGGGTGGATGATGCCGATGTTGGTCATGGCAGGCTCGGCGAGGACGGCGGCGACATCGCGCGCGGAGAGGGCGGTTTCGAGCGCGGCAATGTCGTTGAACTCGATGACCTTGCTGGTGAGGCGCGGATCAATTTGCGGACCCATGTTATTGGGGCGCGGAATGGGCGTGCCTTCTTCGTCGAGCGAGATGAAGGTCTCGTCCACCGAGCCGTGATAGCAATAATTAAAGACGAGGATTTTGGGGCGACCCGTGATGAGACGCGCCATGCGCAGGGCGAAGCGGTTGGCGTCGGTGGCGGTGAGGGCAAACTGCCAATAGGGCAGCCCGAAGCGGCGCTGGAGTTCTTCGCCGACCCAGATGACATCCTCATACGGCAGCATGAGCGTGATGCCTTTTTGGATTTGCTCGTTGATGGCTTCAACGGTCGCATCGGGGCTGTGACCGGTCATCGCGCCCGTGTCGCCGAGGCAGAAGTCAATGTAGGAGTTGCCGTCCACGTCGGTGAAGCGCGCGCCTTTCGCCTCTTTGACGAAGACGGGGAACGACCCCGCCCAGCGAATCATCCACAGCATCGGCACGCCGCCGTGCAGCGACTTGCGCGCCCGCTGGTAGAGTTCGTAGGATTTGGGGTGGGTTTTGTGGAAGAGTTGTTCTTCTTGCTGAAGGAGTTGTGTGAGTTTGGTGCGGTTGAGGGTGGGAGGCATGGGTTATAGGTTGGAACGTTTGAACGTTAGAAAGTTGGAAGGTGGAAAGGTTGGAAAGTTGGCAAGTTGGCAAGTTGGAACGTTCTAACGTTTCAACGTTCAAACCTGCCAACAAGAATGGATTAGCCTATCGTTTCTTTTACAGACTCGCCGAAAATTTGCAAGCCATCGTTGATCTGCGCGCTTGTCACATTCAGCGGCGGGATCCAGCGGATGGTGTTATCGTAGGTGCCGCAGGAGAGCAGGAGCAAGCCTTTCTCCTCCGCTTTGTGGATGATTTCCTTGACCAGCGGCTTGGCTTTCGGCTGACTTCCCTCAACGACAAACTCAACGCCGACCATCAATCCCAGTCCGCGCACGTCGCCGATTTGGGGATATTCTTCCTGCAATTTGCGAAGTCCCGTCATCAGTTGGATTCCGCGCTCGGCGGCATTTTCCAGCATTTTTTCTTCCCGCATCGCGCGGATGGTGGCGACTCCTGCGGCGCAGGCGATGACGTTCCCGCCATACGTCCCGCCGATGGAGCCGGCGTCGAGTTTCTTCATGATGTCGGTGCGGGTGAACACGCCGGAAAGCGGCATGCCCGAGGCGATTCCTTTGGCGGCTGTCATGATGTCTGGAACGATGCCGAAATGCTCGAAGGCGAACCATTTGCCTGTGCGCCCGAAGCCCGATTGGACTTCATCGAGAACCAGCAGGATGCCGTGCTTGTCGCAAATCTCGCGCAGTCCCTTCATGAACGCGGCGGGCGGGACGATGTAGCCGCCTTCGCCCAGGACGGTCTCAAGGATGATGGCGGCGGTTTCCTTCGGCGCGGTCTGCGAGGCGAGCAAATGCTCCAATTGCCCCAGCGCGTATTGGCTGGCTTCCTCTTCGGTCATTTTGAGTTGGAAGGCATACGGGAACGGCGCAACGTACACGCCCGCCATGAGCGGAGCAAAACCCGCGCGGTAGATGGTCTTGGAGGTGGTCAACGCCATGGTGGCGTGAGTCCGCCCGTGGAACGAGCCGCTGAAGACGATGACGTTCTGCCGTCCCGTCGCAACTTTGGCAATCTTGACCGCGTTCTCCAGCGCTTCCGCGCCGGAATTGGCGAAGAAGAAACTGTCAATCGAAGGCGGGACAATCCTGCGCAGTTCTTCGATGAGTTGCAGCATCGGCTTGTGGATGACGAGATTCGCCTGCGCGTGGATGAAGCTCCCCGCCTGCTCGCGAATCGCTTCGACGACTTTCGGGTGGCAGTGACCTGTATTCGTCACGCCGATGCCGCAGGTGAAATCGAGCAGTTTGCGCCCATCGTCGGTGTAGATGTAAGAGCCTTCGGCGCGGTCCGCAACGAAGTTGAAGATGCGGCTCCAGGCGGGAGACATGTGAGGGAAGTTTTCGGTGTAGAGTTGGTTAGTTGACATAATTTTTTCTCGGGCATCAATCAGTGGACAAAAGCACCATGCGTTGTTGAGACCCCGGACCACCTTGTCTAATTATTACTCGTGCATTTTTACAAAGTGGGTAAGCCTGAAGAATTGGCTCGATAGTGGAAAACAGATTTTCCGCATCAGAAGTATACATATAAAGCACAACACCTTCCGTCCCAAACTCGTTCCCATCGTACTCACCAAGCGACTGCGATTCAATTATTTCAATCAATTGATCCTCAAGAGTTGATACATCGTATTCTTTATAAACTTCTTCGGATAAATTTTTCCCCTCAAGAAAAACTATAACTGCCTGATCATTTGTAGAGCCCATGGTTTTGTCTCCATACCTATGGTAATTGAGGATGAGGTGATCTGCCTCATCCTCAATTACCATTTACCAATTATTTACGGAAGGTAATCCGCCGCCCACTCGACGCCGTGTTTCTTCAACGTCTCGGCAGTCGGCACGCCGTCGTTTGTCCAGCCTGCCATCTTGTAGTAGGAAGCGATGGCAGTATCAATCTCTTCGTGCGTGAGCGCAAAGCCCGCGGTGGGACCCGTCCCCTGCAATTGCTTGAAGAATTTCTTCGGCAATTGGTCGTCCTTGCGTCCAAAGCCTTCACGGGCGTTGAACACGCGGAAGAGGTTCAGGCGGCGGCGTCCGACTTCCATCAGTTCGTCGAGGGTCACATCCCAGCCCGTGACCGCGCGCAGCATGGCGGCAGTTTGTTCGCCATCATAGAGCGTCCAAGTGGGACCCCAGACAAACTGGCAGAGTTCGAGCGAGTCGAGCATGGAGTAAAAGACCTCGGTCTCGTAAGCGAAGCGGACTTTTTCCTCGGTGAGGCTGTAAGCCGGCTGAGGCGAACCGAGTCCAATTTGCTTGAGGCGGTTGAGGTTGAAGTCGCCAACACCCTCCTCATAATAGGGGTCATGTTCAGAAGACTGATGGTCGGCGCCAAAGGGATTGACCGCATAGATAAGTCCCAGCGAACGCTTTGCCTGCGGCATGTGGGCGGGCGCCTCCGCTCCCTTGACCGTAATCAGACACTCATCCGCGCCGTTGCCCCACTTTTTCGCCGCACGTTCCGAACCCATGCCGAGCGTCTTGCCGAGTTCGCCCTCGCCCTTGACGATCTTGTTCAGCGCCGCCAGCATGGCATCGGCGTCGCCAAATTTCAACTCGATGCCGTCGGTTTGCGCTTTGGTGATGATGCCCTTCTCATAGCACTCCATTGCAAAGGCAATCGTCGCGCCGCAGGCGATAGTGTCCACGCCGTATTCGTTGCAGATTTGATTCGCCAGCGAGACCGCCGCCAGGTCGCTCACGCCGCAGTACGAGCCGAACGTCCCAAGCGTTTCATATTCAGGACCGCCATAACGCGGATCCACCTTATACGCTCCTTCCTTGACTTCCACCACACGCTTGCATTTGACGACGCAAGCGTAGCAGGTATCGCGTTCCTTGAGGATGGTCTCCGCCATTTTCTCGCCGCTGATGGATTCGCATCCCTCGAACTGACCCTCGTTATAGTTGCGGGTCGGCAGACAGCCAATCGTATTGTTGAACAACACCACCACTGCCGTGCCGAATTTTGCCAGCCCGTCCATGTCGCCGTTTTCAGGGATGGCTTTGGGACCGATGCGGTTCAACTCGGTCAGCGCCTTGGGGTCGGCGACTTCCACCTTCTTCGTCCCTCGCACCGCCACCGCTTTGAGATTCTTCGATGCCATTACCAAACCCATGCCTGTGCGTCCATTATGACGGTTGGACATCGAAACCAGCGACGAGAACAGCACGCCCTTTTCTGCGGCGGGTCCATGCTGGAGAATTTCGGCTTTCGGGTCCACTTCCTTGTGGAGGATGTCGTCCACCTCTCCCGTGATCTTCCCCATCAAATGCGAGGCGTCGCGCAGTTCGGCTTTGCCATCCACAATCGCCAGATACACCGGCTTGGGCGATTTGCCTTTAATCACAATACCGTCGAAGCCGGCAAACTTCAGTTCAGCAGGGAAAAAGCCGCCGCTTTGCGAGTCGCCGATGCCGCCGCTGATGGGCGATTTGGCGTTGGCGTTCAAACGGCTCTGTCCCGAAATTGGCGCACCCGTGGTCACACCCGTAAACAAGGTCAGTACATTTTCAGGTCCGAGCGGGTCGGCGCCTTTTGGCACATCGCGCAGGATGTAATGCATTCCCATCGCGCTCCCGCCCAAATACTTACGATAGAACGATTCGGGCGGTTCCTCCACTGTCAACGCACCCTTCGTCAAATCCACATGCAGAATTTTGCCGTTGTAACCGTATGGCATGGCGACCTCCTCTCCAAGAAACAATTTTTTTCAATTATACAGGCGGGATGAGCGAATCACAACCTGACCTTGCCGAAACAGACAAAAGAAGACGCAGATATCGAAAGATTCTGCGTCCCTGTACTTCGCTTCTTTCCGACCCGATGCTTGTTTCCGTCCGAAGCGCCTTTTCTTCCCCCTTGCAGGACAAGCCCATAGACTCGTCCTGCAACGTTCACACAACGGCTTCCTTTGTCATCTCCCGAATGCCATACGGGAAGCCATACTTTTCCATCCTCTCCATAAACGGTTCAGACGGGAAGGCTTCGGGACCCAGCACCCCGCTCCCCTTCCATAAGCCTTGCAACAGCAACTCCATCGCAATGACCGCGCTGAACGCCGTTTGCGAGACAACCGCCTGGCAGCCCCAGCGCTTCATGGATTCCTCGTTGTCGGTCACTTGGTAGAGATACACTTCGCGCGGTTTGCCGTCTTTCATGCCTTTCACCCACAACCCCGCGCACGTCTTGCCTTTCATCTTATCGCCAAGGTGGGCGGGATCGGGCAGGCAGGCTGCCACCACATCGCGCGGCGCAACCATCACGCCCTTGACATTGATTTTTTCCTTGTTGTCCAGCCCCAGCATCTTGAGCGTTTTCAGCACGTTGATGAATTTCTCGCCCAAGCCATATTTGAAGGTGACTCGCTTGGTGTTGATCCAGCGCGGCATGAGCAGAACCTCTTCATGCTCGACATTCACCACTTCGATTTTTCCAATCCCCTCGGGGAATTCGAACATCTCCGGTTCGGAAAACGGCTCGGTGGTAAACCAGCCTTTATCCTTTTCCCAAATCACGGGCGGATTCAGACACTCCTCAATGGTCGTCCAAATCGAGAAGTTGGGGGCGAACTCGTAGCCTTCAATTTCCAGGCTGGCGCCGTCGCGCACGCCCATCTCTTCGATTTCGTCGAACAGGTGATCCTGCGCGTAACGGGCAAATACGTCCACCATGCCTGGTTCCACGCCAATGCCCACCAGCGCCAGCAAGCCTTTCTTTTCCCACTCTGCCGATTTGGCAAACTGGTAATCTCCCAACTTGACGCCCGGCTTTCGGAAGGGGTCGGTCGGATGCGGCTTCGAAAGGGTCATTGCCATGTCCATGTAAGTCACACCGACGTTATAAGCGGCATCGAAGATTTTTTCGTTGAAGATGGGATCCACGGCGTTCATGATGAGGTCAACGCCGTACTTGCGCGCCAACGCCTCGACCATTTCCTGCTGTCCCGCATCAATAAACTCGACGGGGAAACGCGCGGCGTCGCCCCCCAGTTTTTTCTGCACTTCTTCAGCGCGCGCTTTGTTGTAATCACACAAAACCATCTGCTCCAGCCAAGGCTGCGGCTTTGCAAGCGCCGCAATCGCCTCCCCTACTCCCCCTACTCCTACGAGTAATACTTTCATAATCCTTTCTTCTCCATTTGTTTTATAACCCGCGTCGGCGAGTTAGTTTGGGTGAGTCGAATAGCTGCTAGTCTGAGAGTCTCATAGTCTTATAGTCTCAAGGTCACTAGTTGGTTCACCGCTCTATAGGACTATAAGACTCAAGACTATGAGACTCTAAAAATAAATCTCCTTCGCAATCTTCAAATACATGAACGATTCCGTCTCGCGGACGCCATCCACTTTGGCGAGTTTTTCGGTGAGGAAGTTGAGCAGGTCTTCATGGTCGCGGCAAAAGACTTCGATCATCAAGTCGTACCTGCCGCTGACGACGACGACATAGACGACTTCATCGAAGGCGCTCAGCCGGCTTGCCACTTCGAGCATTTTGCTCCCCTCGGTGCGGACGCCGATCATCGCCATGGTGCGCTTGCCCATCATGAGGGGATTGGTGACAGCGACCACTTTGAGGTAACCGAGTTCGACAAGCCGGTTGTAGCGCAGGCGAATCATGCCCGGCGAGACGTTCAGGCTTTCAGCAATCTGGGCAAAAGCGGCGCGTCCATCCCTGCGAAGGGCATCAATCACCTGGCGGTCAATTTCATCGAGAGGCGGGGAGGGCGGGGTGACAATTATTTCATCCACAAGGTTATTTTATAACGAAAACGCAGAGATGTCAATAAATTAATGACGAAAAATTATGATTTACCCCATTTTCATAATCATGTCAAAAAGGTCATTTTTCCTGCCTGCAACACAAGAGACTCTTCGATCGCTTCGCTCCATCAGCGTGACACACATGTTAGGGCTTTGAGATAACCTCTCTACCGTACCTTCCTCTCGTGAAAAACCCTAAAGGTCTTGTTGGGAATTCTCAAATTCACGAAGGGAAAGCAGACCTTTAGGATTTCTGTGTACGGTAAAGAAGAGATAACCTGAATTCGGGATAAGGCTTTTGACGCAGCGGGTTCGAGAGCAGAATCAGCCTTCGGGACGCTTATCCCGAACTGACGTAGATAATCTTTTTGCGCTGGAAGAATACGTCCCGAAGAAAAAGGCCGGTCGTTTGCACGACCGGCCTAAAGTCACGTGTGAAGCGCAAGAGGGAGGTTATTCCCCACCCTTCACTTCTGTCCAGATTCGATCGTAGAGCGGGGTGGCATCGCCAACGTCTTCGATGCGGTGGCCGGCGTCAATCGCCTCCTGCGGGACGTTGGTGATGGGCGAATCCATGTAGGCGTTGTAGAGGTCAGGCTGGTTTTCTTTGGCGTATTCCAGCGCCGCAAGGCTGGGATTGATATAAGGGAAGTCGCGCAGCATCAGCCAGAACATGTTGCCCTGCATGGTGTAGTTGATCCAGGCATAAGCGGCGTCCAGATGCGGAGCGCCAACAGGAACCGCCCAGTTGTCCTGCCAGAGGATAGCGCCCTCCGTGGGATAAACATAAGTGAAGGCGGGATTTTCCTGAGCGGCAAGAAAGGCTTCGCCCGTCCAGGTGATGCCGAGATCCACATCGCCGGCAATGAGGGCGGTCTTGGGGCTGTCGCTGTCGAAGAGTTTGACGTTCGGCACCAGTTCCGCCAGTTTGACCTTGGCTTCCTCCAACTGGGCGGGGTCGGTGGTGTTGACGTCGTAGCCGAGGGTCAGCAGGGTCATGCCGATGATGACGCGCGAGTCATCGAGGAAGACCATGCGCCCGGCGTATTCCGGGTTCCACAAATCGGCAAAGGACTTGGGAGGATTCTCCACCTTGTCGGCATTGTAGATGATGGCGTCCGTGCCAGCCTGATAGGGGATGGTGTATTCGTTGCCCGGGTCAAAGGGCAGGTCCATATAGTTCGGGTCGAAACTGGACATGGGGAGTTTGCTCTTATCCAGTTTCTGCAGCATGCCCTGACGAATCATCAAGCCGACGATGTAATCGGTGGGCTGGACGAGGTCGTAGTTGGTGCCGCCCGCCGAAAGTTTGGCGTACATTTCCTCGTTGCTGGAATATTCATCATGATTGATTTTGACGCCATAAACCAATTCGAAGCATTCCTTCCATTCGGTTGGAATATATTCGGTCCAGACAAAGAGGTTTAGTTCCTGGGAAGTGACCTCGATTTTCGTGTCCGGCTCGGGGCAGACAAAGCCAGACGAGGTAACTTTCTGAGCAGCATCGCCTCCGCTTCCGCAAGCAGTCAGCGCGAGACTCATCATAGTCAGAAGCACCGTCAGTTTGAACAACAGGTTTTTGCTCATCTCTTCCTCCTTAGAAGATTCGTTTGGTGTTTTTGAAACACACGGCTATCGCCGTGGCTTTCACAAATAGGGATCAGGCTTCGCGGTTTTGCAGTCGCTGCAGGAGAATGACCGCCGTCAACACAATGGCAATCCAGATGGTGGACAGGGCATTGACCTGCGGAGTGATGATGCGCCGCAAGAGACCATAGACGTAAATCGGCAGGGTGGTGGCGCCGGGACCCGTGGTAAAGAAGGTGATGACGAAGTCATCCAGCGAGAGGGTAAAAGCCAGCAGTGCGCCCGAAAGCACGCCGGGCAAAATCATCGGGAATGTGACGCGCCAGAACGTGACCAGTTCGTTGGCGCCCAGGTCCATGGCGGCTTCCTCGTAGGATTTATCGAAACCCTGCAGGCGCGCTTGCACGACCAACGTCACAAAGGGGACGCTGAAGGCGATGTGGGAAACGATGACCGTTCCCAGTCCGAGGGAGAGGCGGGAGTCGCCAGCCAAGCCGAGGGCGTTGTTCAACACGCCAAAAAGCTGACTGAAGAGGGTGAGAATCCCAATTCCCATCACGATTTCGGGGATGACGATGGGGATGTAAAGGGAAATCTGGGAAAAGGGTTTCATCCGAAAGTTATAGCGTTGAAGCGCAAGCGCCGCCATTGTGCCGATGACTGTGGAAGTCAGGGTGGAGATGAAGGCGATGGTCAGCGTATTCCGCGCCGCAACGCCAACCTCGCGGTTGCGCGAAAGTTCGCAGAACCAGTGAAACGGTCCGCATGGGCTTTGGGTGACGAGACTCCCGCTGGTCTTGAGAGGTCCGAAGGAGGAGATGAAACCTTCGAACAAGACGTTCGTGCGTGAGGCGTTGAAGGAGTATAGGACCAGCACGACAATCGGCGCATACAGGAAGATATACACCAGGACGGTGGCAACACGGATGAAGGGATGCCGGCGGTAGGGGTTCATGCCGTGATAATCTCCTCTCCAAATCCGAACTTACGGGTGTAGAAGTAGGTGACGATGAGGGTCATGATCATCAGAATCAAAGAGGCGGCGGAGCCGAAGGTGGGGTCGCGCGCCGAGAGGAATTGGTTCTGGATGAGGTTGCCCACCAAGATCACTTGTTTGCCGCCCAGCAGGTCGGAGACGATGAACGTGCCCATGACCGGGATGAAGACCAAAATGGTCCCTGCCACCACGCCAGGCATGGACAAGGGCAGCGTCACCCGCAGGAAGGTGCGGAACGGGTTCGCCCCCAGGTCTGCGGCGGCTTCATACAGCGGGAGTTCGATTTTTTCCAGCGAGGTAAAAATGGGCAAAATCATGAACGGCAGGAACTCATACACCATGCCGACCAGCACTGCGCCGGGTGTGTAGAGCATTTGCAGCGGCTGGAAAGGCAAGCCAAACTGTGCGGCAATCCAACCCAGCACGCCGTTGATGACGCCCTGTTCGCGCAGCAGCATCATCCAGGCATAGACGCGGATAACGAAGTTCGTCCACAAAGGCACCAACACCAGCATGAGGAAGGTGTTGCGCCGGCGCGGATGCGAGCGGGCGATGAAGTATGCCAGCGGGTAGGCAAGCAAAATGACAATCACCGTCGTCCAGAACGCCAGCGTGAGCGAGCGCCAGAGGATTTGGGCATACAACGGATCGAAGCAGGCAGATTGACCAGCCGGGCAGTTTGTGCTGTAACCTATCAGGCGCAGGTAGTTATGAAAGGAAAAACCATAAATTACGCCGCCGTCCGGGCTGCGCCTGCCAAAACTGACCACCAGCGTCAAAAACAGTGGGATAACCAGCAACACAAACAGCCATAAGGTGGTCGGAAGCGCCAGAAGCGTCCCCTGCCAGGCTTTGTTTTCACGAAGCCGCTGAAGCATGGTCACGCCTCCTTTTTCAGCACCAGCGTATTTTCGGGTATCAGATATACGCCGACCGCCTGATCTTTGTGATAGAAGGAATGCGGGTCGAGGCGGGAAATGTGGTTCTGCTCCATGACCTTCAACCTGACGCCGTTACAATCGAGAAACACATGCGTATCCGAACCGATGTAGATGGAGTTAATGACCTTTGCACGGAAAACACCGTCCTTTTCAGCGTCGGCATCCACAATGCGGATTTTTTCCGGGCGGATGGAAATGACGACTTCCTCGCCGTTGACAAAGTCCTTCGACATCGGCACTCCGCTCAACTCGGCATTCAGGGCAGGGACAAAGACGCTCGCCTCATCCGCCGACACGGACTTGATCTTTCCCTCCAGAAAATTCGACTCGCCGATAAAGTCTGCCACGAAGCGGTTGGCGGGGCGTTCGTAGATTTCGACCGGCGTACCCATCTGCATGACCTTGCCTTTGCTCATCACGGCGATGCGATCCGACATGGTCAGGGCTTCTTCCTGATCGTGGGTGACGTAGATGAAGGTGATGCCGAGTTCCTGCTGGAGCGCCTTGAGCTCCAATTGCATTTCCTTGCGCAGTTTCAAATCCAACGCGCCGAGCGGCTCGTCGAGCAGCAGCACATCCGGCAATTTGACCAGCGCCCGCGCCACCGCCACGCGCTGCTGTTGTCCGCCGGAGAGTTGGCGGGGTTTGCGGCGTTCCATACCGGTCAATTGAACCATCTCCAGGGCGCGTTTGACGCGCTTTTCGATTTCGTTCTTGTCTGCCCCCTCCATCTCCAACCCAAACGCCACGTTCTGATAAACGGTCATGTGCTGAAAAAGAGCGTAATTCTGAAACACGGTGTTGACCTTGCGCTGGAAGGGCGGCGTATGCCCCATCGGCTTGCCTTCAATGTACACCTCCCCCTCCGTGGGCCACTCAAAGCCTGCAATCATGCGCAGCGACGTGGTCTTTCCGCAGCCTGAAGACCCAAGCATCGAGAAGAACTCACCGTTTTTGATTTGCATGGTCACGTGGTCAACCGCATTCAATAGATTCCCCTCGGGCGTGACAAATTGTTTTACAACATCCCGCAGTTCGACTGCAAACTCACTTTGCATCTATCTTCTCCTCTAGGATAGGATTTGATACTACCTTTTGTAGGACAAGTCTATAGACTTGTCCTACATTTTACCCTCATCCCACCCCCGGATGAGGGACGAGGTTCACATCGTCTTTGCCACCGCGCCGACCGCGTCGCGCAGACGGTTCAAGCCTTCGTCAATCTCTTCCTGCGTGATGATGAGCGGCGGCTCGATGCGGATGGTCTGCGCGCTGGTGAGCGTGCCAGCCACCAGCACGCCGCGCTTGAACAACTCTGCCGCCACCTTGTAGCCGAGCGCCGGCGAACGGAAATGCTGACCGATGAGCAAGCCTTTCCCTGTGACCTTCTCATAGATTTGCGGAAATTCATCGGCGAGTTCGCTCACTTTTTCGATGAGGTAACTGCCTTTCGCCGCCGCGCCCTCCCACAGTCTGTCGCGAAGCGTGACGTGGATGGCGGCGATGGCGGCGGAACAAGCCAGCGCGCCTCCGCCCGTCGTGGTGGTGTGCATGAACGGATTCGGGTACATCATGGGGTGAAAGATTTCTTCAGTGGTCGTCACCGCGCTGATGGGCATCACGCCGCCGCCGAGCGATTTGGCGGTGGCAATGATGTCGGGGACGACGTCCCAGTGATCCACGCCCCACAGTTTCCCCGTCCGCCCAAGACCCGTTTGCACCTCGTCGGCAATCAGCAGGACGCCGTGCTTCTTCGTCGCGGCGCGGATACGGGACCAAAAATCATCGGGCGGGACAATCGCTCCCGCCTCGCCTTGAATCGGCTCGAAGATGACCGCCGCCACGCCAATGCCGACCTTCTCGCAGATGTCGAGCTGTTTTTCCACCGCATCCGCATCGCCATACGGGACGTGATAGACCTGCCCGCCGTAGAGCGCGCCCATGCGGTCGCGGTAATCGGCTTTGCCCATCATCGAGAGCGAGCCCATCGTCTTGCCGTGAAAACCCCTGACCGCCACGATGAACGCCGATTTGCCCGTGTAGAGTTTGGCGATTTTGATGGCGGCTTCGATGGCTTCGGTGCCGCTGGCGGCGAACCACGAATACTTCAAATCGCCGGGCGTGATTTCCGCCATGAGTTTTGCCAGTACGCCGCGCAGCGGGTCAATCAACTCCTGCGAGGGCATGGGACTGCGCTTTGCCTGCGCGATGACCGCCTCCACCACTTCGGGGTGAGTCCAGCCGAGGTCCATCATGCCGTAACCGCCGAGCCAGTCAATGTACTTGCGCCCCAGCACGTCGGTAAAGACCGAGCCTTTGCCCGACCATTCCACCGAAGCCCAATCGCCCGCCTCCGTCACCGACTTACGGTATTCCAGCCAGCCGCGGTTGAAATGCTCGGCGAAATTCTGCTTCGATTCGTTGATGATCCATTTGGCTTGCGCCTCATCGGGAAAGTTTGGCTGTTTGATGATGTCGAGCCAGGTGTTTGCGTAAGAGAGTGCGTTGTCGTAATTCATAAATCCTCAAAAGAATGTAATTGGCAAATGGTGAGTGGTAAATGGTAATTGGTAATTGCCATTTACCATTTACCAATTAAAACTTCCTCGTCCATTCGCGGGGCCAGCGCTCCACGACCACCTTCTTCTGCGTGAAGAATTCCACCGCGTCCATGCTCTGCCCGTGCATGTCGCCGAAGAAGCTGTCCTTCCAGCCGCTGAAGGGGAAGAACGCCATCGGCGCGGCAACTCCAATGTTGATGCCGATGTTGCCCGCTTCCACCTCATATTTGAACTTGCGCGCCGCCGCCCCGCTCGACGTGAACAGACTCGCCTGGTTGCCATACACGCCGCTGTTGGCAAGCGCAATCGCCTCGTCAATCGTGTTCACGTGCATCAGGCTCAACACAGGACCAAAAATCTCCGTCTTCCAGATTTCGCTTCCCGGCTGGACATCGGTCAGGACGGTGGGACGCACAAACGAGCCGCCCTCGTAGCCCTTGACCTTTGCCCCGCGTCCATCTACGGGGACGCCTGCTCCTTCCTGGACGCCGAGTCCA
Source organism: Chloroflexota bacterium (assembly GCA_016223135.1). Taxonomy (GTDB): domain Bacteria; phylum Chloroflexota; class Anaerolineae; order Anaerolineales; family Villigracilaceae; genus Defluviilinea. The sequence continues at coordinate 57,105 of JACRPQ010000001.1, read as the reverse complement.
ATCAATGACTCGATCCTCGCCTTCGACGCGGCGTTGATGACGGGTCCCATCTGCACGCCCGCATCCATGCCGTAGCCCACCACGCGCGACGAAGCCGCGTCGCAGATCAACTCGGTGAAGGCGTTGCGCGCCTCGGCGACGGTCACAGCGAGGGAAACCGCCAAACAGCGCTGACCCGCGCACCCGAAGGCGGAATCGGCGACGATCTTCGTCGCCATCTCCATATCAGCGTCGGGCAAAATGATGACCGGGTTCTTCGCCCCGCCCTGCGCCTGGACGCGTTTGCCGTGCGCCGCCGCGGTGGCGTAGATGTACTTCGCAACCGCCGTTGACCCGACGAACGTAATGGCGCGGATGACGGGATGCTCCAGAATGCCATCCACCGCCTCCTTCGCGCCGTTCACCAGATTGACCACGCCCTTCGGGAAGCCGACCTGCTCGATGAGTTTGAAAATGTACTGCATGGTCATCGGCACTTTTTCCGAAGGCTTGACGATGTAGGTGTTGCCCGCGGCGAGCGCATAAGGCAGGTACCAGAACGGAATCATGCCGGGGAAGTTGAACGGCGCAATCGTGGCGCACACGCCCACAGGCTGGCGAATCATCGTCTCGTCTATGCCCGAAGCGATGTCTTCCACGAACTCGCCCTTGCCCATGTGCGGCATCCCGCAGGCGACCTCCACGTTTTCCACGGCGCGCACCATCTCGGCTTTGGATTCCTCGAAGGTCTTGCCGCACTCATCGGTGATGAGTTTGGCGATTTCGTCCATATGCTCGCGCAGAAGGTTGCGGAGTTTGAAGAGATATTGCACGCGGTCGTTGACCGGGACGCGCCGCCAGAGAGGGAACGCCGCGCTTGCCGCCTTCGCCGCCGCGTCCACATCGGCTTTACCGCTGAGCGGCGTCCTGGCGATGACCTGTCCCGTCGCGGGGTTGACGACATCAAAATATTCCGTGACGGAGGGTTTGATCCATTCGCCGTTGATGTAGTTGAGGATTTCCATGAGTTGCTCCAAAAGGTAATTGGTAATTGGTAATTGGTAATTGGTAATTCGCCGTTCAAGTTGATTTCTTTTCGATTGCCTCGCGCTGTTTCGAGGGGCAGTGTTTATCGGCATAGGAGCAGAAGACACAGCAGTCTCCCGCTTTGGGACGCAGGATTGCGCCGCAACTGGCGCATTGATAAAAAATGACTCAGGTATCGGGCGGCATTTGCTCCTGCTTGGCAAAGCCGCATTGCGGACAGGCGATGACCGCTTCGTACTCAATCATGCGCGTTTCCTTCGACACGAATCCAAATTCTGCTCGAACGTCTCGACGAGTTTATGGATGATTGCCGGTGCAGTGTTTTTCGCTTGGGATGCCATGACCAATCTCTAATTACCACTCACCAATTACACAACTTGCGTATCCATCAACTCCGCCAGCCCCTCGTCAATCAGATTCAATCCCTCGTCCAACTGCTCCTCCGTAATCACCAGCGGCGGGACGACGAACAGGACATTCTTGAAATTGAACACATACACGCCGTGGGCAATGAGGAAACTCTTGAGCGGGGTCAAATCCATCGGCTCTTTGGTCTGGCGGTTCTTCACCAATTCGAGCGCGGAGAACAAGCCAATATAGCGCACATCGCCCACCGAGGGATGTTTTGCCTTCAATTCTTCGAGGCGCTTGCCAAGATGCTTGCCAACCTTCTTGGCGTTCTCGAAGATGTGTTCTTCCTCGTAGACCTCAATCGTAGCGAGAGCCGCCGCGCACGCCAGCGCGTGACCGTTATAGGTGAGACCGGCGTACAGCACCTTGTCGTCGAAGAACTTCGCAATCTTCTCGCGGACAATCACCGCCCCCAGCGGCACATAACCAGACGTGATGCCCTTCGCCGTTGTGATGATGTCGGGGACGACGCCCCAATTATCCACCGCGAACCACTCGCCCGTGCGTCCCCATCCGCTCATGACCTCGTCCGAGATGAGCAGGATGCCGTATTTGTCGCAAATCTCCCTCATGCGGGACCAGTAGTCATCGGGCGGGATAATGAGTCCGTTCGTGCCGGTCACGCCTTCGAGGATGATGGCGGCGATCTGGTCGGGACCTTCGTGCTGGATCACCTCTTCCACGTGGCTGATGCACTCGCGGTGACAAGTCTCCCGCGTCCACCCGAAGGGACAGCGGTAGCAATACGGGTCGAGGAAGTGGACGACGCCCGGCATGGCTGGCTCGGCGGGCAGGCGGCGGTAATCGCCGGTGAGGGCAATCGCGCCGTGCGTCGCGCCGTGATAGGAGCGGTAGCGCGCCAGGATTTTATTTCGTCCCGTGTAGAAGCGCGCAATCTTGATGGCGTTCTCGTTTGCTTCCGCGCCGCCGAGGGTAAAGAAGGTTTTCTTGAGGTCGCCGGGCGTAATCTCTGCCAGTTTCTTTCCCAGCAAGCCGCGCGGTTCGGTGGCTGCGCTCGGGCTGACAAAGGTTAACTTTGCCGCCTGCTCCTGAATCGCCTTGACGATCTTCGGATGCTGGTGTCCCGCGTTCTGGTTCACCAACTGCGAGGCGAAATCGAGGTAGCGCTTGCCGTCCGCATCCCAGAAATACACCCCTTCGGCGCGCGTCACCGGGATGGGATTCACCTGTCCCTGATTGGACCACGAGTAGAAGGTGTATTCCTTGTTGAGGTCAATAATTTCTTTTGATGTGAGTGGCATGGGGTTCTCCGGGGGGAGTACAGACGTAGACAAGTACACACGTAGACAAGTACACAAGTACACAAAACCTGTTTACGTGTGTACCTGTGTACCTGTTTACTTCTTTACCTCTTTAACAATCTCCGCATATACATTCAACGTTTCATCAATATCCGCATCGCTGTGGGAGTAACAGAGGAACCACGGCTCGCGGGCATCGTGGTCGGGCATCACGCCGCGCTCGATGGCTTTTTCAACAAGATGGAGATACAACGCATGGTCGCTCTTCGCCCAATCGCGCTGACAGGTCACTGCCTCCACGCCGAGCGAGAAGGAAAACATCGCAGGATAGCCGCTCATCACAACAGGGATACCATTTTCTTCAAAGATGTCTTTCAAGCCGTTCATCAGGCGTTGTCCGCGCTGGGCAATGGTTTGGAGAATGGGTTTGGATTTGAGCAGGCTCAAGGTGGCATACGCGCCGGCGACTCCGGGCTTGTTGTTGGTGTACGTCCCGCCTTGCGCCACTCCCTGCCCAATAGTGGACATGATCTCGCGCTTCCCGCCGAATGCCGCTATCGGGTAGCCGTTGCCCAGGGCTTTGGCATACGTCGCCAGGTCCGGTTTGATGCGGTAATACTCCTGCGCCCCGCCGTTTGCGATTCGGAATCCCGTCTTCACTTCGTCGAGAATAAAGACACAGCCATATTCTTCCGTCTTCTCGCGGATGAGTTCGAGGAATCCATCTTGTGGAGTGATTGCCGCGCAGTTGCCTTGACACGGCTCGGTGATGACCGCCGCAATTTGTTCGCCGTAGGAACGCATCACGCGCTCGAAGCCCTCGAAGTCATTGAACGGAAGCGTGATGATGAATTCCCGCATCGTCTTCGGGATGCCCGATGAGGCGGGAACGGGAATGGGGCTCCGCCGGTTCCCATACGCCTCCACCGGCGCATACGTGGACCAAAGCGTGTGATCGTGCATGCCGTGATAGTTGCCCTCGAATTTCAAAATCAAATCACGTCCCGTATATGCCCGCGCCACGCGGATGGCGTGCATGGTCGCTTCGGTGCCGGAACACGCCAGGCGAACCATTTCGACGGCGGGCGCCATCTCTGTAATCATTTCCACAACAGCCACTTCAAGTTCCCCCGTCATCGCAAAAAGAATGCCCTTTTGAATTTCTTCAATGACTTTCTGATCAACCTCATCAAAGGAATGACCCAAAATAATGGGACCAAACGCCATGCGATAATCAATGTATCTCTTTCCATCCACATCCCACAGATATGCCCCCTTTGCCTTTTCCACATAAGGCGTGATGCCTTCCCCCCAGAACCGAAAATTGGAATTGACACCCAGCGGCATCACCTCCATCGCGCGCTTTTGTAATGACTGCGTCTTTGCTCCAAACATTCGAACTTCTCCTTGCCTTGCCTATTTGTTTTTTTCGGATAACTCCGTTACAACGCTTTGCGGCACCCGCCACTGATACACATCCTTGATAATCAAAGGCACAATGGAGGTAGTCGTCCTTCTCACGCCGGGAACTTTTCGCACCACCTCTGTGATAAATTGATAAATCTCAGCCGTATCTTTTGCCACGACCTGAATGCTGACATCCGATTCCCCGATTCCGCAGGCGACGTAACTGACGTTGTCGAATTCCGCCATTTTCTTCGCCACCTCCATAATTCGATCCGACTCGACCTCAAGCCAGATGTCGGCAATGGTGGTCAAACCAAACGCCTGAGGCTTGGCAACGGCGCTGATCTGAATAATCCCCGACTCGATCATGCGGTCAATGCGGTAGCGAATGGCGCGCTCGGAGATGTCGCCTATGCGGCGTGCAATCTCTGAAGCAGGCATACGGCCGTCTTCGAGAAGAATGTTGACAATTTTGACGTCAATTTTGTCGAAATTGTACATATTTCCACCAACTTTCCTTCCGATAACAATACGATGCGTGAATGTTACGCTATTTTCTACAAGGCGTCAAGAAGCGCGTTCCAAGGCTTGGGAGCGGGAACAGGCGGCAGGGCGGCAAGAAGCGTCCGTCAGGTATAATCAAGGCAAAGTCTACGGAGGAGAGGTTCCCATGAAAAGAGTCGCTTATGTGGCGGGCATCCTGTTGATATTGGGCGGCGCAGTGTGGGTGCTGCAGGGCGTGAATATCCTGCCCGGCAGTTTTATGACCGGTCAAATTCAGTGGGCGTATAACGGGGCAATCGCCATCCTGATCGGGCTTGCCGCAATTTGGTTCGCAAAGCGCATGAAGTAATTCCATGAAACTCGAACTTCTTCACGAAAGAACAGCAGGGACAGCCAAAACAGCGCCTGTGCTCTTTTGGTGCTGGCTGGCAGAAAGAGGGATGTAGCAGTGGAAGAAATCCGCGTCGGCGAACGGGTGGAAATTCATCTGGATGCCAAATTCGGGAAGCATGAAGGCTGGTACGCCGGCACGGTAGTGCGCATCGAGCCATATTCCAAGCATCGTAGTTTTTATTGGGTGGAATTGGATGAGCAGGCGCAAGCCGCCCTCAACGCAGGGATGAAACTCATCTCAGTGTTCAATCCCAAAAATATCCGCAAAGTCAAATCCTTTTGACTCACCTGCGGCTTCCAGCAAAATCACTGCCATGTCATTTGACGCCATCCGCCCCCTGCTCGACCAAGCCATCACCGCCCGCGCGGCTCTGCTTGAACCTCCGCACGAGACCGCCTTCCGTCTCTTCAATGGCTTCACCGAAGGTTACCCCCACCTCGTGCTGGATGTGTACGGCGGGACGCTGGTCATCCACGATTATGCCGAACAGCCTGACTTTGCTTTTACTCAGGAAGTTGTAAATCATGTACGTCACGCCATTAATTGGCTACGCGCAGGAGCTGCCAAATTTCGTAACGGCACCACTCCCCAAGAAACGCGCGGCATCCCGCTCTTCGGCGAGAAGCCCGACCGAAAAATCCGCGAACACGGCGTCTGGTATGCCGTCAACCTCGTCCTCAACCGTGACGCGAGTTTCTACCTCGACACGCGCAACCTGCGAAAGTGGCTCATCGAACACGCGCGCGGCAAAACCGTACTGAACACCTTCGCTTATACAGGCAGCCTGGGCGCGGCGGCAATGGCGGGAGGCGCGGAACATGTCATTCAAACCGACCGCAGCCGCGCCTTTCTCAACCTCGCCAAAGAGACCTATTCCCTCAACGGCTTCCCTATCCACAAGGCAGACTTCCTAGCCGCGGATTTTTTCCCCGCCGTTGCGCGCTTCAAAGCGGCGCGCCAACTCTTTGACCTCGTCCTGCTCGACCCGCCCTTTTTCTCCACCACCTCGCGCGGCAAAGTGGACCTCGTTCGCGAGAGCGCACGGCTCATCAACAAAGTCCGTCCGCTGGTGAAGGATGGCGGCATGTTGGTCGCCGTCAACAACGCGCTGTTCGTCAGCGGCGGAGAGTACCTGCAAACGCTGGAAGACTTGTGCAAAGACGGCTACCTGACCATCAAAGAATTGATTCCCGTGCCGCAAGACTTCATCGGTTACAACTCGCGCCATACGCCCGTCGCCGATCCCGCCCCGTTCAACCATTCAACAAAAATTGCCGTGCTGGAGGTGAGGCGAAAGGACACATGAAAAAACTCATTCAAGTAATTGACTTCATCGAAGACTTCATGCGCTGGGCAAGGCGGCGCAGAGACATCCGCGCCGTGGCGTTGGTTGGTTCCTATGCGCGCCTGCAGGCAAACCCCGCCTCCGATGTGGATTTGGTCGTCATCGTCAACGACCCGCAAAAATATCTCACCCAAACCGAATGGCTGAGAAACTTTGGGGTGGTCATCACCAAACAGATAGAGGAGTATGGAAAACTGACCTCTTTGCGCGCGTGGTACGAGAGCGGATTGGAAATCGAATACGGCTTCACGACGCGAGAGTGGATCGCCGCTCCGCTCGATGCAGGGACAAAACGCGTCATCAAGAATGGTTTGAGAGTTTTGTTCGAGAAGGAGGTCCTGCTCAGCCCTTACGAGTCCAAGCCGGAGGCGGGCAGAAGCCGTGTAAGAAAGGCATAAGAGAAAAACATGCCTGCAAATATCCTGCTTTATAATTCAATTGATGACGACACGATCCAATGAAGCCTGGCTCGCAGACCTGCGTGCGGACGGGGAACGAAGAAACGCCGCTCTCGAAGACTTGCGTACCATCATCCACAAGGGATTGCCGTATGCCCTCTCCCGTTGGCTGCCCCCCACCCAACCGCAATTCGAAGCGCTGGTGGAGGAGGTGATCCAGGAAACGCTTCTGCGTGTCCTCGACCAACTGGACACCTTTGAAGGGCGCAGTCAATTCACCACGTGGGTTCACAAAATCGCCGTGCGCATCGCCCTGACCGAACTGCGCCGCAAACGCTGGCGCGACTCCTCCCTCGACGAACTTTCCGAAAACGAAGAGACCCCGCCTCCGCCCGGACTTTTAGCCGATTCCACCGCCGGACCTGATGTCTCCGCCGAACGTACCGACATGCTGGCGCGCGTCCGCCGCGTGATCGAGGAGGAACTGACGGAACGACAGCGGCAGGCGCTGATTCTGCTGGGCGTCCAAAACATGCCCATGGAAGACGCCGCCCGTAAACTCCAGACCAACCGCAACGCCCTCTACAAACTTCTGCACGACGCCCGCCTGCGGCTGAGAACGCGCCTCGCCCTGGAAGACATCAGCCCTCAGGAAGTGTTGGCGCTTTTCGAACAACAATAAGTAAGATTAAGAAATCATTAATCGTCCTCTCAACGTATGAACCTTCGAGAACTCATTCAACGGGTGCGCAACAAACTGACCCCTCACGCGGAACTCTCCAACGAGGCGGTGGTGGGATTCCTGCGCGTGCTGGAGGATATACGCAAAGAAGAGCTCTCCTGTGCGGAAATCTACTCCAAATTGGATGAATACGTGGAATGCGAAATTGACTGCAAAGACGCCGCCCACATTATGCCGCTCATCCGCGAGCATCTGGATATATGCCAGGAATGCTGCGACGAGTACGAAACCCTGCTGGACGTTGTCGAAAAAATGGATAAGGAAGTTTAAGGGTGGAAAATCTTCTCCCCCGCACGAATGGGCACCTTCAAGCGGTTCTCGGCAGGGGTAATGGGACAGGACCATAGCTCGTTATAGGCGCAATAGGGATTGTACGCCAGGTTGAAGTCCACCAGGAAGCGGTCGCCGGGGAGTTCTTCCGGTTCGAGGTAGCGCCCGGCGGGGTACGTCTCCACCCCGGCAAGCGCATCCACAAACGGCAGGAAGTAACCATGCTCGCTGCGATAGATGGTCAACTCCACTTCCTGCCCTTCCACCATGAACTTGAATCGCCCGTGACGGAAATACATCTGCACGTCGCCAGTGGTGGTCTGCATATAGATGGGCTGGTCGTCGTCCAGCCGTTCGATTTTCACTTCCAGCCGCAAGGCATCGTTCTCGGGGAAATACTTCAACCCCGTAAAAGTCCGCTTTTGTTCGGGCGTGAGCGGGCTTTGCGGGTGCGATTTGAAAAATTCGTCCTTTTCCGCACGGAACTCTTCCAATTCGGTCATCCTGCCTCCAATTCAAAAAGTGACTGTCTCATAGACATGAAAGGCGGCGTCATTCTTACAATGCCGCTGCAACCTTCAAGCCTCTTGCGCTTCCCATTCTCTTATGCTATCGTTATCGGCGTATGGAACAAAAGACCGTATTCATCATCGAAGACGAAGAAGACGCCGCCGAACTGTTTGCCGAAATGATGCGTATCAGCGGCTTTCGCGTCGTCAAGACCTCGCGCAGCGCCCCCGCCATCGCCATGATGACCGCCGACAAGCCCGACCTTGTCCTGCTCGACATCATGATGCCCGAAGTCTCCGGGCTCGACATCCTGCGCCAGATGCGCCGCGACCCCGCCCTGGTAAACATCCCGGTCATTGTGGTCACCGCCAAAAGCATGCCCACCGACATCAAAAACAGCATGGAAGCGGGCGCATCCACTTACCTCACCAAACCGGTTGGCTTCCTCGAATTGAGGGAAGCCGTCGAACGTGTGCTTGGGGCAAATTCCTGAAAAATGCAACTCATCCGAACGTTCATTGCCGCAGATATTCCCCTTCCCATTCAGCAAACCATGCAATGCCATGTGGATAGTCTGCGCCATGCCCTCGGCGACTTGGTGCGCTGGGCGCCCGTCCAAAACATCCACCTCACCCTCAAATTCCTAGGGGAGGTTTCTCCCGCCAGCGTGGAAATCCTCACTCAGATGCTCCGCGCCGAAGCGGATTCCTATTCCTCATTCGACATCACCATTGGCGGACTCGGCTCATTTCCAAGCTCGAAGCAGGCGCGTGTGTTGTGGGTTGGCATTCAGGCTCCGGCGGAGTTGAAGGCGCTCCAGCACAGCATTGAGGCGGCGTGCGCCAGGCTGGGATACGCATCGGATCCGCGCCCGTTCTCGCCGCATCTCACCATCGGACGTGTGCGCGATCACATCAGCCCGGCAGACCAGCAAAAAATCCGCAAGGCGCTGGAAGAAACAACGATTGACTCACTCGGCACTACTCGGATAGACTCTATCCATCTCTACAAAAGCGAACTGAGGCCGGGCGGCTCGGTCTATACCAAACTCTTCTCCGTGCCGCTCAAAAACGCAGCAACGACTTAAGTCGTCACAAATCAAGAGGTGAAACCTGAACGCACTCGAACTTGCCCATAAAATCGTCGAAGCCCTGGAGGACAAAAAGGGCGAAGACATCCTGCTCCTCGACATCAAGGGGATTGCCAACTTCACCGACTATTTTATTCTCTGCAACGGCACCAGCGACCGTATGCTGGATGCGCTCGCCAAAGGTGTGCTGGAAGCGACCAAGACCCATTACAAAAAGAAGAGCCGCGTGGAAGGGGAATCGCGCGAAGGCTGGCTGGTGATGGACTTTGGCGACGTGGTCGTACATCTCTTCTCCCCCGATATGCGCGCCTACTACGACCTTGAAGAGCTTTGGAGCGACGGAAAGGTGCTGTTGAGAGTCCAATAGTCTCAAGTCTAATAGTCGGATAGTCCGAAGCCAAAACAAAAGCGTCCCGCCAATCTTTCAGCGGGACGCTCCATTTACCAATTGCCACTACTTAACGTCAGTTCGGGATAAGCGTCCCGAAGGCTGATTCTGCTCTCGAACCCACTGCGTCAAAAGCCTTCGGGACGATTCAAAAGCCTTATCCCGAATTCAGGTTACTTACTTCTCAAACACCCATCTATCCACTTCGCGCTTCCAGTCCACAAGTTCTTCCGGCTTAAACCAGAGAGCCACTTCACGCACACCGGTTTCGGGTTTATCCGAAGCGTGGATCAGGTTGCGCCCCACCTCAAGAGCAAAGTCGTGACGAATGGTGCCGGGCGCGGCTTCCATCGGGCGGGTCGAACCAACCGTTTGGCGGATGGCAGCGACAGCGTTGGGACCCTCCCACACCATCGCCATCACCGGCGCAGAGGTAATGTAGGCAATCAAACCGTCATAGAACGGCTTGCCTTCATGTTCGGTGTAGTGCGCCTTCGCCAGGTCCAGGCTGACCTGCATGAACTTCGCGCCGACCAGGCGCAGTCCGCGGCGCTCGAAGCGCGCAATGACCTCACCGATCAAGCCGCGCTGAACCCCATCGGGCTTTACCAACACAAGCGATCTTTCCACAGATTTCCTCCAAAATAAAAAAATAAGACCTGACAGGTCGCCGGGACCTGCCAGGTCGTTTTCGCTAACGTAACAATTCTTCCGCCTTGGTGTAGGCGTCAAGAGCATCCTGCAATTGATTGGCGCGCATGTAGGCATCGCCCAGCGCCTGCCAGATGCTCACCTCCACCGGATAGCGGTATAACGCCTCGCGCAGGTCGAAGATGACCTCCTCGAGGAAGCGTCCTTTCTTGATAAGTTTGCCGTAAGAATCAAGCGCCGCAGGAATGTTGCTGCGCGAGAGCTCCGTCCGCGCTGAGGCAAGCAGCGGATCGGACGGCATGGTCAGCATCCCTGTGCCGCGCACAGTGGTAACAGGCTCGACATACGTCGCCGGCGGCGCGGGCTTGGTCTCTTTTTTGGGAGACTGTTTCGGCTTTGGCTCAGGCTTGGGAGCAGGAGCAGGCTCAGGGGCGGGCTGAGGCGGTTCCGCCTCTACTTCGTCCACAGGCTTCCAATCGGCAGGGCGGGTCGGCTCGATTTTGGTCGGCTCAACCACCAATTCGCCGGTCTCGTCACGCAGCCAGGCGGGCAAATCTTCCGCAGCAGGAATGACGGGAGGCTGCTCCTCCTCGAAATTGCTCAACCAGGCGGGCAATTCTTCGGGAGCAGACTCCGCCGCTTCTTCCTCAGGGACGGCTGTTTCTGCTTCGGGGGCTTTTTCTTCACCGACGCCTTGCAGCCACGCCGGCAGTTCGGATGCGGGCGCTTCTTCCTTCGCCTCCTCCAACGACGTGAGCCATTCGGTATTTTCATCCGCCGGCACAGAGATGGGCTGGGCGGGCGTCTCTTCCTCATCCAAACTCTTGAGCCACGCCGAAACATCCGCTTCGACGGGCTGAGGCTCTTCGCTGGGCGGTTCGGCGGGAGGCGCGGAAGTGGGCTCGAGTTCTTTTGTCTGTTTCACCCATTCCGGCGCTTCTTCGCGGCGTTCTTCGGGCTTGGTGAGCAAGCCTTCGGTGGCGCCTTGTTTGGCGGCAAGCGATTCGAGCCAGGCAAGGGCATCGTCAATTTCGGCTCCGCCGGCGGGAGGCTGCGCCGCCGGCGCAGAGACAGGCGGCGGGGTGACAGGCGCTTCCTGCTCTTCGGGAGTCGCCTTTTTGGCTTGCTTCACCCATTCGGGTTCTTCTTCGCGGCGTTCTTCGGGTTTGGTGAGCAAGCCTTCGGTGGCGCCTTGTTTGGCGGCGAGTGATTCCAACCAGGCAAAGGCATCGTCCTGCTCTTTTTCCGTCGCGCCGAGGCTGCCGCTCTCAGCTGTCACCGCTGCAGCGGGTTCAGCAGGCGCGGCGGGAAATTCTTTCAACCAATCGGCTTCCTCCTGCGGCGCAGGGGCGGACGGTTCTGTTTGCACGAAGTCTTTCAGCCAGTCGGGCTGTTCTTCCGAGAAAGAAGCGGCTTGCTCTTCTGCGCCGAGGCTTTTCAACCAATCCGGCTGTTCCTCCAAGGCAGGTGCAGCCGTTTCTTCTTGTTTCAGTTCTTTCAGCCAGTCACTTTCTTCCAAGGGCTGCACAGACGACGGAGGTTCTTCTTGGGCAGACGGGATAGGGAGTTCGTCCGTGCCGATTTTTTTGATCCAATCGGGAAGTTCTTCTTCTTTGGGTTCTTCCGCCGGCTGGAGGGTTTCCACCGGCGCCATGGCTTTGATCCAATCGGGCAGGTCGCCTTGAGCGATGGGCTCGGCAGGCGCAGGTTCCTCTTCAAGTCCCGATGCCTTGCTCTCGTCGAAGGCGCCGGTGGCGGCTCCCCATCCAGCCGCGCGCAGAAAGTCAGGGATGTCGTCTTCAGGCGTGGAAACGGCTGGGGTTGACGATTCAAGCGTCGGGGCGGAAAGAGGCGGTTCTTCCTGCAGGGAGGCTTTCAGCCAGTCAGGCTGTTCGTCACGGCTGCCGCTTTCGAGAGCAATCGCCGCGCTGTCCCAGTCGGCGCGCATGCCCACCGGCTGACCCTTCCAATCCAACTGTTCGATGGAAACCGCCGCATCGTTGACTTCGGCGGAGCGGAAGAGGTTATCCGCCTGCGCCGCGTAGGGGTCAAGTTCGACGACGCGCTGACGATAGGGCTGGGCGCTTTCGGGACGGTCAGCGCTCAGGATTTCCGCCAATATCAGGTTGGCTTCGCGGCAATATGGCAGACGTTTAAGAACGGAGGAGGCGGCATCTGCCGCGTCTTTTTTCTGCCCGCTTTGAAAGTATGCGCGGGCAAGAAGCGTTTGCATGTCGGCGCGGGCGGCGTCTTCTTCAAGGATACCTTTGGCTTCGGAAATGGCTTGAGGATAAAGTTCGCCGTGCATGTACAAATGAGCCAGCGCGCCGCGCGTAAGACGGATGAGCGGCGGGGTAACGCCGTCGCGGCGTCCGTACAAGCGCTGTAATTCGGCTCGCACGGCGGAATTGGCAGACTGCGCATCGAAGGCGCGTTCCATGTGCCAGATGGCGTCGTCGAGTTTGTTTTGCTCGTCGCGGATGATGCTCATGCCAACATGCGCGACAAAATCTCCGGGCTCCGCCGCCAGCACACGCGAGAAGATGTCCGCCGCTTCGTTATAGCGTTTGGCTTCCAGATACGCTTTGCCGAGCAGACGGTAGGTTTCGAGGTGTTTGGGGTATGTTTTGAGAATGTGCTGGCAATGCGCCACCGCTTCATCCAGATGATTGCGGTCAATCATTGCCTCGATTTCGCGGTTGTACGCCCGAAGTGAAACTTTTGCCATGAGTCGCTTAACTCCTCGCGATTATTATAACGCACCTTATCCATCGTAAAACAGCGGCAAAGGCTCGACTTTTACATCGCTGAAGGCATAGGCGTTCAACACCGCCAGACGCGCTTCGGCAAGTTTGGCGGCATCGTTGGCATGGACGGTGAAGAGCGGTTCGCCCGCTTCGACACGATCTCCCACTTTTTTGTGGATGACGAAACCGACGGCGTGGTCTATGGGATCGGATTTTTTGGTGCGCCCGGCGCCCAACGCCACTGCCGCCTCGCCCACGGCTCTGGCATGGACCTGGGAAATGTATCCGCTTCGAGGCGCCTTGACCACTTCGATAAACTTCGCAGGCGGAAACCTGCCGATGTCGTCCACATACCTAACATCGCCGCCCTGCGCCTCCACCAGCACGCGGAGTTTTTCGAGCGCCGCGCCGCTGGCAATGGCGGCTTCCGCCATTTTTCTGGCTTCTTCCAAAGTTTTAGCGCGTTTGCCAAGAACCAGCATGTGAGCGGCGATATGCAGGCAGTGTTCGCGGAAGTCGGCTGGTCCCCCGCCTTTCAAGGTTTCAATGGCTTCAATGACCTCCAGCGCGTTGCCCACGGCGCATCCCAGCGGCTGGTTCATATCCGAAAGCAGCGCCACCACCTCGCGCTCCGCCAGTTTGCCGATATCCACCATCAAACTGGCAAGCTGCCGTGCTTCTTCAAGGGTGGTCATGAAGGCGCCCAGCCCCGTTTTCACATCCAGCACGATTGCCTGCGCCCCTCCGGCGAGCTTTTTGCACATAATGGAAGAGGCAATCAGGGGAATGGACTGCACAGTGCCGGTCACATCGCGCAGGGCATAGAGTTTTCCGTCGGCGGGCGCCAGGTCGAGGGATTGACCGCTGAGGACGATGCCCTTTTCTTTGAGCTGGCGTTTGAATTCCTCGGTGGTGAGGTCCACGCGGTAGCCGGGGATGGATTCCATTTTATCGAGCGTGCCGCCGCTAAAACCCAACCCCCGCCCGGACATTTTCCCGACCGGCAAGCCGCACGCCACGACCACCGGCAGAACGACAATGGAGGTTTTATCGCCGACGCCGCCGGAGGAGTGTTTGTCCACGGCAAAATCCACCACGTCGCTCAAATCGAGCATCTGACCGGAGTGCGCCATCGCCAGGGTCAGGTCGGTGGTTTCGCGCGGCGTCATGCCGTTCAATACCACTGCCATGGCAAAGGCAGAAGCCTGATAATCGGGAATTTCCCCCGACGCAAATCCTTTGACAAAGAACTCTATTTCTTCGCGAGTGAGTTCGCCTCGATCACGCTTTTTGATGATGATATCCACAGCGCGCATGAGAATCTCCTTGTAATTTTTGCGCGCCTATTGTATCCCACTTTGGAGGAGGGTGTGTCTGTGCAACACGCAGAACGTCCCGAAGGCTCCATGAGTTTGGTCTTGATTTTGACGAAAACCTTCAGACTCATTGGGAATCGCCGCAGTAAAAAAAACCTTTGTACGCGGATTACACGGACGAATACAAAAAAACACGGATTTTTTAGTTTTTTCCGTGCGAATCCGTAAAATTCGTGTCATCCGTGTACAGAATCACGGCAACTCCGAGAGACCCAACCTTCACTACGGTGCGTAAGGTGAGTTATTGACTCATGCTACGCAGTAGCGCGAGATTTATCTCGCGTTTTCGGGCGACATAAATGTCGCCCTACGAAGGAACTGCGTAAGGTGAGTTATTGATTCTTTACCAACCTATATCCATCCTTCCCGTCCTGTATCGTCCAACCCAATGCGGTGATTTCCTCGCGCAGGCGGTCGGACTCTGCCCAGTTTTTGGCGGCGCGAGCCGTGAGGCGTTCTTCTGCCAGGCGGGTGACGGCTTCGGGCGGCTGGTCATCTGTTAGCGGCGGCGCGTGAAGCGCCATCTCCCATGCCGCAGCAGAGATGCCGCTCTCCAGCGGATCGGGAATTTTGAATGCGCCAAGCTTATCCATCCCAAAGGTCGAGCCGGCGGGATGGACTTCCGAATCGCAGGCGCGGACGATGGATACCGTGCTTACACCGCTGACCTCGCACATGCCTTTTTCCAAATCTATAATGAGAGCGGTGTGTTCATCCAAGCCAAGGATGGTGTTTTCCGAAGGAAGCAAATTGCACCACTGCACAAACCGCTCCATGCCAATAAAACAACGGCTGGTGTCGAGGTCTGCTCCGCCTTCGGCGTTATTCCAATGCGGGACAAAGGAGAGATGCAAGTCAAAATCGGCGAAGAAGTTCAGTCCATCCACAGCGTGGACGTCTTCTCCTACTTTATAGATTTCATAGACCGGCAAGGCGTGAGCGCCGACAGAAATCGTAGCGGCAGAGGCAAAGATGAGTGACGCGCCGAGGCGGTGACGGGCGCGGATTAAGTCCCACGCGAGGGTGTTCTTCAACTGGCGTATGGCATAGGTGGGACTGCCCGGTCCCATGAAAATCATATTAGCGTAGAGGAGCGGTTTGAGAATTTCCGCATCGTCGGGGCTGAAGGCAGTTCCCTTTTTGCGGGCGGGAATCACATCCACCACCGGCTTGTAATTTTGCAGGCGGGTCTTCATAAAATCGCCCACCCGCCCAACCACCTGCGCAGAGTTCAGTTCAAAGCCGGCGGGAGTTTCGAGCAGGGCAATACGAAGCGGCTCACGGATGTTTTTTGCCAGCGATTCAAAAATTCGCCCGCCTGCCAGCGATGTCTCACCGGAACCAAGAAAGGCAATTTGACCAAGCGTCATGCTATGAAGACGCCTTATTCAGTTCATCTATTACACGGAAAAGATCATCGTTCGAGGGAATGTCGCTCATGGATGCGCCATAATGAGCAAAACGGATATACCCGCTTTTGTCCACGACGCAGTTCAGAGGCATGCGTCCTAGCTTGAAGAGGTTGACTTCCTGACGATACAACCGCGCCACGCGGCGCTCCGGGTCAGGCAGACCGATGAAGGGAATCCGCTCATTTGCCCAATACTGCTCGAAGGCAGCCGGCGAATTAGGTCCCACCGCCAAAATTTCCGCGTTGCGCCCAACAAAACGTTGATAATCATCCCGCAAGCGCGCCAACTGCGCGCGGCAGTACGGTCACATGAATCCGCGCAGGAAGGCAAGCACCACCGGTTTCTTGTCGCGAAAATCAGACAGACGCACAAGGCTGCCCCGCACGTCCTCCAATTCAAAATCCGGCGCCAATGTGCCGGGAACGATGAGGTTGGGTTTCATCCCTGTCAAGCCTCCAAAAAATCGAAGAATGCGCGCAATGGACATCATTCCAACAGGTCCTTTGCCTTCTTCCAAATTTCATCGAACATTGTCACAGTCAGTTTGCCGGTCAACGTGTTCTGCTGGCTGGGATGGTATGAACACAAAATCCATGTCCCATCGTCCAGCCGGTATGCCGCGCCATGACCGAACTTCCAGGCAGGGTTGCGGGCGGAATATATCCGCAGGATTCTCTCAAAAGCAATCCGCCCCAGGCACACGATAACCTTTGGGCGAAGAATCGCCAATTCCCGCTCCAGATACGGCTGACAGTTATCCAACTCTTCAGGACTCGGCTTATTGGCGGGCGGCGCACAACGGGCAGACGCCGTGATGTACATATCCTTCAGGATCAGACCATCGCTTCGCGATTCCGCCGACGCCTGATTCGCAAACCCAGCCTGCTGCAACGCTGGAAACAAAAAATTCCCCGAAGCGTCACCCGTGAACTGACGTCCCGTGCGATTGGAACCGTGCGCGCCGGGCGCCAGTCCCACCACCAGCACGCGCGCATTAGGGTCGCCAAATCCTGGAACCGGCTTGCCCCAGTATTCCTCCTGCTGATACGCCTTACGTTTAACCCGCGCCACCTCCTCCCGCCAGGCAGTCAGGCGCGGGCACTTGCGGCAGGAGATGATTTCTTGGTTGAGCATTTCCAGTTGTGATGACATGGGTTAATGGTAGCACAATCCACCGCTCTTGCTTTACCTCCCATTAAGGTCCCCCTCTTTTCTACAACTCTGCTGGTCTTACGATAGAGCATTACTTGTTCACACGCGGTGCGCTGGATCCACGTGCAATGAGTTTTCCCTTGAGAATGACCGTGCGCGGCGAACGACCTGGATCTTCGATGCGCTGAAAGAGCAATTCGGTTGCCGTCCGACCGATCTCTTCGGTGGGCTGAGCGATAAGTGTAATTGGCGGATCCACAAGCGCCCCCCAAGTGGTTTCATCAAATCCCACAAGCGCTACATCGTCCGGCACTTTTAAGTTGCGATAACGAATTGCCTGAAAGGCGCCGGCGGTAAGCAGACTGTTGCTGGTGAAAATGGCATCCGGGCGATTGGGCTGATCGAGCAGCATCAACGTCGTTTCGTATCCCTGCTGAATGCGCGGCGGAATGAACTGCTCCGCCAATGGCTTTAACTGATAATCCTCCAGAGCCTTGCGGAAGCCCTTGTTCCGTTCCTTACCGGTGGTGCTAGCATTGCCAAACAGCCCCGCCAGTCTTGTATAACCGTTTTGAATGAGATGGGTGGTTAATTCATAGCCAGCTGCCACATTGTCCAGCAAGACCATGTCGGCTTGGGCGGCGTTCACGGCGCGATCAATGATAACAAATGGGATATCAGATTTGAACGTGGAAAGCCGCGCACTAAACTGCTGTGTGGGGGAAAAAATGATGCCGGCAACGCTTTCATCATGCAAAACATTCAAATAAAGTTCTTCCTTTGCGGGATCTTCATCCGTGTTGCACAACAGCACCGAATATCCCTGTTCATAAGCGGCATCTTCCACCGCGCGGCTGATGGCAGTAAAAAACGGGTTTCGAATGTCGGAAACCACCAGCCCGATGCGCGCGCTTTTTTGGGAGCGCAAGCTGCGGGCAACAAGATTGGGACGATAGTTAAGGAGCTCAATAGTGCTAAGCACCCTTTGACGGGTCTCTTCCTTAACGTGGTCACTGCCTGCGAGAACACGCGAAACCGTTGCCGTAGAAACACCGGCGGCTCGGGCAACATCTTTGATGCTGGGCATGACAATATTATATCATCACATGAAAAACTAATGAAAACGTTTTCTTATATTAAGGGTTATATCACTATAATAACGAGAAAAAGCTCTTATTATGTGTAAATTTAACGAAAATTCTCAAAAAATAGCCCTTTTACTTGACAACAAAAATGTAATCGTTTACACTAAATGTTGTTAACATCAAGTATCCAAACTAACATTTGTCATCGCATCCATTGCCGCCCCCCCTTTATGAGGCTCAATGTCTCGGAAAACTGCCCGGCAACAAAACCTAATCATCCACCACTCACCCTGCATGTGGGCTGGGTGTGAACACGCGAGCCTCGCAACGAGCCGGGTTATGTGCATCCCCCAAATGCATACATACATCTCCTTGACCACACTCATTCCATGTCGTTTGTCGCCATGGATTTTTTTGTCATTCCTGCCCAAGCGATGGGAGATGCCCGAACACGGCATAAGGCTTACGGTTCAAACGAAGCGGAAGCCTGATTCCCACCCCCAAACCTTCGGTTACCCGACAGCACCCTGCGCCGCTGTCCTGTGACCCGGGAGATGCTCCGTTGAGCTTCCCGGCAAATTCACGCCTGAGGCATCAGGCAAACACATATCCTGAAAGGAGATGCAAGAGATGAGAGAGAAGTTACAACAATTCGGCGGGTTTTTAGCTGGTATGGTCATACCCAACATTGGCGCGTTTATTGCCTGGGGTTTGATCACGGCGTTCTTCATCCCCACCGGCTGGACCCCTAACGAGACACTGGCAAAACTCGTTGGTCCGATGATTGTATATCTGCTGCCGGTGCTGATTGGTTATACCGGCGGCAAGTTGGTTCACGGCGACGTGCGCGGCGGTGTGGTCGGCGCTGTGGCAACCATGGGTGTGATTGTAGGCGCCGATATCCCCATGATGTTGGGCGCAATGATCATGGGTCCGCTTGGCGGCTGGCTGATTAAACTTGTTGACAACGCCCTCGAAGAGAAAATCCCGGTCGGCTTCGAGATGTTGATCAACAACTTCTCCGCCGGCATTCTCGGCATGCTGCTCGCCCTGCTGGGCAACCTGGCAATTGGACCGGTCGTTTCGGCATTCAGCAATGCCGCCGGCGCCGGCGTGGACTGGCTGGTCAACGCACGTCTTTTGCCCCTCGCCGCCATCCTCATTGAGCCTGCCAAGGTCCTGTTCCTGAACAACGCTATCAACCACGGCGTGCTGGGACCGCTGGGCGTGACAGCGGCGGCTGAATCCGGACGCGCCATTCACTTTCTGCTGGAGACCAACCCGGGTCCCGGTTTGGGCTTGCTGATTGCCTTCTACGTCGCCGGCAAAGGCATGCTCAAGGAATCCACACCTGGCTCGATGGTTATTCACTTCCTCGGTGGCATCCACGAGATTTACTTCCCCTATGTGCTGGCGCATCCTATCATGATCCTCGCCATGATCGCCGGCGGCTTCTCCGCCGATTTGTGGTTCACGCTTAGCGGCGCCGGCCTGGCTGCCACGCCTTCACCCGGTTCCATCTTTGCCTATCTGGCGGTAACCCCTCCGGGGCAACACTTCCCTGTGTTGACCGGCGTAGTAATCGGCGCTGTGGTTTCTGCACTGGTGGGCATCTTCATCCTGCGCGTGCGCCCGGTGCCCGAAGAAAAGGCTGAATAACCTTCGCTACAATCGAAAACAACAGATGCGGTTACACTATAGTCACATTATCCCCGCCGCATCTGTTGTTTTCCAAAGGAGAAGAACATGCCCAATATCATCTCAGCCGTCAATGTAAAGACCGTCATCTTTGCCTGCGAGGCAGGGATGGGGTCCAGCCTGATGAGCGTCAACGCGCTCAAGAAAAAGCTCAAAGCCGCTCAAGTGACCGACGTAACCGTCATCCACAAGCCAGCCCGTGAAATTCCCGCCGACGCGCAGGTCGTGGTAGTCCACAAAGGGCTGGCGAAAACTGCCGCGAGTAGAGCGCCGAATGCCGTCGTGCTGGCGTTCAATCACTTCATCAACGACCCCGTGTTCGACAATCTCGTGAAAGCCTTTGTGGACAAGACGGATATTGTCGGCACCGACCTGTAAGCCATGTCCATTCTTTCCATAGAGCGAATTCAACTCAACGCCGCCGCCGTCAACCGCACGGACGCCATCCGCAAGGCGGGCGATTTACTGGTGAAATCGGGCTGTGTGTTGACGGAATACATCGAGGGCATGTTGAAGCGTGAGGAAAGCATGTCCACGTATTTGGGGAGCGGCGTTGCCATCCCGCATGGCGTGTACGAAAACAAGGATCATGTTTTGCAAACGGCTATTTCTGTTTTGCAGTTGCCGCAGGGCGTGGAATGGGACGAAGGCGGCGAGCCTGTTTATCTTGTAATTGGCATTGCCGCACAGGGAGATGAGCACGTAGGAGTGCTGGCAAGGCTGGCGGAGGCAGTGGAGGACGAAGCCATCCTGAACGACCTCATCCACACCTCCGATCCTGAAGTCATCTTGAAGCACTTGGGCAGAGAGCCTGATGAATAAAGCACACGCAGGATGCATTCTCTAACACATTCAACTGAACAATGACAGTTCAAGGGCGCCTCGTAAAAATGGAGTTTGGAAAATGAAGCAACTGGAAATTACCATTACCAACGAAACGGGATTACATGCGCGCCCTGCCAAGACTCTGGTAAACCTGGTCAAGCAATTCAAATCGAACGTAACCATCTGGCATGGGGAGAAAAAAGCGAACGCCAAAAGTCTGATTTCGGTGCTGACGCTGGGGGCGTCGAAGGGCAGTTTGCTGAAGATCGAAATAAACGGCGAAGATGAGGAAACCGCGCTGGCTGAGATTGAGTCGGCAATCATGGCAGGGTTGGGAGAAGGGGAAACGGAGGAAAAACCTGCCGCGTCGCCCGCACCAAAAAGTGAAGCACCAAGAGCCATTGAGGAAAGCAAACCAACAAAGGCAAATACACTACGGGGTGTTGGCGCTGCACCTGGCATCGCCATCGGTCCTGTGTATCAGTTTCAGCATCAGGAAATTCCAATTGACGAAATTTCGGATACGTTGGTGGTGGGCTGGGAGCGGTTGCAGGACGCGCTGGCGCGAGCACGCGAGCAATTGAACAAACTCAACAAGCAAATGATCGAGCAGGGCATGAAAGCCGAAGCCGCCATCTTCGATGCGCACCTCGGTCTGCTCGACGACCCCGAGTTAAACGAAGCCGTCCATGAACGCTTTCAAAAGGGACGAGATGCACTGAAAGCCTGGAAGGAAACCATCGAAGACAGCGCGATGGTGGTAGCGGCATTAAACGACCCGCTTCTTTCCGCCCGCGCGGATGATCTGCGTGACGTAGGCAGGCGCGTGCTGCGCTTGATGGTCGGCGCGGAGAACAAAGCTGATACGCTCCCCGACAAGCCAGTTGTAGTCGTCGCCCGCGAACTCTCCCCCTCCGACACGGTTTCGTTCAACAAGGATTTGGTGCTTGGCTTTTGCATCGTCAACGGCGGACCGACCTCGCACACAGCGATTCTCGCCCGGGCATTAGGGCTGCCCGCCGTGGTCGGCGTGGACGAGTCCGTTTTGAACTTTGAAAACGATTCGTACATCATTCTTAATGGAAGCGACGGCACAGTAACATTCAACCCGCTCCCCGAAGAACTTCAACTTGCGGAACAGGAACGGAACGCCTGGCTGGAAAAACGTCGCGCCGCACTGGAACAGGCAGCAACACCCGCGGTCACCGCCGACGGGCGTCACGTGGAAGTGGTTGCCAATGCAGGGACGCTCGAGGATGCAGAAAAAGCCTTGAAAATGGGCGCAGCAGGTATCGGGTTGTTGCGAACCGAGTTTCTTTTCCTGGAGCGGACTACAGCGCCCACCGAAGCGGAGCAATTCGAGGTCTATCGCTCCATTGCTGAGGTGATGGGTAAACGTCCCGTCATCGTCCGCACGTTGGATGTGGGCGGCGACAAGCCTTTGCCATATATCGAAATGCAGAGGGAGGAGAATCCGTTTTTGGGCGAGCGTGGTATTCGTCTGTGTTTGAATCGCCCTGAATTGTTCCGCCAGCAGTTGCGCGCCATTCTGCGGGCGAGCTTGTACGGCAATCTGCAGATCATGTTCCCAATGGTGGGCGATATCGAAGAGTATCGGCGGGCACGGCTGATGCTGGACGAGTTGCAGATTGAGTTGAAGATTCCGCGTGTGACAGCGGGCATCATGATCGAGGTCCCGTCAGCGGCGTTGATGGCGGATGTACTGGCGAGGGAAGTGGATTTCTTCTCCATTGGCACGAACGACCTGACACAATATACACTCGCCATGGACAGAGGGCACTCGTTACTTTCCGCCAAACAGGATGGGTTGCATCCTGCCGTGCTGCGCTTGATTGCCAAGACCATTGAAGGCGCGCACAAATGCGGTAAATGGGCGGGCATTTGCGGCGAACTAGGCGCCGACCCATACGCCGTGCCGATTTTGATCGGCTTGGGCATCGATGAGTTGAGCGTCAGCGTGCCGTCCATCCCGCTCGTCAAAGCGCAGATTCGCGGCTTGAAGGCATCCGACCTGCAATCGCTCGCACAACAGGCATTAGAATGCGCTACCGCACGCGATGTGCGCGAGTTGGTAAAAAAAGAATTGAAGATGTAATACTGATTGAGAGGCGGCGCTCGTTCGCCATCTCGAGATCAACACACTTGAAGAGTAACTTTGTAACAGTAAATCACTTTTTAGCTCGGTGGTCGCGACGCACTCCACTATCGTTTCGGATTACTCGACAACTGAGGTACCTTTGAAAGGAAAGAACAAACAATGGGAGAAAAATTTCAGAAATACCGCGCGGCAAATCATCCCCTGCCGCAGCAAAGTTATGCATGGAATCTCTACGGGGCTGGCATGGATAACATGGGTAAAGACGGCAAACCCGAACCGTTTCCCATTTCCGAACCCAACGACGATCAAATGCTCGTCCGCATTGATAGCGTCAGCATTTGTTTTTCGGATGTGAAGATCCTCAAACAAGGCGGCAGTCATCCCAAGCTCTACAACCGCAACCTTGCAGTTGAACCCACGCGCCTCGGACATGAAGTCTCGTTAACTGTCATTAAAGTCGGCAAGAATTTGGCAGACAAATACCACCCCGGTCAACGACTCGCCGTCCAACCCGATATTTATCAAAGCGGTATGAGTACTGCCTATGGATACACCATCCCCGGCGGACTAGTGCAGTATCACTGCATTGGCAGAGAAGTGCTGGAAACCGATGAAGGTGCCTGTCTCCTGCCTGTGGATGATGACATGGGCTACGCCGAGTCCGCATTGCTGGAACCATGGGGCTGCGTGGTCGCCGCCTACACCCAGCGTCGCAGGCTGGACCCGAAACCTGGCGGCACAATGTGGATCATTGGTCAACCCGATGACACTACTGAGTACACTTTCTCGAAAGGTTTGGACGCGCCCGCCACCATTGTACTGACCGATGCGCCTGCTTCGGTCAAGAAGTTGGTCTCTGCCACGAAGGCAAAAGTCATCGAGCGGAATGGTCTTTCAATCAACGACTATGAAGCACTCAGCAAGGAACTGACTGAAAAAGGCTTCGACGATATTGTCATGCTCCAGCCGGCTTCGGCAGATGCCGTCAGCCAGGCGGCGCATTTCATTGCGCGGCGCGGCACAATGAATCTCGTCGGCACAAAGCCGCTGGACGGGCTGGCTGCCGTTGACCTTGGTCGCCTGCACTATGATTACATTGCCTTCGTGGGCAACAATAGCACCGACATCGCCGCTTCGTATGGCGAGACACGCAACCGTTGCGAACTGCGCACAGGCGGCACGGCGGTCTTCATCGGCGCGGGTGGACCAATGGGACAGATGCACATCCAGCGCGCCCTCGAACTGCCCAATGGACCGAAGATCGTTATCGCCACCGAAATCAGCGACGAACGTCTGCAAACGCTGGTTAATATGTTCACGCCGCTTGCCGAAAAGCAGGGACGCACTCTGCTCATCTTCAACCCCAATGCTTCGAGGAAATCCTTCCATGAGTTCGTCATGGAAGCCACGCACGGCGAGGGCGCAGATGATGTCGTCATTTGTGTGCCCGTCGCCGCGTTGATGGAAGAGGGTGACACGGTAATGAAACCCGATGGCATGATGGTTTTGTTCGCCGGCGTCCCCATCGGCACAATGGGTAAAGTCAACCTGAGTAATGTCTATCTCTCGAACGCGCAATACACAGGTACATCGGGTCTGACGATTCAAGATCAGGCGTCGGTAATGGAGAGGCGCATCGCAGGCACCTTATCGCCCGGTCGGGTTGTTGCCGCCATCGGCGGGATCGAAACGGCGGCGGAAGCCATTCAATCCGTGATGGAAAGCCGCTATCCGGGCAAGGTCGTCATTTTCCCGCAAATTCACAACCTGCCGCTCATCAGCCTGAAGGAATTAAAAGAACGCCTCCCCGAAGTTGCCGAAAAACTGGGTCCCAATTGGATGTGGACCAACGCAGCCGAAGAAGCGCTCATCGAAAAACTCTGGCAGGAACCTGCCTGAACCGCCGCAGTACACATCGGAGCCGTCATGATTTACACCCTCACCCTCAACCCAGCCATTGACCGCGAATTGACAGTCACCGAAATACAATTCGACTCGGTGCTTACGGCGGTCAAGTCACAAGTGGATTTCGGCGGCAAAGGCTTCAATGTTTCGCGCCTGCTCAAATCCATGGGTATGTGCAGCACTGCGCTCGGATTTGTCGGCGGGCGGACGGGTGAGCGGTTGCGACTGGGTTTGCAAGAACTCGGCATCACCACCGATTTTGTTTCCATCCCAGGCGAGACGCGCACCAACGTCAGCATCGTCACCGAAAAACATGACCGCTACATCAAGGTCAACGAAAAGGGACCATCGGTGGATGAACCCAAACAGCGTGAACTGCTGGACAAAATCGCCTCGCTCGCCGGACCCGCGGACTGGTGGGTGCTTGCGGGAAGCCTCCCTCCCGCCGTGCCTGATTCGTTCTACGCGCAGATCATCCAACTCCTCAATACCCGTCAAGCCATCACCATCCTGGATACCAGCGGCGAAAGCCTGCGTCTCGGATGTGAAGCCAAGCCTTTCCTCGTCAAACCAAACGTCGAAGAGACGCACAAACTGACGGGATTGCCAGTACACACAATCGCGCAAATCGTGGTCGCTGCAAAGGAACTGCGCCGGATGGGCGCCCAGAACGTGGTCATTTCGATGGGCAAGAAAGGTGCGCTTTTGCAAACTGCGGACGAAAGTTGGCTGGTACACAGCCCGAAAGTGAAGGAGAAAAACCCCATCGGCGCCGGGGATTCGATGGTCGGCGGGCTGGTGTGGGCGCTCTCACAGGGATACACCCTCAAGGAAGCATTAGGCTGGGGCGCCGCCAGCGGAGCCGCCACCGCATCTATGAGCGGAACGGAGGTCGGCTCACGTGCATTGATTGAAGAATTGTTCCAGCAAGTGAGGTACGAAAAGATATAGCCGGTAATTGCAACGCACTGAAGAAACGAAACAAGGATCGGAGACCGCCATGCCATTCGAAGTCCACCAGGAAAAAACGTTTTCACAAGATCCCGCCTTAGTTTATAACGCTGCGTGGAAAGCCGTGGAAAAACTCAAAGGGAAAATCCTGAAATCCAAGCCTGAGGCATTCCAGTTCGAAGTCAAGTTCGACAAGACTCTGCTGGGCAAAGTGTTGGGCGACCGGACGCAAATGACCTTCGTCATTCAAGCGGATGGCAAAGGGAGCAAGGTAGTCATGGAGATATATCCGCTCGACGCCGTCGGGCGCAAGTTGATGTTCGGCGCGCGTAAAGGCGTCCCTGAGGAAGTGCTTCGGTTGTTCATCGAGAATTTAGAAGGAAATTTGCCGCAGTCACCATAATCTAAAAACAAAAATACCCCTTCTATGGGGTATTTCTTGCTGGGGGCAAAGGATTCGAACCTCTACTAACTGATTCCTGGATCAGATCGT
Organism: Chloroflexota bacterium; assembly: GCA_016223135.1. GTDB lineage: Bacteria > Chloroflexota > Anaerolineae > Anaerolineales > Villigracilaceae > Defluviilinea. The sequence goes on along the minus strand of JACRPQ010000001.1, from coordinate 30,944 downwards.
TCACCGCACATACCCATTCCCAAAATGCCAGCTGAAACTGCTGCGCATCGATCATCGAAAAGACCCGTCCAAAGGTATCGTGCAAGGGAATCCCATTAGGCAGTTCCAGAAAGGTTCTCAGCCAGGATTCATGGCTTCCTCCGTTGGATAGCCAGTTTTACCTCATTTCCATCCTAATTTAGATGCGATTGCCCTGGCATAGGTATTGACCTGTTGGGAAAGAGGGTCATATAATCTGCTCATCTGGTTTTAACCCATTCTGTCTAAGCGCCCAAATGATTTGGGGGATTAGATGGAAGTTTCCAGCTAAAAGGAATTATACGGACGTCCGTATAAGCAATAGTTAGCCCGCTCGTCACAATCCCAAAGCGGAGAACAGCCAATGAAACGAATCTTGACGCATTTGGATTGGGGAGACATCGGTCTAGGCATTATTGCGTTGATTGCTTTGGTCTTGGGCGTGCTGGATTTTACTCCTCTGGTGCAGTTGACCAATGACCCAGCATTGCAGATGGTCCTCTCGGGCATCGGCCTCATCTTGGGTGCAGTGGTTATTCAATCAACGCGTCGAAAGGCAGAAATTAGCGAGTTGCGGCAAGCCGTAGGTCAAGCCGAAGTTGTATTATTGAACATGCGAACTGACTTCCCTGACCATATTGCCCAACATGCGAGAAGAGCGCGTAAGTTCATACTCGACACCAATCTCAGTAATGAAGTTCCGCGAGTCGGGACATCTTCTCCGCAAGACCTTTACCGCCAAATCCGACACGACAAACTTATCAAAGCACAAATCAATTTCCTGCAAGTAGTCTCAATTTTCCATAGGGGAACACTCGAATCTGTCATTGAAAAACTGATAGCGTATAAAGACAAGGAATACTATGTGCGACACTATCAGCCGCCCCCAAAGGCTATTCCCATACTTCATATCATGTCTTTCGACAACGAGCATTTCTATGTAGGTGGCTTCCATCCAGCCGAGTCGCTTGGCGAAGAAACGGCAGTTTATATCCGCCACCCTCTAGTCAACCAACTACTTTCCGAATACTGGAATGTACTTTGGGGCAACGCAATACCACTGAAAGAAGGCAAGATGATTTATTTGGATAGGCTATGGCAAATAGCCGAGCGCATTGGAGTTACCCGTGCCGAGTTCGATGAAATGGTAAAACCACTAAATAAGGGCGCGGGCTAACAAGGGGTTGCAGCCGACGTTGCTCCGCTGCGCTCTGCAACGCGGCTGAACCCGATCGTTAGCCCGCTCGTGCAAAACTGAAGGATGTTTTATGCAAAATTCTAAAGGGATAATATCGCCTCTTTTGTATTTCACCCTCATATCGAGTCTAACCAACCTTGTTTTTCTCATAATTGGCATGGTTGGGCTTGCTCTCTTCTCAGCAAAGTTATCAGGGCTTGGATTACTCATCATCGTTTTCTTGCTGGTTTGGAAAGGCGCACTTGTAGGTTTTGTTTCGTGGTTTTCACACAAGAAAGCGAACAACAAAGGTTTTTTGGTGAAGTTCATTGGCATTTATCTTGGTCGCTTTTTTGGAATAATAATCGGCGGATTTTTAGGATATGAAGTCGCCGAGACTCTCAAACAGTCAAATCTCATCGGCTTTGTTATCGGGGCGTTGGCTTTTTATTTTGCTGGGCGCTGGCTAGGTTCTAAAATCAGCACCCTAATCGGCGCACAACTAGATTCAGTCTTATCCATTCCAGAATCTCAAGCAACAGGGAATATTGCAGATGCAAAATCAACCAGTAGATTCGCTTCGATGGGCTTTATTTTATACGGCGTGGCTCTTCCGTTCTTGCTTGTGATAATCGGCTTGTTGATGAATTATTTTGAAGTTCCTATTGGTTATCTCCCCGAATTATTGCCTGTCTCACGCATTGTAGTTATTGTATGCTCCGTCCTTTCGATTTCCGCTCCCTGGCTATTAAAAAGTCGATGGATAAGTAAATATCAAACCATGACATCTTCGCCAGAATCTGTTATTTACTGGTTAGGTCTGGTCTTTTCTATCGTCCCCGCAATTTATGGTTTTGTTTTGTTCCTTGCAATGGGAACTTCAATTGTCGAGTTATGTTTTTATTCAGTGGTGTCATCTATTGCGACTATAATCTGGAGCATGAATAACAAGGTCACTTTAAAACCAAAAGCGGGCTAACACCGTTTGCAGCGGACAGCGGCTTCGCTGCTGAGGGTATGCGCCGCGAGCCAGCGGAGTTGAGTTTAGGCGATGGAGTCTTGCCCGTCCCGCCGCTGCCGCTAAAACCAACCGTTAGCCGCCACGATACAGCAAAGGTTATCGAAAATAAAGTCATCCAACATCGAAAGGTGGAAAACCCACATGCCGACAAACTTTTTCGCCGATGTTTTTCCAGTAAATACAGAAGTTATTCCCCCACTTTTCGCCTATACCATCAAGGCAATGGCAGATGATTTATCCGCCCTCGGCGGAAAATTAGCATATCGCTTAAAAAATAAGTTTGGTGGCAATTGGATTTGGTGCAATGGTCAAATTATTGGCGATAAACAAATTTCAGATAATGACCTTAACGCTCATTTGAAAGAACTATGGGCAAAAGAAGATAGTCTAAAAGATATTCAAAGTATTATCTCTAACCAGTTATGGAAACCTTCTGCGTGGGAAATAGGAGATTTCGTTGCTCGTGGCGTAATGTCAAATTATCAGGCGGAAATAAGAAAAATTCTCGACCCTAAAAAACAAAACTTTGGAAAAATCCGAATTGACCGTGACTATTCCTTGCGCGGTTGGGCGGTTGGAGAAAAACCAGCAATTTCAATTAGTGTCTCTTCTAACATTGGGCATACCCAAAATCTTGTTGAATACGCTTGTGAAATCAAAGATATCCAAGACTTAATTGGTATGATGGTTGTTGTAGTTGCCAAAGACTTCAAAGGTGAAATTTGCGAAATTACAGGAAAGTTATCTGAACAAAGAGAATGGCTATTGTCAAAATCCACTGACGAAGTAACACGCAATCTCATAAAACGTGCGCCCGATGATGAACTGACTGTAAAAATTGCTACTCGCACAACTCAATATGTTTATATCGCTAGCATGTTACGCCCTATTGTTAGGATGGGCGACCTTCAACGATTCGGTGTCAATCCTCGTCAAGTAGCCAAAGCATTAAGACTTGACCCAGCGGTTAGAGCCGCCCTTGTGCGAGAAATTGCGGCTATTGGCAAAAAGCATAAAATCATTACTGATAATTTTGACTCAAAAACTGCTCCACAGGTTTTCTTGACAACCAAAGAAGTTGAATTTATTCCTGAACTTCGAGTTGGGAATAATCAAGTTCATCAAGGAAATCAGCGTATCTATCAGAGCCTACAAAAGCACGGCTTGTTCAGTCGTTCTCCATTATTCCCCGACAAAAAACATCCTATCAAAATTGGAGTGATAAATGCTTCTCCAGAAGCGTCCCAAGACAGCCTGATGAATTTCTTGAACAAGTTAAAATTGGCAATAGACAGTCTTGGTTTTTCGATTGAGTCTGTAAAAATTGAAGGACAATGGCAACAAAAAATTGAGCGTCTTACTCGTGCAAATTTAGAAAATGCTGTCAATCGAATTGAGCCGCATAAGCCTGATATTTTACTTGTTTTATTCCCTGGAGACGCAGGGCAAGAACAAGCAGAAGATGATGACGATGACAGTATGTACCATGCGCTGAAATCTCACACCATTCGGCGGGGAATTCCAAGCCAAGTTGTTTATGAAGACACTTTTTCAGAAGAATATGCTATGGATAATATTGCACTAGGCATACTCGCTAAAACTCGCAATATTCCTTTTGTTCTTGCCAAGCCTTTGCCATACGCTGATATTGTTGTGGGTATTGATATAGCACGTAGGCAAAAGAAAAAATTAGCGGGTAGCGTCAACGCTACTGCGATTGCAAGAATTTACTTTAGCGATGGGCAATTTCTCCGCTATGTGATTCACGACGCCCCGATAGACGGCGAAACAATACCGTCAAAAGTTCTGCGAGATTTATTTCCACTGAAAGAATTTCAAGGAAAAAGAGTAATCATTCATCGAGACGGGCTATTTCGTGGTGACGAAAAACAGGCACTAAAAAATTGGGCTTCAGAAATTCAGTCTGAATTTATGCTTGTTGAAGTAATTAAGACTGGCGCACCTCGCATTTATCAGCAAACAACAATGATTGACAAACCTCCAAAAGGAACGGCTTTCAAGTTAAATGCCAATGAAGCGTTTTTAGTTTCATCGCCGCCGCCTTTCAAGGGAAGCACACCTCGCCCACTACATATAAGAACGGACGGAAATTTCCCAATTGAAAAGGCAATTCATTCCGTACTTTCCCTAACCCTTTTACACTATGGGTCTGTGAGAGAACCTCGTTTGCCTGTTACAATTCATTACAGCGATAAAATAGCGGAATTGTCATTGTTGGGCATCAAACCAAAGGATTTGGAAGGAGATATGCCATTCTGGTTATAGGCAAATTCTCTTCCAAATCCAAAGGCGGCTAACACTGCTTGCACCTGACTGGCGGGATTCTGCCGCGTTTTCGGGCATTTTCTACGCTTCGGCGGAATCCTGCTCCCAAGCATTATCCCAACCCGCCCGCCAGCAGGTAAAGCCAACCGTTAGGCAACCCGTCAGGCACAATCATCTTGAAATCCTTTCGTTTGGAACCGTTTTTCTGTAAGGAAATTCAGCTTCATTGAATGGTCGCGGTGGAATGAAAAAAAAATCAAATGAGAATCGGGCGCTATCGTCGTTACGCAAGAATGTTGTGGATATGGATTTCCATAATCTGCGCTGTCTTTGGGTGTACTCCTAAAGGCACGACTTCATTCCATGATTTGCCCATGCCTGAATTTATCATTGGGGAATGGAAAGTCACGTCAAGAGTCAACACCAATACAGGAGAAGCACTCGACCTTACATTTCCTACGGTGTCCATTTACAAAAATGAGTTATCGTATGGGGATGCTTATCGAGCTGAGTATAGTTTCATCGAAGAAGATTTGTTATTTGTGGACAATAAAAGATTGACGGGCGGGGAAAACTGGCGTTTGGAAAAAGATGGTGAGAACCTAATTGTGTATCAAGAATTTCAAGGCTTCAAATCAACGATCACCCTAGAGCGCATTGCAAGATAAAATATTCCTATGGTCAAGTCTGTCTTGTCGGCTTGTCAGTTTCTTACAGCCAGTGTCCTGGTAGGCTTTAGGGTTGCCTAACAATGCGTGCAGCCGACAAGTGGGATTCTGCGCGTTTTTCGAGCCTTTTCCTGGCTTTGAGTTTTGTCCCGCTTCCCAGCCGCATCCACGCCCGCCCACTTGCGGCTACCGATTACCGCACCTGTCAAGAGTTTCCCCAAAAATGTTTTTTATAAGCGCCAGGAAGAATCTGGTCGAGCCGCGAGAGTTTCCTGCTCTTGCGGCTCGTTTTTTTTGGCTTTATTTTTGCTTCATCTGGGAACGCTTCGCCACCCCCGCCAGCCGGTGAATTTGTGACGGGGTTGAAACATACGTCTTATTTTCATCTTGGGTTGGGAAGTCCCCCAGAAACACAAAAACAAGAACAACTGCTCCAACCCTTCGACAAGCTCAGGGCAAGAAGCGCCGTTCCCGTTTTCGCATGGGGGGTGAGCCCGTTTTATCAGAACTTGTCTGCGGGAAGGCGGCTGGTCAGGATGGTTAGAGGACGATGCCCAGTTCCTCCATGCGCGCCAGCGTTTCTGCGTTGGAGGCCACCCGGCGCGGCACGTTCTTCCTCACAAAGCGCGTGATGTCCGTCTCGATGCCCAACTTCATGAGCGCGTATTTGGCGAACTGCTTGTAGGTCAGCCCCAGGCGGGCGTTTTCGTTCAACTCCCAAGCCAAAACCAGCATCTTGTACGCCAGGTCTTCTTTGGTGGCGTGGCGGTCAGTTTGTTCGCGCGTCAACACGTACCAGATGGTCACCAATAACTTGCGGGCAATCGCCACAATCGCCTTGCGCTCGCCGCGCCGTTTGGCAAGTTCGCGGAAGCGTCCTTCCCACAGCGGCGAGCTGCGCACCGCTCGCCAGGCGGCTTCGATGAGCGCCCAGCGCAATTCCTTGCGTCCGCTTTTGGTGATGCCTTTGTCCTTGTGTTCCTTGCCGCTTTGATGAATCCCCGCGCCCAGCCCGGCATACCCCACCAGGCATTTGGGGCTTTCGAAGCGGCGGATGTCGCCGATGGCTGCCAGCACGGTCATGGTCACAATCAGACCGAGACCGGGCAGTTGCAGCAGATGCGCGGCGGACTTGCCCCAGGTCTTTCCCAGGCTCATTTTTGCCAGTTCGGTTTCCAGTTCGGCTTTGCTCTGTTCCACCTGGTTCAGCAGCGCCAGTTCCTGACGCACTTGCATTTTCTCCAGCCCGTTCAGCGGCTGGCTTTCCCACCAGGCGGCGTTGGTCAGTTCGCCTTTGGGGAGTTGCAGGTTGTGGCGGTGGATCAGACTCTGCAGACGGTTGCGCGCCATCGTGCTGGTCTTGATCAGGCGGTTGCGGTACGATATCAGCCCGCGCAGCTCGCGCACATGCGCGGGCGGTACCCACACTTCCGGGACGATGTCCGCGATCAGCAGCCGCAGCAGGCGTTTGATGTCTTCCCCGTCGGTTTTCACCCGCGCTTCCGCGATTTGGCGCACCGCTCCCGCGTGCGCGACCACCACCCGCGTGACCAGCGGCGCGACGATGTCGTAGATGTCCCACACGTTCGTGGTCGTTTCAAGAACGACAGCATCGCCGGACTGCAAGTTACTGGCAGCCCAACTCCGAAAGCGGCTCATCTCGACCTTTCGCGGGCGAAGCGCCCACTCTTGGGCGGCGTTCATCGCCCCGACCATCACGTATTCCTTGTGCAGGTCGAGAGCGACGTAGCGTTGTATCGCTCTTGTTTCTGACTGTGCGTTCATGCTATACTCCTGTTGGAAGTCTGGAGCGCGGATTTGTGGGCTGAGTGTGGCAACTACCGATTCGGATTCAAGCGTGTGTGCGCCGTCCCAGATTAAAGTATCCGCCGGGCAGCCAATTAACGCAACGGGCTTGCTCTTTCAAACAGCGAAAGACATCCCATAGCCGCGGTCGGCCAGCCCTGACGCACCTGCCCCGAAGGCGTCCCCGGCGACGGTATCACTCCAAGGATATGCCTTCGCCGCACTCCAGACAAGTACATTCTAATAACGCAAGCCGTTGAAACTGTCGAAAAAGTGGGGGCGAATCCATCTTAAAGCCGCGGGGTTCTATGCTTCGAGGAACCCCGATGGCAAAATACAAACCCTGCAATGACAAACAGATGATCATGCTGCCCATCTCGCTGCAAGACCAACTCGTCCCCGGCAGTCTGGAACACACCATCAACGTCGTGGTGGACGAACACCTGGATCTCTCCGTCTTCGACGCCCGCTACCGCAACGACCAGACCGGCGCCGCCGCCATTCACCCCAAGATCCTGCTCAAAGTGATACTGCTCGCCTACGCCAAAGGCATGCTCAGCTCCCGTCAAATCGAGCGCGCCTGCCGCGAGAATGTCATCTTCATTGCCCTCTCGTATGGCTATGCCCCCGACCACAGCACCATCGCCGCCTTCATCTCCTCCATGCAAGCCGAAATCGAGAGCCTCTTCTGCAACGTCCTGCTGGTCTGCGAAGAACTCAACTTACTCGGCGGCACACACTTCGCCCTCGACGGCGTCAAACTCTCCGCCAATGTCTCCAAAGAGTGGAGCGGCACCTTCGACGAACTCAAACGCAAACGCGATAAGTTGCAGGAGAAATTACAGCAGGTCATGGCGGAACATCTCCAGGCAGACCAGCAGCCCGAGGTCGAGATCGAACGTCAACGCAAACGCGAACGCCGTCTGCAAAACCAAATCGAGCGTTTGAATGAGTTTCTCGCTCAGAACAAACCCAAGCGCGGCAGCAACGGCAAGGAGATCCAGAGCAACGCCGTTGACAACGACTCGGTCAAGATGCCCAGCTCGCACGGCGTCATCCAGGGTTACAACGCGCAGGCGCTGGTTGATTCCAAACATCAAATCATCCTCGTCGCCGAGGCATTCGCCAGCCAGGACCACGACAACCTCGAACCGATGCTGGCTGGCGTGAAAGACAACCTGCGGGCGATTGGCAAAGATGGAACTTATTTTGCGGGCAAGCAGCTCACCGCCGACAGTAACTATCATTCGCTTCGCAGCCTGACCGTCTGCCAGCGCGAACAACTCGATGCCTACATCCCCGACATCTGCTTCCGCTCCCGCGACCCGCGCTTCGCCGAACGCGACCGCTTCCAGGACGGACTGCACGGCAGGCAGCGCCCCGCCGCCAAGCCGGACATCTTTACTTTATCCGACTTCTCTTTCGATCCCCTCACGCAAACCTATCGCTGCCCGAACGGGAAACACCTCACCCTGCACGCCCGCAATCAAATCAACCGCTACCGCACCTATGACGTTTATCACGCCCGCCCCGCCGACTGCGCCGCCTGTCCGCTGCGCTCCCGCTGTTTGAGCAAAGCGAGCGCCTCGCGCCGCTATCTCTCCGTGCCAATTTTCCAGCCGCCGAACTTGATTGACGCGATGAAGGCGAAGATCGACTCGCCGCCCGGCAGGAAAATCTATGCCGGGCGGCTGAGAATTGTCGAGCCGGTCTTTGCCAACATCTGTTTCCACAAGCGCATGAACCGCTTTACGCTCCGCACCAAACCCAAGGTGGATGTGCAATGGAGATTGTATGCGATGGTTCACAATATCGGCACAATCCATGCCTTCGGGAGGTTGAATGAGCCCTCCCAAATAGGAAAATGGCGGGGGTATAATCCCAACACAGTGAAAAAGTCACTCCGCCCGGCGGCGCAGCTTGGAAAAAGGGACTTTTTCGACAGTCTCGTTGGGCGTTTCCCTTGCAGAATAAAGTAAAATTGAATCATGGGTAAACTCTATTTCGGCGATAATCTCGATATTCTACGAACAGAAATCAAGGATGAAAGTATTGACTTGATTTATCTTGACCCGCCTTTCAACAGCAAGCGGGATTACAACTTGTTATTCAAAATGCCTAAAGGACATGTTTCAGACGCGCAAATAACCGCCTTTGATGATACTTGGCATTGGGGCGAACAAGCCGAGCGTGAGTTTGCAAAACTTATACATCACCCTAATACTGATATTTCAGAAATGATTCAAGCCTTACGTTGCTTTTTGAAAGAAAGCGATATGATGGCTTATTTAGTGATGATGGGCAGTCGCCTATCAGAACTTTTACATACACAAACAAAACTTTTATGCAAGCCTTTGGCAACCCGCTAAATACTTCATACAGAAACTTTTGGGGCGGTGGCGATCCAAAATATTACAACATCGTTCAACATGGACCATTGTCATTGGCAAACAATGATGTTTGGATAGAACTACTATACAAAAAAGCTGCACAGTTTTACAGGAGTTTTTTCGGTCGCTAACCTGAAAGGCTGAGAATTTGCCATGTACAATTCACATTTACTCAAAAAAGAGATAGCGGTTTCTGAATATGAAGCTGTTTACAAGGAAAAACAACGTGGACACTTCGAAAATTATGTTCAGGTGCTCCCGGAATATCCTATTGGCTTATGCCCTTTTTGTTGCGTCGAAAATATTGAAAAGATTGATACGTACTCACCAGACAATTGGGGTCGCATTGAACCAGATGTTTCTTTACATACGGAAGATGGGATCGTAAATCATTGTAAACATTTTGTAATAGTGGAACCATTCCTGTATGTCCCTGCACATGATAAACGGGCAGTCAAATCTACCCTCTGGAATGATGTGTTCCCTTTCGTAAATCTGCCCGTGCCAGAACATATTGATGGAGCGCTTTGGTCAACACAAGTTCAATCTCCACCGCTTTTCATTGAACGTCAGCCAACTGTTGTGGGATTTGCGTTGGAGCAGAGATTGGCACAAGCTGTGATCCATACCTTGCCAGTTTGTGAACCAGTAAATAATGAATTTCAACCGAAATACACCCTTTTTATCATTTCGTATTACTCAGAGAAACCAGACGAGGCTTATTCTGCAATCAAAAGAGAAGCAATCCGCCGTTCGGAGGCAATTTCTGCCACTTTATTGGTTTTGCCAGAGCCTCATGAAATCCACTGGTTTGATCTTGCTCAATGGGTCGAACGGGGTTTGCTGTATTGGGTGGATGCGGATAAAAATGGCGAGCTTACATTGCGAACACAGGATATTGAAAGTTTTCCGTACAAGAATCTTGAAAGATTGGTGACCAAATAAGTTTTGGGGGAACTCCAGCACCAGTTCGTTGATGGCAAGGAATTTTTATGCAACTTCCGAGTCGCATCTATACTTCTCCACATCATATAAATACTCAGTCCCTCTCACGCATATGATGTTTCCTGCCTGTGAGATGAAGGTTTCCAATTATTGGAGCAAAGGGTTTACAAGGGGAGAGAATCTCCGGCGCATTACTATAGGATGTGTTGAAACCATGAGAAAAGGGGGAATTTGAGAACTACGGTAAAGTCTCAACCTTAAAAAGAAATATCTAAGCAGATGTCGGGGGGATACACCGGCATCCTTGCAGAACGCAGTTAGCGCCCCGTCCGGGGAAAACGCCAGCCCGGTCGAGACATCTTCAGTTGCACCGCGCCAGGGCAGGGTTTGTTTGGGCAGGCGCGTTTCCCAGCCTTGCCCCAACTCCGCCACAGGGTACAGGCGCACCGAACCGTCAAAGACGGTTGCCAGGTATTGAGCGGAAAAAACCACGCCATTCCCGCGCACGGTATCCACCAGACTGCCATCCGCCACGCGGTACACGTCCACCTTGTCGGCTTCCTGCCAGTCCGTTACGCGCTGCACTGCCAGCAGCGTACCGTCTGGAGAGATAGCCACAGGATTCAATTCCCAAGCATCACCGACAGGCAAGTCGAACTCCCGCGCCTTCTGCCCGTCCCGTGTCCAGACGGTCAAAGCCCCACCGGCGAGGGTGAGGAAATACTCTGCGTTGTGGGTCATGTCAAAGGATTCCAAGAACTCCACATTGAACCCGCCGGTCTTTTCCTGCGTTTGGGCGTCGTAGAACTCCAGCCCCTCGGTCGTCCCCACCACGAGGGTCTTGCCGTCTGCTGTCAGGCGGTAAGGAATGACAGGAACGGGGGCATAGAACGAGAACGAATCCTCTCCCAGCAAGCGCGGGTAGCCGTAGCGGGCAACCTGCTGCAAGCGGGTGATGTTCTCCGCCGTGATGACCTCGTAGGACAGGTCGGGGACAGGCGTGCCGTTGGTCACAGGCAGGACAAGCGGCGTGGGTGTCGCCGTTGGCGTGCTGGTGGGTGTCGCCGTTGACGTGCTGGTAGGTGTCGCCGTTTCGGTCGGCGTCCAAGTTGCGGTGTTTTGGGTTGCCGTTTCCTGCGGCGCAGCAGTACACGCCGCGAGCGCAAGAACGAAAAGGATTAGGGGAAATACAAAGCGTTTCATTACCACTTCTCCAACCAAAAAGAGTTTAGAGTGCCTGCCTTCGCCTGCTGCGCCAGCGTCCGCAGGTCAGCAGCGCGTCCAGGAATACCCATCGTTTTGAGCCGCTGCGTCATCCACAGACGGGCGTTAGGCGTTGGCATGATGAGATTTACCTGGCGCATACGCGCCCATTTATCGGGATTAACGCGAGAACGGGATTCCGCCTCGCAGTAGTACACCCATCCGTCAGGGTCGGTCAATTTGAGGTCGGGTTGAAACCAGGGGGTTTCTTGCGGATTGAACGGCACGACTTCCGCCGTCCACCCGCGCAGCCGCGCCTGATACGCAGCCATCAGCACCAGCGCGGCGTGCTGCTCTTGCGTTTCCCCCCGATGCAGGCGTGCAATTTTCTCCCAGTCGCTCTCAACAGGCTCTACCCCCAAGTCGCGCGCAAGCGTTTTGCCGTACTCGGACAGCCACATAACGCGCAGGCGGAATTTGCCTGTGCCTGGCAGGACGAGCGTGCGATTTTCGACAATCATGTGCGAGACCTGCTCGTCCGCGAAGGACTGGTACACCAATCGGCGCAGCGAGCGGGCATTGGGACTGACACCTGTCTCTGCCGCCAGCAGGCGCAGTAAATCCTGTGCGGTAGATACGCCTGTCTCTGCCAGCAGCCTGACCGCCAGAAGAATGCGCTGCCAGTGGTCAGCACGCCAGCGCCAGCCGATCCACTGGTGTCCAACAGGGAGGAGTTTGACTTTTTTCCTGCTCATGGCGGAAATTTTACGCATCCCCCCAAAAAAAACGCAAGTGGTGCTACCTGTCCGCCCCTTTATTAGGGGTACTACCGTCCAGCCCCCTATATTTCCCCCTCGGGCAGGCAGGGACACCTGACCCTTGCGCCCCTGCCCCAGCGAAGCCCGCTACAAGCAATCCCATCAGCCATTCGACAAAATCTCGGATGGCTGCCAGGACATTGAATAAAAAGTCGAGGAATGCCTTCATTCTGACCTCACGGCTCTACCTTGCGGATTTGCTCATCGAACAGCAAGAACAGCAGCATCTTGTGGCGCAACTGAAGAAAGATTCCGGGCTGCTCGCTCTCCGCCGCGACTTGCGGGGGAAGCAACTCCACCGCCACCGCATCCTCGCCGGGGATAGAGAGGACATCCGCCACGTACCAGCCCGCGACATTCTCCAACGTAAGCGCCAGCGGCACAGCGGGCTGTTCCACACGCAAGGCGCGCAACACGGGCAGCAGGAAACCGTTCGCCAGTATCACCGCTTGCAGGTCGGACCCGGCAGCGGCGGGAATCACGTCTCGAACCGTCTTGTCACCTGCCCGTTCAATCAGCCACTCTATCAGGCAGACCGGCGGCAAATCCTGCACCTGCATCATCACGCAGCCGTGTTCCGGACAGCGCTTGAAATCGTTCAAGTTGTAGTCCATCATTCCTCCACCATCCTCATCGCCCGTTCCAAATCCCGCTCGCCAGGGGTGACATAGACCCGCGTGGTGTTCAGGCTGCTATGCCCCAACAGCGCAGCGACCTCGTGCAAGCCCGCCCCGGCGTCCACCAAATTCTTCGCCAGCGTGTGCCGCAGGTAGCACAATCTGTTGTTTTCCCTTCACCTTCGCGGTAAATGGAGGTATAACGCCATTCCAGTAAACTACCACCGCCATAGGCGGTGGCTTTAGAGCCATTACGCCTGGAATGCTTCTCCTGCCATTGGACATACTTGCGGATTTTCTCCTCATCCAGTCCAACCGTACTGACACAGTACCCTCTCGCCCACAGGTGTCGTCCCCAGTACCGCTTCGCCAAGCTTTCGTATTGTTGGAATAATCGTATCGCCAGTTTGCCTTTCAGGTAGCCCATGAACTCTGACACCGCGTACTTCGGCGGTATCTCCACTACCAGATGCACATGGTCTGGCTGCACATTCAACTCCAACACAACTACCTGTTCCTTTTGTTTGCACAACTGATACACCTCTTGCCTGACATATTCAACTATCGCATCTTTGAAGATCCGATACCGATACTTCGGACAAAATACAATATGGTACTTGCACTCATACAACGACTGTGATAACTTCCTAAATCGTGAGGTCATGATGGGTCTCCTTTGGATTGTTGCACACCTTTCAGGGTGACCCATCATACCCACATCCAATTACCTTTCACGGTAGAACCTTTTCATGGGACTCACTGCCGTAGGCAGTGGTTTTTTTCTCTAATAAAAATACCCCTTCTACGGGGTATTTCTTGCTGGGGGCAAAGGATTCGAACCTCTACTAACTGATCCAGAGTCAGTCGTCCTGCCATTAGACGAGCCCCCAAGGGCTTTCCAGCGGGCAGTATTTTATCATGCGATGCATGAGCAGACAAGGGAAGATTCAAAAAGTGTTAATCCATGCTTTATCGCCAATACAGATTGGTGAGATAAATATAATCTTCACTAAGGAGAATCTGAGGCTGTTCCAGAATCAGGTTTTCGCCGCTGGTCAGATCAGAGCGATAAAGGCGAATGAGATAGCGCCCTTCTGCATCCGGTTCGGTCAGGAAAAAAAGCACCTGCTGTCCATCGGGAGACCAAACCATGCGGGGATTCAGGCTGGCAGCAGGGCTGCGCAGTCGTCCAAAGTCAGCTATGCGTCCATGCTCAAGGTCCAGCAAGTAAAACTGTGAAAATTGGGATTGCTCATAGTATTCACTGTAAACATCGTAGAGTACCATGAGGCGCTTGCTGTCAGGAGAAAAAGCGTATGCGCGCACATCCGGGTAAATCATAAAGCCGCGTTCTTCACGGAAGTAGAAAGCCCGCTGGCTGGGCAAGCCGCGTTCCACCTCTTGAAGGAGGAGGTAACGAATGTGATAGTAATTGAGGGATTGGGCGGCTTGCGGATTAAGAAAAGTCACCAAACGGCCGTCAGGTGAAAACACTGGTTGTAGATAGGGCAAGGCTGTAAGAGAATGGTCGGGGTTGAGGCGATAAACACCCTGCCCGCGACAGGCATCTTTTGAATCGCAGATACCACCCTCCAGATAAATCTCCCCATCCCGCGAGGAAGGATATAGGGTGAATGCCTGACCTTTATCAGTCTCAATGGGAGCAGTGCGGTCCAGATACACGATTTCGCGATCCTGACTATCCCAATATGCGCCCTGTCTGCCAAGCGAATCAAATGTTTCACTAATCAACCGCCAGGTATTCTCCTGCAGGTTGATTTCATAGAGATTGTTCTCGGTATTGACGAGAAGACGATGTCCATCCTGGCTGACATCCTGCAGGTCAAAACCTTCGCCCAAGATGGGTATCACTTCATGGCGAGCATAGGCGTAGGCAAAGACGCCATTCAAGGTCACTTTCCCATCGCGAGAAAGGGCGGTGCCAAAGAAAACACATCCTCCCTGACAATCCGGGCGATTGAATTGAATAATCTCCGGGGATTGTTGTTCGGAAGGCAACGCAGCCTGCGGAGAGGGCGTCGGCTGGGCAGAGACGGCCTCCTGCCCTTGAACGGCTTGCCATAATTGATAGAGGGCGCGCAAGGCAAGAATGTTTTTAACCCGGTATCCCTCGGCGCTAAGGTGAAAGCCTTCGCGAGTCGGATCAATCCCGCGATTTTCCAGGTATTGAGCCGACCTCCAGAAATTAACCACCGGCACCTGATACTCGTAGGCTAAACGCACGATGGTTGGGTTAATGACATGAACCCCTTGCCCGACCTCCGAAACATCGGCTTTGGTCAGCAGAATAGGGACCGACCCACGCGCAATGACCTCATCCAGAATGCGGCGCACGTACATTTCGTAGCGGTCAATTGTGTTGGGGTCCAGCCAGGTTTCCAACGTGATGAAAACAAAAGCAGGATTGTTCAGGCGATACTCGCAAGCAAGCGGCGTCTCGCCGACTTTGCACAGCTGCGGATCAGCCTGCATGGGACTGAGGATGGATGCAGCAGTAAAACCGCCGCGCGAGGTTACCGACCAGCGATCAAAAGACCCTTTGAAATAAGTGAGAGCATCCCACAAGTAATTTTCGGTGGCATCCGGGCGCTGCTCGCCTCGCCCGAAAGGACCAAGAAAGACGAAAGGAATGGACTGACAATCGCCGATGACCGAAAAATGGTCGGGGGCGCGCCCAAGAGCCTGACCCTGAGCATAGATTTCAAACACACGCGGGCTGAAGGTCTCAGGCAAAATGGGGAAATCGCGCCAATCCCCCATCGGCGGTAAAGGCGTAGAAGATACCGTCGGCACAGACTGCAGCGCTATAGGAAATGCCGGTGTGGAAATCTCACTCGCTGAAGAGACCTGTCCGTCTGAGGAAGAGGGAGCGGGTGTAAAAGAAGCGGCAGCGAGTGGAATAGACGCTGGAGTAACGGCAGTCGGTCTTCCCTGACACGCTGTACTCGCCAATAAAACCGTCAAGCATAACGAGAGCAAAACGATAAGGTTAACAGGGCGAAGGCGTTTGCTGAGCATACAGCGCAGTATACCATTAGGTAGGGTTGCCCGAGAGACAAAGCAATCCCAAACAGCCTTGACGTCTGGCAGAACACGACTACAATACCCCAACAGGATTTTCCGGTAAACAAGCACAAACACCCGTCAACGCCGCAAAAGACAATCTTCTTTGTTGAGGCAATCCCCTTCTGGAGATTGTTTTGTTTCTCGCTTTCGCTCGCAATAGGATACACACTCGAAAGGCAGTATGTATTACACCCGCCAACAACTTGAAGAAATCGAGGACAAGAGCCTCGCCCCCTATGGAATGCGCAGCCGCGACTCCAAGGGACGCGCCTACCTCGATAACGAGCCCGAATACCGCACATCGTTCCAGCGCGACCGTGACCGCATCCTGCACACCACTGCCTTCCGCAGATTGGAGTACAAGACACAGGTCTTTATCAACTACGAGGGCGATTACTTCCGCACGCGCCTCACCCATACGCTGGAAGTTGCCCAAATCGGACGCACCCTTGCCCGCGCCCTGGGCGCCAACGAAGACCTCGTTGAAACCATTTGCCTTGCCCATGACCTCGGTCATTCCCCATTTGGACATTCCGGCGAAGTTGCCCTCGCCCGCTTGATGAAAGACTTCGGCGGGTTCGACCATAACAAGCAATCCCTGCGCATCGTCACTGAACTGGAACAACGCTACCCCGAATTCCCCGGCTTGAATCTCACCTGGGAAGTGCGCGAGGGCATTGTCAAACACGAATCCGAATATGACATTTCCGACGCAAGGGATTACAACCCCGACCTGCGCGGCAATCTCGAAACCCAAATCGCCAACGTCGCGGACGAACTCGCCTACACCACTCACGACCTCGATGACGGTCTGCGCTCGAACATGATCTCCCCTCACATGCTCGAAGGCATCGCACTCTGGGAAATACTGCGCGAAACCTACCACTGGCGCGGACCTGACCTCAGCGAAATGGAGCGTCACCGCATGATTCGCCAATTGGTGGGTCTCATGGTCACTGATATGATCGAAGCGACCGACAAACGGCTCAAAGACAGCAAAGTCAAGTCGCCGCTCGACATTCAAAAGCTCAAATACAACGTCATTGGTTACAGCGAAGAAATGCAGAGGCGCAACCGCGAACTGAAGGATTTCCTGTACAAGAACCTCTACCGCCACTACCGCGTGGTGCGGATGCAAGTCAAGGCGGAGCGCATCATCACCGACCTGTTCACCGCTTACCGCTCCGAACCATCCATGCTCCCCGATACCGTTCAGGCGCACATTCCCACGCGCGGGCTGGAGCGCACCATCTGCGATTACATCGCCGGCATGACCGACCGCTATGCCATTGAGGAACATCAGAAACTCTTTAATCCATTGGAAAAACCCTAAGACCGGAGAACGTATCCTATGACTCAAACCACCCATTACCTGACTTCGGAAGGCGAAGCCAAACTGCGGGCGGAACTTGCCGAACTGACCGGCCCGCGCCGCGAAGAACTCGCCAAACGCCTCCGTTCCGCCATTCAAATGGGCGACCTCTCAGAAAACGCCGACTATCACAAAGCCAAGGAAGACCAGGCATTCCTCGAAGGACGCATCCAGGAGATCGAAGCCATCCTGCGCATGGCGACGATTATCGAAAATACCCAAAGCGATGTTGTTGCTGTTGGATCGAAAGTTACCATTCAGGAAGAGAACTTCGACCCCGAAACATTTTATCTGGTAGGCGCATCGGAAGCCGACCCGCGCAATGGAAAGATTTCCAACGAATCGCCGTTTGGAAAAGCTCTGCTCAACCATAAAGTTGGAGACGTGGTGGAGGCGCAGACGCCAAGCGGCAAAATCAAACTCAAGATTTTAAAGATCGAATAACATGACAGAGACCCTAAAGGTTTTCCTGAACAGCCTAAAAGACTGTTCAGCCAGCGCACTTTGCCAGATAAAGCACAGATTGGCGAAAGAAACCTTTAGGGTCTGTAATAATGGCAGGCTGGATACAAAACAAAGAGACCGGCGCGACGCCGGTCTCTTTTGATTCGGTTCAGGGGAGGGTTAGGCTCCGGCGCGGGGCCACACCGCCAGTTCCAGGGTGATGCGTTCGAAGAAACTGTTTTGAGGCAGGGCGCCCGTCCCATATTCCAAATCCACCACAGTGACGAGTAATTGCAGAGTCGCCGTCTCGAGAAGGATTTGCTCGCCCTTTTTGACGACATGCAGGTCGCCCTTGGGCTCGAGGCGTGCGCGAATATTCGGGTCGTTGTAGGCGTGTTCAGACATGAGGACTTTCGTGGCGGTTTTGATGTCGTTTTTGTCGAACAGCCAGACTTCCAGCGCCGCGACTTTTTTCGGTTCGCCAACACCGATGGTTTCGGAGATGCCTACGCCATATTCGCCGAGGAATTCGCCGCCGGCGGTATCAATGCTGAACGATTCGTCATACAGGTCGTCGCCAAGGACGTAGGTGGTCATGGTTTGGGTGATGGGAGGGGCAAGCCCCAGTTCCTCGAAATTTGTCCGTTCGGCGCTGCGGCTGGCTTGCGCGGCTTGCATCACGGCGGTGGTCACAGCCGGACCTTTGCGCAGGAGGCGGTACAAATAGACTCCCCCCGCTCCCACCAAAATGAGAATCACGGCAGCAGAAAGCAAAAGGACGAATGTGCTGGAGGAAGCGCCTGCTTTGGTTTGCGGCTGAGGGACGATGGGACCTCGCATAGTTTGAATCAACCCGCCATAGTTTTGCAGCACTGCCGGGTCAATTTTGCCGGGGTTGGCTTGCAGGCGCACGTAGGTACTCGCGGCGGCTTTCCCCAGGTCGTCCCAGCGGCGAAGCGCATCGTTCGGGTCGTTGTTGCGGGCGTAGGCTTCCGCCGCCATTCGGAGGTAATCCTCCTGCAGGTCTGCCCGCAGGACTTCCGGAGTGCCGTCTGTCCATTGGACGGGCCACAATCCCCATCCGATGATCAAACCCAACAATAAACCCAAGATCACACCTGTAATCAGGGCGACTCTTGGGTTTTTGAGGAGATTTTTTACAATCGCGAGTACGGCTTCCATGGTATTTTCCTTTTTGGTGGATTGTTACCTAGATTATATACCATCCCGCATTGAAAACAACCATCGAAGGTACCAGATTCTAGGGCAATCGCACCTAAAAAAGTGGAGAGGTGAGCACCTTGAGCAGGTAGTCTTGGTTCCAGGCGGCTTGGAGTTGTTTGGCATGGACGCCGCCTTTTGTTCGGCATGACCCTGATAAACCCTCAGCATTGCATTTTACGGACGTTATAATGCTTCCATGCCCGCCAATCGCGACGCGATTCGCATTTACTACGACAAAAACACAAAACTCTTCCTTGCCTTCAATCGCACCCGCCAGGCAGAAAACATCCACCGCGCCTTATGGATGGACGGCGTGCGTTCGCATGGCGAGGCGATGAACGCCTCCAATGAACTGATCCGCGCCGAAATCGAGACCACCGCATCCGCCTACGTCCGTATTGCTGACTTGGGATGTGGCGTCGGCGCGAGTCTGTTTCACATCCTCCCGCGCCTGCAAAATCCCCAGCCCGCCTTCGGACTCACTCTTAGCCCTGTGCAGGCGCGGCTGGCACAACAATTTGCCAGAGGAACAAACCTTGATAAACACATCCTCTTCATTGAAGCGGACTTCACCTGTACACCGTTGGCAGGCGGCGCATTCGATGCCGTCTATTCGGTGGAGGCAGTTGTCCATACGGCAGAGCCGCAGAACTACTTCCGCGAGGCAAGCCGCCTGCTTCGGCCGGGCGGAAAATTGATACTGATTGACGACTACCGGGCAAACCGACTGCTTTCACACAACGAAAACCGCTGGCTGAAAGCCTACATGCAAGGCTGGCATGTTCCCGGAGTCATCACCGTCGAGCAGGCAAACCAATTCGCAAAAGCATCCCACCTGCGGATGACGAAAAACCAAAACCTGACCCCCTCCCTGCGCCTGCGCCGACTCCCGGACGCCCTGGCACAAACGCTTCTGTTCATCGGCGAACGTCTCCCCCTTCGGCATCCCATCCTGCCGTCCATGCTGGGGAGCATGGCTCTGCAGCAGTGCCTCCACGCAGGGACAATCGAATACCGCATGCTGGTCTTTGTCCGGGAATAGGCGCTATCCCCAATAACATCAGGTTTTCTTTGCATCGAATTTACGCGAATTTCTCAAAAAAAGCTCGCTACCGTACATTTCTCTCGTGAAAAAAACCTAAAGGTCTTTTAGAGAGTGTTTTGAAATTCATTTTCCAACCACAGATGAACACAGATAAATTGGATTTAAGGGTGATTGCATCACGTTTTTCATCAAAATCAGCGTTCATCTGCGTTTATCTGTGGTGAATCTCGATTTATAAAATACTCTCTAAAGGTCTTTTTGGAAATTCTCAAATTCACGACGGCAAAGCAGACCTTTAGGGTTTTTGTGTACGGTAAAAAAAACAGCCAGTTCGGGTTGTTCGATACCGACACATTGTATTGCGAACACACTCCAATGAAAACCATCACCCTCCTTGTCAGCGGCACACGCGGCGACATCCTCCCTTACCTCGCACTCGGGCACGGACTGAAAGACGCAGGCTATACCGTCCGCATTGCCGCGCCGTTGGGCTTCCGAACACTCGTCGAACAAAGCGGTCTCGTCTGCGCTCCCTTCGAGGGCAACCCCTCCGATCTAATGCTCGACCAAAGCGACCCGCTCACACTCGGGCGCAACCCTCTCCATTCCCTCGCCGCTACAAAGCGCTTTTTTCAAAATGCCCGCATCCTCTATCCCCGTATGTTGCGCACCGCTATCGAAGCCTGCCGTGGCGCAGACCTGCTCCTCTACGGCTTGCCCACCCTCTGGGGGGCGCACCTCGCCGAAGGTCTGCGCATCCCCGGCATCCGCGCCGTTCTTCAGCCCCTTGCGCCCACTCACGAATTTTCCTCCGCACTTTTGCCTTTTCGTTTTTCATTTGGGAAGATTGGAAACTGGCTCTCCCATTGGATTTTGCTACAAACGACCTGGCTTTCCTTCCGCTCCGAAATCAACGATGCGCGTCAGACTCACCTCAGCCTGCCTCCTGCTCACTGGCTCGATCCTGCGCTGAGACCTTTTCCTCACCAACCCCTCACCCTGAACGGATTTAGCGAACGCATCGTCCCACGCCCCACCGACTGGAACGAAAAACAGGTCATTACCGGCTATTGGCGTCTCCCCTCCCCCGCCTGGACGCCCTCGCCGCAAATCGAGCGCTTCATCGAGCGCTCGCCGCAGAACACCCTTGCCATCGGCTTGGGCAGCCCAGGGACAAAAGATTTTCCCTTCATCCTCCGCCTCATCGCACAAGCGCTCGACCATTCCGATGCGCGCGCTGTGCTGACCATCCCCGCCCGGCTTCACGCGCATATCCAATCGAGCCGCATCCTGCCCGTCGAATACATTCCGCACGAATGGCTATACTCGCGCGTGCGAGCCGCTGTCCATCATGGCGGCGCAGGGACCGCCTCCGCAAGTTTGCATGCCGGCATTCCTGCCGTCACTCTCCCGCTGGCAATTGACCAATTCTTTTGGGGAGAACGAATTTACAAAATTGGGGCAGGTCCTCAACCGATCCCCCAGCGGGCGCTCACCGCCGAAAAATTGGCAAACGCCATTCAAGCCGCACTGTGGAATAAGTCTATGCGGGAGCGGGCAAAAAGCGTCAGTGCGGCGCTAGGCTTGGAGGATGGGATTCAGGCGGCGGTGAGGGCGATAGAGAAAGCCGGATAGCGCAAGACCGTTCGAGAGTCAGTCAGAAGCGAACCCAACGTATGCAATGGAGAAAGCGGCGATTGCGAGAACACTGCCCAACCAATAAGGCGCAGAAAAGGCAATGAGTTCAAATGTCACACCTGCCAGCGTGGGGCCGAAGATATTGGTCAGGCTGAGCAGGGTTTGCGTGCCGCCCAGCAGACGTCCCTGCTCGTGGTCGGGTACGCGTAGAGAAAGCAGGGCAGTGAGCGAAGGAATGCTGAAACCCGTGCCAAGCGCAACCACAGCAACAGCGGGGAAGAGCGTCCAGGCGACAGGAGCAAACGCCATCGCTGCCAAACCTGCCGCCATGCATGCCAGTCCCAAGAGCGCAAGGAATCGTTCGCCGAGGCGCGGTTGTAACCGGCCGAACAGGTATCCCTGCACGAAGATGCCGCACACGCCGACGTAAAGGTAGAAGTAACTGTTTTGCGCGGGCGTCCAGCCGAAACGCTGATTGGAATAGAGCGGGAAGTTGGTTTGCAAGCCCGCAAAGGCAAGGTTGAGGAGAAAGAGGGCGGCGAGAAATTTTTGGATGTTTGCCCGCAGGAAGACGCTTTTGAACTGCGCCGCCCAACTGAAGACCGGCGCAATTGCTGCGGCACGCCGTTCGAGCGGCAGGGATTCGGGGAGGAAAAACAATCCGAAGGCAGTGTTAGCAAAGGCGAGGAATGATGCGGTGAAGGCAGGAACGGAGAGACCGTATCCGCTCAGGAGCCCACCGAGGGCAGGTCCCGTCATCAAACCCAAGCCAAACGCCACGCCTGCCAGGCTCATGCCGCGCGAGCGGGTTTCAGGAGTGGTCGAGTCGGCGATGTAGGCGTGGGCGAGGGTGAGGTTCGAGCCGGTCAACCCATCAATGAACACCGCGAGGAAGATAACGAACAGGGAATTTGCCAGCCCAAGCAGAAGATAGGCAAAGGACGTGCCAAAGAGGCACATCAGCAAAATCGGTTTGCGCCCGTAACGGTCGGAGAGCGCGCCGAGGACGGGACCCGAAACCAGCTGGACCGCCGAATACACCGACATCAACCCGCCCGCAATTGCCGCGCCGCCAGCCTGCGCCTGCACGTAGAACGGCAGAAGCGGCAGCATGACTCCATAGCCGAGCAGGTCAACAAAAATCGAGAAGAGAAGGAGGAAAAGTGAGGGCGGCAAAGATGAAAATGAATCGTTAAATGGAGATAGGTGAATTGCTTCTCAGCGACTCAACCGCCGCGAACGTGGCTTGGGTCACGCCAATTAATTGCTCGTATGGAATCGGCGGCTCGCCGCCCTCGCGGATGGCTTTGACGAAGGCTTTCCATTCATTGACGTGACCTTTATCCTGCACGCTTTTCACCCGCGTCTTTCTCCCATCGCGAACTGTCTCCAGCGACACAAAATCATCCAGCACTGCAACCATCCCGCCACAGAACACCTCGATGCGTTCCTTCGGGAAGGACTTGTCACCGTTGGCAAGGTAGTCCACAATCCCAATCGAGCCATCGGGGAAGGTGAAGGTCATGGAGACGTTATCTTCGCGGTATTTGCCGCCATCGGGCAGGGCATGGGCGTTGACAGACACGGGCGGCGCGCCGACGAGGAAGGTAATGAAGTCAATGAAGTGACAGGCTTCGCCGATGATGCGTCCGCCGCCGATGGCTGGGTCTTGTGTCCAGTGGTTGAGGGGAATGTAGCCGGCGTTGACGCGGTAATGGACGTATTTGGGTTCCTGCAAAATGGAAAGTGATGAACGGAGTTGTTGAGCAAGAGGGGCAAAGCGGCGGTTGAAGCCGGTCATCAGGAAACCGTGATCCGTTTTCCGCAGCTGCTTACTGATGACTGATAATTGTTCCCTATTTATCGCCAGCGGCTTTTCCACGAAAACATGCTTGCCTGCCTTGAGCGCTTTGATGACCAAGTCGGCGTGGGAATCGTGGCGGGTGAGGATGGCGACGGTGTTGATGTTCGGGTCGTTGAGGATTTCGTCATCGGAGGAAGTTGCGTATTGGAAGCCGAATTTCTTCCCGGCGTGCTGGGCATGAAGCCCGCCGGAGGAGGCTATGCCCACGAATTGAACGTCGCCGGCTTTTTTGACCGCAGGCAGGAGCACCGCATTTGCAAAGAGACCGGCGCCGAGGACGCCCAAATTGACGATAGACGGTTGACGATTGACGATTGAAGGAAAAACTATCTTTCCTTCCTCTTTCTTCTTTCCTTGCGGGTATGTCAATACGACACCGAGGAACTTTTCCTTGGTTTTCCCGGTAATGACCTCATACGCCTGCGCCGCCTGCTCGATGGGAAAGCGGTGGGTGATGAGCGGCTTGACATTGAGTTTGCTCTGCGCCATCAAGTCCAGCACCGCTTCGAAGTTGCGTCCCTCCGTCCAGCGCACATAGCCGATGGGGTAGTCCACGCCGTTTTCCTCGTAGGAGGGGTCGTAGCGTCCCGGTCCGTAGGAGCGCGAGTTGATGAAGGAAAGTTCCTTTTCGTAATAGACCTTGCGAGGGAAGGTCAGCCCGACTGCACCGGTGGCAACGACGCGCGCCCGGTCGCGGGCAATGACACCCGCCAGTTTGACCGGGTCGTTGGATTTGGTGTCGGCGCAGATGAGGACGGCGTCGAAGCCGCGCTGGGAGGTGAAGGCTTGGGCGGAATCCACGGCTTGTTGGCGGGAAACAGCCTCCAGTCCAAGAGAAGAGGCGAGTTGGATGCGGGCAGGGTCAATGTCTATGCCGAGGACGCGGCAGCCGGCGGCAGTCGCAATCTGAGCGGCAAGCAGTCCCAGCAAGCCCATCCCAATCACCGCAACTGTTTCGCCCAGTCCCGCTTCGGTGAGACGAAATCCGTGCATGGCAATGGCGCCCAGCGTGGTGAAGGCGGCGGATTCAAAATCCACGTTTTTCGGAATGGGGGTGATGAGATTGCGCGGCACGACGTTGTACTCGGCATGGACGGCGTAATTCAGCCCAGCGCACGCCACCCGCTGACCAATCTTGAAGCCGGGCATGTCCTTCCCGAGGGCAACGATGACACCAGCGGAGGAGTAACCCAGCGGCATGGGCTGGTCGAGACGGTTGAAGGCGGCTTGCAGGGTGGGCATTACACCCTCGCGCTTGGCTTTGTCCAGAACTTGTTTGACGAGGTCGGGACGGGAACGCGCCTTGCCGACCAGACTTTTTTCGGCGAATTCGACGATCATGCGCTCGGTTCCTGCCGAGACCAGGCTTGCCTGAACGCGCACCAGCACCTGCCCCTCGCGCGGCGCGGGGACGGGGACTTCTTCCACAGAGGTTTTTCCGGTTTTGATGTTTTGGAGGAGTTGCTTCATGTTGAATTGAAAATCTGAAAGAAAAGTTTTGACCAGTATACCCGAATTCAACCAATCGCTTTTCGAATGCCTTCCACAGGATGCTTTGGCAATTTCTGCAGAAAAATCTTGCTTCGCAACGAAATTGTAACTATAATGTTTTATATAATTGACTTACGCAAAACCTGAATTTAATCCACCAATCTTCGCTAATCTGCGTTAATTCGTTCAAAATTCGCGAAGAGTGGCGCAGATTAGCGGACAAGAAAGCAATTTGCGTAAGTCCAGAATATGGGATTTGCCTGGCGGCAATACCTTATTGATGGTTCGTCCGGCTCACTGCCGGCTCAATAGGAGAGGAGGTTCTGCGAACAGATGACTTTCAATCCGAAACATGTTTTGCTTGCCCCAAAACCTTCATCAATAAGGAGAAAATATCATGGCTCTCGGTGGTTACGCTGACAAAGTCGCCTGGGTGGATCTCACCACAGGCAAAACGGAATTCAAGCCCATTCCGGATGAATACAAACGCAAGTACATCGGCGGGCGAGGGGTTGGCGTGCGGTTTGTATACGACAACGGTCCACAGGTAGACCCGCTTTCTCCGGACAACATCCTATGCTTTATGAACGGACCGCTGACCGGTTCCGAAGCCAACATGAGCGGGCGCATGGCAATCGTGACCAAATCGCCTCTCACCGGAACGGTAACCGATTCTCACCATGGGGGCTGGTCTGCCGCCCGGCTGCGCTGGGCTGGCTACGACGGGCTGGTTTTCAAAGGCAAAGCGCCCAAACCGACCTATGTGTACATCCACGACGGGCAATTTGAACTGTTGGACGCTTCAGAAGTTTGGGGCAAAGGCGTTCACGACACGGTCAAATACTTCCGCGAGAAATACGGCGAAAAAGACCTGACGGTCATTTCCATCGGTCCGGCGGGCGAAAACCTGGTCAAATTTGCCTGCTGGGTCAACGAAGACGACCGCGCCAGCGGACGCGGCGGCACCGGGTGCGTGGGCGGCTCGAAGAACCTGAAAGCCATCGTCATCAAAGCCGAAAAGACGCTCACCAAAGCCGCCGACCGCGACGCTTGGAAAACCGCCCATGAACGCGCCCTCAAGGGCATCATGGCGGAGGAGAACATCACCAGCCCGCGCAAGGGCGGTCTCTCCGTCTATGGCACCAACGTGCTGATGAACATCACCAACTCCATTGGCGCTCTGCCCACCAAAAACAGCATGTACACCTCTTTCGGCAGCAACGCCGAAACCATCGCCGGCGAATGGGTCAACGCCAACATCCTGGTGGACAACCCCACCTGTCACGCCTGCCCGGTCGCCTGCAAGAAGGAAGTCGAAATCAAGGACGGACCCTTCGCCGGTCTGCGCATGGAATCGGTCGAATACGAACCCGCCTGGTCGGTCGGCGCCAACTGCGGCAACCCCGACGCCCGCCTCGTCGCCAAGATGATTGACCTGTGCAACGACTTCGGCATGGACGCCATCGAAACCGGTCACCCGCTCTCGGTCTGGATGGAAGCGTCCGAACGCGGCTACACCAATGGCGCCGGCAAACTCACCTGGGGCGATCCCGAAGGCATGACCAAAGCCGCCGAAATGATCGCCAAACGCGAAGGCTTCGGCAACATCCTCGCCGACGGCGCAGACGCCGTTGCCAAACACTTCGGTCATCCCGAACTCGCCATGACCGTCAAAGGTCAAGCCATTCCCGCCTACGACCCGCGCGGACTCAAAGGCATGGGCATCGCTTACGCCACATCCAATCGCGGCGCCTGCCATCTGCGCGCCTACACTCCCGCCGCCGAACTTGGCGTCATGCCATACAACTCCCTCAAAGTGGACCCGCTCGAATGGAAAGGCAAGGGCGAACTCGTCGCCATCTTCCAAAACGTCCACGCCTTCTCCGACAGCCTCGACCTGTGCAAATTCTCCGCATTCGCCATGGGCGCCGAAGAATATGCCCAGCAATACTCCGCCATGGTGGGCGTCCCCTTCACCGCCGACGACGTGCTGAAGACCGGCGAACGCATCTACAACCTGGAGCGCCACTACAACAACCTGGCTGGCTTCCGCGAAGGCTCCGATTACCTGCCCAAACGCTTCCTCGAAGAACCCTCCGACCAGCCCGGCTCGAAGGGTCACGTCTGCGAACTTGACAAGATGCTCGACGAATACTACAAAGTGCGCGGCTGGGTGAACGGCGTCGTCCCTGAATCGAAACTCAAGGAATTGGAAGTTGTATAACTCCAGAAGACAGTAATCTGTGACACGGAAAGCGGCGTGGATACAAAGACACGCCGCTTTCATTTTCGCTTCTTTTCGGACCTCGAACCGGCGCCCGTTTCCCCCTGCCTTTTCCCCGCCTCTGCATTTACCAATTATCGCTTTCCAACTCTACGCCCCCGCCCGCAAAGTCTTCTTCCCAAACTGCGCCATGAACCCTTCCACCAAATGATCCTCAATCTCAATCGTCAGGCGCGTCTGCCCCACGGCGAGCGAACCCAGCCGGAAGGGTTCCATCCGCTCCAGAGTCACCTTCCACCCCTCCGCGCGGATGATGTTCTCGCCGTCCGGCGTCCCTCCCATCTCCTGCAAATATTCCTTCAGCAAAAACAGGGGAATGCCGCGCATTTCGCGGACGAGGGTTTGCATCAGCCGCCGCCCACCGGAGGGAAGATGTCTATCTTATCGTCCGGTTGGAGAACTGTATCGAATTTCTCTGGCAGGTACACTGCTTCCCGCCCGTTGATGAAAAACTTCATATGCGGCAGGAAATTGCCGTTTTCATCCAGCAGTTCTCGGCGCATGGCGGGATATTCCTCCACAAATTTATGCACCAGTTGAATGGCGGTCGTCCCTTGCGGCAGGTTTAACTCGACAGTCTTCTTGCCGACAATCGGACGCAGGGTGGCATAAAAATTGACGTGCATAACCATCTCTTCCATTTTTGTGTCACCTCCAAATTCTCCATGCAATACCTACAAGAGCGCCTTTGGCGTCCATATTTTACCCCGCAAAAGATTGTTTTCAACGCGGATGCCGTGAATTTTGCAGATTGCGCCGATGTTTTTTAACTCATGTTACGCGGTAGCGCGAGATTTATCTCGCGTTTTCGGGCGACATAAATGTCGCCCTACAAAGAAACTGCGTAAGGTGAGCAATCAAGGACATTGAATGATACCCTGCGCCCACAAGCAACCCCCGCAAACCGGGAAAGTGGTGTTGCCAAGACAATCCTCCTCATTGGTTTCGGAGAGGTCGCAGCCGCCGCAGAAGGTACAAGGCGCAAAGACGAAGTTGTGCAGGCGCTCGCGGTAGGACACATAGCCCGGATCCAGCCAGATTTCACGCAGGGATTTTTCCCGCACGTTGCCGATCACGTGTTTCTTCGAGAGGCGCGGCTTGCCGTGCAGATAACTCATGTGGGTGTGCATCAGGGGCCAGCACGGGCTCACGTCCCCCGTCCACGCAATGGACATCGTGCCGCTCTCGACGAAGTTGCACACATCATTGGCGCCGCTCCAGTTGTTGCCTGCGTAACTGATGTTCAAGCCGCTGTTGAAGACCTCGAAAATGGCGTCACGGGTGGATTCGTCAAAGTCCAGTTTGGGCAGGCTCAGGCGGGGAAGATGCGGAGCGTTCATGTAGGCGATGTCGTGAGTGACGCGGTTGTAGAGGCGGTCTGCCTGCATGTCTTCGGTGGCAGGCTGGAGGTTGCTGACCGAAAAATATTGAGCGCGCAGGGACTTTCCAATTTGGATGACCTTCGGCAAATCGGCGATGTTGCGCCGCATTGCCACAAAAGCGATGCCGATTTCGGGCTTGGGGTAATGCCCCGGCGCGCGCATTTGGACGAAACGCTCCAGGTTGGCAATGATGTTCGGAAGTTCCGCGCCGAGACGGATGTCGGCGAACCCTTCGGGAGTCGCGCCGTCCATCGAAACCCACAGAATATCCAAACCGGCGTCTATCAACTCGCGGGATTTCTTCTCAGTCAGAATGGTGCCATTGGTGATGAGTTCGACCTTGACGCCCAACTCCCGCTTGATGCGGCGAATCCACTCGATGGTTTTCTGGTGAAACAGCGGCTCGCCGATTCCGCCGAAATATACGCTTGGAATGGGATCCAGTTCTTTCAGCCCCGCGAAGATACGCTCGAAGGTTTCTTCGGTCATGCGCCCGATGGGCTGCTCCCAAGCGTTGCGGAAACAAGTAATACAGTCGAGGTTGCAGGCGACGGTCGGCTCAATATAAACCTTGGTGAGGTGCGTCACCGGGCGGTGCATACGGATAAAGTTATGCCCTTCGTCGAGGCGCACTTTCGAGCCGGGCGTCAGCCCATATTGGCGGGCAACTTCGGGCGGAATAATGAGGCGTCCGTTTTCGTCCACTTCTGCCCAAGCGGTCGTCGGTTTGGTGGATACAGGAATCATACTCGCTCCTTAATCGTCTACGGCTCAATTACTACCAATAATATCCGTTTTTGTGCAGGGTTCACGTGACAAAAGTCGCAGTTCCGAAGGATAAATGACCCACCATGAGGGTGATATAATTTTGAAAACTGTGAAGTAAGGAGCAACTTCGTGGCTGACATACGCGTGCAAAAATTCGCGAAAATTTTGGTGGAACATTCCGCTCGTATTGTACCGGGCGACCGGGTATTGATTGAAGCGACAACCGCCGCCGAACCGCTCGTCAGGGAGTTGTTTGTTCAAATTTTGGAAAAGGGCGGGCATCCACACCCTCTGATTTCATTCCCCGGTCAGGAGGAGAGTTTTCTCCTGCGCGCCAATGACTCGCAGTTGGAATTCGTGCCAACCTTCATGAAACTGGCATACGACCAGTTTGAAAGCCGCATCCGCGTTCACTCTTCGACCAATACGCGCGGGTTGACCAACATTCCCCCCGCCAAATTGCAAAAACGCAGTAAAGCCACCGGCATCATCACCGAAACTCAAATGCGGCGCGGAGCAGAAGGCGCCTTCAAATGGGTCACCACTCTCTATCCCACCAACGCCTACGCCCAAGAGGCGGGCATGAGCCTGCAAGAGTATGAGGATTTTGTCTTCAACGCCGTGCACGCTAATGAAGAAGACCCCATCGCCTACTGGAAAAGCACAGCGGCGAGACAGCAAAAAGCGATTGATTTTCTGGCAGATAAAGACATCGTTACCCTGCGCGGTCCAAATGTGGACCTTTCGCTTTCCATCAAAGGGCGCAAATTCATGAACTCAACCGGCGTGTATAACATGCCCGACGGCGAGATTTTCACCGGTCCCGTCGAAGACTCGGTCAACGGGTGGGTGAAATTCACATATCCAGCCATTTATAACGGCGTCGCAGTGGAAGGCGCGGAGTTGATCTTCAACCGCGGGCGGGTGGAACAAGCCAAAGCCGACAAGAACGAAGACTACTTGATCAAAATGCTCGAATCGGACAGCGGCGCGCGGTATTTGGGCGAGTTTGCCATCGGCACCAACTTCGACATCAACCGCTTCACCGGCAACATTCTCTTCGATGAAAAAATCGGCGGGACATTCCACATGGCGCTCGGCGCAGGCTACCCGGAAACGGGCTCACACAACAAGTCTGCCATTCACTGGGACATGATCTGCGACCTGCGCACCGACTCGGAAATTTACGTGGACGGCGAGTTGTTTTACAAGAATGGGGAGTTTGTTTTCGATTCGTAGAGACGTACACAGGTAGACAGGTTGTAAGTCACGGTAAACTCGTACCCATAAGAAAAACCAGAAAAGTTGTACCTGTCGGAACTTTAACAATTCATATCATAGATGGCTGTAAACCTGTGATCGCCTCAACCGTCAAGTCGTCCAAGTCGAAGGCCAG
>JACRPQ010000009.1 GCA_016223135.1 Chloroflexota bacterium | reverse complement strand
CGCTCCTCCTGCTCCAGTGGCGAAAACGACCCACACTGATTATGGGACAGCATCTATGATATGAAATTGTTAATGTGCAAACCTGTTACAACTTTTCCAGATTCTCGAACGGGTACGAGTTTAACAGGTCTTACAACCTGTGTACGTGTGTACGCCTTTACGTTTGCACTTTCAAATGACCAACCTTATTTCACGTCCCCTCCGCGCCCTGCGCGAGATTCTCTACGGCATGGCGATCCACGACCAGGTGCGCGGTCTGGCGCGGACGCGCGGTTCGCTGGAGCATCTCTTCGTGCTGATCAGTTTCGGCGATCTGCTCGGCGTGCCCATCCTGCCGCCGTATTACAGCATGAAGTTACTGCCCTTCGTCGTGCCTCTCATCAACAACTGGAAACGCCGCATGTTGCGCGAGCGGGATGTGACGGATCTTTTATTCTAGTTATTGTAGGGCAGGTCTATAGACTTGTCCTGCAAAAGCACAGCGCCGCAGATATTCTCCAACGTCTGTTTTATCTTGCGCTGTAATGTTGGGAGAACAACCATGAAAGCAGTGCGTGTACATCAATACGGTGGACTCGAAGCGTTGAAATACGAAGATATTCCCCTGCCCGAACCAAAGGAGGGCGAAGCGCGGGTGAAGATCGAAGCGATTGGCGTCAATTTCATTGACATCTATCACCGCATCGGACGCTATCAGGGCGCGCTTCCGCTCACGCTGGGACAGGAAGCCGCGGGCGTGGTGGATGCGGTCGGTCCCAACGTGACGGATGTGAAAGTGGGAGACCGCGTGGTCTATGCCAGCGTGCAGGGTTCCTACGCCGAATACGCCATCGCCCCTGCTTGGCGGCTTGTTCCCATCCCCAAAGAAGTGGACGCACAGCGCGCCGCCGCGATGATGATTCAGGGCATGACGGCGCATTATCTCGCCATCAGCACCTATCCGCTCAAACAGGGCGATACCGCCCTCGTCCACGCGGCGGGCGGCGGGACGGGACAGCTGCTCGTGCAAATCGCAAAGATGCGCGGGGCGCGCGTCATCGGGACGGTTTCGACGGAGGAAAAAGCCGCCCTGGCGCGCGAAGCGGGCGCGGATGAAGTCATCCTTTACACCCAGACCGACTTCGAGTCCGAAGTGAAGCGATTAACCAACGGCGCGGGCGTGGATGTGGTGTACGACTCGGTCGGCAAGGATACGTTCGACAAGAGTCTCAATTGTCTGCGGCGGCGCGGGTACATGGTGTTGTACGGCGCGTCCTCGGGCGCGGTCCCGCCTCTCGATCCGCAGGTCTTGAACGTGAAAGGCTCGATTTACCTGACGCGTCCTTACCTCGCCCATTACACCGCCGACCGCACCGAACTGATGGGAAGAGTCAACGACCTGTTCGAATGGATCGCGGCGGGCAAATTGAAAATCCGCATTGACAAGACTTTCCCCTTGGCGCAAGCCGCCGAAGCGCACCGCTATCTCGAAGGCAGACAATCGAAGGGGAAGATATTGCTCTTGCCGTAAGAAAAACTCTTCCGAAGGGTAACTACCTACCATGTCACTGCGAGCGAAGCGAAGCAGTCTCCTGGTTGCAGCAGGGAGATTGCTTCGCCCCTGCGGGTCTCGCAATGACAGGGAAAATTATGGCGGCTAGGTAGTTACCCCAAAGGTTGACATTGAAGAACCTTCGGGACGGTTATTTCTCAAGCGAATATTGCAAAACGTCTCGGAACCATTCGATGTTTCGAGACGTTTCATTATGGTACACTTCGCCCACTACCCCACTTCTGGAGAATCTCATGACCGAACTCGCCTGCATCAATTGCAACCGCACCGACCAGCAGGTCCCGCTCCTCCCTCTCACCTTCAAAGGCGATACCAAACATATCTGCGCGCAATGCTTCCCGATTCTGATTCATAAAATCCACCTGCTGGCAGACAAACTGCCCGGCGTGGAAGTTGGCGCGCCCGCCGCGCACTGATAAAACGTACACAGGTATCAGGTACACGGGTACACACGCAGACAAGGTTGGAGCAGCGCTCACCGCACACTGATCACTGATAACTGACCACTGATAACTGATCACTGATAACTAATGCCTCCTCTCTCCCGCCTCACACGCAATTCGCTCATCGTCGCAGTGTTCTTTTTGCTCGATAAGATACTCGCCTTCGTGCGCGTGGGCATCATTTCACGTCAATTTTCGGGTTCGGTGAATCTGCTCGATACATTCAATGCCGCCAACAACCTGCCCGACGTGTTGTTTGCGCTGATTTCCGGCGGAGCGCTGGCGATGGCGTTCATTCCCTTGATGAGCGAATACCTCACCATCAAAGGTCGCGCCGCCGCCTGGGATTTGTTCTCGCGTGTGGCGAACCTCGCTTTTGTTTTGACCGGCTCGATTGCTGTGCTTGTCGCCATTTTTGCAGAACCGATTGTAAACGCCGAACTCGGTATCGCACCCGGCTTCGGAGCGGAGCAGCGCGCGCTTCTGGCAGAACTCATGCGATTGAATCTGATTGGCACCGTGATTTTTTCAATCAGCGGGCTGGTGATGGCAAGTCTGCAAGCCAATCAACACTTTGCCCTGCCTGCCATGGCGCCCGCCATGTACAACATCGGGCAAATTTTCGGAGCAATCGCCTTCGTGCCGCGCTTTGGGATTCACGGTCTGGTCTATGGCGTGATTTTGGGCGCGGCGCTGCACCTGCTCATTCAGGTCCCGGCGCTGTTCAAATTCGGCTTTCACTGGACTCCCGCCCTCGACCTGCGCAATACCGGCTTGATCGAAGCGCTCAAACTGCTTGCGCCGCGTCTGGCGACCATGGCGGGCATTCAATTCATCGTCATCCTCCGCGACAACCTCGCCTCGCGCCTCGACCAAACAGGCGCCGTGACCGCCCTGACCTATGGCTGGATGATTATGCAAGTGCCGGAAACCCTGCTTGGCACCGCCATTGCCACCGCCATGCTTCCCACCCTCTCGGAGTTCGCGGCGCGCGCCGAGTGGGGGGAATTTCGCGCCACCATCGAACGCGCCTTGCGCGCCTTGATTGCCCTCACCCTGCCCATCGCCGCTGTGCTGGCGGCAGGCATCCAGCCGCTTGTGCGGGCGGTCTTTGGCTTCGATGGGGAGACCTCCTCGCTCATCACTTGGACGACACGCGCCTACCTGCTCACCCTGACCGGCTACGCCATTCAGGAAATCGCAGCGCGTTCCTTCTACGCGCGCAAGGAGTCGTATGTCCCGCTCATTGCGGTAGGCGTGCGCCTGACGGTTTTCATCAGCATTGCCATTCTCGGCATCACGTTCTTCCGTCATGTTGGGGCGCCGGTCATTGCTTTTGCGGAGATTGCCTTGCTTATCGAATCCGTCTTGCTCTTCGTTTGGCTGAGCCGCCGCCTGCACACTCCCCTGCAAGTGCGGGGAGCAATCGGCAAAGGCGTTGGCGCAAGCCTGATGGGAGGCGCCGCAGCCTACGGTCTGGCAGTGACCGTGCCCGGCTCTGCGCTGTGGACCTCGGTGCTGGGCATGACAGTCGGAGGACTGGTCTGCCTCCTCATCATCTGGTCCGAGATTAAGTTGCTCTTAAAACTGTGAAAACAGGACTGATATAATTTCAACCATGACTCAAGACAATAACTTCGATACACAACCCAACAAACCGCTGCCAAAGCGTCATCGCGGACGTACTTTCCTGCTCAATACGCTCATTCTGATTGCCCTGCTTGCTTTGGGCATTTTCGGCGGTTATCAAGCGGGAATTGCAGCCCGTAAGAACGCCGAAACTTCGACAATGATGGCGAAACTGGGCGAACAATTCCAATATGCCCTCGTGGACATCGAATTTGGGCGCTACGACCTCGCCAAACAACGGCTGGAATCCATCATCGAAGAGGACCCCACCTTCCCCGGCGCGCAGGAAAAACTGACCGAAGTGCTGGTGAAGATCAACACGCAGGCAAGTTATGTCCCGCCGACTGCCACGCCGGCTCCCACCTCCACGCCCGACTTCAGCGGCGCCGAACAGGCATACACACGCGCCCAGCAGCTGATTGCCACACAAGATTGGGCTGGCGCGCTCGCCACGCTGGATGAACTCCGCAAACGCGACCCCAACTACCACACCTCTCAAGTGGACGGCATGTACTACTTTGCCCTGCGCAATCACGGCTACGACCTGATTTCCAAGGGCAACCTCGAAGGCGGCATCTACTACATCACCCTTGCTGAACGCTTCGGCACACTCGACAGCAACGCCGCCGGCGTGCGCGAAGGCGCGCGCGTGTATCTCATCGGCGCATCGTTCTGGGAAATCAGTTGGGAACAGGCGGTCTTCTATTTCACCCAAGCCCGCAACTGGGGCAACCTGTGGGACGGCACCATGACCGCCTCCGAACGCTTCTGGTACGCCTCCATGCGTTACGGCGACGAATTGTTCGCACAGAACAAAATCTGCGAAGAAAACGAGGCGCTCGTTCACTACAACAACGCCCTCACCATTGCCCCGCTCGATAAAACCGCGCAGAAAAACTACGACGAGGCGCTCCTGCTTTGCTTCCCGCCAACGGCGACGTTCGATCCCTTCCTGCTCGCCACGCCGACGCCCACGCTGGGAACAATCCCCACCGACACCCCGGCGCCTGCCCCAACCGACACCCCGGTTCCAACTGACACGCCCACTCCATGAGCCATCCTCCCGCCTGGGCGCTGGCGCTCACTTACTGGCTGCACCTGCTCGCCACCGTCGCATGGATTGGCGCCATCACCGCCACATCCGTCCTCTTCCTGCCTGCCGCCAAACAAGCGCTCAAACCGGCGGAGCGCCTTGCCCTCATCGAAGCCATGCAGCGGCGGCTCGAACCCATCGCCTGGTTTTGCATGAGCCTGCTGCTGCTGACGGGCTTGTTCCAGATGAGCGTCAACCCGCATTATGACGGTTTCGTCTCGATCAGCACGCAATGGTCGCTGGCAATCCTCATCAAACACATTCTCGGCGTCTTCATGGTCGCCGCCAGCGCCGTTCAAACTTGGGAGGTCATCCCCTCCATTCGCCGTCTGCTGATGAAGAAAGAAACGGCGGACCCGGCGCAGGTGATGCGGCTTCAAAAACGCGAGACGAACCTTCTGCGCCTCAACTTTGGACTTTCCATCCTGATCCTGCTGGCGACGGCTTTCGCCCGCGCCTCCTAAACACCCCGCATGCTGGACGCTTTAGAGAGTGTTTTGAAATTCATTTTCCAACCACAGATGAACACAGATAAATTGGATTTAAGGGTGATTGCATCACGTTTTTCATCAAAATCAGCGTTCATCTGCGTTTATCTGTGGTGAATCTCGATTTATAAAACCTCTCTTAGCGTCCCATGAAAGAAAACAGCCGCCTCGTTCCTACGGGACGGCTGTTCCTGTTTCAACGTCAGTTCGAGATAAGGACTTTTTCGCCGCAAAGAGGCGGAGAGAATTATTGTATATCTCCGCGTACTCCGCGGCTCGGCGGTGAAATAACCTTTCTGCAGTGAACTCACAGATTGATCAGGGACGGGACCGGCACCCCGGTCAGGTCATACGCCATTGCGCCGGTAATCTTCACCGGTACAATCTCGCCGACTTGGGCGTTCCCTTCCACGAATACCAGCCCGTCAATCTCCGGCGCGTCGCGGTAGGAACGACCGATGGCAATGCCATTATCACGCCCTTCGATTAGCACATCCAGCGTCTTTCCCACATACGATTGATTGATTTGCAGGGAAATGCCCTGCTGGAGTTCCATCAGGCGGGCATAACGTTCCGCTTTCACCTCCGCAGGGATCGGGTCGCCGAGCGGTTCGCTGGCTGTCCCCGGCTCGAAAGAAAACTGGAACGCCCCCACGCGGTCGAAGCGAATCTCCTTCACAAAGTCATACAACGTCTGGAATTCCTCCTCCGTCTCGCCGGGATAACCGACGATGAAGGTGGTGCGGATGGCAAGGTTTGCAATGCGCGAGCGCATCTTGTCGAGGGTCTTATACACCCACTCCATATTCGAGGGGCGGCGCATACGATACAACGTTTTGGGATGCGCATGTTGAAGCGGCATATCCAGATACGGCAATACCTGCCGGCTCGAAGCCATCACGTCAATCAAGCGGTCGGTCACATAGCCGGGGTAAGCGTACATGACGCGAATCCAATCCAAACCCTCACCCCTATCCCCTCTCCCTTGGGGAGATGGGGACTCCTCGGCGACTTCTTTCACCAGCCGTTCCAATAAAATTGCCAGCCCGTCCTTCATCCCCAAATCGTGACCGTAGTCTGTCGTATCCTGCGCGATGAGAACCAATTCGCGCACGCCCATATCGCGCAGGCGGCGCGCTTCCTCCAAAATGGACTCGATGGGACGCGAGACGGCTGTGCCTTTGATGAGCGGGATGGCGCAAAACGCGCACGGGCGGCGGCATCCGTCCGCGATTTTGAGATAGGCGCTCGCCCCCGCAACAGAGACACGCATTGCATCATGTTCATCCGTGCCGACGGTTTTCGCCTCATCCGGCAGGTGATAGAGCGGCTCGGGATGCGGACCCTGGCGGAGTTCATGCACCACCTGCAGGATGTCCATCCAGCGGCGCGTACCGAGCACGCCGTCCACGCCGGGCACTT
Source organism: Chloroflexota bacterium (assembly GCA_016223135.1). GTDB lineage: Bacteria > Chloroflexota > Anaerolineae > Anaerolineales > Villigracilaceae > Defluviilinea. The sequence goes on along the minus strand of JACRPQ010000009.1, from coordinate 164,498 downwards.
TTTCGGCAACCTCCGCGCCATAACGCTGGGTTAGACAGCCGGCGGCAATGAGAATTTGATTGCGCTTCTTTCCCTCCGCCAGTTCGCGCAGCACCCTGAGCGACTCCTCCTTGGCGGGACCGATAAAGCCACAAGTGTTGACAATCAACACACTGGCGCGCGAGGGGTCATCCACCGCGCGGTAGCCGTCACGGAGAAGCAACTGCGCCATCGAGTCGGAGTCAACGGTGTTTTTGGCGCAGCCGAGAGAAACGAGGTGAAAGGTTTGTTTGGTCAAGGATACCTCTAAATTATGGGAAAGGCGTATTCGAGGGGCGCGGCGTAATGGTCGGGCGCAGGGTGGGCGAAGGCGGAACCGTGACGGTGGGGCTGGGGGTGGGCAGCGGCGTCGGCGTGATGATTTCATTGGCGAGATAAATGTTGTGAACCACCTGACCGAAACCGCCCATCAACCCCATGTCGCGCCCGTTATAGACAAGGCGGATGGCTCCGCCGCTTCCCGTCAGGACCTCGATCTGTTCCTCCGCCTCGAACAAATAGGCGTTACCCGGTATGACCCTGCCTTCGAACACCACCTTGCCATCGGCGACCACCCGCAGGTACGTCCGCTCCACTGCCACCAGGTTGACCTGCACGCGGACATTGACATTGATGGTGGGAATGATGATGGTCGGCGTGGCTTCATTGGCAAACGCCTCCACCGGCAGGAAGGTGGGCGTGGCGGTGAATTGAGATGGGTCGGGCGTGGAGAGCAGTACATCTGAAATCGAGGGAGCAGTCGGTTCGATCGCTTGCAGGCTTTGGAGGGTGAGCACGCGGTTGATGCCCCAAACGACAAAGCCAACCAGCAGGACTGCCATGCCAATGCCAAAGATCAAGTCGCCGGCAATGAAGTTGCTGAGGGTGGGCAGGCTGGCGACGATGGGCTGCCCGGGTTGGCGGGCGGGTCTGTGCGGGTTTTTCTCGCGGTGGCGCGCCTGCAGGGCGTCGGCAAAACGGAGCAGGATGGCGTCCACGTCCATATCGAGGAAAGAGGCGTAATTGGAGAGCATGCCGCGCGTCTGCACAGTAGAGGGCAGGCGGTCCATTGCGCCCTGCTCGAGCGCTTCGAGGTAGTGCGCTTTGACGTGCGTGTTGCGTTCCACTTCAGCGAGATGCAGGCTGAGCATTTCGCGCCGGGCGCGGAGTTCCCTGCCGATTTCTTTGAAGATTTCGGCGGAGGTTTGGGGGCTTTCCGGCTGCTGGCTGGCAGGTTCAAAGTTTTCGGGCGGGAGATCGGCAGGTTGAGAAAGGTCGGGCGTTTCCTGCGTGTCCTTTGTCTGTTTGTTTCGACTGGAGAGGAGCGTACTCAGACGGTTCAGCCATGACTGCCAGAGACTGTCACTGACATCAGGCTGGGAGGACGGCTCTGCCGGAGACGGGGTATAAGGCTGAGGGACAGGTTCGGGCAGCGGCGCCGCTTCTGTCGTGACCTCAGGCTGGGGCGCCGCCAAAATTGTTTCTGGCTCCGCCGACGGCGTTTCCTCTTTTTTTCGGGTGCGGCGCTTGGGCTTGGCGGGAGCGGGTTCTTCGGAGGAGGGAGCAGACGGCTCCGCTTTTTTGCGTCCGCGGCGCTTGGGTTGAGGAGAGGGAGGCTCGGGTTGAGATTCGGCTGAGGGGGTAGAGTCAACTGCCGGCGGGGAAAGAGGCGCGCTGTCCTGCGAGGGGGAGAGAGGTTCAGGCGTCTGAGCCGCCGGGGGAGGCGTCTCGTCTGCGGGTCCAATGATTTTCTCTTCCGGCTGTTGGGAGGCGCGCACTTCTTCGAGCAGACGGTTGAGGTCGAGCCCGAGGTAGGCGGCGTAGTTGCGCAGGTAGCCGCGCGCCTGCACCGGCGAAGGCATGACGGAGAGATCGTCTTCTTCGAGCGCGCGCAAATAGGCGACGCGGATGCGGGTCGCCTCGAATGCCTGTTCGAGGCTGATGTGACGTTCTTCGCGCGCGGCTTTGAGACGTTGACCGAGGGTGGGCATCAGGATAAACAAAACATCACCAGCCCCCCAGCGAGCGGGAACGAACTGGTGATGTCATGGCGGCGGGTGGAGGTTAGGCTTCGGCGGGGGCTTCGGCGGCGGGTTCGGCTTTGACGGTTTCCGCCGGAACGGCTTCTTCGAGCGCCTCGCCTTCGCGGTGGACGATGATTTTGATTTCGGGAACGAGGTCCATCGTCAGGCGGATGTGCGCCGTGAATTCGCCGAGGTTGCGAATGGGCTGCATGTCCACCTGGTGTTTTTTGATTTCGTAGCGGGTCTGTTCGGAGAGGGCAGTGGCAACATCCTGGGTGGTGATGGAGCCATAGAGTTTGCCGGTTTCGCCGGCTTTGGCGGCAAAGGTCAGGGTGATGCCTTTGATTTGTTCCGCCAGTCCTTTGAGTTCGGAGTTGAGTTCGGCGCGGCGGATTTCTGCCTGCTTGCGGACTTTTTCCGCCTGTTTGAGCGCACCAGCGGTGGCGAGCACGGCAAGTCCCTGCGGGATGAGGAAGTTGCGTCCGTAGCCATCGGCGACCTTTTTGATGTCGCCCGCGCGCCCCAGTTTGTACACGTCTTTGAGAAGCATTACTTTCATGGTTCAAGCCCTTTCGTGTTTATTGAATTTTTGCCTAAGCGAAGGGTACTACGCTCGGCGGCGAATTTTACCACGATTCACTGCATCAAAAGTCGAACCTCCAATGTCGGCGACCTTTGACCTTCGACCTTTGACCTTAGACCTTTGACACTAGCCCTTTGACGGCTTTTCGAGCAAATCCATATACGCCCCTTCGAGCAAATCGCTTCGCTCCACGCCGAGGCTTGCCATCAGCGATTCGGCAATTGCCTGCCCCTCGGCATCGCCCTGTCCTTCGTGCAGGACGACTTCCAATTCCATGAATTGACCCAAGCCCTGCACATCATCCAAATGCACGCGCGTCTGCCCGACGAGGTAAAGGTAGCGTGTTTTCCTTACCACTCCGCGAACGCCATAAGCAAGTTCGAGGACGCGCTTGAGGTTGGCAGGGTCGGCGGTGTATGCGATGTGATAGTCGGAGCGTTTGGGTCCTTCGCGGTCGGGGCGGGTGTAGTAGATGAGCTGTCCCTGATTGGGAGCAAGGATGCGCAGTTTGAGCCGTCCCTGCGGGACATTGAAGAAGATGTCCTCCTGCGGGATGACTTCCAGCGGCGTATCGCTGAGTCCTTCGGCGCGGGTTTTGATTGCTTCAAAATTTCGGGCGCGGGCTTTGATTTCGATGTTGGCAGGCATGTTAAAACCCCTCCGCCACATACTCGCCCCACACCCCGCGCAGCGTGTTGCAAATCTCGCCGAGCGTGATGTCATTTTCCACGCATTCGATGAAGAGGGGCATCAGGTTCTCTGTTCCTGTTGCGGCAACTTTCAACTTTCCAAGTAATTCAGCCACTCTTTCCTGGTTTCTTCCTTCCCTTAGTTCTTTCAATCTCGCCTTCTGCCGCAACTCAATTGCCGGGTCAACCTTCAGGCGTTCCAGCGTCAATTCTTCGTCCACCGTGAATTGATTGACGCCCACCACCACCTGCTCGCCGCGTTCGATGGCTTGCTGGACGGCATAAGCGGCGTTTTGAATTTCGTTTTGCATGAAGCCTTTTTCGATTGCCTGCATGGCGCCGCCCATCTCGTCAATTTTGGCGATGTATTCCCCGGCGCGCCGTTCGATTTCATCGGTCAGGTACTCGATGAGGTACGAACCCGCCAGCGGGTCCACCGAATCTGCCACGCCGGATTCGTAAGCGATGATTTGCTGTGTGCGCAGCGCCACGCGCACCGACTTTTCAGTGGGCAGCCATAACGCTTCATCCATCGAGTTGGTGTGCAGGCTTTGCGTCCCGCCGAAGACTGCCGCCAGCGCCTGCAGGGTGACGCGCACCACGTTGTTTTCGGGCTGCTGCGCGGTGAGCGTCGAGCCGGCGGTTTGCGTGTGGAAGCGTAACTGCCACGAGGCTGGCTTCTGCGCTTTGAAGCGCTCGCGCATAATCTTCGCCCAGAGCCGGCGCGCGGCGCGGAACTTGGCAACTTCTTCGAGGAAGTTGTTGTGCGCGTTGAAGAAGAACGAGAGTTGACCGGCGAAATCGTCCACGTTCAAGCCTGCCCGCAGCGCGGCTTCCACATAGGCGATGCCGTTGGCGAGGGTGAATGCCACTTCCTGCACGGCGGTGGAGCCTGCCTCGCGGATGTGATAGCCCGAAATGGAGATGGTGTTCCAGTTTGGCACTTCCTTCGCGCAAAAGGAGAAGATGTCGGTAATGAGGCGCATGGAAGGCGCAGGCGGGAAGATGTAGGTGCCGCGCGCCACGTACTCTTTGAGGATGTCGTTCTGGATGGTGCCGCGCAGCTGCCTCATATCCACACCCTGGCGTTTCGCCACAGCGATGTACATTGCCAGCAGGACGCCCGCCGGCGCGTTGATGGTCATCGAAGTCGAAACTTTGTCCAATGGAATCTGGTCGAACAGCTGCTCCATGTCCCGAATGGACGAAATTGAGACTCCCACTTTGCCCACCTCCCCCGCCGCAATCGGGTCGTCGGCATCGTAGCCGATTTGGGTCGGGAGGTCGAACGCCACCGACAAACCCGTTTGTCCGTTTGCAAGCAGGTAGCGATACCGTTTGTTCGTCTCTTCGGCGGTGGCAAAGCCGGCGTACTGCCGCATCGTCCAAAAGCGCGAGCGGTACATGGTGGGCTGAACGCCGCGCGTGAAGGGATATTCGCCCGGAAAGCCAAGTTTTTCAGCGTAGGCGGAGGCTTCTGAAAGCGCATCAGGCTCAGGCGGAAGAGCGAGGCGCGGAATTTCAATCCCGGAGGTCGTTTCGAAGCGCTCCTTGCGTTCCTTGAATCGCTCCAGCGATTTCTTGAGCGTGGATTCTTTCCATTTGTTGTACTGGTCCTGTAGTGTCATGAGTCACCTGTTTTTGTGGCGGCATGCTGCATTTGCTCAAGTATAAAGCCAACCGCAAGGAAGCGGCAAAATGCGCAAACAGAAGTGATATACTGACGCAATGCCACCCAAAAAGAAAGCAGAAATTTGCTACCTTCTTGCCTTTCCAGACCCTGCGGCGGAGACGGCTGAGCCGAAAGAACAGATTCGCGGTTTGAAGGACGCGCCGTATTTTCAGCCCGTTGATATTGACGTGCGGACGCTGGGACAGGTGGAGACGCTGGCAGGCGGCGTGCAAGTCTCGGCGCTGCGCCAACGCTACGACAACCGCATCCAAATTGTGGATTGCCGTTTTCAGATGGAGGATTACCTCGGCGCCGCCGCCATCCAGCAGCGGGAGATCATCGAGCGCGCGCTACGCGAGCGTTTTGTGCCGCGCGAATATCTTGCCAGCGGGATGTTCGAGGAATATGTCATCCTGCTTCTTACCCACGCACTGCCCACGCCAGACCAGTATATCGAGAGGAACGCCGCCCGCCTGGGACGTTTCATCCGCTCCCAGCGCGAAAGGCTCGACCACATCGAACTGGAAGCGATGCTCAGTTCGCGCATCCGCTATTCCACGCAAGACCTGACGCTGGTGGACTGGGAGGGGGCGGTCATCATCGCCCCCAACGGCGACTTTCAATCGGACATCGAACTGCTCAAGGTTGGCAACTATCAACTGCTGCGCTACCGCATGCTCGACCAGTCCATCGAAGAGCTGCTCGACCGCATTAACGAGTCGTTCTTCCTCAACAGGCGGCGTCCGCGCCCCACGCGCGGAGCCATTCGCGATATTGTGCAGCATCGCCTCGAGATGATGCTCGACTTCGAACGCACCGAACAAAACCTGCTGCTCATCGGCGACTGGTACACCGCCAAACTCTACACCGCCATCCGCGACGAGTTCTATCTCGAAGAGTGGAAAAACGCCATCCGCTCCAAACTTGATAACCTGGAAAGCATTGTGCAAACCATTCAGGAAAATTTCGCATTATCATTCGAGACGTTGATGGACCGCCTGCAAATGTTCGGCTGGGTGCTGCTGCTGATTGGCTACCTGTACCTGTATGCCCTGGACGCCGGCTGGATCTCGCTTAAATAGGATGACCGCCTCATGCTTCGCAGAAAACTGCTCATCACAACGCTTGCGCTTCTCTTCTCGACTTTGGCTTGCCGCGCCGCCACGAGGCTGATCTTCCCCGACACCCCATCTCCCCAGTCCCCAACCCCGGCAGCGACTCTTGCCTCTCTGCCAACCGAAATCGCGGCGCCCTTGCCCACTGCCAAACCCGCGCCTGCCCCCATCACCTGCACCGACGACACCTGCTTCGACGCCTGCCTCACCCGCATCAATGAAGCGCTGGAGACCGGTCAAGCCGAGAACATAGGCGGCGAATATGCCGACAAGGAGGTTAGCCTCGATCTGGTTCTCTACAAAGTCGAAGATGGAAAACTTGGCGCTCCTGCCATTTTATATGTACCCAAGGAATTCCAACACCTCCAGCAGGATGTGGCAGTGCAACAGTCCATTTGGAACTATGCCTCGTCGCTTTTGCCTCCCGACCAACTGAAATGGATCAGCGAGTTCTTCATCTTCACCGACGGACCCGATAACACCCTCGCATGGGTGGACAACCGCGACATCCTCGATCGCGCTCACTGGCAACTGGGCATTGACATCATGGACGCCGCCGATCCCATTGACCTCACCTACACCCTGGTTCATGAATTTGCTCATCTAATCACGCTCAACACCGACCAAATCCCACCCGTCGACTCATACTCCACCTGGGCGCAAAACCCCGCCACTTGTCCACAATTCAGCATCCCTGAAGGGTGCACGTCTCCCGATTCTTATTTGAACCTCTTCTACCAAAGGTTCTGGAGCGATGTTTTCGATGAATGGTTCGAAACGGTGGAAGAGGTTCCAGTGACATCGAACGAGGAATATGGCAAACTGGTGACGGATTTCTATTATCGTTATGAAGATCTGTTTGTTAACGACTATGCCGCCACCAATATACGCGAGGACATGGCGGAGTCTTTCATGTATTTCGTGCTGGAAGAAAAGCCCAAAGGCGACCGTATCTTCGAACAAAAAATCCGCTTCTTTTACGAGTTCCCCGAATTGGTCTCCTTGCGGAAACAAATCATCCAGAATGTCTGTTCCTACGCCCAACCGTGAATCAAGAATTGCATCGTCCCATTCCTGAATCATACTGGGTCGAACCGGGACGGCTGCTAGCAGGCGAATATCCCGGTCAATACAACGCCGAGTTCACGCGCCAGCGCCTTGACGCCTTATTGCAGGCAGGCTTCGACACCTTCATTGATCTCACCCGTCCCGGTGAGACCATTCCTTATGATCGCGTTTTGCTCGAAGAAGCGAACCTCTACGATGTGAAGGTGGAGCGTCACAATTTTCCCATCGGTGATTTCGGGCTGCCCACCCCCGACACAATGAAAGCGATTCTGGATACGCTCGACGCGGCGCTTCAAAAGGGACGGAAGATTTACCTGCACTGTTGGGGCGGCATCGGGCGCACAGGAACGACGGTTGGCTGTTATCTCGTGCGGCGCGGCATGAGCGGCGAGGAGGCGCTTCGGCAAGTGGCGGAGTGGTGGCAGACCGTCCCCAAGAGCCGCATCCACCAGCGCTCCCCCGAAACGCAGGAACAGGCGCAGTTCGTTCGGGATTGGGCAAGGTTCGAAAGACAGTCCAAAGGCGGCGTCTAGCCGACAAACATATTAGTCAATGAGACAGACAGGCATTCATCAAAAGGCAGTATAATTTTTGTTTGGAGCAATGATCAATTTGGAAACGACAACACCCACTTCAGAAGTTCAAACTCAAACCGAATCACAACCGCAGGAAACAGGTCAATGGAAGCGCTTTGTGCTCGACATCCTGGAAACCATCCTCCTTGCCGTCGTGTTGTATTTTGGCATCAACGCCGTCTCCGCCCGTGTGCGGGTGGACGGCTTGAGCATGAGCCCCACCCTGCAAAACGGCGAATATGTGCTGGTCAGCCGCCTTTCCTATAAGACCGGCGCGCCCGAACGAGGCGACATTATCGTCTTTAGTTTCCCCATGGACACACGACAGGATTTGATTAAGCGCGTCATCGGCTTGCCCGGCGAAACCATCCGCATTCAGGGTGGTGAAGTATTCGTCAATGGACGCAAACTTCAGGAGCCCTATATTGCCCAACCGCCCGCCTACAATGGCGAATGGATCGTTGGCGAGGGGCAATTGTTCGTCCTGGGCGACAACCGCAACGACTCGAAAGACTCGCATCAATGGGGATTGCTCCCCATTGAAAACGTCATCGGCAAGGCGCTTTTGATTTACTGGCCCCCCTCCGATTGGAAACTGGTCAACCACACGCAGGAAGTGTTTGCGCCTTAAGGATTTGTCCATGACACACTCCCAAGATACATCCGCCACCCTGCCCTGCCCGGAATGCCAGGCTGGCATCATGCGGCAGCGCTCCATCACCTACTTTACCTGGCTGGGCGAAGAACTCATTACCGTTCCCAACTTCCCCGCCTGGGTATGCGACCTGTGCGGACACCGCGAATACGACGAGCGCGCCATTGCCATGCTAAACATGCTGCTCAACCCCGAAGCGGGCAAACCCGCCCGCCGCATCAAACGCGCCCCTCAATCTGATCAGCCAAAACGAAACACCACCCACCCTCGCTCCACCAGCGGATAACTTCCTCGGAGTATGATGGATACCTCCCAGCGTACCTACCGTTTCCTGCCTGCCGATGTGTACACGGCCGGCTACCGCATCGTTGGCAAACTCATGGTCTCTGCCAACGGAATCATGGGTGTTCTCAACGATACAACCAAATCTCACATCGAAATTCACGACGCCCGCCTTGCCCGCATTCACATGCCCACCAAATTGGTGGATCATTACGAGGTGGTGCGTCTTGTCAAAGCGCAGATTCATGTCGTATGCACGGCGCGGCGCGAGGACTTGGGTCCCAGCGGCATCGTGCGTGGCGGATATTCGAACGTCGTCGAATTGCCTGCGCACATTGCCACCAACACTTTCGAAATGGAAGGAAAATTGCAAGTCGCCGGACGCTTCGACTTCGTCACCATGCTTGCCGACAAAACCCGCAACTTCATCCCCATGTTCGACGCCACCCTCACTGCCATTCTGCTCCCCAACCTGAAGGTGGAAAGCGCGGGTATTCTTTTCCACCGCGAAAAGATAGATATGCTCGCCTTCCTCAACCAGCGCGCCAAGGAAGATAAATAACCTGAATTCGGGATGAGGCTTTTGAATCGTCCCGAAGGCTTTTGACGCAGCGGGTTCAAGAGCAGAATCAGCCTTCGGGACGCTTTATCCCGAACTGACGTTAAATAACCTGCGTAAACGCTTGACCGTTCCACAGGGCAATGATAAAATCCGCCCGCTTTTGATTGCCCCCATCGTCTAGTGGACCAGGACGCAGCCCTTTCAAGGCTAAAACCGGAGTTCGAATCTCCGTGGGGGCACAAAGTGAGACACCTCAGCGGTGTCTTTTTTTGTCGAAAAACCCTCGTCCCCGCAGGGGGGATGCTATTCGAATCTCCGGCGGCACAAAGTGAGGCACCTCAGCGGTGTCTTTTTTTGTTGAAAAACCCTCGTCCCCGCAGGGGGGATGCTATTCGAATCTCCGGAGGCACAAAAAAGACACCTCAGCGGTGTCTTTTTTTGTCGAAAACCCTCGTCCCCGCAGGGGGGATGCTATTCGAATCTCCGGAAGCACAAAAAAGACACCCAAGCGGTGTCTTTTTCGAAAAAACCTCGTCCCCGCAGGGGGGATGCTATTCGAATCTCCGGAGGCACAAAAAACCTGCCCCCTCACCCCCAGCCCCTCTCCCGGTAGGAGAGGGGTAGGGTGATGGTAGGTAGTTACTTCTCCTGCGCCGCCTGCCAAATGGCGGTGTTGAACGCGGCGTTCACGTTCACGTCCACGTCCGCGGGCAGGGCTTGGTATTGAGCGAGCATATCCGCCAGCGCCTGCCATTGTTCAGGCGATTGCCAGCCGAAGCCGCCTTCGCTTTGAGCGTCTTTCAATTCGGCTTCGAGCATGTACTTCATGTGGGCGGGGTCGGTTTCGGGACCGGCGTATTTCATCACGATTTCGACGGCTTCGTCGGGATGCGCTTCAGCGTAGGCAATGCCCTGAAGCGCGGCGCGCAGGAATCGGGTCAGTTCGGAAGCGTGGCTTTGGATGTAGTCTTCGCTGGCGACGTAGGTCAAGCCCAGGGTCGGCACGCCGTAATCCGCCGCGTCCCAAAGCGTAATCTCACTGCCCCAACTCTGAAGCAGGTACGGTTCATTCGATTTGAAAAGCGGATAGACATCCACCTGCTTTTCGGTCAAAACGCGCGGGTCGAAGCCGACGTTGACCAGATTGACCTTGTTCACGTCCGCGCCTGCGGCGGCGAGCAGGGCGTACAAATCGGGCGGCGGCGTGCCTTTGTAACCGACGGTTTTGCCCTCCCAATCTTTGGGCGTGGCGATGCCCGACTCTTTCAGCGCGGCGAAGGCTTGCTGCCCTCTTTGCCCGATGAGCGCAATCGAAACGACGGGCAAGCCGGGGTCGGCGCGGCGCTGCAGGACGGTGGCGGCGTCCATCGTAGTCACCTGCACAGTTCCCGCCACCAGCAGTTGGACGTGCTCGCCTTTGCCGGGCGAGTGTTCGATGGTCACGTCGAGTCCGTTCTGCTCGAAGAAGCCTTTTTCTTTGGCGACATACGCGCCGACGAAGGGCAGATTGGCTTGCGGTTTGTAACCCGCCATGAAGGTCATGGGGATGAGCGCCGCTTCGGTCGGGACCTCGGTGACTGGTTCGGTGACGATGGGCATTTCCGTTGGGGAAGCGCTCTCACCCTGTGCGGGCGCGCCCCCTGACGGCGACAAGCAAGCGCTCAACAAAAACAGGAAGAGCGTGAACAACGATAAGGCGGTCTTACGCATGATACAGTGATACTCCTTTGATGGGTTGAAATTTGAAAACTGTGCGGCGGCATGTCGCCCGTTGGACAAAAGCCGCATCACAAGTATTCGCGCATGAGTTTTGCAGGACTTACACAAAACCTTGCGTAGAGCGCGTTCTCTAACGCGCAGACTGGAATCATCAACGTTAGAGAACGTTGATTACGCGTAAGTCCTGTTTTGTTATTCGTCAGCGAGAACTTGCACTTTGCCCAGCATGTTCCAGCCATGTTCTGCATCCCAGATATTTTCGTTCGCAAATTGAATCGCATAGCGCGGGTCTTCGTGCAAAGCCACAGATGGGTCAGGCAGCCACAGAGCGAGGGCATATTCGCCGGGCGGCAGGTCGGCGGGCAGGGAAACGGAGGCTGTCAGGTCGTGTTCGCCTGGTTGCCAGCGGCGCGGGTCGATTTCAAGCGGAAGGCGCACGGTATAGTCAGGGGAGGTGACGATAAGATAAAGCGTGCGCGGCAGGAGCAGGGAGGCGAAGCCCGTGTTTTGCAGGCGGATGTGCAGGAGCAGGGTTTCTCCAGTGCGAATCATAGCCGGGAAGGAGGCTTCTAATAGGCTGAGGCGATACCCCAGCCGCCGGCGGATTTCAGTGTAACAGCCCTGGTCTTTCCACGATTGAATCACATCAGGATGATACGCTTCGTTAAGCGCCGTCCAGTGCAGGCGTTCCATTTCTGCCAAAGCGGTCGGGCAGTCGGAGCGCAGTGGGTTGGGGTTGCAGGTTTCGCCGCTCATGGGCGTAAAGCGCGTCATTTGGGAGATGTAGGTCTTCCATTCTTCGATTTTGAGCGAGCCGTCGTAGTCGTAGTAGGTCCCCCAGTCGTCATCGCTGGCGAGGAAGCAATCGTTGTGATGTCCCGTCCGTGCCTGCGCCGTTTGGCTGAAGGCTTGCGCTTCGGTCAGAGGCTGCGGATACCAGCGGGTGAAATCGCCGGGGTAGCGAAAGAGAATAAAACGGTCAGAGGGGAAGTGTTGCAGAAGAGCGTCCCGAATGGCTGCTTTGTTTTCGGGCGTATCCAAGCGGCTGGCGGAGGTGTGCCACTCGCCCCAAGCGCCAATGAAGCCGGCTTCAAACCAGGCTGTCACATCTTTGTTGGCTTCCAACACAGGCGCGAGTTGTTCGATGTGCCGCAGCGATTGCTCCAGCGAGGCGTCGGGCGCGGGGTCGGGATAGGTTTCGCCGTCGTTGTAGGAAAAACGGACGATGACTTTCACTCCCGCCTGCCGCGCCAGGGAGAAGAACTCTTCGAGCGCGGCGAGGTATTCGGGCGGCAGGTCGCGGCTGCGGAAATCATCGAGGCGAGCGTAGAAGTGCAGCAGATGATTGCCGGTCTCAGCGGGGTACCAAGTCAGGTCAGTTTCGCCCAGTTCTACGCCTTCGTAAAAGCCGCGCTCCGGGTTGGGGATGTCGGCAAAGGAAGGGGCGTAGGTGAAGGTAACGGGGGTAACGCCGGGCGCCGGGGGCGGAGTAGTTGTCGGCGTGATAAGGCTTGGGGAAACAGCGGCAGGCGCGGGCGGAGTCCCCTGCGGGGATGGTATCGGAGGCGTTTCCGTTTGCGGGGGCAGGCAGGAGGCTGCCAGCAGGGAAATCAGGAGGAGGGTGAAGAAGTTTCGTCTCATCGTGTTATTTCCAGCGAAGGACTTTTTTCTCCAGCCAGATAATCAGCCCATACGCGCCCATGCCAGAAAGGGAGAGGACGAAAATGGCGGCGAACATGGGCGGCAGGTTGAGGTTGCTGTAAGCCAGCCACATCACGCGCCCCAAGCCGCTGGAGGCGCCCGTCCATTCGGCGATGACCGCCCCCACCAGCGCCAGCGGAGCGGCGACGCGCAGCGCGGCAAACAGATAGGGCAAAGCCAGCCAGGCGCGCAAGTGGATGAGGATTTGCCAGTTCGTGGCGCGATGGACGCGCATCAAGTCGAGCATCTCCCGCTCCGCGCTTTGCAAGCCCACCAACACATTGACCAGGGTCGGGAAAAAGGTCAGCAGAGCGGTGATGATGATTTTCGGCAGCACGCCGAATCCCAGCCAGATGGTCAGCAGGGGCGCAATCGCCGCCAGCGGCGTGGATTTGACCAGAATGGCGAGCGTCATCACCCCGCGCTCCAACTGCGGCTTCAAACTGACCAGCGCCGCGACAAGCACGCCGACCAACGTGCCGAGGGTCAAGCCCGCCAGCGCTTCGCCGAGCGTGACGGATAACGCTTCAAGAAAGTACAGCGGCTGGGAGAACAACGTCTGCGCCACGCGGCTGGGCGCGGGCAGGATGTAAACGGGGGTATCGGTGAGGCGCACGGAAATTTCCCAAAACGCAAAAACGCCCGCCAGCAGGATGGCTGCGAAAATCACGCCGCTGAAAGAATGACGTGTTGATTCTGTGCTTGGGGTCATCGTCTGCATGGCGCAAAATTACCAATCACCAATTACCAGTTATCCGTTACCCTCACGCAATCCCCCGCCAGCCCCGCAAAGCAGACGGCGCAATGACAAACGAACGCTCCACTTGCGGCGCGAGCGAGGCAGCCAGATTTTGCCCCAGGTAGCGGCGGCTGAGGCGCGTCAGCAGGCGGTTGAGGCGCGGGTCGGCGGCTTCGAATTCGGGGTAGGCAATCCCTTTGGCGGAGATGCGGCGCAGCGGTAAAAAAGGCTCATCCACCGTCAGCGAGACCTGCGGGTTGGCACTCAGGTACTCGCTCCAGCGCGAACCTTTCCACGCCAGCACATGAAAGGCTTCGCCATCCCACTCATGCCAAACGGGGACAACATGCGGCGCGCCGTCGGGACGCACACACGCCAGCCGCGCCGCCCAGGGCGCTTTGAGCAGCGATGAAATTTGAGTCTCATCCAGCGGCAGCGTTTCTCCAACTTCAACCGCCTCCGCCCGCCAAGGCGAGTAACTGAGCGCCCCCAGCCGGTATGAAAGCCGGGCGGACATCTCGCGCAGAGCAGGCAGCATGGTTTGCGCGGCGCTCTCACTCCAACGAAACGCCGGCAGGCTCATCAACAGCGCCGCGTTGGGCGTCACTCCGTCGCGGCAGATGGGAAAGGCGGCGTCCAGCGCGTCGCCGCGGCGCGACAGGCAATATCCCTGTTTCTGGATTTCAGCGGATACGGGAGATTGGAAGACTTGCCCCGCCGCGCTGGAGGCGGGCAGGCGCTGACCCGTCTCGAAGGCGCTGCGCACCTCGCGCGGACCTTCAACCTGTCCCAGCAAAAGCGCCTCTCCCCCGCTGACAGGGACGAACAACGCCAGCGTCTCTCCCAAATCGTTCGCTCCCGCTTCCTGGAAAAACGCCGAGAGTAAATCGGCGGCAGGCAAAGGCGATGCGCCGCCCCGCCACGCCGCCAGGCGCGGACCCGCGCGATAGCGTCCGCGTTTTTCGGTTTGCTCCACGTAGCCGAGCGTTTTGAGTGTGTTCAGCAGGAGAAAGAGGGAACTGCGCGCCACATCCAAGCGGGCAAGCATCTCAGAAATTTCCACCCCTTGAGGCTGCTCGAGCAAAATTTCTAACAGGGAGAGGGCGCGTTCAACAGAAGGAGAATCGGTTTCTTTTAGCATAAAATCCATTATACTGGATTAAAGTCCAGGATAATGGATTTTATTAGACTTTATTCACATTTTGCATCACCCAAAAGCCAAAACTCAACGCGAATTACACTGATTAACCTGAATTCGGGATAAGGCTTTTGAATCGTCCCGAAGGCTTTTGACGCAGCGGGTTCGAGAGCAGAATCAACCTTCGGGACGCTTATCCCGAACTGACGTCTAATTACCCTCCCGTCAAGGCGTTAATTCAGGGCTTTTCGTCCACATTTTCGTCGGCGGCCGGCGCTTCTTCCAATTTCAAGCCGCGCAGGGCGTCATCCACGCTGGCGGCGGCGTCGCGGCGCAGACCAGCGGCAGGAGTCCCGCAGTAGGGACAGATGTTCCACGGCAGTTCCATCAGTTTGCCGCAGGCTTCGCAGGTCTTCTTGAGTTTGGTATGACAGTTGGGGCAAACCTGCCAGTCGTCTTTTACGCGTCGTTCACAACCCGGGCAAAGTGGAAGGTCTTCCAACGCCTGGAGCAGGGCTTCCTCTTCGAGCGTCTTCTGGTAGTCTTCTTCGAGGGTGTGCGGGGGGCGCAAAATGAGATAGACGAGCACGCCGGGCAGGTTCAACACTGCCACCAGCAGGGCGGCGAGCGTTTGTACCAGCGGGTCGCGGGCGCGGGCGCGGATGTCGCGGTAGGTCCAGATGATGAGCGAAACCCACAAGGCAGCGAGGAATGCCCCGCCAAAGCCGGTCAAAACGAGGAGCAGATTACTGACGAATGCAGGGTCGAGGGTCATGGCGGTATTTTATCCCATCTCAAGGCGTCGTGTGGTGGAAGAACCATTCGCCGTCGCCTTGCGAAGCGTAAGAATTCGAGCCGATTACTTCGTAAAAGGTAATGCCGGGACGCAGGGGAATGGGGATGCCGTCGGGCGTGGTGAGCAGGAGGGGCTGGTTGGTGTAAAGGCGGTTCCAGCGGGCGGGATAGCCGACACCATCGCGGAAGACGTATGCCTCGCCGCTGCCGGTCAGGTCAATGTGATAGACCTCGTCATCTTCCTGATAGGGATTGGCAAATTCATGATAGGCAAACAGGACCACCACATTCGCCGCGTGGACTTGCAAGCCGGTCACGTTATCGGTAAGCGGCGCGTACGCCTCCTCCCTGCCGTCGAGAGTGTCGCCTGTTTCCTGAAAGCGAAAGTATTCGCCGCTTTCCGGTTTGTATTCCCACTGGTTGTAGGAATATTTGGAATAATAGGTGAACACGCGCAGCGCGGGCGCTCCGCTCAATTGCGGTACAGCCGGGCTGAAGTTACCGCTCAGGTACGGCTTATCGGCGGGCAGTCCGTTCTTCTGCACACATTCGCCCCACAACGTAGTGTTGAAGTATCGGTTGTTATATGCTTCCAGTTTTCGCGTGGACATCAATCGAAACGGCGGGCATGACCCTTCCGTAGGAACGACGAGAAACTCGGCGATGTCGGTGGTTCTCAAATACTCCAGCACGCGCTTGTCGGCAAATTTGAAGACGAGGTACGCCTGATACATGCGCGCGATGTGTTCATCGAAGAACCTGCCCGAGCGGACGGGTCCCACCCATTCGGAGTCGTTGCCGTAGAAGATGGCAATATAGCGCGTCAGACCGCCCTCGATGTAATATTCGAAAACTTGGTCGGCAAGCGTCAGCCCCGATTGCGGACGAACATAACGCGGGTAATTCGCCACCTTGATTGCCATCGGATGCCGTTCCAGCCGGCTGGGATCGGGCTGAGGCAGACCGGTCAGCGGGTTGATGACAGGTGGAATGGTCGGCGTGGGAGGAACAGTGGAGGTGGGAGGAACGGTCGGGGCGACGGTTGGCAGACTCACCGTCGGGAGGAAGAGGGGCGTCGGCGCAGAATCAGCATAGAGGGAGTCAGAAGCGTTTTCCGTCCCCGGCTGAAAAGGCGTGGGGGAGGGAATGCCAAAGGCAGCGACATTCTCTGCGGGGAGGGCACATCCAGAAAGAACGATGGAAAGACAGACCAGCAGTATGACGGTTCGCATGAGTGAATTGTACAACACTCGCAGGAGGACGCACATCCCGCTGAAGGACGGCAAAAGCGCAATGGGCAAACCTGATACAATTGCGCCGCCATGTTTCTTCTGATTACGATTGGCATCCTGACATTCACCGCTCTGGTTTTGTCGTTCCTGCGGTTTGCCCTGCCGACGTTTCGATTTTCCTGGCTCACGGCGGCTGGCGGCGCTTTGCTGGCGTGGGTAAGCATGTTTTTCTGGCAGGCGGGAATGCCCGCACGGCTGCAATTTCCTTTGTGGCAGCCGGAGAGTATTTTCCGTCAATCCCCCTCCTTCGTGGCAGATGGCACATCCTGGGCGTTTGCATTCAGCCTGGTAACCATTTGCGTGGGGGTCATCGTGACATCGGTGGCGCGCGAGAACTTTCCCGGCATACTTGGCTGGGTGGGAACGCTGGCGCTGACGGCGCTCGGCGTGCTTGCCGTGACTGCCGACAATCCATTGACGCTCGTGCTGTTGTGGACGGCAATGGATTTGACGGAATTTGTTGCACAGATGCGCTTTGTGCAGGAACCCCGCCTGAGTGAGCGCGCCGTTATTTCCTTCGCTTCGCGCGTGACGGGAATCCTGATCCTGCTTTGGGCGGGCATGGTCAGCGCCTCAAAGGGCGCCGAGCTCGACTTTCTCTCGCCGCCGCCGCAGGCAGGTTTGTATTTCATTATTGCGGCAGCGTTCCGCTTGGGGATTGTGCCGCTTCATCTGCCCTATGCCAGCGAGTCGTCGTTCCGCCGCGGCTTTGGCACCATATTGCGGGCGGTCTCGGCAGGGTCGAGCCTGATTTTGCTGGCGCGCACTCCCCTCAGCGGTGTCGAGACGCCCCTCACCCCCTACTTGATTTTGCTGGTTGCCGCCGCCGCCCTCTACGGAGGCTGGATGTGGTTAAGGTCGCCGGATGAACTGGCGGGGCGTCCCTTCTGGTTGATTGGCATGGGGGCGCTGGCGGTCGCTTCCGCTCTGCGCGGCAACCCGCTCGGCGCAACGGCGTGGGGTTGTGCGTTGATGCTCTCCGGCAGCGCGTTGTTCCTCGTCTCTGCCGAAAGCCGCTGGCAGGATAAAGCCCTGCTCATCGGCGCATGGGGCGTTTCGTCTTTGCCGTTTTCGCTCACCGCCAGCGGATGGATCAGTTCAAGCGGACGGTTTTGGTACGCCGTTCCTTTGCTGATTGCGGCGCAGGTGATGCTGCTGGCGGGATATATCCGCATGAGCCGCCGCCCCCTCCCGCACGCGGGTTTTGAAAACCAGCCCATCTGGGCAAAAAACGTCTATCCCTTCGGTATTCACATCATTTTGCTCACCAGCCTGCTCCTCGGATGGTTTGGCTGGGATGGCGCCCGGCAAAGCGGCAACTGGGTCGCCGCCTTGTTCGCCTCTCTCCTGACCTTCGGTTTGCTGCGGCTCGCGGTGCGCGTCCGCATCCTCAACCCGGTCCGTGCACACTGGGTGCGTTCGGCAGAAGCCGCCTGGCTGGACGCCGTCTATCACACGATTTGGGAAGGCTATCGCACGTTGAGGCGGCTGATCGCCCTGTTTTCGAGTGCGCTGGAGGGGGAAAGCGGGGTGATGTGGACGCTGCTTTTTTTGGTTTTGTTCATTACCTTCCTCATCCAAGGGTCTCCCTGAACTATGACGGCGTTTCTTTCTTCAGTCGCCCTGCTTCTGCTCGCCGCGACATCGGTGAGCATCCTGCTCACGCGCAACTGGCGCTGGCTGTCCATCTTTCTTGCTGTACAGTATGTGGGGGTTTTTCTCCTTGCACTGCAGCACCTGCCTCTCAGCATGGCAACAGTCAAGGTAATTGCCGGCTGGATGGGCGCCGCCATTCTGGCAATGACGCGCTCCAATGACGACAAGACGGAGGAGAGAGGAGACCTTCTGCCGCAGGGAGGCTTTTTCCACCTGACCGCCGCCGGCATCGTCGGTTTGATTGCCTTCACAGCCGCCCCTCAAGTGGACGCGCTTATGGGAGGTGCAGGCGAGGCAGTCTCCGCCGGAAGTATGTTGTTGATTGGCATGGGACTCCTCCATCTCGGCGTCACCGATGAACCAATGCGTGTCACAGTCGGGTTGATGACCGTGCTGGCGGGATTCGAAGCGCTGTATGCCGCCGTCGAAAATTCCGTCCTCGTCGCGGCTCTGCTCGCCGTCATCAACCTGGGGCTTGCTCTGAGCGGCGCCTACCTGATGACCGCCGCTCGCCTTGCCGAAGAACTCTCCGCCGAAGAATCAACGGAGGCGGCATGAACGCACCCGTCATCTGGATCATTTTCCCGGCTGCCCTTGCCCTCCTGCTGATGTTGACTCAAAACAAACGTCTGCTGAGTCTGAGCGGTGGAGCTATCGCCGCGCTTTTGGCTGTTGCAGCCCAATTCGTCCCGATGGAAGAGGCGTTCCGCATAGGGAGCATGTCCATCCGCATCGAATCATCGTTGAGCATTCTCGGAAGGCAACTCATCATCCAACCCTCGGAGGGACCGCTGCTGGCGCTGCTCTACGGAGCGGCTGCGCTGTGGTTCTTCGGCGCAGAAGCCTCTCAATCGGCGCCCAAGTTCGTGCCGCTGGGGTTTCTCATCAACGCGCTGATGATTGCATCCATTGCCGTGGAGCCGTTTTTGTATGCCGCGCTTTTTATCGAGATGGTCGTCCTGCTTTCAATCCCTCTGGTAACCAGCCTCTATAGTCCGCCCGGCAAGGGCGTCACCCGCTTCCTGATTTACCAAACGCTTGCCATGCCGTTCATCCTTCTCTCCGGCTGGCTGCTGGCAGGCGTGGAAGCCAGCCCCGGCAATTTGACCCTTGCCGCGCAATCCGCCACCGTGCTTGGGCTGGGTTTTGCCTTTCTGCTTTCCATTTTTCCCCTCTACCATTGGATGCCCATGCTGTTGGAGGAAGCGCCGCCGTTCGCCGCAGGCTTCCTGCTCTGGATTTTGCCCACCGCCACATTGGTGTTTGGCGCCGGCTTCATGGACCGTTACTCCTGGTTGCGCAACTCCCCTGAACTGACCGTCGTCCTGCGCTCCGCCGGTCTTCTCATGCTTGCGACCGGCGGAGTGTGGGCGGCATTTCAAAACCACCTTGGGCGGATCATGGCTTACGGCGTCATCGCAGAAACGGGCTTTGCTCTGCTCTCGCTCAGCCTGGACCTGCGGCTGGGCATCCCCATCTTCTTTTTACTCTTCCCCGCCCGCGCCTTGGGGCTAACAATCTGGTCGCTGGCGTTGAACATCATCAAAGCGCACGTCCCCTCGCTGAGATACAGTCAAGTGCGCGGGGCGCTGCGTAAATTTCCCTTTGCGGTTGCAGGCATGGTGCTTGCATCTCTCTCCACCAGCGGACTACCGCTCTTGGCGGGCTTTCCGCCCCGCCTGGCATTGTGGGACAGCCTGGCGCGCGCCTCGTCGGATGCGGCGTTGTGGGTGGGCGTGGGAGCGCTCGGCTTGTTCACCGCATCCTTCCGCATGTTGGCGGTGACGAGCATGTCAGACGAGTACAGCGGCTGGGAGGTGGGCGAAAACTGGCTGCAGGCGATTATGCTTGGGCTGGGCGTGATCGGGTTGTTCATCCTGGGCGTGTTCCCGCAAACCGTTCAATACTTCCTCGCCGCTCTTCCGTCCATGTTCGAACATCTCGGACATTGAGGCGGTATAATCACATCGAATTTAAGAAAGTGGCTGCAAAAAGCCATAATCACGAAGGACACGAAGTACACAAAGAAATTTTGGAAGAAAAAACTTTGTGGTCTTTGTGTCTTTCGTGGTAGAAAAGTTTTTTCAATGCAGTCACGGATAAGCACAGATAAACAACCGCTTTTTAGTCATTGAAATCTCGTTCGTCTGCAATTGGCTTGAGTTTTCAGACACTCTCTAAAAAAGCGTCGGAGGCAGCATGGATTTCGAACAAATCGTCAAACGCCTGCAATGGCTGGACGAAGAACACCGCAAGGACAAAGCCGCCATCGCTGCGCTGGAACAGCGCATCGCGGCTTACGAGGGGAATCTCGATACGGTCGCCAAACAAATCAAGCCCATCGAAAAACAAATCAATGGGCTTCTGCCCGCTTCCACGCGCATAGACCAATTTGAAGCGCTGGTGGCAAAACTGCGCGAGGAAATGAAGGATGCCCTCGAAGAGCTAGACAAAAAATATCAAAAGCGTGAAAAGGAACTTGCCGCTCAACGGCAAAAAGACCTCGAACCCTTTCACAAAGAAATCGAATCGCTCAAGAAGTCGCTTGCGGAAATTCCGTCCCTCAAGCGCGAGCTCAAACTCCGCAGCGCCGCCGAAAACCGCCTGCAGGTGGAAATTGACGAGCTGAAACTGCCCATCGAAGAAGTCAAACGCATCGCCGAGGATGCCATCCGCACGCAAAGGGTCTTCGACGAAAACCGCAAACAGGATATGAAGCGCCTCGCCGACCTGCAGGGCGAAATCGCCGCTCTGCGAAAGCGGATTGACGAAGCGCGCGTCAAAGTGGACACCGGTGTGGACGCCGTCCGCCATCTGGAGAACCGCTTCAAGGAACTGCTCGCCTCGGAAGCGGAGCGCAAAGCGGCGCAGGCGGAATTCATCGAAAAACAGTCCATCGCCTACCTGGACCGCGAACGCGCCTTCAAGGAATGGAATAACAGTTATCAGGAATTTCACAAACAACTCGAACGACTCGAAACACAGTCGGTGGCGCTCGAAGAGACCCTGCGCGCCGCCAAACGCGCCCAAGAAACCTACAACGAACTCAACGCCAAACTCGAACGGCGCATCAACGAAGTCACCGAAATGCAGCGGCTTGCCGAAGACCGCCTGCGGCAGGAATGGGTCACCTTCAAGGCAGACGACCAGAAACGCTGGACCGGTTACACCCTCTCACAGGATGAAAGCAGCAAAGACGTGCGCAAAGCCCTGCAAAAACTGGAAGACCGCATCAGCGCCCTCGACGAAGCCTTCCAAGCGACTCAGGATAAACTGGAACAAACCACCGACGCCGCCGAACAGCAACTTCAGGAACTAATGAACGTTGCCCATGAATGGCTTTCCGCCTACGAGCGCATCATGGGTCACGGCAAGACGGCAAAGAAGACGAAAAAATAACCCCCTATGCGCGTCATCGGCACAGCAGGGCATGTAGATCACGGCAAATCCACCCTCATTGCGGCGCTCACCGGCACCCATCCCGACCGCCTCAAAGAGGAACAAGCGCGCGAAATGACCATCGAACTCGGCTTCGGCTGGATGACCCTGCCGAACGGCGAGGAAATCGGCATCGTGGATGTGCCAGGTCACCGCGACTTCATCGAAAACATGCTGGCGGGCGTCGGCGGCATTGACGCGGTGCTGCTCGTCATCGCCGCCGATGAAGGCGTCATGCCGCAGACGCGTGAACACCTCGCCATCCTCGACCTGCTGCAGATTCCCGCCGGGCTGATCGTCCTGACCAAGACCGACCTCGCGCCAGACCCCGCCTGGCTGGACCTCGTCGAAACGGACATTCGCGCCGCTGTAAGCGGCACTGTGTTGGACGGCTCGCCCATCGTCCGCGTCTCTGCCAGAACGAAAACGGGACTCAATGAACTCATCACCCATCTCCAAACCATCCTCGAAAAGAAACCCGTCCGCCCCGACCTCCGCCGCCCCCGCCTCCCCATTGACCGGGTCTTCACGATGAGCGGGTTCGGCACGGTCGTCACCGGTACCCTGAGCGGCGGCAGCCTGTCGGCGGGCGACGAGGTGGAAATTCTGCCAGCCAGCTTGACCGGTCGCATTCGCGGCTTGCAAACACACAAGAAAAAAGAGGAGACAGCTGTCCCCGGCTCGCGCACCGCCGTCAACCTCGCCGGCATCAACGTCGAGCAAATCCGCCGCGGCGACGTTCTCGTTCACCCGCGCCAATATTTGCCTACGCGCAGACTGGATGCTCATTTCCGTCTGCTGAAGGACGCCTCCGCTCCCATCCGTCACGGGCAGGAGGTCAAATTTTTCCTCGGCACCTCCGAGACCATTGGCATCCTGCGCCTGCTTGGCGTGGAGGAACTGCACCCCGGCGAGCAGGGTTGGATTCAACTCGAACTGCGCCAGCCGGTGGTGGCGGTTCGCGGAGACCGCTACATCTTGCGCCGCCCCTCCCCCGGCGAAACCCTCGGCGGCGGGACGGTGGTGGACCCCGCTCCCAAAGGCAGGCACAAACGTTTCGACCAGGCTGTTCTAAAGTCACTGGAGGCGCTTATGCGCGGCTCCCCTGCCGACATCTTGTTCGAAGCCGCGCTTACCTTGAACATCGCGCCTCTCAAGGACCTCACACGCCACTCACGCCTCGAACCTGCGGATGCGGAAACCGCCCTTAAGGAATTGCTGGCGGCTGGACGTTTGACCTTGCTGGAAAGCGGTGAACCTGCTCCCGATAGCGACCTGCTCGCCGCCGCCCAGCCCCATTGGGATGCGCTTCGTCATCAGACCCTGGGACTGGTCGAGGCATATCATCGAGATTTTCCCCTGCGGCGCGGCATTCCACGCGAGGAGTTGAAGAGCAAACTCAAACTGCCGCCGCGTGTCTTTCAGGCAGTGATGAAAAAACTGACAACGGAAAACCTGCTCGCGGAATGGGGCGCGTTGGCGGCGAAGCCAGGGCACGAGGTCCGCTTTGGGGCGCAGGAGCAGGCAAAGGTCCAGACCTTGATGCGAAAGTTCGAGGCGAATCGCTTCGCTCCGCCAAGCGTGCGGGAATGTCAGGCGGAGGTCGGCGAGGAAATCTTCAATGCCTTGCTGGAACGCGGCGATTTGGCGGCGGTTTCGAGCGAGGTGGTTTTTCGAAAACAGGACTATGAGTTCATGAGGGGGGAAATCCGCCGCGTAATCGAAAAGCAGGGGCGGATTACGCTGGCGGAAACGCGCGACATCTTCCAGACGAGCCGCAAATACGCGCAGGCTCTTTTGGAGCATCTTGACGCCATCGGCATGACCGTGCGGGATGGTGATTTCAGAAAGTTGAAAAAATGAATATTCTCAAACGCGCCTTCAAACTGCCCGAGTTTGCGGACGAGTTCACGGCGCAACAAGCATACATGCTGCACGTCATCCTGTGGGTGTTGATGTTTGTGCCGCTCCCCTATCTGGCATACACACTGACATTCAACCCTGCGGGGGCGGCGCGCGCCCTGACGCAGACCGCCTTCAACACCGCCGTAAATATTTTGCTGTTGATCATCCTGCATCGCGGATATGTGAAAGAGGCGTCCGTTTTGCAGGTGAGCATTTTGTGGATATTTTTCGCCGCCTCGGCGTGGAGCGGCATCGGCGTAAAAGGAGAATCGTATCTGGTGGGGTTTACGCTGGCCATCACGATTGCGGGCATCCTGCTGGGCTGGCGCGGGACCCTTGTGTTCGTCCTTCTCTCGCTCGGAGCAGGAGCGTTGATGCTGGAGCAGCATCTGCAGGGAACTATCCCGTCTGTTTTCGTAAGTTCGCCGTCGAATACGTGGGTCGTCAGCCTGGTCTTGTTTCCGGTGATTGCCGTCCTGCAGTGGCTGTCTGCCAGTTGGGTGCAGGGAGCGCTTGCCCGCGCCCGCGCCAGCGAGGAAAAATATCGCCTCATTTCCATGGTCAGTTCGGATTATGTTTTCTCCACACAGGTGGAGGCAGATGGCAGCCTGTGGCTGAACTGGGTGGCAGGCGCGTTCGAGGCAATGACGGGCTACGCCAACATCGAGGAATATCGCGCGGGCGGCGGCTGGTTTGCACACTTGCATCCCGATGACGTGCAAAAGGACAAAGACGTGCTGGAAAGATTGAAAGCCCGACAGCAGACCACCCATGAGGTTCGCACTTATCATAAAAACGGCGAACTGCGCTGGGTGAAGGTCTATGCCCATCCCGTTTGGGATGAAATCGCCAACCGTCTGAAGGCAATCGTCGGCGCCGTGCAGGACATTACCGAACGCAAACAAATCGAACAGGAACGCGAAACGCTCATCCACGAACTGGAAATCCGCAACGCCGAATTGGAGCGCTTCACCTACACCGCCTCGCATGATCTGAAAGCCCCGCTTGTCACCATCACCGGCTTCCTCGGCTTTCTGGAAAAAGACGCCCTAAACGGCGACCATGAACGAGTTAAAAGCGGCATCGAACGCATCTCCACCGCAGCAAAAAAAATGGAGGCGCTGCTCAATGACCTGCTCGAACTCTCCCGCATCGGACGGCTGATGAACCCGCCCGAAGACGTTCCCTTCAGGGAAATCGTCAGCGAAGCCATAGACCGCCTGCGCGGACGGCTGGACAAAGTCAACGCCATCGTCGAAATTCAACGCGATCTTCCCATCGTGCGCGGCGACCGCATCCGCCTGGTGGAAGTGGTTCAAAACCTGGTTGACAACGCCGCCAAATATGCCAAACCCGGCCTGCGGGCGCACATCGAGATCGGCGTCAGCGGCGTCAATGGCAACGGCTACCCGGTCTTCTACGTGCGCGACAACGGCATCGGCATCGAGCCGCAATATCACGAACGCATCTTCGGATTGTTCAATAAACTGGACATTCAAAGCGAGGGGACGGGAATCGGTTTATCATTGGTAAAGCGAATCGTCGAAATCCACCATGGACATATCTGGGTCGAGTCGGAAAAAGACAAAGGCGCCACCTTTCGCTTTTCCCTCCCCACCCCCTCATAAAGGAGTAAGCATGTGCGGACGTTTTACCCTGACGGTTGACCCCGCTCAATTTCAGGACGCCTTCCCCGGCTTCCTCTTCCCGGCGCAATTTGCGCCGCGTTACAACATTGCCCCATCCCAGCCTGTGCTGGCAATCCCCAACGACGAGCGCAGCGCCGCCGACTTTTTCATTTGGGGTCTCATCCCCATGTGGGCAAAGGACCCTTCCATCGGCGCCCGTCTCATCAATGCCCGCAGTGAAACGCTCGCCGAAAAACCGTCCTTCCGCGGCTCGTTCAAATACAAACGCTGTCTCATCCTCGCCGACGGCTTCTACGAATGGAAAACCGTCGCCGGCAAAAAGACCAAAATCCCCTACTACATTCACATGAACGACCGCCGTCCCTTCGCTTTTGCAGGCTTGTGGGATTCGTGGGAAAGCCCGGACGGCTCCAACCTCAAAACCTGCACCATCATCACCACCGAGCCCAACGAATTAATGGCGACTCTGCACAACCGTATGCCAGCCATCCTGCACCCGCGCGACTACGCCAAATGGCTGGACCCCTCGCCTCAGACTCCCGAAAGCCTGCTGCCCCTCCTCAAGCCCTACCCCGCCGACGCCATGACCGCCTACCCCGTTTCGACGCTGGTCAACAAACCTGAGAACGATTCACCCGAACTCATCGTCCCTGCGTAACCGTCGCCGCCCCTCCACCGTGGACACATTCAAAGTCAAACTCATCGAGCGGTTTCCCGCCCTTGCCTCGCGCGACTATGTCATTTTTGTCGTTGGGCAGCTCCTCTCCGTCATTGGCACATGGGCGCAATCCACCGCCCTGCCCTACCTTGCCTATCGCATTTCGGGTCGCCCCTTTGACTTGGGGTTGATCGGTTTCGCAAACACCCTCCCCACTTTGCTCTTTGCCCTGCCCGCCGGGGTGCTGGTGGAGCGATGGGACAAACGCCGCACGGTCATCCTTTTTCAAGCAGTGATGGCACTGCAGGCGTTTGGGCTGGCGTGGCTCGCCTACACTAACCGTCTGGAAATCTGGCACATCATTGCGCTGGCGTTCTTTTTCGGTTCGGCGGTATCCATTGAAGTGACCGCGCGCCAGTCCATGCTGATCGAACTGGCAGGGCGTGAGGCGCTGCCAAGCGCCATCGCTTTGCAAACCACCGCCTTCAACAGCGGGCGCGTGCTGGGACCGATGCTGGCAGCGTGGCTCATTTCTGTCACAGGCAACGAGGGGAGCGTGTTTCTGGCAAACGGGGTCAGTTTCCTGTTTGTGATTGCGGGTCTGCTTGTGGCGAGGACCCGTTTCAAGGTCCAGAGAGAGGCGAAGCGGGAGGGCAGTCTGCCGGATGAGTTCAAAGCAGGCGTATCCTACATCCGAAACAGCCCGGTCGTTTTGTCAGTCATTCTGATGGCGGCGCTGGTGGGATTCTTTGGCATTCCGTTGACTCAGCAAATCCCGGCGGTAGCGCGCGATGTGTTGAGGTCGGCGCTGGATACGGAGGCGGCGATTGCCACCCGCACGAGCAATTTGTATGCGGCGCAGGGCGTGGGCGCACTGACTGCCGCCTTTCTCGCCGCGTACCTTGCTTCGGCAAATCGGCAGACCATGCTGCTGTTGGGGCAGGCGTCGTTTGTGTTTCCAATCATTGCGCTGGGCTTTGTGAGGAATGTGCCTGCGGCATTGTTTTTGCTGGCGCTGGTGGGCTGGGGGACGGTGACACAGTTGGTGACAATGAACACGATGATTCAAGTGGAGGTGCCGGATGCTCTGCGCGGACGGGTGTTCAGCGTGTATTTTTGGGCATTGCAAGGGGTGGCGCCCTTCGGAAGCGTAGTGATTGGCTGGATTGCGCAAACCTGGAATGTGCCGGCGACAATTATCGTGGGAGGGACGACGTGCCTCATCGGCATTTTGGCAATTCGCTTTGGCTTGCGGCGCGCAGGGGAATCGTCGGGTTAATGTCAGGTTAGCGTGCGGCGGAGCGCATTGACGCTCATTTTTTGGACATGTTATGATGGTTGCATATGAACAAAGATAATTCGCATGGTCTTTTAAGCAGATTTTTCGATTTTTTCGTTCAGTTGGGGCTGGGGGAGGGATTGCTGCGCGTCGGGACGGGGGTGTTGTCGCTGGTGTTGGTGGGAGTGGTCATTGCCGCCATTCGGACGAGCGTCAGCCGCGCAGAAACAGTGGAGGCGGCGAAGACGCCGGTCGTTGTGCCAACAATCAGCGCGGCGGGAGGCGGGAGCGTCGTCCTTCAGCCGGTGGCGGATGTATTCGATGGTGTCCCTCGTTTGGCGCAGGAACGGACAATCATTCCGTCGCGTCCGCGGCAGGAAATTATCAAGTACACGGTTTTGGAAGGGGATACGATTTTCGGAATTGCGGAGAAGTTCGGCTTGAAACCCGAAACGGTGCTATGGGGAAATTATTATGTTTTGTTGGATAACCCGCATTCACTGAAGCCGGGTCAGGTGTTGAATATTTTGCCGGTGGATGGGACGTATCACGAATGGCAGCAGGGTGAAGGGTTGAACGCTGTGGCGCGTTATTACGGGGTGAAGCCCGAAGACATCATCAACTATCCCGCCAATCATTTGGATGCGGCAAGCATTGGCGATTTTTCCAACCCGAACATTCCGCCAGGGACGTGGCTGATTGTGCCGGGCGGCAGGCGTGATTTTATTTCGTGGAGCGCGCCATTGGGTGTGACGCGTGAAAACCCGGCGCTGGCGCGCGTGCTCGGCGAGGGCGCTTGTGGACCGGTCAGCGGCGGCGCGGTGGGATACGGCAGTTTCATCTGGCCCACCAACAAGCATTATCTCTCCGGCTTCGATTATTCGCCCAGCACCAATCACTGGGGCATTGATATTGCCGGCAATGAAGGTGAAGCCGTGTATGCGACCGACGCCGGCGTGGTGGTGTATGCCGGCTGGAACAATTACGGCTACGGCAACATGATCATGGTGGATCACGGCAGCGGTTTTCAGTCGCTGTATGCGCACTTGAGCGCGCTCAATGTGATTTGCGGGCAATCAGTCGGGCAGGGAGATGTCATCGGCGCGGTTGGCACGACGGGGCGTTCGAGCGGTCCGCATTTGCATTTCGAGATTCGCGCCAGTTCGTCCTTTGTCAACCCGTGGGATGTGCTGCCGGCGCCATAAGCCCAAAATGTGTACTCAAGAGTTGTGGGACGTTGTCCCACAACTCCCAAAAAAATCGCTTGCAGAACAAATATATCTCGGCTATAATCGGCGTCGCTTGGGGCGCATAGCTCAGTTGGTTAGAGCGCATGTATCACACACATGAGGTCCGGGGTTCGAGTCCCTGTGCGCCCACACCCTGTTTGGCGGTCTGTTTCCAGTGAAGCAGACCGCGAATTTTTTTATGTCAGCATCAGCGCGCTTCCCAGCGTCACTGAAGAGAAAGTAAACTCCTTACAGCGGCGGTTACATGCCGCCTGCCCAATCGGCGGCAATCGTTTCCGCCTGTTCCAATACGGTTTGGGTGGCTTTTTCCTGCTTGTCGGGCGGGTAGCCGTATTTTCTCAAAATTCGTTTGACCATCACGCGCAACTTTGCCCGCACAGTTTCTTTCACTGTCCAATCAATGGTCGTATTTTTTCTCACGGTTTCCACCAGTTCGCGGGCAATCTTCTTGAGCGTCTCATCGCCCAACACTTTGACGGCGCTGTCGTTGACTTCGAGGGCGTCGTAGAAGGCGATTTCGTCCTCGCTCAAGCCGAGTTTCTCGCCGCGCTTTTGCGCCTCGCGCATCTCTTCACCCAGTTGAATGAGTTCGGCAATGACTTCGGCGGATTCGAGCGTGCGGTTCTGGTAGGCGCGGATGGTGCGTTCCAGCATTTCGGCAAAGGAACGTGACTGCACGAGGTTCTTCCTCATGCGATTCTGGATTTCATCGTTCAGCAGTTTGCGCAGCAGTTCGATGGCGAGGTTCTTTTGCGGCAGCCCGCGCATTTCCGCCAGAAATTCTTCGGAGAGGACGGAGATTTCCGGCTTCTTCAAGCCTGCGGCGGCGAAGATGTCAATCACCTGCCCGCTGGCGGCAACGGAGCGCGAGAGAATCTGCCGAATTTCCTGCTCGTAGTCTTCATCCGCTTTGCCGCCCTCGCTGACGGTGTGCTTGACCAGCGCGGCGCGGACATCCTGAAAGAAGGCGACGTCATCCCGAATTGCCAGGGCGCGCTCATTGGGGACAGCCAGCGCAAAGGCAAGCGAGAGTCCGCGCACGGCTTGCAGGTAGCGCTTTTTGCCGTTTGGCTGCTGCAGCAGATGTTCCAGCGCCGCCGGAAGAAGGCTGGCGCGCTCCGCCGCCGAACCGCTGAAGTATTTCGACCAGTTGAACCCATGAAAAAGGTCTCTGCAGATTTCGTAGCGTTTGAGCAGTTCGTTGACGGCTTCTTCCTGGTCGGGGATTTCGGCGGGATGACTGGCTTCGGTGTACGCGGCAAGCGCCTTTTGCAGGTGGTACGCCAGCCCGAGATAATCCACAATCAGCCCGCCGGTTTTGTTGGGGTACACGCGGTTAACGCGGGCAATCGCCTGCATGAGACCGTGTCCCTGCATGGGCTTGTCGAGGTACATGGTGTGCAGGCAGGGAACGTCGAAACCCGTCAGCCACATATCGCGGACGATGACGAGTTTGAAGGGGTCGGCGGGGTCTTTGAAGCGTTGGGCGAGTTCTTCACGGCGCGCCTTATTGCGGATGTGCGGCTGCCACTCCAGCGGGTCGCTGGCAGAGCCCGTCATCACAATTTTGACCACGCCTTGGCGGTCGTCTTCGGAATGCCAGTGCGGGCGCAGTTGGATGATGGCGTTGTACAGGTCAATGCAGATGCGGCGCGACATGCACACCACCATCGCTTTGCCGTCCTGCGCTTCGAGGCGTTTCTCGAAATGGTCAATCAGGTCCTGGGCAATCAGGCGCAGGCGCTTTTCCGTTCCCACCACCGCTTCGAGCGCCGCCCATTTGCTTTTGAGTTTTTCTTTGACTTCGGGCTCTTCGCCTTCGGTGACTTCCTCGAATTCGAGGTCAATTTTAGGTTTTTCGTTTTCGTCCAGTTCGAGTTTGGCAAGCCGCCCTTCGTAGTAAATTTTGACGGTTGCGCCGTCTTCCACCGCCTGCTGAATGTCGTAGATGCTGATGTAGTCGCCGAAGACGGCGCGGGTGTTGGCGTCCGCCTGTTCGATGGGCGTGCCGGTGAAACCGATGAAGGAGGCGTTGGGCAGGGCGTCGCGCAGGGCGCGGGCGTAGCCGTCTATGAAGTCGTATTGACTGCGGTGTGCCTCATCCGCAATGACGATGATGTTGGCGCGGTCGGAGAGGACAAGAGAAGAATCCCTAAAGGTCTTAGAGACCTTTAGGGATTGGGATTGGGATTCGACAGGGAGAAATTTTTGGATGGTGGTGAAGAAGACGCCGCCCGCCACACGCCCGCGCAGTTTTTGACGCAGGTCTTCGCGACTTTCTGCCTGTTCGGGCGTTTGACGCAGGATTTCGGAACAGCGCGAGAACGTGCCGAAGAGTTGATCGTCCAGGTCGTTGCGGTCGGTGATGACGACGATGGTGGGGTTTTGCATGGCGGGATGCGCCGCCAGCCGTCCGGCGTAGAACGCCATCGTCAGGCTTTTGCCCGAACCCTGGGTGTGCCAGATGACGCCGATGCGCCGGTCGCCGCTTGCGCCGCCGGGTGTGGGCTGGGCGCGATAGACGCCTTTCAGGTCCTTGATGGAGGACAAGTCACTGACTTGTCCTACGCCTGCGGCGCGGAGGGTTTCTTTGACCGCGTAATTGACGGCGTGGAATTGGTGGTATCCGGCAATTTTCTTGACGGACGGTGCGCCGCGTTCCTGCTCGAAGACGATGAAGTAGCGGATGAGGTCGAGGAAGCGGCGCTTCTCGAATACGCCTCGCAGCAGGACTTCGAGTTGACTCTGCGAGGCGGGGGCTTGTTTCTCGCCTTCGATGGTTTTCCAGGGCAGGAACCATTCGCGGTTGGCAGTGAGCGAGCCGAGGCGGGCATAGACGCCATCGGAGATGACCAGCAGTTCGTTGTAGTAAAACAGGACGGGGATGTCTTGCTTGTAGGTTTGCAGTTGGTGGTACGCCGCCCAGATGGTGGCTTTTTCGTCGGCGGCGTTTTTGAGTTCCATCACCGCCAGCGGCAGCCCGTTGACGAAGATAACCACGTCGGGACGCCTGGACACCCTAAAGGTCTCGGAGACCTTTAGGGTCTCAACCGTGTATTGATTGACCACGAGCCAGTCGTTGTTTTCGGGATTATCGAAATCCACCACGCGTGCCCGCCCGCTGACAGCGCGCCCGTCGCGTTTGTATTCCACCGTCACGCCGTCCACCAGCAGGCGGTGAAAGGCATGGTTGTTGAGCAGCAGGGAGGGAGCGCGGAGATGCGTCAGTTGGCGAAAGGCTTCTTCGCGCGCGGCAGGCGGCAGGTCGGGATTGAGGCGGACGAGAGCGTCGCGCAGCCTTCCGAGCAGGAGCGGTTCGGCGTAGTCGCTGCGTTCGGGACGTGCGCCATCGGGGGCAATGTCGGGACCGAAGGCGTGGTCGTAGCCCAGGCTGGCGAGCCATTCGATGACGGCTTGTTCGATGACGGATTCGGTGAAGGGCATCGGTTACTCTTTTGTTGCAACCAGTTCGTTGAATCCTTCTTTGGTTACTTTGGCAATCAGTTTGCGCCGTTGTTCGAGAAATTCCTGATACTTCATGTTCTCCCAGCCGTCAGGCAGGGCGTGCCAATGGAGCATTTCGCGAAGTTCGCTGGCTTTGAAGCGCTCTGCATATTGGGGAAAATATTCAAAAGGCGGGGTATCGCTAATCGAAATATTGTCGTTCCATTCTACCAGCGCAAAATTTGCAATTTGGTTCATGTCACGATTTTCGTCAATGCCAAGCGTTCTCAGATACTCCTTTGGGAAGAGATGATGTCTTTCGACTGCCGATTTTTTCGCTTTTGTGGTTGGGTCAAGCAAATCGGACACAAGCATTTTGGAGAACAACACTTTCGCTTTGAGCAGGTTGAGAGCCGCATAATAAGCGAACAATGACGGGCTGCGCGGGGAGGAGGTGGCAAGTTCATTTGGAAGCGTGATGTTCCAAAAATCATCGGTCAGCGAATCGGCGACGATACGATTAAGCAAACGCACAAATTCTTCGCCAGTTTTTATATCTCGCAGGCGGCTTAAGTCTTGTTCCATCGTGGACTCGAAACTGCCCGAGTAGCGGCTGGTCAATGCGCTCATAAAGAACCAGCGGGCAATCGTATCCCGCAAGACGAAAGGCTCGACGCGGAAATCATATTTGCCAATCAGGTAGAACACATAAGAGTACAGTAAATTGTTGACGGAGACAATCATGGACTGACTTGTATAACCAGCGCGGCGAATGCACTTCAGAAATTCGTGCCAGTTTTGCAGGTCAAGCACACGGCTTTGGGCAAGTTGCAAAATCTTGAATTGCTTCTCGCGGCGTTCGTTCGAAAATTCGCCCGTTTCCAAATCCTTGCCGCGCAGGATGTTGTACACATATTGCAGACGGGCGCGACGAAAGCCAAATCCCACGCTCACACGCAAGAGTTGGTCGGGGTCAGGCTGGATGAAGTGGTTGTATGGAGATGCGCCAGTTTTTGCAGGCAGTCGAGACTCGCGGCAAAAGCGCTCCAAATCGCTCCGTCCCTTATCCCAAAAGACGGACATGAGCGTCAAAATGAAGTCTGCCTGGTTGAGCGGCGTACCCTTGCTGTTGACGCGCACAAATATTTCTGCAACCTGTTCCTCAGTCGCGGAACCGGAAACCTCCAGCGCCGTGAAGGGATAGTTTTGAACGTTATCCAGATTATTGATTGCCTTGCGAATCTGTTTTTGTTCCTCCGCGTTGACGTCGCGAGCCGTCCGCAGTTTGGCGAGGTAATTGTCTGCCAATTCAAAAATGTCGGTTGAATCAGACCAAATCACGGATATATCGGGGATGTACTCCGGGTCGCGCTTGATGGCGGCGTCTGCGACCTCAAATTTTTGGCTGATTGGATTGAAGGCAATCTGAATGCTTTCTTTCTCGTAGTTTTCCCGTACGACTGGAATGCCTTTGATAACCGCATACAGCGATGTCAGGCGCTGTTGTCCGTCAACAATGAGCAGCCGGGCGGACTTTTGCTTTTCGTCCTTGCCAATTTGGCGATGACCATCTCCCGCGCCGTTTGCCCAGAAAAGCAGGTAGCCAACAGGGAAGCCCTTGTACATGGAATCAAATAAGTCTCGAACTTTGGTGTTGGGCCACACAAATGGACGTTGAATATCAGGCAAGCCAATTTCGCCCATTTCTATGTCGTGCAAGAGTTTGGATAGTGTGTAACTTACTTCTTTGAATAACGTGACGCTCATAATTGTCAACTCCTCGACATCATGTTTGCGATTAGCCGTAACTACCTATCCGGGAGACGTTCTGCGCCAGAGTTGCCGCTTTCGATGGAGCAAACCATCCACAAATGTACCAACCCGCCCGCCTTCGCGCATTCGCGGACCCCTATTCGTGGACGGTCACCCTCGCCTCCCCCTCATCAACCTGGACAGCAGCGCCTCGCGCCATAGACCCTAAAGGTCTCATCGCAAAATTTGCGGTGTGACAACCCTTGCCGGACTCCCTGGCTGGTAAGCCTTGAGGGCGGTTAAGACCTTTAGGGTCTTCTTGATTAATCGTAATCATCCTCTGCAAACCACTTGGCGTTTGCGTCTGAAATCCATTGTTGGTGCATTTCCAAATAACTTTCTTTTCCTCCAAACCAATCAAGGACGACATCACGCCTCAATTTCATCGGCTTCTCGGCAAGAATAATCCCATACGATGACCATTTCCACTCGCGGAAGTCTTTCACGAAGCCGTGCTTTTGGGGGTTCTGGTGGATGTAGGCTATCACATTCCAGAATTGACGGTCAGTAGTGATAGGCACCCGCCCGAAGGGATGCTGGAATAGGCTTCCTGTTCTATCATACGCTTTATTGATGGCTTTGGCGTAGGCGTTGAAGAAATTGGAGAACTGTTGAGAGAGATATTGTTCAGACCCTAAAGGTTTTCTTGTTACGGAAGCAACCCTTAGGGTCCCCGTGATTTCCTCTTCCGCCCTGGTCTTCAACAAAACGTGAAAGTGATTTCGCAGCAGGCAATACGCATATGTTTCGGCGATGGGGTCAATGTACTTGAAATACAGGTTCAGGAAATATTCGTAATTGCGTTCCTGGATGAAGATATTCTCGCGGTTGTTGCCGCGATTGTAGATGTGGTAATAGGTGTCGTAGAGGAGGGGAGATGGGCTGGTCATCTTGTTGTTTATTATACAAGACCCTAAAGGTCGGTAAGACCCTAAAGGTCTGGCAGACCTTTAGGGTCTTAGGGTCTCACCCTCACCTCCCCACTCATCAACTTCGGCAGCAGGGCGTCGCGCAGCGCCGCCAGCGTGCGGGATTGTTTACCATTAGAAACAATCTTCAACCATAAAGGCTGGAAGAATTTTGTAAATTTTTCCATGAGGCTATGTGATGGAATGGGTATCTCGTAATTCTCTAATGTTTCCCACCGAACATACGGGATGGTTGTTCCAACCGAAGCCGTGGTGCTAAATTCGATTACTTCATCGCTAAAGAACCAATATAGTGCAAATGCACGAAATATATCTTTTTTCGGGCGTAAAACAAAAGTTGTTGTTCTTGTTATACCATCAAATGGTGCTATTCCAACCTTATGAAAATAAGGGCGCATTGAACCAAATAAAATATCGCCTCTTTTGAAACTTATAATGCTACTATTTACCTCTGAACCAAGACGGTACTGGGATAGATCAATAGACTTTGAAGGCATATCGTCAAGCGCAATATATTTCTCGTTATCTTTTTGGGGAGTTGCATCAACTCTTTCGTTGATAAGAGTTACTAAATCCCCCAACTTTCCAACCTTCCAACTTTCAACCTCCTCATTCTCCACAAACCAGTGACGAAACACTGCCCTCGCCATTGCCTCCAGCGTGCGGTTCATGCGGCGGTTGAGTTCGATTTTATCGTCCAGCGCGCCGAGTATCCCCGCAATGGCGCGTTGTTCGGGGAGGGGAGGGATGGCGATGGGCAAATTGGAAAAATCTGATTTATTCAAAATTGGAACTGCTGAGCCTGAACCAATATACCTTATTTCATCGCCACGCAAAGATAGACTGTAATAAACAAATAGTTCAGAATATTCTGGCGAGACGACAATTGCGTTGATTTGTTGATTGGTAACACATGGCTTCCCAACAATGGCAACTTTGCCCATCTGAGAACCAATGCAAGAAACAATGACAGACTTTTCAGGAAGTTTGGAGCCTTTAACTGCATTTGCTCCCATTTCTGTAAGATAACGTTCTGTCGTTGAAATAATTCGACGACCGTCCATGTCAGTAGGCGTCACAAAAGGAATATCGCCACCAAAATATTCTGGATTTGACGTTGATGGCGTCTTCCCAGTAACGACTTTGCCCAAGTCGGCTATGATCAAATCTTTCCAATCTTTTTCGTCAGTCATGGATTTAGTTTTTCCAAGTTTTCCTTGACAGTACTTTCAAGTTTCTCACGCTCTTCCAACTGTGTTTCCAGCATCCAGACCCTAAAGATCTAGCAGACCTTTAGGGTCTAACTCCAACCGTTTCAAATTCTCTCGTATTCGCTCTTCCAGCCTGGCGCTCTCTTCAAACTGCGCCTCCAACTCCTTCGTCAAGCGCGGGTTCCTCAGACCCTAAAAGTCTAACAGACCTTTAGGGTCTAACTCCAATCGTTTCAAATCTCTCGTATTTGCTCTTCCAGCCTGGCGCACTCCTCAAACTGCGCCTCCAATTCCTTCGTCAAGCGCGGGTTCCTCAGACCCTAAAGGTCTAACAGACCTTTGGGTCTAACTCCAACCGTTTCAAATTCTCTCGTATTCGCTCTTCCAGCCTCGCGCTCTCTTCAAACTGCGCCTCCAATTCCTGCGTCAGGCGCGGGTTCCTCACACCCTAAAAGTCTAACAGACCTTTAGGGTCTAACTCCAATCGTTTCAAATTCTCTCGTATTTGCTCTTCCAGCCTGGCGCTCTCTTCAAACTGCGCTTCCAATTCCTTCGTCAAGCGCGCCACCTTCTCCTCAAAGGGTTCATCGTCCTCCTCCACGTCCGCCGCACCCACGTAGCGTCCCGGCGTCAGCACATACCCCTGCGCGCGGATTTCCTCGAGGGTGACCGATTTGCAAAAGCCGGGGATGTCCTTATATTCTTCAGACCCTAAAGGTCTCCCAAGACCTTTAGGGTCTATTTGGGATTTCCAGGCATGATACGTCCCGGCGATTTTGGCGATGTCCTCGTCCGAAAGGTCGCGGTGGACGCGGTCAACCAGAGAACCGAGTTTGCGCGCGTCAATGAACAGCGTCTTTCCCGCGCGAGACCCTACGCGAGACCCTATGCGAGACCCTAAAGGTCTCTCAAGACCTTTAGGGTCTTTAGGGTCTTTATTCCTCGTCAAAAACCACAAACACACCGGAATCTGCGTGCTGTAAAACAACTGTCCCGGCAGCGCCACCATGCAATCCACCAGGTCGGCTTCGATGATGGCTTTGCGAATCTCGCCCTCGCCGGAAGTGTTGCTGGACATACTGCCGTTTGCCATCACGAACCCCGCCGTGCCATTCGGCGCGAGGTGATAAATGAAATGCTGAATCCACGCGAAATTGGCGTTGCCAACCGGCGGAACGCCGTACTTCCAGCGTTTATCTTCGCGCAGATTCTCGCCGCCCCAATCGCTCATGTTGAAGGGCGGGTTGGCGAGAATGTAATCGGCTTTCAGGTCGGGGTGTTGGTCGTTATGGAAGGAATCGGCGGGCTGCTTGCCCAGGTCGGCTTCGATGCCGCGAATGGCAAGGTTCATCTTCGCCAGTTTGAACGTGTTGGGGTTCGATTCCTGCCCGTAAATGGAAATATCGCCGATCTTGCCGCCGTGCGCCTCCACGAACTTCTCGCTCTGCACGAACATCCCGCCGGAGCCGCAGCACGGATCGAAGACGCGCCCGCGGTACGGCGCGAGCATCTCCACCAGCAGGCGCACCACCGAGCGCGGCGTGTAAAACTCCCCGCCCTTGCGCCCCTCCTGGCTGGCAAACTGCGAAAGGAAGTACTCGTACACCCGCCCCAGCGTATCCTGTTTTCTGCTTTCCTCGTCGGCAAAGTTGATTTTATTGCTGACCAAATCCACCAACTCGCCCAGGCGGCGCTTATCCAGCGCGGCGCGTCCGTAATTGCCCGGCAGCATCCCGCGCAGGCTGGGGTTATCGCGCTCGATGGCTTCCATCGCCGCGTCAATCAGGCTGCCGATGTTCTCCTGCCGCGCGTTTTCCTGCAAGACGCTCCAGCGCGCCTCTTTCGGGACCCAAAAAGCGCGCTCCGCCAAATAGACGTCTCTGTCCTCCGGGTCGTCCAGCCCCTCCGCCTCCACCCGCGCCCGCACCTGCTCGAACAGGTCGGAAACATACTTGAGGAAGATCAATCCCAACACCACCGACTTGTAATCGGCGGCGTCGAGATGTCCGCGCAGTTTATCGGCGGCTTGCCATAACTCGGCTTCGATGCCGAGGGATGCGCCGTTGTTTCCATTTTTTACTTTCGTCTTTGCCGCTCTTTTTGGAGACATCATCTCACTCCCAACTTTCCAATCTCCCAATCATTCTACCCCATCCTCACCTTCTTCCAATACCGCATCAACCCGTCGGCGCTCATGCCGGGCGGGTTAGCCAGTTCGTAGGCTTGCGCCACTTGGGGGTCCATGCCCATCTTCGCCTCCTCCGTCCGCATCCAGGCGATGAAGCGTTCGCGCAATTCCTCGATGCTCGGGTTGGCGGGCATCGTCTCTTCCAACCAGCGCGAGGCGGCGGTCAGACCCTTCTCCACTTCATCCAACTGCCATTGAGGATCGTCGAACATGCCGAAGTGAGTCGGCGCGATGCGGGCAATCTTCTCGCGGCGCAGGCGGGCAAGGCTTTCGTGCCAGCGTTCGAGGTGCAGTTCCGGCGGCGGCATGGGGACGCGCAAATAGGGATACCCCGCAATACGCACCCCGCCCA
This sequence comes from Chloroflexota bacterium, assembly GCA_016223135.1. Taxonomy (GTDB): domain Bacteria; phylum Chloroflexota; class Anaerolineae; order Anaerolineales; family Villigracilaceae; genus Defluviilinea. The sequence goes on along the minus strand of JACRPQ010000009.1, from coordinate 126,100 downwards.
CATCGCCGCTGAAACAAACATCCTCGAACAAATAGGAATAATGATGCTCGGCGTGACCGGGCGTGTTCAGCGGAATGAATTCGGCGTTCCCGATCCGAATCGCCTCCGCATCATTCGGGACCTTGAGCTGAGTCTCCGGCACCGGCAGAAACTCCCCCCACAGCGACTCCATCCTGTCCCCGTAAATACGCGCCGCGCTCGCCAGCAGACGTTCCGGGTTGAGCATGTGCGGCGCCCCGACCGGATGCACGAAAATCTGCGCGCCCTGCCGCGCCAGCCAGCCCGCCGCCCCGGCATGATCGAGATGAATGTGCGTCAGCAGGACGTGAGTCACGTCGCGGGGAGATAAACCTTCCTTTGCCAGACCCGCCTCCAGCGCGGAAAGAGTCGAGCCGGGTCCGCTTTCGATGAGCACCACCGCATCCCCCGCGCGAATCAAATAAGCGGCAATCGCATGCGAACGTCCCTGAAAATTCAAGTCAAGTGTGACAATGCGGGTTGACGCCATGAGACCTCCTGTGAAAAAGTGTTGGCTGTAAAGCTGGAGAGCGCTTCCGAAAGATCGGCTTCGCAATAGACCGGGCAAACCGGCACATTGCGCTCCATCAGTGCGCGGGCAAGGTCTTCGTTGCTCTGCCGCCCCCCAAACGACTGCGCCATCAGCAGGACAACGACCGGACGCAGACTGCGGCGCTGAAGGCTATCCACTGCCAGAAGCAATTCATCCCATGCCATCGGCGTGACGAGGATGGCGCTGCTCCCTTGCGGCATCTGCCCGATTTGCGCCGAGACCAGGCTGTGGAGCGTGAGCGCGCTTTCGCCCTGCAAAAACGCCAGCGCTTCGAGAATTTTACCCTCCTGCCGTTCGCTCCGCTCGGCGGGAATGACCTCGAAGGCGTGTTCCGAGGCGGTCACCAGCCCCACCGCCCGCCGCTGTTCAATGAAGTAATGCGCCAGCGAAGCAGTGATGCTGACAGCATATTCCAGTGTGGAGGGCGGCAATTTCACCTTGCGGCGGCGGATGAAGAACACGTCCTCCACTGCCGGCGCTTCGCCGCCTTCAACCGCTTTGGCAACATGCACGCTTTTATGCGTATCGAGGAAGAACCAGACCTCCGCCTGCGGGTCCTGCTCGAACTCCTTGACCATGAGCCGCCCGCGGCGGGCAGTGGAGGTCCAATGGATGCGCTTCAGCGGATCGCCGGGGACGTATTCGCGCACGCCGGCGGCATGAGGGGTGATGTCTATGGATTTGCGGCGGATGGCTTTGCCGCCGGGCAGTAAACCGGGCGGCGAGAGAAACTCACGCACCGGGTACAGCATGGGGAAGACCACCAGCCGCCCGGCGGGAGGAATTTTTTTCGAGACGCGAAAGATGCCGAACGGGTCGCCCGAAGTGAGAGTGGTGGGACCGAGCGTGAATCCACCGCGGGAGGTGAGCCAGGTGCGGGCGGTGTAGGAACGCCGCTGCCGTCCGCGCAGCAGGGTGATGATGCGCGAGCCGCCCGCGTTGGGCATTTTCGTCTCGTTCACCACTTCCAGCCAGAGTTTGGTGATGCGGCTGTTGTTGATGATTTCGAAATGCTCCTCGAAGATGTCGCCCACGCCGGCACGCGAGGTGCGGGCGCGCCGCTCCACCGTCACGCCGCGCAGAGAAGTGACCGTCACCAGCCAGGCGGCGATGAGCAGCAAGCCGCCCAGATAAAACAGACGCACGTAATAGATCGCGCCGTTCACCAACGTGCCGATGCCGCCAACAGCAAGAAGCAGAAGAACGAAGATGCGCCCCGGCGTCACTTTGCCTTCCCTTGCCTGGATGGTCGAACCTGTTGGGACTCGGCAGAGGCTTTGTAATCGCCGCCGGGCACCGGCGTGCTGTGCAGAATTTCGTCCACGATGCGGTCGGCGCTCAACTCGCGCAGACGCGCCGCCGGCGAGACGATGACGCGATGTCCCAGCACGGGGATTGCCAGCGCTTTGATGTCGTCGGGCAGGACGTAATCGCGCCCATCCAGCGCCGCGCGCGCCTGTCCAGCGCGGAACAACGCCAGGCTTCCGCGCGGGCTGGCGCCGAGATACACATCGCTGCTTTGGCGCGTCCGCCCCACCAAATCAATGATGTAGCGCTGAACGGCGGGAGAGACAAAGACTTCGCGTACCGCCTTCATCGCCGCCAGCAGGTCTTTAACCTTGACCACCGGCTTGAGCGTTTCAATCGGATGCTGTCTCTGCTGACCGCTCATGATTTTCATCTCTTCCGACGCCGAGGGATAGCCAATGCGCACGCGCATCAGGAAACGGTCGAGTTGGGCTTCGGGCAGCGGGAACGTGCCTTCGTATTCGATGGGGTTTTGGGTGGCAAGCACCATGAACGGCGGCGCGAGCGGATGCGTCACCCCGTCCACCGTCACCTGACGTTCCTCCATGGCTTCGAGCAGTGCGGCTTGCGTTTTGGGTGTGGCGCGGTTGACCTCGTCTGCCAGCACAATCTGCCCCATGATCGGACCGGGGCGAAATTCAAAGACGCGCTTCTGCTGGTTGTAAATCGAGACGCCGGTCACGTCGCTGGGGAGCATATCGGGCGTGAATTGGATGCGGCTGAAGGTGCAGTCGAGCGATTTTGCCAGGCTGCGCGCCAGCATCGTCTTGCCCACGCCGGGGACATCTTCAATCAAGATGTGTCCCTGGCTCAACAAGCCGATGACCACCAGTTCGAGCGAGCGGCGCTTGCCGACGATGACCTGCTCCAGATTGCCAATCAACCGTTCCCCAAATTCCTTGATGTCTGTCATGAGCGGTTCCTTTCCTGCTGCGGTGCAAATGGCGCGTATGGGGCTGTCCTTGCTTACACAGTGCGTCGCACCATACGGGCAGATATACCCACAAAAACAGTCAAAACGCGGCTTGGGACTTTCTTCGGCAGCGAAGGTGCGACGCACCGAAATGTTCTGGCGTAGTTGACGTTCTCCCCTGGCACCGCCCGCTAGGGCAGGTGTAACGTCAACAATCTTTTTGATTGTACGAGAGACGGAGGGGATGGGCAAGTGCAAACGCCCCCTTCTGCGGAGGGGTATCCATTAAACATTATCGGAAATCTCTCTACCATACATTTCTCTCGTGAAAAACCCTAAGAGACGTCAGTTCGAGATAAGCGTCCCGAAGGTTGATTCTGCTCTCGAACCCGCTGCGTCAAAAGCCTTCGGGACGATTCAAAAGCCTTATCCCGAATTCAGGTTAAGAGAGTGTTTTATAAATCGAGATTCACCACAGATAAACGCAAATGGACGCTGATTTTGATGAAAAACGTGATGCAATCACCCTTAAATCCAATTTATCTGTGTTCATCTATAGTTGGAAAATGAATTTCAAAACACTCTCTAAATTGGAAATTCTCAAATTCACAAAGGGAAAGCAGACCTTTAGGGTGATGATCTTCCACGAAGGACACGAATTTTCACGAAGAAATAAGGGAAATTCGTGATCCTTCGTGAACTTCGTGGATAAAAAGTTAATCCTGCTTTGTTGTAAACATGAGATAGGCATGGTAAATCGCTCTGTTGCAAGGATTTTTCCGAGCGTACTCGGCGGTCTCTACCGCCGGGTTTGCGCAAGAGAGCGCAAACTACGCAGATTTTTTGATGATTGCAACAGAGCAGTTAATCCCGATAAAGTCTATTTCTCTTTGCAGACGGTTTTCAAACTCGCGCTTGTCTTTTAATTCTTCCTGTGTCATAATTTTTCCATGTACTGTCCGCGCTGCAAGCATGCAGATTTCACCGCCGATACAACCTGTCCCCGCTGCGGCTTTGAGGGGGAGGCAAGCCGGCTCGAAGAACTCGCCCGCCTCGACTGGCTGTTGAGCGAGATGGAAACGTGGACGGCGCAGGGCATTCTCCCCGAACTTCCCGAAACACTCAAACAACATTACCTCTCCCGCCGCGAGGAAGCGCTCGCCGCGCTGGGATTGACGTATCCGCCCTTCACTGCCGAAGAAGCGGCAGAGGCTTGGGGGGAACTTTATCTTCATGAAATTCTTTTTAAACAGCTCGAAGAGTGGCAGAAGGCGGGGTGGGTCAATAGCGGTTTCCTTCCCCTCTACTATGCCCGGATGATCGAACTGCAAGCTCGTCTGGAGGGACATCCTCGCCCGCAAATCGAAAACACCCCCGAAACCCGCCTGGCAGAAATCAACTTTTTACGTGAAGCCATTCGCGCTCTCGACCAAAAAGGAGATTTCACCTCGCGGACCACCAAACAAAAGGTTATCGTTCCCCTTCTTATGGAGAAAGACCGCCTCGAAGCCGCGCTCTATCCCCCCGTCGAGGAAGAAGCGGCGAAGCCGTCTGCCCCGGAAGTGGAGACACCGGCGACTCCTCCCGCCCCTGAGCCTGCCCCCCTCGTCCCTAAACCTCCCCCGCCCCCCCTGCGTGAACGGTTGTGGCGCACGCTGCTTTCCGAGCGCACACTGCAGGCGCTGCTCTTCCTGGGCATCTTCCTGCTGTTCGTGGCGGCGATTTCGTTCGTTGTGTGGGGCTGGAAGGATTTTTCCGCGCCTGTGCGGGTTGCCATCCCGATGGGGTTCACCGCGCTGTTCTTTGGACTGGGTTGGTTCGTGCGCACACGCACCCCGTTATACCGATCCGCCATTGCGCTCAGCGCCATTGCCGCGCTGCTGGTGCCGATTGACTGCTACACCATCTACGCCAACTACGGAACCCCGCCGGACGGCTGGGAACAATTTTGGGTAATGACCTCGTTTGCCAGCCTCGCCGCCTACATCCTCGCTGCGCTGCAAATCCAGAGCCGCTTCTTTGGTTACATCACCGGCGCGGCGGCAGGAAGCGCACTGCTTGCCCTGCTCGAACTGCTGACAGACCTTCCGCGCGACTGGTATTCCGCCGCGCTTTCGATGCTTGCCCTGACGATGTTCCTGCTCGGACGATGGCTCGCGCATCATCCCCGACCCGGGCGCTGGCGCGTGTTCTTCGAGCCTTTTCTGCAGCTGGCGCTTTGGCTGCCTGCCGTGCTTATGCCGCTGACGCTGGGTCTGCGCCTCGTCACGCGCGATACCTACGATTCCCTGCACTACGCCATGGCAGTCAATTGGTTCATCGGCGCGTTCCTGTTCGGCTGGGGCGCGGTGTACCACCGCTCACGGAGTTTGGGGATACTCGCCGCCATTGCCCTGCCGGTCTCCGTGTACATGGCGCAGGGCGCATGGTTCGACCATAGCGGAGTCAACCCCGCCTGGCATGCCTTTGGGCTGGCGCTGCTCACCCCTATCTACATGTATGCGGGCTGGAGACTCTCTGCCTATAAAGATGACACCGTCCTCGCTGCACATGGACAGACCGCCACACGCTGGGGCACAGCGCTCGTCATCACTGCCGCATTGCTCTCCCTGACCGACCTGCGGAACGGGACCGCCGCCGCCGCGTCTCATGCGGTTTTGGTCATAAGCATGACGCTCTCTGCCCTGCTGTGGAAGCAGCCGCGCACACTCTACGCCGCGTCCTTCTTTGCGTTCAGCGCCTCCACCTTCGCCATGACCGAGTTGAACGTGGGGCTGAACCAGTTGGGCGTGGGCTGGGCGTCGCTGGCGATTTTGCACATTCTTCTCGTTTTGCGCTTCGCCCGCATCCCTCCGTCACTGGAATCATCCAAGCCTTTCCTGCCGCCGCTGGTGGTCTCAGCGTATGCCATTGCCGCGCTGGCGATTCTGCCGTCTCTCTTTCTCTACAACGGCGCGACGCTTGCCTACGCCCTCGGCAACTGGATTGCGCTCTCGGCGTGGGGCGCGTATCTTTCGCATCATAAACAGCCCGGCTTCATTCCCCTCCATGAAACAGACAAGCCGCGTCTGTTCAACAGGCTGACCCAGAACGGCTCGCTCTATCATTGGTTTGCCAGTCTGCCGCTCCCCTTGTGGATGTGGGTGGTCAACGATAACAACGAATGGCGGGTTGAAGTCCTGCCGATTCTGCTCACGGCGCTGGCGTGGTTTATGGTACTGCTCAGTCACAGGCTTGAAAAGAGTCGGGGGGAGTATGCGCTCCCTTGGCGGCTGACCGGGCTGACGGTCAGTATTGCCGTGCCGCTTGTGGCGTATGTCAACGTGCAGGAGGGATACGTCCCCGCCGCCTCCCTGCTGGCGGTCGGCATCCTGTATTTCGTCAATGCCCTGCTTTCGAGAGCGGAGGTCGGCTTTTACCCGGCGGGACTGGTCACGGCGGCGGGACTTTGGCAAATCCTCGGCGAGGCAGGGGCGGACAACGATGTCAAGGCGTTTGCGTTATGCCTGCTGACGGCGGTCTATTTCCTGGCTGGGCTCGAAGCGGAACGCCGAAAACTGCCGGGCGCAACTTACAACTTCCTCGCGCCGCTCTACAACACCGCTCATTTTATCGCCTTCGTGCTGGTGGCGCGAATCTATATTCAGCCGATGGATGAATTTTTAGGCTTCTCCGAATGGACGAAAGCCGATCAACTGTGGGGCGCAGGGAGCCAACTGCTCTTTGGCGTGGTCTATGGACTCTTCGCGTGGAGGCGCTATCAGGAATTTTGGGGTCACATCGCCGCCTGGCTGGGTATGCTCGGAGGCGGGTTTGCCGCCGCCGCTTACAGTCAAGGACACGGTTCACTTGCCGCCAAAGGCGCAATCATCGCATCCATCATGGTGCTGGCGGAGCGCGGACTGAACCACCTGAAACAACGTGAGTCGCTGAAGGAACATCTCCGCGCCTTCTTCCGCCTCGCCTGGAGCCTGTACCAGCGTCCGCTGCTCGTTGCGGGTTGGACTGCATCTGTGGCGGTCACACTGCTGGCGCTCATCCGCAACCTTATCCTGCTCGGCGGCGGGCGCATTCAACAAACCTGGGCGGCGGTGGGACTGCTCATCATCACCGCGCTCTATGCCCTTTCGGCGCGTCTCTTTCAGCGGGCGCGCTTTGTTTGGTTTGCTGTCATCGTGGTCTTCGCACCGTGGACCATCCTCACCAACCTCGGCTGGTTCACCTCGTTCAAGCCTACCCTGCCCGATTTCGGCGTCAGTTGGACGGCGCTCGCCTGGCTGCTCTTTCTCATCAGTCTGTGGGTTGCGGCGCGCGCTCCGCTTGCCTATGCCCGCCCGCTCAAAACCGCGACCCATCTCCTTTTGCCCTTCTCGATGCTCTGGTCGGTGGCGGATACCGAAGCCAGCCTGTTCACGGTGGGACTGTCGGCTGCGCTGTACGCCGTCTCTGCCTGGCTGAGACATCGGCAATCAACGCAAACCGAACTCCCTCCTTTCGCCGCGACCAAATTCCTCTACCCGGCGCTCGGATTGCTGCCGGTCTGGAGCGTCTATTGGCTACACTACCTCCGTCCCGACGCCCCGCACGAACACTACGGACTGCTCCTGTTGACCTTCGGCATTCTCGGCTTGCTTGCCGGGCTGGGACTGGAACGCCTCGCCCCCCGCCCGAACCTGAAACGCCCCTATGGGCTTCCCGCCTATCTGACGGCTTACCTCTCCCTCATCGTCGGCACGATGCTGGTTGCCCACCTGCGGATTCCCCTCGCTTGGGCGCTGCTCTACGACTCCCTGCTGATGGCGGTCTCGGCATGGCTTTTCCGCAGTTCGCTGTGGTTGTACCCTGCGGCTGCGTTGCCCATCCTCTCGCTGCTCATCGCGCTCAACGAAGCGAATGTACCTGCGGAACGGCAGGGCTGGTGGTTGATGGGGCTGGCGGCGCTTTATCTGCTCGGCGCATGGCTGCTGCGGCGGCTCAAGTTGACCTCTTACGGCTCGGTGTTGATTGCCATGGGCTTCGCCGTGACCGCCCTCTCACTGCCTCCCTCCAGCCTCGACCGGGTCGGCGCGATGTGGGGCTACGGCGCCGCCGCGCTTCTTTACGCCGTCTGCGCCTTCTGGCTGCGCCAGCCGCTCCTGCTAACTCCCGCCAGCGCCTTGATCGTCGTCCCTTACGCCGCGCTCATCCAGCAATGGGTCATTCCGCTGCAATATCAAGGACTCAGTTTGCTGCCGGGCGCATTGCTTGCACTGCTTGCAGGCTGGGCATTGGAGCGCCGCTTTGGGAGGCTGACGAATTTACAAGGCGGATGGTCCGCCCGCCTCGTCAACCGCTTCCTGCACGATTGGGCATTCCCGCTCTACATCCTGGGATTGGGACTGGCGACCGCCGCGCCCTTCTTTGCCGACTCCCGCGCAAACCTCATCGCGCTGAACTTCCTGCTGCTTGCCGCGTTCTACGGTTGGGCGGTGTATCGCTTCCGCTCGCGCTTCTGGCTGACGGCGGCGCTGCTCGCCGTTCACCTCAGCCTGGGCTATTATCTCGAACACCTCCACTTGTGGCAGTTTGGGCAGGAGGACAAAGCCTGGCTGCGCTTCCTGCCGTTGACCGCCGCGCTGACGGCGGCTGGCTTGTTCCTTGAAAAACGCTTGGACGAAGATACGCCCCTGCACATGAAACGACTGTTTGATGGGTGGTCGCGTCCGTTCTATTGGTTTGTATTTTTCGATGTTATCTTGTCGCAACTCGGCAGTCTGCACGAAACTTGGGAGAGCGTTTGGCTCTCGCTTGGCAATATGTTGATTGCTATCGTGCTGGCTTCTGCCTGGAGGTCGGCAGGGCTGGCATACGTCAGCGCATTGCTCGGCTTTGTCACACTCACGCAATGGCGCGGGGCGGCGGATGCCATCACAACCAGCCTGCCGGTCCATTTGGCGGGGCTGTCGTTGGGGTACGGCGGCTTGGGCTTTGGCTACAGCCTCCTGAAACGCCGGTCAGGTTTGGGCGGGGAGGGAAGCGAGGTCATGTCCGAGGCGAGGTGGCATACGGTTTGGGAAGTCCCCTTGCAGCGGTCGGGAATCATTCTCTCGTTTCTATCGCTGGGTCTGGCGGCGTTCCTCGGCATTGACATCGCCGCATGGAGCGTGATGGCGCTGTTTGGCGTGTCGTTCCGCCGGCTGGTGGATCTTGAGACGGTGTACATGGCTGTCTGGGTGTTGTCGCTGGTGGGCTTGTTGTATGCCGGCGCCGCCGCTGTGTATCGCCGCGTGAGGCTGGGGTATCTGGCGGTGGGGATGCTGCTGGCGGGCTGGTTCCTCTATGCGTTTTACGTCAACGTTTGGGAGAACCTGCGGCAGATGCAGTGGTATGCCATACCGGCCGGCTTGTATTTGTTGGGGGTCGGTTTTATGGAGTGGGAACGCGGCAGCCGCAATTTGGCGCGCTGGCTGGATTACGCGGCGATTCTGCTGCTGCTCGGCTCGCTCTTCTGGCAGACGCTGGTCTTTGGCTGGCAGTTTGCCCTGCTGCTGGGCGCGGAAGGTTTTGCCGCGTTTTGGTGGGGAAGCGCGCGGCGGTTGAGGCGGTTCTTCTATGCCGGCATGGTTGGCGTGGTGCTGGCGGGAGTGGGGCAGCTGCTCAATGCGCTGCAGGAAGTCAACCAGTGGATTACGTTTGGGTTAATCGGTTTGCTGCTGGTGATTCTGGCGGTGCTTGTAGAGCGGCGGCTGGAGGCGATCAAAGCCTGGCAGCAGGTATTGGAGAGTTGGGAATGATACCGTTTCCCCTCACCCCTTGCCCCTCTCCCATATGGGAGAGGGGTTGGGGGGAGGGCGAAAAACGTCTCCGTCTCTCAATGGTTCATGGAGTTGGTTATGAGGTAAGCGCAAATGAGTGAAATGCAGACGTTTACAAGCGCAGCCCCTGACGGGTTGAAGCGGCTCATCCGCATCCTTGGGCTGATTCTCATTATCATCGGCGTCCCGTTGATACTCAACCTGCTGTGCATTCTGCCGCTGGTTGCCATGGGCGGAGGCGGCAGTGAGGTTGTGTATTTTGGCGTCATTAGTCTGACGCTGGCGCTGCTCACGCTCGGCGCGGGGCTGGCGGCGTTTTTGCATGCCCATCATTCGCTGCGCGGCAAGCCATCAAAGCCGCTGAGGTTCCCATCCACCTTTTTGCTGGTTGGCATCTTTATCTTTTTGGTTTGGTTGGGGGTTTCGATTGTCTCTGCCGAGACGGCGGCGGGTCTCTTCTTCCCGCCGCTTCTGCTGGCGGCGGCGGCATTGCCTCCGCTGTGGGCAATGGCGTGGATGATGCCGCAGGCGAAGCCGTCCGCGGAGAGAGAGGCTGGGGCGGCGGATCAACCGTCCCTGAGTTGGAGGCGGGGGCTGCTGGCGTTTGCCGGCGGCGCGACGGTGGGAGTCTTCATCGCCATCGTGCTGGAGATCCTTCTGCCGCTCACCGTCTTTGCGCTGATTTTCGATCTGGTGAAACAGGTTTCGGCGCAAATGGAGGCGGTGGTCCGCGCGCTCTCGAACGGTGATGTGGCGGAGGCGTTGACCAGTCGCGGTTTCATTTATTTGTTTGTGCAGATTGCGGTCATTGCGCCGCTGGCAGAGGAGTTTGCCAAACCGCTGGTCATCCTGCCCATCGCCCGCCGCTTGAGCCGCCGCGAGACGTTTTGGCTGGGAGCGCTGGCGGGGGCGGGCTTTGCCGCGCTGGAGAATGTCATCTACGCCATGAGCGGCTTTACCATCTGGGCGGGCATTCTGGCAGTGCGGGCAATTGGCGGCGGGCTGCATCCGCTGGGAGCGGGGTTGGTGGCGCAGGGCTGGCGGGATGTGTTATGCGGCGAAAAGGACGCCGGCAAAAATTGGTGGAAGCGATTCGGGATTGCGGTGGCGGTCCATGCGGCGTGGAACGGGGGCTCGCTGCTGGTCATCACGCTGGGAGGCGCGCGCTTCTTTGGGGACCTGCCGCCGGAGATTGACATCCTGGGCATTTCCGCCGCTGGGACCGTGCTGGCGTTCCTGCTCATCCTGGGGCTTGCCGCGCTGTGGATCGGGCGCGCCTATGGTCACGACAAACCCTTCCTGCCGGCGGAGGGCGGCGAGGCAGAGACGGGGCTCGTCCCTTCGGAACGCGCCATCGCGCTGTGGGCGGTCGCCTGCCTGCTTGCCATTGTGCCAGCTGGAATTGCGGGACTTAAACTATGGCTGCGCTAAAGACCCGCCTCAACCTGTTCGTTGCCATCGGCGTCATCGCCGCCAATCTGTTCGCATGGGGGCAGATTTTGCTGGCAGCGTCGAACCCGCACGTGGTCGAGCCCATCATGGACCCGGAAGTGCGCGCGCTGCTGGATTACATCCATTCGGGGGAACATTCCGGCGAGGCTTGGGAGGTCACGCTGACCGAACTCGAAGCGGAGCAAACCATCACCTGGTACTTGAACCGTTACCCGCAAATTCCCTTTGCCTATCCCGAAATCCAAATCACGCCGCAGTCGATTCGCGGCGAGGGAGATGTGATTATCACCGGTTTGCATTTCCACGTCAGCGGGGAGGCGCGCATCACGTTGGAAAACGGCTTGCCGGTGGTTGAAATCCTGGACTTGAACCTGCCCCTGCCCGGCAACATGAAGAACGCCATCGAAAGCGAGATTCAACGTCAATTGCGCCGCGCGGAACTGCTCCCCGTGCGCTTTACGTCCGCGGAGTGGGGCGATGGCGTGGTGGTGGTGAGGGGAGTTATCAAGTAACCGCGCAGCAAACGTTCTCTAACGTCTGCCTTTGCAGTAAGCCAAGTTTTCTTCAGTTATACAAGGGCTTAGTATGAAAACGCGAATTTGTTCAAAGTGTGGTTTGGAAAAAGATAAAAAGCCGCGCCAAAAAGTAAAAGTGCGCCCAGAGAGACTCGAACTCCCAACCGCTTGTTCCGAAGACAAGTGCTCTGTCCAATTGAGCTATGGGCGCAACTTTGTGTAATTATAATCCATTGACAAAACAATCTGGATTTGTTTGAGAAACATCTTATCGCAACACATTGCTTTTATGCCGCATGAGTCCCACCTCCTCTGCATGTTGACCGAGCGCCTCGAGCGCATCTCCGCCGATTCGGTCTGGGCGCACCGCGCCAGCGGCGTGCGAGGATCGTTACTCCGCCTGCTGGAGGAGGAAGAAAAGGGACACCCGCCCGACCGGCAGGCGCTTTCCCTCGCCGTCACAACTGCCTTGCACATTCTCACACAAGCAGCGAAGCGGGAATAGCTTGGCAACTGATAACTGATGACTGATAACTGATGACTGGTAACTGGGCAGGCAAAACAGCACACGGCTTTTGGGGTAAGATTTTGAGGCGGAAACCGTTCAAAAAGACCGAAAATTCATTGAAGAGGCAAAACCATGTCCGACTGCTGCACCCTCACCCCCTCCCAAATCGTCATGTACGTGACTGAATACTGTCCCGATTGTCACCGCGCGAAGAAATTCTTCGAGGCGCACAACATCCCGCACCTGCGCATCAACCTCGAGGGCAACCGCGAGGCGACCGAATTCGTCGTCCAAGTCAACAACGGCATGAGAAGCGTGCCGACCATCATCTTCCCCGACGGCTCCATCCTCGTCGAGCCGGGCTGGGATGAACTCAAGCAGAAATTCAACTAAATCGCCCAAATCGCAACACCTCTAAAACCTTCGAGACGTTCCTGCTCCGTCTGATACAATCAGGCGGAGTTTTTTATGGAACACTACGACGCCGTCATTTGCGGCGCGGGCATCGTCGGCGTTTCCGCCGCGCACTTCCTCGCCAAAGCGGGCATCCGCCGCATCCTGCTCGTGGACGAGCGCCCGCCCCTCTCCTTCACCAGCGACCGCTCCACCGAGTGCTATCGCAACTGGTGGCCCGACCCCGCCATGCTCGCCCTGATGAACCGCTCCATTGACCTGATGGAAGCGTTCGCCAACGAAAGCGGGAATGTCTTTCGGATGAACCGCCGCGGCTACCTCTACGTCACCGCAGATGAAAGCAAGATTGCGGAGATGAAAGCCGCTTCGGACTTAATCTCGAGCCTGGGCGCCGGTCCGATTCGCATTCACTCCTCCGAAACTTCAGACTACCAACCTTCCCAACCCGAAGGCTTCCTCCACGCCCCCAGCGGAGCCGACCTGCTCCTCGGCAGCGACCTCATCCGCAGACACTTCCCTTACCTGACCGACAAAGCCGTCGCGGCGCTGCACGCGAGGCGGGCGGGGTGGCTTTCGGCGCAACAGTTGGGGATGTATCTCCTCGAAAGCGGACGCAGGCTCGGGGTCCGTTTTGAGGCGGGCAGGGTGACAGGTGTGGCTGTGGATGGAGGACGAGTTCGAGGCGTCCAATTAAGTTCGGGAGTCCGAGTCGAATCCCCCGTCTTCATCAACGCGGCGGGACCGTTCCTCAAGGAGGTCGGCAAACTGGTTGGCGTGGACCTGCCTGTGTACACTGAGTTACATCTCAAGGCTGTCATCAAGGATGCGCTGGGCGTGGTGGGACGCGACGCGCCGCTGTTGATTTGGAACGACGCGCAGGCCCTGCCGTGGACTGACGACGAACGGGCGGCATTGGCAGACGACCCCGAAACCCGCTGGCTGACCGGGACCTTCCCGCCGGGCGCGCATACGCGTCCCGAAGGCGGCGGAACGGATATTTTGATGCTGTGGGAATATCACACCCTGCCAATGGACCCTGTGGACGCGCCCCCGTTGGATGAGCAATATCCTGAAATCGCGCTGCGCGGACTCGCCGCCATGCTGCCGCGCATGAAGGAATATTTCGGCAGAATACCGCGCCCTCAATTGGACGGCGGTTTTTACACCAAAACGCGCGAGAACCGTCCGTTGGTGGGACCTATGGGCGTGGAGGGGGCGTTCGTGGCGGGAGCGGTGTCGGGGTATGGCATCATGTCGGCGTGTGCGGTGGGTGAACTGCTGGCGGCACATGTGACAGGAGCCGCCCTGCCTGAATATGCCCATGCCTTTGCCCTCTCGCGTTACGACAACCCAGAATATCAAAAGAAACTGGAACACTGGGGCGACAGCGGGCAGTTGTAGGTTACAAGACCCTAAGCAAGGATTTCCACGAAGGACACAAAGGACACGAAGTTTTAAATTCTTTACCGTACACACAGAAACCCTAAAGGTCTGCTTTCCCTTCGTGAATTTGAGAATTTCCAAAAAGACCTTTAGGGTTTTTCACGAGAGAAGAAATGTACGGTAGAGAGGTTTTAAAAAGAGTTTCCTTTGTGTTCCTTCGTGACCTTTGTGGTTGAATCCTTTTCTGTTGCAATCATCAAAAAAAATCTGCGTAGTTTGCGCTCTCTTGCGCAAACCCGGCGGTAGAGACCGCCGAGTACGCTCGGAAAAATCCTTGCAACAGAGCGATTTACCATGCCTATCTCATGTTTGCAACAGAGCAGTTTCGGCTCGTCCGAGTTAGGGTCTCCACAATGACGAGCAACGAGATACAATCAAAGGGAGGAGAAAAAATGAAGAGAACCACCCTGCTTATCCTGTCCGCCGCTGTCCTTGCCGCCTGCAGCGGTTGGGGCGTCAATCCTTTGCCCCAGCCCACACCCTTCCTGCCCCCCACGCGGACACCGTCCATCGTCAGCCCCACGCCGGTGGTGATCGGCGGCGCTACCGCCACGCCGTTCATCGCCACGCTTACTCCCTCCCCGTCCCTCACACCGACCTTCCTCCCCACCAACACCAACCAGCCCTCCCCCACTGTTACGGAAACGCCGGTCAACACTTTCACCCCTACGCCCATCACCAACGCGCCTGCGCTCCGCATCGTCATCTTGGGCTGCAACACCGACATTGACATCCTGCACGGCATGGGCGAAGTGACCAATGCCTACGTCACGCTCAAGAATATCGGCAACGTCCCGCTGACCAATTTGGTTGCCACCCTCTACGCCCTCGACGAAGGCAGGGAACATCCCGACAAGACTCAGGAAATCGCCCTCCTCCCCGTCGGCTACGAAATCACCCTCAAGATGACGGTGGACAGCACCTACCAGGCGGAAAGCCCCATCCAGGTGGAGGTGCGAAGCGACCAGGGACTCTTCCCCCGCGAAGGCGCCGCCTCCTGCCGGGACATCGGACGCTTCGCCCCCAAACCCGACGGCTTGAACACGCCCGTGCCTCTCACGCCATAAAGCAGAGGGCTCATCTGTAAACGATGCACAAATGTTAGAGAACGTTTGCTGCGTCACAACATAAGCGACGCTCTCTAGCATTGGATTTTCGCTGTAATACTAACGCTGCCGGAAGGTTATAATTAAAGTATGGCAAACGATAATTTATCCACCCTTCGCAATAAAATCGCCATCCTGATAGACGGCGATAACGCTCAGCCTTCCCTCCTCCCGGAAATGCTGGTGGAGGCTGGTAAACACGGGCAGGTCACCGTCCGCCGCATCTACGGTGACTGGACCACCAGCAACATGAACTCCTGGAAGGACATTCTCAACTATCACGCCTTCCAGCCCATCCAGCAGTTCCGCTACACGGTTGGCAAGAACGCCACCGACAGCGCCATGATCATTGACGCCATGGATATCCTCCATTCCGGCGTGGTGGACGGCTTCTGCCTCGTCTCCTCCGACAGCGACTATACCCGCCTTGCCACGCGCATCCGCGAATCGGGCATCTTCGTGATGGGCATCGGCGAAAAGAAGACCCCCAAAGCCTTCGTCAACGCCTGCGACGTGTTCGTCTTCACCGAAAATCTTGCGGCGGAAAAGAAAGCCACCCGGCAAAAACAGGCGCAAACGAAGAAAACGACCGGCAAGAAGCAAGAAGAAGGCAAAGAGGAACTTGATCCCATGCCCGTCCTGAGTCAGGCATTCGAAATGGCGGTCGGGCAGGATGGCTGGGCACCCCTCGCCACACTGGGACAGGCAATCTATCAAGTGGACCCGAGTTTCGACCCGCGCACGTACGGTCACAAACAACTCTCGCGCATGATCGCCAAACTCAAAGACCGCTTCGAAATCCGCACGCAGGATGTGGGCGGCACGACTGTGATGTACGTCAAAATGAAAGAGTAACTGCTCTGGCGCAAAGGGTGGGAAAATTTCGGTACCGTACAAGCGCCAACCCCTCAACGCGAATTACGCTGATGAGGCAGATTGCGCGGATTTTTTTCAAAAACTCTCTACCGTACATTTCTCTCGTGAAAAACTCTAAAGGTCTTTTTGGAAATTCTCAAATTCACGAAGGGAAAGCAGACCTTTAGGGTTTCTGTGTACGGTAAAGAATTCAAAAAAACATCTAGCGACCTGACAGTTTCAAATGGGACGCTGAAAAACGCAGATAAACGCAGAAAAAAACCAACTTAACTGACATTACGCAGTTTATTCGTAGGGCGACATTTATGTCGCCTGAAAATATGTCGCCTGAAAACGCGAGATAAATCTCGCGCTACCGCGTAACATCAGTTACTTTAATTCTTCCATCACGCTTCGCGCCACCGCTTCGGGCTGTTCGCCATTAAACAGCCGCATCAGCGCCTTTTGCAAAAGAGGTCCCATCACCGATACGGCATCTTCGGGTGGAAGCGGGTGAGCCGACTGAAGCGCTTCATGAAGCGGCGCTCGCAATTCAACATCCCATTCGTTCAGCGCCTGCGGACGGGCTGGCAGGACGCCTGCGGCGCGCGTCCACTGGGACATGAAACTGCTTTCAACAAGGTACGACGCCAATTCCACTGCCAGCGGTTGATTTTCGATATTTGAACCCGCCAGCGCCCACACCCAGCCATCCCCCAGCGTGTAATATCCGTTTTCCAAAGCCGGTAAAGGGAGGTAATTTCCGTCGGGCGTTTGGAGCGCGCTGGAAAGCCACACGACCGCCAAATTGGATTGACCTGCCTGATAAAACTGAAGCGACTGCGCGTCTGTCTGTTGGTCACGGATGGAGAGCGGAATGGTTCCTCTGTCCAGCGCTTGGCGGTAAAAAGTAAACAGGCGAATTAAAGCGCCTTCATCCAAAGTCAGCGCGCCTTGTTCGTCCACCAGCGGCAGGTTGTTGGAAAGGTAAAGTGAAAGTGGAAACAACGCCTGGGGGTCGGATGCGGGAAACGTCAGTGAAGCCGTTGAGACAAGGACGTCGTCCCAGGAGGCGGGAGGCGCATCGAACAAGCCGCGGCGGTGAACGATGACCAAAACGTCGCTCGCAAAGGGAATGCCGTATTCGACGTTTTTGAGATGCCCCAGTTCGCGGGCAAAGGCATACCAATCGGGGTCTTGCAAGAGGGAGGTCAATCCTTCGAGCGGGTGCAAAAAACCAGCCGACGCCGCCTTTTGCATGTTCCAATAGGATAGAGCAATCAGGTCCGGCATGGCGGCGGGGGCGGCATTGTTTGTTAGGGAAAGGGTGCGCAGGATGTCCGTCTCGGATTTGATGCGAACATCGAGTTTTATGCCAGGATGTTCCGCCTCGAAGGTTTGCAGGCGGGCTTTGAGCAGTTCGGCGGAGGGAGCGCCGGAGTTTGGATCAAAGCGCGCCGGCAGCCAGACGCGCAAGAGACGCGGCTGGCTGGTCACTGCCGGAGCAGGGAGGGTGGGAGTCGCCTGAGGAGTGGCGGTGGCTTGAGGGGACGGAACAGGCGTCGGCGGGGAAAGAAGCGGGGCGAGGGACGCGCAGCCAGCCAGCAGCAGGGTGAGCGTCAGTGACGCGATCCGCCAAAATCGTGAGGTCATTCGAGGTCAATCGGCGCACGCAGGAGGGCGATCAGCAGTTTGACTGAGTTCTGCACGTCGGCGTAGTCCACCATTTCGGAGGGCGAGTGGACGTAACGGGTGGCGACGGAAATACAACCTGCCGGCACGCCGGCGCGGGCAGATTGCATGGCGCGCGCGTCGGTGCCGCCGAACAACAGAACTTCGCGCTGGTAGGGGATGTTGTTCTTTTCCGCTGTGCGAATCATCCACTGAACGACGCGCGGGTCGGAGAGCGCGCCGGCGTCTTTGATTTTGATGCAGGGACCTTTGCCCAGTGCCATTGCCATTTTTGCGGCGTCGGGGGTGTCGGCGGCGGGGGTTACGTCGAGGGCAATGCCGAGGTCGGGGTCAATGCCAAAGGCGGAGGTGGTTGCGCCGCGCACGCCGACTTCCTCTTGTGTGGTGAAGACGAAGTACACGTCGTGCGGGGTGGATTGGAGAGCGCGCAGCGCTTCGATGGCGACCAGCACGCCGACGCGGTCATCCATGGATTTGGCAACGAGGCGGTCCCCCATTTCGATGAAGGGGCGGTCGAAGGCGGCGACGTCGCCCACTTTGACGGGGCAGTCTTTGGGGCTGGTGGCGCCTACGTCTATGAAGACTTTGTCGAGAGGGGGCGCCTCGTGGGTTTTGTCAAAGCGGTCGTAGCCGATGACGCCTTGTACGCCGTTCAAAAAGCGGACGCGTCCGCCGTGAACATATTTGCCGAACACGCCGCCAATCGGCGAGAAGCGGACGAAGCCTCTCTCGTCCACATGGCTAACCATGAGACCGATTTCGTCCATGTGGGCGGCGATCATAATCTTTTTCGAGGCTTTGGACGGTTTGGTTGGCTTTTTGCGGACGATGAGGCTGCCAAGCGCGTCCACTTGGATTTCGTCGGCGAGCGGTTCAACTTCCGCCCGCACGAGTTTGCGGATTTCGTCTTCGTAGCCGGAGGGGGCAAAGGTTTCGGTGAGTTGTTTGAGGAGTTTTTTCATTTGGGAGTCCTGAGTCTTATGGTTTTGTAGTCTGATAGTCGGGAGTCTGATAGTCGAGAGTCTGATGGTCTGATGGTCGGGAGTCTGATAGTCGAGAGTCTGATGGTCGGGAGTCTGATGGCTGGGTTGTGGTCAGTCGAGTCAGTCGAGCGTGAGGATTTGTCCGCTTAGGTAAACCTGCTCGCCTTTTTTTGTGAACAGATGGACGCTGCCGCGTCCCATGACTCGCCATTCGCCGCCGAGCCTGCCGACGAGGGCGGTCTCTTCGTCCACGCCGATTATCCGTTCGCCTTCGCGCAGTTGACGGCGCAGGGCGAAGACGAAGGGTTTGAACATGACAGGGATGGCGTCGAAGTGCGGGATGATGAATTCTGCCGGGATGACGGCGAAGCCGGTCTGCGTTTGCGCCAGGCGGAGGCGGGGGATGCGCCGGGCGAGGATCATCGCGCCTGCCGAACAGCCGGCATAGATCGCGCCGCGTTCCCAGGCGCGCATGGCGGCGCTCCAAGCGCGGCTTCCGTGCATGGTTTCGTAGAGGTAACCCGGGTCGCCGCCGGAGAAGTAGATGAGGTCGGCGGTTTCGAGCGCCGATTCCCATTGAGGGTCGTCCGCAGATTCACGGTCCAGGATGCGAAGCGCCTTTACGTCTGCGTCGAGTTTTTCAAAGTGTGCCACTCCCATGTCGGACCAGCGGTTGACGCTGGCGTCGCCCTCCCGTCCCGCCGCAGTAGGCAGGCAAACGACGCGCGGTTTGCGTCCGTTGAGGGAGAGGCTGGCGAGTAAATAACGGTCAACGTCTTCCATGACGGGGAGGTATTCGCCGGAGCCGGCGAGGGCGAGGAGTCCGTTCATGAGGGTGGAAGGGCGGTGATTGGCGATTGGTAATTGGTAAGTGGTAATTGGTTAACGGGCGGAGAGCACGGCGGGGGTGATTCTCTTCAATGCCGCGTGGAGGAGGGCAAGGGTATGTTTCCAATCGTCGAGGCGCGAGAGGCTGAGCGGGGAATGGGTGTAGCGGTGCGGGACAGAGACTGAAACGGTGGGAATGCCTGCCAGCGCGCGCTGGATGGCGCCTGAATCGGTGCTGCCTCCGCCGGGCTGACGGAACTGATAAGGAATCTTTTCAGCGTCGCCCGTTTCGCTGAGGAAGCGCACCAGCCGCGGGTCATGGAGCGTCGAGCCGTCGGCGATGTAGATGGCGGGACCCAAGCCGAGTTTTGTGTTGTATGCCGTGTTTTCGCTGCCGTCGTGGACGGGCAGGTCGTTGGCGGGCGTTGAGTCAATGGCAATTGCCAGATCGGGGTTGAAGTATTGCGCCGCCACCTTCGCGCCGCGCAGACCGATTTCCTCCTGCACGGTGAACGCCGCGCACAGGTCAATGTTGGCGGGAGCGTTTTTGAAGAGTTCGATCAGCGTCGCCACGCCAATGCGGTCGTCAATGGCTTTGGACATGATGGTTTGACCCACGCGGCGAAACTTCGTGGCAAAGCCGGCGCGGTCGCCGACTTTTGCCTTGCCGCCCAGTCCCACGTCAATGCGCAGGGCGTCCAGCGGCACTTTGCGGGTGAATTCGTCGCCTTCCATCAAGTGGACCGGTTTGCCGCCAATCACGCCGGGCGTGCGTTCTTTTCCGACAAGAACCTGTTTACCAATCAGATAACGGACATCAATACTGCCGACAGTTTCAAAGCGATAGATTCCCTCGCCATCTTCCGCCACAATCATGAAGCCGACTTCGTCCATGTGCGCATCGAGCATGACGCGCAGACGCTTCGCCCCCCGCCCCTTTTTGACCGCCAGGACATTGCCCAGCGCATCCACTTTGACCTCGTCGGCGTAAGCCTTGATTTCCTCGAGGACAATCTTCCGTACCTCGCCTTCATCGCCGGAGACAGCGATGACGTTGCAAAGTTTTTCGAGCAGTTTGAGTTGTGCAGTTCCAAAGGCTGGCATGAAATTATTCCCAAGTGATCTTTTCGACGAAATCCGCTTCGAGCGAAGCGATGAACTCGGCAAGCAAACGCCCCGCCCGTTGAATGTCCTTGATTGAAACCGACTCAACGGTGGTGTGCATGTAGCGGAGCGGGAACTCCACCAAAGCGGTGGGGATGCCCTCCATCGTCACCTGCATTGGGTAGGCGTCCGTTCCGGAATGCCGCGGTGCCACATCCAAGAACCAGGGGATTTCCAGTTTATCCGCCAGTTCGGTCAGTTTCTTGTGCAAAAAGGGATGCAGGTTCGGACCCATGCAGATGCCCACGCCCTTCCCCATGGGATGCGTCTGCCAGCCGTTCGCGCCGGGACCTTTGGCAAACGTCCCGTCCACTGCAATGGCGATGCTGGGACGCAACTGAAACGCGGACGTGTACGCGCCGAGGAAACTCGTTTCTTCCTGGACCGTCGCCACTGCCCACACATCCCAAACATGACTCTTGCCCTGCAGCTCTTCCAGGCAAACCGTCAGCGCAGCGACGGAGGCGCGGTTATCCAGCGTGTGACCGGAGAGCACATCGCCCGCCAGTTCCAGCGGGTCGTTGGAAAACGAGACCAGGTCGCCCACCCTGACTTTCTTTTCCACTTCCCGTTGGGTCAAGCCCGTGTCCACCAATAGATGCTTGATAGCCACCACGCCGTTGCCTTCGCCTTCGGGCAGCAGACGGGCAGGCGGCATGGCAATGACGGCGGGCAGGTCTTCCCCGCTGCTGGCATGAACCGTCACCTGCGCCCCCGGCAGGACGCGCACGTCCACCCCGCCAACCTGGGTGATGTGCAAAAAGCCGGCTTCGATGCTGGAAACCATCATGCCGATGGCGTCCATGTGGGCGGCAATCATCACCGAGGGGCGCGGGGTTTTGCCGGCGCCTTTTTTCAGTCCGTGCAAAGAACCGACGCGGCTCAGACTGGTCTCGTCCACCAGCGTGCGCCATTTTTCCTCGATGAGTTTGGCAACCGGCGCTTCATGCCCCGATACGCCGGAAGTGGAAACAAGGGATTTTAGAAAGGGAAGGATGTCTGTCATGTTAGGGGGAGGGGAAGGAGGTAATTGTTGGGGTGAAAGTCTCGGAGGGAATGACCGGCGTAAAGCTGGCTGTCGGCGTGAAGGTGCTGGTCGGCACAGGAGTGTTGGAGGGCGTGAACGACGGCGTGACAGTGAACGTGAACGAAGGCGTGACCGACGCCGTCCATGTGGGGGTAACGGAGGGCGTAAACGTGGGGGGGATGGTTTGGGTCGGCGAGGGGGTGACGGTGGGCGTATGGGATGGCGTGGCGGTGAGGATGGCAGGTGTCAGCGTCGAGGTCGGGAGTTGAAGCGGTTCCGTCGCGGTAAAGGTGAGGGTTGCTGTGGGAGTCGCAGTGGGAGAACCAGCCGGCGCGAACATCACCGCAAGTCCACCCAAACAGTAGCAAGGGATCGTTGCAAGAATGATGGAAATTAAAATCAAACGGCGGCGCGTCACTGGGTTCGAAGATTCATGCATGATGGGTAGATTATAATCCATTGAACAAACACGCCTATGATTCCCCTTCAATTACGCATTGCCGGCTTTCTTTCCTACCGCGACCCGGTGGAACTGGATTTCAGCCCCATCGCGCTTGCCTGTATTTCCGGACATAACGGCGCAGGCAAATCGTCCCTGCTCGATGCCATCACCTGGTGCCTGTTCGGCGAAGCGCGCGGCAAAAGCAGCGAAGTCATCAACCTGAATCAGGAAGTCAAAGCCGCGGAGGTGACGCTCACCTTCCAGCACGAGGGCAGCACCTACCGCGTGCAGCGCACACTGCCGCGCAACAAAAGCACTGTTCTTGAATTTCAAATCAGAGGCGAGGATGGCTGGCGTCCGCTCACCGAAAAGACCACGCGCGACACGCAGGCACGCATCGAACAAACCCTGCGCCTCGATTATGAGACCTTTGTCAACGCATCCTTTTTTCTGCAAGGCAAAGCCGACCAGTTCACCCAGCAAAACGCCGCCAAACGCAAGGAAGTGTTGAGCAGCATCCTGGGTCTCGAGGCGTGGGAGGAATACAAAAACCGCGCCGCCGAACGGCGCAGAGACCTCGAGCGCGAGGTGGATGAAATTGAGGGGCGCCTCGCTGAAATCGAAGCCGAACTCAGCGAGGAGGAACCCCGCAAAGCCCGGCTCGCCGAATTGAAAGCAGATTTGGAACGACTCACATCCGCCCGCGCCGCACAAGAATCCGTGTTGGAAAACATCAAACAGAATGCCGCCCTGCTGGACGAACAACGCAAACTGACCGCCTCCCTGCTGAACAACCTCGAACGCGCGCGCGCGGCTCTTACCGGACTGGAAACCCGCCTCGCCTCGAGAGAATCTGACCTCCGCTCTTACCTTGACCTCCTCAACCGCGCCGCAGAAATCGAAGCCGCCTACAAGGAATGGCAAAACGTCCGCAAAGAGTTGGAAGCGTGGGAAAAGACCGCTGCCCAATTCCGCGAGCAGGAAAAGGAACGCACGCCGCTGCTGATGAAGATCGAAGCGGAAAAAGCAACACTGGAAGAGGAAAGGCGAAGGCTGAAGGCGGAAGAAGAAGAGATAAGTAATCAGTTATCAGTGATCAGTCAGTGGCGGGAGGAAATCGAAACAAAGCAGACGCTATTGAAAGAGGCGGAAGCCCAAATTGCCGAACGCGCCGAGCTGGAAAACAAGAGAAACGCGGCGCGGGAAAGACAAGCCGAACTGAAAGCGGAAAACGAGAGTCTCAAAGCCCAGATGGATGAACTGAAATCCCGCATTGAACGATTGAAATCCGCCGAGGGTTCGGAATGTCCGCTGTGTGGTCAGGCGTTGAGCGAAGACCATCGCAAGTCCACGCTGGAGCAGTTGGAGTCCGAAGGCAAAGAGAAGGGCGATAAATACCGCGCGAATACGGAAGAGGCAAAATCCCTCTCTGCTGAAATTGCCAATTACCAATCAAAAATTTCCAGCCTCGCCTCCGCCGAAAACGACCGTCTCCGCCTTGCCGCTGAAATCTCTCAACTCACCGAACGCCTGGAGAGATTGCAGACGCGGGCAAACGAGTGGGCAACCACCGGTCAGCAGCGCCTGAGGGAAGTGGAAGCCTTGCTGGCAAACGGCGCATACGCCAGCGAGGCACAGCGACAACTCGCCCAACTCGACCGGCAGCTTGCCCAACTCGGCTACGATGCCGCCGCCCACGATGCCGCCCGCCGGCGCGAAAACGAACTGCGCAGCGTGGAGGAAGAACACCTTCAACTTCAATCGGCAAAGGCGGCGCGCGAACAAATCGAAGGCGAAATCGCCAGCCTGACGACAGAAATCGAAAATCGAAAAGCAGAAATTGAAAATCTGGAGACGGAATATCGCACTGCCCAAGCCAGCCTGGAGGCGGCGCAAGCCCAATCGCCCAATCTGGAAAACGCCGAGCGCGACCTGTTCCGGCTGCGTGAGGAGGAAAACAAAATGCGCGCCGAACTGGGCGGCGCACAACAGCGCGTGGCTGTGCTCGAGAACCAGCGCATCCGCAAAAAAGAACTGGAACAGGAACGCGAAGAACTTCAAAAGCAAATCGCCCGTCACCGCACCCTCGAACGCGCCTTCGGCAAGGACGGCGTCCCCGCCCTGCTCATCGAGCAGGCGCTCCCGCAAATCGAAGACAAGGCAAACGAAATCCTCGACCGCCTCTCCGACGGGCAAATGTCTGTCCGTTTCGTGACGCAAACCGAATACAAAGACAAGAAACGCGGCGACCTGAGAGAAACCCTCGATATCCAAATCAGCGACTCGGCGGGCGCCCGCAACTACGAAATGTATTCCGGCGGCGAAGCCTTCCGCGTCAACTTCGCCATCCGCCTCGCCCTCTCCGAAATCCTCGCCCAGCGCAAGGGAGCGCGCCTGCAAACGCTGGTCATTGACGAGGGCTTCGGCTCACAGGATGCCCTGGGGCGCCAGCGTCTCATCGAAGCCATCAACCTCGTGAAGAATGACTTTGCAAAAATCATCGTCATCACGCACCTCGACGAACTCAAGGACGCCTTTCCCGCGCGCATTGAAGTCGAAAAAGGGGAACGCGGGTCGGTGGTAAGAGTCATATAGTCGGACGCCCCAAGTCAAAGGTCTGGCTTGAGGCGTTTGACCCTTTATCCCATGCCCTGTCTCATCGCATCCACCCTCTTGTTCCTCGGCGGCATCCTCATCATCTATTGGCTTCACAACCAATATCATCTCGACATCGTCGTCGCAGCCGCGCCGCCGCCGCCGAACCCGCCGCTTATTTCGGTCTGCATTCCCGCCCGCAATGAAGAGCGCAACATCCGCGCCTGCGTGGAAGCAGTTTTGAAACAAGATTATCCCAACTTTGAAGTCATTGTTGTGGATGACCGCTCGACGGACGCGACTCCCCACATTTTGACCGACCTCGCCGCCCGCGACTCTCGCCTCCGCCCAATCAGCGGTTCGGAACTACCCGCGGGCTGGGCGGGCAAGCCCCATGCCTTGCACCAAGCCTCAGCCTTTGCACGCGGCGAATGGCTGTGTTTCATAGACGCCGACACCTTCCTCGAACCATCTGCCCTTTCCTCCTGTTATGTCAAAGCCATCGAAACGCAAGCGGACATGTTCACTATCATGACCTTCCAAATCCTCGGCTCGTTTTGGGAGCGGACGGTCATGCCGCTGGTGATGACCGCGCTTTCAGTGGGCTTTTCGCCGCGCAAAGTCAACGACCCGAAGACAAAAGACGCCATCGCCAACGGGCAATTCATCCTCATCAAGCGTCCGGTCTATGATGCCATTGGCGGACATGCAAGCGTGAAGGACAGCATTGTGGAAGACAAGGCAATCTCGGAAAAGGTGAAATGGAACGGTTACCGCCTCATCGTTGCCGACGGGATGAAGATGGCAAAGACACGCATGTACACCTCCCTGCCTGAAATGTGGGAAGGCTGGACGAAGAATATCTATCTCGGTCTGCGCGATCAGGCAGGCTTGCTGTGGCTGGGAGCGTTCGGCGCGTTTCTGGCGTTCATGGCATCACTCTTTCTGCCTCTCTGGCCCCTGCTGGGAGGGATTTGGTACCTGCACGGCGGCGGCTGGCTGGCGCTGACGGTCATCGGCGAGGCGCTGGCAATGTGGGCGTATCTGGTTTTTGCCCGTTCCAAAGTTGCCAAAGCGATGAACATCTCGCGCTGGTATGCGCTGACAACGCCCCTCGGGGCAATGGTCTTTGGCGCGATGATGCTCACCTCGGCATGGAGGGTGATCTCCCGCCAGGGGGTGACATGGAAAGGGCGGGTGTATAAAACAGACTGAACGATGTGGTTGGCGTTCTCACACGCCGACGGCTGGGGGATATGGCTTTCTCATTATCGCTCGACGGAATCAATTTTTGTACACCGATCGCACGGATGATACGGAATTCTCCGTAAAAAACAGAAAGAAATCCGTTCATTCCGCGAAATCCGTGTACAAAGAAGGCTCGCATCCAGACTTTGAGAAAACCATACGGCTGGGGGAAGAAAAGGCTTGATGGGGCGTATCAGGCTTCGGTCGAGAACGAAGCGAGATTCCCCCTTTCATTTTGTGATTTAAGTCACAATAAAAACCACCAAAGTTAGGTAAAATGAGCGGCAGATTAATCAAAAGGTGAACCGATGTTGAGAAACCCGCTTTTCATTGCTGTCGCTGCGGCAGTCATCGCGTTAGGGACGTTCGTATTTGTGACCGACGCCCCCGCCTACGCCGGCACCGCATCTCAAACGTGCGCCAACTGCCATGTGATGGATTCGATGTATGAGAACTACTATCACAGCGCGCATCAACCCTGGGCAGAATGTTCGGACTGTCACCTGCCCCACGATACCATCGTGAATTATTACCTCGAAAAGGGACGACAGGGCATGCACGACGTGTATGTCTTCAGCACAGGGCAAACGCCCGAGGTCATTCGCGCGAGCGAACATTCCCAACAAATCATTCAGGGAAACTGCATCCGCTGCCACGAAGACGCAGTGGAAACAATCATGATGGGCGCTCAACCGTTCGACCGCTACTGCTGGGAGTGTCACCGCAACGTCGCGCATGGACCGCGCGGCACATCCATCGTTCCGTATCAGGACTCGAATTTCTATCCCGTCAAGTAATTCCGTGAGGCTTGAACAGCCCACATACGTTCAAAAGGAGAAACGCTTATGAATACGCTGACAAAATACACGACCCTCATCCTGGTCGGCATCATTATCGTGCTTGCCGCCGTGTTGACGGGCGTGCTGGTTTTCATAAAAAACCAGCCGGTGCAGGAAAGAGGCTTTCAGCCGCTGGTGGAAATCGCCCCGATGGAACCCGATTCATCGAAGTGGGGTGTGAACTTCCCCAATCAATACACAACCTTCCTCAAAACTGAGACGAACAATACTGATACAACCTATGGCGGTTCGTCTCAATTTTCGTGGCTGGAACGCGACCCGCGCCAGGTTATTCTGTTTGCAGGGTATCCTTTCAGCAAGGACTATAACGATGACCGCGGTCACGCCAACGCGCTGGTGGATGTGCGCGCTACGAAACGCCTGAACCTCAACGATGCAGACCCCAAGCGCACGCCTGCCACGTGTTACTCCTGCAAGTCTGCCGATAACCCCAAGCTATGGTCGGAAATGGGCATGGAAGCCTATGACAAGATGTCATTCAACGAAATGACGCCGAACATCAACAACACCATCGGCTGCGCCAACTGTCATGAAGCCGGGACGATGCGTCTCATCGTAACCAACCCTGCGCTGGAAGAGGCGCTCCAAGCCCAAGGCAAGGATTGGACGACCTTCACCCGTCAGGAAATGCGCACGGTCGTCTGCGCCAATTGCCATGTGGAATATTACTTTGCGGGTCCCGGAAAATACCTGACCTTCCCCTGGGCAAACGGCACCGATATTTACTCCATCATCGAATACTACGATGAACTCGGCTTCAAGGACTGGGAATATCCCGACACGGGGACGCCCGCGCTCAAAGCGCAGCATCCTGAATATGAGTTCTTCACAGCCGGCTCCACGCATTACAATGCGGGCGTCTCCTGCTCTGATTGTCACATGCCTTATGTCCGCGATGGAGCGGCAAAATACTCTACACACGATGTCCACAGTCCCTTGCTCAATCCGGAGCAGGCATGCGGACAGTGCCACACCGACACAGAATACGTCGTCCGCCGCGTGAACGCCATTCAGGAACAGGTTGCCACCACCAAGATCGCCACCGAAGACGCCATTATTGACGCCATCAACGCCATCAAACTCGCCGCCGCCAACCCCAACGCCGATCAGGAACTCCTGAATCAGGCGCGGCAGTTGCACCGCGAAGCGCAATTCATGTGGGACTTTGTCTCCGCCGAAAATTCGACGGGCTTCCACAACCCCGAATATGCGCTCAAAATTCTGGCAGATGCCACCAACCGCGCGCGGCAGGCGCAAATGCTGGCGGCGCAGTCGGTGAACGATATGTCGCTGCTGGAAACCGGCATCTACGACAAGATGGAACCCAAGCCGAAGCCGCCGCAGTAATATGGGCAGGCGGGCGCTCTCCACACCTTATAAGTCCGCCGTCTCCCCAACTCATTGTCCTGCAAGAGACGCTGTTCATGCGGACAGCGTCTCTTTTTCATTCACACCGGTGATGATATAGTTGAATAAACACATCCATAGCGAGGAACCATGAAACGAATTTTTCTTTTCACACTTGCAACAGCACTCTTGTTGAGCGCCTGCGGCACAGCCAGGGAGGGTATCGAAGTCCGCGATGCCTGGGCGCGCTCATCCACACAAGGGATGAACAGCGCGGTGTATTTCGTCATCGAAAATCACAACGCACAAGCAGACGAATTGATTGGAGCAGAATCCGATGCGGCAGAGGCGGTCGAAATCCATGAGAGCAAGATGGAAGGGGATATGATGATGATGAGCCACGCCGAAGCAGTTATATTGGAACCGTCCACCGCAGTCGAATTCAAACCGGGCGGCTACCATGTCATGCTCATCCGCCTCACGCGTGACCTCAAAGCGGGCGATGAAGTCGAAATCACCCTCCACTTTAAAAGCAGCCCCGACCTTACCCTCAAGGTAACCGTCAAGGATGCGGACGGCATGCAAAACATGAACGGATACTAAAAAGATGAACTCCCCGGCAACGGGGAGTTTTCGTTTTGGGGTTCGATCCGCTTCCTTGAGCAGAGTCGACTGTCGGTTTAAGAAAGAAGCGAAAAATAGCGGGCGTAAGAGAACGTCCGCTGCGCTTTTAGTTATACGGCTGCGTCCACTGACGGAGGATGCTCTCGTCCGCGATTTGGATGCGCCGGTCATCCACACGAATCGCTCCGCTTTTTTCCAATTCCTTCAATGAACGCGAGACCACTTCGCGCACGGTTCCCAGCCGCGCCGCCAACTGCTCCTGCGTCCAATGTGGGTGCGGGCTCACCTCCATTTCAGCGATGAGCCGCGCCAGCCGGTGCGTGACCTGATAGAACGCCATCTCGCTGACCTTGCTCACCAAATTGCGCAGGTTCTGACCGAACTTGCTCAAAATCTTCAACGCAAACGCCGGATTGGTTTTGACGAGTTCCCGCAGGGTAAACGCATCCACCACCCAAACGCGCGTCGTTTCGAGCGCCTCCACGTTGACCGGGTTCGTGCCGCCGTCAAAAGCGGGGACCTCGTTGCAGGTTGCGCCTTCGGTAAGGACGGCAATGATGTACTGCCGTCCTTGCGGGGAGATGCGGTAGAGTTTGACGCTCCCGCTTTGGATGATATGCAGCCCTGCGCATTCGTCGCCTTCCCAAAAGAGAATGTCGCCCCGTTCGTATTCATGCAATTGCGTGACCGCCGCCAGGTCTTTCAATACAGCCTCAGGCAGGTCGTCGAAATAGGGATTAGCCTTCAACGTTTTGAGTTTTTCGCTTTTTGGCATTTCAATAAGTTTCATTGAGAACCTCTGATTACCTTACACTTTCAAAATTTGGACGCAGATGAACGCTGATTCTTCTTGTTTTTTCTTGGCGGTTGCGCTTAAAAATCTGCGCTCGTCTGCGTTTTTCAGCGTCCCGAGTCAAAGCGTAAGGTAATCAATGAGAACCTACAAATCACCCAACAGGACGCGGTCTGCGCCGCGGTCAATTTCCCAGGGATACACAATAAAGGCATCGGTGATAGCGGCGTAATAATCGGGGCGCACATGACCGAACAGGTTGCGGTACGGGTTGAAATGCAGCACGCACGTTTCCGGAAAACCGCCCGCCGCCGAGACGCGGTTCTTTACTGCCGTAATCGTGCGCCCGGAGCCCCACACATCGTCCACAATGAGCGTGGGTCTGCCGCGCAGTTTGTCCTCGGCAGGGAACTGGATGAACTCGGGCCAAGCCATCAATTTTGCCTTCTCGCTCGCAGACTGGGCAGGGAAGTCCACCGCCGCCGTCAGGATGTGGGTAATGTTCATCGCTTCGGCAAGCATGCCGCCGGGGATGATTCCGCCGCGCGTGATGATGACCATGGCGGTAAACTCGCGCCTGAATTGCGGGATAAGATGGTCAATCAGGCGGTCAATTTCTGCCCAAGAGATTACTTCACGGCGGGGTTGATTCTGAGGTTGCATGAAATCCTTACCGAAAGAGGAACGAGGCTATGACGCCAACACCGCTGCCAGCGGCGCCGGCGCAGGGATTTGCACAGGCTGACCAGCGGCTTGCGCCTTCTCCACATCACGCGCCCAGATATAGAGGCAGGTGTGATATGCAATGGACGTGTAGGAACCAATCACGCTGGCGACAGCCACTAAAGCAAAGAAGATAAACGCCGCAAGGGCAATCGCCATAATGGACAGGGCGTTGAAGCCGCCCGTCGCATACACCGCTCCCCCGCCGAGCGCCAGCGCAATGACAAAACCGCCAAAGCCGAACAGAAAGCCGATCAAGCCCGTCACCCAGCGCACGCCTACAGTGCTGATGCCGATCAGCAGTAAGTTCTGTTTGGTGATGTTCAACACCCGCTGCATGGCGTTCTTGAGATTCAGGTCGTCAATGACCATGGCGGGCAGGATGAGGTACGACGCCTCCGTCCACAGCGCCTCGAGCAGGTTTGCCGCACTGCGAATGAGTCCCGCCGCAACGCCGCGCCGTCTGCGGTTGGCGGCGTTCTTGAGCATGTTGACGAACGTCGAAGCCGCGGCGAGGGTGAGGATGTCGAAAAGGTCGCGGCGGACAATCGCCCAGGCTTTGTCCATGCGCCCATCGCCCTCGGAGAGATAGCCGAAGATCAGATAAGCGGTCATCCCTGAGAATACATAGGAAACCACAAATTGCACAAAGACCAGTATTGCGCCCAGCGCAGCGATGATCAAGTTCCCGAAATCCGACCCACCCAACAGGAACGCCACCATCACAATCGGAATGACACCAAGCACCGAGACAATCATCCCGACCACCAGCGCATAAATCGAAGGCTTGAGCAGGTCTTTATCCTTGAACGCCATGCTCCAGGCTTGTTTCAAAAATGACCAGCCGCGGGAAAACGCTTCCATAACACGCTCCAATGATACGCCACTCTGAGCGCAGCGAAGGGTCTTCCCACCGTGGGAGAGATACTTCACCGCTTCGCGGTTCAGAATGACAAACTGGCTTTGATTATAGCAAAGGATTACCAGGAATAGACCCTGCGCCGTGTCTCATATTCGCCTACAACAGGCTAATGGGGTCCACTTCCACGCGCCAGCCGTCCAGGCGGATGCCGCGCAGCAATTCCCTCGGATTCGCCCCGCGCAGGACGATTTGCCAGCGATAATACCCGCCGACCTTCGCAAAGAAACACGGCACCGGACCGATAACCGATGACTGATGACTGATCACTGACAACTTCTCCCCCACTTTTCTCGCTTCTTTCTCCGCCGACCCCGGGTCCGGGCTCCGATATTCCAGCCTCACCAGATGGCTGAACGGCGGATAGCCCAGCCGCCGGCGTTGTTCCAACTCGTAGCGGTAGAACCCCTCCACATCATGCTTCGCCGCAGACTGGATGACCGGATGCTCCGGGGCAAAAGTTTGCAAAATGACTTTACCGCCGCGCTCGCTGCGCCCTGCCCGTCCGGCGACTTGCGTCAGCACTTGAAAGACCCGTTCCCCTGCAAAGGGATCGGGCAATTGCAAGCCCACATCCGCCAGCACGATGCCTACCAGCGTGACCATCGGCAGGTCAAGCCCTTTGGCGAGCATCTGCGTGCCGACCAGCACGTCGGCTTGGTGGTTGGCGAAGTGAGTCAAAATCATGTCGTGCGCGTCCTTGGCGCGGGTGGTGTCCCAGTCCCAGCGCAGGGTGCGGGCTTTGGGGAACAGCGCATTGACCTCCGCCTCGACCTTTTCGCTCCCCAAGCCATACTCGCGAATCTGCTTCCCGCCGCATTGAGGGCAGGTCTTTGGCTTGCCGCGTTCGTATCCGCAGGTGTGGCATAACAACTCGAAGGTCGAAGGTCGAAGGTCGGATGTTGGACTTGCGGCTTTCGACTTTAGACCTTCCACGTGCAGCGTCAGCGGCGTTTCGCAATTGGGACATTTCATCACGTGTCCGCAATCGCGGCAGAAGACGTAGGTGGCGGTGCCGCGGCGGTTGAGGAAGAGGATGGCTTGCTCGCCGCGCTTGAGGGTGGACTCAAGCTCCTCGAGCAGGAGCCGGCTGAAGGTCCCGCGATGACCGGCTTTGAGTTCCTCGCGCATATCCACAATGTGAACCGGCGGCAGACTTCCCGAGTCTCTAAAGACATCGGAAGTCTTGATGCGCTTTGGCAAATCCAACCGGTGAATTTGACCGCTCTCCGCCTGATAGCGTTGAATGACCGTCGGCGTGGCGGAGCCAAGCACGCACACCGCGCCGCACAAACGCGCGTATGCCTGCGCCGCCGTCACTGCGTGATAAAACGGCGGCTCGGACTGGTGATACGACGAGTCGTGACACTCATCCGCCACGATGAGCCCGATGTCCGGCAGGGGCGTAAACAGGGCGCTGCGCGCGCCGATGATGACCTTGAGCGCGCCGGCGCGCGCCCGCCGCCATGTGTCATATCGTTCGCCTTCGGAGAGTTTGGAATGCACCAAGCCGACTTGCCCAGGGAAGCGGCGCAGAAACCGCCGTACCGTTTGCGGCGTGAGGGCAATTTCAGGGACGATGATCAGCGCCTGCCGCCCGCGCTTCACCGCCTCCTCAGCGGCGCGCAGGTAAATTTCGGTTTTGCCCGAGCCGGTCACGCCTTGCAGCAGAAAGGTTTCGGATTGCGCGCCACGGATTGCCTCGGTAATTTTCTTCAGCGCAAAATCCTGCTCAGGCGTCAACTCAATTGCTTGTTTACCTGTGTTCTCTACTTGTGTACTTGTCTTCTCCAGCGGGTCACGGAAGATTTCACTCTCGAACAGACGGATCAGCCCGCGTTCTTCAAGCGCCTCCAGGTCTGAGAGATTGCATCCGCTCTCGGCATACACCCACGACACGTTGACCGCCTCTGGCTGGCGGATAAGAAAACGTAAAGCAGATTGACGGCGGGCGAGGGTTTGCTTCGTTCCCAATGTTTCCATCGCCGCCTCTGCCGCTTCAGGCGGGACCGATAACTGGGCAACGCGAACGAACTTGGTCCTCACCCGAGGCGGGGGCAAAACGCTCCGCGCCGAAAGCACGCCCTTGCGCACGAGGTAATTTGCCGTCTTGCGCCAGTCCACTTTGGCGAAGTGCGCGTCAATCTGCCGCCCGCGTAAAGGTCCGCGCAGGCGCAGCAGGCTCAGCAGGCGGTCTTCGACGGTTTGACGTTGTGTTTTTTGGTTGTTGGATTCTTTGGGGGGGTGTAATTGGTAATTGGTAAGTCGGAGTTCGTAAATGGTATCTGCCTGCTGACTCAAGCCGATGGGAAGGAACAAGCCAACGATGGACGCCAAAGGCTGGAGCGTGGAGTCCGCCAGTTCGTGGGCGAGGGCAAGTTGGGGCGGAGTCAGAACCGGTTCGTCGTCCACCGCTTCGAGAATCTCTTTGACGTTCGGCACGGAGGGCGAATCCACAAAGCGCACGACGACGCCTTGCACGGTCTGCCCGCCAAACGGGACGATGACCAAATGCCCGACTCCCACCCTCCCCGCAAGCGATTCGGGGACGGCATAATCGAAGGCGCCCGACACAGCCGGCACATTGACAACGATTTGAACGAAGGCAGTCATCGAGGCGATTATAAGCGCATTGGGAAAGGCAGGTTCGTTTAGAGAGTGTTTTAACCGCAGATAAACACGGAGGAACGCCGATTCTTGGAAACTGTTGCCGCTACAACGTTCCCCAATCCCTTTTATCTGTGTTTATCGGTGGTTAATTTCAAAGCACTTTCTTACTCTTCCGCCGGCATGAACTTTCGCACGGCAATAACCGCGCCGAGGAATGCAAGCCCCAAAATGCCGGTAATGCCAGGCAGCACCCACATCAGCGCGGAACTGCCAAAGGACTTGATGCGCGCATCCAGCGGGCGATCTGGGTTATAAAGCACGGTCACCTCGTCGCCTGCCTCATACTCCGGCAAGGAACTGCCCTCGCTCATTTGCACGGAGCGGCGTTTGCCGTCGCTGGCGGTGAATTCGACGACGGGGTAGTAATAGGTTTCGATGATGCGATCCTGCTCATTGACGTACTGTCGCTGCTCCACCACCTCCACCACCCGGCCGGGTGCGCTCGCTTCGCGGCTGAGTTTCAGGACGTTGTTGTAAGAGGCGAAGCCGGCAATCAACAGCATCAGCGCGGCGACGCCGGAAAAGACCGAAAGGATGACCTTTTCCACATTCACCCCTCCGCCCTGCCCGCCTGTCCGGCTCATGTGTTCCAGTTCGAGGTCGAAGGATGAATCCATCAGCGCTTCGAGTTTGCGGCGGTCTCTTTCATTGGGGACATCGTCGAGGCTGTCGTAAGTCACGCCGTCCACCTCAAAGGAGACGGCGATGTCGTCCTCCCAGCGAATCGAGTATTGTTTTTGTGTCATCCATGCGCTCCGTTTGCAAAAAAGAGCCCACTGCAAAAACTCACCGCGGAGACGCGGAGAGCGCAGAGTTTTTCATTCTTGTATATCTCCGCGTGCTCTGCGGCTCGGCGGTGAAACGACCTTTTTGCAGTAAAGCCAAAATATAAACCACGAAGATACCCAGACACGGAATTTATGAGGGTCTCTTGATGGGTATCTTCGTGGATAAAGCGAGAAACGTGTGTGTCTTGCTACTTCGACGATTTCAAAATGACCGCCGCGCCGTATCCGACCACAGAGGTGTAATCTCCGGTCACGTCGCCGGAGGTGGCGTGACGCAGCACCCTGACTTGATCCGCGCCAAGTTCCTTCGCCGCCCACAGAACCGCCGTCACCGCGCCCAGCCCGCAGGCAAAGCCTTTGCCCGCTCGCTCCACGTCAAAGGCGGCTTCGGGGTCGAAAGCCTCGATGGCGTTCAACATGGCGCGGTCGAATTTCAGGGCGGCGGTCTGGTTGTAGTAGTGGGAGAGGTCGGTGCTGGCGACGAGGATGGAGTCTTTGCCGCGCAGAACCTGTGCCAGCGCCCTGCCCAATCCCTGCGAGACGCGCAGTTCCTGCGCCCGCACCATCACGGGCAGCAACTTCCAGCCTGGCTTCAAAGCGCGCTGGAGGAACGGCAGTTCGATTTCCAGCGAATGTTCGGGGTCGCGCGCAACAGGCGCAAGCCCAACCCCCAATTCGGATTTGAGAAGCACGTCGAGCTGGTTCACGGCGTCTCGGTCAACCGGGATTTCGCCCAAAGGCGTCCAATAGGCGGCATGCGAGGTGGTCAGCAGGGGCTCGTAATAGGGGTGGTGCATCGGCGAGATGACGGCGACCAGGTCCGGGGTCCGTGAGCGAAGCGCTGCGAAGGCATAACCCGCCACCGCGCCGGAGTAGATATGTCCTGCATGAGGAGCGATGACGCCCATCACCTCCCCCTTCAATGCGGGAAGTTTTACATTGGTCAAGAACTCATCCACAGACTCCGCCAAGGCTTGGGGGTTCCCCTCATACCACCTGCCGGCGATGGGTGAAGGACGAATGTCAACCATAAAAAGATTGTAGCACTTTTTTTGTGGCGAGAAAAGCAAGCGGCGGCAGATGTTCGCGGTCGAACCATTCGGCGGCGTCGGCATCGTCATCGGCTTTCAAATCGCCGCCGCAGACTTCCGCCTCATAGATGATGACAAAATCTGCGCCGCGCGGATGCTCGCGCCCGGAGACGATGTCGTAGACGCGCGTCACGCGCACGCTCAAGCCTGTTTCTTCCAAACATTCCCTTTGCGCCGCCTGGGCGGGGTCCTCGCCGCCGTTGACGAAACCAGCCGGCAGAGTCCATAATCCGCGAAAGGGTTCGTTGACGCGTCGCACCAGCAGGACGCGCCCGTTTTGCACCACCAGCGCCGCCGCTGCGACTTTCGGGTCCACAAAATGGATCCAGCCGCAGGCAGGGCACACGGGGCGCAGTTTTCCGAATCGTTGTTCCAGATTCAATGGCTGACCACAGCGGGGACAGAATTTGTATTCGTTGTTTGCCATATTGAACACAGGGACGGCAAACTGTCGTCCCTGCAAAAAGTTTATTTCCAGCGGCGGGCGGCGAGCTGCCTCATCAAACCCATCAGCACGGCGCTGACCATCGCCGCTGCCGCCAGCCCAATCTGCCAGACAGACGGCACCAGCGGAGCGCGGCTCTGCGGCTGGGACAACGGTTCGACCACCGCCGGAGGCTGATCCTCAGCAGGGGCAGTTTCCTCGCCCCCATTTTTGGCGGAGGGGGTATCCATGGCGCGGAGAGCATCTTCGGTGGGCTGCGCAAGCGCGAGCGAAAGAGGGGGTTCCTCCGTCGGCGCCGCCAATTGAGGAGCGGCTTCTTGAACAGAATAGGCTTCTGCTCCGCCGCCTCCCATGCCAAATTGTCCCGAAGATGCCATTTGTGTGCCGACAAAGTTCACGCCAAAGGAGAAAAAGAAGAGCAGGGTTGCCACAAGGGTCGCCAGGCGAAAGGCAGGATAGGCGCGCGGCAAGGGCGGGTTCTGACCAACCATTTTTCGCGTGAGGGTAAAGTTGCGCGGCGCTTTGCGGGTGGGAAGTTTGCGGAGCAAGGCGCGGGCGGCGCGCAGGTCGTTTAAGACAGCGGCAAGTTCGGGGTCGGTGTTGAGGCGGGCTTCCAGTCGTGCAGAGTCAGCAGGCTTGAGTTCCCCATCCAGGTATGCCGAAAGAAGTTCAAGGTCTCGTCTATTCATCGGGCTTTGATTCCTTCTTCCAGACGATAGTTAGCGGGCAAAAGTTCCGCGAAGCCCTGCAAACACTCGCGCAGGCGCAAACGGGCGCGGGCGAGGCGGCTCTTGATGGTACCGAGCGGCACACGGATGGCGCTGGCTACTTCGGTGTAATCCATACCTTGAATATCCGCCATGACGACGACGGTTTTGAATTCGATGGGCAGGTTGTCGAGGCAATGCTGAATGGCGTGTTCAACCTCATCGGCTTCCATTTGCTGATCGGGGGTGAGGGCGGGGTCGGCGAGCCACTTGGGGGAGTCCATCTCTTCGCCGTCGCCCGTGTCAGGTTCGAGGGGGGTGGTGGGGCGGCGCTTTTTACGGCGGAGTTCGTCGTAGCAGGCGTTGGTCACTGTGCGCATGAGCCAGGCTTTGAACGAGCCCCCCCGAAAGGAAGCAATGCTCTTGAAGGCGGAGATGAAGGCTTCTTGGGCGGCGTCGGCGGCTTGGTCTTCATCGCCGAGGATGCGCAAGGCGGCGTTGAAGACGCTGTCCTGATAGTGGAGGACAAGCGTATTGAAAGCATCGAGATTGCCGCGCTGCGCGTCCTGGATGAGGGCTTGTTCGTTCATTGAGGTCAATTAAACCACAGAAGTCCACTGCAAATAGACAATCTTCCACGAAGAACACGAAGTACACAAAGAAATTTCTAGCGACCTGACAGTTTCAAATGGGACGCTGAAAAACGCAGATAAAAACAACTTCTGGACTTACGCAAAATGGCTTTCTTGTCCGCTAATCTACGCCAATCTTCGCGAATTTTGAACGAATTAGCGCAGACCAGTCAAGCTTGGTGGATTAAATTCAGGTTTTGCGTAAGTCAGCGTTCATCTGCGTCCCAAAACAAAAGTGTCGGGTGGCTAGAGAAATTTCAAAGGAAAAAATTCGGAATGTTGAAGTTCGGCGCGTGGGACAACCCGCACAAGTTGACCTAGCGGCGGTCTCTTACAAACAGGGCATACGCTCCCCGCCAGAGAAGCATTCCGAAAGCGGCAGTGGAAGCGAGTACCACCGCAAAGATGGGAATGATGGGGGCGTTGAGCCACAGTCCGCGCAGGATGGCGGCAAGGGGCGCAGAAAAGAGCGCGGCAAGGACGGGACGCCAAAGTTGTTTGGGGTTGGAAACAACCTGCGCTTGAAACAACCCGAACCAGGGAGCCAACAGAAACCAAGCGACCGTTAAAGGAACGAAGGCGGCGAGCATGCGCGGCAGGAAGGAAACATCGGCTTCGCCGTGTGTGGCAAAGCCGATGACGGTCACAACAGCAATGGCGAGCACGTCGCCGAGAACAAGCATGGACTTTTTCAAGGACATTATTCTTCCTTTCGCAGGGCAGGGAATAGAAGCACTTCGCGGATGGAGTGCTTATCGAGCAGAAGCATGGTGAGACGATCCACGCCCATGCCGAAGCCGCCGTTGGGGGGCATACCGTAACGCATGGCGCGCAGGTAGTCTTCGTCCATGGGGTGTTTTTCTTCGTCGTCGGCGGCGTAGTCGCGTCCCATTTCGAGGAAGCGCTGTTCCTGGTCGAGCGGGTCGTTGAGTTCGGTGAAGGCGTTGCACAATTCGAAGCCTGCCACGTAACCTTCGAAGCGTTCCACAGTGAGCGGGTCGCCGGGGATGGATTTCGCCAGCGGGGAGATGTCGCGCGGGTAGTTGTAGAGGAAGGTCGGCTGGATGAGGGTCGGTTCGAGGAACTCGGAGAGCAGGAAGTCAATCAATTTGCCGCGCGTGGCTTTGGGGTCGGGAGTGAGGCGGGGATGTTTTTCGCGGATGGCTTGGAAGAGCGACTCGGCGGTGGGATGCTGGGCAAAGTCAATGCCTGAGGTTTCGAGAATGCCTTGCCGCATTTCCAGACGCCGCCAAGGGGGGGTCAGGTCAATCTCGTGTTCCTTGAAGCGGATTTTGTACGTGCCTAATACGCTCTGCGCCACATAGGAGACCATCTGCTCGGTCAGTTCCATGACCTGAAGATAGTCGGCGTATGCCCAATAAAATTCGAGTTGGGTAAACTC
Organism: Chloroflexota bacterium; assembly: GCA_016223135.1. Lineage (GTDB taxonomy): Bacteria > Chloroflexota > Anaerolineae > Anaerolineales > Villigracilaceae > Defluviilinea. The sequence continues at coordinate 87,241 of JACRPQ010000009.1, read as the reverse complement.
CGGGTTGTGTTTGAAGGAGACGCCCTCGTTGCGGAAATCGCGCCCGATTTCATAGACCCTTTCGAGATTGCCGACGAGCAAACGTTTGAGATACAACTCGAAGGAGATACGCAGGTACATGTCCTGGTCGAGTTCGTTGTGATGAGTCACGAAGGGACGCGCCGCCGCGCCGCCATAGAGCGGCTGGAGGATGGGTGTTTCCACTTCGAGGAAGCCGCGGCTGTCTAAAAACTCGCGCAGGGCGCGGACGATCGCGGCGCGCTTGCGGAACGTCTCGCGGACCTCGGGATTGACCGCCAGGTCGGCGTAGCGCTGACGGGCGCGCAGTTCGGGGTCTTCCAGCGCGGCGTGACGGACGACCGTGCCGTCGGGGAGGGTCTCGTCTTTGGCGGCGGGGAGAGGGCTGATGGATTTGGCGAGCAGTTTGAAGTCGTGGACGTGAAGCGTCACTTCCCCCGATTTGGTGCGGAACATGACGCCCTCCGCTTCGATGAAGTCGCCGATGTCGAACAGGCGGTTGAAGAGGTCGAGACGCTCCTTGCCAAGTTCATTGGTGCGGAAAAACAACTGCACCTTGCCGGCGCCGTCTTCGATGTGCGCAAAGGAAATCTTGCCCATTGCCCGCATGGCGCGGATGCGCCCGGCAAGAATGACGCGCACTTCGCCGCCTTCTTTCTCTTTTGCCTCAAACTCGGCAATCGCCTCCACGCTCAGGTGCGAGCGGCGGGCGCGCGTGGGGTAGGCTTCGATGCCTGCGGCGCGCAGTTCTTCCAGTTTTTGCAAACGAATTTTTTCGAGTGATGTGTATTCTGCCATCCAATCCTCCAACCCCACCCCTAGCCTTCCCCAATTTCCGTGAAAATTGGGGGAGGGTGCCAAAGGCAGGAGGGGGTATAAAAAATAACCCCGCGTCCATCACAGGCACGCGGGGAGAAAGGTCGCTCCTGTGATGCGCCGCGTTAACCGACCTTCAGGATTTTAACATTATATGTGCCGCCGGGCGTTTCCACTTTGACGGTATCGCCCGCCTTGTGCCCCAAAATCGCCTTTCCAATGGGCGACTCGTTGGAGATTTTCCCCTCGCGCGGGTTGGCTTCTGCCGCCCCCACGATGGTAAAGGTCTCGGCTTCAAAGTTGCCCTCTTTGATGGTCACTTTCGAGCCAATCTGAATGACGTCGCTCTTCTTCCTGCCGTCATCCTCGATGATTTTCGCGCTCGCCAGCAGGGCTTCCAGTTCCTGGATGCGACCTTCCACGAACGCCTGCTCGTTCTTGGCGGCTTCGTATTCGGCGTTTTCGATCAATTCCCCCCCCTCCATCGCCTCGTGCAGGCGGTTGGCAACCTCCTGACGCTTCACTTTGCGCAGGTATTCCAACTCCTCCTGAAGTTTTTGGTACCCTTCCCTGGTCAAAAAGTTGTTAGGCATATCTCATTCCTGCTATAAGAATTTTGTCCCGACAAGCGGGACAAAGGGATTGATCGTGCCAGAAGCGGGCATAATATATCACGGTTTGCAGGACAGTTCAAGGATTTACAGCCCCTCAGCCCGCTCCCAGAGACGAATGCCCTGCCGCTCCTGCCAGTAGGAACGGAGGGATTCATGGATGGATTGTGGGATATTAAACCCGCCTCCGAGCGTCGAAATTTGGGATTGATACGCCAAAACCGCCTCCCCCCACGACCTCAAGCCTGCTTCTGAGACCGCATAAACCTTTTCCTGCATCCCGGCCGTTTTCGGAGCCAGATCGGCAGGGTAGTTTTGCAGGTAGGGAATGTCGGCGTCGTAGAGAAGGGGGCGTCCGAGCAATTCCGCCGCGCGGCGCACGATGACATGGTCCACGTGAGAACCGACCGCCAGTTGGCAGACCAGCACATCGTCCGGTTGGAGGCGGGGGGCGATGGCGGCTGCAATTTGGGCAGGCAGGTCCGCGTCGTCCTCATGAGGCGGGGCGTAGATGTCCGTATAGAGCCATGCGCCGTCTCTGCCGCGGCGGTAGATGCAATCCAGAAAATCGAAGTGCTGTGCCTGTGCGCCGAGAATCTGCGCGGCGCGGCGGTCCTCCGCGCGGCGGGCAAGCACCGTCTCCTCGGCGGAGGCAAAGCCCCACTGGTAATGAAGCACTTGGGCAAACATGGAAAACTCGGTATCGGCTGGCACGCCGCACATGAACGTCCAAATTTCGACGGGAATGCCCGCCTTTGCCTGGTCGTGAATCAGCCCGCCTGCCGAAAGGACGGCGTCATCGAGATGAGGGGAAAGATAAATCCATCGCATGGAGTGATTGTACCGCAGCGCCCTGCCGCCGCAATGATTTTAAGAACATTGCGCAATTGAATTTCAGCCGATATTCATGTACACTTGTTTTGGAGGCAGAAATGCAGGAACGACGCAAACAGCCGCGCAAAGACTTGATGTCGTATTCCCAGGTATTCAATGTGGAGGGAGGGTACCTGCTTGGCTACTTGGGCGACCTGACCGAACTGGGCGCCATGGTCATCAGCGACGACGAAGTAAAGCCCAACACGGATTTGATCGTCCAAATTCAACTGCCCGAACTGGATAATTTCTCCGATGAAACCATCACGGTGCCAGTACGGGTGGTATGGTGCAAACGCGACCTCAGCCCGGAGTATTTCAACGTGGGCATGGAATTCAAGGCGGTCACTGCACGGCAGAAAGAAATCATCCGCGCCATCCTGGAAAACTATGAATTCCGCCGCCAAACGCCCAATTATCCACCCCACCCTAACGAGCTCAACATTTCCGAATAAAACCTCTCTGACAAAGTAACGACACGCGCCAGCCGTGTCGTTTTTTTTGTTTACTCTCTACCGTACATTTCTCTCGTGAAAAAACCCTAAAGGTCTTTTTGGAAATTCTCAAATTCACGAAGGGAAAGCAGACCTTTAGGGTTTCTGTGTACGGTAAAGAATTTGTTCTAGCGACCTGACAGTTTCAAACGGGACGCTGAAAAACGCAGATAAACGCAGATAAAACAACTTCTGGACTTATGCAAAATGGCTTTCTTGTCCGCTAATCTACGCCAATCTTCGCGAATTTTGAACGAATTAGCGCAGTCCAGTCAAGCTTGGTGGATTGATTTCAGGTTTTGCGTAAGTCAAGAACTTAAATCAGCGTAAGTCGGCGTTCATCTGCGTCCTACAACAAAAGTGTCGGGTGGCTAGAATTTGTTTACCGATTACCGCTTTTCACCTATAATCAACACACGCCCGCCAACGTCTGAACACGGAAGCCCGCTTATGCGTTTTTATGAGTGATTGAGGAGAGAGGTCTGCGCATGAACACCCCTTATTTTTTTATGAGTTACAGCCGTGAAGACACTGCCAAACAAAGGCGGATTATCAAGGAACTGCGTGAGCGCGGCGTGGAAATTTGGGTGGATATTGAAAACCTGACGCCTGGCACTCCCACTTGGGAACGCGAAATCGAACGGGCAATCCGCGAAGCGATGGGCATTATCGTACTGCTCTCGCCGGAGTCAAACAATTCGGAATGGGTGCGGCGTGAAATCAGTTTTGGGGAACAGCATCGCAAGCGCATCTTCCCCGTGTTGATCGAGGGAGACGATCACACTTCCACCCCTCTGCGGCTTGCCAGCCACCAGCGCGTGGACTTGCGCACACGCTTCGAAGCGGGGCTGGACGAATTGGCAGACGCCCTCAAAAACTATATTGGCATCAAACAGGAGATTGCAGGGCAGAGTCAGCCTGTCCTCACACAGACAAAAACCAAACCGCCCGCTGATTTGAAAAGGTTTGGCGTGCCTGCCTTGATTGGCTTGACGGGGATGTTGATTGTCATGGGGGCGTTGGCAGTGTGGAACAAAAACGGCGGGAAAACAGCAACCCCGCCTCCCGTCACAACCGAAGCGCCGCTGGTGGAGCCGCTTATCACGGATACAGCCACAGCCCCAGCCGTCATCACGGCAGGCGAGCCGACGGGCAGAATCATCTTCACCTGCGAGATTCAGGGGAGCGAGGTCTGCATCATCAACGCCGACGGAAGCGGTTGGCGGCAGTTGACGAACTCCACGCTTGCCAGTTTCAATCCTTCGCTGACGCCGGATGGCAAGTTGGCGGTCTATGTGGTCAACTATGGCGATTACACCGAAATTCACGAGCTGGATGTGAATAGCGGCAAAACAAAACAGTTGACCGATTTTGAAAAGGGCGTGGGTGCGCCCGAGGTCTCGCCGGATAATCGTTACATCATCTTCCATTACCGCGCCAGCACGCTGCAACTCTGGCTCATGAACCGCGACGGGAGCAGCCCCCGTGAGTTTTACAGCGTCCCCGGAAAAGATGTGCATGACGGCGTGTGGTCGCCGGACGGCTCCCAGATTCTCTTTGCGTTGGGGAAGGGTGAGAAAAACCAACTCTACATCATGGATTTTAACGGCGGCACGCCAAGGCTGGTCAACGACACCATTGACACACGCGGGCGGAGCGACTGGTCGCCCCTCAACCTGCTTGCGTTCGATCAGGGCGGACCGTTTGCCCACGAGATCTTCACGATGAATCTGGATGGGAGCGGTCTGACGCAAATCACCAACGGAGACAACGCCCAAGGCGTCAGTTTCTCCCCTGACGGCAAATGGATTGCCTTTACTGCCTACACGAATGTCGCCGGCAAGGACCCCAACTCTTGCGAAATCTTCATCATGCGGACAGACGGCTCAGACGTGCGGCAACTGACCGACAACCATTACTGCGACTACCAGCCCCGCTGGGGCAACTGAGGGAAACTACGCCCCATTCTTTCGTCTCTCGTTCAGCGCATTCGGAACGAAGCGGAACAGGAATCCATCCACGCTGAAGCGCAGACTGTACGTGGATAATCTACAGGAGCATCCATCGTGGATGGATATTTTCGTGAGCGCAGGATCATTTGTGAGATAGCCGTGCACATTAGGGCTTGCACTTAGGAACCTGGAGTTGTACGGGAAGAGATGATCCTGCTTCACTGAATGCTTCGAGGGTATATGTATAGGGTCCGCCAAGGGGAGGATTGTCCTTATAGGAGGTCGTATTCGCTGCGAGGGTGGCAAGAAGCGCGCCATCGCGGTAGAGGCGGTAGCCGCTTTCGCCGTTCACATCCTGCCATCGTAGAACCAATACATATCCATTGGGGCTGCACTGCGAACTATCTAAACTCAATTGAGACGGCGGCGGCGGTGGAGGAATTGGTGTGGGCACGAGAGGCAATAGGACCAGATCTATCGGCTCGATGAGCGATACAGCCACCCAACATTCTCCGCCGCTTGGAATTGCCACCAGCAGCCACGTGTTCTCGGCATTGCGACCTAATGCCTGAACTTGTTTACCTTGCTCGAAGGTAGTAACTACCTTGAAGACAGTGGAAGGACCTTTCCGGCAATTAGCATTTTGCGTGAAGACAATCAGAGGCAAGCCGGGCGTTGACGTTTCGGTAGGGATGAAGGTGGGCACGGCCGGCAGAGTAGGTGAAGGGGTTACCGTTCCTTCAACCGCCACAATGGCGAAAGGAGTTGCCGTAGGCGCGATGAGAGGAGGAGTGATGGCAATTTCGTCCACAAGTTCAATATTCCATTCAAAGGCGCCCACATCACAGCGCTCGCCTTGCGGACGGGCAACCCCACGCTGATCGGTGGTAATCTCTGACGGGCAATCCGCCGCATCTATGGCAGGGCTTCCAAGCAGGAGAGGATGCGTCAGCGTTGATCCGCCATAGTTTCCTAACGAACCTACACCGGGATTAAAATCCCAGGAGGCTCGCTGGTTGGTATCATAATCCAGGCAACTATTATCTGAGTCAATGTTCACCCCTGCAAGCGGCGAAGTGGTAATGGAAGCGGTTAGAAACAGGGAATAACAATCTTGATTGTTGTTGAAAACAACGAGACTGTTCTGCATGCGGAACGAATTCTCCCCACTTATGCTTATACCATGAGTGAGGTTTTGGGCAATCGTTACATGAATGAGATTAGCGTTGGCTTCCGGTCCAATGTTGGAAAACCCCGCTCCTCGATTGCTGCTGATGGTTGTATTGACTAACAGGATTTGCCCATAGTTTGTAATGCCTCCCGAATAACTCCTACGAGATGCATCATCTACGTTGTTATCATATATGGTAGAGCCATAGATGGAAGCGTCGCTGCGATTCTCAATCCCCCCTTCCTGACCGCTGTTTGCACGAATAGTGGAATCGTGCATAACCAGCACGCCTTCGTTGACGATCCCGTTTTGTCGGTTACCTTCCACAAGGCTGTTCTTCACCAAGATATTCGCGCGGTGTGTAATCTCGATTCCTGCTCCGCCGTTGTTGAGAAAGCGGGAATTATCCACAATGAGATTTCCCTCGCCGACCACGAGCAAACCTGGACCTTCATTGTTTTGAACAGTGACGTTTTTCAGGACAAGCTCAGCGTTTCCCTTATGGATTCCACTCCCGTGGGGTCCGTCTATTCTGCGGCTGTTTTGGATGGTGAGATTTTCGATTCTCACCTGTATGGTCCGTTCTTCCCTTCTAGCACTAATAAACAAAACAAAGTCATGTTCAAGAAGTCGCGGATCACGCCTTGCGCCTTCTCCTCCTTCAAGAATGACGCCCTCTTCACCCAGCAATTGAAGAGAGCGATCAACCCATATATTCTCTTGGTAGCGACCAGGAGCAATGCGGATGATACTGTTTGGCGCCGCGCGTTCCACTGCTGTGCGGATATGCCGACAGGCGCGCTCCACGGTTTGGCAGTCGTTTTCGTCGCTGCCTGTTGGCGAGACGAATAGTTCAAGGTTGCGTATAGAATCTAGCAGGGTGCAAGCGATTAATGACAAAGACAGGATGGTCAGCAGGAATATCCAACGAATAAACACGTTAAAGATTTTCATTTCAAACTCCGGTAGTCTCTATAAAGCGCTGATACAGAAACGACGAGCCGATTTTAACGCAAAAAGCACAGATATCGCCGAGAAAATCTCGAAAACTCTGCGTTCTCCGCATGCTCAGCGGTGAAATTCTATGGCAAACACTCAAGAGGGAGACTTCCTCGTCCTTGCCTTGGGTTTAACCGCTTGAGCCGGTGATTTTTTCACGGTGGTCTTCTTTGCCGCCGGTTTCTTCTTGACGGGGGCTTTTTTCACTGCCTTTACGGTCGTTTTGGAAACAGACTTTTTGGCGGTCGTTTTCTTTGCCGCTTTCGTTGAGCGGGAGCCGCTTTCTGCCTTTTTTGCCGCTGGTTTCTTGCGCGGCTTCTTGACCTTCACTTCCTCCACTTTATCTCTCGTTTCTTTCTTTCCGAACATTTCCTCCCATTTCCCCTGCATGGACTCCACGCCCGCGCCGTTCAGCGCGACATAAACCTCGCGCCACCGCTCATCGTCCACAAAGCGCCAGTCCATGAAGACGTGGTGCTGATATGCGTTGAGTTCCACGTACAGTCCCTTATCCCAGAGTTCCTCGCATGAACGGATATGCTCCAGGTGTGTGACGTAATCTTTGAAGATGACATAGCCCTCAAACGGCAAGCCTAATGCTTCAGCCAAAGATTTCTGCCGCAGGTCGCCGGTGGCTTTGTCAAGATAGGCGGCGGAGGTTTTGATCCAGCCGCGGGTTTCGGCGAACTTATTATGATAAAGAACGAGTCCGCGTTCGTCGTTGTGGATGTTGGAGTAGGCGAAGACGTTTTCGTCCACAGAGCCGTTCGGGGTGTAGAAGTCATAGAGGAAGAAATGCTCCACGTCGGCGAACAGGTAGCGGCGGTGAAGAAGCGGGAAGATTTTCCACTCGTGAGCGGCAATCAGCGCCTCGCTGGGAGTCTCATCCCATTTCGGTTTGCGGAATTCCATCCCGTATTTTTCGCGGAAGCCTTCGATTTGTCCGTGACCGAACATGGGCAGACCGGGCAAAGTAGCCAGCAAAGTGCACACGCCGAAATACTTGTCGCCGTCGCCGAATTGTTCGATGGCGGTCTTTTCATCGGGGTTGTTCATGAAATTGACGTAGCGTTTGAGGATTTGCGGATCGAACTCCAGCGTGTTCTTGATTGTCAGGCGGTAGTTGGCGTTATCTTCATCGCGCAGCATGTGCATGAAGGCGGAGTTGTAGACGCGGTGCATGCCCAACGTGCGGACGAAGTAGCCTTCGAGCAGCCAGAATGCCTCGGCGAGGAGCAAGGTGTCGGGGACTTCCGCCGCGACGCGATCCACCACCTCGCGCCAGAATTCGTTCGGCATCAACGCATCAAACTCGGACCTGGTCATGCCGTGCTCCGCCCGGGACGGGATTGCGCCGCCCGCGCCAGGTTCGGGAAACCACAGCCGCTGAATGTGCTTCTTCGCCAACGTCATTGCCGCGTCGAAGCGGATGATGGGAAAGTTGCGCGCCACGTGCAAAATGGTTTGAATGACCGCCTCGCGCACTTCGGCTTTCAGGTAGTTGAGTTGAGCAGTGTCGTTCCAGGGGAAGGAGGTGCCGTCGTTGCCGTGGTAGATGTAGAGAGTCTGATAGTCGTCAGTCTGATGGTCGGGAGTCTGATAGTCTATTCGCTTGAAGACGACGGCGGCGTCGGTTTTGGTGTAGTAGTGGTCTTCGAGGAAAATCCCAACGCGCGGGTCGTCGGAGAGGTTTTCGGAGTTGAAGGTGTAGGAGGGATAAGGCGGATAAGGGAGGGATAAGAACCAGTCGGGGTGTTCGATGACCCACTTCGAGTCAATGCCCATGTGGTTGGGGACCATATCTGCCGAGAGGCGAATGCCCCGCTGCCAGGCGCGGGAACGCAGATTTTCCAGCGCAGACCATCCGCCCAGGTCAGCGGCGATGTCGTAGGAGTAAAGCGAGTATGCCGAAGCGACTGCATCCTCCTGTCCCATGCGCTGTTTGATCTTTTGGCTGGCGCGCGAACGCTCCCACAAACCGATGAGCCACAGCCCCGTGAAGCCGCGCTGCTGCAGCAGGTCGAGTTCTTCGTCGGGGATTTGGTCGAGGGTTTGAATCCAGCGTCCGTATTTGCGGGAGAGTTGTTCGAGCCAGACGTAGGTATTTTTGGCAAGCAGGACGAGGCGCGGCATCCAGTCGCGGTCGGGGCTGTAGCGTTCGTATTCGGCGTATTCGCCGCCGCTGTAAGCGGGCGGAGGGATTTCTGGTTTGAAATCGCCATGCGCCAGATGCTGACGGAGGGTTTCCTCGCGCAGGTAGTCCATGCCGCGCAGGAGACGCGCGGCAAATGTCTCGCCGAGCAGACCGCCCCAGTGAGTGAGGATGTATTGCAGCTGCCCTTCGAGGGAATGAGGCGAGGCTTGCGCCGGGGCTTGCAGGATCTCAAATAGGGAAGCGCCGCCGCTGACGGCAATGGGCGCTTCTTTTGTTCTCCGCTCGAAGAAGGTTTTCAGTTCGGCAATCAGGGCTTTGTAAGCGGTCGGTTCGAGGGGTTCGTCGTCCACAAGTTCGAGCAGGGGGGCAATGGCAGGATTGATGTTGTGGGTGAAGACGTAGAGCAGTTCCTCGATGACGCGGGGGTGTCCGTTGGTGTGTCTTGCGAGATATGCTTCGACGGTTTCCACGCCGCGATAGACCGTCTGCGGCGGGTATGCTGCCAGGAATGTTTTGAGGGTGGCATCCACTTGCTGTGCACCAAGCGCTGCGTGAACGAAGGTCGCTGCCGCACGCAAGGTGTCATCGGGGGCAAAACGCCGCACGAGGAGACGCATCGCCTCGTCAATGAGGAATAAGGCGTATAGTTCAGAGGCAGGCACAGGCTGAGTCCGACGCGCTGTCATTTGGGCGGCAAAGGCTCGGGCGTCGGCAAAGGTCTCAAAGGCGGCGCGTCCGTCCGGGCGGAAGAAGTCCAATGAGAATTGATAGAAATCGCGGGAGGATTTTGTGATGCGCATGAGGCAATGATAATCCATTCTCAAGTGATTTCGGTTATACTTTCGCCGATGTCCCAGCCGATTCTCTTTATGATTCTGCTTCTGATAGTGGCGGCATTTTACCTGCCGGCGCTCATTTCAGTCATACGCAGACACGAAGGGCAGGAAGCAGCCGCCGCTTTGCTGGGTGCGTATGCCGTCATTGCGATGGGGCTGACTGCGGTGGAGGCGTTGTGGCGCGGGGGAAGGCTGCAGGCAGAACCTTTGCTGATCAGCGATTTGCAGATTTACGGGGCGCTCCTGCTGGCGGTCATTCTGTTGATTTTGACGCTTGAATTTACGCGGCGCAGGATAGGAACATGGCTGACCATCGGGCTTTTGTGGGGAGCGGCAATTGCAGCCATTCTTTCAAATATCCTGCAAGTGGGCGAGGTGGTTTGGACGAATGGCGCCATCACGCTTCCCCGCGAGCGGCTTGCGCCGGCGCTTTCGGCGCTGGGATGGTTTGTGTTCACGGTCGGCGGACTGGTGATTGTGCGGGCGTCCCATGCGCGTTCGCGCCAGCCGCTCCTGCGCAACCGTCTGAACTATTGGGTGGCGGTCTTCCTTTTGATTTTCGTCAACGACATTCTGTTGATTGCCGGGCGGCAAATTCCGGGGAATCCCCTGCGGGTGATGGCGGCGGGAATGGCGGCATATATCATTGCCACGCACAACCCGCCCGATTTGCGCGTCATTGCGCGCCGTGTGCTGACCTACATCATCACCACCGTGCTCATTGTCGCTTTTTATATGGTGGGGTTTTCCGCTTCGCAAACGGTGTTCCGGGCGCTCCCCAACTTCAACCCGATGCTGGTCGGCGCGGGGATTGCGCTCCTGCTTTCGTTTATTTTCACGCCGCTGCTTGCCCTCGTCCGCCGTATGGTGGATAAATGGTTCCACGTTGGAGAACTTCACCCCACCAAGACCCTGCACGCCTACAGCCAGCAAATCAGCAACATCCTCGACATGCAGAAACTCGCCAACGTGGCGGTGGGTCTCATCATCGATGCGCTGGGGCTGACGCGCGGCTTCCTCTTTTTGGTGGATACCGAACATGACAGCGAACGAGGGAGGGTTTACAACATCCGCGCGGTGCGAAACCCCGGCGAGCGGCAGATTCAAATCCTCTCCCTCTCAGAAGACAACCCGCTGGTCAGACATTTCCTGCAAAACCAAACCCCGCTTCTGCAATATGACCTGGACCTGCTCCCCGCTTACCGCGACGTTTCGGACACCGCCCGCGGCTGGTTCCAGCATCTGGAAGCCGAGGTGTACCTGCCCATTTTCTCCAAGCGCGAGTGGATTGGTCTGCTGGCTTTGGGCGCAAAAATCAGCGGCAATCGCTATACCGAGGAGGACCTGGTCACCCTTTCGACGCTCGCCAATCAGACCGCCGTTGCTCTCGAAAATGCGCGTCTCGTTGAAAACCTGATTCAACTCAACAACGAACTGCGGCAGGCATACCGCGACCTCGACAAAGCCAAGCGCGACCTCGAACGCCTCGACCAGACCAAATCGGACTTCATCAGCATCGCCTCGCATGAACTGCGCACGCCGCTCACCACCATGATCGGCTACACCGAAATGCTGATCGAAGACCGCTCCCTGCCGGAGATGGCGCACGAAATGCTGCTCGGCATTGCCAAAAGCACCCGCCGCCTGCACGAAATCGTGGATTCCATGTTCGACATCGCTCAAATTGACACGCGCTCCCTGCAACTGCATTTAATCCCTGTGGATACCGCTGTCATCGTCAAAGACGTGGCGCTCAAACTCGAAAAGACCATTCGTGAACGACGGCAGACGCTCAGCATCGAAATTCCGCCGCTGCCGAAAATCAAGGCGGATCCAAATCTGCTGGAAAAACTATTTCAACATTTATTAAACAACGCAATCAAATTCACCCCGGATAACGGTCAAATCAAGATCACCGGCAGGAAAGTCACCGCCCCAAGCGGAGATATGACCAACGGCGGCATCGAAATCATCGTCAGCGACACCGGCGTGGGCGTGGACCCGCAGGCGCGCGAAATCATTTTCAGCAAGTTCTATCAACCCGGCGATCTTTCCAAGCATTCCACAAGCAAGACGCGCTTCAAGGGAAGCGGCGCGGGATTGGGGCTGGCGCTCTCGAAGGGCATTGTGGAGGTCCACGGCGGACGCATTTGGGTGGAAAGCCCCGGCTATGATGAGGTCAATTTCCCCGGCAGTCACTTTCACGTTGCGCTGCCCCTCAGCAAGGATGAGAGCATGGCAGGGACGGAGGTAAATTTTAGAATTCCGTAGAGGGGGGAGGTTTGCGATTTTAGATTTGCGATTTTAGATTTACGATTTCTAGCGACCTGACAGTTTCAAATGGGACGCTGAAAAACGCAGATAAACGCAGAAAAAAAACAACTTAAATCAGCGTAAATCAGCGTTCATCTGCGTCCCAAAACAAAAGTGTCGGGTGGCTAGTACGATTTTAGATTTACGATTTGCGATTTCTCTTTACCGTACATTTCTCTCGTGAAAAACCCTAAAGGTCTTTTTGGAAATTTTCAAGGGAAAGCAGACCTTTAGGGTTTCTGTGTACGATAAAGAATGCGATTTTAGATTTTCTTGCGGTACACGCGGTGGTTTTTGTATTCCACGCCGTTCAGGTTTTTCAAGTCGGCGCGCATTTGTTCGGTGGTTTCGGCAACCTGAGTCATCTCGACCTGGGTGAATTGCTTGAAGCCCAGCAGTGTATGCCCCATTTCGGAATAGAGAATGGCGTTGCCGCCGTGACCCTGAAACTCCGGCAGGATGCCCATGCCATTGACCGAGACTTTGTTCGTGCGGCGAAGTTCGAGGAGGATGTCAATGATTCCAAACGGGAACAGCCGTCCGCGGGAACGTTGAAGCGCCGCCGATACGTCGTGAAAGGCAAAGAGAAAGCCGACCACGTCCTCGCCATGGGTGATGATTTTGATGAGGCGGTGATCGGCGATGGTCATGATGTTGTCCACGACGAAATCAATCTCCCGCTGGGAAAGGGGATAATATTCCCAGTTGCGGACGAACGCTTTGTTGTACGCCTGACCGATGCGCGGCGCCCAGGCGATGAGTTCCCGCTTGTTCTTGAAGCGCTTCACCTGTAAGCCGCCGCGCTGCATGACGCGCTGGGCAATGCGTTCCACGCGTTCGGGGACTTGAAACTTGTCGGCGGGCAAATAACATGAGACGAAGTCCACTTCTTTTTCAAAACCGAGCGCTTCGACCAGCCGCTGATAATAGGGGTAGTTGTAGTTGAGCATCGTCATGGTGTTGCGGTGTTCATGCCCAAAGATGAGGATGCCGTATCCATCGAGCGGACCCATGCCCTTGGGACCGACCAGTTCGGTCAAGCCGCGCGCCCGCGCCCATTCGGAGACGGTCTCGAACAAAGCCGCGGCAACTTCCAAATCATCCTCGCAATCGAAGAAGTAGAAGTTTGCCTTTTTGGTCTGGTGATATTGGTTGAAGGGTTTGTTTTCGATGGCGGCGATGCGCCCCACGTCGCGCCCGTCGCGCACTGCCAGAAAGAAATCCACATCCGAATGTTCGTGGAAAGGATGCTTTTTGCGGTTGAGGTAAGTGTAAGCATCCAGATTAATCATCGGCACCCACTGCGGGCAATTCCTGTACAGCCTGTGCGGCAGTTCCACGAACCGTTTTACCTGTTTTTTGTTGTCGGTATCTACCTTCTCAATGGTCAGCATGGCGGCTCCTGAGTGTGAGATTCCCTTTCGCCGACTATAACACCAATTGCCGTCCGCAGGTTCATGCTATACTTGAACGCGATGCGCAAGCAAGCGTATTCTGCGCAGTATGGGAAGAGAACGTAACTGCCTACGCCGGTCATCCATGCAGACCCTAAAGGTCTTGCCCGCCAATCGAACGGGCAAATTCTCAGGGAAATCTGGCTTGAAACACAATTTCCACTACAAAGAAGACCTTTAGGGTCTTGGGCAATGAAATCAGATAGGCAGTTACAAGAGAACAGGGATTTCCCGACATTTCTTATCAAGGAACGCCGCCATGCCAAACAACGCGCATCAGGAACTTCTCCAGAAATACGCCGAAGCCATCGTCAAAATCGGGCTGAACCTGCAAAAGGGACAGCGCCTCATCATCACCAACGCCACCGCGCGCGGCGTGCCGCACGCCGGGCGCGCCCTCGTCCACGCTGTGACCCGCGCCGCCTATGCCGCCGGCGCAAAATACGTGGAGGCAATTTGGGGCGACGAGGAAATGCACCGCATTCGCCTGCAGCACGCCCCTGCGGATTCTTTCGATGAATATCCCAAATTCCAAGTGAGCGGCGTGATGGAGATGATTCAAAACGGCGACGCCCTGCTTTCGGTCTATGCCAATGACCCGGACGCCTATGCCGGGCTGGATTCCGAACGCGTCGCCGCCATGCAAAAGAGTCACCTGCAAAACTACGCTCCCGTCAGCGCCGCAATCAGCCGCAACGCCGTCAACTGGTGTGTGGTGGCGTCCGCTTCCCCCGCCTGGGCGGCGAAGATTTTCCCCGATCTGCCGGCGCAGGAGGCGGAAGAACGGCTCTGGCGGGCAATCTTCGAGACCACCCGCGCCACCCAGCCCGACCCAATTGCCGCCTGGCAGGCGCACATCCAGAGCCTGATTAAACGCGCCCAATACATGCAGGCGAAAAAATACACGGCGCTTCACTACAAAGCCCCCGGCACCGACTTCACCCTCGGCTTGCCGCAGGGACACCGCTGGATCGCCGCCCGCATGCCTGCCGAAAACGGCATTGACTTCACCGCCAACATGCCCACCGAGGAAATCTTTACCCTGCCCGACCGTCACCGCGCCGATGGAACCGTCTCTGCCACCTTCCCGCTCAGTTACGGCGGAAACCTGATTGAGGACTTCAGCGTGACGTTCAAAGACGGGCAGATTGTCAAAGTCAGCGCCAAAAAGAACGAAGCCTTGCTGCAAAAACTCATCGAAACCGACGAAGGCTCGAAGCGGCTTGGCGAGGTGGCGCTCGTCCCTGCCAGCTCACCCATTGCCCAGCGCGGACATCTCTTCTACAACACACTCTTCGACGAAAACGCCTCCTGCCACCTCGCCATCGGACGCGCCTACCGCTTCACCCTGACCGGCGGCGAAGAACTGACCGATGAAGAATTCACCGCCGCCGGCGGCAACGTCAGCCTCAGCCACGTGGACTTCATGATTGGCTCCCCGCACATGGACATTGACGGCATCACTGCCGATGGCAAACGCGAGCCGGTCATGCGGCAGGGCGAGTGGGCATTCGACGTGTAAACAAGCAAAGGAGCGCCGTGTATGGAAAAGCAGGAAGAACGTAACCAGCGCGTCGAACTGGACGAACTGCTTGCCGCCGAATTCAACTACATCGCCCTCACCGCCACCCAGGCAAACGAAGACCGCGCACGCGTTTCATCTTTCTATTTGCTGGCAGTGGGATCGCTGGTCGCCGCCCTGTTTGGCACCCAATTCTTCGACCCCGAAAAACTCACCCCAACCGTGCGTCTGATGTTCAGCGGGCTGTTCATTCTGCTGACCCTGCTGGGCGCATCTACGGTTTTGCAATTGGCGCAGCTGCGCTCCGCCTGGCATGAATCCATGCGGGCGATGAACCAAATCAAAGACTTCGCCATGAAGCAAAACCCCGAACTCGCTGAAGCCTTCCGCTGGAAGACCAGCACCATTCCCCGCAAATACAAACGAAACAGCGTTTCCTACTACCAGGCGCTGGAGGTCTCCATCATCGGCGGGTTGACGTTTGGCGCGGCGATGTTCTTTTTGCAGCAGGCGTTTCTGCCGGTCAGCGCCATCACCTGGCTGATCTCACTCCTGCTTGGAACGCTTGCCGTCTATATTCAAATGTGGCTTTACAAAAGGATGTTGACCTGACCATGCCCCGTGATTACACCAACGCCCATCCCACCGCCTACCAACGTCTGCCCGAATACAAACGAGACGATGACTGGATCCGCGCTTTTCTCCGCACTGCCAAAGTGGGACACATCGCTTCCTCGCGCGACGATCAGCCGTTCATCACCCCCAGCCTCTTCTGGTTCGATGAGGAGAATCGCCAGATTATCTTCCACTCAAATGTCGCGGGGAGAATCAGGTCGAATTTGGAGAGCAATCCCAAGGTCTGTTTTGAGGCGAGCGAGATGGGGAAACTGCTCCCTTCGAATGTGGCGCTCGAGTTTTCGGTCCAGTATCGAAGCGTCATCGCCTTCGGCACGGTGCGTCTGCTGACAGAGCCGGCGGAGGCGCGGCGCGCGCTCTACGGCTTCATCCAAAAATATTTTCCGAACATGCAGGCAGGCAAAGAATACCGTCCCATCACCGACAAGGAATTGCAGCGCACGACCGTTTATGCCATCCAAATCGAGGAATGGAGCGGCAAGGAAAACTGGAAGGAGCGCGCCCTGCAAAGCGACGAGTGGACGCCGCTCGGCGAAGAGTGGTTTCAGGCGCAGCGACCTTAATGCCTAATAACCTGAATTCAGGATAAGCCCTTTAAGCCGCGCCGACACCCGAAACACATGACGCAGCGTGGCGCAAATCTCCGATTTGCGCGGCAAGTCAAAGACTTGCCCAACGTTTTCCGCTATCCCGAATTGACGTTAATACATACTTTCGGGTGGTTTGATTTTTGCCGCCAAAGGTGCTATAAATATTGCGGGGGAAACAGACGGCACGTTAACAGTCAAGCCCAGAGAAGGAGGTCGTACTATGGATCGAAACGTCGGAGTATGGATTGACCATAAGCAGGCATATCTCATCTGGTACAAGGAAGGCAGGGTTGATGTGATCCCCTCCAACATCGAGCCGCCGCAGCATTTTTCGGGCGGCACGCAGCTTGGAGGCAAACTCAACCAAAAAGGAGATTTGGAACTGCGCCATAATGACCGTTACAGGGTGAAATTGACCCAGTTTTACCGGCGGGTCATTGCCGCCCTGAAGGATGTTGACTCGGTCTTCGTAATGGGACCGGGCGAGGCAAAGATCGAATTCGAAAAGGCGCTCAAAAGATATAAATCCATGCAGAATCGACTCCTCAAAGTGGAGACCGCCGACAAGATGACGAAGAATCAAATGATTGCGCGGGTGCGCCAGTTTTATCAGAATCAGCCCGCCGCATGACCCACACAACCAAATAACCAAAAGAGCCAGAGGCAAACGCCTTTGGCTCTTTGTTTTAATCACAGATGAAACGGATAAATTTGGGATAAGCGTCCCGAAGGCTGATTCTGCTCTCGAACCCGCTGCGTCAAAAGCCTTCGGGACGATTCAAAAGCCTTATCCCGAATTCAGGTTTTCTAACCACAGATGAAACGGATAAAAGTGATTGAGTGACTTTTCCTCAGCATGTCTGCCGCCGCTCCAACCCCAGCCCCGCGCCTTCAGGCAACGACATCTTCGCTCCGTCATAGCGCAGCCCGCGATACGGGTCGTTTTTGATCAGCAGCGGTCCATCCAAATCGGCGTAATCGCACAGCGGAGCCAAATGCGCCGCCGCCGTCACCCCCACCGACGATTCGACCATGCAACTGACCATCACCTGCATATCGTGCGCCCGCGCGGCGTGAATCATCCTCAGCGCCTCGCGAATGCCTTCGCTCTTCATCGTCTTGACCACCACCCCGTCCACCGCGCCCGCCAGTTTCGCCACATCGTGCGAATTTTTCGCCGTCTCATCAGCAAAAATCGGGACGCTCACGCGCAGCGCGTTCAACCGCTCCTTGAGCCAGAAATACCCCTCCACATCGTCCACCGCCAGCGGCTGTTCGATGAGTTCCAAGTCGTATTCTGCCAGGCGCGGGATGAGACGAAGCGCCTGCTCGCGGCTCCAGCCTGCATTCGCATCCACCCTTAACCTGGCGCTGGTTGCCCCTCGAATGGCTTTGACCCTCGCCTCGTCCTCCTCCCTGCCCAACTTGATCTTCAGAATCGGATGTCCCGATTCCCTTGCCTGCTCCGCCATGACGTGCGGCTCATCCATGCCGATGGTGAAGGAGGTCAACGGCAGGTTCTTCGGGTTCAACCCCAGCAGACGATACAACGGCTGACCGATCTGCTTGCCCCACAAATCGTGCAGGGCAGCGTCAATGGCACAGCGCGCCGCGCGCGAGCCTGCGGGACGTTTCGCAAGGACGCCGTCCAAATCGAATGGGTCATCGCCCAAATCTGGCACGGACTTCAGATATTCGATGATACCTTCCTGCGTCTCGCCGTAATACGGCACAGCCGCCGCCTCCCCCACCCCGTCATCGAGATAGACCAGCACATTGCGGCGCACATCGCTCGCTCCATGTGCCACGCGGAACGTCGTCCGTAATTCAAGGTTAATCGGTTCCCAAGATAGTTTCATTCAAAATACCACCTTTCTAGCCACCCGACACTTTTGTTTTGGGACGCAGATAAACGCTGATTTAAGTTGTTTTTTTCTGCGTTTATCTGCGTTTTTCAGCGTCCCATTTAAAGCTGTCAGGTCGCTAGTTTCTACTTCCCGCTTTTTCACCCTCTCCTCTTCAAAAACTCCAACACCCTCTCCGCCCACTCCTCCCTGCGTTCCTGATGCACATTATGCCCTGTCGCTTCGGGAATCCACAACTCGGCATTCGGCACATGGTTCGCAATATACTGCGCGTGTTCATCCGGCGCATTGACCTTATCCTCCGCGCCCTGAATGACCAGCATCGGCGCTTCCACGCGCGCCAAATCGGCGGGGGAATAATTCGGCTCGGAGAGGATTTCCTTCATCGTCATCCACAGCAGGTCGCGCCAGTAGCCCGCGCCGTTGACCGCCTCATGCAAACGGATCATCTCATCGCGCCATTCGGGCGCCTCGCGCTCCACGCGGACAGGGTCGAACACTTTCGGCTCGCGCTCCACCAGGTAACGCGTCACATAGGCGTTCGCCGCCTGCGGGATGCACGTCCGCGTCACTTCGGGATGTTCCACCGCCGTCACCAGCGCCACATTGCCGCCGTTACTGTGACCGATGATATGCGCCTGCTCGTAGCCCATCGCCCGCACGAACGCCGCCGCGTCATCTGCCAGTTCGCGGAACGAATAACTCATGCGCGGATTGTTCGATCGTCCGTGACCGCGGCAATCGGGCGCAAAGACCTTGTACTCCCTCGCCATCGCCGGGATGACCGCATCCCAATCGGTATGGCTGTCAATCGTCGAGCCGTGAATCAGCAGGATGGGCGTCCCGCCCGCTTTCCCATATTCCTCGTAGTAAATATTGGCATCGTTGATGGTGATGTGCGGCATATTGCCTATCTTAACACAACTCATTACAATCGCTCCATGACCACTCCCCTCGAAAACTACGCCAAAACCATTGACCCGCGCACCTCTCTCTTCGACGTGCAAATCGTTTCCGAATCCGATGAGACCCTCGTCCTCAGCGGACGCGTCCTCGACGCATCGCAACTGGACGAATTACCCCGCCTCTTCCCCGACCGAAAACTGGATACCGCTTCGATCCGCATTCTCAACGCTGAAAGCCATCCCTGCCTCCACGTGGCGACGAACCTCACAGGGCTGTACGAAAAGCCGACGTTTGGCATGCCCCTCTCCAGCGAGTTGTACTTCGGCACGCCGCTGGAGGCGCTGGATGAAAGCGGCAGCTGGGTCTTCGTCCGCCAGACCGACGGTTATCTGGGCTGGGCGTACCGCCGTTACCTGAGTGAAGAGACTCCGCCTGCGCCGACACATCTCGTCCTGGCGCCGTCGGTGGAGGTGCGCGAGAAGCCGCAAGAAGCCAGCGGGGTGGTAACGCGCCTCGTCAGCGGGACAGGCGTCAGTGTAGTGAAGAAGCGGGGAAATTGGGCGTTGGTTAAGGCAAATCGGGAAGGATGGGTGCGGGCGTCGAATCTGCGTCCATTGGCAGACATCCCCCAAGAAATCGAAGAGAAGCGCAAACTGATGGTCGCGGATGCGAAGCGGATGATCGGCGTGCCGTATTTGTGGGGCGGCGCAAGCGGCAACGGCATTGACTGCTCGGGCTTTGTGCGCCTCCTGCACCGCTGGGTTGGCGTGGACATCCCGCGCGACGCCGATATGCAGTACGCCGCGGCGAAACCTGTCGAACCGCCTTATCAAATCGGCGACTTGTTTTTCTTCGGCGAGGGCGGAAGCGAGCGGCGCATTACGCACGTGGGCATGAGCCTGGGCGGCTGGGTGATGATCCACTCTTCGCGCGGCAATAACGGGGTGTACGTGGATGACCTGCAAGAGCGCTCGTCACTGATGGATATTTTCGTGAGCGCAGGATCGTTTTTGAGATGAATGTATGGCTTTACTGCAAAAAGGTCGTTTACCGCCGAGCCGCAGAGTACGCGGAGATTACAAGAATGACTCTACTGCAAAAACTCATTAACCACGAAGGTCACAAAGGAGCACAAAGGAAATACTCTTCATCATGTTAACCTTCGTGTACTTCGTGCCCTTTGTGGCGAAAAAACCTTTTTGCAGTGGACTTGCTCTGTTGCAAACATGAGATAGGCACGGTAAATCGCTCTGTTGCAAGGATTTTTCCGAGCGTACTCGGCGGTCTCTACCGCCGGGTTTGCGCAAGAGAGCGCAAACTTTGTGGTGAAAAAACCTTTTTGCAGTGGACTCAATAATGAAAAAAAAACTCTGCGCTCTCCGCGTCTCCGCGGTGAGTTTTTGCAGTGGACTCATGTATCATCATAACTCCCCGCTCTAACAAAACTGCAAACTCGCACACAGCACGGCGGCGATAAAATCGCGCAAACCCGTGCAAGAATACCGCGCCGGGGAACGCAACGCCGAAACCATCGCCGCCGAATACCAAACACGCAAAGCCGTGCAGGACTACCGTCAAGGCGAGCGGGGGGAATACGTCACGCCCGCCGCGCCTTCGCAGCCCAAACCCTGGTGGCAGCGGGCGGGGGAGTGGGTGCAGCAGAAGATCCTCCAGCCGGTGCAGCAGGCAGTGCCCAAAGTCATGAACTGGGTAGATCAGCGCCAACCCGAAACCGCTTTGGTTATGGGGGGGGGCATAGGGCTGGCGGCTGCGGCAATTGTTCTGACCGGCGGATTGGCTGCTCCTATTGCTATTGGTCTGGCAGTGGGAGCGGCAGGCTTGGTCGTCGGCGCGGGCACGCTGGGATTGAATGCCTATTTCCATCGTTCCCTGAGAACCAACCTGCTGAAAAACACACTCTATGCTGCTGGGGCAGCCGCAGCCACATCGCTGGTAGTCATTGGTGGAGGATTACTGGTTCAAAGCGGAGTTGTCCAACAAGGGCTGTACACTGCTGGAAACGCAGCAACTCGTCTTTGTGTCGCCTATCCTACTGGCTGCGCCCGTGTTGGAGCCGCCATAGAACTGTGGGACAAAGTAGAAGATTGGGGGCTGCAAGCCAAACTTGCCATTCAAACCGCCCGCGGCGACCCGCGCGCAGCGGAGACCGCGCTGGAATTGCAGCTGGAGCGACTGGACAACACGCCGGGGAATACCACGTTCCGTGAAATTCAAGAGTCGCTTTCCACGCTGGTTGGGAAACACGGGGACGAAATTGCCAAGCTGGTCAGGCGGTTTGGCAACGAAGGCGCGGAGTTATTGGCGAAGTACCAGGATGATGCGGTAGAATTTTTCAGAAAGCATGCGGATGAGGCTGAGGATGTTTCGCGATATGTACACAATGTCGTTGATGTTGACCTGGCAAATCTCAGTCTGAAGCAGGGATATGAAGTCAGCAAATTGGCGCAGGAGTTCGATGTTCCGATTACAATTACCGGGCGCTGGGCAGATACGCCGGCAGAAACAACACATCGTCTTCAGGCAGTTGAGAGGATGGAGGAATTGATTTCCCAAGGCATGGATTCTTTGGAAGCGCAACGGCTCGCCGCACGCGAGTTTAACATTGATCCCTTTCAAGTTAAGATATCCGGCCAAAGTACAGAAAGGGATTTAGACATTTTTACTCCTAAAGATCAGTGGGATAAACTCTCGCAGCAACAAAAATCTACAATAGAAAATTGGCTACTTCGCACCTTCGGAGTGGATAAAGTGGATTTCTATCAAGATATCCCCCTTGAGAAAGTTCCGTTTGGCTGGCCCAATCCACAGGTAAATCTGCCAAGGGGCGCTATCACTTTCAATTCTGATGGAACAATTGTGCATATTCCTTTTGTAGCCGGGAGTGGAGATTGAACATGGAACCTACTAAACTGCTGGAATATCTTGGTTACGAATATAATCAAGACAATGAAAAGATGCCAGGAGAGCTTGACCTGATTTACAAGACCGTTAATGATTACGGCCGTGTACGCACTGACAAGTTCTCATTCCAATATACAAGGGATACAAAAACGGTATGCCGATTTTTTAGTTTGGAAGGCGTTTCATTGCCAATAGGGCATGCTGAAGATGTCGAGCAAGCCATCACAATTGCGCGAACATACCTAGAAAGGATATTCACCGATCTAAAATTTGCTATTGTGGAGGAGAAAAAATTTCTGCACCTATGGGAAGAAAAACGTAAAAGTAGGAATTGACGGCATAAGGTATTTGAGAATCTGGTCGTGTTGCAGGCCGCTAGCGAGTTTGGAATCAATCCACATCAGGTGAAGGTGTCAAGCAAGCAACCTGAGGTGGATGTGTTTATTTCAAAAGGTCTATGGGATGCTCTATCTCCGGAACAGCAAAATTATATTCGAAAAAGACTCAACATCTTTAACGAGACAAATAGCTCCAGGTTTACTGTTGACTTTTACCAGGAGATTCAGGAAATTTTACCGGGTTGGCCCGATCCAAGAATAAATGTGCCACCCGGTTCCATCACGTTCAATCCAGATGGAACGATCATTCACCAGCCTTTTGCGCAACCTTGAGAGGGTTTGATGTTATGGGTACTTTTATCAAGGAGTTTCTTGATGCTATTTATATTCCCAATCACGATCCTATCCCAGGCTATCTTGGCATCGGGTGCCTGATTATGGAGTTTGGGATACGAGAGCAAAAATGTGGCTATGACTTTCAATATAAGTCAGATACTGGCGAATTATTCTTTGTTTGTCCAACTTTTGGCAGTAACTTTGTTTACCTCCCTATTGGCATTGCCGAGAATGTAGATGATGCTATTGAGCAGGCAAAACAATTTTTGGTCAAATGGCTGACGGGAGAGCCTCAGTATTGGACATTTCAACAAGAAACACATGCAAAAATTATGCAGTTGGAAGAGGAGCAGAGGCAGAAAAAAGGCAAACGCTGAAAATCAGCAAAACGCCTGGACAACACGCCGGGCAATACCACCTTCCGCGAAGTGCAGGAGGCGCTTTCCACGCTGGTTGGGCGGCATGGAGACGAGATTGCCAGGCTGGTCAGGCGGTTTGGCAACGAAGGCGCGGAGTTATTGGCGGAACATCAGGATGACGCATACCGCTATCTGAACAACGAGCGGATGTTGACTTGGTAAATATCAACCTAGAGCAGGGATATGTCGTCAGCGAATTGTCGCAGGAACTTGACATACCGATTACAATTACTGGGCGTTGGGCAGATACGCCAGCAGATGCAGCGAAACGCGCTCAGGCAGCCGAGAGGATGAAAGATTTGGTGGCACAGGGCATGGACGAAAATCTGGCAAGGCTACAGGCAGCCGGCGAGTTTGGAATTAATCCACATCAGGTGAAAGTGTCAAGCGGTGATCCTGAAGTTGACGTGTTTATTCCAAAAGATGCTTGGGACGCCTTGTCGTCTGAGCAGCAGAATTTGATTCGTCAGCGGCTTGAGGTTTTCAATCCGGACGATGACCCGAGATTTAAAGTTGATTTCTATCAGAACCTGTCTCTGGAGAAAATAGAACTTGGCTGGTCCGATCCGCGCATCAATGTGCCGCCCGGCTCGATTATTTTCAATCCCGATGGCACGGTGATTCACACGCCTTTTGCAACTCCATAGGAGACCGACGATGGGTTCTTATAATCCCGAACTTCCTAAATTCCTGCGTGTACGGTATCTACCTGACGGTAAGATACCCGGTTTTCTAGGTATTAAGTGTCTCCTCGAGGAAGAGACTGGCTGGGAAATAGAGAGCGAATACCACTTTCAATACTTGGATGGAGAAGTGTTCTTTGTCGTTTATAGCTATGGGGGAAGCTTCATACCATACCCGTTTGGCAAAGCGTCGAGCCTGGATGATGCGATTAATGTGGCGAAGCAGTTTTTGAAAAAATGGATAGGTCACGACCCAAAAGATGACCAGTTCCGACACGAAACAGCGGCTGCGATATTGATTATGAGAATGGAAGAAGATGTAAGGAAGAAGAGGATGTCAGTAGAAGAAATGGAAAAAATAAAAAGCAGACTTGCGGAACAGGATCGAAAAAGGGATGGCGAGGGCTGATAAAACTTTGGCAACAGACAAAGATGACCCCGCAAACGCGGCGAGCAACTCAGCGCGGGCATGGACGACTCCCGGCGCATCATCCCCAGCGCGCTACCCCGACCTGACCGCGCCCAGGGGGAACGGGTCCGCGCCGAAGCGGACGCCAAGACCGAGTCCCTGCACCGCCAGAAAGAGCAGGCGCGCGAGCAGGCGAAAATTCAAAGTTACCTGCAAAGCAAAGCCGCGCTCGAAGTAATGCTTCAGAACCCCGCCTTGAGCGAAGCCGAGAAGAAGCAAAGGCAAAAGGACCAGAAAGCGGCATAAGACATACTCTCAAAACACACGACCTCCGAAAAATTCGGAGGTCGTATTTATTCAAACGGTCACTGTTTGGCAGGTCATCTTACCCAGTTTCTTCGTAGCGCGACATTCATGTCGCCTAAAAACGTGAGATACCCTTCACAGGCACAAGGCAAGAATCTCGCGCTACCGCGTAATATCAGTTAAGAAAAAAAACAAGGAGTCTCTCTTACTGCGAGGACTCCTTGTTATTTTGGCTTGCTTCGCTGTTTATTTCAGGGTGCGGATGAATGCCACTACCTGCCAGATTTGTTCTTCAGTGAGAATGCTCTTCCAGGAAACCATGGAGGTGCCGGGTTTGCCTTCGGAAATGCGCCAGAACAGATAGTCATCCCCCGCTTGAGCAGCCAGTTCGGGGAGGTTCTTGGGTTGGGGGTCGAGTGCTTGTCCGGCGGGTCCATCGCCATGCCCCTGCGGTCCGTGGCAAGTTTCACAGTTGGTTTTGAATATTTTTGCGCCTTCGGCTGCAGCATCCGCGCCGAGGGGATTTGTTTTGCCGGCATATTCCGCAGGGACGGGGTCCAGCGCGGCGGTTTGGCTTGAGGAATTAGCGCCGCCTCCGCAGGCAGCAAGTAACAGCGCGCCAAGCAACATAACAATCAAAAGGTGCTTTTTCATTTCACTCTCCTAGTTTTGAGTTCCAAAATATGGACAAATTATATGCAAATTGAATCATCAATACAGTGACTTAAGTCACTGATGCTGGCATGTAATTTGGCGCCTCGCCTCGATGGCGGAAGCGGATTCCAAGCGCATGCAAACTTTCAGGATGTTTTCCAGTGGCAGTTTTGAGCGCAAAGGGGTAAGGGGAAAGAAGGCTTGATGTGCGCCGTCACAAAAGGGAATCCGCTTGAGGGGTGGAGAAAGCCCCTTGAGGGGAAGCAGGTATCGGCGGGGAAAGAAGCGAAACGTCCGATCAGTTTTCCCCGGGTTCTTGTGACTTTTGTTACAGCATCAGCGCGGCTTATTTACTACAATAAGAATACTAAATAGATAAACTTTGTGAAAATGAACACTAAAAGGAGATGACCATGTCTGAGAAGGAAAAGCATGAGGACGCGTCCGCCAAGAAATGGCAAAAGATGTTCGATAACATCTGGCTGTTGTTTCTGCTGTCGCTGTTGATCAGCGGATTGATCTATAACGCCTGGGGGATTTATGACCTGTTAAACGTGCCGCCTGTTCCATAGGCGGAACCCGAAAGGAGAAGAGATTATGTTGGCTCCTGAACAAACCTGGTGGAAGCCGATGGGTCGGCTGGAGAAGACCTGGCTGACAGTGGCATTGGTCTGGTGCATTTTCCTGACGATTATGATGCCGCTTTGGTATTTCATGGGGAAACAGAACGTACCGACGGAAACGTACCGCACCACGCCGCAGGATTATGCCGCCAAGGTAAATGAGTTTGTGGCGACGTATCAGGTCGGCGAGGAGAACGGGGTTCCCATTGTCGCACCGCCGCCCGGCAGTGACGTGTACCTGCGCGCCAGCACCTGGCAATGGTATCCCATTTTGCAATTGGAAAAGGGCAAGGAATACCGTCTGCATGTTTCCTCGATGGATTACAACCACGGCTTTTCGCTCCAGCCTGTGAACATCAATTTACAAGTGGTGCCGGGGTACGATTATGTCGCCACCATCACACCGACCACTACGGGCGAATTTACCATTGTATGCAATGAATACTGTTTTCTGGGTCATCACACGATGATCGGCAAAATTATTGTGAAATAGGAGGCGATGTAATGTCTGCACTTTCCCCCACCTTCCCCTGGGCAGCAGGCGCCAAGGACGAGTATCGCGCCTGCCCCGTCACCACGCTCAAAGTGGACATGCACACTGAGCGGCTGGTCATCGCCAACGCCGTAATGGCTGTCGTGTGTCTGGTGCTGGGCGGCATCGCTGCGTTGTTGATTGCGTTGACCCGCTGGCAGGCGATCCATTTGCTCGATGCGCTCTGGTTCTACCGCCTGCTCACGCTGCACGGCATTGACATGCTGGTGGCGTGGATCGTGTTCTTCGAGATGGCGGGCTTGCACTTCGGCTCGACCGTGCTGTTGAACGCGCGTCACGCCGCGCCCAAACTTGCCTGGCTCGGCTTCATCCTGATGACCGTCGGCGGGCTGATGGCAAACTTCGTAGTGCTGTTCGACACCAACAGCATCGTGACCTTCACCGCCTACGTGCCAATGAAAGCGCATCCGCTGTTCTATCTGAGTTACATCCTGTTCGCGGTCGGCGCGTTGATTGCGGTCATCACGTTCTTCATCAACATCGTGGTTGCCAAACGCGAGAAACGCTTCGAGGGTTCGCTTCCGCTCGTGGTCTTCGGCTTGATGACCGCCGCCATTCTTGCCACCTACACCCTGCTCGAAGGCGCGGCGGCGATCGTACCTGCCTTTTTCTGGTCGCTTGGGCTGATGGACCTCGATCCCGGCATCTACCGCAACTTCTTCTGGGGGTTCGGACACCCCGCGCAGCAGGTCAACCTTGCCGCCATGGTCGCCATCTGGTATGCGCTGGCGCAGATGACCGTCGGCATCCGCCCGCTCAACGAAAAGTTCTCGCGTCTCGCCTTCATCCTGTACCTGTTCTTCATCAACCTCGGCTCGGCGCATCACCTGCTGGTTGACCCCGGTCTGACCTTCGGCTGGAAAGCCGTCAACACCTCCTACGCCATGTACCTCGCCGTGCTGGGTTCAATGATGCACGCTTTCTCGATCCCCGCCGCGATGGAAGTGGCATTGCGCGCCAAAGGCTATCGCAAAGGTCTGTTTGGCTGGCTCCGCAATGGACCATGGAACGAACCGGGCTTCGGCGCGCTGGTCATGTCCATGATCCTGTTCGGCTGGATCGGCGGCGTGACCGGCGTCACCATCGGCACGGAACAAATCAACATGCTGGCGCACAACACCCTGCGCCTGCCCGGTCACTTCCATGCCACCGTTGTCGGCGGCACGACCACCGCCTTCATGGGCTTCACCTACTACGTCATCCCGCTCATCTTCCGTAAGGAATTGAAACTCAAGAAGTGGGCAACCTGGCAGCCCTACGTCTTCGGCTTTGGCACCATGCTGGTCTCCCTCGGCATGATTACCAGCGGTCTGCAGGGCGTCTCCCGCCGCAACTGGGACATCACCTTCTCCGGCGCAATTCCCGGCACCGTCAACCTCACGCTCGCCATCCTGGGCATTGGCGCGTTGATTGCAGTCGCTGGCGGCATCATGTACGTGACCGTCGTGCTGGTATCCATCCTGACGGGTCCGCGTTTGGAAGCGAGCAGCCTGCTCCTCACGGCTGGCACGCACAATCCCCTGCTTGAGTCCACCAAACTGACCGACCAGCAAATGGAGGACAAGCAGAACCAGCCGCGCGGCACACTCGTCCTCGTCTTTGCCTTCCTCGTCTGGTTCGCAGTCTATTACCTCACCAACTGGTGGCTGTTGGGCAGGACGTGGTTCATTCGATAGGTTTGTGAAGACTTCGGAAGTCTTGTAGACTTCCGAAGTCTTTCCTTGCTTGGCTTTAGCGGTTTATCATGCTGACATCTTTTCTTTTGGGATTGCTCGGAAGCCTCGGTCACTGCGTGGGGATGTGCAGCGCCGTGATTATCCTTCTCGACCGCCAACCCGCCTTTCAGGGAAACAACCGCTCCTGGATGCTTGCCCATGCGGGACGTTTGTTCACGTATGCGCTTCTCGGCTTGACCTTTGGCTTGCTCGGCGAGACCCTGAGCCTTTTCTCCACCCCCCTGCCGCGCCTGCAGGGACTGCTCTCGATGCTTTTCGCCGTCCTCGCCTTTTACATGGCGTTCGCTTTCATTGGACTTGCCAAATCGCCTGAATTATTCTTATCAACCATCGTCGCCAAATGGGGACAAACCATGCGCGGACTGCGCGCCCCCGCGCCGTTTGCAGCAGGCATGATATGGGGCTTGCTCCCCTGCGGGCTCGTCCTTACCGCATTGATACCTGCCATTGCCTCAGCCAGCGCGTTACAAGGCGCGTTGAACATGATTGTGTTTGGCGCCGCCACTGTACCGAGTCTGTTCGCCGTGAAATGGCTCGCGCAAAAAACGGTTTCAAGAAACTGGTCAAGAAGCCTCGCTTCCCTTGTGATGATGATCTTCGGCTTCCAGTTCGCCATGCGCGGGTTCGCTGCGCTGGGTTGGATGGAGCATTTTATGCTTGGCTCGTTCATGCTTTGGTAGATGGAGAAGTATACAGGTACACAGGTATACAGGTACACAAGTACACAAGTACACAAGTAAACACGGAATACGCAACTCGGAACAAATATGACCCTCGCAACCACCGCCTCCTCCTCACGTTCCCTCGTCACCTGTTCGGTGTGCGGGCTGACGACTCTGCATCCCCTCACCAATCAACGCGGGGATGTGTTCTGCTGTCCCTCGTGCCGCGAGGTGGCGGCGCTCCTAGCCGAAGCGCCGCAGAAGGCGTCTGAAACCGCCACCCGTTCCGAGGTCCGGGGAGAAGCGCAGAACGTCACATTGGGCCTCAGCGGCATGTGGTGTTCCTCCTGCGCGTGGCTGGTGGGCGAACAACTCAAACGGACAAAAGGCGTGGTGGATGCGGAAGTCAGTTTCATCCAGGGGCAAGCCAATATCACCTACGATCCAAAAATTACCAATTACCAATCACTAAAAAAGCGTATCCGTTCGCTCGGCTACAAAGCCGCTCTTCCCAATGAAAAACCATACGATGAGGAAGAGACGTTTTTCACGCGTCTGCTGATTGGCGGCGTGATGGTGCTGCACGACATGATCGTAGGCGCGGGGATTTACGCCCGTGAAATCATGGGCTGGGCAACGCCCGAATCGCAGCCGCTGGTGGATTTCTTTCAAGTGATGATGCTCGTCACCAGCCTGCCTGTTTTGATCCTGCTTGGGTTGCCGATTTTGCGGGCAGGCTTGGCGAGTTTGCTGCGCGGGCAGCCCAACATCCACACGCTTATCACCATCGGCACGTTTTCCGCGTTTGGATTATCGATCCGTAATCTAATCGTGGGGCATGGCGGTTTGTATTTCGACACGGCAACCATGCTCATCTTTTTGGTTTCAATTGGGCGCTGGCTCGAAATGCAGGCACACAAATCCAGCAATCAGGCAGTGACGCGCCTGCTCGAACAGATTCCCGATGAGGCAACGGTTGTCACCCCCGAAGGCGATAAAGTCGTTCGCGTTTCAGACTTGCGCGCAGGTCAGCGCGTGCGCGTGCGCCCCGGCGAAAAGTTCCCTGTGGATGGACTCATCGCCAGTGGCGAAGGAGACGTGGACAAATCCCTGCTGACGGGGGAGCCTCGTCCCGTGACTCACCGTCCCGGCGATGCGGTTCAGGCTGGGACCTTGAGCCTGGACGGCAGTTTCGAGGTCATCGCCACCGCTGTCGGCGACTCCACTACTGCCGGGCAGATTAGCCGTTTACTGCATCAGGCGCTGTGGAATCGCTCTCCGCTCGAACGCCTGGCGGACAAGTTGTCGGCGTGGATGACTCCCATTGCGTTGAGTCTGGCGGCGATTGCATTCCTGTTTTGGAATCATCAAGCAGGCGTCGAAGAGGGATTGCTCGTGGCGCTATCGGTGCTGTTGATTGCCTGTCCTTGCGCGCTGGGGCTGGCAACCCCATTGACGTTGTGGCTCTCGCTCGGTCGCGCCGCCGAGTCGGGCATCCTCCTGCGGAGCACGTCGGCATTGGAGCGGCTGGCAAAGGTGGAGAAGGTCTTCTTCGACAAGACAGGCACGTTGACCAAATTGCCGATGCGGGTGAGGGAGGTGTTTGTGCCCTCATCCCCGGCCCTTCTCCCCAGGGGAGAAGGGAGCCAGAATCCCCCTCTCCCGTGGGGAGAGGGGTTAGGGGTGAGGGAAAAAGCCGTTCTTCAAATTATCGGCTCTGTGGAAAATGAATCGGAACATCCGCTTGCCAAAGCCATTGTCGAGTTTGCCAAAGCAAATCGGGTTGAACTCATCAAGCCTGTATCCTTCAAAGTCATCCCTGGCATGGGCGTCACCGCCGAATTACCAATAACCAACCAATTACACGTTGTCATTGGCAGCGAACGCTTGCTCACACAGCAGGGCTTCACAATTTCAAACGAGATAAATCAACGCGCGGAAACCATGAGAGAGGCAGGGCAGGTGGTTGTCTTTGCGGGGTGGGATGGGCAGGTGCAGGGATTGGTGGGGCTCGGCGAGACGGTCCGCGAGGAGGCGAGGGATGTGTTGAATCAGTTGAGGGCTCGCGGACTCAGTCTCGGCGTGTTGACAGGCGACGAGGCACAAGCAGGCAGGAAGTGGGAACAGGCGCTGGGCATTCCCGTTCACGCAGGGTTAAGCCCCGATGGGAAGATGTCGCATCTGGTCGGGCATACTGCCATGATCGGCGATGGCATCAACGACGGACCCGCGCTCGCCGCCTCCACAATCGGGCTGGCAATGAATCACGGCACAGACGTGGCGCGCACCGCCGCCGATGTGGTGTTGATGCGCGACGACCTGCGCGCAATCCCATGGCTGTTCGACCTATCGAAAACAGCCATGCGCCGCGTGCGGGAAAATCTCGGCTGGGCGTTCATCTATAACATCGTCGGCGTGGGGCTGGCGATGGCAGGAGTGATGCAGCCCGTCTTCGCCGCGCTGGCAATGGTGATGAGCAGTATCTTCGTCACAGTCAACGCCACGCGGATGAACAGATATCCCTTGCTGGATGAGGAATAAATCTAAACACAAAGGGCACAACGATCTCAAAGGTAAAAAAACTAGCGACCTGACAGTTTCAAATGGGACGCTGAAAAACGCAGATAAACGCAGAAAAAAAACAACTTAAATCAGCGTAAGTCAGCGTTCATCTGTGCCCTGAAACAAAAGTGTCGGGTGGTTAGTAAAAATAGAACTTCGTGGTTTCTTTCCTTCGTGTACTTTGTGACCTTCGTGGTGAAAAAAATCTTCTGGAAAATCATTGATGACCAAAAAACTCTACACCGAACGACGTTTCTTACGCACACTTGAAAAAGCCTGGGCTTTCATTGAAGGCTCCATCAACCGATTCGCCCACTCGGATTTCAATCCGTTGTATCACCTCGGCACGCTGACCATCTTCATGCTGGTCGTCCTCATCGCCACAGGCGCATACCTCACGGTCATCTACCGCCCCGGTTTGGATGTGGCATACGCCACCGTCGAAAAAATTGATTCCAATTGGTTCGGCTCGCTCATGCGCAGCGTGCACCGCTACGCCGCCGACGCGATGATCCTGCTCACCATCCTGCACCTCGTCAAGATACTCGTCAGCGACAAGTTCTGGGGTCAGCGCTGGCTGGCATGGACAAGCGGCTGGATTATGTTGGCAGTCACCTGGCTGGTCGGCACGATGGGCTATTGGCTGGTCTGGGATCAGCGCGCGCAATGGATGACCGAATACATGATGGAAACGCTGGCAGGTTCATCGGGTCTCACCTATATCGCGGCAGACATCGAGTCGCGCACGTTTTCCAACTTTGTCATCATCCTCTTCCTGCATGTCTTTCTTCCGCTCATCGGGTTCCTCGGCATTTACATTCACGGTCTGCGCCTCTCGCGCGCCCGCTGGTGGTCGCCGCGCTGGGTAAGCATTCAAGCCGCCGTCGGTCTCCTCGTTCTCTCGCTCATCAAACCCGTGCAATCCTTCGCGCCGGCGGACCTTTCCACGTTGATTCAATCCGTGCCGATGGACGCCTACTATCTCGGCTTTCTGCCGTTGATAGACAAACTGGGCAACGTGATTTTCTGGGGACTGGCGATCCTCATCGGCGGAAGCCTGTTCCTGCTCCCTTGGCTCGCCTCGGGGCGGGACCTCGGACCTGCTCTCGTGACCGATCCCAAGTGTACGGGATGCGTTCTCTGCTACGCCGAATGTCCGTATGACGCCATCCGCATGGTTCAACGAAACGACAACTCGGGCTACCAGAAACTGGCGGTCATCAACGCCGCGCAGTGTACGGGATGCGGCATTTGCGTGGGCGCCTGTCCCACCGATGCGATTCATTTGCAGGGAGGCTATAACAGCGAGCAAACCTTCAACGCCCTGAGAGGCGCAGTACACCGCGAGGTGAAGGAGGGACATACCGTCACAGTGCTATTTGCCAGTCAACGCGCGCAGGCATTGGGCGGATTGCCTATCACCCTTCTCCCACAGGAAGAAGGGCAGGGGATGAGGGAGCATCCTCATATCACAGTAACAGGCTGGGGCGGGGATGAAGCGGCGCGCGTCATCACGGCGGTGCTGCCGAGCGTAGGCGCGGTCAATATCGAGTGGATCAAGTCCCTGCTCAACGGCGACGGCGCGCGCGATGTCGTCATCCTGTCACATCCATATGACGATGCTCTGAATCGCGAGGACGCGCATTGGATTTTGAACCGCCTGCATCTGCGTCCCGCCTTGCTGACGAAGGGACTGCACTGGCTGGAGGTCACACCCGGCGATGCGGGGACGGTGGCGAAATTTTTGGACGAATTGCACAGCGAGCGCGGGCAGGCAAACAAAACCGCGCCGCTCCTGCCGCCCGTGAAGGGACGCAACAAACTTGTGCCTTCGTTTGTAAGCGCACTGGTTGGAACCGCGCTGTTGTTGGGTCTGTTCGCCTTGGCGCTGCCGTTGGATGTGAAGGCGGGCATGTCTGCTGCGGAGAAGTCCGCTCTACGGGTGGCAGTGGACGCAAAGGGGAAGGTGCAACTGGCGGATATTCCCGAAGGGGTGGCGCTGCCCGAAGGCGCTGACCCCGCGAAGATTTTCGGCGGCGAGCATTATCCGATGAGTGTGCGCGTCCTGGTGGACAGCATGACGATGCTCGATGAAACCTACAAACCTTCGGGAATCAGCGGCAACGGCCGCATCTCGGCGCTGGAGTTCCTGGAAATCGAACCGGGCGCGCATCAAGTGGAGGTGTGGGTCAAGGATGATTCGGACGAGTATCGTCTTGCGTTTTCCAATCAAGTGGTATTTGACAAGGGAAAGGTCATGCTCCTGCTGTATGACGAAGCAAGGGATGCGTTTGTGGTGCGATGACCATATCCCGAGTCAAGAAGTTTCTGCTTTAGAGCAACTGCATCCTTCTATTCCACGTATTTTGCAAATTCCTCTTCAAATTCCTGCTCTGTCGTAAAACCCACCCACTTTTTCAATACATTGCCGTCTCCATCCAGCAGATAGACCTCCGGCTGGTAGTAAAACCCAAGTTGCTGTTGAAACGGACGGGTGGCAGGGTCGTCGGCATCCAGATAGACAAAATTAATTTTGCCAAAATATTTCGCTTCGAGCCCATGAACCATGGGCGCCATGGCGCGGCAGGTGCCTCAGGTAAAGCGGAAAAACTCCACAAACTGCAACTGCCCCGAAGCCAGGTTGACCGTCGCCGGGTCGGTGGCGTGCAGGTCGGGACCGCGCGAGGTGGCGATGGGGAGAGGCGTCGGTGCGGCGGATTCGGGGGGAAGAGACGCCGTTTCGCTGGGAAGGGGCGTGGCGCTCGCTTCCACTACGACGGGGGAGGCGGGCGCCTGAACCGACGGCTGATCCACGCTGGGAGCAGGGGAAGCCGCCGGGGCGCACGCAGCCAATAGAAGGGCAATCAGGATAAGGGTCGGAAAGAGGCGAGATTTCATGGTTTGTCCTTTGCCAATAGGACATCTTATATCCAAAAATCCTTACGTCAGGATAACGGATGTTCGTCATGACAAATCCCGATGCTCATCTTTGACGGCTGTAAAATCCTACGCTATACTTCGTTCGCCGTTAGTCAGACTATAAGTCTATAAGACTATCAGACTTTCAGACTATCAGACTTCACAAGGAGGAAGCATGGCTTTCAAACTTACTTACGCCACGATGTTCAATCCGCCCGAAGAACTGCACAAAGGCTTTGACAAGGCTGTCGCCAAACTCAAGGACAACCTGGGCAAGGAATACGGCATGTTCATTGACGGGCAGGATGTCTTCGCGGACGAGAAATATGAAGACCGCTCGCCGGTCAATACCGACTGGGTGCTGGCGGTGATGCAGAAAGGCAACGCCTCGCACGCGCAAATGGCGATGGAAGCCGCCCGCAAAGCGTTCCCCGCCTGGAGCCGCACACCCTGGAAGACCCGCGTCAAATTGGTGCGCAAGGCGGCGGCGCTGATCGAGAAGCGCATCTTCGAACTCGGCGCGGCGATGGCGCTGGAAGTCGGCAAAAACCGCATGGAATCGCTCGGCGACGTGCAGGAAACCGCCGACTTGATGTACTGGTCGGCGCAGATGATGGAGGAAAATAACGGCTTCATCCGCGAGATGGGCAAGGACCCGCTGGTCGGTTACGACGCGACGAACATCTCGGTGCTAAAGCCCTACGGCGTGTGGCTGGTGGTCTCGCCGTTCAACTTCCCCTTCGCCTTGAGCGGAGGTCCCGTCGGAGCCGCTCTCGTGGCGGGCAACACCGTCGTCCTCAAGCCTGCCACCGACACCGCCTGGATTGTCCGCCTCTACGCTGAATGCCTGCGCGACGCCGGCTTCCCGCCCGGCGTGTTCAACTTTGTGACCGGTCCCGGCTCCACGCTGGGACAGGCGCTGGTGGACAGCCCCGAACTGGATGGCGCCACCTTCACCGGTTCCTTCGATGTGGGCATGAAGATGTACCGCGACCTCGCCAACCGCAACTACGTCCGCCCGGTGGTGCTGGAACTCGGCGGCAAGAACCCCGCCATCGTCTCCCGCAACGCCAACTTGGAAGACGCCTCGACCGGCATCGTCCGCTCGGCGTTTGGCTTGCAGGGACAGAAATGCTCCGCCGCCTCGCGCGTGCTGGTGGAAGAACCGGTTTACGATGAACTGGTTGCCCTGCTCAAAGCAAAGACCGAAAAACTCGTCATTGGCGACCCGACTGAACGCACCACCTACCTCGGTCCCGTCATCAACCAGAACGCCTACAACGACTTCAAGAATTTCTGCGAAGAAATCAACCAGGCAGGCGGCAACTTCCTGACCGGCGGTCACGTAAAGACCGGCGGCATGTTCGACAAGGGCTACTTCTGCGAACCCACCCTCGTCACCGATCTGCCCTACGACCACCGCCTGTGGAAGCACGAAATGTTCCTGCCCATCACCACCATTGGCAAGGTCAGCAGCCTCGACGAAGCCATGCAAATCGCCAACAGCGTCAACTACGGGCTGACCGCCGGCTTCTACGGCAACGCCAAGGAAGTCAAGTGGTTCTTCGACAACATCGAAGCGGGCGTCACCTACGCCAACCGTCCGCAAGGCGCCACCACCGGCGCGTGGCCCGGCTTCCAACCCTTCGGCGGCTGGAAAGGCTCCGGCGCCACCGGCAAGAATGGCGGCGGCTACTACTATGTCCAGCTCTACATGCACGAACAAATCCAAACGCTCATCAAACCCGCTCCCGTCAAAAAGGCAGCCAAAGCCGCCAAGAAGCCGGTCAAAAAGGCTGGCAAAAAAACCGCAAAACGCAAATAACCGCTCCCCAGCCCTTACCCTCTGCCCCTCTCCCAAAAGGAGAGGGGAGTTTTTGTCATGCCCTGGAACCCCGACCTCTATCACAAATTCCAATCCGAACGCGCCGCGCCGTTCTACGACCTGCTCGCGCTGGTGGACGTGCGCCCGAATCTCAAAGTCATTGACCTGGGATGCGGCAGCGGCGAACTGACCCGTCAACTTGCAGACCGCCTCCCACACAGCCGCGTGACCGGGCTGGATAACTCGCCGGACATGCTGAAAAAAGCCGCCTCTTTCTCGACCTCCAGCCTGATCTTCCAACTCGGAGACCAATCCACGCTGACGGGGGAATGGGACCTCATCTTCAGCAACGCCGCTCTGCAATGGAGTGAAAACCACGCCGAACTCATCCCCCGCCTGTTTGGCTGTCTCGCGCCCGGCGGACAAATTGCCGTGCAGGTGCCATCCAACCACAACCACATTTCCCATCAAATCTATCGCGAGACCGCGGCGGAGGAACCCTTCCGTTCCATCCTCGCAGGCTTTCAGCGGCATTCCCCTGTGCTGACCATTGATGAGTATGCCCGTCTGCTCTTCGAGTGCAGCGCGGAGGCAATCACCGTCTTCGAGAAGGTGTACCCGCACGTTCTGGAGGATTCCGACGCGGTGGTAGAATGGATTTCCGGCACGGCGCTCATCCCTTATTTTGAACGGCTGGGCAGTCACAAGGACGAATTTCTTCAAGTCCTGCGCGCCAAGATGCGCTCCGCCCTGCCGGGCAGCCCGGTATTTTATCCGTTCCGGCGCATACTTTTCTCCGCAAAAAAGCCAAACTAAAACAACGACCATGGGCGAACCGCAGGATTACGACCGCAAGGAAATTCTCTACCGCATCGGCACCTTCTTCCTGCTCGTTGGAGTGGGACTGCTGATTTTCTTCATGATGTCCGAAGCCGAGCAAAACCCCATCTTCAGTTACTTTTGCTGGAGCATGGTATTGCTCATTGTGGGGTTTCTCTTTCGCGCCCAATACAAAAAAGCGCTGCCGCCCAGCGGACGTTTCAGCATTTTGAAAAAACTTAAATCCAAACCCAAAGAAGAGGCGAAAAAATGACCAAACTTATGTCGCTCTCGGATGCCATCGCCAGATATGTGAACGACGGCGATACCGTCTATGCGGCAGGATTTACGCACCTCATCCCTTTTGCGGCGGGACATGAAATCATCCGCCAGGGGAAGAAGAATCTCACCCTCGCCCGCGCCACGCCAGATTTGATTTACGACCAAATGGTCGCGGCGGGATGCGCCAGGAAGGTCATCTTTTCCTACATGGGCAATCCCGGCGTGGGGAGCCTGCGCATCGTCCGTTCAGCCATTGAAAAGGGCGAATTGGAATGGGAGGAGTATTCCCACTTCGGCATGATTACGCGCCTGCAGGCGGGCGCAGCGGGTCTGCCCTTTTTACCCATGAACCAGACCGGCGCCACCGACCTCGAGCGCGTCAACCCCAACATCAAGCGCATCCCCGACCCTTACGGCGGCAAGGACGTGATCGTCGTCCCCGCCCTCAACCCCGATGTGGCAATCGTCCACGTGCAGCGTGCGGACGCAAACGGCAATGCCCATTTGTGGGGCATCATCGGCGAGCAGAAGGAAGCCGCCTTTGCGGCGAAAAAGGTCATCGTCACGGCGGAGGAAATTGTGGACGAATCCGTCATCAGGTCCGACCCGAACCGAACGATGATTCCCGGCATTGTCGTCAGCGCGGTCTGTCACGTCCCGTTCGCTTGTCATCCGAGTTATGCACAGGGATACTATGACCGCGATAACGAGTTTTATCTGGCGTGGGACAAAATCAGCGAGTCGCTGGAGGGCGTGCGAGCCTGGCTGGATGAATGGGTATTCGGCGTGAAAGACCGCGCCGAATATTGGCAAAAACTCGGCAGCGAAACACATGAACGCTTGAAAGTGGAAGCGCGCTACAGCGAGCGGGTCAATTATGGAAGGTATTAAATCCACTAATCTACGCTAATCTGCACTAATCCACAATTCGCAGAGATTAGCAGATCGTTTCATTTCATCGGATGCGAAAGGAGACGACATGGCAGAGTTATTGCTCAAAGACGAAGTCTATGCCATCATCGGCGCAGCCATGGAGGTTTACAATCAGTTAGGTCCAGGGTTTGGAGAAGCGATTTACCAGGATGCTATGGAAATCGAACTCAAGAGCCGCAAAATTCCGAATGTCTCTCAACAGGATGTTTTCGTTTTCTATAAAGGGCAAAAACTCAAGAACTTCTTCAAACCCGACTTGATTTGTTACGAAAAGGTTGTCGTTGAACTTAAAGCTCTTGACCAGTTGACATCACGCGAAGAAACACAGCTTCTTAATTATCTCAAAGCCACAGGGCTTCCTGTCGGTGTGCTTGTCAATTTCGGAGGAGAAAGAAACCTCGAATGGAAAAGAATGGTTTTGACGCCGGCAAAATCCACCCCAAAGCCCAAGATTCTTACGCCTCAAAAACCGCCGCGCATCAATGACCCCAAGCCCATTGACAGCGATTAGCGTAGATTAGCGAAGATTAGCGGACACCCAACAATTAGCGTAGATTAGCGAAGATTAGTGGACACCCAACCATCAGCGAAGATAGCATGGATCAGCAAATGAAACCCTTTGATTACAATGGCACGGGTCAACCCCTGCACTTTCTTCATGCCAACGGTTACCCGCCCGAATGTTACAAACCGTTGTTCGAACTCTTGAAAACCGAATACCGCGTCTTTGGAATGTGCCTGCGCCCGCTGTGGGAGGGTTCCAAGCCGCACGAGATTCGCACCTGGCACCCGCTATCGGATGACTTGCTGCGATTCCTGTCGGAACACGAGGCGGGTCCCGTCATCGGAGTTGGGCACTCGGTGGGAGCAGTCGTCACCCTGCGGGCGGCGCTGCGCGAGCCGGGCAGATTTCGCGCGTTGGTGTTGATTGACCCGGTCTTGTTCGTTCCTGCCCGCCTCGCTGCGTGGAGCATCATCCGCACACTCGGCTTGGGCGAGCGGCTGCATCCCCTCATTCGATCTGCTCAAAAGCGGCGGCGCGCCTTCGATGACTTGGAAACCGTCTTTCGCGGCTACCGCAGTCGTCCCATCTTCCGCTACATGAGCGACGAAAACCTGCGGGCGTACATTGCCGGCATCACCAAACCGTCTGCCAATGGCAGGCATGAACTGGTTTACTCTCCCGAATGGGAAGCGCAAATCTACCGCACGGGACTGCACGACTTCGACATCTGGCGCAGCCTGCCCAAACTCGAAACACCGACCATCATCCTGCGCGGCGCAGAGACGGATACCTTCCTCGAGAACGCCGCAAGGCTTGTGAGGAAGAAACAGCCGAAGGTCAGGATTGAAGCGCTGGAAAAATCCACACACCTGCTTCCGCTGGAACGTCCAAAGGAAGTCTTTGACATCATGCAATCATTTCTAAAAGAGGTCCTATGAGCGAAACCACCTATTCATCCGCCGAACTGATGATCATCAACGCCGCGCGCCTGCTGCGCGATGGCGACGTGGTCTTCGTGGGCGTTGGTCAGCCCAACCTGGCTTGCAACCTCGCCAAGCGGACTCACGCACCGAACCTCGTCATGATCTACGAAGCGGGCGTGATTGGCGCGGAACCTGCCCGCCTGCCGCTTTCCATCGGCGACCCCACCCTCGTGAGCGGCGCGCTCTCGGTGGTGAGCATGTACGACATCTTCGCCAACTACCTCCAGCGCGGCAACGTGGACGTGGGCTTCATGGGCGGCGCACAGATTGACAAATTCGGCAACATCAACGCCACCGTCATCGGCAGTTACGACCATCCCAAAGTGCGTTTGCCCGGCTCCGGCGGCTCGCAGGAAATTGCCGCATGGGCAAACCGCTGTTACATTATGACCCCGCATCAAAAGCGGCGCTTCCCCGAAAAGGTTGAGTTTATGACCTCCGCCGGATTCATCGGCGGGCGCGGCGACCGTGAAAAGGCAGGACTGCGCGGCGGCGGCATGCTGGCGGTCGTCACCGACATCGGCATCCTCGAACCCGATGAAAACGGTGAAATGACTCTCACCGCCCTGCACCCCGGCAGGACAGCCGACGAGGCAAAAGCCAACACCGGCTGGGACTTGAAAATCGCTCCGCAGCTGCGAACCACCGCGCCGCCCACAGAAAACGAACTGCGCATCCTGCGCGAAGAACTCGACCCCAAAGGCATCTACCTCAAAAGCGGAGGCTAAATGAAGCGGGCTCTGGCGCTCATCGCCGTTGCATGGACGGGCATTCTCCTGGCGGCTTTCTATGTCGTCCAAAAGCCGCCCCTCGCCGCCTTTGCCGGGCTGGCAGATACCCTCTGGACTCTGCTCATCACTGCCCTGCTGCTCTTCAACGCTTACGCTCTGGGAAAAGCCTCCCTCCGCTGGGCAGGCTGGAGGTCCGATGATGACCCGCCTCTTCGCCTCCTCCTGAGCCTGGGCATCGGGATGGGGATTCTCGGCATCCTGGGGCTGCTCTTCTCGCTTGTTCAAATTGCCAACCCACCTCTGCTCCGTCTTAGCCTCTTCCTGTTGACGCTGTTCTTCCTGCTTAGCGGCAATCACCGCGTGTTCCAAAGAGACGCCCGTGAACTTGCCCGCGAACTTCACCTCCACGCCAGCGGATGGAGACCGCTCGAAAGACTCGCTCTCCTCCTGCTCCTGCTCTTCTCCTTTGCGCTCAGCCTCGCCCCCCAATTCGAAGCCTTCGACGCCCTGCTCTATCACCTCACACAACCCGCCCGCATCCTTCAGGACGGCGGCATTCAACCGATTAACATCCCGCACTTCTGGTTTCCCAACCTGACCGAAAACCTCTACCTGTGGGGCTTGGCGTTCAAAGCCGAACGCTCCGCCCAACTCATGCACTTCACTTGGGGCGTTCTCACCGCCGCCCTGCTCTTCCTGTGGGCGTCACGCACGTGGGGCGGAGGCGTCGGGCGCAAGACCATCCTTCTGCTGGCGGTCATGCCCTCCCTGCCCATCGTCGCCTCTTGGGCATACGCCGACATGGCGCTGTGCTATTACACCGCCGCCGCGCTCTTTCTGGTCGCCCGCTTCAAAACCGCCCCGTCCCTCGCGCTCCTCAACGCGCTGGGCATCGTCAGCGGGCTGGCGATGGGCGTCAAATACACCTCGTTCGTCCTGCCCCTCGCCTGCGGCTTACTCCTGCTCCTCCAGCGTCCCTTCTCCCGCTCGTTCCGTCTCGCCGCGCACTTCAGCGCCGTTGCCATCCTCACCGCGCTTCCCTGGTACCTGCGCAACGCCGCCTACATGAACAACCCCTTCTATCCCTTTGCCTTCGGTGGCAGATACTGGGACGACTTCCTCGCCAACTGGTACGCCGCACCCGGCACCGGCATCGGCTGGGACTTCCTTCAACTGCTCCGCCTCCCCCTCGACGCTACCCTCGGCTACCGCGACGCCAACTACTTCGACGGACGCATCGGACCCCTCTTCCTCATCCTGCTCCCCGCCGCGATTTGGATTTTGCTGACCGCTCCGCGTCGGGACTCCGCCGCAGCCTGGTCGCTGACCTCCATCGGCTTTTTCTCCGCCTTATCCTTCGCCGCCTGGACTTACGGCGTCATCCAATCCTCCGCCCTCTGGCAGACACGCCTGCTCTTCCCTGCTCTCCTGCCCTTCGCCATCCCTGCCGCGCTGGGTTGGGACGCCCTGACCCGCCTCGACACCTCGAACCTGCGCCTCAGTTTTCTCTTCAACACCGTTGTCCGCCTCGTCCTCGCCTTGACCGTCTTCGAGACCGGGCTCTTCACCCTTCAGCGCAACCCGCTGGCGGCTGCCGTCGGCGCGCAGACCCGCGAACAATACATCGCGCGGGTCGACCCATCCTATGCCGCGTTGATTCAAATCATGGAAGGCTTGCCGGCAAACGCCCGCATGTACAGCCTGTTCGAGCCGCGTTCCTACGCCCTGCCCCGTTCCATCCAACCTGACCCCATCGTCGCCAACTTTGCCCACGACCTTCACCTCTACAAAACGCCGCAAGAAATCATCCGCCAATGGAAAGCGCAGGGATACTCCTACATCCTCGTCTATGAACGCGGGCGGCAGTTCATGCTCGAAAACAACCTCGACTACCAATCTCCCACCCTGCAAAACGCCCTTGCAGAAACGCTCGCCCTGCTCTCCCTCACCCGCCAAACCGCGGACGGCGTCTATTCGATTTACCAGATTCCCTGAAATGCCCACCTTCCGCACCCCGCAGACCGTTCATCTTCCGCCTGAGAGCGTCGAGCGCGCCGCTGCCTTTGCCGATGCCGTGACTTCCACGGTCAACTACCGCGACAGCAACCAGACGGTGAAGCAAAAAATCCGCGACGACCACTTCGTCAGCAAGTTGGGCGAGGAGGCGGTGAGGTTCGTCTTCGAAGCGCGAAATTGTCAGGTGGAGGGACCAGACTATCAGGTGTACACAGGCAAAGGGAAGTCATGGGAGGCGGATCTCAAGGTCAACGGTCTGGAGGTGGCGGTCAAGACCCAGCGCCGATCCGCCGCCAACCGCTACGGTCTCTCGTGGACATTTCAAGACTCCCCCCAACGCCGCGACCCCATCCTTGACATGCCTGATGCGTGGGTCTGCCTGGTGGTGTATGAAGATTTGAAAGAGGGGAATGAATGTGTTGTGTACCCTCCGAGAAAGATCAAACAACTCATCTTCGAGGCACCGCGTTTGAGCAAATTGGTCGGAAAGAAACAGGCGGTGTATTTGGAGACGCTGCAGAAGCATGGGGTTTTCAAATAAAAAGCCTCGCGGACTCTCATCCGCGAGGCTTCACTGACTCACTGATCACTACTTACTGATCACTGACCTACGTGCCCTCTTCCCACGAACTCAAATACTTCAACTGTTCATCCGTGAGGGTATCAATCTTCACGCCCATCGCTTCGAGTTTGAGGCGGGCGATCTCCTTGTCAATATCTTCCGGCACGGAGTAGACTTTCTTCTCCAACTTGTCGGCGTTCTTCGCCATGTATTCGGCGGATAAAGCCTGGTTGGCGAAAGACATGTCCATGACGGAGGCGGGATGCCCTTCGGCGGAGGCGAGGTTGATCAGGCGTCCCTCGCCGAGGATGTTGATCTTGCGTCCGTCCTTCGTCGTGTACTGGTCCACAAACGGGCGAACAAGGTTCGGCTTGCCGATGCTCATCTTTTCCAAAGCGGGGATGTTGATTTCCACGTTGAAGTGACCGGAGTTGGCAACAATCGCACCATCCTTCATGACCTCGAAGTGGGGAGCGTCAATCACATTCAGATCGCCGGTCACCGTGCAGAAGATGTCGCCGATCTTTGCCGCTTCGTGCATGGACATCACCTGATAGCCGTCCATCACCGCTTCGAGCGCCTTCAACGGATCCACTTCGGTGACGACGACATGCGCGCCCATGCCGCGCGCGCGGGAGGCGAGACCGCGCCCGCACCAGCCATAGCCCGCCACAACGAACACTTTGCCGGCAAGCAGGATGTTCGTGGCGCGGATGATGCCGTCAATGGTGGATTGACCCGTGCCATAGCGATTGTCGAAGAGATGCTTGGTCAGCGCGTCGTTGACCGCGATGACTGGGAATTTCAGCACTTTGTCCTTTTCCATCGCCTTGAGGCGGATGACGCCGGTGGTGGTCTCTTCGGTGCCGCCGATGACATTCTGGAGCATTTCCTTGCGCTCAGCGTCGGAGAGACCGCGCGCCCAGGCGGCGAGAGAGGGTTCGAGTTTCTCGAAGCGCCCCATCTCGATGAAGAACAGCGAGGAAACGAGGTCGGCGCCATCGTCCATGGTCATGTGCGGTTTGTGCTCCAGCGCGGCGCGGATGTGCTTGTAATAGGTGACGTTATCCTCGCCTTTGATGGCGAAGGTGGGAATCTCATATTGATTCACGAGCGCCGCGGCAACGTCATCCTGCGTGGAAAGCGGGTTCGAGGCGGTGAGGACAATGTCTGCGCCGCCTTCCTGCAAAGTGCGCATCAGGTTTGCGGTTTCGGTGGTCACATGCAGACACGCCGAAATGCGCAGCCCCTTGAGCGGTTTTTCTTTTTTGAAGCGTTCCCGAATCGCGCGCAGAACGGGCATTTCGCGTTCCGCCCAGTCAATGCGGCGGCGTCCGCCTTCTGCCTGGTTGATGTCTTTGATATCGTAATTGCTCATTGTTGCTCCTTCTAATAGGTAATTGGGGATTGGCAATTGGAAAAAATGATTTACCAATTACCAATTACTTCAATAACTCATCCAACTTGCCGCCATCGTCGAAGTGTTTTCTAAAACGGGCGACAAACTCTTCGCGTGTGTAATAATGGCTTTGCGTCCCTTTTTGCTCGAGGCAATAGACCGCCGCCAGCGAGCCGATCTCGCCGCACAACTTCCAGTCGAAGCCGCGCGAGTAACCGGCAAGAAAACCGCCGCGGAAGGCGTCGCCCACGCCGGTGGGATCCACGATTTCGTTTTCTGGAACGGTAGGAATGTGAACCGCGTCGCCTCCCACATAGAGGTCTGCCCCATCCTTCCCGCGCGTGATGACCAGAATTTTGACGTGTTCGAGAATCTGGTCGAGGCTCCAGCCCGTTTTCTTCGAGATC
This sequence comes from Chloroflexota bacterium, assembly GCA_016223135.1. Taxonomy (GTDB): domain Bacteria; phylum Chloroflexota; class Anaerolineae; order Anaerolineales; family Villigracilaceae; genus Defluviilinea. The sequence goes on along the minus strand of JACRPQ010000009.1, from coordinate 42,446 downwards.
AAACCGAACTCGTAGTCGTTACAGAAGAGGAACTGTGCGCCTTCCATATCGCGCGCCAATTCATGCCCTTCGAGGCGAAGCACCTGCTGACTGGGATCATAGAAATAGGGGATGTCCAACTCGCGGCATTCGGCTGGGAACTTTTTCATCGCCTCCGGCGCGGACGGGGAGACGATGACCAAATCCGGTTTCTTATCCAACTCCTTGATGGATTGGGTCGCGGAGTGCGCCATCGCTCCGGGGTAGAACGAGGCAATTTGAGCGGACGCCCGGTCTGTCGTCGCGAAAAACGAAGCGGTGAATTCGCCGGGAATTACCTTCATCAGCGAGGTATCCACGCCCTTCGATTCGAGCCAGTGGCGGTAATCCCCAAAATCCTCGCCCACCGTTGCCATGACGCGCGGATGTTCGCCAAGCAGCGCCATGGTGTAGGCGATGTTGGGGGCAATGCCGCCGCGCTGTTTGGTCATGCCCTCCACCAGAAATGACAGGCTGATCGATTCCAGCCGTTCGGGAAGGATTTGTTCCTTGAAGTGACCGGGGAAGGTCATCAGGTAATCGTAGGCTACCGAGCCAGTGAGAAGAATATCCATGGTACCTCTGTCATTGCAAAGAGCGTTTGCCGCGGCGAAGCACTCGTTGCTGTATAAGGAAATTGCTTTGCCCTTCGGCTTTGCCATGACAAGTATTCACACTAAAAGGCGTGACGCCAAGCGTCACGCCAATGTTTCGTGCGGGCAAAAGTTTATCATGTGATGGGCGCATTGTCTAGAAATTCACCGGACGAATTTACCTGTTTGGAAAATTGCTTTCTTGTCCGCTAATCTGCATCAATCTTCGCGAATATTTTTGAACGAAGTAGCGCAGATTAGCGAAGATTGGTGGATTAAATTCAAGTTTTGCGTAAGTTAGAAATCAATACCGACGCTGCAACGACTGATAACTTTGAAACGCAAGGATGCCAAACAACAGCGCCACATACACGCTTCGCATCACCAGCAGGGCAAACAAGGCAATGACTCCACCGGCAATCGCCGACACCCACTGCGCCTTGCGCGCCCCATCCCACGGGTCATACTGAATGAGGAGGTTGCGCGTCACCTGACCGCCATCGAGCGGGAAAACGGGCAGGAGGTTGAAAATGCCCCAGAAGACATTGACAAACAGGAGCATGGTCACAAAAATGCTCGGCACGTTTCCCCCAAACGGCAGGATGGCGGTCAACGGCAGAGGCAGGATGCCGAACAGCCGGCTGATGAGCAGAGTCCCGCCCGAAACGACGACCCCCAGCATGACCAGCACGGCAAACGTGAAGCCGGCAAACGGACCCGCCAGCGAAATGACAACCTCCTGTTTGGGGCTTGGCGAGACACTTGCCCAGCCAAAGCCCAAAGGCGCCGCTTCGGGAATGGTCAGCCCGCCCATGGCGTGAAGCACAATCTGCGAGCGGATGCCGTAAAACCGAAAAGCCAATGCGTGTCCCAGTTCATGAACAAGTACAGATACAAACACAACGAGAATCCAAATGGGAATTGTCAACAGGTCGCCGGAGGAACCCAGCAGGAGGGCAATCAGCCAGAACAGGGGATGCACGCGCACAGGAATATCGCCGATGAAGAACCGCAAATCATAACGGGTGGGGGGCAGGGCTTGAAACATGACGGTGTTATTCTCCCAAGACGGCTTTCTTCAGATTCACTTCAAACGGCGGAACCACCACGCCGTTCTCCGTCACAATCGCAGTGACCAGGCGGCTGGGCGTCACATCGAAAGCGATGTTGCGGGCTTTGGCGTTCTTTGGCGCAATGCGTTCGCCGTGAAATTCCAAGCCGAGCACTTCTTCGGGGTCGCGCTCTTCGATGGGAATCAAACCGCCGTGCGGGAGCGACAAGTCAATCGTGGAGGTGGGGACGACGGGATAAAACGGCACGCCGTTATCGAAGGCGGCGAGCGCCAGCATATACGTCCCAATCTTGTTCGCCACGTCACCGTTGGCGGCGGTGCGGTCGGAGCCGACAAAACACTTCTGCACCTGACCAGTCTTCAGGAAGTAGCCCGCCATGTTGTCGCTAATGATTTCATAGGGAATGCCGTACTGCTCCAGTTCCCACGCCGTGAGCCGCGCCCCCTGCAAACGCGGGCGGGTTTCATCCACCAGCACATGCACGCGCTTGCCCTGCTCATGCGCCATGCGGATGACACCCAGCGCCGTCCCCCAATCCACCGTTGCCAGCGCGCCCGTGTTGCAGTGATGGATGACCGTGTCGCCGTCGTTGATTAACTTCGCGCCGTGTTCCGCCATGCGTTTGTTGATTTCGACATCTTCGTCGGCGATGCGCTGCGCCTCCGCGAGGATAAGTTGACGGACTTTATCCGCGCTTCGCTCCCCGCCGACGCCTGCCGCCACACCCATGACCCGCTCCACCGCCCAAGCCAAATTGACCGCCGTGGGGCGGGCGGATTTCAGAGTGTTGGATGCGGCTTGTAGATCGGCAAGCAGGTCCGAGGTCGAGGAGGAAGCGGATTCGAATCCCGCCAGCGCAAGACCGAACGCGGCGGCGGCTCCAATGGCAGGCGCGCCGCGCACCACCATCTCCTTGATTGCCCACGCAACTGACTTGTGATCCTTGAACGACAATATCTCGAAACGACCAGGCAAAACGCGCTGGTCTATCATCTTGAGTTGACCATCTTCCCAGAATACAGTTCGCATGGGTGTATTTTACACTACGCTCAAACAAAATTACGACAAAAATCACATGACGAAGACGATAAAGCGTGCAATAATGGAGGGAAATTGATATCGAATGAGGAGGAGGTATGGCAGAAGAAATGTTGAAAGCCATGGCTCAGAGCATCGTGGAGGGAAACGCAGATGCCGCCGCGAACCTGGCGCGGCAGGCTGTGGAGGCGGGGATGAATCCGTTGGAAGCCATCACAAAAGGATACATGGCGGGGGTGAACGAGGTGGGCGATAGTTATGCCTGCGGGAATGTATTTTTGCCCGAACTGGTGATGGCAGGCGAAGCGATGAAAGCCGCCGTTGCCGTGCTGGAGCCTGAATTGAAAAAGCAGGGCGCTTCGCGCGAGACGCTCGGCAGGGTGGTGCTGGCTACGGTCGAGGGCGATATTCACGAAATCGGCAAGTCGCTGGTGGGGACGATGTTGACGGCGGCAGGTTTTGAAGTGTATGATTTGGGCGTCAACGTGCCGGCGGATGCCATCATCGCCAAAGCGGAAGAGGTGGGCGCCAACATCGTCGGGTTGAGCGCACTGCTCACGACGACGATGATTCGGCAGAGGGAAGTCATCGAAACGATGGATCGGATGGGTCTGCGAAAGCGAACGCGGGTCATCGTCGGCGGCGCGCCCGTGACAAAGGACTGGGCGCAGAGAATCGAAGCGGACGGCTACAGCGAAGACGCGGTCGGCGCGGTGAACGTGGCGAAACAACTGGTGAAGGGATAATCTTTGTGGAAAGGCAACGCAACCATGAAAACCATCTTGAAAAGCAAAACCAAAAAAGTGGAAATCAGCACGGATGGTCCTTTTACCATCATCGGTGAGAAGATCAACCCGACCGGGCGTAAGAAACTTGCCGCCGCGCTTCAGGAGGGCAATCTCGATTATGTGCGCGACCTCGCCAAAAAACAAATCGAAGCGGGCGCGGATGTCCTCGATGTCAACGTGGGCATGGCAGGCACCGACGATGTGGACTATCTGCCTGCCATCGTGAAGATGCTGGCGGAGGAGTTCGATATTCCACTCTGCCTCGACTCGCCCAACCCGAAGGCGCTGGCGGCGGCGCTGCCGCTGGTGCAGGGACGCGCGCTGGTCAATTCGGTGAACGGCGAGGAAAAGTCGCTGGCGGCGGTGCTGCCCATCGTCAAGGAATATGGAACAGCAGTCATCGGTCTGACCATCGGCGAAGGCGGCATTTCCAACGACCCGCAAAAACGTCTCGCCGCGGCAGGCAAAATTATCGAACGCGCCGCGCAAATCGGCATCCCCCTCGAGGACATTATCATTGACCCGCTGGTCATGACCGTTGGCGCCGATAGCAGCGCCGGGCTGGTCACGCTGACCACCATCGAACTGGTGCGGAAGGAGTTCGGCGTCAATATCAATCTCGGCGCAAGCAACGTCTCATTTGGTTTGCCTGAGCGGGATGTCATCAATCAAGCCTTTCTTGCGCTTGCCATTAGCGCGGGGGCAACCTGCGCCATCACCGACCCCATCAAGTACACCCTCGCCATCCGCGCCATTGACCTGCTGCGCGGACGCGACAGTTATGGCATGAGGTATTTGAAGTATTACCGCGCCCACGCGCAGGAGAAGACGGCATAGAAAGCGAAAGACATCGGAAGTCTCAGCGACTTCCGATGTCTTTTTATTGCAAGGGGTCACCTTGGCGGCAACGTGTCTGCCGGGCTATCCGGGGCAGAATATGAGCGGCACGTCGGGCGCGGTATCCTGCGCCGAGTTGCCGGCGCCGTCGTTGCCGATGACGGCGATACCGATGGAACCGTTGGCGCCTTGATAAAAGTTGTATGCCTGAGCGCCGATGTCAATGACCGCACGGTAGTAACCGCTGCCAATGGATGTCATTTCGGTAAAGATTCCCTCCGTGCCGGCGCCCGTGAAACCATACGCCAAGTACACCTGACCAACTCCGGATTGTCCATCGCTAACATAGGCTTCGACGGTCAGGATGCCGCTTTGTGTACTGCAGCCTTGTCCATAGTAGAGAACAGGGGGGTCAACGTAGGTAATATCCACAACCGGAGGGGTCGTATCCACCGGCACAGGCGTGAAGGTGGGCGGAATAAAGGTAGCGGTAGGTGGAACGGGCGTAAACGTGGGCGGCGGGGTGACGCTGGCTGGAGGGGGCGTGAAGGTGGGGGCAAGAGCAGTGGCTGTCAGCGCAGCGATTTCGGTGGCTTTATCGGGCGGCAGCGCCTCGGTCGGTCCCGATTCTGCGGGAGCGGCAGGGGCTTCAGACGCGTCACAGCCGCCAGTTTGGGAGATAACCGGTTCTTTGGCTTCCTGCAAGACGCACACTCGCGCCGGAGCGCTGTCGGAAAATGCGCTGCCCGCATAAGCGCGCGCTGTCAGGTTGTATTCGCCGGGGGCAGATGCGTTCCAGTTCGTTTCGGCATAGACGATGGGGGCGGCGGGGTTGGTATCCACCGCGCCAATGGTCACGCCGTTGACCAGGAATTCGATGCGGGTAATGCCGCTGCCATCCGCATGACGGGCATGCGCCTTGAGCGGAAACGCGCCCAATGGCAGAATTGAACCGGAAATGGGCTGGTCAAGCCAAGATTGAACCCCACTCGCAGAGAGGCTGGCACCGGGCGCAGAACAGGCGCCCAAGAGCAGGGCAAGCAGGATGAGAAAAGTGGATAAGCGTTTCATGGAGGCTCCGTTTTCAAATGATTTATTCTTTACCGTACACAGAAACCCTAAAGGTCTGCTTTCCCTTCGTGAATTTGAGAATTTCCAAAAAGACCTTTAGGGTTTTTCACGAGAGAAATGTACGGTAGAGAGATGATTTATAGACTGTCGTAAAACATCAAAACATGCCACTTTGAGGGAGCGCAGCGACCGAAGAGTCTCTTTTTGATGGTTGAGACTCTTCGCTTCGCTCGGGTGACACTTTTGGGATAATAAGTTACGGCGCGCTAAAGGTGGGAATGCCTTGCACAAGAATTTCGATTCGGCAGGAGGCTTCGCCCGAACCGCCGGTCAAGACAATCGTTTCGTTGATGCGCGTCCATTCCGATTTGTTGCGAGGCTGGAGAGTGCTGGAAGCCACGCAATAATGGTCGGCACCGTTTTCGGTGTCGTAATCGCTCAGCACCGCCACGAAAGTAATTTCGCCGCGGCTTCCCAAACTCTGGGCAGGCGCTTCCAGTTCGGACAACCAGGGGATGGCGGGAGTCCCCATCCAGACATAGGTTCTTTCGTTCAGGCAGGCTGTGCCGCGCGGACAACCGCCGGTTAAAATTGTTCCGAAATTGTGACTTGGATCGTCGCGGAAGGTGGGAGCATAGTTATGGATGCCGATGAAAATATCGCCAAAGACTTCCAGGCGACGGTCGGCGCACAGGATGCAGATGTCGCCGTCATCACGCACTTCGCCGGTGAACGTGCTGGGACCGACGGTAATGGACTGAATGGTGATGCGGACGAGTCCGAGGTCGGGGCAGCGAGGCTGGGAGATGGTTAGCGGTTCGCTGGGCAGCGAATTGCCGCGATTCGTCAGTGCGGTGACGGTGATACGGACAGTGGCGCTGCAGGCAAAATTGGAGGGGATGACCGGCATAGGGGCTCTGCGCCCGGCGCTGGAGGCGTTCAATCGTCCCACTTGCACTACCGGTCCCGGCTGGAAAGTTGTTCCAGGTCGAAATTCATCATTGATAAACGAAACATTCACCCGCCAGCCGGTAATATCGGCTTCGGTGTAAAAACTGTTTCCGCGCCAGTCCCATTCCAGCGAACGGATCATCTCCGCATCACAGATCGACGTGCCAATATTGGGGTCGGTGCTGGGCAATGGTTCGCAGTTAGAGAGCAGATTTCGCACCCGCACGTTTGTGGGAGCGGGGATGGTTGTATCCCTCCCTTCAAGCGAGTCAAGGATAGGAGGAATGTTCAGATAAATGGACTGGAGCGCGCCAGGAGCGATATTACTCAGGTCGAAGCGTGAACCGGCGGGCTGAATGCGGTAGCGTACGAAGGAAGCGCCGCCGGCGCCGGGAGGTACGCCCTGGGCAGATGCCAATTGGCGCGGCTCAAATGCCAACAGTTCGCCGGTGAGGTCGCGTCCATCCCATTCGGGCGCGGCGTGACTGCCTGAAAAGCGCCCAATTCGCACGCTTTGCACGCCGCGCCGCCCCCAACACTCCCCATCCAGCCGCACCAAGCCATCTGAGGGGACGGTGATGGAATACAATCCCCGGCTGGGCAATTGTAGAGGCAGTTCGTAAACCAGTTCGCCGCTGGTCGGGCGCAGCAATTCCGGCTCGGCAGGCAGGCGCTCGTAACGCGAACCGTTGAACGAGGCGTAGCAATACACGCCGTCGTAGGCTTCCTGCGTTGTCAGGCTGAGCAGGAGCAGGCGCAGGGAGGCGGTTTCACCCGTCCCGGCAGGGGAACACTCCGGACCAATCGTGATGTCTATCATGGAGGAAATCCCCTCGCCGCTGCGCCAGATGGGAGCGAGGAAATAGCGGTATGTTCCCACACGCGTGACAGGGGTATCGGTATAAGCGTTCGTGCTGACCGGCAGAGTAGCAAGCAGACTCATATGGTCTTCGCCAGGGGCAATGCGGTAGAGGCGATAGCCGGTTTCAAATTCGGTGCTTGTCCAGCGCAGAGAGACCTGACTGCAAGAATGTGTCTCGCCATCAAAGCGCGGCGCCGCGCTCGAAGCGCCGGAATCGGCAGGGGTGCCGGGAGCGCCAGGCGCGGGCGGCGGAATAGCAGGGGGCGGAGCCGCAGGCGGCGGGTCCGAACGACGCGGCAGGTTGAGCGGCGTCCCCGGCGGGATGACGGCATCCGGCGCGGCAGGCAAGCCGGGGTTCAGACGGGCAATTTCCTCCGGGGTCGTTCCGGCGGCAGAGGCGAGGTCGCCCACGCGCACTTCAGTCACGCCTTCGCCGCGCGGCAAGTCATCCACATTGACCGCGACAGGCGCGCCGCTCATGTCGGCGGTATCCACAAAGACGACTTGGGAATCAGCAAAGTCATCGGCGCTGAAGAAGGCGCGCGCCACCAGCACATGCCGCCCCGGCGTGGTCGCCGTCCAGGGTTGTGCGAGGGTGAGGGAGCTCTCCTGCCCGTTGGCGGCGGCAATCAACGCGCCATCGGCGTACACTTCCAGCCGCAGCACGGGGCGGCTGGCTTCGGCATACGCCATCAGCGGCAGGGTTTCGTTCAGTTCGGTCAGCGCGCCGCTTTCGGGGACGCGAATCTGCACGAAGGCGCGCGTCCCCTGAGATTGGGAGGACAGGTACAGCCAGGCTGCCACGCCACCGCATAGCAGAAGCAGGAGCAGCAAGCCGCCTGTCAGCAAACAACCAGTACGTTTTTTCATAAATTTATCCTTTCTTGATGTCAGTTCGGGATAAGCGTCCCGAAGGCTGATCTTGCCCTCGAAGCCGTTGTCTCAAAAGTCTTCGGGACGTTTCAGATTTTTTATTTTCGAGCGTAAATCTTCGGCTTTCATTGTTCCCGCGTCGGTAGGCGATTCGCTCTGAACGAGCAGCATCCACAGTTCCTCTGCCGATTTGAAAAGCCTTTCCTGGCTGCCATCCAGCGAGCGCAGCACACCGCGCCATTCACCGGGGGGAGAGACTTCGCTTGGCTCCTGCCAGATGCGCAGGATGTAGGTAATTTCGCGGCGCGGCTTGCTCATGGTCAGGGCGCAATCGTCACTTCGGCGGTCACGCGGCAGGATGCCTCACCGAAATCGCTGGAAACCGTCAATGCCTGGCGGAAATTTCGAGCCGCCAGCGGACCGAGTTTTACTTCGGCGCTGCCCACGCACAAGAGGTCGGGTCCGTTTTGGGTATCGTAGTCGCTCAGCAAAACGGTCAAAATGGCAGAACCGTTGTGCGGTACGTCCCTCTCAAATAGCCAGGGGATGCGGTTAGAAAACCCGTCGAATGAGTAATTTCCAGCCGTCAGGCAGGTGGTACTCGCCGGGCATATCCCAAACAGGATGGCATCCGCGCCATGCCCAAGACTTTCGCGGCGCACGCCATAACCATTCAAATAGACCGAGCCGAACACTTCCAAGCGGCGGTCATCGCACAGGATACAGATATCGCCGTCATCGCGCAGTTGGCGGGTCTCACCGCTTGCAGTGAGTTCAATAGAGGTGATGCGCACGCGCAGTTTGTCCTGCTTACATTCTGGCATGTGCAGGACGAGCGGCGCGCTAGGGGCGGAATTACCCTGAGACGTGCGCGCCGTGACGGTGATGTAAACGGTCGCACCACAGCGGTACGCCAGCGGCAGGGGCAGGAGCGAAAGGAATTGATTCTGCCCGTCCACGCGGAATTGCGGTCCCGGCTCGCGGCGCGCTGGATTGTCCCGCCGGGCAAATTCCAGGTTCACGTCGAAACCGGTCAGCATGGAGCGGGTCACGGTTTCGGACGCCCACCAGGACCAGGCAAGACGCGGCGTGACCACGGCGCAGCGATAGCCGCCTTCGGCGTACAGGTACAGGAGCGGGTCACAGCCAAAGCCCCATTCCAACGCAACATTGGTGGGGGTGGGAATGCCCGAAACCTGCCTTGAGAGCGGGTCAAGGATGGGAGGGACGTTCAGGTATTGAGGTTCAATCGTGCCTGCGTAAATCTGTGTTTGGTCGAGAACGTTGAGCGGGCGAAAGATGCGATAGGACAGATTGAAAACATAACTCTTAGGGGCGATCGGATCAGTGTTTTCGCTCCAGCCGGAAAGTTCGCGTCCATCCCACTCTTCGGCGGGGTGACTGGCAGAGTATTTACCGAGCGATTCACTGCCTGGACCTCGCCGCCCCCAACATTCCAGCGCAATATCCACTGTGCCATCTTCGGGAGATTGCAAGGCGTATTGTCCCCGGCTGGGAATCTGCATGGGAAGTTGGTACACGCTCCAATCGTCGGAGGGGCGCAACAGGTCTTCGCCGGCAGGGATGCGCTCGTAGCGCGAACCGTTGAACGAGACATAGCAGTAAATTCCGTCAAAAGATTTTTGCAGTTGAATGCGCAACATCGCCAGACGCAGGGAGGTCATCCCGGCGGAAGATGCGGGTTCGCACTCCGGTCCCAAGGCGATACTTACCATATCGCTGATACTGCTGCCGGATGGGCGGCGCGGTGCAATCAGATAACGGTATGTTCCGGCGCGGTTGACGGTGGTATCAGTGTAAGTCAACTGATTGGCGGGGAGGGTGGCAAGCAGGGTTTGCACGTCTTCGCCAACGGCGATGCGATAGAGCAGGTAAGCCGTTTCGTCGGGAGTATCGCTCCAGCGCAGAGAAATCTGATTGCACGCGTGCGTCTCGCCATCGAAGCGCGAGGCGGGCAGAGCGACGGAGTCGCTGCGGGGCGTATCAGGCGCGGGCGGCGGAGCGGCAGGCGGCGGGTCCGAACGACGCGGCAGGTTGAGCGGTGTCCCCGGCGGAATGATGGCATCCGGCGCGGGGGGCAAGCCGGGGTTGAGGCGGGCAATTTCCTCCGGGGTCGTGCCGGCGGCGGAGGCTAAATCGCCCACGCGCACTTCAGTCACGCCTTCGCCGCGCGGCAAGTCATCCACATTGACCGTGACCGGCAGTCCGCTCAAATCCGCTGTATCCACAAAGACGACTTGTGAATCGGCGAAGTCATCGGCGCTGAAGAAGGCGCGCGCCACCAGCACATGCCGCCCCGGCGTAGTCACCGTCCAGGGTTGGACGAGGGTCAGTGAGTTATTTTCACCGTTGGCGGCGGCAATCAATGCGCCGTCGGCGTACACTTCCAAGCGCAGCACGGGGCGGCTGGCTTCGGCATACGCCATCAGCGGCAGGGTCTCGTTCAGGTCGGTCAGCGCGCCGCTTTCGGGAGCGCGAATCTGCACGAAGGGCGGGGGCTGGTTCTGGACAGAGCGCCAAGCAAGCCATCCAGCCGTCCCGCCGCACAAGAGAAGCAAGAGGAGGATGACGAAGAAGAGCGAGGTTGTACGTTGTTTCATGGGAAAAGAGCCTATTGCGGAATGAATTCCGCGTTACGGAAGGTTATAGCCCAGCAGGACGATTTCCGTCGCTCCCATGTTGCTCGTGCCGCTCGATTTGACCATCCCCACGCCGGGCGCGTGCCAGGCGGAACTGGCGCTGGTGAAGGCAAATACCAGGTTGCCAGAAACGAAAATGTCTATCGTGGTGGAACAATCAATTCGCAAGGCTTCGAAATCTCCGGCGGGGACGCTGACTTTTTCGATGTTAACCGCCTTGCACGATACATTCATCACGTTGCGAGTTTCGATGGCAACGCCGTTGGAGCTTTCTTGACCGAGGTAGACGATGTTTTGTGCCCATTCTTGACCGGGCTGCGGGTTGGCGGGGAAGGAAATACCGCTGTTCGATTCGATGGTGTAGGTGGCTTGCACACCTGCAGCGGTAACAGCAGCGCCGGAATTGGGGGTCAGGGTGATGAGGGCACCTTCTTTGCATTCCCAACTCCCCTGGCGGGTGGTGCCGGCGCTGAACACGTCCTGGTCATCGAAACCATCGGCACGGACGGCGGTCAGAGTTCGTGTGAACGTGCCGCTGGTTGTGCCGCTCAATTGATATTCCCAAGTTGCGCCCTCGGCGACTGGGTAGTAGGGATTCTGACACTGGCTGACGGGAGGCGCGGGCTCAACCGGAGCGCTTGCAGCAGTTGGGGGCGCTTCGACAGTCGATGACTGCACGGTGGGTTCGCTTGCCGGGTTGAAGGGGACATCGGCGGTTGGTTCCGTTCCTTGGGGTGGGAGCGCGCTGCTCAGGGAACATGCCAACGAGACCAGAGCGAGCATGGTCAAGGCAAAATAGGAGGTTTTCATGGGAATCCTTTCAGGTTATGGAGCGGGAGAATAAGGCGTAAGGTTGGCAAGCAGCAACTCTGCCAGCAGGAGCAGGTGCTTCCTGTCAAACCCCTGTGTGTCCAGCACAACATACCAGCCATTCAGCACGGCTTCGAGCGTCACACGCCCCTCACCGAAAGACTTGAAGACGGCAATTTCTCCCAAGATGACAGGTTCAATCGTTCCTCCCGATATGGCGTCGAACTGACGCACATTCTCGAAGGCTTCGCGTCCCGGCAGGCTGGTAGCAATCGAAACGAAAATCGTCCCGCTGGCAAAGGTATACTGGCAGGCTTTCTTTTCTGCATCGGAAAGCGTCTGCGCGGAGGCGGGCACGCTGCCGACTGTGTTGGGGAAGTCCGATTCGAGGAAAATATCGCAGCCGGAGAGGGCGCGCGGGTCAATCAGGCGGGGCTGCGGCAGTAGGGCGGTTGGCTCAGGGGTCAGGGTGGGCGGAGCGGGCGGGTCGGTTGGTTTGATTTCCGCCTGTACTGTTGGCGTAAAGGTGGGGATATCTATGGTTGGAACAGCCTGCGGCGATGCAACAACGCTCGGCAAGGTACAAGCCAAGGATGTCAGCAGCAGACTAAAAAGGGAAACAATACGTGATAAGCGAGACATTCTCTCTCTCCTTTATCCCCATTGTATGGAAAGAGCGTCCTCGAAACGTCCTTAGCGGGCGTGTGGAAATAGGTAATTTGGGGGAGGCAGTGGTAATCGGTACTTGGTAAGGGAATGCTCGCGGTGAAGCGCCAATCACCAATTACGAATTGCCCCTCACGATTTCCCGCAGAGATTCGGAAGAAGGGTCCTCCGCCGCAAGCCGAAACGGCGCAAACGCGGTTTGGGCAAGCGAGAGCAGTTCGGCGCGCGCGGCTTGGGCTTCGTTCTCTTGCCCCATCGCCTGGCGCAGCCCCATCATCAGCCAGAGCGACTCGCCGATGAGAATCGCGTCGGGGCAGGCGCGCGCCAGAGCGAGGGCTTCGCCGGCGGCGGTCAGCGCTTCAGCGGGACGGTTCTCGAAACGCAACATGGCTGCCAGCGTGAGTTTTGCCAGTGCCTGCTGCGGCAATTCGCCGGAATCTTCCGCGCGGCGGGTAAGCGTCTCCAACAGTTCCCGCTCTGCCATGCTGCGTTGCGCCTGAGTGTAGAGCCATTCCAGCTGCGCGTTTTGAAGGAATTGCGGCACGCCGGTGGCTTGTGCAGCCTGAATGGCGCGCCGGTGCGCCGCATCCGATCGTTCCAAATCTCCTGCCAGTCGTTGCAAGCGGGCGCGAAACAAAGCGGTCATGAGGACAACTGCATGCAAATCCAGCGCGGCGGCATCGCTCTCCAGAGCGAGAAGCGAATCAACAGGGACGCGCCCGGCTGCCAGCGCCATGAACGCCAGATAGCCCCGCATGAGTAACTGACCGTAACGGCTTTCCACCTGGCGGGCTATCTCTGCACCGCGTTCAAAATCAGATTGCGCCTCCGCCAGACATCCCATCCGTAAAAACGCCGCGCCGCGTCCGGCAAATTTGCCCCACAAGCCAGGCAGATACGAATCTCCAGCCACCTCGATAGCCTGACGGTAGATTCCGATGGCTTGGGAATAGCGCCCACAGTTGAACGCCACCTGTCCCTGCATGGTCAGCGCCGCGGATTCCAAGCGCCGCAGACCGCCGCGGTGGGCAAGGTCTATCGTTTTGGCGAGCGCCTCGGCTGCGCCGGTATAGTCCTGCGCAAAGACCAACGCCGTCCCCAAATGATTGAGGCTTTGCACAGTTTGCACCGATGGCGCGGAATTGACTGTCTCTATTGAAAGCGCTTCACGAAAATCACGAATGGCTTCCTGGGTACGTCCCAACATCAGGACAGCCATGCCCCGAATGTTGAGGGCGCGGGTGACAGCCTGCGAATCAGCCAAAGCGCGGGCAAGCAAAAGCGATTCGTCAGCGAACTTCCAGGCTTCGGCGTAACGGTCGCTGGTGTAGAGCGCGTAAGCCAGACGGGAGAGGGCATGGGTGCGCAAGGCTGGAAAGTCGCTCGAAAGACGCAAGGCTTCTTTCAAGAGCGGCAAGGCGTCGGACACCTGACCGCGATAATGGGCAATGACGCCGCGCTGGATGGCTGCCTGCGCCCGCAGTTCACGGCTTTCGAGTGAGGAGTCGCTTCCCAGCAGAGATTCGGCGCGTTCGATGGATTGCAGCGCCGCGTCGAATGCCGCCAGGTCGGTGTTTTCGCGGGCGTGTTCCAGCCAGAAGCGCGCCGCGGGCAGAGGTAAACCGCCAGCCTCGTAATGCGCGGCAATCCGTCCGGCAAATCCGCTCTCGGCTGCGTGAACCTGCCGCAAGGCAAGGGCAACCTGCTGATGGAGATGAACGGCGCGCGCGGAGGGAATCGTTTCGAGGATGATTTCGTGAATCAACTGATGAGGAAAGGCATAGTCTGGCGCGCCAGGCAGCGAGACTTCGGTCAGGAAGCGGCTGGCTGACAAGTTATCGAGCGCGGCAGTAAAGGCTGATTCAGACCAGCCAAGCACGGCTTCCAACTCGCGGCTGGAAAACGAAAAACCAAGCAGAGCCGCGGCTTCGAGCATCTCGTGCCCGGCGCGGCTCAACTTTCCCAATCGCAAGGCAATCGAATCGCGCAGGGTGGGCAGAGCCGGGCGTCCCCCTCGCGCGTGATGGATGGTTTCGGCGGATTCACGCAGCAGAAGCGGCAAGCCATTGGCATAGCGGGTCAATTCTTCGTAGAGCGAGGGCGGCAGAGTCTTTTCGCGGAGCAGAGTCTTCAGGAGCAGTTGTGCTTCATTGGGGCTGAAAGTTTGGAGCGGGAGTTCAACCAGGGCGCGCCGCTGGCGCAGAGCGCGTTTGATTTGCAAGAGTGGCGGGGGCAGGTCATCCAGCCGCTGCGTGACGAGAATCAGCAAGGGAAGCGCCAGACAGGTCTCGGTCAGTTCCTGCAGCGCCTCCAGCGAGGCGTCATCCGCCCAGTGCGCATCTTCAAGGATGAGGATAAGCGGGCGGTCCAACGTCATGGCGTGAAAAGCCTGCCGCAGGGCGGCGCGCAATTCGTCGGCGTTGGGCTGCGAATGGGCAAGCAGACCGTGCTTGAGCAGCGCCAGGTCAGGGACGAGCGGCAGGAGGCGGTTCAGCCATTCGGGCGGCATCTGCTCGCTGCGCGCCAGCAGAGGCGCGGCGGCGTTGAGAATTTGCTCCCAAGGCGCATAAGGGCGCGGCGGCGAATCGCCTGTTGGCGGCGGACAAGTCCCCCACAAGACGCGCGGCGCGGCATCTCCCAAATCTTCTGCCAGGCGGCGTATGGCTTCTTGCAGGAGCGCCGTCTTGCCCACTCCCGCCAAGCCGGAGATGAAAACGACCCGTCCCTGCCCATTGACCAGGCTGCGGAATAAACCAGCGAGTTGCTCCAACTCCGCTTCGCGGCTGACAAAGGGCGGCGCGGCGGCTTTTTGAGAGAGGGACGGGCGCGCCAGCCGGTTGTGCAGGATGTCGCTGTAAAGCGCCATTGTCTCCGGCATGGGCTGGGTATCCAGTTCACGCTCCAAATCGCGCGCCAGGTTTTGATAGGTGGCAAGCGCGGCAGCGCGGTTACCGGTTTGCGCTTCAAGGGTCATCTTGAGGCGCACTGCTTCTTCGTCCCAAGGCTCCAGGGCAACCAGGCGGCGCGCCCATTCGAGAGCGCGGGCGAATTCCCGGCGTTCCAAATAGCCTTCCGCCAATTTTTTGAGAAAATCCAAGTAGCGGCTGCGCAAGGCTTCGCGGCGAGCAATCAAAAAATCATCGCCCTCCACCCCCAACGCCAAGCCGCCGCGATACAGCTCCACGGCATGTTCCAGCGCTTCGAGGCTTTCACCCGCCTGCTCAAATTCATTCACATCCACCCAACACAGAGGCGAAGCCTGCCATCCCACACTCTGCGGAGAGATCTGGAGCAAGTCATGCAGCGGGGGCGGCAGTAAATTGCGAAGCAGATACAAATGACGGCGCAGATTCGCCAAGGCTTCGGCTTCAGTGCCATCGGACCAAAGTGCAAATGCCAGATTTTTTCGTGAAAGGGATTGACCAGGCTGTAAGACCAGCCGCGTTAGCAGGCAGATCAACTTCTCGCGCTGGGGCAGGGCAATCGTTTGCCCGTCAATTTCAAGGCACGGCTCACCGAAGAGGAAAATCTGCAAAACGGGCGTAAACATGTTTAAGATTATAAGTGCAACAAGAAAAAAGAGACCGAAAATGAATGATAAATTGGTACCACATTGTACCCGCAAGCGGCGTTTCCTCACGCGCTCAACGGGCGCGCAACATGAAACAAACAGGAAGACTTTAGGGCGTGGGGCAAGGACCACTTTCAGCGGGTACAATTACCGGCAATGACTGTCATGACGCCAACTATCCCCCTATGACTTACTCACTCACCTTACGAAGTTCCTTCGTAGGGCGGGTCATGTCGCCCGAAAACGCGAGATAAATCTCGCGCTACCACGTAACATGAGTTACTCACATCTACGCCCTCGTTTCACGCCATTGGCGCATGTGGAGGAAATTTCAAGCGGGCATTACCGTTTGAGCATTCCCGCCGGACAAGCAGACGAATATCGCCTCGCTCAACTTGACGACTACACGCAAATCCCAAAGAGACATCTTTTCCCCCACCGCTTCGGTCTGACCCTCAGCCTGTCTGCCCGCACCTCGAACGCTTCCCTCCCCGGAACCTGGGGATTCGGTCTGTGGAACGACCCTTTCGGGTGGTCGCTTGGTTTTGGAGGGAAGCCCTTCCGCATCCCCGCCCTGCCGAATGTGGCTTGGTTTTTTGGAGCGTCGAGGGAAAATTATCTTTCGTTCTCCAACAAACCGGCAAATGGTTTTCTCGCCCAAACCTTTCGCTCGCCAAAGTTTCACCCTCTGCTGTTGCTGGCGGGGCTGGCGCTTCCCTTCTCGCGCAAGTGGACGCGGCGGTTATTAAGCAGGGTCATTCTGGAGGATGGCAGGGCGTTAAATCCGCCGCCGGCGCAAGAGAGCGCCGAGTACGCGGATAGGATCAGCAGGCGTTCTCCCCTGGCAGCGCCCGCCAGCGCAGTTGTAACGCCGCAGGAAGAAGCCGTCCGTGTGGACCCGGCTCAATGGCACCGATACAGGCTGGAGTGGAGTCTGAAGCGTGTCTCTTTTGAGGTGGATGAGGTTCGGGTGTTCGAGTCGGCGGTGAGTCCGAATCCGCCTCTGGGAGTGGTCATCTGGATTGATAATCAATATGCGGCGTTCACGCCCGAAGGAAAAATCGGGTTCGGGGTGTTGGCAAACCCCGAACCCGCTTGGCTGGAAGTAAAGGAATTGGAGATAAGGTAGAACTTTCAGTCTTCTCCCAATTCGGGGATGGGTTCAACCGGCAGGCGGTTTGCCATATAACTCTCAATGCCAAAGATGATGAGAGCCGCCCAGACGATGGCAAAGCCGATGAAATGGGCAAAATCGAAAGGCTCCTTATACACCAGCACGCCGATGAGGAATTGAAGCGTGGGGGCGATATATTGCAAAAGCCCCACCACCGTCAGCGGGATTTGCTTCGCCGCCGAGGCAAACATGAGCAGAGGGACGGTGGTCACCAGCCCTGCGCCGATGAGGAACAAATCCACTTGCATGCCGTTATGGAGGAACGCTCCCGAGCCGTTGACAGCCACAAAGACCAGATACGCCAGCGCCGCCGGGAAGACAATGGCGGTTTCAAGCGTAAGCCCATATAACGATCCCAGCGGCGAAAGCTTTTTGACAAAGCCGTAAAAGCCGAAGGTAAACGCCAGCGAAAGCGCAATCCATGGCGGACGCCCATAGACAAAGGTGAGATACCCCACCCCCACCGCCGCCAGCCCAACGGGAACCCACTGCCACGGGCGCAGGCGTTCCCGCAGAAAAATGACGCCCAGCAGGACGCTCAACAAGGGGTTGATGAAATATCCCAGGCTGGTTTCCACAATGAAGCCGGCGTTCACGCCCCACACGTAAATAAGCCAGTTGAAGGAAAGCAAAATCCCTGCAATGGCATAGATTCCAACCGTCTTGCGATTGAAGGCAGCGGAGCGAAAGCTGTGCCATTGACCGGTCAACACAAGGTACGCCGCCAACAGAACAAACGACCAGCCAATGCGGTGACCGATCACTTGCAGGGCGGGTACATCGTGCAAAAACTTCCAGTAGATGGGGAAAAATCCCCAAAGCGCATACGCGCCAATGCCGTACAAAATGCCTTTATTCATTCGTCTCCATGGGGTTCAAAACGTCTCGATGGGCTGCCGCCCGGCAAACCCTGCATCCACTTCATGCCAGAAGGCGATCTTGTCCTCTCCATACTTCCAGCACAAGTACACTTCCCGTCCCTCCCGCAGGGCGGGAAAATCCAGCAAACCAATGTTGATATCTTTGATTTGGGCGCCGCTTGCCAAAATCTGATGGACAAGCGCATCGAACCGACCGAAATCCTGCACCATCGCGCTCAAAGCCTGATTCCCCCCGTTGCCTGCGGACTTTTCGATGGCATCCCAGGCTTCGGGCTGGGCGGCAAGGATTTTTGCGCGAATCGCCAACATCTCACCCACAAGCGGGCGGATGGCTTGCAAGGTTTCATTGGCTTCCGAAAGGGTGAAATAACGCGGCATGGAAAGAGTATAACGTAAACAGGTATACAGGTAAACAGGTATACAGGTAAACAAGGCAACGCCCTGACCTGTATACCTGTTTTCAGGTGTACGGTTTTTTTTAGCCGCTCAACACTTTTGTTTTAGGACGCAGATGAACGCTGATTACGCTGATTTAAGCCCGCACGGACGTGAACCCTTCGACAGGGCTTCGACAAACTCAGCCCGGCGGCTCAGGGCAGGCGTCCGTGCTACTCGTACAAAGTCCCGCCTTGGCGGGACTAGTCCGCTTGAGCGGACTTGGCAGGAATAGCACGGGGGTTAATCCCCGTGCGGCGTCAAGTGCAGCGGATTGTCAGGTTGAATTGTTATTCTGCAAAATCTCGCGCTGCCGCGTAACATCAGTTACTGAGTTTCGTTTTCAGCATCATCCAGGGGATGCTCGATTTCTCCTGCCATGAACGCTTCCGGGGCTTTCCGGAAAGCGTTCAGGCAGGCTTGCGTGCAAAAGTAGATGGTCTCGCCGTGAAATTCGGCGCTGGGATACCGCGAGGGGTCTTTGATAAAACCACCACAGGCGGTTTTGTAGCGAGGGGAAGAGTCGGTAGTGAGCATAAGGAGGAAGTATACAGGTACACAGGTACACAGGTATACAGGTATACAGGCGACGTGTGTACTTATTTACCTGTATACCTGTGTACAATCTTTAGATTTTCGCACGGCGCAGCCTTAAACTATTGCTTACCACGAACACACTGCTGAACGCCATTGCGCCGGCGGCAAGCATGGGATTGAGATACCCCAGCGCCGCAGCAGGGATGAGGATGACGTTATAGAAGAACGC
Organism: Chloroflexota bacterium; assembly: GCA_016223135.1. Taxonomy (GTDB): domain Bacteria; phylum Chloroflexota; class Anaerolineae; order Anaerolineales; family Villigracilaceae; genus Defluviilinea. Next base: position 23,379 of record JACRPQ010000009.1, on the reverse strand, counting down.
CCAGAACAAATTCTGTTTGATGGTGCGGAGCGTCTTGCGCGAGAGTTGAATCGCCCGCGCCACGCCGCGCAGGTCGCCGCTCATCAGGGTCACAGGCGCGGCAGCCATCGCCACGTCGGTGCCTGTGCCAATGGCAATGCCCACGTCGGCTTGCGCGAGGGCGGGAGCGTCGTTGACGCCGTCGCCAACCATGGCAACGATATTCATTGGCGACTGGTGAGTTTGGAGTTTCTTGACTTCGGAAGATTTTCCCTCGGGCAATACTTCAGCCAGAACCTGGTCAATCCCAACCTCACGCGCAATCGCTTCGGCGGTCTTCTGGTTATCGCCTGTAATCATCGCCACCTTCAAGCCCATCTTGTGCAGTTCGGCAATCGCCTCTTTCGAGCCGTCCTTGATGGTATCCGCCACCGCAATGACGCCTGCGGCAACGCCATCCACTGCAACCAGCATGGCGGTCTTGGCTTCAGATTGGAGACGCGACACTTCGGACTCAAGACTCCCCAACGGGATTCCGCGACTCTCGAACATCCTCTTGTTCCCAACAATGACGCTTCTTCCTTCGACCTCAGCCTGGACGCCGTGTCCGGGCTCTGCCTTAAACCCGGCCGTTTCCGCCAAACGCAGCCCGCGCGTGGTGGCTTCCGCCCAGATGGCTTCGCCAAGAGGGTGTTCGGAGCCTTTTTCCACGGAGGCGGCGAGGCGGAGTAATTCGTCCGCAGTAAATGGCAATTGGGGATTGGTGATTACATCCGTGACGGCAGGCTGACCCTTCGTGATCGTGCCGGTCTTATCCAGCACCACCACGTTGACCTTGCCCGCCCGTTCCAACGCTTCACTGTTGCGGAAGAGGATGCCTGCTTCTGCGCCTTTGCCCGTCCCCACCATAATGGCGGTCGGCGTGGCAAGCCCCATCGCGCACGGGCAGGCAATCACCAGCACGGCAACCATATTGATGAGCGCTCGCGTGAATTGGTCGTCAACCTGCGGAGCAAAGAAATACCAGCCTGCGAACGTCAACAAAGCAATGACAATGACAATCGGGACGAACACCGCCGAAACCTGATCCGCCAGTTTTTGGATGGGCGCCTTGCTCCCTTGAGCGTCTTCGACAAGTTTGATGATCTGCGCGAGCGCGGTCTCCTTGCCGACTTTGGTCGCCTCGAATTTCAACATGCCGAGTTTGTTCAAGGTCGCGCCGATGACGGTATCGCCCTGCTTCTTTTCAACGGGGAGCGATTCGCCCGTCAGCATGGATTCGTCCACGGCGCTGCGCCCTTCGATGACCACACCGTCCACCGGGATCTTCTCGCCCGGGCGGACGAGGACAATGTCTCCAACGCGCACGTCGTCAATCGAGACCTCCGTCTCCTCCCCGTCACGAATGACGCGGGCGGTTTTGGCGCGCAGGCCCATCAGTTTTTTGATGGCTTCGGAGGTGCGTCCCTTGGCGCGGGCTTCGAGAAACTTTCCCAGTTTGATGAGCGTGATTATGACCGCCGCCGTCTCGTAATAGACGTGTCCCATCAGCAGACCAAGGGTGATCGGGATGGAATAAAAATACGCAGCCGAAGACCCCATGGCGATAAGCACATCCATGTTGGCAGATTTGTTGCGGAGCGCCTTGTATGCGCCGACATAATACTGCCAGCCCACATAGAATTGAACGGGCGTGGCGAGCGCCAGCATCAGCCAGTTCGTCCATGCGGCGGGGACGCGCGCCATGCCTTCCATTGCAGACATCGCATAAAACGCATCGGGCAGGAGCCCAAAATCGCGCGCCATCGCAAAGAGAAACAGCGGCACGGTGAAGATAAGCCCGATGATGAGCAGGCGGCGCTGTTCGTTGATCTCATGTTCGCGCGCCTTGGCTTCGGCGTCTTCCGCCTCGCCGCCCAGTTCGAGCGCTTCGAAGCCAGCCGCCGCCACCGCGCGGCGCAGTTCGGCTTGCGTGATAATGGTCGGCACGTACTTGACGCGCGCCTTTTCGGTTGTGAAATTGACCTGCGCCTCCAGCACGCCATCCAGGCTGGTCAATGCTTTTTCGAGGCGGCGGGCGTCGTTATCGTCGGCGAGGCGCTTGATGATGAGGTCGGCTTCGCCGGTGGCGACGCCATAGCCAGCCCGTTCAACGCGAGAGATAAAATCAATCAGCGTGAGTTTCGATGGATCGAAATCCACCGTGGCGCGTTCGGATGAGAGATTCACCACGGCGCTTTGCACACCGTCCAGTTTCTTGAGGTTGCGCTCGACGGTGGCAACACAGTTGGCACAGGTCATGCCGGTGATGGGGAGGGTTAATTGCTTGGGAGCAGTCATATTGGGTAATTGGAGATTGGTAAATGGTGATGGGAATCACCATTTACCAATGACTACAACGTGATCAATCCCTCGGCGGGATAATTGATCTCCGCCAGCAGCGCCTTGATTTTTTCCTCGCTGGCGGGCGCGTCGAAGGTGACGGTCACTTTCTTGGTGTCAATTTCCGCTTTGACAGACTGGACGCCCTGCAGCTCGCTCAATTCCATTTCAATGGTGTGAGTGCAGTGTCCGCAATGAATAGCGGGGACGGAATAGGTTACAGTGGTCATGGGAACTCCTTTTAGAGATTTGGGATTTACGATTTTCGGCAGCCTCGCTGAATCGCGCTCGACTACCGACTATCAGACTATTCGACTATTCGACTATCAGACCTTCGTGGACATCTCGAACACTTCAGTAATCTCCTTCAACACGCGCTCGCGTTCCTTTTTGTCACTGCCCTGAATGGCGGTGATGACGCAGGAATTGAGGTGATCTTCCAAAATGCGCGAACTGACCTTGTTCAAGGCGGCTTCGACCGCCTGAATTTGCCGGATAACGTCAATGCAATAGGCGTCTTCTTCCACCATGCGGATGACCCCGCGCAGGTGTCCTTCGATGGTTTTCAATCGTTTGAGGGTATTTTCATCCATCATGGTTTCCTCTTTCGTTCAGACCTCACGTTGGGCTCCGAACTTACCCCCTCCCAGGGGGGAGGGGTGTGCCAAAATATACCGCAGCAGGAAACCACCTGTCAACATGACAAACAGCACTATTTTGGTCGAAAGTTTACGCCAACGAAACCCCACTTCGGGACAAACGGCTCAAGTCCGAAACTTTACCGTCGAAACACTGAGCTGCAGAGTTTTTTGGTTCTTCACTTGAGTCACTAATCTGCGCTAATTCGTTCAAAATTCGCGAAGATTGGCACAGATTAGCGGACAAGAAAGCAATTTTGCGTAAGTCAAGAATAAAAAAAACATCCCGAAGGCATGAGACCTCCGGGATGTTTGGCAATACATCTATCGTTCATAGAGTTTCTGGTACAGCGTTTGCGCCCAGGCGAATAACTCCGCTTCGGCATTTTTCAGAGGCTTGGCAGACCCACGCCCATACAGACTCAGCGTCAACGACATGCGGTCGGAGACGCCCACAGGGTCGGAGGCGTCGAGCGTAAGAGCGCCGTATTCGTCCAGCCATGTTTGAAACTGGCTCATCTCATCGGCAGAAAGCAGTGCAGAGAGGGCAGCCACCCTCTCCTCGCGGTGGGACTTACACGAACTGCCATACACCTCACCGGAGAGAAAAACGGTCAAGCGGTCACAAAACCCTGCAATGCCGCCATCCCGTGACCAGGTCAGCGCGAGCGTGGCGGGCTGGATTCGCCTGCCGTCGTCGCTGACATGGTATTCGTATTGGACGCCGTTCGCATCCAGCACAATGATCCTGCCGGGCGTGATGACCTGCGCGCACATCACAGACGGCATGGCAACGCCCAAACAGGCATCGGGGAACTCAGCCGCTTCATTACTGACCACAGAAATGCTTCCAGCATCCAAACCCAGATTTTCAGCCAACTGGCGGATGAGGATGACTTCAATCAAAGCGCCGGCGTCCGCGCCGCTGGCAAGCACCGCCATGCTCCCCGTTTCATTGGTGCGGACCTCGTATTCCCTGCCGTTCGCTTCAATCATGATGCGATACCCCTCCACCACAGCCTGCGTACACATCGTGTCGGGACGTTCCACGTCCAGGCAGCCGTTGGACCAGGTCACGGCTTCGGTGGAGACGAGGGTCAGTTGGTCAAGGGGCAGGTTCAGGGTCTGGGAAAGAAGCGTAAGAGCCGCCTGCTGGGCGGGAGTCAGATTTGCGGCAGATGCATCGGTGGGGTTGGGGTAAGAGGGGTTGGGGTAAGAGGGGTTCGGGTAGGAGGGATTCGGATACGATGCAGTGGCAGGAATCTCAGGCTGTCTGGTCGGCGCAGGCGCGCAGGCGCTCACAAGCACAGCCAATATCAGTAAACTCAAAAGTGTTTTCATTCGCACTCCTTTGCAAAAGGGACGAACCCGCCGCCGGATTTGTTCCATTGTATAATCGCCCAATGCGTTTCCGAGCATTGTTGCTGGTTTTGATTCTAACAGCCTGCGCGCCCCGTCCTGACCCGAATGTGCAGATTCAGGTGGCGGTGCTGCAAACCGTGGCAGCAATGCCGACGAATACCGTACAACCGCCGCCCGTCCCCCTCCCCACCGCCACGCCATTCGACCTCAAGGGGGTGTTTTGCGAATATCAGTTCTGTGTGGGGCATCCTGCCGATATGGCGTTCTTCGATGTCAGCGCGCAGAAGAATCCCGTCTCCCCCAGCACTTACTCGCAGGGAATCATCGCAGCGTTCAACGCCAATCTGTTCATTCAGATGATTTGGCAAATTGCGCCGGGGACAGCCGACCCGCAGTTCATGCTCGACCTGATTTTGGACGATGTGGACACGCGCACCGCCAGCCTGGACGTGAAGCGGGTGCGCGACATGAACGTCATCTACACCCCCATTACTTCGACGGCAACCCCCGTCCTGCCTTTCGGCGCGGCAGGGGCATGGATTTGCGGCGAACGCGCCTTTGCCTGGAAGGTCTATAGCCCGCAGGCGGAGAACACGCAGGCGCTGTTCGAGCAGGCGCTGGAACGGTTTCAGTGCGAGCGGTGACCCTTGCCTGTCACTCCGCCGTCTTTGCCTCCTGCCACAGCGCCTCCATCTCATCCAGCGTCAGTTCCGATACATTCCTGCCCTGTCGCTTCGCGCCCTGCTCCACATGGGCAAAGCGTTTCTTGAATTTCATGTTCGTCGCGCGCAGGGCGGATTCGGCGTCCACCTTCTTCCAGCGCGCCAGATTGACGAGGGCAAACAGCAGGTCGCCGAGTTCCGAAGCAAGTTCGGCGCTGTTGTTCGCCTGGCGTACTTCCTCGATTTCTTCGGCAATCTTATCAAGAACTCCCTCGATTTCGGTCCAGTCAAACCCGACGCGCGCGGCGCGTTCCTGATATTCCTGCGCCTGGCTCAAGGCAGGTAACGCCAGCGGCACGCCGTCCAGCATTCCTTTGTCATCATTCTTCCTGCCTCTTTCCTTCTCTTTTAGTTTCTCCCAATTCGCCAGCACGCCGTCCACGCCGTCCAGTTTCAGGTCGCCGAACACATGCGGATGCCGCCGCACAATTTTCGAGTGGATGCCGTGAATCACCTGGTTGACGTTGAACTGCCCCTCTTCGTTGGCAATCTGCGATTGCAGGACGATTTGCAGGAGCAGGTCGCCGAACTCTTCGCGCATGGCGGCAAAGTCGCCCGAGTCAATGGCGGAGATGGCTTCATAGGCTTCCTCAAGCAGGTGTTTGCGGAGCGTGGCGTGCGTCTGTTCCCTGTCCCACGGACAGCCCTCCGGCGCGCGCAGGTGGGCGACGATTTCAGCGAACGCCTCGAAGGATGTCCCCTCGCCGAGAGGCGGGACGTACCAACAGGTCTGCGCTGAAAAGGAACCTTTATCCAGGTCGTCAATTTTTTCTTCTCTTCGCTTTCCACCTTCCACGACAACAATCGTGTGTTCTTTTGGATAGACAGCGAGCAGGACATTCTTCAACTGCGCGGCAAGTTCCGGCGAATTCACCCCCATCAGCAGCGCCGGCATATCGGGCGGATAGGGCGGCACATGCGCGGAGGCGAGGGTCGGCGCTTCGAGCAGGATCAACCTCGAGGGCGGCGTGAAGCGGAGCGCGTCAAATACCGAAGAAAGCAGGGCAAAGTCCATCGCAAAATCTCCATTAAAAGGTAATTGGTAATTCGTAATGCACGAATTACCAATTACAACTCTGGCTGTAACTCCAGAAAAGGATTAACGCTTGGTGTAGGTAGGCGCCTTGCGTGCCTTCTTGAGACCGGGTTTCTTGCGTTCCTTCTCGCGGGCATCGCGGGTGAGCAAACCGTGCTTGCGGAGCGCAGCGGTCCAATCGGCATTGATCGCTTGGAGGGCGCGCGCCAAACCCAGGCGCACCGCCTCGGTTTGACCGCTGACGCCGCCGCCCTGCACTTTGACGCTGATGTCGTACTTGCCGGCTTCCTCGCCGACTGCGGTAAAGGGACGCAGGATGTCCTGCAAATCGCCAATGCGGGGAAAGTACACGTTTGCCGCCTTCTCGTTGACGATAAAGGCGCCAGAGCCGCTCATCACGCGTACGCGCGCGGTGCTTTCCTTGCGGCGTCCTACTGCTTCATGATATTGTGCCATATTTCTTCTTCCTTATTTCAGGCAATCGCCAGCGGTTCGGGATTGTTCGTGCCATGCGGGTGGTTCGGACCTGCGTAGATTTTCAAGCGCTTGAGCAGGGAACGTCCCATGCGGTTATGCGGCAGCATGCCCCACACCGCCGCACGCAGCACGCGGTCGGGATGCTGCTGCAACTGATCGCGCAGAGAAATGGCTTTGAGTCCGCCGGGGTAGTTCGAATGTTTGTAATACATCTTGGATGTCAATTTCGAACTCGTCTTTGTGCCGGTCACGGTCACCTTTTCACAGTTGATGACCACCACCGTATCGCCCATTTCCACGCCCGGCGTGAAAGTCGGCTTGTGCTTGCCCAGCAGCACATGCGCAATGCGCGAGGCGAGGCGTCCCAGGTTCTGCCCTTCGGCGTCCACCAACACCCATTTGCGTTCGATTTCGCTTGCTTTCGGATAGTACGATTTGTACACTTTCCAATCTCCGTTTCTTACTCTGCGCTTCCAGGCGCAGGTGATGCAAATTTTATTTTTAGACAATTGATCCTAACTACGATACTCGACCTCGACGAGCGTCAGCCCGTGCGCAGGCGCAAGACCTGCCGGCAGGACGCTTCGGAACTCCGCCGCAGCCTGCTTCGCTAAAGAACGGGCAATGACCTCCACTGACACCTTTCCCTGTGCCGCTGCAACCTGCAGGAACACCATGCGGCGCACCATGCGGTAGAGGAAGGCATCCGCCTGCACTTCGAATTGCCATTCGTCGCCGCCGGTTTGCGTCCATGCGGCTTTCATCACGGTTCGCACGGTTCCGCCTCTGGGAGTGGTCGGGGAACCGAAGGCGGAAAAGTCGTGCGTGCCGAGGAATGGCTGCGCGGCTCCCTGCAACAGAGAGACATCCGCAGGAGGATGAACCCGCCAGGCAAACCGTTCGCGGAGCGGGTCGCGCAGAGGCTGGCAGAACAAGCGATAGCGGTAAGTGCGGGAAACGGCATCGAAACGGGGATGGAATTTCGCATCCACTGCTTCGAGCGCCCGCACTACTAAATCGGCTGGCAGGAGGGAGTTCAAAGCGCGCAGCAGGTCGCTGTCGGAGTGGGACCAGTTGAGGTCTGCCGCAGCCACCTGCCCCGTGGCGTGAACGCCGCTGTCCGTCCGCCCGGAGAGCAGGATGGAGCGTCCCGTCCAGCCGAGTTTTGTCAGAGCTTTTTCAAGTTCGCCCTGCACCGTCCGCTTGCCTGCCTGGCGCTGGCTGCCGGAGAAGTTCGAGCCGTCGTAGGCAAGGATCAATTTGTAACGTGCCACTTACTGACTACTGATCACTGAATGACTGGCTTACTCTTCTACCAGTTCCAACAAGACCATCTCCGCCGAATCGCCCATGCGGGGACCCAGTTTGAGGACGCGGGTGTAACCGCCGTTGCGGTTGGCATAACGCGGGGCGATGTCGTCGAACAGGCGTTTGATGACCTGATTGTCGCCCAGTTTGGCGGCTGCCAGGCGCCGCGCGTGGACTTTTTGAGCGTCATCCGCCTGGGCGCTGTTGCGGGCAAGCGTGATGAGGCGCTCCGCTTCGCCGCGGATGGCGGCGGCTTTGGCGCGCGTGGTTTTGATGCGCTCGTGGATAAAAAATTGTTTGATGAGGTTGCGGCGCAGTGCAAGGCGAGCGCCTGTGCTGCGTCCGAGCCGGTAACCGGATATCTGGTGTCGCATGTCTACATTACTCCGCAGAATTCGAATCGATTTTCATGAAGCCCTTTTCCTGCATCTTCTGGCGGAGCTCGTCGAGACTCTTTTCACCGAAGTTGCGGATGGACATGACTGCCGTTTCGCCTTTTTCCAGCAGGTCGAGCACGTCGCCGACTGTGGTGATGCCGGTGCGTTTGAGCGAATTGAAGACGCGCACCGACAGGTCCAGGGCTTCAACGGGGGTATCCGCCAATTCACTGGCGATACGGCTGCTGCCGGCGGCTTTTTCCACCGGCACGGTCAGGGTTTCTTCGCTGATGCCGGCGATGTAGCGCAGTTGGTCAATGATGATTTTGGCGGCAGTGCTTAAGGCGCGTTCGGGGGAGATGGTGCCGTCGGTCCAAATTTCGAGGATGAGTTTATCGTAGTTGGTGCTCTGCCCCACACGGGCGGAGGTCACCTCCCAATTGACGCGCTTGACCGGGCTGAAGATGGCATCAATCGGCAGTTCGCCGATGGGCATGTGCCCGCTGCGTTCGTTTGCGGGGGAATAACCGCGTCCGCGCTCAACGGTAAATTCGATGTCGAGTTTGGTTTTGGGGTTATCCACCGTGAAGAGGAACAGTTCGGGGTTGACGATTTCCACTTCGGCGGGGGTGATGATGTCTGCCGCGGTGACTGTTCCTTCGCCGCGCACTTCCAGATGCATACGTGTGCTTTCCACGCCGTCCAATTTGAGGCGCAGTTGTTTGACTTGCAGCATCACTTGGATGACATCTTCGCGCACGCCGGGGATGTCGCTGAATTCGTGCAGCACATCGGCGATGCGCATGGATGTCACCGCCGCGCCCTCCAGCGAGGAGAGCAGGACGCGACGCAGCGAGTTGCCAAGCGTCACGCCATAGCCGCGTTCCAAGGGGCTGATAATGAACTTACCGTAATTTCGAGCCTCAGCCTCACGCTCGATCTTTGGCATCACCATGTTCGAGATACCCGTCACGGTTCACCTCTCCCATTCTTTTCAATAAAAGCCCCGGCAATCAAGCATACTGCCGAAGGCTTGTTCCAACGATTACCTCGAGTAGTATTCAACGATCAACTGCTCGTTCAGGGTGCCGTCAATTTCGCTGCGTTCGGGCAGGCGCTGGACGACTCCGGATAACTGTTTCGTGTCCCGGCTCAGCCAGGCAGGCACCGTCCGCGCTTCAGCCTGTTCGCTGAGCGCTTTGAAGTATGCCAAGTCGCGCGAACCTTCACGCACGGCGACAACATCGCCCTCATGCAGCAGCATGGAAGGCACATCGGTGCGGCGGTTATTGACGGTGAAATGCCCGTGCGTCACCATGAGGCGCGCCTGCGCCCGGCTGGAGGCGTAGCCAAGACGGTACACCACATTGTCCAAACGGGACTCGAGAATTTGCAATAAATTCAAACCGGTGAGACCGCGGCGTTGGAGGGCAACTTCATAGTAACGGCGGAACTGGCGCTCCAAAACGCCATACACACGGCGGGCGCGTTGTTTGGCGCGCAACTGACGAAGGTAGTCGGATTCGCGCCCCGTGCGGCTGCCGCCGCCGCGGCTGCCCGTGCGTCCATGCTGACCAGGCGCGTAGCTTCTCCGTTCAAATGCGCACTTGGGGGTAAAACAACGCTCACCCTTGAGATAGAGTTTTTCGCCTTCGCGCCGGCAAAGTTTACAAACCGGACTGATATTTTTCGACATAAATTACTTTCCTCTACATCAACTTCAAATTACACGCGTCGCTTTTTGGGCGGGCGGCATCCGTTGTGCGGAACCGGTGTCACGTCCGAAATGGAGCGCACTTTCAGCCCCATTGCCTGCACGGCACGAATGGCATTTTCGCGCCCCGGGCCGGGACCTTTGACATACAACTCCACTTCCTGGATGCCCAACTGCTGGGCGGCTTTAATCGCCTGCTCGGCGGCAAGGCGGGCGGCAAACGGCGTGCTCTTGCGCGAGCCTTTGAAACCTGCCGAACCGGCGCTTCCCCAGGCAACGGTGTTGCCTTCCATATCGGTCACAGTGACAATCGTGTTATTGAAGGAAGCAAAGATATGCACCTGTCCGGAAGACAAAGTGCGTTTGGTTTTTTTGGCGCCTGCGCTGCGGCGCGTGGAACGTACACTTTGAGCCATAGTTTCTCCAGCCGTTTATTTCTTGGCGCCGCGTCGGCGTCCGCGACCGGCAACGGTCTTCTTGACGCCCTTGCGTGTGCGCGCATTTGTCCGCGTTCGCTGACCGCGCACCGGCAAATTGCGGCGATGGCGCAAGCCGCGATAAGAGCCGATTTCGATCAGGCGCTTGATGTTCATTTGAACTTCACGGCGCAAATCGCCTTCCACCGTGAAGTTCTTGCTGATATATTCACGAATCGCCGCCACATCCGCCTCGGACAGGTCCTTCACACGGGTATCGGGATTGACCCGCGTGTGAGCCAGAATCTCCCTTGCACGCGTGGGACCGATGCCGTACAGATATGTCAAACCAACTTCCACCCGCTTGTTGCGGGGCAGGTCAACACCTTCGATTCTTGCCATAGTTCACACTATCCCTGTCGCTGTTTATGTTTTGGATTTTCGCAGATGACGAACACTCTGCCTTTGCGCCGGATGATTTTGCATTTGGCGCAGCGCTTCCGTATTGACGGTGCAACTTTCATTTCAATTCTCCTTGCTCGTATTCCTCGAAGCAAATAGCCAAGATAATAATTATATACTTTCACTCTTGTTTCGTCCAGACCATGAGCATTATAGGTCCGTCAGGATGAGAGGGTCTCCTTCTGTGACCGCTACCGAATGCTCGAAATGGGCTGTCAACGATCCGTCTGCAGACACAACCGTCCACCGGTCGGGCAAAACGCGCGTTTCCGCCGTGCCAACCAACACCATCGGTTCGATGGCAATGGTCATGCCCGCTTTCAGAGGCACGCCCGTGCCCGCCTTGCCGTAATTCGGCACCTGCGGACCCTCGTGCATCTGACGCCCCACACCGTGACCGGTGTACTCGCGCGTCACGAAAAAGCCGCGGCTCTCGACGTATTTCTGGATTGCCGCTGAGACGTCGCCTGTGCGATTGCCGATCCGCATCTTTTCGATGGCGGCGTCGAGCGCGCCTCGCGTGACCTCGAGCAGGGTCTGCGCTTCGCGGGAGATTTCTCCCACCCCGGCAGTGAACGCCGAGTCTGCCACAAACCCATCCAGGATGGTGCCGCAATCCACCGAGACAATATCGCCGCTTTTCAGCTTCCGCGATTTGCTCGGGATACCGTGAACGAGTTCCTCGTTGATGCTCACGGTGATGGACGCGGGAAACGGGGGGTATCCGTATCCTTTGAAGGGCGATTTACATCCGTGCTTCCTCAGCACTTCCTCAGCAGCCGCGTTGAGGTCGGCTGTGGAAACACCCGGTTTTAAAAGTTCCTTTACAGTTGCCAACACTGTTGCATTGATGCGACCAGCCTCGCGCATAACCTGTAATTCAGACTGGCTTTTGATGTGTATCTGACGCGCCCAGCTCATGGTGACTACATTTTCAATGCAGAAGCGAGCGTTTGGGAAACCTGTTCGATGGTCTGCATTCCATCAATTTCGAGCAATTTGCCGTGACGGCGGTAATAATCCACAAGCGGGCTGGTTTGTTCCAGGTAAACGCGAATGCGGCGCTTGACGGTCTCAGCCTTGTCGTCATCGCGCTGGTAAAGTTCAGAGCCGTCGAAATCGCAAATGCCCGGCGTTTTCGGGGGGTTGGTCTTTTCATTGAAGATGTGACCGTTTGCCCGGCACGTCCAGCGCCCGCTGAGACGTTCCACCAGCACATCCTCCGCCGCTGTGATGAAGGGCACCGCATCCACACAACCGTTGAATTCCTTGAGCATCGCCTCGAGAGCGTCTGCTTGGGCTGGGGTGCGGGGAAAGCCGTCCAGGATGGCGCCGGTTTTGCAGTCCGGGCGGCTGAGGCGTTCGCGGATCATGGCAATGGTCACGTCATCGGGAACGAGTTCGCCGCGGCTCATATAGCTCTGAGCCAGTTTCCCAAGTTCTGTCTGATTCTTAAGGTTCTCGCGAAACAAATCGCCGGACGAGATATGCGCCAAACCTGTCCTTTCCGAAAGTATTTTTGCCTGCGTGCCTTTGCCTACACCCGGAGGTCCCAGAAGGACAAGGTATTTGGTCATGGATTGTTCCTAACTGATGAGCAATTTTTCCTGATAACCGTGCAATTTGAGTTCCGCCTCGATGTTCATGAACGTGTCGCGGACGACGCCCACGACGATGAGCAAGCCCGAGGAAGAGACCAGGAATAAGCCGGCGCTTGAAGAAGCGGCAGGCAGTACCAATTGCAGGAGGAATGGCATGATCGCCACCACTCCCAGCAGGAGAGCGCCCGGCAAAGTGATGCGTGACTGAATTTTGCTCAGATATTTCTGTGTGGCAGTGCCGCTATGGACGCCGGGAATCTGAGCGCCCGAACGTTTCAGGCTGTCGCCATAGTTTTGCTGGTCGAACAAAACAGTGGTGTAGAAGTAGGTAAAGCCCACCACCATGAGGAAGTAGAGCGTCCAGTATCCCCACGCACCGGGACCGGTGCTATTGAAAAATGACTGGACGGCATCGGCAGCGTTCTTTACCCATACCGTTTCGGACTGCACAAAGAATCCAGCCACAATGGCGGGAAACTGCAACAGCGCGCTGGCGAAAATCAACGGGATCATGCCTGCCAGGTTGACCATGAGCGGCAGGGTGGGCTGGGGCATGCGGACATTCTTGCCGCGCTGCATCGCATAGAAGATGGCGCTCTTTTGCGGGTAAATGATGGGAACGTTGCGGCGTCCCTGCTGAACATACACGACGGCAAGGATGGTCAATACCATGACGACAACCATGGCAGTGATGAGAGACCAGCGGTTGACCTCGTCATTCCACAACGTAATAAGGTGCTGCGGGATTTGTGAAACGATGCCAGCAAAAATCACGAGCGACAGTCCCTGCCCGCGAATGCCATATTCGGAAATCAATTCGCCCAGCCAGATCGCAAACATCGTCCCGGCAGTCATGACCACCAGCGTTGTCACCGAAGACAGCCATAATTCGGAAGTAAAACCGAAGGGGATGATGACCTGCTGGATGGCCTGCAGGGAAAAGGCGTTGAAGGTGTTAATTTGACCGATTGCGGAAAGCGCCGCCATAGGCACTGCCAGGTAATAGGTCCACTTTTCCATCCACTTGCGCCCCTCACGCGGGTCATCTTTCATCTTCTTTTCGAGGGCGGGGATGATAGGCACAAGCAACTGCAGGATAATTTGTGCCGTGATGTAGGGGTACACGCCCATTGCCAACACGGAGAAGTTGGAAAGTGTGCCGCCGGAAAGCAGGTTCAAAAACCCGATAAAGCCTCCCGAACCCGCGCCGGCAAAAAAGGTTTGCAGGGCAGCCCGGTCAACGCCGGGCGCCGGCACATTTGCCGCAATGCGGAACAGGATCAGAATGCCCATGGTAATGAGCAATTTCCTGCGGATGTCCTGCGAGAACCACAAATAACGCCAGGCGGACTGTTTCTTGTCAGGCATGGTTGTTTCCTTGTCAGCCGATCAGTTCCACGGTGCCGCCCGCCTTTTCAATCTTGGCTTTGGCGCCGGCAGTGATGCGATGGGCGCGCACTTTCAACGCCACCGAGACATCGCCGCGCCCGAGAATGACGACGGGGTTGCGGGGATCGCGCAATAAATGGGCGGAGGCAAGCGTTTCGGGGGTGACTTCGGCGTTGGCTTGGAATGATTCGGTCAGTTGGTCCAGGTTGACTTCGTTATATTCGACTCGCGTCAGAGGTGTGAAGCCCTGACCGCGCATGAACGGCAAGCGGCGGTAAAAGGGCAGGTTGCCGCCTTGACGGTAGATTTTGCCGCCTTCGCCGGAGCGGGCGCCCTGTCCCTTGGTGCCGCGTCCCGCCGTTTTCCCTTGCCCGGCGGAAATGCCGCGACCAACGCGTTTTCGATTTTTTTTGGAGCCCGGATTGGGCACGAGATCATGTAGTTTCATCGTTCGTTCCTGCTACTCTTCGACTTGAACCAGATGGATGATCTTGCGGATCATCCCGCGTAAAGCGGGAGTGTCCTGATGTTCGACCGTCTGATGCAAACGGCGCAGACCGAGCGCCTTCGCAGTTTCCTTTTGGTCTTTGGTGTAACCGATGGGACTGCGGACAAGCGTCACCTTAATGGTCTTGCCGGCGGATTCTTTCTTAGGCATGCTGCTTCCTCCGTTCCCAGAAAGGAATCAGTTCGTTCACGTTCTTGCCGCGGCGGGCGGCTTCTTCCTGGGGTGACTTCAATTGCGAGAGCGCGTCGAACGTGGCTTGCACAACGTTCAGAACGTTCGCGCTGCCCTGCGATTTGGTCAGGATGTCGCGCACGCCAGCCACTTCGAGCACGGCGCGCACGCCGCCGCCGGCGATCACGCCGGTACCGGGGGAGGCGGGCTTCAACATCACGCGCGCTCCGCCGACCTTGCCCAGCACTTCATGAGGAATGGTCGTGCCGGAGAGATTGACCACGCGCATCTTTTTGCGGGCGCGTTCGGAAGCCTTGCGCATGGCGTCTGGCACGGCGTTCGCCTTGCCCACGCCCATGGCAATTGTACCTTTCTTGTCGCCCACCACCACGGTCACGCGGAACTGGAAGCGGCGTCCGCCTTTTACCACCTTGGCAACACGGGCAATTTCGATCACGCGTTCTTCGAACTGGTCCTGAACTTCGAAATCCTGCTGTTCGTTTCTTCTGTTATCTGCCATCTTGTTCTCCACTAGAACCGCAAGCCGCCTTCACGGGCGCCGTCTGCCAGGGCTTTGACGCGTCCGATGTAGCGATAACCGCCGCGATCAAACACGACCATTTCGATACCCTTGCTCAAGGCGCGCTCGGCAATTGTGCGCCCTATCAGT
Source organism: Chloroflexota bacterium (assembly GCA_016223135.1). Lineage (GTDB taxonomy): Bacteria > Chloroflexota > Anaerolineae > Anaerolineales > Villigracilaceae > Defluviilinea. Next base: position 8,167 of record JACRPQ010000009.1, on the reverse strand, counting down.
TTCGCCTGCTCCGACTTTTTCAAGCCTTTGATTTTGTCGCGCAGGTCCTTATCCAGTGTGGAGGCGGAGACCAGAGTGTGACCGGCCTGGTCGTCAATCACCTGGGCGTAAATGCCCGTCAGACTGCGAAAGACGTTCAAGCGCGGACGCTCCGCCGTCCCTGCCAGATTTTTGCGTACGCGTGCATGACGGCGCAGACGCGCCTCGGCACGAGATTTATTCGCCATACTTTACTTGGCTCCTTTCCCGGCTTTGCCAGCCTTGCGGCGGATCTTTTCACCCGCATAACGGATGCCCTTGCCATGATACGGCTCCGGCGGGCGTATCCGGCGGATTTCCGCCGCCGTCTGTCCAACCAGTTCGCGGTCAAACCCCATCACTTTGATCTGACGGGTCTTCTGATCCACTTCAAACGAGATGCCGGCCGGCGGCTCCACCCGCACGGGATGGGAATAGCCGACGTTCAAAACCAGCGTCTTTCCGTCCATTTCAGCGCGATAACCAACGCCTTCAACTTCGAGCGCAGTGGTGAAACCGGCGCTGACGCCATGAATCATATTGGCAATCACGGCGCGTGTCGTTCCGTGCAGTGCGCGTTCTTCGGGATGATCGGAATTGCGCTTCAGGATGACCTGATTATTTTCAAGGGCAATGCCAATCAGAGGCGAAAACGTTCGTTTGAGTTCGCCCTTGGGTCCTTTTACGTGAACATTCGAGCCTTGTACCTCAACCTGTACACCCGCCGGAATGGTCACCGGTAAACGTCCTATGCGAGACACTTCTACCTCCTGCCTTGCTACCAGATCTTGCAGATAATCTCGCCGCCCACGCCGAGTTGGCGGGCGCGGGCACCGGTCATCACACCCTTGGGCGTGGAAAGGATTGCCACACCAATTCCCGAGAGCACCCAGGGGATGTTTTGCTTCTTGGTGTAAATGCGGCGTCCCGGTTTGCTGACGCGTTCCAGTCCTGAAATGACCGGGCGGCGCGCGCGGCGTTCGCCAACATATTTAATCTTGAGCCGCAGGATTTTCTGCGCAGGCGTCTCGCCTTCCACGGTCTCAAAGCCTTCCAGGTAGCCTTCTTCCTTCATGATCTTGGCGATCTCCACCTTGATCTTGGAACTGGGCATTGCCACCATGGCTTGACCGGACATCACGGCATTGCGGATGCGGGTCAGCATATCAGCGATTGGATCGTTTATAGCCATGCTCTTCCTCCAGCCTACCAGGATGACTTCACAACGCCGGGGATTTGACCCTGCAGCGAGAGCTCACGGAAGCAAATGCGACACAGCCCAAAGCGGCGGATATAGCCGCGCGGACGTCCGCAGCGGGAGCAGCGATTCCTCACCTGGGAGGGATAGCGGCGGCGGGCTTCACGGTATTGCATACATTTCTTTGCCATAATTACGCTTCCTTCTTGCTGAACGGCATGCCAAGCATCTGCAACAGGGCGCGTGCCTGGTCGTCGGTCTTGGCGGTGGTGACGATGGTGACTTCCATGCCGCGCAGTTTGTCAATTTTGTCGTATTCGATCTCCGGAAAAATCAACTGATCGCGCAAGCCGAGGGTGTAATTGCCGCGCCCGTCGAAGGCGTTGGGGGAAACGCCGCGGAAATCGCGCACACGCGGCAGGGCAATATTCACCAGACGGTCCAAAAAAGACCACATGCGCTCGCCGCGCAGGGTGACCTTGGTGCCGATCAGGCGTCCTTCGCGCAACTTGAAATTGGCGATGCTCTTGCGGGCTTTGGTGGTGACCGGCTTTTGACCGGTGATGACGGTCAAATCTGCCACAGCAGCTTCGAGCGCCTTGGGATTATCCAGCGCCTCGCCCATGCCAATGTTGACGACAATTTTTTCGATGCGCGGCACCTGCATAATGTTCTTGTAACCGAACGATTTGCGCAGCGCCGGTATGATTTCATTCTTATAACGTTCGTGCAAAATATTCATCGCTCATTACTCCAGGCTCTAGTCAATCAATTCCTGGCACTGTTTGCAGACACGGTGAACGCCGTCTTCCGAGCGTTGAACCGCAACGCGGGTGGGTTCCTTGCATTTCGGGCAGACCAACATCACGTTGGAGATGTCAATCGAGCCTTCGAATTGAATCCGCCCGGGATTCATGTTGCGTCCCGCTGCTGTCTGTACCTGCTTCTGGTGTTTTGTACGGATGTTGATACCCTGTACAACCACGCGGCGTTCATCCAAGAGAACATTGATCACCTGACCGCGCTTGCCTTTGTCTTCCAGGCGTCCGCTGATGACTTCGACGGTATCGCCTTTGCGAATCTTGACCTTCATATCTCTACACTCCTCTTAGAGCACTTCCGGCGCGAGGGAGACGATTTTCATGAAGCCCTTTTCGCGCAGTTCCCTGGCAACGGGACCAAAGATGCGGGTGCCCTTGGGGTTTACGCCATCGGCGTCCAGAATGACAGCAGCGTTGTCGTCGAAGCGAATGTACGAACCGTCTTCGCGGCGCCATTCTTTCGAACAGCGCACAATCACAGCGCGTACCTTTTCGCTCTTCTTCACGCCGCCTTGCGGAGAGGCAGACTTCACCGTGGCGACCACAACATCACCAACGCCGCCATACTTGCGCGTGGAACCGCCCAATACATGGATCACCAGCAGTTCGCGTGCGCCGGAGTTATCCGCAACCTTCAGACGAGACTCATGCTGGATCATGGTTACTCCTCCACCTTTAAGTCCGCCACACCGCTGTCTTCCGTGCGGCTCTCGCGTTTGACGACTTTTTCCACAACCCAGCGCTTATCGCGCGAAATCGGCTGGGATTCCACGATCTGAACTTCGTCGCCAACCTGGCAGCCGATTTCGTCGTGGGCTTTCACGCGCTTGCTGGAGTACACCACCTTGCGATAGAGCGGGTGACGGAATTTACGCGTAATCTCGACCACAACGGTTTTGGTCATTTTGTTGCTGGTGACGACACCAACGATTCGACGACGATTGTTCATCCTTCACCTTCCACAACTTCAGCATGCGACTGCTCCCGCAGAATGGTCAGCATGCGTGCAATTTCACGCTTCAAAATTCGCAGGCGGCTGGTATCGGTCAATTGACCTGTCACCTGCTGGAAGCGCAGTTTCATCAATTCCTCGCGGGCGTCGGCAAGTTTGGTCTCGATTTCGCCCGGTTTCATATTTCGAATCGCAGCGGGTTTCAGCGCTTTCATGCCTGCTCTCCTGCTTCGCTTCTCGAAACGATCTTGGTTTTGATCGAGAACTTGTACTGGGCATTGCGGAGCGCCTGAATGGCGGTCTCCTCATCCAAGCCGCCCACTTCGAACATGATGCGTCCCGGCTTGACCACTGCCACGTAGTATTCAACATTGCCCTTGCCGGAACCCATGCGGGTTTCGGGGGGTTTGTGGGTGTACGGTTTCGCCGGAAAGATGCGGATCCAGACTTTGCCGCGGCGCTTCATTTCGCGGACGATGGTGCGGCGCGCCGCTTCGATTTGCCGCGCGGTCACCCAGCCCGGTTCCAGAGCCTGCAAACCGTATTCACCAAAACTGACTTCTGCACCGCGCAGGGCTTTTCCCTTCATGCGGCCGCGCATTTGCTTGCGCCACTTTACACGTTTAGGCATTAACATATTCTTACCTCTCAGATTGCAACCCGTACGCGGCTATTCGCTCACGTACACACCTTCGGTTGCCTCCGCTTTTTCTTCAGTCTCAGGAACCGCTTCGCCTTTGTAGATCCAAACCGCCACACCGATCTGACCGTAGGTGGTGGTGGCTTCCGCACGGGCATAGTCCAGGTTCGCCCTCAACGTCTGCAGAGGAACGCGCCCTTCGCGCAGCCAGACATCACGCGACATTTCGGCGCCACCCAGGCGTCCCCCCACCAGGATTTTGATACCTTCGGCGCCTTGTTTCATTGCCTGCTGAATGGCGCGCTTCATGGCGCGGCGGTAGGCAATACGGCGCTCGAGTTGATCGGCAATGTTTTTCGCCACCAGCATGGCATCCGTATCGGGTGAGGCGATCTCCTTGATATCGAGTTCGACTTTTTTACCGACAAGGGCTTCGAGGCAGGTGCGCACTTTCTTCACGCCTTCGCCCTTGCGCCCAATCAGGATGCCGGGCTTGGCGGTAAAGATCGCCACGCGAATCTTACCCGGGTAACGCTCTACTTCGATGCGGGAGATGCCGGCTTTACCGCTTGTGATGGCTTCGGGCATGTCGGATCGAAGCTTGCGGACCATGGCGTTCTTCGCCGCGCCGCCCTTCGATGGGATGCCTAGCAATAAATGACGAATGGCAAGATCCTGATGCAACTGGTCGCGGTACTGTGTGCCTTCCGCAAACCAGCGTCCCTGCCAGCCCTGGTTGATGCCAAGGCGCATGCCAATCGGATGAACTTTACGTCCCATGATATCTCCTTCTCTCCCGGTTACGACCCGCGCTCCCGCAGCACCACGGTGACGTGGGAACTGCGGCGCAAAATCGGCTTGAAGCGCCCGCGTGCGCCAAAACGGCGCCATTTGCGCGTGGTTGCCTCGTTGGCAAAGATGCGCGCAACATACAGGTCATCGCGGCTGACGCCAAAGTTTTCCTCGGCGTTGGCGACCGCAGAAGCCAGCAGTTTTCGGACGGGCTGCGCCGCCGCTTTGTTCACAAAGCGGAGCATTTCCAGCGCCTCGTTGGCGCCCTTGCCGCGGATCAAATCCACGACCAGGCGAACCTTTTGGGCAGACATGGGGAGAGAACGCAGATGTGCTTGATAATCATGCATGTTTCACTCTCCTGCTAGGCAGATTTCTCGCCAGCCATGTGACCGCGGAATGTGCGCGTCGGGGCGAACTCGCCCAATCGGTGACCGACCATGTTCTCGGTAATGTAGATCGGAACGTGGCGGCGTCCGTCGTGGACAGCGATGGTGTGTCCCACCATTTGGGGGAAGATGACACTGGCACGGCTCCAGGTGCGCAGGACTTTCTTCTCGCCCTTCTGGTTCATGGCTTCGATTCGTTTCAGTAATTTGGGTTCTACAAAAGGACCCTTTTTGAGTGATCGTGACATAGCGTACCTTTACCTCTTAGCGGCTTTTCTTGCTGCGCCGGCGAACAATGTACTGATCGGTCTTTTTGTTGCGTCGGGTTTTGTAGCCCAGTGTGGGTTTACCCCATGGGCTTTTTGGACCGGGCAAACCAACTGGCTGACGTCCCTCGCCGCCGCCATGAGGATGGTCGCGCGGGGTCATTGCCGAGCCGCGCACCGTCGGGCGGATGCCCAAATGGCGTTTGCGTCCCGCCTTGCCGAGTTTGACGTTGCCGTGGTCGAGGTTGCCGATTTGCCCAATGGTCGCGTAGCAGGTCTGGCGGATCAGCCGCACTTCGCCGGAGGGCATGCGGATCTGGGCGAAATCGCCTTCTTTTGCAAGCAATTGCGCCGAACCGCCGGCGGAACGAACCATCTGCCCGCCGCGTCCTTCTTTGATTTCGATGTTGTGGATCATGGTGCCGACCGGAATATTCGCAAGCGGGAGGGCGTTGCCCGGGCGGATTTCCGCCTCTTTGCCCGACATGACGGTATCGCCGACTTTCACATCCAGCGGGGCGATGATGTAGCGTTTTTCGCCGTCGGCATAGTGAAGGAGCGCCAGGCGGGCGGTGCGGTTGGGATCGTATTCGATGGCGGCGACTTTGGCGGGGATGTTGTGCTTGTCGCGTTTGAAATCCACAATGCGGATGAAACGGCGATTCCCGCCGCCGCGGTGACGAACGGTGATGCGTCCCTGCGCGTTGCGTCCGCCGCTTTTGCGGAGAGCCACGAGGAGGGAGCGCTCAGGCTTGGTCTTGGTGATTTCCTCGAATGTGTAGCCGGTCATCCCGCGGGTGCCGGGGGTAACGGGTTTGTACTTTTTTACTGGCATTACTGCACCCCTTCGAAGATGGGTAAGGTTTGTCCTTCCGCCAGAGTCACAACCGCTTTCTTGAAACCGGGTTTGCGGATGGACAGGCGGCGGCTGCGCAAGCGGCGTCCGCGCTTGGCGGGAACATTGATGATATTGACACGCGTCACAGTGACATCATAGATGGTCTCAATAGCATCTTTGACCTGCGTGCGGGTGGCAGAATCGGCGACGATGAAGGAATATTGATTCAGCCCCACCTGACGGCTGGTCTTTTCCGTAACGAGCGGACGGCGGAGAATTTCATAGAATGTGCTCATGGTTCACTATCTCCTAGCCAAGATGCGAGACAAGGGCATCCAGCGTCTTGACGGACAGGATGACTTTGTCAAAACCCAGCAGGTCGCGGATGTTCAGATAATTGGCAAGCAGAACTTTGGTGTCGGCAAGATTGTCCGCAGAACGCATGACGGCTTCGTAGGAGGCGTCCTTGGAAGGCATGACAATCAGCGCGCTGGCGGCGCCAACGAGATTGGAAACCGCCTTCGCCACGACGCGGGTCTTGGTTTCTTCCAATTTCAAATCATCAACAACCACTATACCGGCTTCTGCGGCTTTGGCAGAAAGCGCCGACCGCAATGCTGCCTGGCGCATCTTTTTGGGCATGCGCTGTTCGTAGCTGCGCGGATGCGGGGTGTGAATGCGACCGCCTCCCACCCACTGCGCGGCTCGCCTTGAACCTTGACGGGCGCGCCCGGTTCCTTTTTGTTTCCACGGTTTGGCACCGCCGCCGGCAACTTCGCCGCGCACTTTGGTGTCGTGAGTGCCGAGGCGAGCGTTTGCCAGCTGGCGCATATAAGCCTGGTGCATCAAATCCACATTGATTGGGGCTTCAAAGATCGCGGCGGGCAGTTCCATCTCGCTAACCTTTTTGCCTTCCATGTTTAGTACATCTACTTTCATAAGTATCCTGCTCCGTTTATTCAGCGCCTATTGCTTGCGCGCCTCTTTGATCAGGACCAGGCCGCCTTTGCTGCCCGGAACCGCACCCTTCACGCCAATCAGGTTTCGTTCAGGGTCAATCATGATAACTTTCAAAGCCTGGACAGTCACTCGGTCGGTTCCCATGTGACCTGCGCCGCGCGAGCCTTTATACACACGTCCCGGCGTCGTTCCCGAGGAACGAGAGCCCGGCGCGCGGTGACGGTCGGATTGACCGTGAGTTTTCTTGCCACCGGCAAAGTGATAACGCTTGACGCCGCCGGCAAAGCCTTTACCTTTGCTGGTTCCAACGACATCCACGCGCTCACCCACGCTAAAGGCTTCGACGGTCACCTTATCGCCGACATTGGCAGTCTCTTTTGAGCGAAATTCGCGCAGGAATTTCATGGGCGCCAGTCCCCGTGCATTGAGGTGCCCCAGTTCACCAGCGGTCAACCGCTTGGGGTGAACTTCACCGAAACCCAGTTGGATGGCAGCGTACCCGTCTTTTTCGGGAGTGCGCACCTGGGTAACGAAGCATGGCCCAGCTTCGATGATCGTCACAGGTTGTGCGACGCCTTGCTCATCGAAGATCTGGGTCATGCCGATCTTCTTTCCAATAAGCCCTTTCAACATACTCGGTTTTCTCCTTCGAAAATTTTTTTTTACGAGACTGTCAGCCTGGGCTTAGGCTGCATCATCTCCGCACAGCGCAGTTCAACGGTCCGGCGGGACGCGGGGTTTTTGTTTTGCCCGTTACGGTGCCGTTCTTACGCTGTCGAAATTCGAGAGTAGAGATAATGTCGTGCGGTCTCTACTCTCGTTTCAACGACCAGTTTAGATTTTGATTTCGATGTCCACACCTGCAGGCAGGTTGAGGCGCATCAGCATGTCAATCGTTTTTGAATCCGGATCCAGCACGTCAATCAAGCGGTTATGGGTGCGGATTTCAAAGTGCTCGTGCGAGTCTTTGTCTATGAAAGTCGAGCGGCGTATTGTAAACCGTTCTGTGCGGGTTGGCAAGGGTACAGGACCAACTACATGAGCGCCGCTGCGTTCGGCGGTTTCAACAATCCGTTTGGCGGATTGGTCAAGGACGCGGTGGTCGTATGCCTTGAGACGGATGCGGATTTTCTGCTTGGTCATCTCGACACCTATTCAAGGATTTTGGTGACGACGCCGGCGCCGACGGTCAGACCGCCTTCACGGATGGCGAACTTGGAGCCCTGCTCCAACGCCACCGGCACGATGAGCTCCACCGTCAGGTTGACGTTGTCGCCCGGCATCACCATCTCC
>JACRPQ010000007.1 GCA_016223135.1 Chloroflexota bacterium | reverse complement strand
CTCCTGGCAGCTGCCTCCCGATATAAACGGACGCCGCCTGCCCGGACGTGGTGACATTATCCGCGTCCGCTGGCAGGAAGTCAGCGCAACGCAACTTCGCGTGCGCGTGGACTATTACGACGCCAGCGCCGCCGCATGGTATCTGGACGTCATTGACGACACCAGAGTCCTGACCAATGTCAACGGTGTCAACTTTCTGGCAGATACCCATCGGGCGGCTACTGTCACCATTGACTCGAACGATTACACCATCAAGAGTCAAACAGTGGGGACACTGGCAACCTTTGGCGATGTAATTGACACAACGGTTTCAGACTTCACTGCCGGTACGGTTGGGAGTTGCCTGGTGGATGATACGGTAGGTGACGGTGCATTGAAATTGAACATTCCGGCATCCACATCCTGTGTGTTCACCTCTCGTATTTTGAACGCCGCCACGCTTGTGGATTGGACCACGCTGACCGCTACGACCACGCTTCCTGCAGGGACCTCGATCAGTTTCGAGGTGAGAAGCGGCAATACTTCCACCCCAGACGCCTCTTGGACCAACTGGCAAGCCATCAGCAGCACGATTACCACGCCGGGCAGTCAGTACATTCAATATCGCGCCACGCTCTCGACCTCTGATGCTGGGCAGACTCCTGTGCTGGAAAACGTGGCAATTAACCTGACCAGCGGGGCGCTCTCGACTCTCATTTCGCCAACCGGCACATTGACCACTTGGGACGGTTCTTTTGCATGGACGGGTGTAAACGGTGCGACGTGGTACCTCTTGGAAGTATATACTCCTGACGGCACGCAGTTATATCGCAAATGGTACACCTCAGCACAGGCAAACTGTGAAAGTGATACAACCTGCATTTTGACGCCTTCCGATCTTAACCTGTCCAATGGAGATTACCAATGGCGGGTGATGGACTATGGCGCTTATGGTTATGGGATTTGGACGTACTTTACATCTTTCACCTTGAGTGGTGCGTGTTACACCTTGGGTGTAACCTTCAACCCGGCGGGAAGCGGCACGGTCATTGCTCCCAGTGAAACCTGTACAGGCGGCTACCTGGCAGGCACGATTGTTCAATTGAGCGCTCTGCCGGCAACGGGGTATGCGTTTTCAAATTGGAGCGGTGCGGTTAATAGCGCAGCGAATCCGGTCACGGTCACGATGGATGCGAATAAAACCATCACTGCCAACATGCGCGGCAACACACCCCTGACGCCCTCCGGGGCGCTGACCAGTTGGAACAAATCCTTCACATGGGCGGGACTGAACGATGCTACATGGTATCTCATCGAGGTGCAAACCAGCGGTGGGACGCAGGTGTTTCGTAAATGGTTTACCAGCGCGCAGGCGAATTGTGCCGGCGGCACCAACTGTTCAGTTACGCCGGTGGATTTGAGCCTGACAAATGGTGACTATCAATGGCGGGTGCTGGATTATGGCGCATATGGCTATGGACTCAATTCGGCATTCAAAACCTTCTCCCTCAACGTTGCTTGCCGCACACTGACCACAACCGTCAACCCGGCAGGGAGTGGGGCGGTAAATGTCACCGCGCAAAGTTGTCCGGGAGGGTATATTGAGGGAACGACGGTGCAATTGACAGCCGCACCTGCAACTGGTTACGTCTTCTTGGGCTGGAGCGGGGATGCGAGCGGCACAATGAATCCGGTTTCCATCACAATAGACGGGGATAAGACTATCACTGCCAATATGCGCGGCAATACACCTCTTACGCCCTCCGGTACATTGACCAGTTGGGACAACATGTATACTTGGACGGGCTTGAGTGATGCCACCTGGTATCTGCTCGAAGTGCAGACTGCCAGCGGTACGCCGGTGTATCGTAAATGGTACACGAGCGCACAGGCGGGTTGTTCTAGCGGCACGGCATGTTCAGTCTCGCCGAACGAAACCGCGTATTTGCCTAATGGGGACTACAAATGGCGCGTGCTGGATTACGGCGTCTATGGGTATGGGATTTACTCAGCGTTCAAGACCTTTACACTGAATGTCACTCCAATATGCGGAAACGTCATTTATGTGGATGCCGACGCAACTGCATCCTCTCCGGATGGCTGCAGTTGGGCAACCGCTTATCAAAATCTGCAGGATGCCTTGGCGGCGGCAGCCAGCGGCAAACAAATCTGGGTGGCAAGAGGAACCTACTATCCCGACCGTGGCGGAGGGAAGACGTTGGGTGACAGAAACGCATCCTTCGTACTCAAAGAGGAGGTGGCAATTTACGGCGGGTTCAATGGCAATGAAACAATTCTTGCGGACCGCGACGAGAATCCCGCAACGAACGGAACGATCCTGAGCGGAGATATTGGAACGGCGAATGTAATGGCGGATAATTCCTACCAGGTGGTACAGGGAAGCAATCTCTCCGCCTCCGCCGTGTTGGACGGATTTACAATCACACGCGGCAATTCGAACGGGAGTTCCGGTCACGGCGGCGGCATTTACTTGGTGTCCAGCAGTCCGACGCTGGCAAATCTTATGATTTCAAATAACATTGCAACGGCGAACGGCGGGGGAATGTATGTGATCTCAACCAATACGCTTCCCGAATCCTCTTATAGCCGACCCTCTCTTACCGATGTGACCTTCAGCGCCAACACCGCAGCGCGCGGCGGCGGACTTTACACTCAGAATTCCAGTCCCACATTGACCCGCGTCGTCTTTACGGGCAATACAGCCACCAGCGGTGCGGGCGGCGGGATGAATAATCAAACCCTGACGCTTTCCGACGCTCCCAGCCTGCCCTCTCTGACCGATGTAACCTTCAACGGCAATATTGCAAACGGTGGGGGTGGTATGTACAACAACAACGCCAACAGCATCTTGAATCGCGTGACCTTTGTCAACAATACAGCCAACCGCCGCGGTGGCGGGATGTTGAACGAGAATGCCAGCCCGTCGTTGACCAACGTGACTTTTTATGGAAACGTTTCGAATGAAAGTGTAGGCAGCGTTCCTTGGGGCGGCGGAGGCATGATAAACGTGACCAGCAACCCGATCTTGAATCACGTGACGTTCAGCGGGAATAACAGCGTGAACGCTTCCGGGACGGCGGGCGGCGATGCCATTCGTAATGTAGCGAACAGCAACCCGGTCATTCGTAACAGCATTTTGTGGGGCGACCTCAACGACGAAATTGCCAGCGATGGGACCGGCTCGACGACCATTTCCTACAGTGTTGTACAGGGCGGCTTTGCAGGCGGCACGAACATCATCACAAGCGACCCCAAACTCGGAGCGCTGTCCAACAATGGCGGTTTCACGCAGACTATGTCACTGGGAGCAGGCAGCTCGGCTCAGGACGCCGGAAATAACTCGGTGTGTGCCACCAGTGACCAGCGTGGCGTGATGCGTCCGCAGGGTTTGGTTTGTGACATCGGCGCGTACGAACTGGATGTCGTTCTATTGGTTGCGCCTTCGGGCGTGCTGGGGAATTGGAGCAATACCTTCAGTTGGACAGGTCAGAGCGATGCGACATGGTATTTATTGGAAATTTATACGCCGGATGGAAGCGTGCAGGTATTTCGCAAGTGGTACACCTCAACACAGACAGGCTGCACAGATGGGACAGCGTGTTCGGTCTCCCCGCCGGAGACTGCTGGCTTGAGCGGTAGTTACAAGTGGCGCATCCTGGATTACGGTCCTTATGGTTACGGCACTTGGACACCTTATCTGAATTTTAGCGTGCCGTAGTGGTTCGTTTGTAAGTTGTTATAAAACCTTCCGAAGTGAGTTTGCCGATGACATTCGGAGGGTGTTTTGCAATGACGTGGACGGCTGGGTCTTACAGTAACTAATGTTCCGCCTGGTCGTCATGTGCGCATGTATTTAACTCATACTGATTTGCGCTTTTTATCAATGAACCGTATTTTTTGTGATGTCCTCTTGACCATTAATGTGAGGGAGTGCGGGGGATGTATTTCGTAGTGAACAAAGCCCCAAGAGCGGTAAGCTCTTATGATTTTAACTGTATGCGACGAGATACTATGCCTTGACTTATGCCAGGCAAAGATCTACTGTTCCACCCAAAGGGAAGTCCAGAACTCTTCCGTATAGGCAGATGATTGTGTTTTTATAAGGACTTGTTGGACAAGGCCGGTCCCCTTATGAGTGCCATGAAAGATCGGGCGTTTTTCTTTGCACAGACGCACGTAACTTTTGGTATAGAAGGGGAAGGCAACAACCACTAACAGAAAACCACACTGTACGCTGTTGATGTGGTAAATAATTTAATGCGGATTTCTCATGCAGGGGGCATGTCGGAAGGGCGGAGCATAGAACCTTACCGCATTTTCAACAAAAACTATGAAACTGGATTATCGTAAACGGTTCTACAACAAATATGTCTCGCAGCAAGTATTGCCCCATGGGGCAGGACAAACTATCACGGACTATGAAATCTGGGCAAAAGGAGCAGAGCGGCGCTTTGCGGGCTGGTACCCTGCGGACCGCTCCGCTCCGGTGCTGGACGTGGGCTGTGGGGCGGGGAACTTTCTGTTCAGTTTACAGCATCTTGGCTATCGAGACCTGACGGGTGTGGACCTGAGCCCTGAGCAGGCGGCGCTTGCCCGTCAGTGGTGCCCAGAGGCGCGAATTATCGAGGGCAATGTGTTCGATGTGTTACAAACCTATTCCAACCATTTTGCGTTGATCAGCGGCTTGGATGTCATTGAGCATTTTCGCAAGGATGAAGTCTTGCCGTTTCTCGAGCTGGTATATAGGGCGCTTCGTCCCGGCGGACGGTTGATACTGCAGACGCCGAACGCCGCCAGCCCGTGGGTGGGAAGCGTGGCATATTCCGATTTCACGCACGAGTGGTTTTATTCGCCACGCGGACTGGAGCGTATTTTGGGCATGGCGGGTTTCAGCGGGTATGAATGCCGCGAGAGCGGACCGTTCGCGCACGGTTTCAGAAGCGGGGTGCGCTCGTTTCTGTGGTGCATCGTGCGGGGCGGATTGCGGCTCTACGACCTGATTGAGACTGGCGGCGATAACGGCGGCGTGTATACGCGCGTTTTTGTTGCGACTGCAGTGAAAGGGGACAAATAGAGTGAGATCAATCAAACATTGGACACCCTGCTATATTGCGAACAGGATCAATCTATGGATATATGAACGTAGGTTCCCAGACCACCCGTGGTTAACACGAACCGCTGTCAGCATTTTGACAGATTATCTGAAGAAAACAGATATGGGTCTTGAATTTGGCTCGGGACGAAGTACGCTATGGTTCTCACAAAGAGTATCAAAATTGATCAGTGTGGAGCATGACCCTGTTTGGTATGAGAAGGTAAAAAAAACGTTTATCTGAGAATCGTGTGACAAATTGCTCATATTATTTATGCCCCGCAGAACCTGACAGCCGGCATGAAGATGACAGACCCGACTCGGCATATGTGCGTGTTGCAAAAGAAATCCCAGATGGGTCTTTGGACTTTGTGCTGGTGGATGGTATCTACCGAGGCTCTTGTGCGGTTGCTGTCATTGAGAAATTACGCCCGGGCGGCATGTTAATCGTTGATAATGTGAATTGGTATCTTCCAAATCATTCACACGCTCCCGCTTCGAGAGGCATGCAGGATGGCCCAGCATCCGATGTGTGGGCACGATTCCAGAAATCGGTGGAAAGCTGGCGTCGGATATGGACAAGCGATGGCATTTCTGACACCGCTTTCTTCTTCAAAACATGTGTACAAACGGGGATAGGTAAATGACGGCGGATCGCTCTACCGGCGTTCGGGTCCTGTTTGCGGGTCAGCACTGGCCGGGGGCGAACAGTTTGTACATTGCACGCGCCTTCGAGCGTTGCGGCGCAATAGTGCGGTTTTTCAATGAAACGGCGCTCTTTCCCGCCTGGGAAACCAAACGCGGACGTATTGCCCGCCGTTTGCTGACCCCGTTGATCGAAGCGGAATGGAACCGCCAGTTGCTGGGGTTGGTGGAAACCTTTCACCCCGACCTTGTGTATATCACAAACGCGCATCTGTGCTGGTCTCGCACCTTGGAAGCGATTCGTGCAAAGCGGATCCCCGTGATGTGTTTTTATCATGACGTGAAATGGAAGAAGCGTGAGGGGAGTCGCTTTTCGAGGGTAATTGACAAGTTCGATCTCGTTGCGACTACCCGGCGCTGGCATGAGGCGGAGTTCAAGGCGGCGGGTGCAAGGGATGTGAAGGTGGTCAGGTTTGGATACGAACCGTCTGTGCATCGTCCAATGCAATTGGATGAGAAAGCAATGGAACAATATGGCGCCGATGTGACCTTTATTGGAACCATGGAGTTGCATCGCAGGATGGAATTGGAAAAACTACTTTCCGACACGTTTCACCACCGCTTCCGCTTATGGGGTAGTTCGTGGGGAAGCCTCCCTACTATCTCAAGATACTGGCAGGGACGCGATGTGAACGAACAGGAAATTCCAATCATCTATGCCGCAAGCAAAGTAGCCTTGCACTGGGTGGGGTGGGAGCCGTACGGCACCGATCCAGAGTTGCGAAAGGGCGATCAGCACAACAGCCGTACCTTTCAGATCGCGGCTTGCGGCGGCGCCATGATGCTGGCACAACGTACGGACGATCATTTAAGGTTTTTTGAAGAGGATAAAGAGGCTGTTTTTTTTAGTGATGTGGATGAATTGCGCGAAAAATTGGATCGTTGGCTTGCCCCTTCGCGCGATGCAGAACGCAAACAGATCGCCCAAGCCGCGCGCGAGCGTTGTTTGAGAGAAGATTATTCCTGGAAGCCGGTTGCACAGGGATTTCTACAGGAATTTGGGCTTGCTGTCCTTTAATGCGATATGTATGGTGTCCCTAAAGATTCTAGCCTCCCATCCAATCCAATACCAGACGCCAGTCTGGAAGGAACTGGCTTCGCGCGGCTGTGACATCCGAGTGGGATACTTCCATCAAGGCACGGCAGGCAGGCGCGCCCGGGATACGGATTTCGGCGTCGAGATGGAATGGGACGTGGATCTGCTGAGCGGGTATCCGCATCGTTTCTTTCATACTGACGTGCCAGACTACGGCTGGGCTGTGCAGTTAAAAGCCTTTCCATCCATACTGGCGTGGTTCCTTCAGGATGTCCACACACCTTTACTGCTGGTCGGGTGGTTCGTGGAAACGGTCTGGTTGTTGTGGGCGCTGGCAATTCTTCTGCGTGTGCCGGTCTTCACCCTGTCTGATACCACGCCGCGCAGCTTTCGGCGTTTTCCAAAGCCGGGGTGGCGGGTCCAATTGCTGGGGTGGTTGTTGAGCCATTCGGCAGGGCATCTTTACATCGGGGAATTGAACCGTCAATTCCTGTTGGAGATGGGGGTTGACCGACAACGCCTTTTTCACTTTCCCTATAGCATTGACAATCTGTTCTTCGAACGGGAGGCACGGCGGTTGTCATCAGACCGTTATCGCTTTTGCAATACCTACGGATTGGATGCCAATCTTCCCACGTTCCTGTTTTGCGGGAAACTGGTGCCCATCAAGCGTCCGCTGGAACTGCTCAAGGCGTATCTTGAGGCTGGTTTGCAGGAACAGGCGCAACTGATTTTTGTGGGAGAAGGGGCTTTGCGTGGAGAGCTGGAGAAATTGATAGGGGAGTCGCAGGCGAAGCATGTACATTTATTGGGGTTCTTCAATTACTCCCAACTGCCCTCTGCTTATGTCTTGGGACAGGTCTTATGCCTGATATCAGAGACCGATGCCTGGGGCTTGGTCGTCAACGAAGCGATGGCATGTGGCCGCCCGGTGCTCGTCTCTGATACAGTGGGATGCGCGCCAGATCTCGTGGATGCGACCAACGGCTGGGTAGTGCCTGCCGATGATCCTGCTGCGCTTGCCCGAACCTTGCGGCAGGCGTATGAGGAACGTCACACTTGGGAAGAGAAGGGACGGCAAAGCCTGAAGAAGATCTCCCGCCACACCTACAGTGCCATGGCAGATGGTGTGCTGGCGGCGCTCCAATCGTTCCAAAGATAAGCATAATACCCCCTATGTTTACTCGCTTGGTTTCCAGCCTTGGTCTTTCGGCGGTCATTTTTGTCGTTGCCACTATCGGGCAGATCGTCTCTGTCCCGCTGCTGCTGCATGCCTGGGGTGATGGACTGTACGGCGAGTGGCTGGCGCTCACCAACCTGGTTGCCAGCCTCAACCTGCTCAACGCTGGTGTGCAGACACATGTCATGAACTTATTGATCGGTCACTACATGCGCGGCGAGATCGAAGAGGGCAGGCGCCTCCTGCATTCGGCTTTACGTTTGTACGTCTTATTGTGTGGGCTGGCGCTGAGCGCTGTGCTTGTACTGGCATTTGTGCCCGCGCTGGCTGGATTTCTGAACATCCGTGAACTGCCCCCTTCACACCTGCGGATCATCCTGCTGCTTCAGGGCTTGCTGGCAACTTATACCATTCTTGAAGGCTTGTTGATGAGTCTCTTGATTGTCACCAAACAGATGCCGCGCCGCCTGTTCTACACCCTGATCGAGCGCGTCCTGTTCATTGGCGTGCCTATTGTGGTGGCGGCTTTGGGCGGCTTTCCGCTGACAGTTTCGGTGACTGTCGTCGTCGTCATGGGAGGGATCGCCCTCGTTCAAATTTGGGATGTGCGCAGGCGCTCCCCGTTTCCTCTCGGACTGGAGGCGGGTTCGTGGACAAAAGCCTTTGCCCTCCTGCCTCCCAGCCTGACCTTTTTTGCGGTGACGCTCTCCTACCAGTTGTTGACAACAGGGATGGTGGTGGTAATCTCGTGGGGTATCGGTCCCGCCGCTGTGACGTTGTATGCCACCACCCTGATGCTGACCAATTTCGTGCGTTCGCTTCTCTTTCAGGGATTGAACGTGTTGTGGCCCGAAATCACCTCCGATGCAGTGCAAGGCTCGAAGAACTTGTTCTTCTGGTATAGTCTTGCCATCAAATTGATGGGCGTCTTCGTCATGGTGATGGCATTGCTGCTCTACACGCTCGGACCGGACGTCCTGCTTTACTGGACACGCGGCAACCTGGACGTGGACGCGGTCTTGAATGCCATCCTGGTTTTGTATCTCATCGTGCATGCGCCGGAGCTGGTGGCGCGCACGTTCGGTCTTGCCACCAGCCGCCAGAGCCAAATCTTCAAGGTGGAATTGGCGACCGCCTTGCTTGCCATCCTGTTGAGCCTGTTCTTCATCCCCTTGCTTGGCTTGCGCGGCGTGGCATGGGCGCTGGTCATTGCCCAGTCGTTTGGTTCGCTGGTGATGCTTATGCTCGCCCTGCGCTGGACTCGGGGAAGTTGGACGGTTTGGATAACAGATGTGCTCGTGCGCGGACTGCCTTCTTTCCTTTGGATTATCCTGGCAGGCTCCCTTATCGCAGTCTTCATCACCAATGTCTGGGAAAGGGGCATTTTTGCCCTTTTTGTGGTCATTGTATATATAATCCTCGTCTGGCTCCTGTGGTTCTCGCAGGATGAGAAAAACCTCCTTCAGCAACATTCACAACGCTTAATGGTTTCACTCACAAACAGGGTCTTTTCATAATGATGGCGCAAAATTCCACTCCCACTCCCAGTTCGACAGGAAAGAGAATAAGAATTCGTCGTGAAAGGGTTGCAATAGTCCGCAGGCCTATTTCGACACCTGCATGGTTGTTCCTTGTGTTTGCCACGCTGTTGACGTTTGTCGGTTTTATGGTTTACGACCCGCAGCCCAGTGTATTGCTGGCAGGCAGTATGGCAGCCAATGTTGCCATCATGCTGTGGGCATTGTATCGTCTGTATCAAATGGACCTCCTGCTCAGTCCCATGTCCACAGCGGTGATCGGTCCGACGATGATCGTGTATTACACCATCGGGAACCTCGGCGCGCGCATTGCTGGAGAGGGGCGTTTCGGCAGTAATCTTGGAAGCCTGGCGTATTTCCCGTTGGCGGCATTCCTGACTACTTGCGGACTTCTGCTGTTCTGCTTTTCGATCTTTTTTCTCTTCAGGCATCGGTTATCGTATTTCCGCATCCGTTATCAGGATATGTTCTGGAAGCCGGCGCAGGCATTGGGAGCCACATTCCTGGTGATCGGCATTGTCTTATATCTCTCCAGCAAGTATTCGTTCGTGAATGGTTATTTTTACGGGGTTGAAACCGTTGTAGATCGTTGGCTGTTTGCCTCCTATTTGTATTTCATCGTCATGGCGGGTTTGATCGGGGTATCTGTGATGGTGAAATCAAAGGACGGTTTCAGCCGCTTGGTTAGTATTCTTGTTTTGACGGCATTACTGATTTTGGCGGTTTCCATCCGTTCGCGCACCTACCTGCTTGGGTTCATATCCATTTTAGGGCTGGCATGGGTTACATTGGAACCCTACAAGTTGAAGCGCATCATGTTTACCGGTGCGGTCATTGTGATGATCGCATTTCCGTTCGGTACCGTCATCAAGACGGTCAGTAATCGGGGGCAGACCGCCTCCCTGAAAGACAATCTCAACGTTATTTTGAACATGGACCTCACGACTCTGCTGAGCTTTAATCAAGGCTCAGCCAGCATTGACGTGCAATATCGTGGGGCGGGTTTGGAGCATCCAGCCACCTTGCTGATGGCTTACGACCGCCATGCAGAACCCATGTATGGAGGAGCCTTGTATGCCGGAGTGTTATCCGCATTACCGGGCTTTATGCGCCCCTCCTTTTCCTACTCGGAACGCGTAGCCATCTATGTGCATTTCTTTCGCTATGGTATGCGTTATGGCGATTCTATTGGCTTGCCGTTATCCAGCGGACTGGCAGATTGGGGTGTTTTCTTCTCTCCATTCATCTACCTCGTCATCGGCGCTTTCTGTGTTTTGTTGTGGAAGATCGGCCAATTCTCTCCACAGCTATACTTGGCTTGTATCGTGGTTTGGATGCGTGTGGAACCCATGGACCTCTTCTGGGAGGATGGATTGCTTTCCCTGCGGGCAATGGCATTCGTCTGGCTCATCATTCTTGTCTTCGGCTTTGTCGTCAATCCGGTCTTTCAAGATTCAAAGGAGACGTCATCAATAGACGACAGCACAGGATACCCATTGGTCACAACGCCAATAAAATGAAACAATGCCTGCTCTTGTTGACCGGCGCGTTTGACTCCGACGGTGGCATTGCGGCGCTCAACCGATTGACAATTGCTGCACTTGCCGAAAAGTGTGCGCTGGACATATTTATCCTCGCTGAGAACAAGCCAAAGTTTGACCGGCGCTATCTCCCGCAGGGCGGGTCCGTCCATGTGCGCGCCTTTGGGGGCGGCAAAGTCAAATTTGCCATCGCCGCCTGGCGCGCCGCGCTTTCGCGCAAATACAACCTCATTCTTGTGGATCACGTCAACCTGGCTTCGGCGCTCGTTCCCTTGCGCTGGCTGGGGCTGGTGAAATACACCGTCTGGTTGTGCGGCATGGAGGTCTTTCCACCGCGACCCGATTTCGAAGGCAGGCTCGGTTTGCGGAACGCCTCGCGCCGGATTGCCATCTCCGAGTTCACCCGTCAGAGCGTGGCGGGGCGTTTCCCGAATCTGAAGATCGAGGTCTGCGACCTGGCGCTCGACCCGGTACGGCATGTCGCAGGCGCGGCTTTGGAGGAAAAGGCAGAAGCGTTGGAATTGGAATCTTTGGACGGAACCCGCCTCCCCCTGGGACGACGCGTCATTCTGCATGTCGGGCGTATGTCCACGCTGGAGAGATTCAAGGGACAGGAAGTCCTGATAGATGCCTTCCCACACATCCACAAAACATACCCCGACGCGCAACTGGTGCTGGCGGGCAAGGGCGATGACCTCGAACGATTGCGGATGCGCACCCGTTCTTTGCCTGCGGAAGTCCGGCGGAACATCTTCATGCCCGGCTATGTAACGGACGAAACCCTCGAGCGCCTCTACCGCCGCTGTTACCTGTTCGCCATGCCAAGCATTGGCGAAGGCTTTGGCTTGGTCTATCTCGAGGCGATGAGTCGCGGCAAGCCCTGCCTGGGCGCCCGCGCCGACGCCACTCCCTGCCTCATCCATGACCGTGAAACCGGCTTGCTGGTGAATGACGCTCGTTCGCCCGAAGAGGTGGCGGACGCGATCCTCTGGCTCTTGGATCATCCCGAAGAGGCGGAACGGATGGGGCGCACCGGCTACGAACGAGTGCAATCATATTATCTCTTCTCCCATTTCAAGGAACGGTTTTGGCAGGCGTTGGGCATGTCACTCTGAGGAGTGATGCAGCGAAGAAACTCCGATTTTGACTTCCAACAATTCAAAACCGAGACTTTCCGCCCCACTCAGGTGACATTTAGAATCATGCGCATCCTCTACATCTCCAGTTACTACAAGCCCGCCTATATCTACGGCGGACCTGCGCGGAGCATCGCTGCCATGTGCGAAGCGTTGACCCGTGAAGGCGCGCAGGTCACGGTGCTGACCACCAATGCAAACGGCGGCACACCGCTGGATGTGCCGCTCGAACAGCCTGTGAATGTGGACGGCGTAATGGTTTATTACTACCCGCTTGAAAAAGGTTTGCCGCGTTCTTTCTTTTATTCGCCGGCATTGGCGCGCGCCTGTGAAAACATGATTCGGGAATACGACATTGTTGTATTGGAAACTTTCTTCACGCATCCCACAGGAGCGGCGGTAAAAGCCTGCCGCCAATGGGGCAAACCCTACATCATCCCTCAACGCGGACAGTTGCTGCCTTGGGCGCTGAAGCAGAAGGCGCTCAAAAAGCAGGTTTATATGGCTCTGATGGGCAGGTCTTACCTGAACCATGCCGCAGGACTGCTTTGCTCTGATGCCGAAGAACTCGAAGCAGTACAGCAATTGAACTTCAAAGCGCCAGCCTTCGTCGTTCCGAATGGGCTGGATACTGCACAATGGCAAAATCTTCCGCCGCGAGGTGCGCTTCGCAGGCAGTATGCGATTCCAGAGAACGCTCCTCTCCTGCTCATGCTTGGGCGTTTGCATCGCGTCAAAAACCCCGACCTTGCCGTTGAAATGCTCGGTTTGTTGGAACGGCAGGATGTCCATCTTGTCTTTGCAGGTCCTGATGAAGAAAAATATCAGCCTCGTTTGCAGGCGCGCGCGTCTGCGCTGGGTTGCAGCAAGCGGGTGCACTTCACCGGCTTGGTAAGCGGCGCTTCTCTCTTCCAAGTCATGGCAGATGCCGACCTGTTCCTCATGCCATCCCTCATGGAAAGTTTCGGCATGGCGGCAGTCGAGGCGATGGCATGTGGCTTGCCTGTTCTGCTTTCGGAGCACGTCCCTGTGGGCAGATGGGTGGATGCGGCAGGTGCAGGGCGGCAGGTTCCCTGCACTGTGGATGCGTTTGCCTATGCCTGTAATGAACTGCTAAAGGACGAAGCCGCGCTCCAAAAAATGGGCAGGCAAGCGCGGAGGCTGGTTTATCAGCGCTTCGACAGTAGCGCTGTAGCGCGGCAAATGCTGGCGCACTGCAGGGCGATTCTCTCGCAAGGAAAGCCGCTCTCCGAGTGGCAGATAGCCGAGGCTTGATTGTTCAAGGCAATTATCGAAAGCCCTTGGAAGTTGAGAAATAACCTGCTCCGCTTGTTGGTACATCCCTGGGTGCGGGTTGTGTTTCTTTTCAATGGCATACCCTGGGGACATCACTGGCGGTTCTTCGGCGTTCCCATTCTGCAAAAACATCGCGGCAGTCAGATGAAGTTTGGGGATGGCTTGCAATTGCGTTCCACCGTCCATTCCAATCCACTGGGCGCAAACCACCCGGTTGTTTTATGCACGTGGCAGGCTGGCGCCATACTCCAAATTGGACACAACTTTGCCATGACCGGCGGAAGTATCGTTGCCGCAGAGAAGATCGTCATTGGCGATAACGTCACTGTGGGCGCCAATACCGTCATCATGGATACTGATTTTCACTCGCTGGAGGCAGAGGCGCGGCGGGCGGAAGTCAAACCTGTAAAGACCGCTCCCGTCACCGTGGAAGACGATGTGTTTATTGGTATGAACTGTCTCATTCTCAAAGGTGTGACGCTTGGGCGGGGAAGTGTGATTGGCGCGGGTAGTGTGGTAACAAAGGACGTGCCGCCCCATACGATTGCCGCTGGCAACCCTGCCCGCGTTATCGGGAACGTGCCGTGAATCTCCTCGTTGTCACGCCCTATTACCTCCCTGACCTTGGTCCGAGCGCTCCCATGTTTGCATTGCTCTGTGAAGAACTTGTGCGGCGCGGGCACACGGTCACAGTCTTGTGCGCGGTTCCGCACCTCCCAAGTGGGCGTGTTTCAGCCGAATACCGCAAAGGCATTTGGCTCTGGAGCAAGGAGAACGGTGTGAGAATTTGCCGCGTACACGTCCCAAGCGGCGACCGCAAAAGCCTGTTCCACCGTTTGTGGGTTTTTGGGGTGTATCAAATTTTGGTTGCGGCGGCAGGCTTCAAGGTCCGGTATGACGCGGCGCTAATGACCAACCCTGCTCTCGAAACTTTTTTACCGTTCGTCTTCTTTTGCTGGTGGAAACGCAAGCCCTGTCTCTACGCGGTATGGGATGTCTATCCTGAAGTTGGCGTGCGCATGGGGCAGTGGAAGAATCCGATGGTTATTCGTCTGGTAGGCAGACTCGAAGATCTCTGCCTGAGACGCGCCACCCGCGTCCATGTTTTGAGCGACGGCTTTCGAACGGATCTTGCCGCGCATCAAGTTGCTCCTGATCGAATTGCCGTGATTCCCCCTTGGCTGGATATCACCCATATCCGCCCCCTGCCGAGACGGAATGAATTTTCGAGCAAGCATGATTTGAATGATCGGTTTGTGGTGCTGTATGCCGGCAACATTGGACTCTCGCAAGGGTTGGAGACGGTTTTGCAGACAGCAGGTATTTTAAGGGAACATAAGGACATCCTGTTTTTGTTTGTGGGAGAAGGCGCCGGCAGGGCGGCGCTGGAAGAACAGGCACGCGGGATGGCGAATGTGCGCTTTTTACCTTACCAGCTGCGTGAATCTCTGCCGGAATTGCTCGCCAGCGCCGACGTTTCACTTGTGATGTTGAAACAGGGCATTGGTTCGGCATCTTTGCCGTCGAAATTATTTTCCATTTTGGCGGCGGGACGTCCTGTGCTTGCCAGTGTGGATGAAAACGGCGATGCGTGGAAGTTGGTGTGCCGTTCGCGGACGGGGCTGTGTGTGCCGCCTGAAAGTCCGATGCGCTTGGCGGAAGCGATCCTGTCCCTCCAAAATGATCCGCTCTCTTGTACTCAGATGGGCGCAAATGGGCGTGCCTGGGTGGAACAGTATCATTCGCCGCAATCGGCGGCGGAGCAGTTTGAACGTTTATTCTTGGACATGCTGGCGCATCGAGGAATTTTGAATGACGATAGAAACAAACTTAACTGCTGATCCATTCGAAATGGCGGAGTGCCCCGCTTGCCCGGGCGTGCCATCGCGGGTCTGGCTTGATGGGGGGGATGGTACTTGTTATGTACGCTGTATCTCTTGCGGCACGATTTATGCATCGCCGCGCGCCTCCCATGCTTCCCGTTATGCCTGGCTCGATGAACGGTTCAGCGTTGGCGAAAACGCTTTTCAAAATGCACAGGCTCGTCAACCCGCATTGGAACAAATTGCAGGCATTCTCAAAACATATGTCACCCGCGGCGCATTACTGGATATTGGCTGTGATCTGGGGCATTTCTTTGAATATTTTCAGGGCGCTTTCTGGAAGAGATTTGGCGTCGAACTTTCGCCCTCTGCTGCCGACTACGCATCCAAAACCTTTGATGCGAGCGTCCATGCAGGCGCTATTGCCGACGTCCCATTTTCCAACGCCTTTTTTGATCTGGTAACCATGCTGGATATGTTTTACCACCTCGAAAATCCGCGCGGCGACCTGGAAACGGTTGCCAGGATCATCAAGCCGGGTGGGTACCTTGCCGTTGAGGTGTCGGGTCTTTCTTATTATCTCCTGCGAAGCATCGGCATTATTTCCCTTTTGGTGGACCGCAAATGGACCCGTCTCGACTCCAATTCGGTGTATTTGTTCTATTTCACGCCCGGCGGCTTGCGGAAACTAATCGAAGAATGTGGTTTTGAAGTGGTTTCCGCTTCTGTCATTAACAGCCCCGTTTCTTCGAAGCCGCTGCGTGATATGATTTCCGCTGGATATGGTTCTTTGATGCGATTCTTATCGAGGGTTTCCCTTTACTGGCTTAATTGGGCTCCTAAATATCTGCTTGTGGCGCGTCGAAAGAAAGAACCATGACTCCTGAAATCTTCGCCGAATGGCTGCGCCGCCAGGGACGTACTGTCATCAAAACGCAAAGCAGTTACTGGGCGGACTTTGGTCCGCGTGTGTTGCAGGCATTCCCTTATCACTGGGTGATATCTCCGAGTGAAGAAGAACTTAATGAACTGTTGAGAAGCAGTCGTGCTGTAGGTCTTCGATATTCTGCGCCTGTTGATTCGCCGGAGGGCATGTACAGTTACCACACGGTCTACGAGGAAAAACACTACCTTTTACAGGATTTCACATCGAAGATGCGCACGAAGGTGCGAAAAGGGCTGGCGTCGGTACGGGTTGAAAATATCCCCCTCGAGACACTTGCAGAACAGGGCTGGCAGTTAAGACAAGAAACGCTTCTGAGACAGGGGAGACCGAATGCCGAGACCCGGTCATGGTGGCGCGCTTTGTGCCTGAGCGCAAAAGATTTGCAGGGTTTCGAAGCTTGGGGCGCCTTTGATGAAGATGAACTGGCAGCCGCTGTGCTTGTTTTTGTGTGTGGCGATACGGCTAGCATCTTGTATCACCAGAGTTTGACGAGGTACTTGAGAAACAGAGTGAACAATGCTCTTACTTTTATTGTGACCAATAGTTTACTGTCACGACAAAACATTTCCAGAATCTTTTACGGTTTGCACTCTCTGGATGCTCCAAGTAGTATGGATGAGTTCAAATTTGAAATGCGCTATACTGCCAAGCCTGTGCGGCAGAGGGTGGTATTTCATCCCTGGCTGCGTCCGTTCATGAACCGCGCCAGTCATGCGCTTCTCCGCGCGGGGCTGCGCCTGAAACCCGCTCATCCCATCCTTTCCAAAGCCGAAGGCATGCTGCGTTTTTATTTGCAGGGGCGGCTGCCGCTCGAAAAGCAGTCCCTGCCCCCGCCGTTGCAGTCGAAGTAACTTTTCTAGCGACCTGACAGTTTCAAACGGGACGCTGAAAAACGCAGATAAACGCAGAAAAAAACTTAAATCAGCGTAAGTCAGCGTTCATCTGCGTCCTGAAACAAAAGTGTCGGGTGGTTAGTAACTTTTTACGCAAGGATTCCTCTCTTATGAACAATACCCCTGCCGTCATGTCCTCGCTGCTCTCCTTGTCCGGGTTATATGCCCGCTTTGAGAGCCGTATCTCCGATTTTGCCAAGCGCCTGTTGGATGTCGCTGCCGCCGCGCTGGGACTGCTCCTGCTTGTCCCGTTGTTTTTGGCGCTTGCCATCCTTATCAAGCGCGATTCGCCCGGTCCCGTCTTCTATTGGGGGAGGCGGGTGGGCAGGCATGGGAAGGAATTTCGCATCCTCAAATTCCGTACCATGCGCGAGGAGCCAGCCAGTTACACGGGTCCCCCCATCACCGGGCGGGATGACCCGCGCATCACACCGCTGGGACATTGGTTGCGCGACACCAAGTTGAACGAACTGCCTCAGTTGTGGAATGTGCTGAAGGGCGAGATGAGTCTCGTCGGTCCGCGCCCCGAAGCGGCGGAGATTGTTTCCACCTGGTCTCCCGCCGTGTGGAATGAAATCCTGTCGGTGCGTCCCGGCATCACCAGTCCTGCCAGCGTCCTCTATCGGGATGAAGAAAAGCGCCTCAACTCCAAACGTGTGATTGACGACTACCTCCAAAACATCCTGCCCGACAAACTGCGCCTCGACCAACTGTACGTCCGTCACCACAGCCTCCTCACCGACCTCGATACGCTGTTTTGGACGTTCGTCGTGCTTATCCCGCGCCTGGGCGACAGGCGAATTTCCGAAGGCTGGCTGTTTGGCGGACCGTTCACCCGCTTCTCGCGCCGCTACCTGAACTGGCTCATCACCGATTTTGTCATCTCCCTCTTTGGCATCGGGCTGACGGGCTTCCTCTGGCGTCTTAGCGGACCGCTGGACATCGGTCTTGACCGTGCCATATCGCTGGCGATTGTGCTGGCATTTCTCTTCAGCCTGTTCAACACTGTGCTTGGGCTGAGGGCGGTCTCGTGGGCGCACCTTGCCGCCGAAGATGTACTGCGCCTGTTTGCTTCCTGCGCACTCGTCACCGTGACAGTGATTGGAATTGAGCTTGTATATCACCCGCATATTTTTCCGCCGGTGCGCTTTATGTCGGCGGCGGGGCTGGTGGTGTTGTTTGGTTTCATCGCCGTGCGGTACCGCCTGCGCCTGGTCACGGGCCTTGCCAGCCGCTGGATTGCCCTGCGTAAGAGTACGTTTGGCGCAGCGGAGCGCGTGCTGGTGGTGGGAGCAGGGGAAGGCACGGAATTTGCGGCATGGCTTTTGCAAAGACGTGAGTTCAAACGGATTTATCGGATTGTCGGCATTGTGGATGACGACCCATCGAAACACGGGATGCGTTACGAAGGTCTCAAAGTGCTTGGCACCACCAACGACATTCCAGAACTGGTAAGGAGGCACGATGTGGGCGTTATCTTCCATACCATCACTTCTCCGGCTGAGAAAGACCTGAAACGGTTTTTGGCGCTTTGCAGAAAGAACGGCTTGCGCGTGGTGATGCTTTCGGAAGTGCTCGACCTCCTGCGCCGCCAGTTGACAAAACCCGTATCCGCAGGTGAAGAACCATCCAGCGCGGCGCTGGCTTTACAGGCAGCCGAAGAAAAGATATTTGCATGAATCAATTTTGGAACGGAAGGCAGGCTCTGGTCACCGGGGCGGGCGGATTTATCGGAAGCCATCTGGTGGAGGCGCTCCTCCGCAAAGGAGCGAAGGTGCGCGCTTTCGTGCGCTACACCTCGCGCGGCGACCTGGGCTTGCTCAAATTGCTCGATCCCGCCGACCTGGCTCAACTCGAAATCATCACCGGCGATTTGCGCGACGAACACGCCGTCCGTGACGCGGTCAAAGGCTGCGGCGTGGTCTTTCACCTGGGGGCGCTGATTTCCATCCCTTATTCCTATGTCCACCCCGCGGAGGTGGCGGCGGTCAATTTCATGGGGACGCTCAACGTGCTGATGGCGTGCCGCGAGCATGGGGTGGGGCGGCTGGTGCATACCTCCACGAGCGAGGTGTATGGCACGGCGCGGCAGACGCCCATCAATGAAAGCCATGTGCTGCAGGCGCAATCGCCGTATTCCGCCAGCAAAATCGGCGCGGACAAATTGGTCGAGAGTTTCATCGCTGTTTACAGCCTGCCCGCCGTGACGGTACGTCCGTTCAACACGTTTGGACCGCGGCAGTCGGCGCGGGCGGTCATTCCCACCATCATCACGCAGGCGCTGGCAAGCGATGAAATTCGCCTCGGCAGCCTGACCACCACGCGCGATTTCACGTTTGTCAGCGATACCGTGAGCGGCTTCCTGTGCGCGGCAGAAACGCCGGGCGTGGAGGGAGCGGTCTTCAACCTCGGCACGGGCGAGGAGATTTCCATCGGCGCTCTGGCGCAGCGGATTCTGAGTCAGATTGGGAGAACTGTCAGAATAACAGAAGACAGGCAGCGGTTAAGACCGGAAGCGTCCGAGGTCCTGCGGCTGGTCTCCGATAATTCGCTTGCGGTGCAGCGTTTGGGGTGGAGACCCTCCGTGTCTCTGGACGAGGGATTGAAGCAAACCATCGAGTGGATGCGCGGCAATCTGGATCGTTATAAAGTGGGAGCGTATGAGTTCTAGGAGGGACGTATGAAGGCAGTCATTCTTGCGGGAGGTAAAGGCACGCGTCTTGCGCCGTACACGAAAATTTTGCCCAAGCCGCTCATGCCCATCGGCGACATGCCCATTCTGGAGGTGATGCTCAAGCAGATGAAACGCGCCGGCATCGCCGATATTGTGCTGACCGTTGGGCATCTTGCCAACCTGCTGCGCACGTTCTTCATGGACGGGCAGCAGTGGGGGATGAATATTGCGTACAGTTACGAGGAAAAGCCGCTCGGCACGGCGGGACCGCTCTCGCTGATTCCGGGGTTGGACTCGACCTTCCTGGTCGCCAACGGCGACGTGCTGACCACGCTGGACTTTCGCGAACTGGTTGCATTTCACAAGGCGCAGGGCGGCATTGCCACCATCGCCGTCCATCAGCGGCGCGTCAAAATTGACCTGGGGGTGGTGCAGTGGGACGGCAATTACCGCATTCGCGGCTATATCGAAAAACCCACCTATGATTACACTGTGAGCATGGGCATCTATGTGTTCGAGCCGCGGGTGTTGGAATTCATCCCTCGTAATGTGTATCTTGATTTTCCCGAACTCGTCTTGAAATTGATCGCCGCCGGTGAAAAGGTGGTCGGTTATCCTTTCGATGGTTACTGGATGGATTTGGGACGCCCCGACGACTATGCCCAAGCCGCTGAAGATTTCGCCGGCATGCGGGAACAGTTCCTGCCCGAGGAGTGATTGTGAATTGGCGCGTGCCGCTTTCTGATGTTGATTTTGGAGCCGAGGAAGAAGAAGCCGTGCGGCAGGTGGTGAAAAGCCGCTGGCTGACGATGGGCGCGGTGACGCAGGAGTTCGAACGGGAGTTTGCCGCCTATGTGGGCGCGCGTCATGCCATTGCGGTGACGAATGCCACAGCGGCGCTGCATCTCGCTTGCGTGGCGGCAGGCTTGGGCGCGGGAGACGAAGCGGTTCTTCCCGCGCTGACGTTTGTCGCCACTGCCAACGCCGTTCGCTACGCTGGAGCCGTTCCCGTCTTTGCCGATATCGCCGGCGAAAACGACTTGAACCTTTCCGTGCAAGCCGTCGAGGCGTGCATCACTCCGCGCACGCGCGCCATTGTGGTGATGCATTACGGCGGTTATGCCTGCGATATGCCTGCCATCCTTGCCCTGGCGGAGAGGCATGGGTTGATTGTCATTGAAGACGCCGCTCACGCCATCGGCTCGGAACTGGACGGACGTATGCTCGGCACATGGGGCAGTATTGGCTGTTACAGTTTCTTTTCCAACAAAAACATGACCAGCGGTGAAGGCGGGATGCTGGTGACGAACGACGACCGTCTGGCAGAGCGGCTGCGCCTGCTGCGCTCGCACGGCATGACCAGCCTCACCTGGGACCGCCACAAGGGTCACGCCTGGAGTTACGACGTGGTGGACTTGGGCTACAACTACCGCATTGACGAAATCCGCTCGGCGCTGGGGCGGGTGCAGTTGAGGAAACTGCCTCGCAACAATCAACTGCGGCGCGAAAAGACCGCCCTCTACCGCCGTCTGCTGGCGGAATGTTGTCCGGCTGTGAGCGTGCCTTTCGATGGTCATGAGGGCGTGTCGGCGTGCCATCTGCTTCCCATTCTGCTGCCGGCTGGCGCGCCGCGTGAAGCCTTTATGGAAGCGATGAAGGCGCAGGGCGTTCAAACCAGCATTCACTATCCGCCCGTTCACCGCTTCAGCGGCTATCGCCGCCTGAACCTGCCCGGCGCATCGAACCTGCCGCAGACCGAGGCGCTGGCGGCGCGCGAAGTGACATTGCCGCTGTATCCCGCCCTCCCCGATGACGCCATCCGCTTTGTGGTGGAGGCAGTGCAAACCTCCCTGGCGGGCGCGGCGCAGGCTGCGCGGAACGTCCCGAAGATTTCAAGGAACCTTCGGGACGATGCGTAACATCAGTCCCTCATTCTGGCGCGCAGCGGATGTTCTCTAACGTCCGCGCCGCAACATGACCAATTGGTTTGTATGCATCAAGAGTTGTTGGCAGCATGGCTGTGTTGCAGGATAACTCACGGCAATAAAGTAAAGAACGTGTACAATATCTCAAAGGCGGCGTTCATTGGCGGCATGAGGCGCCCAACTCCGCGCTTTAGGAGTTTTGGATGGAACTGAAGGAATATTTTCGAATCATCAAACATTGGGCATGGCTGCTGATTTTGGGACTTGGGCTGGGAGGAACGGCGGGCTATGTGTTCAGCAGTTACCAGACGCCGGTCTATCAAGCGTCCACGCGCATCATGGTCATGCGTCCGCCGCAGGAGAGTGTCTCCGATTACACCTACCTGAGCGGACAGCAGCTTACACAGACCTATGTGCAGCTGGTCACCACCCAGCCGGTGTTGGATGCGGCATCGGCGGAACTGGGCTATACCATCGAGCGTGAGCAAATCATCGCCCAGCAAATCCGCGACACGCAGGTCATTCAATTGATTGTGGAAGACGAAGACCCCGCTCGCGCCGCCCAGATTGCAAACGTGCTGGTCGTCAAACTCATCGAGCAAAACGACGCCTTCCAGGCGGGACGCTTCAACTCCGCCGAGGAAAGTCTGCGCGAACAGATTCGGCAAATGGAGACTCAAATCTCCGGCTTGCAGACCGTCATTAACCAAATCTCCAGCCAGAATTTGCAGGATCAAATCGCCCAACTGGAGGCGCAGATCAAACCTCTGCAGGAGGAGGTTCTAAAGCTCGAACAGGAAATTGCCGCCCTGCCGCCCTATGTTACCCAAAACAAGATTCTCATTGCCGAAAAACAAGCCCGCCTCGACCAAATCAAACCCCTGCTGAACGTGTATCAGGATATCTATTCCAATCTGGTGGTCTTTGGCAAACCGGTTAATGAGAGCAGCAACGACCCCCAGCTCATGCAATTGCAATCCACGCTGGAGTTATATCAGCAGATTTACCTCAGTCTGTTGAACAGCCTCGAAACCATACGGCTTGCCCGCCTGCAAAACACCCCCAATATTGTTCAAATCGAACCCGCCGCCGTGCCAGAAGAGCCCATCCGCCCGCGCGTGGCTGTCAACACCGTCCTTGCGGCGGTCATTGGGTTGATGCTGGCGGTGGGAATCGTTTTCCTCGTTGAATACCTGGATGACACCTTGAAGACCGCCGACGAGGTGGAGCGCCTGCTGGGCGTCCCGGTGCTGGGGTTCATTGCCGAGATGCAATACAAAGGCAAGGGCGAAGAAGTGTATGTGACGCGCCAGCCGCGTTCTCCCGTTTCCGAAGCCTTCCGTTCGCTTCGCACCAACCTCGAGTATGCCGCCGTCCACAAACCGATTCACACCCTCATCGTCACCAGCCCCGAACCCTACGAAGGCAAAACGACGGTGGCGGTGAATCTCGCGGCGATTTTCAGTCAGGCAAAGCGCAGCGTTATCTTGGTGGATGCTGACTTGCGCCATCCCAACGTCCATCGCTACATGGGACTGCCCAACGTGGACGGCTTGAGCAACTTGTTCAGGGAACAATCCGAAATTGCAAAGGTATTCCGCAGCCGCGTGGACCTGCCCAAACTGACCGTTGTGACCACGGGCCCCATTCCGCCCAATCCCGCCGAACTGCTTGGCTCCGACCGCATGACGTGGATTTTGGAAGAACTGCGCTCTGTGGCGGAAATGGTCATCATTGACACGCCCCCCTCCCTCGTAGCGGATGCGCAGGTGCTGGCGGCAAAAGTGGATGCCGTCCTGCTTGTAATCAAACCCGGCAAAACCAGCGCCGAAGCCGCGCGCGCCTCCATGGAACTATACCGCCGCGCCGGTGCCAGAGTGGTCGGCGTCGTCATGAACCGCATCCCCCGCAACCGCAGTTACTACTACGGTGGGTACAAATATTACTCCCCCTATAACGACAACAAGGGATACTTCTCCAGCGCCGCTGTTGAACTGGAGGAAACCACATCCGCCGACTCCTCCAACGGTTGAGACAGCCCCTCCCCGTGCCGCTGGCGGCGGGGTGATTCAAAATGACAGCCATGCCATCTGTGTTATTTGTTTGCACTGCCAACCGTTTTCGTTCCCCGCTGGCAGCCGCCTTTTTCCGCAAGGAACTCGAACAAACCTCTTTCGCCGTTCATCAATGGAAAGTGGATAGCGCCGGCACGTGGGCGGCTCCCGGCTTGCCGGCGCTTCCCGAAACATCCCTCCTCGCCCGTCAATATGACCTCGACCTGACCCGCCACCGCTCCAAAAGCGTGACAGCGCCGCTCCTCACCGACCAGAACCTCATCCTCGTCATGGAAGCGGGGCAGCGCGAGGCGCTTCAAACCGAATTTCCCCTCATCAGTGAACGGATCCATCTCCTCTCCTGGGCGGCGGAAGGACGCAATTACGATATTCCCGACGCCGTCTATTCCCTCGACGCCATGCAGGAAATCACAGCCATGCTCCACGACCTCATCCAAAAGGGATTCTCGAACATTTGCAGTCTGGCGGCGCAGTTCCACCGTTGACCCATCGAACCCATCCATCATGACAAACTTCACTGCCCTCTTCGGCAAAATCCGTCCAAGCCTTCGGCGCATCCTGCGCTGGTCTTTGGCGCTCCTGCTCGTTCTCCTGTTGGCTGGCGCAGGCGTCAAAGGCTGGCGACTCTACCAAAAAGGTATGGCAGTCTATCGCAGTGTGAACGCCCTGCGGGCAGCGCTTCAAAACCCCGCTGCCCTCACCGCCCTGCCTGCCCTCACTGCCTCTGTGACCGAATTGCAGGATTCACTTCAAGCCTTCACGCAGGAGGCGCAGCCGCTGTTATGGCTTGCCCCCAAACTGGGATGGATACCCCGCTATGGCGGCGACTTGGAGAACGCCCCCCGCCTGCTCGAACTGGCAAACCGGCTGACGAACGCCTCCCTCCTTACGCTCGAGGCTGGTTCGCCCCTCCTGAACGCGGTCAACCCCTCTGCCTCTTCCCTCACCCCCGCCGACCTGACAACCCAGCTTGTCAACGCCCAACCTTACCTGAAAGACGCCCGCGCCGAATTTGACCTCGCTCTCGAGGCGCGCCGTCAAATCGCCGCCGAGGCGTTATCCCCCCGCCTGAACGAGATGATAACCAGCCTCGATCCGCTGCTTGCCTGGATGGATGACGGTCTCACCGCGGCAGAAACCTTGCCCGCCATTTTGGGCGCCGACGGAAACGGAGCGAAAACCTACCTCCTCCTCGTCCAAAACGAAGACGAACTTCGTCCTACCGGCGGCTTCATCACCACCATCGGCAGGCTGGTGATGAAGGATGGAAAAATCACCAGCCTTGAGTTCGAAGGCGTGGACGACAACTTCGAAGACTGGACAAAACCCTACCCTGCCGCCCCCTGGCAAATGCAGGAATACATGAACGCCCCTGTCCTCATCCTGCGCGACTCGAACTGGTTTCCCGACTTTCCCACCAGCGCGCGCTGGGCGGAATACCTGTACTCCTTTGTCCGTCCCGACTCTTTGGATGGCGTCATTGCCTTCGACCAGCAATTTCTTGTCATTTTGTTGAGTGCCCTGGGACCCTTGAACGTGGAAGGCGCGCCCTATCCGCTGACCAGCGCCAACGTGATCGAATACATGCGCTCCGCCAAAGCGCCCCCGCCCAATGAACCTGCTCCCGCCGATTGGTATCGCAAGCATTTCATCGAAGACATTGCCGGCGCCCTTTTGCGGGAACTGATGAGCGGCGCAAACACAGACTGGCGCGGGCTTGCCGCTGCGCTGACCAGAGCGCTGAACGAACGCCATCTGCTGATGTATTTTCACGACCCTGCCGCCATGTCCCTGCTGGCTGAACGCAATTGGGATAATACCCTCCGCCCCCCGCCCGGCGACTTTCTGATGACCACTGATACCAACATCGGCTTCAACAAAACCAACGCGCTGGTGGATGTCCGTTTATCCTATGAAGTGGATTTGGCTGACCTTTCTGCGCCAACAAGCGTTTTGACCCTCACGCATCGCAATCGCGCCGACAGCGCCGTTCCCTGTATGCATTGGGATTACAAACCGGGCGAAGGGGTTGATTGGTACCCCATGCAGCGCTGCTACTGGTCCTACCTGCGCGTGTACAAACAGGCGGGCGGTGAGTTACTGGAAGCCAGCCCGCACGAGATTCCCGCCGAATGGATACTGACGGAAAGAACTGTGCCGCCGCGTGTGGACGTTCTGGATGAACCGATGGATGGCATACAAGGCTATGGCGTCCTGCTCGTCGTCCCCGGGGGACAGTCGCTGGAGACCGGCTTCGAGTTTTCATTGCCCGCCTCGGTCGTTTCTCAAGATGCGAGCGGCAATTTCACTTATCGCCTGAAAGTACAAAAGCAGGCTGGCACCCTTGCGCACCCTCTCACCATCCGCGTGCATTTGCCGCGCGGTTCCACGCTGACAAAAACCAATCTGCCCGCGAACCTTCAGGGCAGCACACTGCTTGTCGAAACCAACCTCCGCACCGACGTGTATCTGGAAGTGACTTTCCACGTCCCGTAAATGAAAACAAACGGCATTACCTCCCTGCGTATTACGCCGGGCGGTAATGCCAGAAAAGGAAGGCAGGTTATTATGAAACATCACCCGCTGCGCATTTTCCTGACCGTGACCGTCATCCTGACAATCTTCATCCTCGCCGGCGGTGAAACAGTCTGGGCGGTTCAAGGCGGCGCTCACGCCTTGAGCGCGCCCCTGAATCAAACGGGCTTTGCTCCAGCGCCGGGCAAACCCGGACCCGGTTCGGTCAAACCGCCTCCGCCGTTCCTCGCCATTTGCAAAGACGGACTCTACTCCATCGGCGGTGTGGTGACGTTGGAAATCAAAGACCTGAAAAGCGGCTACTGTGTAGAAGCCGTCCTCTGGAATCCCCACTTTCAAATCCGCCGCCTCCCCGAAGACGCCGGCAAGCCCCTCGCGCATCTGCTTTTCCTGCGCGTTTACTACGCCGGACGCCTGACCTATGAAATCCCGCCTGCTGACGGAAACGTCGAAGCCTGCTACGCCCTCCCGCCGGAAAAACAAGGGCAATTCTACTTTTTCGACTTCTACGGCATGCGCTTCAAAAAACGAACCCGTCCGCCCCTCACTTGGGACCCTCTCGAAACCAGAATTGACACAGAGAAAAAGACCGCCTGCGCTTTCACCCAAGTTTCCGGAGTCTATGCCTTGGTTGGCAAATAACCCCCTCCCATAGCGCACAATGACGGGGAAGAGGCAGCCCTCTTCCCCGTCATTTTTCACAAGCATGTCCGCAAAACTTCTCTCGCGTCACCTTCCATCCCTCCTTCTGCCGGCGTTTCTCCTGGTCATCTACCTCAGCACAATCGCGCCGGGGCTTACCTGGGCAAACGACGGGAGCGACGGCGGCGACCTCATCACAGCCGCCTATACCGGCGGCGTTCCCCATCCTACAGGTTACCCGCTCTACCTGATTTTGGCGCGCCTCTTTCAAACCATTCCCGTCGGCTCGCTTGCCTACCGCACCAACCTCATGTCTGCCGTCTTTGCGGCGCTCTCTGCACTGCTCGTTTACCACATCGTCAATCGCGCCCTCAACGAGCAGAGCCTCAAACATGCCTGGTTCGCCGCCCTGCTCGCCAGCCTCGCCTTCGGGCTGACGCCGCTGTTCTGGTCGCAGGCAGTTATCACCGAAGTCTATGCACTGCAAGCCTTTTTGACAGCCCTGATTCTTTATCTTTACCTCTTTCCCAACCCGCTCCCTGACTTCATGCGAGCGTTCATCCTCGGCTTGGCAATGGGAAACCACATCACGACGTTTCTCCTGCTCCCTTTGCTGTTTTTGGATTTTCCCCACCCGAAGCCATTCGCCTCTGCTCTGACCCGAAAACTGATCTGGTTTGCAATGGGCATTTCTCTCTACCTGACCCTTCCCCTGCGGGCGCAAGCCAGCCCTCCCGTCAACTGGGGCAACCCGCGCACGCTCGAACGGTTCTGGTGGCTGGTTTCGGGAAGTTTGTATCGAAGTTATTACCTGCAATCTCCCCTGCTCGCCTTGAGTGAACGCCTTCGCGCTTGGACAGCCTTGATGCTCGAACAGTTTGGCTGGCTGGGGATGGTGTTGGCGGTGACAGGATTGATTGTATGGTTCCAGCCCTCGCGGTTGTATTTTTCCACCCTATGGATTGGCGCGGCATACAGCCTGTTTGCGCTGACGTACTCATCGAATGATTCATATTTGTACCTGCTCCCCGTTTGCATGGTGTTTTCCATTTGGGCAGGGCTGGCGGCAGGACATCTCCTGAATCTGTTCAATTCACATGCGCTGAAATGGGGATTGGCAATGTTGCTGGCGGGATTTTTCCTGTTTTACGGCTTGAGCCACGCGGGGCAGGTGGATGCGTCCCAGGATCGGCGGGCGGAAAGGTTTGGGAGGCAGGTCCTGTCCGAGGTCCCGAAAGAGGCGTTGATTTTCGTCAGAGGCGATCGCGCAGTCTTTGCGCTCTGGTATTTTCATTTTGCCCTCCGTCAGCGTCCCGATGTGGCGGTCATTGCCGAGGAGTTGTTGCATTTCGATTGGTATGTGGAAACGCTCCATGCCGCCTATCCTGCTTTGGCAATTCCTTCCCCTCTGCCGTGGACACAAACACTCGCCGCCGCCAATCCCGCGCGCCCGCTCTGTTACGTCCGCTATGAGGAGCGCGCGGAAATCAAGTGCGGCGCGCCGTGAAGATATTGTCTGACAATTCGAGGGTAACAAATTTATATAAATTCCGTCATGAGTGAGTAATGCTGTATGCTTACAGCGCCGATTGTGGTATAGTTTTTACGGTTCGTTATTTTGTTTTTTATGGATTAAAACCCCGACTATGGAAATTACAGCTTATCTCAGACCTCTCATGCGCTGGTGGCGGCTTGTGGTCGTTGTGACCATGCTGGCAGTGGTTGCCAGCGGCGTATCCGCCATGTTTCAGCCGGAAGTGTACGTATCCCGGACGACGCTGGTTATCGGTACGACCATCCTAAATCCCAACCCCGATGCCGGTCAAATTTACATTGCCCAGCAGCTTGCTCAAATCTATGCCGATATGGCGAAGCGCGAACCGATTCAGCAGGCGACGATGGAAGCGCTGGGCATTGACTGGCTGCCGCAGTATCAATCGCGCGCGGTGCCAAATACGCAGATGGTGGAAATTTCGGTCACCGATACCAACCCCAAACGCGCGCAATTGATTGCTGATGAGCTTGCCCGGCAATTAATCAAGCAAAGCCCTGCCATTGGCGATACCGAAACCGGCATCCGCCAGGAATTCATCCGCCAGCAGTTGTCCAGCCTTCAGACTCAAATTCAGGAGACCGAACGGCAGATCGAGGAATTGCAGACGAGTCTGATTGGCTTGAACAGCGCCAGCCAGATTGCCAACATCGAAAGCCAGATCAAGGACCAGACCGAAAAGCTCAACAAACTGCGGGAAAGTTACGCCAGTTTCCTTGCCAACTCGCAGGAAGGGGCGCTCAATATTCTCTCTGTGGTGGAGCCTGCCAACCTGCCCACGCGCTCGGTGGGGACGAATAAGTTCCTCATCATCGGCTTGGCTGGTTTGGTGGGGTTCAGCCTGGGCGCCGGCGCGGCATACCTGCTCGATTTTCTCGACCGCACCATCAAAACGACCTCCGATGTCGAGCGGATTTTTGGGCTGCCGGTGATCGGCTACATCACTGAGCTCATGGACAAGGAAAACAACGCCACGTACGTTGCCAAGAACCCTGCTTCGATTCTGGCGGAAAATTTCCGCCTGCTGCGTTCGAACATCGAGTTCTTCCAAATCAGCCGTCCCGTAAGGACAATTCTTGTCACCAGTCCCAGTCAGGGCAATGGAAAGACCACCGTCGCCGCCAACCTGGCATTGTCCATTGCGCAGGGCGAGCAGGAGGTGGTGCTGGTGGATGCCGACCTGCGGCGTCCCGCCATCCACAAAGCGCTCGACATGGCGAAGGAACCCGGTCTCTCTGATTTGATTCGCAACAGAGCCGATTTTGATGAAGTCATCCGCAACTGGTATGGCAGCAACATGAAAGTGATTACGGCGGGCAACATTCCCCAAAATATCACCGAGGTGGTCGGCTCCAAACGCATCGGTTCCATTTTGAGCGATTTGCGGGAAAAATTCGAAATTGTCATTGTGGATGCCCCGCCTTTGATTATCGCCGATTCTTATAACCTTGCCTCGCGGGTGGATGGCGTCATTCTCGTGATGGAACCCGGCAAAACCTCTGAGGAACAAGCGCGTACCATCAAGGAACAGTTGGATCGTTCCAATGCGCATCTGCTGGGCATTGTGTTCAACAAGATTTCTGAACGGAGCGCCAGCAGTTACTATGATTATCAGTATCGCTCGCTGTATTCCCCAAAATACTATGGCGATTATGTCTCAAAGAAAGAAAAGGAAGAGCCGGCTGCGGGGTCGCGTTCGGAAAAATTGGTGTCTTTCTTTGAACATGGAGACGTGCCGCCCGAAGTGGCTGAAGGCATCGAATCTGCCATTACCGCCATCAAAACCCAGCCTCGAACCGTGATCGAACGCCTGCGCAAAATCAGAAAAAACGGCAAAAACGGCAGGAAAGGCAAAGCCTGACCCGGGTTTGCTTTCATCATCTGCAGGGCGCATCTTTGTGCGCCCTGCTTTTTTATTTTCAGGCAGGGTATACTCCCAAGAATGAAATCGCCTCTTATTCTTCGTTTCATTGTCCTGACTGCCCTTGTGGCAGGCATATCGTTGTATCTTTTTCAGCCGCTGGATTTGCCGGATGTCGTCATGCCGACTTTCGGTTCGGAGACTGTGCGGGCGCGCGTCATTGAACTCATCGAAGAGGGAGAAGTTGACCTGGGCGGACTCCGTCAGAAATATCAGGTTGCGCGCGTGGAATTGCTGGAGGGGGAGTATCGCGGCATCGTCATGGAAATGGATTACGGCCGGCGGCAGGTGCTTTCCAATGCAGTGTACCTTCAGCCGGGCGATACCATCCTTGTCGCCATCGGCGCACGCCCCGACGGGTTGTTGACTGTGTACTTTGTGGATTTCACCCGCACCACGCCGTTGTTGTGGCTGCTTGCCCTCTTTGCCGCCGCCATCCTGCTCATCAGCCGCTGGAAGGGATTGCGCTCGCTCATAAGCATGGCGTTCAGCCTGGCGGTCATCATTGGCTACATCATTCCCCGCATCCTTGCCGGCGGCGACCCTCTGCAGGTGAGCATCATCGGCTCGATCCTGCTCCTCGGCGTGACGCTCTACCTCACCTATGGCTGGAACCTCAAAACCCATGCGGCGGTCATCAGCATGATTCTCGTTCTGCTCATTACAGGAGCGCTGGCGGCGGTCTTTGTGGCTTTTGCAAAATTGAACGGTTCCGGCGACGAAAACGCCCTGTTCCTCCTGCAAATGCTGGATGCGCAAATCAACCTGCGTGGGTTGCTGCTCGGCGGTATGATTATCGGCGCGCTGGGCGTGCTGGATGACCTCGTCACCACGCAGGCTTCGGCGGTGTTCGAACTGCATCACGCCAACCCGTCGCTGGGGGCTGGCGCTCTGTTTCGCTCCGCCATGCGCATCGGGCAGGATCATGTGGCGGCAACCGTCAACACGCTCGTGCTGGCGTATGCGGGGGCTTCGCTCCCCATGTTGTTGATGTTCACGCTGGGGCAGGGACGCCTCGGCTACTTGGTCAACTTTGAATTTATTGCCGAGGAAATCGTACGGACGCTGGTCGGGTCACTGGGGCTGATCAGCGCCGTGCCGCTTGCCGCCCTCATCGCCATCTTCTTCGCTCTCAGGGTGGAGTCGCTGGGGCGGTGGGAGCAGGTTCTCGGTCCAGAAGGAGGCGGAGAGGGGCATGGGCATGCCCATTAGGCGCAACCTTTCATCGTCCGAGACGTAAGTGTCTCTAGGAAAGTCTAATAGGAGCGAGAGTGACCGACGAGAAAACCTGGGTAAGCCAGGCGCAACAAGGCAGCGACGAGGCGTTCACGCAACTTGTCGAGACCTATCAAAAGCCAGTCTATAACCTGTGCTACCGTATGCTGGGCGAGCCGGAATTGGCGGAGGATGCCGCGCAGGAAACGTTCCTAAGGGCGTATCAGGGCTTGCACCGCTACGACGCCGCGCGTCCCTTTGGGACGTGGATTCTATCCATCGCCGCGCATTACTGCATAGATACCCTGCGCCGAAAGAAGTTTGCGATGTTTTCGATGGATGTGGAGACCGATGATGGCGTCGCCTTTGAATTGCCAGACGCCTCTGCCCCGGACCCGGAAACGGAATCCGTCCGAAAGGAGCAGCGCGACCGCCTCCACCTTTTGCTCCAAAAACTGGACGCCACCGATCGCGCGGCGGTCATTCTGCGTTATTGGTATGATTTTTCGGAAGTGGAGATTGCCAATTCCTTGAACCTCACGGTCAGTGCGGTGAAAAGCCGCCTGCACCGTTCGCGACGGGCGCTGGCAGGCATGTGGCAGGAAGAACCAACGCCTGCCCGCCCCGAAAGGAGAGCCTATGAAACACCAGCCTTTTGAAGAGTGGCTGTTAAATGACATCCCTTTGAGCCATGCCCAAAAGCGCGAACTGGATTTGCACGTGCGTTCGTGCGCCTATTGCTCTGCGCTTTTGGAAACGGAGAAGGTATTGCGCTCGGTGAAGATGGCTGCGCCTGGCGAAGGGTTTGCGGCGCGCTTTCAGACGCGTCTGGCGGAACGCCGCCTTGCCGAGCGGCGGCGCAGAATTTTGGGAGCCGCTTTGTTTTTGCTGGGAGGGACGGGGTTCCTGTTGTGGCTGCTGGCTCCGTCTCTTTTTGCGGTTTTCGCCTCGCCGCAGGCGTGGGTCGTCGCGCTGGTGAAGTGGGGCATCTTCCTGGTCACCACTTTGCAGGCAGCCGCTCAAGCAGGGTGGGTGGTGCTGCGCGTCGCTGCCGATCTCATGCCTCCCTTTGCCTGGTTGATTCTTCTCTCGGCGTTTGCAGGGATGAGTCTGATTTGGTCAATATCCATCTGGCGGTTCACCCGTGTTCCGCAAGGAGTGTAAAGTTATGAAGATAAAACATGCAACCCTGACGATCTTGTTATTACTGGCGATGTTATTCCTGCCCACGCATGCCGTGTATGCGCAGGGACCGGGTCCCGGCAGCGGACGGGTGGCGTTTGGCACGAATATCACCATTGAAAAGGGAGAGCCCTTCGAGGGCGACCTGGTTTTGTTTGGCGGCAATGTGACCGTGGAAAAGGATGCTGAATTACGCGGCGATTTGGTCGTGATTGGGGGGAGCATCCTCAGCGAGGGATTGGTGAAAGGCGATGTGGTCGTTGTCGGCGGGCAGGTCAAATTGGAGTCGACGGCGGTGGTTGGCGGGGATGTGGTTCTGGTGGGCGGTCAACTGCAACGTGAGGAGGGTGCGCGCATCGAAGGTGAACTGATCCATAACACCGCCCCGCAAATTGATATCCCCGAGGGGAAGGTTCCGCCGCCGCTGCAGCCGAACGTGCCAAGCCTCCCGACGATCATCAATGTGGATTTCAACCCGTTCTTTGCCTTTGGGCGGGTGTTTATCGGGTCATTGTTGATGGCGGCGCTGGGAATGCTGGCTGTGTTGTTTTTCCAGGAACGGCTGGATAAGGTTGCACATGCGGCGGTCACTCAGCCGTTGGCGGCGGGCGGCGTGGGGTTGCTGTCGGTTTTAGTGGGAGCAGCGCTGTTCCTGACCGTCATTCCGCTGGTGGCGCTGGTCTTCGCCTGGCTGTTCGGCATGGTCGCTATTGGGCGCGAAGTGGGCGAGCGGCTGGCGAAGGCATTGCGGCAGGATTGGGCGGCAGCGCTCAACGCCGGGTTGGGGACGTTCCTGCTGATGTTCGTCGTCGGGTCCATTCAAACGCTGGGTGAGTTCTCCTGGGTGGTGGGCTGCTTTATCTGGATCATCCCGGCGGTGATCGGGCTGCTGGCAATCGGTTCGGTGGTGATGACGCGCTTCGGGGCGCAGACGGTTCAAGGTCCGGTGAGAGGCGTGTATGTCCCGCCGGCGGAGAGTGGTCAGGCGCCTCCCCCCGCCGCACAAGCCTAGCATCCCGCCGGTGATATAATTCGCCCGCTCCGCAGCAGGTCTCGGAGCGGGTTTTGATTTAGGAGGTTCCATGGCATTGCAACATGTCCCCGTCCCCAATACGATTATTCATTCTTCTCCGCCGCCGCTGATTGAAGTCTATGGCACGCATCGCGAAATGGGCAGGCAAATTGGCGAGGCAAGGCGCGAACAAGTGCAGCACAGCGTGGAGAACGCCCGCCGACTGATCGAGCAGGCGTATGGCACGCTGGAGTTGACATGGGAGGGCGCGCAGATCCAGTCGCGCAAGTATCTGCCGTTTGCAGAGGAGCGTTACCCGCAGTATGTGGATGAGTGGCGCGGCATGGCGGAGGGGGCAAATGTGCCTTTCAATGAGCTTGTGACGCTCAATGTGATGGAAGCGGTCACGGTGGACGCCCTGCACTTGACGCGCTGTACCAGCTTTGCGGTCAACGAGGAGCGCACTGCGGATGGTCATGTGCTGGCGGCGCACAATGAGGACTGGGTGCCGGAAGACGAGAACGATGTGTACGTCGTCAGCGCGAAGCCGGCGAATGAAGCGCCGTTTCTCGCCATGACCTATGGCGGGCTCCTGCCCAATGTGGGATTCAACGCTTATGGTATCGCCCAGTTAATTGATTCGGTGTATCCGAACGATTCGCGCATTGGCATCCCGCGTTTGGTGGTTGCGCGGGCGGTGCTGGCGGCGCGGCGTCTCTCCGGCGCCATCCGTCGGACGTTGGCGCCGCACCGCGCGGCAGGCTATAACCATCTGTTGGTTCACGAAAGCGGCGAGATGTATTCAGTGGAGGTTTCGGCGCGCAGGTTTGAGATTTTGCACGGCACGGACGGATATATCGTCCACACCAATCATTATCTCTCGCAGACCATGAAAGCCATCGAGCAGGACCCGGAAGAATTGATTTCCTCGCGCGTGCGCTACTTTCGGGCGAACCGCCTCCTGCGGCAGAGTTCGGAACATACCATCAAGTCGCTGCAGGCGATTCAAAAGGATCACGTCAATTTGCCGAATTCGATTTGCAATCACAACATCGAAGGGACGGATCCGCTCGACCGCGAAAGCACCATCTGCGCGTTGGTGATTGACTTGACGGCGCGGCAAATGCACATTGCCTGGGGCAACCCCTGCCAGAATGCGTATCACACCTATCATTTGAAGGAATAGACTTTATCGGTAATGAGCAATGCTGAGATAGCTTCCTTATGACCTCCTACTGCGACTACTGCAACTCCCACCCCGAAGACACCTTCAACAAGACCTACCACGATACCCAGTATGGTTTTCCGCTTGGTGATGACAACCTGCTCTTCGAGCGCCTCGTCTTGGAAATCAACCAGGCGGGGCTTTCGTGGATTACCATCCTGAAAAAAGCGCAGAACTTTCGCAAAGCCTATCGTGGTTTTGATATTGACAAGGTGGCAAGGTTCACCGAAAGAGACCGCGTCCGCTTGCTCGCCGACCCCGGCATCATCCGCAACCGGCTGAAGGTCAATGCCGCCATTGAAAATGCGCAGCGCATTCGGGAACTGCGCAAGGAGTTCGGTTCCTTCAAAGGCTGGCTGGATGCTCATCACCCGCTCACGAGGGATGAATGGACGAAACTCTTCAAAAAGACGTTCGTTTTTACCGGCGGCGAGATCGTGAATGAGTTTCTCATGTCCACCGGCTATTTGCCCGGCGCGCACGATGAGACCTGCCCAATCTATAAAAAAGTCGCCTCACTCCGCCCTGCCTGGATGCGAAAGTAATATAATTTGCCCCATGCCGCAAATCATCCCCACTGCGGAGCCCTTCCTTCTGTTGGGCGACCGCTCGAAACCCGCATGCCTGCTCATTCACGGATTCACCGGCACGCCCAAGGAAATGCGCTGGATGGGGGACTACCTCAACGAAAAGGGGTACACCTGTCTCGGCGTCCGCCTTGCCGGTCACGCCACCGATCCCGAAGACATGATCCGCTCCAACTGGACCGATTGGACTGCCTCCGTCGA
Source organism: Chloroflexota bacterium (assembly GCA_016223135.1). GTDB lineage: Bacteria > Chloroflexota > Anaerolineae > Anaerolineales > Villigracilaceae > Defluviilinea. The sequence goes on along the minus strand of JACRPQ010000007.1, from coordinate 81,379 downwards.
AGACGGCTACTCCCTCCTCCGCAGCCTGACCGACCGCATCTTCCTCATCGGGCTTTCGATGGGCGGCGTGCTTTCGCTGCTCATGTCCACGCGCCTGAAGGCGCTGGGCGTGGTTGCCATGTCCACGCCGTACAAACTGCCCGATGACCCCCGTCTGCGCCACATTGACTGGATCGCTAAAATCGTTTCGTACATGCCAAAAGGCAGTGAAGAACCCGGCGCCGGCTGGTTTGACAAGGAAGCCTTCAAAGAGCATGTTTCGTATCCGCAAAACCCCGTCCGTTCGATTGGGCAGTTGAATCAGCTATTGGGCGAGATGCGCGCCGCTCTGCCGAAGGTCAACGTGCCGGTGTTGTTGATTCACTCGAAAGACGATGCCTATGTCCTGCCCGAAAACATGGAACGCATCTTCGCCGACTTGAAAACGTCAGACAAGAAAAAGCAATTCGTGACCGGATCCGGCCACGTCGTCACGCGTGATGCGGCTCGCCGTCAAGTGTTCGAGGCGGCGTTGGAATTCATTCAAAGGGTGGAGAACCGCCTTGAATCGTAATCTCCTTTTCATTGCCGCCGCGCTCCTGCTGTGGGGATTCGGCGAAGGCATGTTCTTCAATTTCCAGCCCATCTACCTCAAGTCGCTGGGCAGCGACGAGCAGCAGATCGGGTGGATTTTGGGCGCGTTCGGCGCGGCGATGGCGGTCACGCACATTCCCGCCGGGCGGCTGGCAGACCGCCTGGGGCGCAGACCGCTGCTCGTGGCGGCGTGGGTGATGGGACTGGTTTCGACATTGGTGATGGCGGCGGCGCGGGAACTGCCGTTGTTTGTGGCGGGGATGTTGGGCTACGGTTTGACCGCCTTCGTTGCCTCGCCCTTGAGCAGTTATGTAACGGCGGCGCGCGGCAAGTGGCGCGTCGGCACGGCGCTCTCGCTGACCACCGCCACCTTTAGCACGGGCATGGTGCTGGGTCCCGTCACGGGCGGCTGGATCGGTGAACACTATAGCTTGCGCACGGTGTATTTCGTCGCGGCGGGAATCTTCCTGCTCTCGACGTTGTGCATCCTCTTCATCCAAAGCCAGCCGATTGACGGTCACGACCCCGAAACGCCGCCCCCCAACTTGCGGGACAATCCGCGTTTCATGGCATATCTGGGCGTGGTGGCGTTTGCCGTCTTTGCCATGTACCTTGCCCAGCCCCTCACGCCAAATTTCGTCAACGATGTGCGCGGGTTTTCGCTGAGTAACGTGGGCATCATGTTCACGATGGGGGCGCTCGGCAATGCCCTGCTGGCGATCCTCCTCAGCCGCTTCAGCCCATATATCGGTTATGTGCTTGGGCAAGCGCTGGTTGCCGCTTTCGCCTTTCTCATGTGGCGCGGCACGAGCCTGCCGCTCCTCGCGCTGGGCTACTTCCTACTCGGCGGTTTCCGCGCGGCGCGTCCGCTGGCGATGGCGCAGGCGCGCGAACTCGTCCACGAATCGCAAATGGGATTGACCTACGGCGTCATGGAGACGGTCAGCGCGGTGATTTTTATTTTGACTCCGCCCCTGGCTGGATTCATGTATAAAATTGACCCAGCCCTCATCTACCGCTTCTCACTTGGACTTTTGGCTGTCTCTGTTTTCATCAGCCTGATCGTCCCGAGGAGGCTTGTCCATGCTTGAAATCGTATCCTTCACCCTCGGTCCCGTGCAGACCAACGCCTACCTTATCGCCGACCCAGACACAAAAGAAGCCGCCGTGATTGACCCCGCTTGGGACGGTCATGTCATCTTGAAAGCGGCGCAGCAGCGCGGCTGGCGGATCGGTCACTTGTGGTACACGCACGCCCATTTCGACCACATTGGCGGCGCGGGCGCCATTGCCGATGCGTTGAATCCCTTGCCGCTGGTGGCGCTTCATCCCAGCGACCATGTGTTGTGGCGGGCGGGCGGCGGCGGCGCGCTCTTCGGCTTTGATATTGACCCCGGTCCCGAACCGACCATTGACTTCGTCCACGGCATGAAGATGAAACTCGGCTCCAACGAGTTCGAGGTGCGCTTCACGCCGGGACATACGCCGGGTCATTGTGTGTTGTACGTTGCATCGGCAAAGGTCTGCTTTTGCGGCGACCTGATTTTTGCGGGTTCAGTGGGGCGCGCCGATCTGCCCGGCGGCGATTGGGACGCGCTGGTGAAAAGCATTCAGGAGCAAATTTTCACCCTGCCCGATGACACGCGCCTGCTCTCGGGGCATGGTCCCGTTACCACAGTGGGCGAAGAAAAGTTGAACAATCCGTTTGTAGGACAGATGATGAGTTGAATGCGCTGATGGATGAGTTGGGTTTGATGCCCAATGTGATAACACGAAAAAGAGATGAATCAAAACAGAGCGGCTCCCACTGAGCCGCTCTGTTTCCTTATGTACTTGTATACTTGTATACTTGTGTACTTATATCCCTGTGTACTTGTATCCCTGCTCTATTTCGCAAATTCCGTTGCCCGCGTTTCGCGAATGACGGTCACTTTGATTTGACCGGGGTATTGCATGGTCTCTTCGATTTTCTTGGCGATGTCGCGGGCGAGGCGGGCGGAGGTCAGGTCGTCGATCTTTTCGGGTTTGACGATGACGCGCACTTCGCGTCCCGCCTGGATGGCAAAGGCTTGCTCCACGCCCTCGAAGGAGGTGGACAACTCCTCCAGCGTGCGGATGCGTTTGATGTATGCTTCCAGGTCTTCGCGGCGTGCGCCGGGGCGTGCGCCGGAGATGGCGTCTGCCGCCTCGGCAATGACCGCCTCGATGGATTCCTGCTCCACTTCATGATGATGGGCGGCGATGGCGTTGACGACTTTGGGATGGACGCCGTAACGTTTGCAGAATTCCGCGCCCAGCATGGCGTGTGTGCCTTCCTGGTTGTGATCCATGGCTTTGCCGATGTCGTGCAGGAAGCCCGCCTGTTTGGAGAGTTCCACGTTGGCGCCGATTTCGGCGGCAAGGATGCCCGCCAGTTTGGCGACTTCCACCGCGTGGGCGAGTTGGTTCTGCCCGTAGGAGGTGCGGAACTTCAACCGTCCCATCATGCGCAGCACTTCGGGATGCAGACCGGAGACATTGGCGTCGAAGGCGGCTTGTTCGCCGGCTTCGTTGATGATTTTCTCCACCGCCTTGGTTTCATCATGCACCACTTTTTCGATATGAGCAGGATGAATGCGCCCGTCGAGAATCAATTTTTCGAGGGCGCGGCGTCCGATTTCGCGGCGCACCGAGTCGAAGCAGGAGATGGTGACCGAATCGGGCGTGTCGTCCACGATGACATCCACACCCGCCGCCTGCTCGAAGGCTTTGATGTTGCGCCCGTTGCGTCCCACGATGCGCCCCTTCATCTCTTCGCTGGGCAGGTTGACCACCGCGCGGGTGACCTCCGCCACATGCTCGGATGCGACGCGCTGAATGGCGTCGGCAATCAACTTGCGGGCGCGCTTTTCGCCTTCCTCGCGCGCTTCCGCTTCGATTTGGCGGATGATGCGCGCCATGTCGCTGCGCGCCTCTTTTTCGACCGATGCCAGCAGTTCCTTTCGGGCGTCCTCCTGCGTCATCTGGGCAATTTGTTCGAGCCGCTTCATCTGTTCTTCGTGCAGTTTCTCGATTTCGTTGGCTTTGCGGTCTATCTGCGATTGCCGTTTGTTCACCGCCTGCTCGCGCTGTTCGAGACGGTCGGCGCGGCTGTCGAGTTCGGAGCGGCGTTTGTCGAGGCGGTCCGACTCACGGTTCAGTTCGATGCGGCGTTCCTTGATTTCCGCCTCTGCCGCTTGAATGATTTTGACGGCGTTTTCGCGCGCCTGGCTTTCAATCAGCCGCGCCTGCTCGTTGGCGCCCTTCAGGATGAGTTCCGCTTTATCCTGCTGGTTTTTGATTTGCTGTTCGATCTGATAACGGTGAAAGAAATAACCAGCGGCAATACCTACGATCAGGACTAATACATCAACAAGTATGGTGATCGGATTCATGTTTCGTCCTCTTCTTCAAAGTGTTGTTCCTCGACGTGCGTTTCGTTCCACACCCGTGTGACTATACTGGCAATCACAGGATAGGAGAAACCGCGCCGGGCGAGGAAACCGGAAAGTTTTGTTCTAAATTCGCTCCATTCCAGACCTCGCAGCCTGGATGCCCGTTTTTGGGCGGCTTCATACGCCAGAGCCTCATCGTCCACACCCGCCAGCGCAGACTTTGCCGCCTCGTCATCGAGTCCTTTTTGGCGGAGTTCGAGCGCCAGCATGCGCCGGCTGCGCGGACGGAACGTGTTGCGGTTCTCGACCCACGCTTGGGCAAACTGTTTGTCGTTTGCCAGCCCATCCCGCCGCAGGCGCTCGAGGGTCTCCTCGATGACGGCTTCGGGAATCTCATGCTTGCGGAGATTCCGGCGGATTTCGGATTCGGAGCGGGCGCGATAACTCAGAAAGAGCAGCGCCTGTTGCAGCGCCCGTTCGCGCGCATCCTCCGCCTGCAGCTGCGCAATTTTCTGTTCATTCAACTCCTGCCCGACCCTCAGCCAGGCGGCGGTGATGCGTTCCAGCCCGAAGGCAAATTCCCCGTCCAGGTAGATGTTGACCCGGTTGGGACGTCTCTTTTGCGCTTCGATGGCGGTGATCTTCTTCATGGCAACTTCGCGTAGAAGGCGTTCTCTTGCACCGCGATGTGGCAATCGGCGCAGGAGGGCGCCGTCTGTCTCCTGCATTAAACACACACAGCCGATGGACCGTCCGACGGACCTTCGGCTGTTGAGGACTGCCGCGCAAAGACATGCGTCAGCAGAGGGGGATGTCTGGATAGGTGGAGCAGACCCCAAGTCACGCGTGCGGCGTACCTGAGGAGGGGTTAGGTCACAAGGCGGCTATTTAATTCATGCCTTGTAAACAGGTTAAGGGGGGCGGAAGTCCGATTTTTATCCAAAACGTTCCTGCTTTGACTTCACGGATTAACTCCCAAACCGGGGGAGGTTCTTACTCTTCGTATCCAGAAATTGACTCAGCCAAGACCGCGGATGCGGTGGAAGTAACGAACTCGTCTCCTTGCGGATTGGTTTGATTATACATGGAATTTTAAGATTTGTTAACCTTCCAAATTCGTAGCATTTTGCGCCGGGCGGGTTATATAGTAAAAGTCGTGACAAATGGAACTAGGTAATTTTGTGGAAACCGTGCCATAATTTCACCGTTTGTTATCGAAAGTACTGAACTTACGTAAAATTGCTTTCTTGTCCGCTAATCTGCGCTAATCTTCGCGAATATTGAATGAATTAGCGCAGATTAGTGAAGATTGGTGGATAAGTGTAGGTTTTGCGTAAGTCAATAAGTATATTTTAGGAGGCTTATCATGGCAAAAATCACTCGCGAAGACGCGCTCGAATATCATCGTCTCAAAGGCAAACCCGGCAAAGTGGCGATCGTGCCGACCAAGCCGATGGACACTCAACGCGATCTGGGACTGGCTTATACGCCCGGCGTGGCTGAGCCGGTGCTGGAGATCGAAAAGAATCCCGACGACGCCTACGAGTACACCTCGAAAGGCAACCTCGTAGCCGTCGTCTCGAACGGCACAGCCATCCTCGGTCTCGGTGACCGAGGCGCGCTGGCTTCCAAACCCGTCATGGAAGGCAAAGGCGTACTCTTCAAAAAATTTGCCGATGTGGATGTGTTCGATATCGAAGTGAATTCTCACGACCCGGATGAGATCATCAAAGTGGTGGCAGCGATTGCGCCCACTTTCGGCGGCATTAACTTGGAAGACATCAAAGCGCCTGAATGTTTCTACATCGAAGAAGAACTGAAGAAAATGCTGGACATTCCCGTGTTCCATGATGACCAACACGGGACCGCCATCATCTCCTCGGCGGGACTGGCAAACGCGCTGGAACTGGTCGGCAAGAAGCACAGCGAGATTCGCATGGTTATTTCCGGGGCGGGCGCAGCAGCCATCTCGTGCGCGGAACTTGCCATCCGCTGGGGCGTGAAACGCGAAAATATCATGCTGGTTGATTCGAAGGGCGTCGTCCATGCCGGGCGCACCGACTTGAACAAATATAAACAACGCTTTGCGGTGGATACCGATGCGCGCACCCTGGCAGACGCCCTGCGCGGCGCCGATGTCTTCTACGGGCTCTCGGTGGCAAATGTACTCACGCCCGAAATGGTCAAATCCATGGCGCAAGACCCCATCGTCTTTGCCATGGCGAACCCCGATCCCGAAATTAAATACGAACTGGCGAAGGAAACCCGCAAGGACATCATCATTGCCACCGGTCGTTCCGATTATCCCAACCAGGTCAACAATGTGCTGGGCTTCCCCTTCATCTTCCGCGGCGCGCTGGATGTGCGGGCAAAGCAAATCAACGAAGAGATGAAGTTCGCCGCATCCCAAGCCCTCGCCGCGCTGGCAAAGGAAGACGTGCCGGATTCGGTCATCCGCGCCTATGGCGGCGCGCCGATCAAATTCGGGCGCGACTACATCATCCCCAAGCCGCTCGATCCGCGCGTGCTGTTGTGGGAAGCGCCCGCTGTGGCGGAAATGGCAATGAAGACCGGCGTCGCTCGCAAGATGATTGACATCGAAGAATATCGCGAACAGTTGGCGTTCCGCCAGGGCAAGGGCGAGCAGGTGCGCTACTTCTTCCAGAACAAAGCCCGCACGTCGGGAGGAACGAAGCGCGTTGCGTTTGCCGAAGGCGAAGAGACCAAGATCATCCGCGCCGCCTACCAAATCAAGGAAGACGGCATCGCTACTCCCATCCTCATCGGGCGGGAGGAGGTTATTCATGAGCATATCGAGGCGCTGGGCTTGGCGTTCAATCCCGAAACCATTGACCCACGCAAGTTTGCCCGCCTGGAAACGTATGCCAAAGCCTATTACGAACTGCGCCAGCGCAAAGGCGTGACCGCCGCCGACGCGCTCAAAAAAGTGCGCGACCCGAATATCTTCGGTCCGATGATGGTCAAAATGGGAGACGCCGACGCTTTCGTTTCGGGGTTGACCTCTGATTATCCCGATGTCATTCGTCCCTCTTTGCAAATCCATCACACCGCCAAGGGAGCGAAGCGCGCGGCGGGCGTCTATATCATGATTGTCGAAGACCGCGTCTATCTCTTCACCGACGCGACGGTCAACATTGACCCCTCGGCGGAAGACTTGGCGGAGATTGCCTGCCTGGCGGCGGATTTCGCCAAACGCCTCGAACTGGACCCGAGAATCGCCTTCCTCTCATTCTCGAACTTTGGCTCCACGCCTCATCCCCTCTCCGACAAAGTGCGCCGCGCCGTCGAGCTGACCAAAGCCCGCCGCCCCGACCTCAGCGTGGACGGCGAAATGCAGGCGGATACCGCCGTCGTCGCCGACATCATCGAGAACCGCTATCCCTTCAGCGAGGTCAAGGATGCCAACGTGCTGGTCTTCCCCTCGCTTGAATCTGCCAATATTGCCTACAAATTGCTGGCGCGGCTCGGCAAGGCGAAGGCAATCGGTCCCATCCTGCTGGGTATGGGCGCGCCGGTGCATGTGCTGCAGACGGGCGACGATGTCAACGACATTGTGCAAATCGCCTCTGTCGCTGTGATGGACGCGATGAGCCGCGAAGAAAATTGATGAGTAGTAGACGCTCTCTAGCGTCGAGAAACACCAACGTAACGTCCCTGGGCTTTATGCCTCAGGGACGTTTGTTTTACGCGCCTCCACAATTCGCCATTGACGGACCCCCAGCCATATCCCCAAGCCTAGCAACACAAATCCCAGCGCCAGCCCGCTGACGTTGCCAAGCAGTTCTCCGACCACTTCCCACTGCATCCCGAACAGATACCCTAATCCCCCGTAGCCAAAGATCCAGATTGCCTCCCCAGCCAAATCGTAGAGAAAGAAGCGGCGGATGCCGAATCCGCTCGTGCCGGCGATCAGGTTCACCGGCACAGCGATGCCCGTAATCAGAAACCGCGTCCAGAAGACCGCCATCCCGCCCCAGCGCGCAAAAGTGGATTCGGCTTTTGCCCAGTTCTGCGAGGCTTGAAAACGGCGCAGAACCGCCTCGCGCGCAAAGTGTCCCATGCCATAGCTCAAACTATCGCCCACCACCACGAACGTCAGCGCAATCAGCCCGGTGGTGTGCCAGGCGAGCAGTCCCTGCCGGGCAAAAGCGCCCGCCGCCACGATGAGCAGTGTGCCAGGAAAGGGAACGCCCAACGCACCGATGAAAACAATCATGCCAAGCACGGGCGCGCCGTAGTTGATGATTTGGGTCAGTAAAAAATCGGACATGTGGGTTTTTGTTTATGGCGCAGGAGAAACAGCAGGAGAAGACGGCGTGGCGGTGGGGAACGCCTGTGCCTGAAACTCCACAATGGCGGCTTTGACCGTCGTGATGACGAAACCCTCTGCCTGCGGAAAGTATTCGTCGTTCAATTGCTTGAGACTCTTTTCGCTGAGGGATTTCGATGGAGACAGACGCAGCGCCTCAAACAGAATCTCGGGAGGCACGCGGTACGTCCTGGCGATATAGGGGATGGTCATCCAGTCGCGGATGAGTTCCACATCCGTCTCGACGGGTTGATTGTTTCTGGCTTCCATGGGCGCAAAGGGATGCAGGCTGTGCCGGCGAAATTCATGGAAGGCAAATGCCGCGCGCAAGCCGAAGAACACCGCCAGCAAAACGCCCGCTGTAATCAAGCCAAAAACCAGGATGCGCTGAATTTTTGGGGACATATTAATCCTGCCATTCCAGTTCGAACTCGTCAATGAACACTGTGTCGCCGTCCTGCACGCCTGCCTTGCGGAGCGCATCCTTGATGCCGAGCGTTTCCAGCACCTTTTGGAAACGCCGCACCGAGCCGTCGTGTTCCCAATAGGTCATCTTGGCGGCGCGTTCGATGGCAACGCCAATAATCCGCCACTCGTTCTCTCCCTCGCGAACGATCTCGAAGACGCGCGGATCCTCCTTCGGCTTATAGACGGGCATGGGCATTTCCACCGCTTCGGGTTTCGGCGTATTCTGCAAAACCTGATATGCCTTGAGCAATAGTTCGCGGGTATTCGTCCGCGCCAAAGCGGAAATGGTCATGAACTCCACCTTTTTCTTCTTGAACTGCTTTTGCAGGTCGGGGAGTTTTTCCTGCACTTCGGGCTGGTCAATCTTGTTGAGCGCCACCACCTGCGGCTTCTTTGCCAAATTCGGGTCGAACAGGGATAGTTCCGTGTTGATCTGACTGTAATCCGCCAGCGGGTCTTCCGAAAGCCCATCCAGCAGATGAATCAGCACCCGCGTGCGTTGGACGTGACGCAGAAAATCATGTCCCAGTCCCGCGCCGTGCGACGCGCCTTCGATGAGACCGGGAATATCCGCCAGCACAACGGTGGTGTTTACGTCAATCTCCGCCACGCCCAAATTCGGTTCCAGCGTGGTGAAGGGATAGGGCGCAATCTTCGGCTTGGCGTTCGTCAGAACCGAAAGCAGCGTGGATTTGCCCGCGTTCGGGACGCCGATCAGCCCGATGTCGGCGATTAGCTTCAGTTCGAGTCTGAGGCGTTTCTCCTCATAAGGTTCGCCCTTTTCGGCAGTGCGCGGCGCCTGATTCCGCGAAGTCGCAAAATGTTGATTGCCGCGTCCGCCGCGCCCGCCCTTGCACACCACCAGCCGCTGACCCTCCTCCGTCAAGTCGCCGATCACTTCGCCCGTATCGGCGTCAAAGATGATCGTGCCGGGCGGCACGGGAATCACGAGGTCCTTGCCGTTGCGCCCCGTCATCTGCGAAGGTCCGCCGCGCGCGCCGTCCTCCGCCCTGAACTTTTGCTTCGGGCGGAACGACGCCAGCGTGTTGAGCGTGCTTCTCACCTCGAAGATGACATCGCCGCCCTTGCCGCCGTCGCCGCCATCGGGACCGCCGCGCGGCACAAATTTTTCGCGGCGAAAATGCACCATCCCATCGCCGCCTTTGCCTGAACGTACATGAATTTCAACCTGGTCTGTGAACATATCGTTGATTATATCGTTATAATGATGTCCATATCGCGTACTTGGCGTTTTTGCGTACTTGGCGTTCTTGCGTACTTGGCGTTCTCTAACGCCATCTTGCGCTAGAGAGCGCAAACTACACAGAAATGCAAGATACGGATGAAGCTCAATTCCACATGAACAAACCCCATCCTCCCCTCATCCTTTTCTGCCTTCTCTTTGCCTTGATTCTACCCGTCACAGCGCCTCATACCTTAACCTCAAACCTGCCTCTGTTTCAAGAAGCCTCCTCCACCCCCGAACCGACCCTGCCCACGCCCGCCGACATCATCAATGCCGTCAACGCCTTTCGCCTCGCCAATGGATTAAATCCGCTCACCATTCACCCCGTCCTCATGGAAGTTGCCGCACAACAGGCAAACGCCCTCGCCGCCTCCGAAGGCGCGGTGGGACATCAGCGTCCCTGCGGCATGACGCTCGGACAGCAATTGCTCTCGATGGGCTTCCCCCTTTGGGGCGACCTCTCGCTGGACGGTTACCGCTCCGAAAACTGGGTGGCGGCAGAGACGATAGAGCAAGCCATGTCGTTCTGGCAAAGCGACGCCGAGCACATGGATACGATGGTGGACCCCAACCGCAGTCACATCGGCGCGGCGGTTGCCGTCGGCGACCAGATTTACATGGTGCTGGAAACCGCCCTCTCCACCCCCAGCGGACAGCATCAATCCACCGCCTACGACATCCTGACTGGCATCCCCCTCACCCAAACGCTCTGCGCGGGCTTTGCTTCGGGGGAAATTTCCAATTACGCCGTTCCTGTCGTTGTCAGCACTGCCCGCCCCGATGGCGACGTGATTCATGAAGTGCAATACGGGCAGACCCTGTGGAGCCTTGCTGAGCAGTATCACGTTTCCATCGAACAAATCAAACGCCTGAACGGTCTTGTGGACGATAACATCCTGCCCGGCTGGAAACTGCTCATCCAAAAAGCCGCCACCCAGCCGCCTGCTGTCACTGATTCCCCATTGGCGGCGCTTACTTCCACTGCGACGCCATACCCAACCGCTGTTCCCTACCGCACCTCCACGCCGACTCTCACGCCCACCGTCCCCTCCGTGCCGTTGAGCGAGCAAGTCAGGCAAAACAGCACGGTTGTCGCCGCGCTGTTGATTGCCTTTTCTGTTCTGTGGCTGGAATCATTGGGTTTGGAAAACGGAAATAAGGGTGATAGAGCAGCGCTATTTCACCAATTTCCATGCCGCCGGCAGCGCCAGCGCCGCGGCGACCAATTTGATTGCATCGCCAATCAGGAAGGGCAGCAGCCCTGCGGCGAGCGCCTTGCTGAAACTGCCCATTACAAAGGCAAGCCAGCCCACGCCAAAGGCATAAATGATGATTGTTCCAACGATGAACGGCAGGATGGAAGTTCGCACGCTTCGCTCCAGACCGCGTTCTGCCAGCCGACCGATGACCCAAGCCGCCGCGACAAACCCGATCAGGTACCCCGCAGTCGCGCCCGTGAGGTGACTCAGTCCCGAAGCGCCGCCCGCAAAGACGGGCAGTCCGGCTGCGCCAAGCGCGACATATAACATCATGGATAACGTCCCTCGCTTCGAGCCAAGCGCCGCGCCCGCCAGCAGTACGGCAAACGTTTGCCCGGTCAGCGGAACGGGCGTAAAGGGCAGATGAATTTTCACCTGCGCCAGTGCGGCAGTCAATAACGCGCCCATCAGGATGAGCGCCAGGTCGCGCATCCGGGCAGAGGCGCGCGGGAAGTATCGGTTCGAGAGGGTGAGAGCAAGAGTGGTCATATTGTTTTCCTTTTCATGGTTGTGTTTCCTGCGAGTATTACCCCACACCTGCGGCTTGGATGCGCATTATGAAATTTAACTTAAGTACTGATGTTACGCAGTTTATTCGTACCGCGACATTTATGTCACCTGAAAACGCGAGATAAATCTCGCGCTACCGCGTAAGGTGAGTAAGTACCGTATCCGCGCATAATTGGCGTTCTCTAACGCCAGCGGGAGCATAAGAGAACGCACCCTACGCACATTACAAGATTATTCTTAAAGCCCATTACGTCGTTAAAACAATCGGTCCGCCTCGCGGCAGACCGACTGATCACTGCTCACTGATTACTGATCACTGACGCACTAATCACTTCTTCCTCCCAAACTTCTTCATCAACAACTCCGCCAGCGTCGGCTGACCGATCTCCTGCAACTCATACCTCACGCGCTGGCTGGGCTTGTTGATTTTGATGATGCGCTTCAGGTCAATCGGCGTGCCGACGATGACCAGGTCCACATCGGAGCGGTTGATGGTTTCCTCGAGGTCTTTCATCTGCTTTTCGCCGTAGCCCATGGCGGGCAGAATGGGGCCGGTCTTCGGGTACTTCTCATAAGTCGCCGCAATGGACTTGACCGCGAACGGGCGCGGGTCCACGATCTCCTTCGCGCCGAAGCGGCGGGCGGCGACGAAACCTGCGCCGTATGCCATCTCGCCGTGCGTCAGCGTGGGACCGTCCTCGATGACCAGCACACGCTTGCCGCGAATCGCTTCGGGGTCCTCGACGAAGAGCGGGGAGGCGGCTTCGATTTGAATCGCCGTCGGGTTCAACTTGCGCAGCGACTCGCGCAGGGCAATCACGTTATCGGGGTTGGCGGTGTCCACTTTATTGATGACGAACACGTCCGCCGTGCGCGCGTTGGTCTCGCCGGGGTGGTAGGCGCTTTCGTGTCCGGGGCGGTGCGGGTCGGCGACCACAATCTCAAAGTCCGAGACGTAGAACGGGAAGTCGTTGTTGCCGCCATCCCACAGCACGATGTCCACTTCCTGCTCCGCCTGGCGTAGGATCTTCTCGTAATCCACGCCCGCATAAACAATGACGCCATTGTCAATGTGCGGTTCGTATTCCTCGCGCTCCTCGATTGTGCATTCCTGCTCGTCGAGGTCGTCGTAATCGGCGAAGCGCTGCACTTCCTGTCGAATCAAATTGCCATACGGCATGGGGTGACGGATCGCCGCGACCTTGTAGCCCATCTCTCGAAGAATGAGCGAAACCCGCCTCGTCGTCTGACTTTTGCCGGATCCCGTCCGAACCGCGCAGACCGACACGACCGGCTTGGACGATTTGATTTGCGTGTACTTTCTGCCCATCAGCCGAAAGTCCGCGCCCGCCGCGTTGACGATGCTCGCTTTGTGCATCACGTACTCGTGCGGCACGTCGCTGTAGGCAAACACCACTTGCTCCACGCCGTGCTTTTGGATGAGTTCGGTCAATTCCTCCTCGGCGTGGATGGGGATGCCCTTGGGGTAGAGCGGACCCGCCAGTTCGGGCGGATAGAGGCGTCCTTCGATGTCGGGGATTTGCGTCGCGGTGAAGGCGACCACTTCATAGTCCTTGTTGTTGCGGAAGAACGTGTTGAAGTTGTGAAAGTCGCGTCCTGCCGCGCCCATGATGATGGTTTTGATTGGCATGTTCTTCTCCTGTTGAATGTGTAACTTCACTGCAAAAACCTTGAATTTTCACCACGGAGACACAGAGTCACGGAGTTCTTCCTCATCTTTTATCTCCGTGCCTCCGTGGTTTGATTTTGACCTTTTTGCAGTGGTCTCATGTGTAACGGACGTTCTCCGGCTAACGTCCGATAATGCTGATTGGCGCCGACGCCAGAGAGCGTCTCTTGCGCCTCAAATGCGCATCAAGTACGCAACATAAAATAAAACAGGCTAAACGTAAAGGTACGTTTAGCCTGTTTGCTACATGACCTCCGGCGCCTGAATGTCCAGCAGCCTGAGCGCATTAGTGATCGTTTGCTTTGCCGCCGCCACCAGCGCCAGCCGCGCCTCGCGTATTTTTTCGTCGTCGGCTTGCAGCACCGGCACAGCGTGATAAAACGAATGGAAGGCGTTCGCCAGGTCGTAAGCGTATGCCGCCATCACCAGCGGACGATACTCGTTTGCCGCCTGCTCCACCGCCGCAGGGAAGCGCGAGATTTGCTCGATGAGTTCAATTTCGTGCTTGGTCAATTCATAGTCAAAGGTTACAGGTCGAAGGTCGCCCGACTTTCGACTTTCGACTTTCGACTTTTTCAGAATCGAGTTTGCCCTCACATGCGCGTTTTGGATGTACGGACCCGTCCGCCCGTCGAAGGAGAGCGCCGCGTCCATGTCGAAGACGATGTCGCGGTTATTGTCCACCGCCAGCATGGAATACGCCAGCGCGCCCATCCCGATCTGCTCAGCGACTTTTCTGCGCTGCTCCTCGCTCATATCGGGCGACTTCTCCGATTCCACCGCCAGCACACGCCGCACGGCTTCATCGAAGACATCCTTGAACAACACCACCCGTCCGCGCCGCGCCGACATCGCCCCCTCCGGCAAACTGACGAAGCCATAGCCCAGGTGGTAGCACTTCTCCGCCTGCGGGAAGCCCCACAGCCGCAAAATTGCAAACGCCTGCTGCAAGTGCATGGACTGGCGCACGTCCACCACATAAATCGAGCGGTCCACGTGATACTTTTCGAACTTTACTTTCGCCAGCGCCAGGTCTTTGGTGAGGTAAAGCGTCGTTCCGTCTGAGCGCAGGATGACGTTGGTGCGGTACTTCTCTTTCTTCAAGCCGAGTTTCTCGTCAATCTTCACAATCACCGCGCCGCCCTGCGGACGTTCGTCGTCGGCGATGCCGCGCGCAATCAATTCCTCCACGATGGCTTTGGCGGGTTCATCCACTTCGCTCTCGTAGAACCACACGTCCATCTTGACGTCCATCATGCGCAAAATCTCGCGCAGTTCCTCCAGGCTCCATTCGCGCGTGGTGCGCCACAGTTCGCGTACATACGGGTCGCCCGCGTCCCACTTGCGATACATCTCGCGGCGTTCGGCTTCATACTGTTCACGGCGCGCTGTTTCTTCGGGCGTCTCGTTTTCCTTCTTTTCGAGCAGGGCGGTGGCTTCCACGTACAACTTCAACAGCCACTGTCCGCGCTCATGCACGCCCTGCGGCTCCTGCCCTTTATAAAACTTGTCGTAAATCCACATCACGGTGATGACGCCCAGCCCGATGTCGCCGGGGTACGAAGCGCGGATGGTCTCGAAGCCGGCGAACTCCGTCAACCGCGCCAGCGCCTCGCCCAAAATCGTGTTGCGGTAGTGACCGATGTGGAACGAGTGATGCGTGTTCGGCTGGGCGTACTCGACCATGACCCGCTCGCCCTTTGGCGCGCCCCGCCCAAAGTCCACGCCCGAGGCGAGAACAGATTCCACGACTCGGCGCGCGTAGGCGCTCGTCTCGAAATAGACGTTGAGATAGCCTTTCACCGCCTCGATGCGGCTGACTCCCTCCACGCTTCCCATCTGATCCTTCGACTGTCCGCTCAGGACGGCGCCTTTGACCTGCTCTGCCAATTCCTGTGCCCTCTGCGGGACGGGTTTCCCGCCGCCCCGGCCGGCGCGCGCTTCGTTCGCCGCCGTCTGAAAAAACGAGGTGGAGACGCCCCACTCGCCCGCAAAGGGGATGGGAACCCACTTGAGTTCGGCGAGTTCGATTCCCTCTGCCGCGCAAATGGCTTTGATTTTTTCTTCGAGTTGTTGTTGAATATCGTTGAACATCGTTGGGATTATACCCCCCTCCCCAACCCTCCCCCATCCTGCGCTGCGCGGGATGGGGGAGGGAGTCACGAAGGGACGGGCGGGGGTGGGGTAAAAAAGCGGGAGCCTTTCGACTCCCGCGGTTGGTTGGTCAGTGATGGATTTACGCCGTCTTGAGCGAAGCGAGTTTCTTCATCAGGCGGCTCTTGCGGCGTGCGGCGTTATTCTTGTGGATGACGCCTTTTTCCGCGGCTTTGTCGAGGGCGCTGATTGCCTTCAGGACCGCTTCTTTGGTCTCGGGAGCGTTTGCCGCCAATGCCGCGCGCGCCTTGCTGACGGCGCCGCGAGCAGTGCCGCGCGCCATGCGGTTGCGCAGACGACGCTTTTCGTTCTGCTTGTTGCGCTTGATTTGAGATTGAATGTTAGCCAAGGTCTTCCTCCGAAATTCTTGCCTTTCTATGAATGAGAGCGGTATTTTACATGAGGCTGACTGATTTGTCCAGAAAATGTAGGACAAGTCTATGGACTTGTCCTACCTCCTACTTCTACGGTTTTGCAAATGTGACCACGAAATACGCGCCGAACAGGGTCTTTTCATCGGCAACGTAGGCAATGCCGATCTCGGTCACGTTCGGGTTGAGGATGTTGCTGCGGTATGCCTCGTTGCGGTTCCACCAGTCAAAAGCGACGCGGGGGCTCATGCCGAAAGCGGGATGCAGAGCGTAGAGGTTTTCGACCACCACCGAAGCCGTGTAGCCCTGCGCGGCGACGCGCGTTTGAACGGTGGAGCCGTCCAGCCCAAGCGGGCTCAGGTAGTTGTTGCAGAGCATGTCCTTGGCGTGGGCGTTGGCGGCGGCGGAAAGTTTGGGGTTGACGGTCAGCGCGGGCAGACCGGCGGCAGTACGGGCGTCGTTGATAAGTTTCAACAGATCAGAGACGAATGCCTCGTTGGTCACCGGGCTACACGCCGCTCCGCCGGGGGCGGGGGTGAGAGCGACAGCCTGAGGCGTTTGCCCAAGCACGGTGGGGGTGACAGGCGTCGAGGTGGGAGGAAGCGTGGGCGTCGCCGTCACAAGGTTGACCGGGATTTCAAGCACCTGTCCGACCTGGAGGGCGTTGGCGTCTTCCAGCTTGTTTGCGGTGATAATGTCTTCGGTCTTGCTGTTGAATTTTGCGGCGATGGCGGCAAGCGTATCACCGGGCAGGACGGTATATTTCAACTTTGTGCCGCGCGGCAGGTTGGCAGGGATGGGGGTGGATGTGGCGCGGACGGTTCCCGGCGGCGGGATTTTCAGGGTTTGCCCAATAAAGTAGACGCCGTTGTTCTCCATAATGGTGGGGTTGTAATCCAGAATGAGCAGCACGCCGTCAGGTCCAAGATTGAAGCGTTCAGCGAGGGCGGGGAGGGTATCGCCTTCCTGAATCACATAATCAAACGGTTCCGATGGAGTGGGAGTAAACGTAATGGTAGGCGTCTCAGTGGCGGTGGGCGTCATCGTCGGGGTATTGGTGCTGGTAGGGGTGAAGGTCACTGTGGCGGTGGGGGTCTCGGTGGCGAACATTTGACCGAGCGGCTGGTCCGGTCCCATCAGCCAGACGACGACGAGAACAAGTCCAATGACCACAAGCGCGATGGCTCCGTAGAGCAGGAACGAACCTCTCTGCATGCGCTTCTTTCGATAGGATTGGATGATGTTCGACGTGCTGGGTGGTTTATTCGGGGGTGTTCGATTGAGCATAGTTATGGTTTCCTTATTTGCTTAAGACACGCTTCGAGGGAACGTGGTTCCCTCTTTGCGCTACAATGATTCTACCTGAAAAGGGGAAAACTATCTGAAATCCCTCTGCGGCGCTCCTCCAAAAAAGCTGTTGCCTATTGTGCGCTCATTGGCGCGAAAACGGCGGTAGAGACCGCCTATTACCTGTCTACCTGTCTACTTGTGTACCTGTCTACCTGTCTACTTTACCACATGCGCCCGCAAATATTGCCCCGTGTACGATCTCCTGACGTTCATAATCTGTTCCGGGGTGCCTTCGGCGACCAGTTCGCCGCCGCGGTCACCGCCTTCGGGACCCAGGTCAATGATCCAGTCCGCGACCTTGATGATGTCGAGGTTGTGTTCGATGATGAGGACGGAGTTCCCCGCATCCACCAGCCTTTGCAAAACTTCAATCAGTTTGTGAACGTCGGCTGCGTGTAGCCCAACTGAAGGTTCGTCCAGCACATACAGCGTCCGCCCGGTGGCGCGGCGGGAGAGTTCCTTTGCCAGTTTGACGCGCTGCGCCTCGCCGCCGGAAAGTGTCGTCGCCGGCTGACCGATGCGGATGTATCCCAGCCCCACCTCCTGCAGGAGCGCCAGTTTGTTCTTCATCGGCGGGTAGTTGGCAAACTCCTCCAGCGCTTGGTCCACGGTCATGTCCAGCACGTCGGCAATCGAATACTTGTCGCGGAACAGCACCTGCAGCGTCTCGCGGTTGAAGCGTTTGCCGTGACATACATCGCACGGCACGTACACATCGGGCAGGAACTGCATTTCGATGCGCAGTTCGCCCTGTCCCTGGCAAGCCTCGCAGCGCCCGCCATGCACGTTGAACGAGAAGCGTCCCGGCTTGTAGCCGCGCACTTTGCTTTCGGGCAGTTCGGCGAACAGTTTACGAATCTCATCGAACAACCCCGTGTACGTGCCGGGGTTCGAGCGCGGCGTGCGCCCGATGGGGGACTGGTCAATGTTGATAATCTTATCGAGATGCTCCACGCCCTCGATGCGCTCATGCGCGCCTGCCTGCGTCCGCGCGCCCATCAATTGCGCCGCCAGCGCGTTATACAGGATGTCGCTCATCAGCGTGGACTTGCCCGACCCGCTCACGCCCGTGATGCAGACCAGTTTGCCCAACGGGATTTTGACGTCAATGTGCTTAAGATTGTTGGCGGATGCGCCCACAATTTTGAGACTCTTGCCGTTGCCCTCCCGCCTCTTTTTCGGGACTGGAACCTGCTTCCTCCCCGATAAATATTGTCCTGTCAACGACTTTGGGTGCGCCAAAATCTGCGCCGGCGTTCCCTCCGCGATGACCTGACCTCCATGTTCGCCTGCGGCGGGACCCAGGTCAATGACCCAGTCCGCCTCGCGGATGGTTTCATCGTCATGCTCAACGACCAGTACGGTATTGCCCAGGTCGCGCAAGCCTTTGAGTGTGTCGAGCAGCCGGGCATTGTCGCGCGGATGCAGCCCGATGGACGGCTCATCCAGCACATACAGCACGCCGACCAGCCTTGAACCGACCTGCGTTGCCAGACGGATGCGCTGCGCTTCGCCGCCCGAAAGCGTGGTGGCGGAGCGATTGAGCGTCAGGTAATCCAGCCCCACGTTCACGAGGAAGGTCAGCCGTTCATGGATTTCTTTGAGGACGCGCTCGGCAATCTTCTTTTGTTTGGCGCTCAGCGGTGAGTTTTTGCCTGAGAGTTTTTTGATCCACTCCAGCGTTTTCAACACGTGCCACGAGTTCGCCTCAACAATGTTTACGCCGTCCACAGTGACCGCCAGGGCGGCGGGGTTCAGCCGCTTGCCTCCGCACGAGGGGCATGGACGGTCGGACATAAACTCCGCAATCTTCTCGCGGATGTATTCCGAATTGGTCTCCCTATACCTGCGTTCGAGGTTGGTGATGATGCCCTCGAATGCGCGCGAAAACTTGAACTCATTGCCGCCCGCGCTTTGGTAGGTCATCTGAATTTGCCTGTCGCCTGTGCCATACAAGATGATGTCCAGCTGCTCTTTGGTCAATTCACGGACAGGCTTGTCCATGTCAATTTTGAACGCCTTGCAGGCATTGACGAGGCTCTGCCAGTAGTAGCCGCCTTCCACTTTGGGACCGCTCCACTCCATGCTGGCAATCGCTCCCTCGTTGAGAGACAGGTCACGGTCCGGGATGATGCGGTCGGGGTCAATTTCCAGTTTTGAACCGAGTCCCTGACAGTCGGGGCAGGCGCCTTGGGGCGTGTTGAAGGAAAAGGTACGCGGCTCCACTTCCGGGATGGTCGAGCCGTGTTCGGGGCAGGCGAGGTGTTCGGAGAAATGTAAGTCGTTAGTCTGATAGTCGCTGGTCTGATAGTCGCTGGTATTTGACCTGTGAGACTGACGACTATTCGACTGACGATTATCAGACTGCTGACTATGAGACTGAAGACTCACCGTTACATACCCCTCCCCAAATTTCAGCGCCGTTTCAACAGAGTCGGTCAGGCGGGTGAGGGCGGCTTTCTGGTCTTCCTTCGTTCCCTCGCGGGAGATGACGAGGCGGTCCACCACAGCCTCGATGGTGTGCTGTTTATAACGGTCGAGTTCGATTTCGTCGTCGAGCGAATAGACCGTGCCGTCCACGCGGGCGCGGGTGAAGCCCGCCTTGCGAATCTCCTCGAAGACGGCTTGATACGTGCCTTTGCGTCCGCGCACCAGCGGGGCGAGGATGAGGATGCGCGTGCCTTCGGGCAGGCTGGCGATCTTGTCCACAATCTCCTGCGCCGACTGTTTCGTCACCTCGCGTCCGCAAACGGGACAGTGCGGGATGCCTGCCCGCGCGAACAAAAGGCGCATATAGTCGTAGATTTCGGTCACTGTGCCGACAGTGGAGCGGGGGTTGTGACTGGTGGATTTCTGGTCAATCGAGACGGCGGGGGAGAGCCCGTCAATGTAGTCCACATCAGGCTTGTCCATTTGCCCGATGAACTGACGGGCATACGCCGAAAGCGACTCGACGTAGCGCCGCTGACCTTCGGCGAAAATCGTGTCGAACGCCAGCGACGACTTGCCCGACCCCGACAGTCCGGTGATGACCACCAACTTGTCGCGGGGAATCTCGACCGTGATGTTTTTCAAATTATGGACGCGCGCGCCGACCACGCGAATGCTGTTGGATGACATGGTACTCCTCTGGAAAATAACCGCTCGCGAACAAACTGTAATTTCGACTGCATTCGGAACGCTGGGGAACGTTCCCTGCGCATGAATTCGATTTTAGCACAAATGTTTTATTTACGATGCCAGCCGCCAATCACAAATTTTCATTATACCGAATCGCCAAATCCGACGCGGTTATCAGAGTTTGTAATGCGCATGTTATACTCTTGTGCAACTTCTCAAATCCGGCGGGGTTATGTGTGTTAACCCTGCCGGTAGGACCAGACGAGTGCAGGAGATCGAATTCAACGAGGAAGAACTGCTGTTGCTTGCCTCACAGGGCGACCGGGATGCGTTTGGCCGGCTCTATGAGCGCCACGTTGACCGTATCTTCAACTACGTTTATTACCGGACGGGGAATCTGCATGACGCAGAAGACCTGACCGCCCGCGTTTTTCAGCGGGCAATGAATCACATTCACAATTACACCGACCGCGGCGTTCCATTTTCGGCGTGGCTCTACCGCATCGCTCACAACCTGGTTGCCAACTGGCACCGCGACCGCAGCCGCAAGCAGGAAATCCCTCTCGACGACCTGCCGATTCTGCCGGTCAAAGGCGAGCATCCCGAAAAGAACCTCGTCCGCTCGCAGGAGCAGGAGGCGCTTCTCAAAATCATCCGCCGCCTGCCCGCCGAACGGCAGCATCTGCTCATTCTCAAATTCGTCGAGAATCTGTCGAATGCGGAGATTGGCGCAATCATGGGACGCAGCGAAGGCGCAGTCAAAAGCCTGTACCACCGCACCCTGCTTGCGCTGCGCGATCAATTGAGCGACCAAAACATTAACCTTGAAGGAGATTAACCATGCTCAGAATTGTGACTGATGGCGCGGTGGATATTCCCGCCGAGTGGTACCAGGAATACGACATCCAGCGCATCCCCATTAACGTGCATTTTGGGGAGGAGAAGACCTTCATCCAGGACGTGGAACTCAGCATGGACGAGTTCTACAAACTGGTGGACAGCAAAAGCCTGCCGCATCCCAAAACCTCCCAGCCTTCGCCGCACCAATTCGTCGAGTTCTACAAAAAAATCGCTCAGCCCGGCGATACCATCCTCTCCATACACATCACCAGCAAACTTTCCGGCACGTATGCTTCTGCGGTTGCCGCGGCGGAGGAGCTCAAAGGCACCTACAACGTGATCCCGGTGGACACCCTCGGCGGCTCGATGGGCACTGCCTTCATGTGCCGCTCCGCCCGCCAGATGGCGCGCGCCGGCAAAAGTGTGGAGGAAATCGTCAAATTCATCGAAAGCGTGCGCGGCAAAACGCTCATCATTCTCACGCTCGACACGCTCGAATACGCCCGCCGCAGCGGACGCGTCGGCGCGCTGCGTTCGGCGCTCGCCTCCGCTCTGAACCTCAAGCCGATTGCCATGCTCAAAGATGGTCTCGTGGACATGGTGGACCGCGTCCGCACCCGCAAAGCCGCCTTCGAGCGCGTGGTTGAACTGGCAAAGGAACACGCCGGCGACCAGCCTGTGTATCTTGGCATAGTGCATGCCCGTGACCTTGCCTCCGCTCAGGTGTTAATGGAACAGGCAAAGAAATCGTTGAATGTCAAAGAAGCCTGGCTGACCGACCTTTCCATCTCCCTTGCCATTAATTTCGGACCTGGCACAGTCGGTCTTGTTCTCTATCCTTCTGAATGAACTTGAGAGTACGAATGGCACGCAGTAAGACCACCACCCTTCCCGATGAACTTCTTTCCAGTCTCGAAGCGCGTCTCGCCGGGACCCTGAAACCGATTCAGCCTTCGAGCGACATAGTCCAACGCCTGCGCGAGCGCATCCACTTTCCAGCGCGCGAGCAGATTGCCTTGCGGCTGAGCGATTGGAAGAAGATGTTTTTGGTGCTGGGGGGGGTGATGTCTGGAATGGTGGTCGTGATTACGCTGGCGCGGGCTTTCTTCTATCTGTGGAGCCGAAAAAGCATGTAAGCGAATGTGAGGGTGGGAAACGTTCTCTAACGCCGCCTGCTGCAACAGAAAGACCCTGAAGCCATTTCTTCAGGGTCTTTTCATTTCAACAGAGCGTCGCACAACTGCCGCGCTTCGGCAAGGAGGTCGGCTTCGATGGGGAGTTTGAACTCTTCGGTGACGCGCAAGGTCAGATGGTCAGCGAGCCGTTTCAGGTCGGGGGAGAGAAGCGGGTCATCCTTGAGCAGGTTGAGCAAATCGTAGGCGCTGGCGCTGGGAGGACGAATTCCCCTGCGGGTCAGGTATTCCCGAATCGCAATGCCCGCCGCCCGCCGCGCGCAGACGCGGGCTTGTCCCTCATTGCCGCGGGCGCGCGCCTGCTCGGCAAGCGCAAATTCCTGTTCGATTTGTTTTTGGAAATTCATCAGTCCCAAAAGCGATAACGCAGCAGCGCCCAGACCGCCTCGAAGGCGTCCTTGAGTTTGATTTTCTTTCCTTCGGAATAATCGCGCGGGTTGAAGGAAATCGGCACCTCGAAGATGCGGTACTTGCGCTTGAGAATTTTGGCGGTGAATTCCGGTTCGAAGTTGAACCGCTTGGAGCGGATGTTCATGCCTTCGATGACCTCGCGGCGGAAGACCTTGTAGCCGGTTTCCATGTCGGTCAGAATGGAGTCGTAGAGGATGTTAGTCATGAAGGTGAGCAGTTGATTCGCCACCTGATGCCAAAACATGGCGACGCGGTGCGGCGCGCCCAAAAATCGCGAACCATAGACGACATCTGCCACTCCATCCTCGATGGGCTGGAGCAGGACGGGGTAATCGCGCGGGTTGTATTCCAGGTCGGCATCCTGAATGAGCAGAATGTCGCCTTGGGCGGCTTTCATGCCGGTGACCACTGCCGCGCCCTTGCCTTGATTCTTTTCATGCAAAATCACGCGGACTTTTCGTTTGCCGTCCAGCGTTTTCAGAATCTCGCGGGTGCCGTCTTGCGAGCCGTCGTCCACGATGATGATCTCGCTTGCCCGTTTGGTGGCTTGCACCCGCCTGACGATTTCCTGAATGTTGTTGACTTCGTTGTACACGGGGATGATGACGGATAGTTTCATGACATTACAGATTATATACGATGTTTTGTGCTGCATTGCATTCAAAATTGGGCGTGCTATAATCTGACCATCGTATTTTTCCTCATCCCGTTTTGGGAGGTGTTATGGCTAATACCCTCATGAAGTCACCCAGCGCTCCTGTTCCGTTTTCGCCGCCGCCCATTAATTCCGTCGAAGATACCGGCTTGAATCCCCTCTGGCTGCAGGACTTGGCGCTGAAGATCCTCTACAATCAAGGCTTTATGAGCGGATTCAAAATTGCCGAGGCAATTGCCTTGCCGTTTGCCGGCGTCACCGACGGCATCCTCGAAGCGCTCAAACGTGAAAAACTCATCGAGGTCAAATCCTCGCAGGGCGGGTTGGGCGAAGGCGCTTACACCTACGGCATCACCGGGGCGGGCATCACCCGCGCGCGCGAGGCGCTCGAGCGCAGTCAGTATGCCGGTCCCGCGCCGGTGCCGTTCGAGGTCTATAACGAAGCCATCCGCCGCCAACGGACCGGGCGCATGACCGTCACCGCGCGCACCATGCGCCAGGTGCTCTCGCAATTGGTCATCTCCGAAGCCACCTTCCAGCGGCTGGGACCTGCCCTCAATTCCGGCACATCCATCTTCATGTACGGTCCGCCCGGCAACGGCAAGACCAGCGTTGCCCGCGCCTTTGGCAACCTCATCCTCACCCAATCCATGTACATCCCCTACGCCCTCTACCTCGATGGGCAGGTCATCAAGGTCTATGATCAGGTGAGTCACAAACTCGCGCCCGAAGCCGAGGGGCAGGCAACTCCCACCGGCACCGGCAACCTGCGCTCCAACCCCCGCCGCGACCCGCGCTGGGTCAAAATTCGCCGTCCCTTCATCGTCGTGGGCGGCGAACTGACCTTGGAGGGTTTGGACCTGGTCTATGATGAAACCCACAAATTCTACGAAGCGCCCTTCCAAGTCAAAGCCAACGGCGGCATCTTCCTGATTGACGACTTCGGACGCCAGCAAGTGCGCCCGCGCGACCTGCTCAACCGCTGGATCGTCCCCCTCGAAAACCGCGTGGACTTCCTCACCCTGCACAACGGGCGCAAGGTGGAAGTGCCTTTCGATGTCCTCATCGTCTTTTCGACCAACCTGCCGCCCAAAGACCTGGTGGATGAAGCCTTCCTCCGCCGCCTGCGCCACAAAATCGAAATCGGCGACCCCACCTACGAGGAATACCGCGAAATTTTCAAACGCGTCGCCGCCGACAAAAAAGTGGAATACAGCGACCAGGGGCTTGCCTACCTCCTGCAGGAGTGGTACATCAAACGCAACCGCAAACTGCGCGCCTCCCATCCGCGCGACCTGTGTGACCAGATCCTCGACATTGCCCGCTACCTCTCCGTGCCGCCTACCATGTCCCGCGAAATGCTGGACCGTGCCGCCACCTCCTACTTTGTGGATATTTAGCCTTCTCACCTCAAATCCGCATTACGGATTGCGCATCCCCTCTCGTAATGCGTAATCCGTTCTTTTTTGCCATGCTTAATACTCTTCCCACCCCCGTCATCTTTGCTCACCGCGGCGCCTCGGCGCACGCGCCAGAAAACACGCTTGCCGCCTTCGAACTTGCCCTCCAGCAGGGAGCCGATGCCATCGAACTCGACGTAAAACTCAGCGCCGATGGACAGGTCGTCGTCATCCACGACCCCACCGTTGACCGCACCACCGGCGCGCACGGAAAGGTCAAAGACCTCTCCCTCGCCGATTTGCGCGCGCTGGACGCCGGCAGTTTCTTTTCGGAAAACTTTCGCGGCGAAAAAATCCCCACCCTTGCCGAAGTGTTCGAGGCGGTGGGCAAGCGCACCTTCATCAACGTCGAACTGACCAACTACAACACCCCGCGCGACCATCTTGTCGAATCGGTGTGCATGTTGGTGAAAAAATTCGGGCTGCAAAAACGCGTGCTGTTTTCCTCCTTCCTGCCCGCCAACCTTGCCGCTGCCCGCCGCTATCTGCCCGATGTCCCCACCGGCTTGCTGGCGTTGAATGGTGTGTTGGGCTGGTGGGCTCGTTCGTTTGGTTTTGCCTTTGGCAAATACGACGCCCTGCACCCCAACCTGAAAGACACCACCCAAAACCTGATCTACTTTGCGCACCGCCTCAAGCGCCGCATCCACGTGTGGACGGTGAACGACGAGGCGGATTTGCGCCGCCTCTTCAAATGGGGCGTGGACGGCGTCTTTACCGACGACCCGCAGCGGGCGGTTCGCTTGCGCGGGGAAAAGGCTGGAGATGCAGACTAAGCCGATGAGCGGGAAACAGGTTGAAGTCAAAGAAGCGAAGCGTGGGAGAAGCAGAGACTCCTTCGTGACGTTGAAACGTCTCTCCGCGTGGCTGCTTCTGTTGACTCTGCTCGCCTCTCTGCTTGGACCTGTAACCGGCGCCCGCGCCCAAACCCCTCCTCCGCCTCCGCAAGTTCAAGCCCTGCTGGATTCCATGACCCCTGAGGAGCGCGTGGGGCAATTGTTCCTTGTGACTTTTACCGGCATAGACCGCAGCGAAGGCTCGGTAATTTACGACCTGATTGCCAATCGTCATATCGGCGGCGTGATTTTGCTGGCGGCAAACGATAACTTCGTCGAAGAGCCAAACACAGTAACCGCCGCGCATGAGTTGATTGCCGACCTGCAGGGCATCGAATGGGACGCATCCCACGCCGACCCCTCCCTGGCGAAAGCGTATGTGCCGCTGTTCATCGGCATTTCGCAGGAGGGTGAGGGGACGCCCTACGATCAGATTTTGAACGGCTTGACCCCTCTGCCGAATCAAATGGCAATCGGCGCAACCTGGGATACGAAAAACGCCGAACAGGTAGGGAATGTGATGGGGGCGGAACTTTCCGCGATCGGCTTCAATTTTTTTCTGGGTCCATCGCTGGATGTGATGGAATCGCCCAACCCAGCCGCCCGCAGCGACTTGGGGACGCGCGTCTTCGGCGGCGACCCCTATTGGGTGGGGAAGATGGGGCAAGCATATATTGCCGGTTTACATGCCGGCAGTAATGGGCGGATGCTCGTGGTTGCCAAGCATTTCCCCGGGCGCGGCGGCTCCGACCGCTCTCCCGAAGATGAGGTTGCCACCGTCCGCAAGTCGCTCGAGCAGTTGAAGCAGGTGGAACTCTCCCCCTTCTTTGCCGTAACTGCCTCCGCAACCCCAACGGCGCTTGCCGATGGCTTGCTGGTCTCGCACATCCGTTATCAGGGATTTCAAGGCAACATCCGCGCCACCACGCGTCCGGTCAGTTTCGATGCGTCGGCGCTTTCCGCCATTCTGACTCTGCCGCAATTTGCGTCCTGGCGCGCGAACGGCGGCTTGGTGGTGAGCGATGATTTGGGCAGCCACGCCGTGCGCGACTTTTACTCGCTCAACGGCGAGAGTTTTTCACCCCGCCTCGTGGCGCGCGACGCCTTTTTGGCGGGTAACGACCTGCTCTACCTGGGCAATATCCGCTCCGATGAGACAGATACCACCTACGCCGCCACCCTGCGCATTCTGGATGCCTTTGCCCAAGAATACCGCAACGACCCCATCTTTGCGCGGCTGGTGGATGCCGCTGTGACGCGCATCCTTACGCACAAACTGCGCATGTACCCCTCCCTGGAATTTCAAGATGTCGTGCCGCCGCAGGATGCTTTGAATAACCTGGGTATTTCCAATCAGGTTTCGTTCGATATTGCCCGCAGCGCCGCCACGTTAATCAGTCCCGACCCTCAAGAATTGAACACCCTCCTACCTTCGCCTCCCACCACCAGCGACCGCATCGTTTTTCTGACGGATGTCGCTCTTTACAAACAATGCAGCGTCTGCGCTGAACACAGCGCCCTGGCAGAAGATGCCTTCCACAAGACGGTTTTGCGTCTTTACGGTCCCGATGGAAGCGGACAAATTCTCCGCAGCCGCACGAGTTCCTTTTCCTTCAAGGAGTTGGAAGACCTGCTCAATGGAAAGGCGGATACCAATATCGAGATTTCCCTCATCAACGCCTCGTGGATTGTCATTTCGCTGACGGATGTGAGCAGTGGACAGATTAACCTGCTGCGGCGCTTCTTTTCCGAACGCCCGAACCTGCTCCGCAACAAGGACGTGCTTCTCTTCTCCTTCACCGCTCCCTACTACCTCGACGCGACCGACATCTCCAAACTCACCGCCTACTACACGTTATACAGCAAACAGCCGCCGTTTGTGGATGTGGCGGCGCGCATCCTCTTCCAGCAAATTTCCCTACAGGGCGCTTCGCCGGTTTCAATTCCGGCGGTGGGGTATGACCTCATCACGCAAACTTCCCCCGATCCGGAGCAGATCATCCCGCTGCGATTGGATCAGGAGGAACCTGCGTTCATCGGCGACGATGGCACCTCCACACCGCTGCCCACTCCCACTCCCTTTTTCAAAATCGGCGCCTCCATTTCTGTCCGAGCGGGACCGGTGCTCGACCGCAATCAACACATCGTCCCCGATGGGACGGTGGTGCGGTTCACCATGTCCACGAGCGATGAGACGGGAAGCATTCTGAAACAGGTGGAAACCACCACCATAGACGGCGTGGCGCACGCTTCGTTTGTGGTGGATAAGCCTGGCAAGGTTGAACTGCGTGCAGTGAGCGAGCCAGCGGTTGTTTCGGACGTGCTGCAATTCGACGCGACCGGCAACGGCGTAGCGGTCACAGTGGTGGAACCAGCAGTGACAATCACGCCTGAACCGCCTACGCCCACGCCCACCGCTGCACCGGCGAATAATTTCATTTCGTCGGAAGGATACCCGCGGGCAGGGTTGTGGTTCATTATGCTGCTGGGTGTGCTGGGCAGCGCCCTGCTCACGTTTTGGGCGGTCAGCCGGCTGATTACGCTGCAATGGGGTCTGCGGTTTGCCCTGCTGATTGTCATCGGCGGGCTGGGCGCATATAACTATCTTGCGCTGGGGTTCCCGCGCGCGCGGGCATGGGTGGCGTCCGAATCGGGGGGCGCGTTTGGCGTGCTGTTGTTTACGCTGGGAGGGGAGGCGTTGGGGGGAATCCTGGCTTGGGCTTGGTGGCGGCTGGTCAGCGGATCAGCGTCGCGAGCAAACTGAGCAGAAACAAGACCGCCGCACCCCACGCCAGTACGGCTTCTGCAGGTTTGGCAAGGTATTCAGCGAGGGAAGGAGAAGACGGCAGGTTTCGTATTCGCAGAGGGGAAACGGGCAAGGTGGGTGTATCGCGGTGCCCCAGTAATGCTTCTTTGAATTCGGCAATGGTATGAGGACGTTCGTCCGGGTGCATGGACATTGCCCACAGCACGGCTTTTTCGGTGCGCGGCGAGAGCGAAGGATTGATTTCTCGTAACGGGATCAGGCTGTCGGGGGAGAGGAAGCGTTTGCGGGCGTCGGCGGGAGGTTCGTTGGTGAGCAGGTGGTAAAGCGTTGCGCCAAAAGAGTAGATGTCTGAGCGGATGTCGGTATGGGCGTCGCTGCCGCCGTATTGTTCGAGCGGCGTGTAAAGGGCGGTGCCTTGCCCTTGGATGATGGTGATGGTCACTTCCTCGGGGGCGAGGACTTTCACAAGCCCAAAATCCACCAGTTTAATCAAGCCATGCGGCATGAGTTTGATGTTGCTTGGTTTGATGTCGCGGTGGACAATGGGCGGTTCCTGGCTGTGAAGAAAGGAGAGCGCATTGGCGATTTGTTCCGCCCACGAAAGCACTTCCTTTTCGGGCAGAAAGCGTTTGTTGCGGCGCGCTTCGAGCAGCAGGGCGCGCAGGTCTTTACCGGGGATGTAGTCCATCACGAGGTAATCGCGCGGACCGATGGAGAAGAAATCAGAGACTTTGGGCAGGTTGGGGTGGTCGAGACGCGCCAAGACAGTCGCCTCGCGCAAAAACTGTGCGCGGGCTTCTTCTCTGACGTTTTCCGGGAGGGCGCGGTCGTACTCAACTTCCTTCAGGGCGCACTGACGTCCCTTGAGGCGCAGGTCATCCGCAAGGTAAATGGCGCCCATGCCGCCCTGACCAATCCGTTCGCGGATCTGGTAGCGGCCGCGCAATACCTCCTCATTCTTGAGGGGAGGGAGCAATTCTTCTCCTTTTTGAATCTGAGACTCAAATTCGTTTCGCGTGGACGCTGGCAGGTTTCGGCGTGTTCCTGCGTGGATGCTTGCGTCTTTGCTCTCGTATTATAATATATGCCCTCTCACATCCTTCTCCTGTGTTGCGTGTGACATATGGCTTTCTCATTATCGCTCGACGGAATCAATTTTTGTACACGGATCGCACGGATGATGCGGAATTCTCCGTGAAAAACGGAAAGAAATCCGTTCATTCCGCGAAATCCGTGTACAAAGAAGGCTCGCATCCAGACTTTGAGAAAGCCATAGCGTGTGATGTTTGATGGCTGGTGATTCAGAAACCCATGACATTACTTCAGGAAGATTCTCCCTTGCTGGTGGCGCAGGACGGTCCCTTGAAGGGACAGCGCTGGCAGTTGAACAAAACCCTCGTTCTGGGGCGCGAGCCGAGTTGTGACGTTGTCATCACTGACCGGCAGATTTCGCGCTTCCATGCCCGCCTGACGCCGACGCCGGAAGGCGTCATCCTCGAAGACCTGGGGAGTAAGAACGGCACCCATCATAACGGCAGCCTGCTGACTGCCCCCGTTGTCTTGCAGGACGGCGATCTGCTTTCCATTGCCATGGCGCAGCAGTTCATCTTTCTCGTTTCAGATGCCACCACGCCGCTGCTGGAAGGCTCACCCGCTTCGGGGCGTTTGATGATGGATTTGAAGTCCAGGCGCGTGTGGGTCAATCATCAGCAGTTGGTGCCGCCGCTTTCAGCGCAGCAATTTAAACTGCTCTGGCTGCTCTACAAGAACAACGGCGAAGTGGTCACCCGCGCCGACTTGGTGGCGGAAGTGTGGGGTGACGAGCAATCCGCCGGAGTATCCGACCAGGCTTTGGATGCGTTGGTGCGCCGCCTGCGCGAACGAATCGCCGCCCTTGACCCCACTCATCAATACATCACCACCGTGCGCGGACACGGTATTCGGCTGGATAATCCCCCCGCCTGACATGTGTTGGACGTTTCGCCTCCCGCCGCCTTGCGGGAGGTTTTTGTTTTGGCATTGCTCTGTTGCAAAGATTGTCTGATGTTCGCTTTCCGCGCGCTTTTCTCCCTCACCCCCACCCCTCTCCCATTGGGAGAGGGGCAAGGGGTGAGGGCAAGATGGGAAAATTCATTCCGTTTTCTCTGTTTGCAACAAAGCATTTTGGCATAACTTTTTCCTTCCTCCAGCGACTGATAGGTTAAACCAACTCAGATTCAGAAATGGAGGTTCGGTATGAATAAATCACATCGTTTTCTCATCTCGGTATTGCTCATCGGGGCTTACCTGTTGAGCGCCTGCAGCGGTACACTGCCCAGTGGAGCCGTGCGGGAAAGCGGATCTGCCGATGATACGGCGGGTTCGCAATATACCGAGGTTGTCTTTACTGGTAACGTCGAAGCCATGGACGCATCGCAGTGGACCATCAGCGGACAAGTCATCAGTGTGGAAGGCGCTTCGATTGACGCCGGTATCCAAGTTGGTGACATCGTGAAAGTGGAGGCGAAGGTCGCAGCGGATGGCAGTATACTCGCCTTGAAAATTGAGGTAGCCTCCCCTGATGACAATGCCAACGACAACATGAATGGCAACGTCAACGATAACGCCAATGACAACGACAACATGAACGGCAACGTCAACGATAACGCCAATGACAATGACAACATGAACGGCAATGTCAACGATAATGACAATGACAACGCCAACATGAACGGCAACGATAATGAAGCCGATGACGAACAGGAAGTTTACGGCGTTGTGGAAGCCCTCGCCATGGACTCCGTCACCGTCAACGGCATGACCTACGCCATCACTGCCTCTACGAAATTCAAAACCATCGTTGCAGTCGGCGATTATGTCAAGCTTCATTTGGCGGCTGCTGCTGACGGCTCACTCTTCGTCCGCGAGATTGAAAAGAAATCTCCCGACGATAACAGCAACGAAAACACCAACGGCAACGACAACGATGACGACAGCTACAATGAAAATTCCAATAGCAACAGCAACTCCAACTACAACGGCAACTCCAACAGCAACGATGACGATGACCACAACGGCAATTCCAACGGGAACGACAATGGCGACGATGATGACGACAACTCCAACGATAACGGCAACTCCAACGGCGATGATTAATCTCTTCACTGTCGTCACTGCATAAAGCCACAAATGGAACATCTGGAGTAAAGCCGCTCCAGATGTTCCATTCTCACAGAAAACACTTCGATGAAACCACTGCGATACCCCCTCCTCCCGCTAGGCATGTTCCTGCTGTTCGTTCTGGGCATGGCGCTCATTCAATTTTCCACGCCCAACATGCCCGACAACGACGGCTTTTATCACATCAAACTTGCCCAAATCATGCGCACGGAAGGATTAAAGCCGGAATTTCCCTGGCTGCCGCTTTCCATCCTGAATCCGCAGGAATATTATGACCATCATTTTCTCTATCACGTTGCGCTGATTCCTTTCACCCTGTTTCCCGATCTGCGCCTGGGCGCAAAATGGTCAGCGGTGATTTTTTCGAGCCTGGCTTTTCTGGCGATATGGCATCTGTTTCATCGTCAGCGCATTCCCTACGACTGGTTGTGGGCGCTGGCGCTGCTGGGCGTTTCTGATGCTTTTCTCTACCGCATGAGCGTGACGCGCGCCCAGTCGCTTTCGCTGGCGTTCCTTGCGCTGGGAACAGCCTGGCTGTTCGAAAAAAAGTACAAGCGCCTGGCAGCCCTCTCTTTTGTTTATGTCTGGTTGTACGATGCTTTTCCTCTGATGCTGGCGCTTGGCGGTCTGTATGTCCTGGCAGTTCTTGTAGCGGAACGGCGCTTCGAATACAAGCCCCTGCTCTATATTGCCGCCGGTATTGCCCTCGGTGTCATCATCAACCCCTACTTTCCCGCCAATCTCATCTTTTCCTGGAATCACATGCTTCCCAAATTGACCGACGCCACCTCCGTCAGCGTTGGCAATGAATGGTTCCCCTACAACACCAAACAAATCCTCGAAAATTCGCTTTTCTCCCTGCTCTTTTTCGTCAGCGGAATCTTTGCTTTGGGATTGACCGAGCGCCGCATGGACAGCCGCACCGCCTTTGCCCTGCTTGCCGCTCTGCTGTTTGGACTGATGCTCATGCAGGCGCGCCGCTTTGTGGAATACTTCCCCCCCTTTGCCCTCATCTTTGCCGCCTTTGCCTGGGCGGGTCATTTCCTTGACCGTCAATTTGCCTGCCGCGTTTCCACTTCATCCCCCCTCATGCGACTGGTCAGAAACGCCCCCCTGCTTTTGCTCTCAGCGGCAGTGTTGATCAGTGTTGGCAGATCCATTCCCAGGGCGCGTGAAGCGATTAACGATTCCAAGCCCTACAACCTGTATGCCGGTGCGTCGCAATGGCTGGCAGAAAACACCCCGGCCGGCTCCCGTGTCTTTCAGACCGACTGGGACGACTTTCCGCGCCTCTTCTATTACAACACGCACAACACCTACCTCATCGGTCTCGATCCAACCTACATGCAATTATATGACCCCGAACTCTACGACCTGTGGGTGCTCATCACACAAGGCAAGGTGGACAATCCTTCAAGCATTATCGCCGCCAAATTTGGCGCGCAGTATGTACATACCGACCTAAAGCATGGAAACTTCATCCGCAAAGCGGAACACGACCCCGGTTTGCGGGAAGTGTACCGTGATGACCAGGCGATTGTATATCAAGTCATTCAACCTCCGCAGTGACCCGCCCGGAATGATATACTCCCATGCAACTTGCCCTTCTTCACTGGTCGAGAATTATTTTTCACGAGAACATGCAAACCATGTCTGGCTATGACGAACAAAGCGCATTGAACGGTTTGCAAAATCTGGATTCGCAAGCCATCGGCGCCATCTATGACCGCTATTTTGCGGAGGTCTATCGCTACGTCCGCTATCGCATTGACGACGACGCTGCGGCGGAAGACATTGCCAGCGAAGTCTTCCTGCGCCTGCTGGAAGCCTCCCAAAAACGCCAGGGACCGCAGTCCAGCCTCAAAGGTTGGCTGATTGCCACCGCCTCCAACGCCGTCAACGACTACCTGCGCCGCCTCTATCGCCGACCTGTCGAAGCGCTCTCGGACCTCATCCCTGATCATGCTGCCGTCGTTCACGACGAAGTGGACGCGCGGGAAGAACAGAGCGCCGTGCGCGCCGCCATTGCCCAACTGACTGACCAGCAGCAGCATGTTCTCGCGCTCCGTTTTGGTCAGGGTTACTCGCTCGAAGAGACTGCACAAACCATGAAGAAAAAAGTCAATGCCGTGAAAGCCCTCCAATTTCGTGCGCTTGCCGCACTCCAGCGGCTGATTGGGGAGGCGAAAGATGAATAAATACGAAATTCTGGAAATTTGCCTCGAAGAACTGGAACAAGGCGCGGAAGTGGATGCCATCCTCAGCCGCCGCCCCGAACTGGCAGACGAACTGCGCCCCCTCCTCGAAGCGGCTGTGAAAGCGAAGTCCATCGCCGTGCC
This sequence comes from Chloroflexota bacterium, assembly GCA_016223135.1. GTDB lineage: Bacteria > Chloroflexota > Anaerolineae > Anaerolineales > Villigracilaceae > Defluviilinea. The sequence goes on along the minus strand of JACRPQ010000007.1, from coordinate 47,235 downwards.
GCTGCCATCTGAAACGGTCGTGCGCCGAAGCCGCGCCCGCGTCCTGCAGCGCGCCGCCGAACTGCGCGAACGACGCGAACGAAAAGCCTTCTTCTTTATCCCGCCCATTCGCCGCGACTGGTCTGTGCCGCTGCGGCGCACCTTTGTCATGCTGACGGTCGTTGCCGCCCTCTTTATCAGCGGCACAGGCTTGGTGCGCGCCTCCACCACCACCCTGCCCGGCGACAGCCTCTACCCCGTCAAACGCACTTGGGAAGACCTCAGACTCTTCTTTATCTTCAACCCCGAACAGCGTGAGGCGCTCGAACTCGAACATGAAAACGAACGGCTGCACGAACTGCGCGAACTTCTCGCCCGCGGACGTGCCGCCAACGTGGACTTTTCCGGCTACGTCACGCATCAATCTGAGACCGAGTGGCTGGTCTCCGGCATCCCCGTCTTCATCTCCGCCGAAACCCGCCTGCCCGGCGAGACCGTCACTATCGGCGCGGCGGTGCGTGTGCGCGGCACAACCCAAGGCTCAGGCGTCCTCGCTGACCACATCGAACTCCTGCCGCCCGGCACCCCCCTCCCTGAAGGCGAAAAGGAACAAGAACAAGAAGAGGAAGAAGAGGCGAAAGCGACCACTCAAGTCGAGGAGGTCAAACCCGCCGTCCCGTCCAAAACCGAAACGCCTACACCAGTTCCCACATTGACTCCCACAGCAACAACAACTCCTGACGAAGCGTACATCGAAGGTGTTGTCACTGCCATCCAGAACAAATTGATCGTTGTCAACGGCATCGTACTGGACACCCAATTTGCGAAAGAAGTGAAAGGAACGCCCGTTGTTGGCGCTTTTGCAAAAGCAAAGGGCTATTATGACAAGAACATTTTCATCGTGAAAGAGATCGTGTTCATTGCCCCCAATTCCTTTGCCTCGCCGACGCCGCTTCCCCCAAATACCAACAGCGGAACCAATAACAACACGAACACGAATGATAATGACAACACAAACACGAATAATAATGGCAACACGAACGAGAATGATAACAATCATAACGACAACGACGACGATTGATTTTGCGGAGGCTCAGCCTCCGCAAAAATTACCCTCTCCCTATGGGAGAGGGTTAGGGTGAGGGTAGGTAATTACCAAAAATTTTTAATGGGCATTTCCTGCCGGATGGGCTACAATCATCCCATCGAAATCCCGCGCAGGAGACCTGAATGAGCCAATCAAACTTTTATCTTGGACGCGCCTACAATCCCCTCCAGCAGACCGTCACCGATCAATCCATCCACTACGACCCCACCGACCTGACCACCCATGCCGTCGTCACCGGCATGACCGGCTCCGGCAAGACGGGCTTGTGCATTGCCATGCTCGAAGAAGCGGCGCTCAACGGCATCCCTGCCATCATCATTGACCCCAAAGGCGACCTCACCAACCTCCTGTTGCACTTCCCCAACCTCGCCCCGCAGGACTTCCAACCCTGGGTGGATGCCGACCAGGCGCGCCGCGCCGGCAAAACCCCCGAACAAGCCGCCGCAGAAGCCGCGCTCGCCTGGCAAAACGGCTTGCAGGAATGGAGCATCGAACGCGAGCGCATTCAAGCCCTCAAAAACTCCGCCCAATTCACCGTGTTCACCCCCGGCTCTGACTCAGGCGCCTCCGTCAGCGTCCTCTCCTCCCTTGCCGCCCCCGACCTTACCTGGGATGAAAACCGCGAAATCCTGCGCGAGCGAATCGCCAGCACTGTCACCGCTCTGCTCGGGCTGGTGGGCTACACCGACATTGACCCCCTCCGTTCGCGCGAACACATCCTGCTGGCGAATCTTTTCGAAAACGCCTGGAGCCGCGGCAAAAGCGTGGACCTCACCGAACTCATCCTGCAAACCCAAACCCCGCCCTTCGACAAACTCGGCGCCTTCCCCATGGACGCCTTCTTCCCGCCCAAAGACCGCATGGACCTGGCAATGGCGCTCAACAACATCCTCGCTGCGCCCGCCTTTGAACCCTGGCGCGAAGGGCAGCCGCTCGACATCGCCTCCCTGCTTTACGCTCCCGACGGGCGTCCGCGCCACAACATCTTCTACCTCGCCCACCTTTCCGACGCCGAGCGCATGTTCTTCATCACCCTCCTGCTTTCCGCCGTCGAAACTTGGATGCGCACCCAAAGCGGCTCCTCCTCCCTGCGCGCCATCCTCTACATGGACGAAATCTTCGGCTACGTCCCGCCCCAGCGTAACCCGCCCTCCAAAGCGCTCATCCTGCGCTTGCTCAAACAAGCGCGCGCCTTTGGTCTTGGTCTCCTCCTCGCCACCCAAAACCCTGTGGACGTGGACTACAAAGGACTCTCCAACGCCGGCACATGGCTCATCGGCAAACTGCAAACCGAACAGGATAAACAGCGCCTGCTCGACGGTCTCGAAGGCGCAGCGGGCGGCATCTCGCGCGGCGAATTCGACCGCCTCATCTCATCGCTCGGCAAGCGCGTCTTCGTCCTCCACAACGTTCATGCCAAAGCGCCCCTTCTCCTGTACTCACGCTGGACGATGAACTACCTCGCTGGACCCCTCGCCCGCCATCGGATTCCCGAACTCAACCGCCTCGCCAACGCGGACAAAACGCTTCCGACTCCGCCGGCGCCTGCTCCAGCCTCCCAAACCTTATCCTCCACTGAAGCCCAATCTCCCTCCTTCATGACGGCAGCCATTCCCACGTCTCAATCGAAAATCGCAAATCCTCAATCGCAAATCGTCAATGGTCAATCCCTTGGCACACAAACCAAACCTCCCCTGCCTGCCGGCATCAAAGAATACTTCCTTCCTCAAAACCTCAGCCTGCCCGAAGCCTTCCAAGCCGCCGGACAACCCATGCCCCTCGAAGCGATCATCGCCGGCATCCTCTACCGCCCTGCGCTTCTTGCCTCCGCCCAAGTGCGCCTGCTCGACCGCAAACTCGGCGTGGACAGCGAAATCACCCGCGCCGTCCTCGTCCAAACGCTGGACAAACGCGCCGCCATCCGCTGGGAAGACCACCTTGTAAACGCTTCCGCCCTCGAAAACATGGAAACCTTCCCCGCCCCCTCCTCCCGCTTCGACGCCATTGACGCCCCGCTCAACGACCCCCGCCTGCTTGCCGCCCTGCAAAAAGACTTCGCCGACTGGGCGCTCCGTACCTCATCCGTGCAGGCGCGCGCCAACGAAACCCTCAAAGTGTATGCCGGTCCCGATGTCAGCCGCGCCGAGTTTATGCGCGCCTGCGCCGAAACCGCCAGCCAAAAACGCGACGCGGAAATCGCCAAAGCCGTTGCCTCTCTTGACCGTCAACTCAAAACCCTCGAAGACAAACTTGCTCGTGAAGAACGCGAATTGACGGAAGACCAGGCAGAACTCACCAACCGCAAAGTGGAAGAGGCGGGGACACACCTCGAAAACCTGACCGGTCTGTTCGGCGGCAGGCGTAAAGCCTCGCGCCTCTCCTCCTCGCTCACCAAACGCCGCCTCACCGAACAGGCAAAAGCCGAAGTCCAGGAATCCATCGAAGCCATTGCCCAATACAAAAAGCAGATTGCCGACCTCCAACGCCGCCGCGAAGAGACCCTGCGCGAAATCAACGACCGCTGGGGCAGCGCCGTCAACGACATCACCGAAGTGACCGTCGCTCCCAAAAAGACGAACCTCTTCATCACCCTCTTCGGCGTGGCATGGGTGCCTCATTACATCATCCAGAGCGGCTCCGAAACCATCAAGTTGCCTGCTTTTGGCGAAGGATAAATACACCATGTCTTGGCTTCTCCTCGCTGTCGTCCTCTGGAGCGTTGTCCATTCCTTCACCGCCTCGCTCGGATTCAAAAATTTCCTTCACCGCACCTTGGGCGGCGGCTTCATGCGGGCATACCGTTTGCTCTACAACCTGTTTTCAGCGGTCAGTTTTGCGCCCATCCTCTACCTGATGCTCATCCTGCCGGATCGAAACCTGTACCAAATCCCCTCGCCCTGGAGCGCCTTCATGCTGACCGGACAAGCGCTCTCGGCGATACTCCTTATTGCGGCAGTTCTGCAAACCGATACCCTGTCCTTTGTTGGTTTGCGTCAGTTGTTCGAGGAGGAAACTTCAACCAGGCTGGTCATCAGCGGCTTTTACCGCTTCATGCGCCACCCGCTTTATACGTTTGGACTGCTCATCCTGTGGCTCTCGCCGAATGTGACGCTCAACCGCTTCGTCGTTTATCTTGCCCTTACCGTTTACATCCTTATCGGCGCATATTTTGAAGAGCGCAAACTCCTGCGCGAGTTCGGACAAGCATACGCGGACTACAAATCCGTCACGCCCATGCTTATTCCACGCCTGCGGCTCGGCGGGAACAAATGACCTCCCGCGCCCGTTAAACGGGGGAGTTGCCCGCTCACTTTACGCCGAACGTCCCGAAGGCTCCCGCAAAAGAACCTTGTTGAGCTGCAAAACCTTCGGGACGGTGCATACCATCAGTTACTCATGCCGAATTAATTCGCCGACTCCTCCACAAGGTATAATTTTTGCAATGACTTCCATCTCGCAGCCTTATCAACGTATTCCCCTCCTTCCGCAAATTATCGCCGCGCTCATCAGCGGCGTGACGTTGTTCCTCATCGCCGTCATTGCCTGGGTGGTGGGATACCAACTGCTCTACGCCGGGCGCATCTTCCCCGGCGTTTCGGTGGCAGGGGTGGACCTTTCCGGTCTGACGCCTTCCGATGCGGCGGTCAAACTTCATGCGACCCTGTCTTATCCGGTGAGCGGCAAGATCCTCTTCCGCGATGGGGAAAAAGCCTGGGTGGCGAGTCCGGCAGAATTAGGCATGGTCTTCGATCCGTCGTCCAGCGCGATGACCGCCTACCGTCTGGGAAGAAGCGGCGGGCTGTTCAAGGCGTTGTCCGATCAGATACGGGCGCGCAGCGGCGGCATCTATGTTCAGCCGGTCATCGTCTTCGATCAGCGGGTTGCCTATCAATACCTGCGGCAAATTGCCCTGCAAGTGGATCAACCGGTGCGCGAGGCGGGCTTGAGCCTGGAAGGCACGAACGTGATTGCCACGCCCGGACAAGTGGGGCGCGAGTTGAAGATTGACGCCACGCTCGTCTATCTCGGCGCGCAGCTGCAAACCTTCAGTGACGGCGAAGTGCCGCTCGTGATTCAAGAGATTCAACCGCAGGTCATTGACGTAAGCGCTCAAGCCGAAATGGCGCGCACGATCCTCAGCCAGCCGCTGACTCTCGTCGTGCCGAACGCCGGCGCCGCCAACCCAGGTCCCTTTGTGTACGATGTGCAAGTGCTTGCCAACCTGCTCGGCGTGCAGAGAACGGCAAACGGCGTGCAGGTGGCGCTCGACACCGCCGGCTTGAGCGAGATGCTTCAACTGGTCAAGAGCCGCGTGGATCGCCCCGCCCAAAACGCCCGCTTCATCTTCAACGATGATACGCGCCAACTGGAAGTCATCGCAGAATCGCAGAGCGGGCTGGTGATGGATGTGGACGCCAGCGTGCGCGCCATCAACGAGGCATTATTGCGCGGCGAGCATACCGTCCCCTTGGTGATTGTCGAGGAACAGCCGCAGGTCGCTTCCACAGCCACGGGCGCAGAACTTGGCATCACCGAACTGCTCTGGTCGGAAACCTCCTACTTTTACGGCTCCAGCGCCGAGCGCATTCAAAACATTCAGACGGCGGCTTCGCGCTTTCACGGTGTGCTGGTGGCGCCCGGCGAGGTCTTCTCGATGGGCGAAACGATGGGCGATGTCAGCCTTGAGAGCGGCTTTGCCGAGGCGCTCATTATCTACGGCGGGCGGACGATCAAAGGCGTGGGCGGCGGCGTATGTCAGGTCAGCACCACTCTCTTTCGCACGGTCTTCTTTGCCGGGTTTCCCATCGTGGAACGGTACTCTCATGCCTACCGCGTCTCTTATTACGAATTGACCGCCAGCGGCGCAATTGACCCGCGCCTGGCGGGGCTGGACGCCACCGTCTACTTCCCGCTCGTGGATTTCAAATTCAAGAATGACTCGCCCTACTGGATTTTGATGGAGACCTACGTCAACGTGAGCGCGCGCACCCTTACCTGGAAGTTCTACTCCACCAAAGACGGGCGCACCGTCACGTGGGATACGACGGGTCCGACCAATGTCGTCCCGGCGCCCCCGCCGCTCTATGAAGAAAACCCCGAACTTGGGAAAAACGAAATGAAGCAGGTGGACTGGGCGGCAAACGGCGCGGATGTCACTGTTACCCGCACCGTGTACCGCGACGGCGCGCTTCTCTTCCAGGACCGCATCACCACCCACTACCAACCCTGGCAGGCAATCTGCCAGTATGGACCTGACTCCAAAAAACCAGAAAAACTGGCGGAAGAAAAGAACCTGTGCCGCAGCCCCTCCGGCTGATGCCGCCCAATCGAGCGTGACGTTTTAGCCTCGAGTTAAAGCCAGTTCTCTTTATCCTGTCCTCCTGTTGACCAACGCAAGACCCTGCCGAAGAGCATGGTAAAATCCCCCCGCTAAAATGGAGTGCCAATGGTAAGTGAAACCCTCATCGAAATCCTGCGCTGCCCGAACTGCGTCCGCACGACGGGCGGCGAACTCACCCTGCACCGCGATGCCTGGTTTATCTGCAACGACTGCGGGCGCAAATACCCCATTGTGGACGACATCCCCGTCATGCTCATAGACGAGGGCGACAAATGGGTGAACACCGCCGCAGCCGATCTGCCTGTGCCGCCGCCCGCAAAATAACGTGACCACCCTGCAAGAGCTGCTGAACGACCTCACCAGCGGGGATGAAACGCGCGCCGAAAACGCCGTAACTGCCTTGACCGCACTGGGCGAGCGCGCCATCCCCTCCCTGCTGGAACTGACGCGCTCCCCCGATGTGGACATTCGCTGGTGGGCAGTGCGCGCGCTCGCCCAGTCGCCTCATTGCCGGACCGAATGGCTGATCCCGTTTCTGACGGAGGATCCCGCCCCGGAGATTCGTCAGTGCGCGGCGCTTGGGCTGGCTGTCAAAGCCGATGAAAGCGCCATCCAGCCTCTCGTCCAGGCATTGAGCGATGCGGATGGCATGGTTGGCAGTCTCGCCGCGAATGCTCTTGTCAAGATTGGGAGCGCCGCCGTCCCCGCCCTCATCGAAGTTGTGAAGGCAGGAGCGCAAGCCGCGCGCATCTTGGCGTTGCGGGCGCTGGCAGAGATCAAAGACCAGCGCGCCATCCCTGTGATGATGAAGGTCATGGAGGAAGATTCGTCCCTGCTGCAATACTGGGCGCAGGAAGGCTTGGAGCGGCTCGGACTGAACATGATTTACCTGAAACCGGAATAACGATGAACTTGCTGAAAACTTTCAAACGCCCCTCTGTGGGAACGATCATTTTCTGGATGCTGGCTGCCGCTTTGACGATTGCCGCATTCTTTGTGGTGCGCGGCGTGGTAACCTGCTGGAACGCCACCCGCCTGCCCGGTATACGACCCGCCTCCTGTGGAACGCCCCCCACGCTGGACGGACCTGTCTTGAACGAAGAAGGAACGCCCGTTGCCACCAGCGCGGTGGAAAATCTTCCGCCTCCGCCGGTGAATATCCCCAGCGCCGACCTGCCGGAACCGTGGGATGGCGCCAGCCGCGTCAACATCCTCTTCCTGGGCTTGGACGAACGCGACTGGGCGCAGGGCTTGGGCGCGCCGCGCTCTGACACAATGATTCTCTTTACGATTGACCCGCTTTCAAAGACCGCCGGCATGATTTCCATCCCGCGCGATTTGTGGGTCAATATCCCCGGCTTTGGATACAGCCGCATCAACACCGCCTATTCCTCCGGCGAGGGCAGCAAACTGCCCGGCGGCGGACCGGCGCTGGCGATGAAAACCGTCGAGAATTTGCTCGGCGTGCCAATACAGTATTATGCCCAGGTGGATTTTGCCGCCTTTGAAGAAGCCATTGACGCCATGGGCGGGTTGTACATCTGCATTCCCGAACCGATTCAAGTCAGCGTTATTGGCAAGACCAACAAGGTGAAGATTAAAGCAGGCTGCCAGGTTTTGCCGGGGTATCTGGTGTTGGGATATGCCCGCAACCGCAAAACCAACGGCGGCGACGTGGACCGCGCCAACCGCCAGCAGTTGGTCATCATGGCATTGCGCGACCAAGTGTTCAACCCCGCCAACTTCCCCAAAATGGTGGCAATTGCGCCCGATGTGTACCGCGAAGCCCAAAATGGTTTGCGAACCAACCTGTCCTTCGACGATGCGTTGAAGTTGGGGGCGCTCATGACTCAGATACCGGTAGAAAACATCAAACGCGGCGTAATTGATTACACCATGGGTGCGCTGGATAACGTCGTGTTGGGCGGCGAGAATGCCAGCGTCTTGAAGCCCTTCCCCGATAAAATCCGCGAATTGCGCGACCAAATCTTTGGCGGAGCGGTCAGTCCGCTGGCACAGGGAGACCCTGCCGCGCTGATGCAGGCAGACGGCGCGCGCGTGCGCCTATTGAACGGCTCGTTTACCCCCAACCTGGAATACAACACCGGTAATTATCTGCTTTCACTGGGGGTGCCGGTCACGGAAGTCGGTCCCGCTGACCGCGCCTATGACCGCACGGTCATCGTGCTGTACTCGCCGAAACTATACACGTTGAAATATTTGCAAGCAGTGTTTGGCGTGACCTCCAGCATCCAAATTCGCATCCAGCCCGATCCCACCTCCACCGTGGATGTGGAAGTGCGCCTCGGCAACGACTGGGCAAACAACAACCCGATGCCGTAGATCACTTTTCCATCTTATCCCCTCTCCCGTATTGGGCGAGGGGATATTTTTTTCTAGCGACCTGCCAGTTTCAAATGGGACGCTGAAAAACGCAGATAAACGCAAAAAAAAAAAAAAAAACAACTTAAATCAGTGTTCATCTGCGTCCCAAAACAAAAGTGTCGGGTGGCTAGTATTTTTTATGGCTGTTGAAAGGTGAGTTTGTAGCCGCCGAGGTAAGTCTCCCCGCTGGCAGTGCGGCATGTGGGCGGGATGAGACCGGTGGCAATCTCGCTTCCCAGCGCAAGTTGTACGGCGTGCGAAACGCCGGCTGTCATCAAAAAGTCCGCGTAGCCGTTGCCCAATTCGGGTTTGAAGCCGGTGAAAATTTCCTCGCCGCCCGTATCCCATGTGACGATAATTTTGACGCCGGGCATTTGTCTGCGGCTGGCGTTGAAGACGATGATTTGAAGCAGTCCTTCCGGCAGGTTCGGATCGCAAACGGTATCCTGTCCAACGAGGCGGAAGGGCGCCCCGGGCGTGGGAGGCGGAGTCCGTGTGGGGCGGGGAGGGACAGTGGGTATGAGCAGCGGGGTTGCAGGCGGAGCGGTTTCGAGCGCTTCCGGCGTTTCGGTGAGGACGAAACTAAGTTCTGTGGGGGAGGGAGCAACAGGAGGGGGCGGCTCTGATGTTTCGATTGCGACGCCCGCTGGAGTGACAGGCGCACCCGCCTGCATGGCAAAGGCAAGAGCGGCGAGCCGGTCGGCGTCGGCAAAATCGCCGCGGGCAATGCTGCGCTGAGCTTGCGCGTTCAATGCTTCGACGGGGTTTTCATCGCCGAGGAGCGAAAGCCTTGCCTGGGCGCGCGGCAGGTTGCCGGTGGCGGCATACGCGGCGGCAATGGCGGAGCGGTACTGGTCTTTGAAGTCGGCGCGCAGGAGAGCAGGGGAGGCGTTGTTCAGGGGGCGGGGAGAGACGACCCAGGCGTAGCCAAGACCAGCCCCCAGTCCAAGAAGAAGCGCGAAGGCAATTCCCAAAAAATACCAAGTGCGGCTCATTGACTTATCCCGCTCCAGGCTTGCATGGCAGTGACGAGTTCTTGCAGGAGGGAAATGTCGGCGTCGGCGAAGCCGTTGGCGCGGGCGTAGTCCAGCGCTTCGGCGGCGATGGCATAAGGCGGCTGGGCGCCAAAAATTGCCAGGCGGCGGGCGGCAGTTGCGGGGTCCTGTTCGAGGCGGTATGCCTCGGCGGTCATCAGGACGTAGTCGGTTTTGTAATCTGCGCGGAGAGTTTCGGGGGGCAGGTCGAAGTATTCCACCGGTTCGATGAACCAGCCATAGCCCAGCCCTGCGCCGGCGCCAAGCAGGAAGACAAGCAAAATGGAAAACCAGCGAAATGTTTTCATGAGGGGAAAAATGTCCGGACGGGTGACCGGCGGCACCCAGAAACACCGCCTTACCGTTGCTGTCTTTCGACCCTGGCGGGGTTCGACAGGCTCTGCCGCGCCGGACCCGCCCGGACGCAGGCAAGGATACCCGATGCGGGGAGGAGTGTCAACTTTACAAAGGGGGTGACAGCAATCCTCCATTTAGACGCAGAGCGGCATTTTGCAGATTAACAACTCACCTTACGCAATTTCTTCGTAGGGCGGGTTATGTCGCCCAAAAACGCGAGATACCCTTCGACAGGCTCAGGGCAAGAATCTCGCGCTACCGCGTAACATGAGTTAACAATTTAACCTGACAATCCCCTGCTGTTGACGCCGCACGGGGATTAACCCCCGTGCTATTCCTGCCAAGTCCGCTCAAGCGGACTAGTCCCGCCTTGGCGGGACTTTGTACGAATAGCACGGACGCCTGCCCTGAGCCGCCGGGCTGAGTTTATCGAAGCCCTGCCGAAGGGTTCACGTCCGTGCGGGCATGGCAGATACCGCGATTGCAAAGTATGGGGACGAAAATTTCAATCAGGGAGATGGGGGTTGGTATTCCAGCCCAGCCAGTAAAACCCGAGGTCGTCCATCATTTTTTTGAATTCCTCGAATCCCACCGGTTTGACCAGATAACTGTTGGCGTGGTTATAGTATGCCCGCGCCACATCCTTCTCTGCCTCGGAGGTTGTCAGCACCACCACCGGGATGGATTTCAACTCGTCGGATTCTTTGACGGCTTTCAACACATCAATACCGTCCACGCGCGGCAGGCGCAGGTCAAGGAGAATGACGTGCGGACGGGGGCTTTTTTGGGGGTCGGCAAATTCTTCGCGGCGGAAGAGGTAATCCAGCGCCGACTGCCCGTCGAGAAAATGACGTACCCGATTGGCAATGCGGTGTTCTTCCATTGTGCGAATGACCAATTCGGCATGGTCCATGTTGTCTTCGACGAGCATGACGAGGATTGGCTCTCCAATCATGATGTTCTCCTTGTGGGGGATGTGGCTGCAATTCTAACTGCTTTTATGACCGCCGGCATGACTGTAAGGTTACAATTTTATGCAGGCGGAAGCGTAAAGAAAAATGTTGCGCCTTTGCCGCGCTCCGATTCGACCCAGATGCGCCCCCCGTGCGTCTCGATGATGCGTTTGACCAGTGTTAACCCGATACCCGTCCCCTCGATGCTGGGATCGAGGCGGTTGAACAAGCCGAAGATGCGCTCGTGGTATTGCGGCTCGATGCCGATGCCGTTATCGCGGATGTAGAAAATGGGTTTACCGTCGCTGTCTGTTCCGTGCGCGCCGATTTCGATGGACGGCTCCGCCTGATCGCCCATGAATTTGGCGGCGTTACTCACCAGATTTTGGATGACCTCCACGATGCGGAGGCGGTCCACGCGGACAGTGGGGAACTCCGCCGCGACCTTCACCCTTGTCTTTGCCGCATCGAGCGGACCGGACAGCAGATTCAACGCCTCCCAAACGATGGCGTCGAACGGGACGCTTTCCGGCGGGTTGGCGATGCGCCCGACTCGTGAAAGTGCGAGCAGCTCGTTAAGAAGCGTTTGCATCTTGTCCACTGCGTTGGCAATGCGTGTCAGGTCTTCATTGAAACGCTTCATGTTGCCGGAGATAACATCCTGCCGCAGGTAGCCCAGAAAGCCGCGAATGGTGACCAGCGGAGAGCGCAGGTCGTGAGAAACGGTGTAGGTGAAGCGTTCCAATTCCTCGTTTTGCAGTTCCAACTCTTTGTTGAGCAGTCCGCGCTCGGTGAAGAGGCGGGCATTTTCGATGGCGTTGGCGACCAGGTCTGCCATTGCCTGCAGGGCGGTCACGTCCACACGCGAAAAGGCGGATGGTTTTTCGGATTGAATGGTCATGGCGCCGATGACCTTGCCGTGCGCGCTGAGCGGGAGGGCAATTTCGGAGCGGGTGAGGGGGAGGGAGGGATTGGCAAGTCGGACAGCATCCGCTCCCACGTCCAGGGCGATGCGGGCTTGTCGGTGCGTGATGCTCCAGCCAATCATGGAGGAGGCTTCCACTTTGAGGCGGTGTCCCATGTTAATCATCTGTTTGCCAATTTCACCCGTTGCGGCGCGCAGGACTGCCCACTCGCCGGTTTCGTCCACCAAAAACACGCCCACGTAGTAGCATTCAAAGTGTGTCTGGATGAGGTCCGCTGTTTGCGAGAGCAATGCTTCGATGTCCAGAATGGAGGTGGCGGCGCGCGCCACATCTGCGGCTGTTTGGAGGTGGAGGGTGCGGCGGGTCAGGCGGTTGATGAGTTCGGTTTGTTCTTCTTCCGCTTTTTTGAGGTTGGTGATGTCCGTCCAAACGCCCAGCCAGTAGGATGGCGTCCCGTTTTCGTCGCGCACCAGCACCGATTCGTCTTTCAGCCAGACCGTCCGCCCGTCTTTGGCAATCACACGATATTCCATGGCAAACGGTTCGAGCGTTTGGGCAGAACGGCGGCTTTGTTCGAGCACCCGCTCGGCATCGTCGGGATGCAGGATTTTCGTCCAGAACAAGGGGTCGAGGGTGAAATTGGCGCGGGGGTAGCCGAGCAAGTTTTCGATTTGCGGGCTGATGTATTGGAAGGGCGATTCAAGTTCCATACCGCTGAGGTACGTGGTGACGGGGATGTTTTCGAGCAGGGAACGATAGCGGATTTCGCTGCTTTGCACCTTTTTGATTAGTTCGCTGGCATTCAGTGCGCTGACCCTCTGGATGATGGCGGCGATGATAAAAAAGAAGAGATACACACCGAAGCGCGCCGCCGGCGGATATTCAATGGGCGGCGGCAGGAGGCTGCCTTGCTGGGCGAGGGCAATCGCGGCAGCGGTCAGAATGCAGAAGACGGTGATGAGCATCCGCTGAGGGTCTTTCCACAGCAGCCCGCCCATCATGATGACGACGACATAACCAATGACAACCGGTGCGCCAATCCCACCGGCAGTGACAGCGCCTGCCGTGATGGCAGCCCATAGAACAAAGACCAGCAGAACACCAGCCGCCCGAATCCCTCCGCGGCAAATCAGCGTAACGCTGACGGCGCAGGCGAGCATGATGGCGCCGGCAATCATCAGCGCGCGGGGAAGCAGTGCGGGCATGGCAATCCATACCGCTGCCGCCAATAGCACACTCATCAACCCCATGCTAATGGCAAGGGAGAAAATCAGCCGCGCGCTGGCGTTGCGCTCGTCGGAGCCAAAATCGGGCAGTTGAAAGAATCGATACATGAACGCGATTCTACTGTGTTCAAGTATAGCATTGCTCTGCCAGGCAGGGAGAAATGCTGTGATGTCTCATGTTATAATGCCTTGCCTGACAGTCTTGCCAAATCAAACTCGGAGGATGCCCAATGGAAATTACCGTTCAGGAATTCAAGCATTGTGATCTGATTACGATCAAGGGCCGTGTGGACAGCGCCACCGCTCCTCAACTGGCGCAGGCTCTCGAAGCCGCCAACGAAGGCGGAAAATACAAACTGGTCATTGATATGAAAGACCTGGAATACATGTCCAGCGCCGGTTTTCGCGCCCTGCTGGCGGCGCAGCGTAACTGCAAAAAATACAACCGCGGCGAAGTGGTGCTGGCGAACGTGCCGGAACGCATTCGCGAAGCGCTTGAATTGGCAGGCTTCACCGAGTTATTCAAAACCTTCGACGACACCCTGACCGCAGTGGGGCATTTCTAACTGCGCAGCGGGCGTAGCCCGGCCAGGATGCCGCTGTCAGTTGATCATCACTGGCGCGGCATTTCCTCTATTTCATGAAAACAATGCGTTTTGCCGCCAAATTTGAATTCCTCGACGAAATCCGCGAGTTTGTCGGGGAGGTGGCGCGTGCCGGCGGCTTCAGCGAGAGGGAAATTTACAACATTCAACTCGCCTCCGACGAAGCCGCCTCCAACATCATCGAACATGCCTATGCCGGTATCAGCAACGGCACCCTCGAAGTTTCCTGTGAGGTCAAAAACGGCGTGATGACCATCATCCTTGTGGATCACGGCGCACCGTTCGACCCCTCCGAAATCCCGACACCCGACCTGACGGCAGACCTCTCGGAACGAAAAATCGGGGGACTGGGCATCTACCTCATGCGCAAACTGATGGACGAAGTCCATTACAAGGCAGAGCCCGAAAAGAATCGCAACACGCTGACGATGATCAAACGGAAGGGGTGAACGGCATGTCCCCCGTTTCTCGTTCTCCGCAGCCTTTGGACTGGGGCAGCCTTGCGGCGCTGGGAGAGCAGATTGTTGGCTCGACCTCGCTCGCCGCACAATGCACCCAAATCCAGGCAGTGGTGGCAAAACTCATCAAGGGTGAAGTGACCGTCTGGCTTCAGGAAAATCTCCTGCGCCTGCCCGATACCTCCGACCAGACAGACTTCGCTCAGCCGCGTCCCTCGAAACCGATGGAACGCGCCCTGCGGACGGGAAAACTCATTCTCAAACAACCCGCGGCAGGAACAAAAGGCGGTTCACGCGCCGCCTTAGCCGTGATTCCCCTTCAGGAGCATGGGATTCCGCTGGGAGCGATTCAAATCCACCGCCCTCACGGACCCGCCTTCAAAAAAGGGGAACTTGACCTGCTCGAAGGCATTGCCGGCGTGGTCTCGGTGGGGCTGGTCGCCTCGCACCGCCTGGCGGTGGAACGTTTCCGCCTCAACCAACTGAATCTCGTGCGCGAAGTGAGCGCCCAGATTGCCAACGCCCTCAGCGTGACCGAACTCGCCCGGCGCGTCACCGAACTCATCCAGCAGACCTTCCACTACTACTATGTCGCCATCTTCACCCTGCGGGAAAACTCATCCTCCCTGCGCTTTCGCGCCAGCGCCATGCCCAAAGGTTCGCGCAAGGTCAGGCGCAAGAAAGTCGCTTTGGATGTGGAACTCGGTCAGGGGTTGATTGGGCAGGCGGCGGCGCAGGGTGAACGCATCCTCGTCACCGACGTTCGGCAGGATGCGCGTTATCGCTTTGTGGATGCCCTGCCTGAGACGCGTTCCGAGGTCGTCATCCCCCTGAAAATCGAGGGGCGCGTATTGGGCGTGCTAGATGTCCAAAGCGACCGGGTGAATGCCTTCCACCCGAACGACCTGCTCGTTCTTGAAGCGCTGGCAGATACGATTGCCCGCGCTGTGGAAGGGGCGCGCCTCTACAGTGACTTGCGCCGCCGCGCCAACCAACTCTCTTTGATTGCGGAAGTCAGCAAGAGCGTCAGTTCATCGCTCGACCTGCACACGCTGATGAAGAACGTCGCCACGCTCATTCACGAGCGATTCGGGTATCCGCATGTCCATCTGTTCACCGTGCATCAAAACCGCCGCCTGATTGCCTATGTGGCGGGGAGCGGAGAACGGACGGACGAATCGAGAGGCTACACCCTTTCGCTTGACGACGCGCAGGGCATCATCCCCTGGGTGGCGCGCGAAGGGAAGACCATCCTGGCAGGCGACGTGAGAAAAGACCCGCGTTACCGTTCCTCGCCGTTCCCGCCTGCCAATACCCGCTCGGAATTGTGCGTGCCGCTTCTCTACGACCAGGAAGTTGTGGGCGTGCTGGATATTCAATCGGACCGCGTCAACGCCTTCACCGAAGACGACCGTCTCATCTTTGAAGCCGTGGCAGATAACATCGCCACCGCCATCCACAACGCCGACCTGTACCGCTCCGAGCAGTGGCGGCGGCAGGTGGGCGAGAGTCTGCGCGAAGTGGCGGGCTTGGTCTCCGCCAACGTGGGCGTGGACGATGTGCTGGAAGCCGTCCTTGACGAACTCGACCGCAACCTGCCGGTGGATATTTCCGCCATCTGGCTGTTCGACAACGATGAGTTGTATCTGGCGGCATGCCGCAACTGCGACGAAGACCTGCTCGAACAAACCCTCTACGACAACGCCGACGCCTACGAAAATTTGCTCGCCGCTTTGTATTCCGAAACGCCCATCATCCGTAAACCGACCGATCCGCCCTGGGTGACCGGGATTGCCGCCGGCTTCGATGCGAATTATTCCGCGCTGTCCGTGCCGCTGCGTATTGGCAATCAACCCCTCGGCGTGATTACGCTGGCTCATCACACCCCCGGGCGGTACGGTCACGAAGCGCAGAGCATGACCATGACCTTCGCCGGCTATGCCGCCGTCGCCATCGAAAACGCCCGTCTCTACGACACGGCGCAGGAACAAGCATACGCCTCCGCCGCCCTATTGCAGGTGGCGCAGGCGGTTGTCAGCCTGAACGATTTGGGTGAAATCCTCGGCACCATCATCCGCATCATGCCCATCCTCGTGGGCATCGAGCGCGCCGTCCTTTACTTGTGGGATTCAAACGAGGAAGCGTTCATTCCCACAGAGGCATACGGTCTGAGCGAAGCGGAGAGCGCCGAGTTTTGGAGCCGCAACTTTGCCGCCGGCGAATTTCCCCTTTTGGACGCTTGCCGCAGCGAACTTGAATTACGCGCCTGCCAGCCGGGCGATCAGAGAGGTCTCGAAGCCTGGCTTTCCCTCGACCCGAACCGCGAGGTCAACCTTGCTCATCCCGGCGCGTTTCTCTTCGCAGTGCCAATTGCGGTCAAGGGCGTGCTGTATGGAGTCATGTTGGTTGAAGAAGCCTCGGGCGGGCTGCGCTTTCGCAGCCGCCGCCTCGAAATCATCACCGGCATTGCCCAACAGATGGCGCTTGCCATTCAAAACGACATGCTCCAAAAAGAGATGGTCCTGCGCGAACGCCTCGAAACCGAAGTGCAGTTGGCGCGCCAGATTCAACAGACCTTCCTGCCCGAATCGCTGCCCGAATTGGAAGAATGGGAACTTGCCGCGCGCTGGAAGACCGCCCGGCAGGTGGGCGGCGATTTCTACGATGTGTTCGACCTGCCAAACCGCCGCCTCGGTCTGTTCATTGCCGATGTTTCCGATAAAGGCGTGCCTGCCGCCCTCTTTATGGCGCTCACCCGCACCCTCGTCCGCGCTGCCGTGCTGGAAACCGACTCGCCTGCCGAGGCATTGCGCCGCGTCAACGAACTGCTCGTCCCCGACACCAAACAGGGCATGTTCGTCACCGCCGTCTATGCCGTGCTGGACATGAACAAGGGCGAACTCACCTACGTCAACGCCGGGCACAACCCGCCCCTCTGGATAAAAAGCGATGGCTCGCTCGAAGCCCTTACGCGTACCGGCGTTGCCCTGGGCGCGGCGGAGGGAATGCTCTACGAGCAGCGCGTCATCCCGCTTGGAAACGGCGATTGCGTCCTCTTCTACACCGACGGCTTGACAGAGGCATACAATGCCGCTGGCGAATTCTACGGCGAAACCCGCCTGCAGGCGGCGCTCCAAGCCAATCACTGTTCCTCCGCCCCTGAACTGATGGACGTTGTGGAAAAATCCCTGCTCGAGTTTATGCAGGATACGCCTCTCGCCGACGACTTGACCCTGCTCGTCCTGCGGAGGAAGTAAATCACTCAGGACTTACGCAAAACCTAAGTTTAATCCACCAGTCTTCGCTAATCTGCGCTAATTCGTTCAAAATTCGCGAAGGTTGGCGCAGATTAGCGGACAAGGAAGCAATTTTGCGTAAGTCCAGTCACTATGTTGCGACCAGCAGGATTGTTTACCGCGAAGGCGCAAAGATGGCGGAGAAATCATCGTAAACTCTCTGCGCCCTCTGCGGCTCGGCGGTTCAAAACAGAATACACCATATCATCTTTCAGCGAGTTGCCATGACCCTCCTTCAAGCCTTTCTGCTTGGCATCCTTCAAGGATTGACCGAATTCATCCCTGTCTCCTCCACCGCTCACCTGCTCATCGGGCAGAGGCTGTTGGGCTTGCCCGCCGATGACGCCATGTTCTCCTTCCTCGTCATCGTCCAACTCGGCACGCTCGTTTCGCTCTTTGCCTTTTATTGGAAGGATTTGCTCGCCATTGCCAAAGCGACGCTCGACTTTCGACATTCGACCCCTGAGCGTAACCTGGGTTTTTACATAATGATTGCCACCGTCCCCGCCCTCCTGGCTGGCTACCTGCTCAAAGACGCGGTGGAAGCCCTCTTCAAACAGCCCATGCTCGAGGCATCCATCCGCCTGTTCACAGCGGCGGTTTTGCTTGCCCTCGCGGAATGGCTGACGAAAAAGAACCGCACGCTCGCCTCGATGACCTGGCTGGACGCGCTCTTCATCGGCGTGATGCAAATCCTTGCCGTTTTCCCCGGCGCCTCGCGCAGCGGCACCACCATCAGCGGCGGCATGTTTCGCGGCTTCGACCGTCCCAGCGCGGCGCGGTTTGCGTTTCTCATGTCGGCGCCGGTCATGCTGGCGGCAGGCGGCTACGAGATGCTCGATGTGCTTGTCATGCCGAACCTGAGCAGCTTCCTGCCTCTGCTCGCGGTGGGCTTTGTCACTGCCGCGGTTGCGGGTTGGTTTGCCATCAAATGGCTCATCGCCTATCTGAGCCGCCGCTCGCTCTATGTCTTTGCCGCCTACTGCGCCGCGCTTGCCATCGTGACCCTCCTCCTGCACCTTGCCTGGCGATAGCGCGACATTCACTATAACGTCCCGAAGGTTTTATAGGCAATCTTTGGCTGCATTCTGACAACCTTCGGGACGTTTTGAAGGTCTAATGAAGAAATTCATCCCCTTTGGATTGATTCTGCTCTTGCTCGCCTCCTGCGCGACGGCAACGCCTCCGACTCCGCCGGAAGTTGTTTCCGCCCATTCGACCTTTGCCGCCGCCCCCTGGCTGGATTCGCTCTACGCCTGCGCCGGAACCTCCATCGTCATCTCCCGCGCCGCCGACCCCGCCTCCGCCGACTTGCTCCTGCGCCTCGGCGAGCCGCAGTTTCCCGCCTCCTTCCTTTACCAAATTGGCGAGGAGGAAATCGTGATTGCAACTCATCCTCAAAGCCCCATTCAAAACCTGACTCTCGAAGAAGCGCAAAATCTCTTTGCCGGGTTTGGCGACCCCGCCGTGCAGGTGTGGGTATATGCGTCAGACGAGGATGTGTTCGGGGTGTTTGATCAGTTCGTGATGCAGGGAAGAAGCGTCTCCCCTTCGGCGAAGGTGGCGGTTGACGCGGAGCAGATGTCCGATGCGCTGGCGGTCACGCCGGGGTCGGTCGGCATCCTGCCGCGCAGTTGGATGACAGCGTCCTTGCGGGAGGTGTATTCTGTGGGGAAAGTTCCCGTGCTGGCAATCGCGCCGAGCGAGCCGCAGGGGGCGGTCGCTCAATTGATTGACTGCCTGCAACAATAGTCGCTCTACCTCCAGATGAAAATTTGAATCCACGCCACGCCCAGCACGAGGGAGATGACCGTGATAACGAAGGCGGGCTTGGTATATTCCCAAAAAGTCAATTTCACGCCGCGCCGCGAAGCGACCTCCGCCACGATGAGATTCGCCACCGAGCCGAGCAGGGTGAGATTGCCCGCCAGTGTGGAGGTCGCTGCGAGGGTGAGCCAGCCGGCGTGAGGGTTGGCAAGCGCCGGGATGAGCGGCTTGAGCAGCAGTACGGCGGGGACGTTGGAGACGAGGTTGCTCAGAATGACCGTAATGAGCGAGAGAGTGACCGGGCTTCCGTCCAATGATTGCGAAACGGAGTTGAACAGCGATGCGGTGATGCCGCTGGTTTCCATTGCGCCGCTGACGATGAACAGCGCGGCGAAGAAGACCAGCAGATTCCAGTCAATTTCGTTCATCACTTTTTCCGGGCGGATGCGGCGGGTGAGGAGCAGTACGCACGCTGCGATGAAGGCGGCTTCTGCGATGGGGACGCCGAGAATGAACGCGATCAACAGTGCCCCGGTCACGAACATGCTTTTGTTGAGCAGCGGGCGGTACACGAACGGCGGGGGCAGATTGGGCAGTTCAAAACGTTCCGCGCGAAACTCCTGCGGATAGAACCAGACGATGACCAGCCAGATGCCGCCCATCCCCAGCAGAGCGACCGGCGTGAGGGCGAAGGCGAAATCCACGTAGGAGATGCCCGAAGCGATGCCGATGATCATGTTTTGCGGGTTGCCGGTCAGCGTTGCGACGGAGCCGATGTTGGCGGCGGTGGCGAGCGCAATCAGGTAGGGGAGAGGGTTGCGCTTGGCGCTCAGCGTCAGGTCCAGCACGAGCGGGGTGAGCATCAGGCAGATGGTGTCGTTCAGGAAGAGCGCACTCAGCGCGCCGCTGACCAGAATCAGCAGGGCGAGTAGTCCGCGCGGCGTGTGGGTGAAGCGCAAAATGGTCCGCCCGGCGAGGCGGAAGAAACCAGCCAACTGCAGGTTGGCGTTCAAAATCATCATGCCGAACAGGAGGATGAGCGTGTTCAGGTCGAGAAAATCCCCCATGTGTTCGTAGGCAATCTGCCCTGTGACCAGAAGCGCCCCCACTCCCAGGAGGGTGATGGTGGTGCGGTTGACGCGCAGGCGCGGAAATTCGCCGAGCGCAATGCCCACATACGTGACAAGGATAATGGCAAGGGTGATCCAAATGTTCATAGCGGCGAATGATACCAGCGGATTGTATAATAGCGATACAGGACTTCCGCAAAACGTTGCGTAGAGCGCGTTCTCTAACGCGCAGGCGCGTAAGTCTTGGATATTGAAATCACGTCCTGTAGAGGAGGAGCCGGTCACCATGCGAAAACCATTATGGACGCCTTCAGACGAACGAAGACGCAACGCCAACATCACGCGCTTTATGGAACAGGTCAACGCGCGGCGGAAATTGAACCTCGCTTCTTATGCGGACCTGTATGACTGGTCGGTGAACCGCATCCCCGACTTCTGGGCGGAAGTGTGGGACTTTGTGGACATCCAAGCCTCGCAGCCCTACGAAACCGTTGTGGAAGACCTCTCCGTCTTCCCCGGCGCGAGGTGGTTCCCTGGCGCGCGCTTGAACTTTGCCGAAAACCTCCTGCGCTACCGCGATGAACAACTTGCCTTTATCTTCAAAGGAGAGACCCAGACGACGAAGCGCATGACATATGCCGAGTTATATGACACGGTGGCGCGGCTGGCGCGTTCGTTGAGGGAAGCCGGCGTTGGGGTGGGCGACCGTGTGGTCGGCTACATGCCCAATATGATTGAGACGGTGGTGTGCATGTTGGCGGCGGCGTCCATCGGCGCGACCTGGTCCTCCTGCGCCACCGACATCGGTCCCGCCGCCGCCATCGAACGGTTGGGACAGGTGGAGCCGAAAGTCATGATTACGGCGGATGGCTATTTTTACAAGGGGAAGGTCTTCGATACGCTGGAGCACGCCGCCGAAGTGGCGCGCGGAATCCCGTCGCTGCAAAAGGTGATTGTCGTTTCCTACACACGCGAGCGCCCCGACATTTCACAAATCCCGAATGCGGCGCATTACGAGGATTTTCTGGCAAAGGAAAACAACCTCACCATTGCCTTCGAACAGCTGCCTTTCGACCATCCGCAGTACATCATGTTTTCATCGGGGACGACCGGCAAACCGAAGTGTCTGGTGCAGGGCGCGGGCGGCGTGCTGATCAATCACCTCAAGGAACTCGTCCTGCACACCGACCTCAAACGCAGCGACCGCATTTTCTACATCACCTCCTGCAGTTGGATGATGTGGAACTGGCTCATCAGCTCGCTGGCGGTCGGCGCGACAATCGTGCTGTACGACGGCAACCCCAATTACCCCGACCCCGGCGCAATGTGGAAGTTGATTCAGGATGAGCAGATCACCATCTTCGGGTGCAGCGCCAGTTACCTGCACTTTCTGAAGAAAGAGGGCGTCTCGCCGGGCAGAGACTATGACCTCTCCTCCCTGCGCGAAATCTCACAGACCGGTTCGGCGCTCTCCGCCGAAGGGTTCGAGTATGTGTACAGCCACATCAAACCCGACCTGCATTTCAACTCCATCTCCGGCGGCACCGACATCAACGGTTGTTTTGCGGCGGGCAGTCCCATCCTGCCGGTCTATGCGGGCGAGCTGCAAAGCCCCGCGCTGGGGATGAAAATCAAGGCATACGATGAGAAGGGCAAGCCTGTCTATGATGAGCAGGGCGAGTTGGTCTGCGAAGCGCCCTCGCCCTCGATGCCGCTCTACTTTTGGAACGACCCCGACGGCTCGAAATATCACAAGGCGTATTTCGATGTCTATCCCGGCGTCTGGCGGCACGGCGATTACATCCTCATCCACTCCGACACCGGCGGCGTGACCTTCTACGGGCGCTCGGACGCCGTGCTGAAACCCTCCGGCGTGCGCATCGGCACAGCCGAGATTTACGCCCAAATGGAAAAACTGCCCGAAATCGCCGACAGCCTCGCCATCGGGCAGAACTACCAGGACGACCAGCGCATCATTCTGTTCGTCAAACTTGCGCCGGGCTTTTCGCTTACCGATGAGTTGAAAGAAAAAATCCGCCGCACGCTGCACGAAAACGCCTCGCCGCGTCACGTCCCCGCTGTGATTCTCGAAGCTCCCGAGATTCCTTACACCCTAAACATGAAAAAAGTGGAAAGCGCAGTGACCAACATCCTCAACGGACGGGCAGTCACCAACCGCGATGCGCTCATCAACCCCGCCGCGCTGGATTTTTACGAGAAAATCGCCGAACAATTACGTTAGGCGAAACGCAGTCGGGGTTTGAGCTCTGTTGCAATCATCAAAAAAATCTGCGTAGTTTGCGCTCTCTTGCGCAAACCCGGCGGTAGAGACCGCCGAGTACGCTCGGAAAAATCCTTGCAACAGAGCGATTTACCATGCCTATCTCATGTTTGCAACAGAGCAATGAACGTTGGATTAGTATTACAGTGGAAAATCCCACGTTAAAGAACATCTCTTACGCTTTGGTGTAGCGGACGTTCTCTAACGTCCGCTTACCCTTGCTAATTCAGCGGCGGCAAGTGCTTATGCCATTCTGTCGCCCGCTCGTAGGCATAGCCGGCGTTCAACGCTTTGGCGTCGCCCCAGGCGCGCGCCACAATTTGCAAGCCAATCGGCAAACCTTCGCTGGTAAAACCGCACGGCAGTGATAACGCCGGCAGACCGGTCAGATTGAACGGCGCGGTGAAACGCGTCAGCCGCCCTGCCTGCTCGACAGCGTCATGCCCCTCGATGGTCGGCGCGGCGATGGGGGTGGTGGGGACGAGCAAAAAGTCGTAGGACTCGAAGAACAACTCGCATCTTTTCTGGACCTCTGCCTGGGTGCGCCTCGCCAAAGCGTACTCTGTCGAAGAGGTTTTCGCCCCCTCCTCCAGCCTGCGGCGGACATCTTCGCCGAACCATTCGGGATGTTCCTTCAATCGGTCGCGGTGGACTGCCGCGCCGTCTGCCTGGACCATGATCTTGTTGGCAAATGCGGCGTCGCGCATCCAGTCCACGTTGACCTTTTCCACCTTACAGCCCAGCTTCTCGAACACTTTGGCGGCTTCGCGGACGGCTTCCAGCACTTGGGGGTCGGAGGTTTCGATAAAGTCGCCGGCGCCCAGCGCGATGCGCCGTCCTTCCATGTCGTCTATCAGGTGACTGAGGTAATCGCCCGCCAGCATCTTGATCGAAGCGGGGTCAATTGGGTCGTAGGCGGAGATGACTTGTAGAATGACCGCCGCATCGCGCACGCATTTTGTCATCGGTCCGACGTGGTCGAGATTCCAGGAGAGGGGGAAGACGCCGCGCAAGCTGACGCGTCCGCGAGTGGGTTTGAAGCCGACGATGCCGCACAAGGAGGCGGGTATGCGGATCGAGCCGCCGGTGTCGGTGCCGAGCGCGCCCAGCGCCATTCCACTTGCCACCGCGATTGCCGAGCCGCTCGACGATCCGCCGGGGATGCGCTCTGTGTTCCACGGGTTGCGCGCCGTGCCGTAATGCGGATTGTTCCCCGTGATGCCCAGGGCGATTTCGTGCAGGTTCGTCTTGCCGTTGATGAGCGCGCCAGATTGACGCAATTTTTCCACCACGAAGGCATCGCGTTCGGCGATGTGGTCGGCAAAGAATTTCGAGCCGGCTGTGGTGCGGATTCCTTCCACATCGAACAGGTCTTTGACGGCGATGGGAATGCCGCGCAGGGCGCGGTAGAGGGGGGCAGTGGTGAGCGGCGGGTGTTGAGATTCGAGCGATTCCTGCGGCGGGATGACGGTGATGTAAGCGTGCAGCGTCGGGTTGAGGCGGTTGATTTGGGCGAAGCAGGCTTCGGCGAGGTCCTGAGGCGTGAACGTCCCGCGCCCCAGGGCGTCGAGGGCGTCTGAGATGGTCAGCGTTTGTGTATCCATGCGGGCGATTATAAGACGCCCTGCGCGTTCTGCATACATTTATTGGAAGACCCCAAAGGTCTTATTTTTTGGCGCGTGCGCCTCCTGACAGACCTGTAAACTCCAGCATCGTGCAGTCATGCTACACTCCCGCAAGTTTTCAGGAGACTTCTCATGGTAAAAAAAGCGCTCTTCTCGATTGTCATCCTTGCCCTTTTCATGGCTGCTTGCGCATCAATCAATCCCGAAACGCAAGCATCTGTTATCACTCCACTTGCTGAGCCTGTAAAAACCGAACCCAACCCAACATTGCCACCATCTACATCCATACCAACCGAGGCGGCCACAATTGCGCCAACCGTTGTTCCGACGGTCACCGCCACATCAATCCCTTGGGCATCTACTCCCCTTGGCTTGGATAATGCGAACCAAATAAAAGAAATCACTCGCTGGGGGTTAGGCTCGGTCTGGAGAACCTATTACACCAAAGCCAATCAAGCTTTGGTTTTGACCTCTTTAGGATTATATATTTACCAGGTTGAGCCAGTTACGTTGCTGGTTCAAATTGACCTTGTAGATGATTTCGTTGTTTCTCCCGATGAAAAATGGTTAGTTGTAAGCAAAGATAGCACAGTTGAAATTTGGGACTTGAGCGCAAAAGCGCTGTATCAACGCATCGAACGAGCTATGCCACAAGCCATTCTTGACCGTATGGAAAAGCATAAACTGGAAAAAAAGTATGTGGCTGGCATGGCAATTGCGCCTGATTCCACCGAAATTGCAATTGGCTATATAGAAGGTGTAGTTGATTTGTGGAAAATAGGACAGGATACTCCCTATGCCAGCCTCAACAGCGAATATTTTGCGCTTGGACCGGAAGATTACACACTTACGTTCTTGATGAAATATGCGCCGGATGGCAAATCTCTGGCGATAGCCAGGGCGCCAATTTTTACCACCTATACGCGGCTAACCTTTTGGATGATTCCGGATGGAACGCTGATTACGATTAGTGAACCCGCGCGATTTGTTGGCGTGCCAGATTTGAACTTCGCTCCTGAAATGGCGCAAATCATTACGATCGAAGAGGAAGAATCCTTCAAAATCTTGGGCATTTGGGATGCTTTGACGGGAAAACGATTAGCCAAAATCAAGACCGGGCTGGCGGTTATCTACACAGAATCAATGGAACTGGCTTCGAACGGGGAACAAATCCATTTGATGGGCCGTGATTCACTGGATAATCTGTATCAACAGTCATGGTCTATTCCAGATGGAAAGCGAATAGAAAATACCAAGCTTACGGAGCTGCCGCAGAACGAAAGGGAAACGAAGTTTCAGAGCGTATTACTTGAAAAGGGACACTATCAGACTCTATGGGCCGAGGGCGATGGTTGGGCGCACAGCCAAGTGCAATTTTTGGATAATCAATCGTTTCGGCTTACTTTGCAGAATCACTGGCTAACGCTCCCGGGACCTGATCTTCAACCGTTTAATCTACCTGAAGAAAATCTTCGCCCCTACTACTATGATTTCCAGAACCAATCCCTTGCTTGGTGCAAAAACCATACCCTGTATTGGAAAGATAAGGCTGATAATACAAAAGTAATTGACCTGCCAGGCTTAACATCTTGCGAAGGCGTAATTATCAGCCCAAAGCAGTCCTTTGCGGCTGGCTGGGACAACCATGTATATGCATTGGTTTTGGTTAATTTGAAAACAGGAAAGACTAGCCGATACCAACAAAAACATCCCCATAGGACAGTTATTCTATCGGCTGTGTTCACTGATGACGAAAAATATTTGCTGCTTTCGGGGGGAGCACTGGCTATTCTTAATTTAGAGCCTGAATTGACTCAAATAAACAGACAAGCAGGAACAAGGATAGGATTCAATTTATATCCTTTGTTTCTTAAGAACAACGAAGATTTCGCGGCGCTCAATGGAAACGATGTTTTCTCTACCAGAAAAACTAGTGATATTTACAGTTCTAATCGAATTGTGGTATGGAATGCTTTTCGGTTGGAGGAAGTAAGAAATATTACTCCCCCGTGGGTTGATTGGGCAAGTTTACGGGTCAGATTCAGTGGATTTGCGCTCTCTCCGGATGAAAGCCTGTTAGCTACCGGGGATGATTTTGGATACGTCCGCTTGTGGGATCTTCGCGCTCAAAAAGAGATTTTTGCGCTTGAGTTTGACTATAAGCCGGTTGCATTAGCATTTGCGCCAGATGGTTCGGGGCTGTTGGTTGTTTTGGCTGACGGAACCATACGATTGTTGGGAGTGCCATAGCCTCTCAATTCTTACGTTGGCAACTGTGCGTATCCATGAAAAAGGGAACTTGAGTTGCGCCGTAGTTAAGCCTGTCGACACCACCGGACTGGTCCTCGCCGCCAAACGCCGCCGCGAAGAAGCGATGCGTCGAGCCTGTCGAGACGAAGAACGCGCCCAGGCGGAACGGGTCCGCGCCGAAGCCGCCGCCAAGAACGCGGCGATGCAAGCGGCGCGCGAACAGGCAAAGATACAAAACTACCTGCAAAGCAAAGCCGCGCTGGAAGCGATCTTACAGAACCCCGCCTTGAGCGCAGCGGAAAAAGCCCGCATCCGCGAAGAAGAGAAAACGAAAGGGGCTGGCAGCGCAACCAAGACAAAAAAAGACCCCAAAGGCAAGGTTCCTTTGGGGTCTTTTTGATAACGGGGATTAGAACAACCCCACCACCTTGCCCGTCTTCAAATCCACGTCCACATCGTAGAACACGGGACGAGTGGGCAGACCGGGCATGGTGCGCATCGTGCCAAGCAGCGGATAGAGGAAGCCCGCTCCCACGCTGGCGCGAATATCGCTGATGGTCACGCGGAAACCGCGCGGCGCGCCTTTGACTTCCGCCTTGTCGGTGAAGGAGAGATGGGTCTTCGCCATGCACAAGGGCAGGTTGGCAAAGCCGAGTTTGGTGAACTGCTCGATCTTGGCTTCGGCTTCGGGGGTGTAGTCCACGCCGTCGGCGCGGTAGATTTCGCGGGCGATGATCTCGATTTTATCCTTGATGGGCAGTTCGAGGTCATACAAGAAGCGGAAGTTGCTGGGCATCTCGCAGGCTCTAACCACCGCCTCGGCAAGCTTGACCGCGCCCTTGCCGCCGTCCATCCAGTGCGTGGAAACGACCGCGTCCACCGCGCCGGCTTCGATCGCCGCCTGGCGGATGAGTTCCAGTTCGGCGGGCGTGTCGGTGGCAAACGAGTTGACCGCCACCACCACATTGACGCCGAACTTGCGGGCATTCTCGATGTGCTGAATCAGGTTGGGCAGACCCTTGCGGAGCAGGTCGAGGTTCTCTTCGGTGTACTCATGGGCAAGGGGTTTGCCCGCCACCACCTTCGGACCGCCGCCGTGCATCTTCAGCGCGCGGACGGTGGCGACCAGCACCACCACATGCGGGATGAGACCCGAATAGCGGCACTTGATGTCCATGAATTTTTCCATGCCAATATCCGCGCCGAAGCCCGATTCGGTGACGACGTAATCGGCGAGTTTGAGCGCAATCTTGTCGGCGATGATGGAACTGTTGCCATGCGCGATGTTGGCGAACGGTCCGGCGTGAACAATGGCGGGCGTGCCTTCGAGGGTCTGCATCAAGTTGGGTTTGATGGCGTCTTTCATGAGGACGGTCATCGCGCCTGCCACGCCCAAGTCTTCGGCGGTGATGGGTTCGCCCTGACGGTTGACCGCCACCACCATGCGCCCGATGCGCTCGCGCATGTCTTCCAGGCTGGTGGTGAGGGCAAGAATTGCCATAAGTTCAGAAGCGACGGTGATGTCGTAGCCCGATTTATGCTCGAAGCCCGCTTCCTCCTTGCCCTGCCCGACAGTGATTTCGCGCAGCATTCGGTCATTGATGTCAATCACGCGGCGCCACTGCACTCCGCTGTAGTCCATATCGAGGCGGGCGAAGCGGCGGCGTTCTTCGGGCGTCAAGTCGTTGGGATCGGTTTTGTCAATGCCGAGTTTCTTCAGGCGGCGGAGCATCGTCGGCGAGAATTTGCGTTCGCCATTTTTATTGGGCGGGCAGAGGGCGTCGAAGAGTTTGTTGTCATCGGGCGTGTTTGCCTCGTGCATGATGCGCACATCCAGCGCGGCGGCGCACAGGTTGTGCGCGGCAGTGATGGCGTGGATGTCGCCCGTCAGGTGCAGGTTGAAATCCTCCATCGGGATGATCTGGCTGTAGCCGCCGCCCGCCGCGCCGCCCTTGATGCCGAAGGTCGGTCCCTGCGAGGGCTGGCGGATGACGGTCATCACCTTCTTGCCGAGATGCGCGCCCAGCGCCTGGCTGAGACCAACTGTCGTGGTCGTCTTGCCTTCGCCCAGCGGCGTGGGCGTGATGGCGGTCACGTCAATATACTTGCCGTCCTTGCGCTTGCCGATGCGGTCGAGAATCTCCAGTTTGATTTTTGCCTTGTAAGGTCCGAACAGTTCGAGTTCGCTCTCTTTGATTCCCAACTCCTCCGCAATTTGCAGAATGGGTTTGAGTTTGGCGGCTTGCGCAATCTCAATATCCGAAGGGACGGGGCGCACGAGTTTCAGCTTGGTGGGTTTGAACGGAAACTTGGGAGCCGCTTTTCGAACGACGGTTTTTTTCCCCTTGGGGGTTGGCTTCACAGCCTTTTTTGATGCTTTGACGGTCTTTTTGGCGGGCGCTTTGCGGGTTGCCATATCTTCTCCTTTATGGATGTGGAATGAGTGAAGTCAAGTTTTCTAAAATGCCAGGTTATTATCGAAAATTTTCACCGAAAAGGCAATGGATTTCCGTCACGTTTTTGTCACCTCAAAGATGGCGCTCCGCTTCCGACTCCGCCGGAGCCTGCTTCACCTCCTCAGCCGAATTTCCCCTCATGCTGTGACGAGCGTCCCGACCAATTCGCCGCTCAACGCCCGCGCCAGGCTGCCAGCCTCCGCCCCCGAAAAGATTTGCACCGTCAGCCCCGGCGATGTTTGCACCAATTCCAGCATCTGCCTGACCTTGGATTCCATGCCGCCGGTCACATCGGCGCCTGCGGCTTTGCCCACCCCCGCGCTGACTTCATCGAAGGAGGCGGGCGTAATGCGCTCGATTTTTTTCGTCCGCGCAGGGAAATCCGCCCAAACCCCCTCTTCCAGCCCAGCCAGCAGGATGCGGTCCGGGCGGAGGGCGTGCGTCAAGTGGCTGAACAGGTCCTCGGTCGAAAGAATCGTTCCGCCGCGAACCTCATCGAAGACCACATCTCCATGAATGACCGGCACAATCCCCGCCGAAAGCGCCATCTGTAAAGGCGTCATCTCCCATATCATCACCTGACCATTGCTGGCAATGACGCTGGACGCCGGCGAAAGCGACAGCGCGGAGATTCCCGCCTTATGGAGCGCCTGCGTCACCAGCCAGTTCAACGCCGAAGCCTGATACCAGACCTCCGCAAACCCTTTCCAGTAATTGCCCTCGCTTTCATCGCGCTCGCGGTGGGTGAGGGGAGTGGCGCGGGGCGGAAGCCCGTCGCGCGTGCGGTACGCCCTGGCTGGCACATGACCAAACGACCCGGCGCCATGCCCGATGATCAAGCGCAGGTCCGGGCGGGCTTGAAGCGCGCTTTTGATTTGCCGCGCAAGGTCATCCATCACTTCCAGACGGGGCGTATAAGGCTGGGTCTTATCGGTAATAAGCGACCCTCCCAATTTCAACAGCGCCAATTCAGACATGGTCCTATTTTACCCATAAAACCGGCTTTTCTTGTTTCCCGCTTTCTCTCGTATAATTGCCCTCGCCAACCCGAAAGATCGAGTTATCAGTTATCAGACTCCCGACTATCAGGCTCAGACTATCAGACTCTCAGACTATCAGACTACCAGACTCCCGACTATCAGACTCCCAAACTACAAGGCTATCAGACTCATGCCCCCCCTCATCGAATGCATCCCTAACTTTTCCGAAGCGCGGCGTCCCGAAGTGATAGACCAAATTGCCGCCGCCATCCAGTCGGTCCCCGAAGTCAAATTCCTCGACCGCTCCTCCGACCTCGACCACAACCGCACCGTGCTGACCTTTGCCGGTCCGCCGCTTGCAGTGGAAGAAGCCGCCTTCCGCGCCATCCGCACCGCCGCCGAACTGATTAACCTCGACCAGCACACCGGCGAACACCCCCGCATCGGCGCCACAGACGTATGTCCCTTCGTCCCGTTGAGCGGCGTATCCATGCAGGAATGCGTGGAGATTGCCCGCCGCTTGGGTCAACGCGTGGGCGAGGAACTCGGCATCCCCGTCTATTTGTACGAAGCGGCGGCAACGCGTCCCGACCGCGTCAACCTCGAAAACATCCGCCGCGGACAATACGAAGCGCTCAAAAGCGAAATCGAAACCAACCCCGAGCGCAAACCCGATTTCGGTCCCAGCAAACTGCCGAAAGCCGGGGCAACCGTCATTGGCGCGCGCAACCCGCTCATCGCCTACAACATCTACCTCACCACCAGCGACGTGGAAATCGCCAAAAAAATCGCCAAAGCAGTGCGTCACTCTTCGGGCGGACTGCGCTACGTCAAGGCGTTGGGGCTTCTCGTGGAAGGACGCGCCCAAGTCTCCATGAACCTCACCAACTTTCACGAAACGCCCCTTGCCCGCGTCGTCGAATTCGTCCGCCGGGAAGCCGAACGTTACGGCGTCGGCATCCATCACAGCGAACTGGTCGGGCTGATTCCGCAGGATGCGCTGGTGGATGCGGCGGTCTGGTACACCCAACTGGACGGATTCCAAAAAGAACAGATTCTCGAATCCAGACTCTACTCTGCCTCCTCCGCCGCCGCTTCGGACTCCGCCGCTACCTCCCCCTCGTTCATTGAAGAATTAGCCTCCCCGACGCCGACTCCGGGCGGCGGCTCTGCCGCCGCCTATGCTGCTGCGATGGGCGCCGCGCTGGTCTCCATGGTGGCTGGATTGACGATTGGCAAAAAGAAATACGCCGAAGTGGAGGCGGAAATGCAGGCGATTCGCGTGATGGCGGAGAACCTGCGCAAGGAACTCACGCACGCCGTGGACGACGACGCCTCCGCCTTCGAGGCGCTGATGGGCACCTTCAAACTCCCCAAAGAGACCGAGGAACAACAAACCGCGCGCAGCGCTGCCATCATCAACGCCACGCTGAACGCCGCGCGCGTTCCGCTGCACGTGGCAAGCGACTCGGTGAAGGTGATGGAACTGGCGATCAAATGCGCCCGGCGCGGCAACCTCAACGCCATCAGCGATGCCATGTCGGGTTTTGCCATGGCGCGCGCCGCGCTGACCGCCGCCGGATACAACGTGCGCATCAACCTCAACTCACTCGAAGACAAATCAGCAGGCGAGAAGATGTTGAAGGAACTTGTGGAATTGGAGGAGAAGGCTGATACCCTGGAAAAGGAAATCCGCAAGGCGATGAAGGAACGCGGGGGGATGTAGCCTGTCATCGCGAGGAGCGAACGAAGTGAACGACGAAGCAATATTCAGGCATTGTAGCGCGACATTAATGTCGCGCTACTGCGTTTTCGGCGTCTCTGCAGTGAATTTCTTTGGAAGGGTCTCAACAGTGTCTTTATGAAGCGGATTTGGCTCTTTCTCGTATTTGCTCTTGCCTCCTGCGCGCCTGCTGTGACGCCTGTTGCCGCTGAAACGCCGCCCCTTCCCACTTCCACGCCGCCGGCGACGCTTGCGTTCCCGTCTGTCACGCCGCCGCCCGTCACGCCGACGGCGCTTCTCCCTTCGCCAACCGCAACCCTTATTCAATGCAATCCTCTTGTCGCGGAGTTTTGCGTCACCGAGGGACATTTCCTCTTTCAGAATCCCATTTTGCCGCCCGGCAATCCCTTCGTGGAAGCCGCCTATCGTTACGGCTCCACTCAAAACGGCTTGCGTGAGCCGCATCACGGCGTGGAGTTCGTCAATGCGACAGGCACCCCTGTCCACGCTGCGGCGGATGGCTGGGTCGTTTTCGCAGGTCCAGACGAAGAAGCGGTGTATAGCCCATGGAAAAATTTTTACGGGAACATTGTCGTCATTCGTCATTCCGATGGTTTCTTCACGTTATACGCTCATTTATCGGTGGTGAACGTACAGGCAGGCAGGCAGGTGGCGGCTGGCGAAAAAATTGGCGAAGTGGGGTTGACGGGCAGCGCGGACGGCAGTCACCTGCATTTTGAAGTGCGGCGCGGCAGTGTGGAGGACTACTTCTCGACGTTGAACCCGGAATTGTGGCTCATGCCGCCGGCAGGCGAGGGCGCGCTGGCGATTTCGGTGGTGGATGAAAGCGGCAAGCCGCGGCGGGCAGAGATTACCATCCGATCCGATGACGAAGCGTATTTCATCAAGACCTACGAGGAGAAATTTTCAACGATGGAAGAAAACGCCGGCTTGGCTTTGAGAGCGAACCGCTATCGCATCGCGTTTGTCTATGGCGGAAAAATCTATGAACGCTGGGCTGAAGTACAATCGGGCAAATTGACGCAAGTCGTAATTATCGTGAAATAAGGAGAAAGCATGGGACTCAAACCCGATCACTGGATTCGCAAAATGGCGTTGGAACACAAAATGATCGAGCCGTTTGTGGATAGTCAGGTGCGAGACGGCGTAATTTCCTACGGTGTCTCGTCCTACGGCTACGACATCCGCGTGGCGGACGAGTTCAAGATTTTCACCAACGTCTATTCCGCCGTCGTGGACCCGAAGAACTTCGACCCCAAATCCATGGTGGATTTCAAGGGCGAGGTGTGCGTCATTCCGCCCAACTCGTTCGCGCTGGCGCGCACGGTGGAATACTTTCGCATTCCGCGCAAGGTGCTGACGGTCTGCCTCGGCAAGTCCACGTATGCGCGCTGCGGCATCATTGTGAACGTCACGCCGTTCGAGCCTGAATGGGAAGGCTTTGTCACGCTCGAAATTTCCAACACCACGCCGCTGCCGGCAAAGATTTACGCCAACGAGGGCATCGCCCAGGTTCTCTTCTTTGAGGCGGACGAGGAGTGTGAAATCTCCTATGCCGATAAGAAGGGCAAGTATCAGAAGCAGCAGTCCATTGTGCTGCCGAAGTTGTAGCCTTTGGGCATCTACGTAGACCCTAAAGGTCTAACTTTGCAGTCGAAAATATGTCCCCAACATGAGTTTCCTGCCAATCTTGGATTTTATTTGGCGGGCAAGACCTTTAGGGTCTGAGCAGTTACCTTTTTGTAAGTAACGTCAGTTCGGGATAAACGTCCCGAAGGCTGATTCTGCTCTCGAACCCGCTGCGTCAAAAGCCTTATCCCGAATTCAGGTTAAGTATGTCACTGAAGCGCCGCTTCTCGCTTTCTGACCGAAACCTGGTGCATGTCATTGCCGCGTTGACAGCCGTCATGGGCATGGTCAATGTTTTCTCGGCAATTACGCCCGCTTTGCATGAACGCCTGCGCCTGCTGGAAAAGTATTTACCTCTGCAGGTTATTCATGGCGGGCATCTCGTCTCGGCGCTGGCAGGGTTTGCCCTTCTTCTCCTTTCTGTTAATTTATGGCGCAGGAAACAAGTTGCTTGGTGGCTGACCCTTGCCACGCTGGGGCTTTCCATTCCCGTCCATCTGTTTAAAGGGCTGGACTATGAGGAAACCGTTCTTTCGGCATTCGTCCTGACCTGCCTCCTGCTCACGCGCAAGCACTTTCATGCCCGTTCCGATCTGCCGTCCATGCGTCAAGGGCTGCTGACCCTCCTGGCTGCGTTTGGTTTTACGCTGATATATGGAGTGCTTGGT
Source organism: Chloroflexota bacterium (assembly GCA_016223135.1). GTDB lineage: Bacteria > Chloroflexota > Anaerolineae > Anaerolineales > Villigracilaceae > Defluviilinea. The sequence goes on along the minus strand of JACRPQ010000007.1, from coordinate 13,097 downwards.
TTCTATCTGCTCGATCGTCATTACAGCGTTAAATTTGGCTTCTGGGGCGCGCTTCGTCAGACTGTCATCATGTTTGTGGAGTTTTATGACCCGGGCATTCAGCCCGTCACAGGTTTTGGCAGATACTTTGCCGACTCCATCTATCTAGTCGGGGCGGTGACAATGGGATATGCCTTGCTCATGTTCCTTCGCCCTGTCTTGAACCATCGCCTCCCCTCGGACGCGGAGCGGGCGCGCGCATGGACAATAGTCAACACCTTTGGGCGGACTCCGCTTGCCCGTTATGCCTTGTTGGATGATAAGAATCTGTTTTTCAGCGTAAATGGCTCGTTGATTTCCTATGTGACTGCCAGCCGGGTGGCTCTGGCGCTTGGCGATCCCATCGGTCCGCCGCAAGACCTTGCCGCCGCCATTTCCCAGTTCAAAGACTTTTGCGCCCCAAATGATTGGCTGCCTGCCTTCTATCAAGTCACGCCGACCTATCTTGAAACGTATAAATCGGCTGGTTTCAACGTTTTGGCGATTGGCAATGAAGCCGTTGTGGAGTTGTCCGCATTTACGCTTGAAGGCAGCGAAAACAAACCGCTTCGCAACAGTTACAACAAGCTGGTACGGCTTGGATACCGTGCGGACGTCATTCAGCCTCCCTTTTCGCCCCGCATGATGATGGAACTCGAATCCATCAGCAATGAATGGCTGTCTGCGCGCGGCACGTCTGAGATGCGCTTCTCCCTGGGCTGGTTCAATGAGGCATACCTTCAAACCGGTCCGATCCTGCTGGTGCGTGACCGGGAGGGATTTATCGAAGCATTTGCCAATATTGTCTCGGTAGGTCAAACTCGCGAAGCCGCTGTGGATTTAATGCGCCACCGTCAGCATGTAGAAAGCGGGCTGATGGATTTTCTGTTTGTCTCGCTGCTGCAGTGGGCGCGTGAAAACAATTTTTCCGCCTTCAATTTGGGGTTGAGCGCGCTCTCAGGGGTGGGGGAGCATTCCGACAATCCGGTCATTGAGCGCGCCATGCGTTATATCTATAAGAACGTGAACCGTTTGTACAATTTTCAAGGTTTACACACGTTCAAGGAAAAATTCCACCCAATCTGGTCGCCGCGTTATTTGGTTTATCCTCCCGCTAGCCTGCCTGCCGTCGGTGCGGCTTTATGGCGCGTCCATCAAGGCAGGGGGTTGATTACATCATTAGTTCGGAGCCGATAGGATTACAACGCAAAGTCCGACGCTGGAAAGCGTCTTTTATGCTGTGGCGTAGGGGACATTTGCCTTGGGCTGTCCATCCAACCTCTCTGTGCGTTATTCCACGCAGTGAATACCCTGATTACTGGGGTGTGTGATGACGCTTCTCGCCTGCACGCCTTCTTCCGTGATGGCAGACAGAACGGCGGCGCGCGCGGCTTCCGCATCCTGCGGGTGGACGAAGCAAATCAACGCAGGTCCCGCACCGGAGACGGCAGCCGCGCCAAATTCCCGTGCGGTTTGAAGTGCCTTCCATCCCGCAGTGATGTGTTCCAGGCGATAGGGCTGGTGAATCTTGTCATCCATCACTTTTTGGAGCAGGTTAAGGTCGCCATTCCGCAGAGCGTCTATCACCAGCGGCGTGCGGGCGATGTTGAAGACGGCGTCGGCGCGGGAATAGGTGGTGGGTAGGGCGGCGCGGCTGGTTTCTGTCGTCCATTCCATTTCGGGTTTGACGATGACGATGGAAAGTTCGGGGAGTTCATACCTGCGCCAGGCAATTTCATGCGGCAGCATGGCGGCGACCACCAAACCTCCGAACAAGGCTGGCGCGACGTTATCGGGATGTCCTTCGATTTGACAGGCGAGCCGCAGCAGCCCGGACATACCCAGCGGACGTCCCAGCATTTCGTTCGCCGCGAACAAGCCTGCCACGATGGCGGCTGCGCTCGAACCGATTCCACTGCTGAGCCAGATTTGATTGTGCGATTTGATGCGGACGCCTGTAAACTTCTTTCCGCAAAAATCATAGACTTGGATGAAGGAGTTGGTGAGCAGGTTGTTAGGATGGTTGTTTAATTTGTGCGCGTCTTCGCCGCTGACTTCGTAGGTTATTTCGCCGGCGGGTTCGAAGGTCATTTCGTTCCACAGGTCGAGCGCCATGCCGGCGCAATCGAAAGCGGGACCGAGGTTGGCGGAGGTGGCGGGGACGCGGATTTTCAACATGCGGGGCATTATAATCAAAACGATTATTCATTCGGAGAAATTTCATGTATCGCGGTGTTTTAGAGCATTACGGTCATTTGTTAGATTTGCCGGCGCATACGCGCCCTGTCAGCCTGCTGGAAGGCAATACGCCTTTAATTCCCATGCCAAGACTGGGGAAAGAATTGGGCGTTGAGTTGTTCGTCAAGTTCGAGGGGATGAACCCTACCGGCTCGTTCAAGGATCGCGGCATGACGGCGGCGATCAGCGAAGCGGTGGGGCGCGGCGCGCGGACGGTGATTTGCGCATCCACCGGCAATACCGCCGCCTCTGCTGCGGCGTATGCGGCGCGGGCGGGTTCGCGCGCAATTGTGTTGATTCCTGAAGGGAAAGTGGCGGCGGGCAAACTGGCGGGAGCCGTTGCCTACGGCGCGGAAGTGATTCAGGTGCAAGGGTCGTTCGACGCTGCGCTGGCGCTGGTGGTGGAGATCACGCAGAAGACGCCGATTGCGCTGGTCAATTCCATCAATCCATACCGCATTGAAGGGCAAAAAACCGCCGCCTTCGAAATTTGCGATGTTCTCGGGCGCGCCCCCGATTGGCTGTGCCTGCCGGTGGGCAATGCGGGAAATATCACGGCGTATTGGGCAGGCTTCAAGCAATATCAGAAAGGATTGCCGCGAATTTTGGGCGTCCAGGCGCAAGGCGCTGCGCCGCTCGTGCTGGGACATCCTGTTGAGAATCCCGAAACGATTGCGACCGCCATCCGCATTGGCAAGCCGGCGCGCGGCGAGCAGGCGCTGGAGGCGGCGCGCGAATCCAAAGGACGCATCATCGCGGTATCGGACGAAGAGATTTTGTCGGCGCAGAAAATGCTCGCCGGCGAGGGCGTTTGGGTGGAGCCTGCTTCGGCGGCGGGAATCGCCGGTTTGATGGCAGAAGCAGGCAGAGGGCGCCGCCCTGAGCCGGTCGAAGGGTCTGGATTTGAAGCGCGGGGGAAAACGGTCGTGGTCGTTTGCACCGGTCATGGGTTGAAAGATCCGTCGGTTGTGATCGAGTCCTTTCAGTCTCCCAAAGTAATCCCGGCAAATTACGAAGCGCTGGCTACTGTGATTGGCGTTTAACAAAAAAGACCGAGGCAGTGCGCCCCGGTCTTTTTTGTTTGTTTATTGTCAGCCGTTGTTGTTTTCGCCGTATGCTTTGGCGTCTGTCATGGCTTTTTGGACGTTGACGAACGGCAGGAGGATGAGACCGGCGATGAAGTAGAAGATGAGCGCCAGAATGCCGTAACGCAAACTGCCAAACCATTGATTGGCAAGTCCGAAGATGAGCGGTCCCGTCCATGATGTGCCGCGTTCGCTGACCTCATAGAATGAGTAGAATTCCGCCTCTTTTCCTTTGGGAATCATTTGTGCGAATAAACTGCGGCTGATGGCTTGTGAGCCTCCCATGACGAGGGCGATGAAAATGCCGAGGATGAAGAATTCGATCACGCGGCTTTCGCCTTTTAGCCCGCCATAGGCATAGATGACCACGCCCGACCAGATGATCAGGCTGACGATGATGGATTGTTTCGAGCCGATCCAATTGGCGAGTTTGCCCCACAACAGTGCGCCAAAGAACGCCACAAACTGAATCATCAGGATCACTGCGATGAGCGTATCCTGCGGAAGTTCCACGCCGCCGCGGATGAGGGGCGCAGCCGCGAATGTGGAGGAAACCGCGATGACGGTTTGGATGCCGTCGTTGTAGAGGAAATACGCCACAAGATATTTGATTGTTTCGGGAAAATGCTTGACCTCGCGGAAGGTCTTGCTCAATTGTTTGAACCCGATGCTGACATAGGTTTCTCCCGGCGGCAGGGCGCGCGCAGCGTGACGTGGTCGCAGGCGCGTCCATGTCAGGAAGGAGAATCCCAGCCACCAAACGCCCGCTGAGGCGAGGTTGATGCGCACGGCAAGGTCGCCCGGCACGCCCAGGTCTTCGCTAAAGATGAAGAAAGCCAGATTGAGGGCAAGCAGAATGCCGCCTCCCAAGTAGCCCATTGCCCAGCCGTATGAAGAGACGCGGTCGCGCTGGTCTTCGCTGGCAATGTCGGGCAGGTAGGCGTTGTAGAAGACGATTGCGGCGCCAAAGGCGAGGTTGGCGATGATGAACAACACGCCGCCCAGCCACCATAGACTGCCGGTGATGAAGAACATCAAGATTGTTGCGATGGCGCCGATGAAGGCAAAAATCTGCATCATGCGCTTGCGGAGGTGAGAGTAGTCCGCGATGGCGCCAAGGATGGGCAGGAAGAGCACCTGCAAACCAACCGAAAACGAAACACAGTAGGGGAGAAAGGAGTCTGGCGCAACGGGAATGCCAAAGAAACGAGCCATTCCATCGGGGTAGGCTTTTGCGGCGTTTGCCGCAAGAGAGGCGATGTATGGACCAAGAAACACCGTCCCCACTGTGGTGCTGAAGGCGGAGTTCGCCCAGTCGTACATTGCCCAGCCGAAGATTTCGCGCCTGTCGTTGACGAGCGTTTGCGATGCTGTCATGTTTTCCTCCGTAAAAGAGTTTTTGCGATTGTATCAGCCAAAACCCCATTTGTCGCCTTTTGTTGCGTTAACGCGAGATTATGGTAAAATGCCAGCGTGCAAGGCGTTAGGGAAAGGAGCGAAATTCCAAGCAAAATCCCTTGCGTATATCAACTCCATCATATATAATTACATTTTGCTATCCTGCTCCAAAAGCGGGATGGCTTCGTGTGTTTACCGTTCCTGCAGGATCGCTGAAACTTGAATTGCAAACTGTTACCTGGCAAGCACTAAGTTTCGGGATGGGAAGAGGTAATTCGTAACGGCGCACATATTCAAGGTCAGGAGTGAACCGAATGTCTTCTACTTTGCCGAAAAAGAGTTATGCGCGTATCCCCGTCAACATTAATCTCCCCAATCTCATCGAAGTTCAGCTGGATTCTTTCGAGCGCCTCAAAAAAGAAGGTCTGGGCGACCTGTTCCATGAGATTTCGCCCATCGAGTCGTACAACAAGGGCATGAAGCTGCACTTCCCCAGCCGCAGCCCTGAAGCCAAGCAGTGGGGATTGAAATACTGGTTTGGGGAGCCCAAACATACCATCGAAGAGTGCGTCGAGCGCGATCTCACTTACGCCAGCCCCTTATGGGTGTCGGTGCTTTTGTCGGGACCAGATGTGCCAGAACCCATTAAAACGGATATCTTCCTCGGCGATTTTCCTGAAATGACGGATAAGGGCACCTTCATTATCAATGGAACGGAACGCGTCGTCGTCTCGCAATTGATTCGCTCCCCGGGTGTGTATTTCGAAGCGCCGACGGATCGCGCTACGGGACGCCTGCTTGCCATGTCCAAGCTGATTCCGGACCGAGGGGCGTGGATGGAATTCGAGACGCGCAAGTCGGACTACCTTATCCTTAAGTTCAACCGTAAACGCACCGTGCCGATTACGGTCTTCCTGCGTGCGCTGGCAGCCGTGGACGACGGCATGAAAGACTCTCCGCTTGTCACCGGCTCGGACGAGGAGTTGTTGTCGTTGTTCAAGGATGTGGACAATAACCCCGAGCGCATGTTCATCGCTTCCACCTTCAGACAGGAACCGGAGTGGGACTTAAGCGGCGGTCAGAGCATCGCCGAAGCCGCTTTGATCGAATTCTTCAAGAAGATGCGCCCAGGCGATCCTGCCACCATAGAGAACGCCCGCCAGTTCCTTGAGGAACAGTTATTCGATCAGAGGCATTATGACCTCGAGCGTGTGGGACGCTACAAACTCAACCAAAAACTTGACTTGAACATTCCCATTCCGCACCGCACAGTGACCAAGAGCGATATTATCCGTCTCCTGCGCCGCATGATTCAGATCAATAACGGTGTCGAGAAACCGGATGATATTGACCACTTGGGCAACCGCCGTGTGAAGACGGTGGGGGAATTGATTCAAAACAAGCTGCGGATTGGTCTGCGCCGCATGGAGCGCGTGATCAAGGAGCGCATGTCCATTCGCGACCAGGAAAAATTGACGCCGGAATCGCTGGTGAATATCCGACCGGTGGTGGCGGCGCTGCGTGAGTTCTTCGGTTCGAGTCAGTTGAGCCAGTTCATGGATCAGACGAATCCGCTGGCGGAGTTACGTCACAAACGCACACTGTCGGCGCTGGGACCGGGCGGATTGCGCCGTGAGCGCGCCGGCTTTGATGTGCGCGATGTACATCATTCGCACTATGGGCGTATTTGTCCCATTGAAACGCCAGAAGGACCCAACATCGGCTTAATTGGACGGTTGGCGTCTTTTGCGCGCGTCAACGAGTATGGCTTTATTGAGACGCCGTATCGCAAGGTCTTCCGCGTCATGGAGGCGGACGATCCCCGTCTGGAGGGACGCACGCTGCGCGAGAATGTTGTGGACCCCAAAACGGAAGAAGTGTTGTTCAAAGCAGGCGAAAAAATTGACGCCAAGATGGCAAAGCGGCTTGCCAAAATCGGCAAACCGGTTGCCATCGTGCCTTATGTGTCGGATCAATTTGACTATCTCTCTGCCGACGCTGAAGACAAGTATGTGATTGCGCAGGCAAACGCGCCTCTCACCGAAGACAGGGAATTTGTGCGCGAGCGTGTTTCCTCCCGTTATCACTCCGGCTTTCTCTTTTCCACGCCGGAGCAAATAGATTACATGGATGTCGCTCCGCATCAGGTGGTGGGCATCAGCGCGGCGTTGATTCCCTTCCTGGAGCATGACGATGCCAACCGCGCCTTGATGGGCTCGAACATGATGGCGCAGGCTGTGCCGCTGGTGCGCCCGGAGATTCCGCTGGTTTCCACGGGGATGGAATATCACGCCGCCTTGGATTCCGGTCAGGTGGTGGTGGCAGATGCCAACGGCGAGGTCATTTCAGTGACCGGCAACTCGATCACGGTCAAAGAAAGAGGCGGAATTCGCACGTATCAATTGCGAAAGTACCAGCGTTCCAATCAAAGTACGTGCATTGACCAACGCCCGGCGGTGGTCAAGGGGCAGGTGATCAAGAAAGGCGACATCATCGCGGATTCGTCCTCCACCGATAACGGTCAACTGGCGCTTGGTCAGAATGTGGTGGTAGCCTTTGTCTCTTGGGAAGGCGGCAACTTTGAAGATGCCATCCTGATCTCAGAGCGGCTGGTGCAGGAAGACCGCTTCACCTCTGTGCATATTGAGAAGTATGAGGTGGAAGCCCGCGATACCAAACTGGGACCTGAAGAAATCACACGAGACATTCCGAATGTCGGTGACGATGCCATCAAAGACCTCGACGAGAATGGGATTATTCGCATTGGCGCCGAAGTGGGTCCGAATGACATCCTGGTTGGCAAGATTACTCCGAAAGGCGAAAAAGAGTTAACACCTGAAGAACGCTTGTTGCGCGCCATCTTCGGTGAGAAATCGCGGGATGTGAAGGATACCTCGCTGCGCATGCCGCATGGTGAGCGCGGCAAGGTAGTGGATGTCAAGGTGTTTACGCGGGAGGACAACTCAGACCTTTCTGCCGGCGTGGATATGATGGTGCGCGTCTCTGTTGCCCAGCGCCGCAAATTGACGGCAGGCGATAAGATGGCTGGACGCCATGGAAACAAGGGCGTTGTCTCGAAGGTCGTGCCGGTGGAAGATATGCCATTCCTTGAGGATGGTACACCGGTGGACATCATTCTGAATCCCCTTGGCGTGCCGGGACGTATGAACATTGGACAGGTGTTGGAGGTTCATCTCGGCTGGGCGGCGAAGCGGCTTGGCTATCGCGCCATCACACCCGTTTTTGACGGCGCCTCCGAGTATGAAATTGAGGCGGAACTGGCGCGCGCCTGGATCGTTGATCAGGCATGGAAGGAAACAGCCGCTGCCGCTTGGGACTGGATTAAAGAGCAAGAATACGAACCGGAATCAATTCAGGATGATGACGAGGTTCGCAATTTGTATCTGGCTGAGTGGCTGGGCGAACGCGATTACGATCCTTATGACTTGAAAGATGTGGATTATGCCCGCAAGGCTACCGCCGCGGAGTGGCTGCGTGATCATGGATATGATCCCGATACTATTTTCTATGCCGACGATGTGAATCCGCGCGATCGTGAAGCGTATGACAAAGCCGCCATCAATGCCTGCCTGCGATTATGGATTGAAAGTGAAGGATATGGCAGCCGGATCGCGGAGGCGCGTCTGCAGGAAGAGGCGCAAAAGGTCATGCTCGAAACGGGTCATCCCATCCCGACACTCGGTAAGCAAATTTTGCGAGACGGCAAGACCGGCCTTCCATACGATCAGCCTGTGACGGTTGGCGTGATGACTATCCTGAAACTGCATCACTTGGTGGAAGACAAGGTACATGCTCGCTCCACAGGTCCTTATAGTTTGGTGACACAGCAGCCTTTGGGCGGCAAGGCGCAATTTGGCGGGCAGCGTTTTGGCGAAATGGAAGTTTGGGCGCTCGAAGCCTATGGCGCCGCCTATACGTTGCAGGAGATGCTGACGGTCAAGTCCGACGACGTGCAGGGACGTGTCAACACCTACGAGGCAATTGTCAAGGGAGAGCCGATCGAAGAGCCGAGCATTCCCGCCTCTTTCCGCGTTTTGGTCAAAGAACTGCAATCTCTTGGCTTGGCGGTGGAAGCGATCAACGAAAATGGCGAAGTCATCCGCTTTGGCAAGGACGAGGAAAAACAGCACCCGCCACGTCTGGATACTGGCTTGCTGGGCATCGGAGAAAAGTTTGTAGGCAAGCAGTAATCTTGACGCTTGCAGGTCAGCATGATACAATCCTAACCCGTTGCCAATAAAACAAGCGGCTGTTTCTCCCGCAAAAAGCATGGCACTACTCATGAGGCCATCAGTGTGTTTATGGATGGCCTCATTTCTTGTGAACGTACATTAAATAATCGTGAAATTAGGAAACTGGAGGCTAAACGTGCCGACAATCAATCAAATGGTCCGTAAGGGCCGCAAAAACAAAAAGGTCAAAAGCAAGGCTCCTGCACTGCAATATACGCTGAATTCCTTCAAGCAGCGTCGTGTGCATCAGGCAAAAGGCGCGCCGCAAAAGCGCGGCGTTTGCACCGTGGTGCGTACCATGACTCCCAAAAAGCCAAATTCTGCGTTGCGGAAAATTGCCCGTGTGCGCCTGACAAATGGCATTGAAGTAACGGCGTACATTCCGGGAGAAGGGCATCAGTTGCAGGAACACTCTGTCGTCCTTGTGCGCGGAGGACGTGTGAAGGACCTGCCTGGCGTCCGCTATCACATTGTGCGCGGTTCGTTGGACACCACTGGTGTGGCAAATCGCAAGCAGGGCCGCTCGAAGTACGGCGCGAAGCGCCCCAAGTAATTTGATGGAGAAGGAATAAATGCGTAGAGCAAAACCCGAAAAACGGGAAATTCATCCCGATGTTCGTTATAACAGCGTCCACCTTCAGACCTTGATGCAGCATGTTCTCAAAAAGGGGAAGCGCAGTCTGGCTGAAAGGCTGGTGTATGACGCCTTGGATTTGGTTCAAGAGCGTACCGGCAAAAGCGCCATCGAGGTGTTCGATGCCGCGCTCAAAAACGTCTCACCGGTGATGGAGGTTCGTCCGCGCCGCGTGGGAGGCGCCACCTACCAGGTTCCCATGGAAGTTTCGGCAGAACGCCGGTTGACTCTGGCGATTCGCTGGATCCTTTCGGCAGCTCGTGAACGCGCCGGTAAATCTTTTTCGGATAAATTGGCGTCTGAGTTGATTGATGCATCCAACGAAACCGGCGCCGCAATTCGCAAGCGAGACGAAACCCACAAGATGGCAGAAGCCAACCGCGCCTTTTCTCATTACCGGGTTTAATAATTTCATTGTGAGTATTTAGGATTCGAATGGCACGCGAATATCCGCTTGAGAAGTATCGAAATATTGGCATTATTGCCCACATTGACGCCGGCAAAACCACCACGACCGAGCGTATCATGTTCTATACCGGCAAGACGCACCGCATCGGTTCCGTGGATGACGGCACGACCGTCACCGACTGGATGGTGCAGGAGCGCGAGCGCGGTATCACCATTGTGTCTGCCGCTGTATCCGCAGAGTGGAAGGGGTATCAAGTCAATATCATTGACACCCCTGGTCACATTGATTTTACAGCCGAAGTGCAGCGCTCTTTGCGAGTCCTCGACGGCGGCGTGGTCGTCTTCGACGCCGTGCAGGGCGTCGAGCCGCAATCGGAAACCGTTTGGCGTCAGGCGGATCGCTACGGCGTTCCCCGCATTTGCTTCGTCAATAAGATGGACCGCGTCGGCGCTTCTTATGAACGGACGATTGAGACAATCATTGATCGGCTGGGCGCCAATCCCATACCGATGCAAATCCCGATTGGGTTTGAGGCAACTTTCAAAGGCGTTATTGACCTTTTGACCATGCAGGCGTGGGTTTGGGAAGACGACCTGGGCAAAGAGCCCAAAGCCATCGAAATCCCAGCCGACTTGAAAGAAAAGGCACAGGAAGCCCGCGCTAAAATGGTGGAAAAGATTGCCGAGCTTGACGACGATCTCACTGTGAAATTCTTGGAAGCGCAGGAGATCAGCGTTCAGGAATTGAAAACCGCCCTGCGAAAAGGCGTCATCGCCAATAAGGCAACGCCTGTTTTCTGCGGTTCTTCCCTCAAAAACAAGGGCGTTCAGTTGATGCTTGACGCTGTTATTGACTACCTGCCGTCGCCGGCAGATATTCCTTCTGTCAAAGCAACCGAACCGGGAAATCCCGAAAATGTCTTTGAACTTCCGGCGCGTGATGACGCGCCATTGAGTGCGCTTGTATTCAAGATCGTGACCGATCCTTACGTCGGGCGTCTGGCGTATGTGCGAGTCTATTCAGGGGTGTTGAGCCAGGGTCAGTCGGTGCAAAACAGCACCAAAGGCAAGAAAGAACGAATTGGGCGTTTGATCCGCATGCATGCTGACCGCCGCGAGGACATTACCGAAATCCGTGCGGGCGATATCGGCGCCATCCTGGGACTCAAGGAAAGCTTTACCGGTGACACCCTTTGCGACAGCAAAGCGCTTGTCCTTGAAAGTATTACCTTTCCTGAGCCTGTCATTTCCATTGCCATCGAGCCCAAGAGCACAAGCGACCAGGAAAAGATGGGCGAGGCGCTTCGCAAACTGGCGGAGGAAGACCCAACCTTCCGCGTCCGTTCGGACGAAAACACCGGACAGACCATTATTTCCGGCATGGGCGAACTGCATCTGGACATCATTGTCGATCGCCTTTTGCGGGAGTTCAAGGTTCAGGCGAATGTCGGTGCGCCTCGCGTATCTTACCGTGAATCCATCACCAAGCCTGTTCCTCAGGTAAATTACAAATACGCGAAGCAATCTGGCGGCAAGGGACAATACGGACATGTTGTCTTCTCCCTTGAACCTGGCGAGCGGGGAAGCGGTATCATCTTCGAAAACAAGATTGTCGGCGGCGCAATTCCCAAAGAATATATCCCCGCCATTGAAAAAGGCTTCCGGGAAGCGTGCGAAACCGGCGTCCTGGCTGGCTATCCGGTCGTGGATATGAAAATCACCCTGTTCGACGGTTCCTATCACGAAGTGGACTCGAGCGAAATGGCGTTCAAACTTGCGGCTTCCATTGGCTTGAAGGAAGGCGTTCAAAAAGGCAATCCCATTCTGCTCGAACCGATGATGAAAGTGGAAGTCGTTGTGCCAGAAGAATACCTTGGCGATGTGATGGGACAACTCAACAGCCGCCGTGGTTTGATCCAGGGGATGGAAGTACGCCCGGGCAATGCTCAAGCCATCCGCGCCATGGTCCCGTTGGGCGAAATGTTTGGGTATGCCACCCAACTTCGTTCCGCCACGCAGGGACGCGGCGTGTTTAGCATGGAGTTTGACCATTATGCGCCTGTCTCACCGGCTGTGGCGCAGGAAATATTGAAATAAACTTTTCTTTTTGGATATAAAAGGAGATCATCAATGGCGAAGGAAAAATTTGATCGAAGCAAGCCGCATCTGAACGTGGGGACGATGGGTCACATTGACCACGGGAAGACGACGCTGACGGCGGCGATCACGAAAGTGGCGGCGATGATGGGGCAGGCGGAATTCAAAGCCTACGACCAGATCGACAACGCGCCGGAAGAGAAAGCGCGCGGCATCACGATCAACATTGCACACGTGGAATACCAGACGGCGAAGCGGCACTACGCGCACGTGGATATGCCTGGACACCGCGACTACATCAAGAACATGATCACCGGTGCGGCGCAGGTGGACGGCGCGATCCTGGTGGTGGCGGCGCCGGATGGACCGATGCCGCAGACGCGTGAGCACGTGTTGCTGGCGCGCCAGGTGGAAGTGCCGAGCATCGTGGTGTTTCTGAACAAAGTGGATCAGATGAACGATCCGGAACTGCTGGAACTGGTGGAATTGGAACTGCGCGAGCTGCTGAACTCGTACGGCTTCCCCGGCGACACGACGCCAATTGTGCGCGGTTCGGCGAAGGCGGCGTTGGACAGCCCGAGCACCGACCCGAACGCGCCGGAATATGAATGCATCCGCGAATTGCTGCGTGTGATTGACGAGTACATACCGGAGCCGAAGCGCGAAATTGACAAGCCGTTCATGATGAGCGTGGAAGACGTGTTCTCGATCAAGGGACGCGGAACGGTGGTGACGGGACGCATTGACCGCGGCATCATCCGCGTGGGCGACCCGGCGGAAATCGTGGGTCTGCGCGAGAAGAGCATGAGCACGGTGGTGACGGGCGTGGAAATGTTCCACAAACAGCTGGATGAGGGGATGGCGGGCGACAACGTCGGGTTGCTGCTGCGCGGCATCGAGCGGACGGACGTGGAACGCGGGATGGTGGTAGCCAAGCCTGGCAGCATCACGCCGCACAAGAAGTTT
>JACRPQ010000019.1 GCA_016223135.1 Chloroflexota bacterium | reverse complement strand
TTGCCTTGCGCCAATGCTTCCTCGGCTTTCCGCAAGAGTTTGACAATCTGTTCGGGCTTTTTTCGGTTCATAGAGTTTGGCTCCTTTTTAGGGCGCTCGACTCTCATTTTACTTGGTCACATTTTCCAGAGCAGGTCAGTTGTCATTTCGAGCGTTTTTTCTTGTCATTTCGAGTGCTTTTTCTTGTCATTTCAAGCGCTTTTCTTGTCATTTCGAGCGAAGCGAGAAATCTTTACGTTGAGGGGCAGGATTTCTCGCCTGCTTCGCAGGCTCGAAATGACAGGGGAAGGGGGAATCCGCGGCTTCGAAATGACAGATGGACGGCAAGCCGGGCGGGGCGGGAAGAACTCACTCATCGCCCAACTCTCCGTTACGGTCTTCGGCGTCTGCCGTCTCGCCGGTGTCAGTGGGCATAGGACGAATAGTAGTTTCAATGAATGCAATTTCTTCTTCAGTCAAGCCATATTTTTTGTAGAGTTTTTCATCTGTCCAACTTTCTCTAAAATCTTCATAAGGAACAAACCTAAAACACTCCTTTGTAACATTTACAGATGATATAGCCTGTCTTAGTAAGAATCTTGGAAATTTCAGTTTTATAAAATCATCGAAATTCTTTGCTTCTTGCCATGTATCAAAAGCGCCTATCAACAAATAAGATTCGGTGTGAATTTGATTGGGCTTCAAAATCTGGGTATTTGTTATGACACGGTATCCATCTGCTGGATTCACATCCAATTCCCCATTACTTGGTACGAGACGACCAATAATGATTTTGTATTTATCAATCAACTCAGAATTTTTGACGCAATCAGTTCGGCTAACATAGCCAATACCTTGACTACTCAATAACGAAACACACCCACTAAATGGTTGTTTTTTGCCCCTTTCTTTTGTGGAAAAACCAAAAGGGTTTCTTGGATAATTATGATTGTCCCAAGTGTCTTTTGCGTTTGCCAAAACCTTCTTGACAATAGAAATTGCTTTATTTGAGCGAATGAAAATTGGAAACTGATTCAATGGTCTGGTTTGGCGATTTTCCGTCATTTGACTGGCATTTACAACTTCACAATCGCCAGAATAATCTTTTTGCCACAGGAAATAACAAATTCCACCTGCTATATTAACACCTTGAAAGCAGTCCTTACTTGACTCGTAGTCAACCAGAATTTTCATCCTTTGGTCATTCAACATCTCATTTCTAAACTCATCCAAACCTTTTCCGCCTGCATACCATCGTGCCGGGATAATCATTGAAAGAAAAGTGGGATTCAATTTTTTTGCTTGCTGAACAAAGTAATGGAATATTGGCTTTGCACTTACACCAAACCCCCCATCGCTCAACTGATAGGGCGGATTGCCGATGATGACATCGAATTTCATCTTGAAAATCTCCTGCGGGTCGTCGGTATGAATGAACTGGTAGGCGTGACTTTCCAGGCTTGCGTCGCGGTCGTATTCGTGCAAACTCGCGCCGCAAAACTTACAGCGCTCGCCTTCCCACTGATGAATCAGGCGGTTGAAAATGATGTTGCCTTCGGCGGTATCAAAGGCGGTACAGACGGAGTATTTGCCGTTTGCCTTTTTGGAGCAATAGACGCTGCGCCGCGCCAGCAAAGCGGTGATTTCAGTGATGGCAATGCCAAAAATCTGACGGGTGAAGATGTGATTGGCGCGCTCCTGCCGGTCGGGGATTTGCTCTGCCAGCCCGCTCATCAGGCGGCGGGCAATCTCGCGCAAAAAGACGCCCGATTTGCAGCACGGGTCAAGGAAGGTTGCGTTGGGGTCGCGCCACAGGTCGAGCGGGAGCAAGTCCAGCATTTGATTGGCGAGAGCGGGCGGGGTGAAGACTTCGTCGCTGGAGAGGTTGGCAAGGCAGGAGAGCACGTCGGGGTTGTAGTTGGGGGTCAGCATGGGTTATTTTCCCAACAAGAAGGCTCTGGTCAAATATTCGGGCGGGATGTTCTGTTCCTGCGGCAGGTAGATGGAGACTTGAATCTCCATTTTGGAAAAATAACGGCACATCAGCGGTCCCATCTCCTTCCAATCCAAACCGCCTAGCCCGCAGCCCAGGGCGGGAACAGCCAGCGATTGAATTCCTTCGGTTTGATAGTTTGCCAACAGCCACTGTAAGCCTTTTTCAATTCCGGCGGGGTCGGAGGCTTCCTTCCAGTGATTTTTGGTCGGGAAGAGCAAAAACCATTTGTTGGCGTTCAGGTTGGGCAGGCTGAAGGGCTCATCGGCAAGGTCGCTGTCCAGCGAGGCTTCGCGCTTGTACAGGTAGGGCTTTCCCATCGCCAGCCGTTTATCGCGGCACACGTCCTGATAGACCACATACATATCGGGGAACTGATATTTGGCGCGCGAAGCCAGTCCCTTGCCCATCACGCCCACCGTATTGACGCTGACGGTGAGGGTTTGCATTTGCGAAAAGAACATATCGCCGTCTACCCAAAACAGCCTGTCGGTGATCCGCTCGTGGCGGCGCGGCTGGAAGAAAAGATGCGGTTCCACAACCACTTCAACGGGAAACGGCAGTCCGCTCAACAGGGGGCGGATTCGTTCCGCCACAGCCTGGCTGGCGACATAGACGGAATGAATCGCGGCGGGCGGAACGCTGTTCGGGATGAGACATTCCGCCATGATTTTGCGCTTGGTGCCGTCTTCGGTCTTCCACCAGTCGCTGTTGAGGATGTTCCAATACTCGCTGCTGATGGCTTTCAGCCCGGTTTTTACGTCCACCAGCGCTGTGAGCGAGTGCGCCGCGTTGCCCAAAGCGATGAACGCGCCCTTGACGTCTAAAACCTGCTGCTTGATTCCCAAAATCACCACGTCTTTTTTATCGGTTTCGCTCAACACTTTGTAAAGCATGGGGTTGCGCGGCTGAAAATACAGATTGGCATATTCCCACAGGCTTTTTTTGTCGGGAGTCAGGCGGGTTTCGCGGTTAGCGACAATCTCCGCGTTATAGACGGGCGTGAAGGGGACGCCGCGCTTCGTCACCTGCTGGTGGGAAAGAATTCCATGCTCAAACAAAGACGGCAGGTTGTTGATGTGCGTGATGTAGTAGAGATTCTTAACGATGCGCCTGGACATGCTATTCTTCTCCAATCTCCAGAAAATGCACCGGCGGGTATTCCTTGACCGGCTCTGGAATGAAGACTTCCTCGCCCAAATCGGAAAACAAGGGTAATTCACGCATGGAAGCCTGCTGCACCATCTCGTGAAAAGCAAAATCACGCCGTTTGAGCAGGCTGCCGTTCACCAGCGACCATTCGGAAAAGACAATCGGCTGCGGATGTTCGCCAACGGTTTGCAATGAAAGCGCATCGCCGTGAACGATGTTGCGGCTCAAGATATAACGCATCGCCGCGCGGCAGGCGTCTTTGGTCTTCGCGCCAAACAGGGCGGTATAGCGCGCGTCCGCCAGTTCAAACAGGCGTTTGCGGCATTCCAGCACGTTATCTTCTAAAATATCAATTCCGTAAATAGAAGAGACCGCCAGCACAAGATAGCGCTCAAACTCCAACTGACTGCGGCGGTAGTTTTTTTCGACCACGTTCAACTTGCGGCGCAAAATTTCGATGAGAAAATTCCCCGTGCCGCAGGCGGGTTCCAGGAAGCGCGAGTCAATCCGCTCGGTTTCCTGCTTCACCAAATCGAGCATATCGTTGACGATTTTCTCGCTGGTGAACACTTCGCCATAATCGGCAACGCGCTGTTTGGACTTGACCTGAGGGTTCATCGGGCTAATTTTACTCCAACAACCAAACCCGCTTCCCCCAAACAAAAGACTTCCGAAGTCACCAAGACCTCGGAAGTCTTCTTCTAACCACTGTTTACTGATTACTGTTCACTGACAACCGGCTTTACACTTTCTCCACCTTCACCATGCTGTCATAGAACACCGACGAGCCGCCAGCCAGGTCGCTGAGACCGGTGTTGCCGAGCACGGGGTCGAGTTGCATGGCGCCGTTTGCCATCAGCGGCACAGCACGGCGGGCGTCGCCTTTGACGAGTTTGCCGTCAATTTCCACGTCCTGCGCGCCGCTGGACCAGTGACCGAAACTGAAGGGGAACGCCACCACGCCGGGGCGGATGCCTTCGGTCACTTTGGCTTTGCCTTCAATCGGGTGCTTTGTCCCGTTCTGCAGGTCATACGCGCCTTCGGGGTTGCTGGCAGACGAGATGCGTACCTTGTCGCCGTCGCGGATGCCCAGTTTGGCGGCGTCCCGGCTGTTGATGAGCAGGTAGCCTTCGGGCATGACCGCCAGCGCCCAGTAGTTGCTGATGCCGCGCGACTTGGCGATGGGCATGGGCTTGAAGGTAATCAGTTGCAGGTCGTAGCCCTCGTGCGGAATTTCCTCGCCGGTGGTGGAAAGACCCGCCGGGATGTACTTGGTGTAGCCCACGAACGGTTTGCCCGTCATCGTGTTGATGAGGGTTGCGGTCTTTTCCTGATACAGGTTGATGAGCCGCCCGTATTTGTTCGCCACCTGCGCGCCTTTATAGGCTTTCTCGAACGCCTGGTAGCGTCCGCCACGGTTGAGGACGTAGATGACCTTGCGCCACAGGCTTTCGTCATTGCCGACGGCGGCTTTCCACTTTTCGGGGTCGAAGACGCTCTTGGGCAGATGCCGCCGCGCTTCCATAAAGATGCGCACTTCTTCATCGTCCGCTTCGGGGACGGAATCGGAGCCGTCTTCCTTTTCGCCAAAGGCGATGTCTGCCACCTGCTTCAGATAGAAGTCTTCGGGGCGGATGTAGGGAATGCCTTCGCCCAGTCCGTTCGGACCGAAGCCGGGCAGTTCCAGTTTTTCGGCAATCGCCAGCAGCAGCGCTTCCCACGAGTAGGGAATTTCTTCGCCCCAGACTTTGGTGGTCTGCCAGCCGGGGATGCTGATGACGGGCTGGCGGACGTTTTCCACCTTCCACGGCACGGAGGGATGCGAGCCGTGAAACTCCCAGCGTTCGAGGAACGAGAGGTCGGGGAAGAGGTAGTCGGCGTACATGCTGGTTTCGCCGATCAGGATGTCGCTGGCGATGAAGAGCGGAATCTTCTTCGTGTCGGCGAGAATCTCAATGACTTTCTGTCCGCCGGGCAGGGTGTAGGGCAGCCCCGCCATGTAGGTCATCAAAATCTTGATGGGGTAGGGGTAAGCGTCGCCGATGGAGGGGATGTCTTCCTGATAGATATCGGTGGCAATCGGGAACCACGGGCGGCGGGTCGGATACGTCCCATCGAAGAGCGTGGACTTCTCGTAGGTGGTCCTGGTGCGCAGCATGTCCAGACCGAAGGCGTGCATCTCTTCTTCGCCGAACATCTTGGTCACCGGGAAGGGCTGACCCTTCTTGGAGCCTTTGCGGTCGTAGGTGCTGGCTTTGATGGATCCGCCGGCATAGTCGAAGTTGCCGATGAGCAGGTTGACGATGTACCAGGCATTGTTATTGTAGAAGCCGTTGGTGTGCTGCGAGGGACCGCGGTGAATATCCACAGCGGCTTTGCGCCCATGCGAGGTGAATTCCGCGGCGAGTTCGAGGATGTCGTTTTCGCTCACGCCCGCGAGTTCCGCCCACTCGGCAATGGTGTGCTCTTGCGCCGATTCGAGCAGGATTTGCAGCCCGGTCTTGACTTCGAAATCGCCGACTTTGCCGCTGAAGAGCAGGTCGCCGACGACGGGCGCCGCTTCTTTGTTCAGGACGTTGATGGGAGTCGGCACGCCGCCGACGAGCGCCACCGGGGTATCGCCGGGGAACTCCACGCCGTTCGCATCCACGTACACATCCACATCCTTGCCGTCTTTCTGAACGGTTTGCTTGGTGAGCAAGCCCAACTCGCTGGCGCGCAGGTGTTTGCCGGGTACGCCGTCTTTGATTTTGACCAGCCAGGAGGCGTTGGTGTAGTTCGGTTCGCCTGCCGCGGTCTGCGCCGCGACGTTGGCAATCGCCAGATACGCCGCGTTGTACTTCTCGTTTTCGAGCATCCAGCGAATCATGCCGAGCGCAAAAGCGGAATCGCCGCCGGGTTTGATGGGAACCCACTTCCAGGCGCGGGCGGCGAGTTTCGAGAGGCGCGGGTCAACCACCGCGAATTTGCGCCCGTTGACGTAGGCGTCGGTGGCTTTGGGAACGCGCTGCGGGGGACCGTAGTTGGCGTCGAACAGGTTCACGCCGACGTAGATGACAAATTCGCTGTTGGCGGTATCCACCTGCCAGTAGAACTTGTCGCCGCTGTCGAAGGAACCTTTGGTCTCGTTCCACTTGGCGCTCATCGCCTTGCCGGTGAAGTACAGCGACCCCTGGCAGACGGTGGTATGCCCGTTCATGTTGATGGAGCCGTAGGCTTCTTTGACGAAGCGGTCCACCACGTCTTCGCGCCCGCCCTTCATGCGTCCCCATACGAACATGAACTGATTGTTCTTGGGTCCGAAATCGGGATGTTCGGGGTCAATCAACACATCGAGATGGTCTTTGAACTTGGTCTGGAATTCCTTGACGAGCGCCTTCTTCTTGTCCGGGTCTTTCTCGTCCCAAATCTTGGTCACTTCGGCAGCCATTTCCTTGGCTAGTTCGGGATCGGTCAGAGCGCGGACGGCGCGCAGACCGTCCACATGCCCTTCGCCGAACAGGTCGCCGCCTTCGACGATTTCTTCGATGGCTTGCTCGAAGGGGATGGTGACCCACTGGTTTTCGCCGCGCTTGGTGCCGGGTTTACGCTTCAGCACGCTGAGGATGCGGTAGGGATCATACGCCGTCTGAATGCCTGCCTGTCCCTTCGGGCAGATGGCGCCTTCGATGGTCGCCATGTCTTTGATGGGAGTTTCGTAGGCGGGGTGGGGCCAGAGCGTCCAGGGGGAATACGGATTGCCGTCAATTTTCGCGGCGAGTCCTTCCAGGATTTTGACCTTGATGCCGCAGCCCGTGTTGCATTGCAGACAAACGGTGTAGAGTTGATTTTCGGGCTTGGCTTCGAAGTTGCCCGCGCTCTCCTGCATGGTTCGGGCGATGACTTTTTGCGCGGCGGGAAGGCTGCCAAAAAACGCAGCGGCTGCGCCAGTAACGCCTGAAATTTTCAGAAAGTCGCGCCGCGTAAGGGATTTGTCTTGTTTGGTGGTCATTTCTTCACCTCCGTAGAGCGCGCCGTCAGGCGGCTGAAGTATGCAAGCAGGTAATCCATGCCGATCAGAATGCCGAGCAGAGCAAAGCCCATCACGGCAGAGGTGACCGACCATTCCATCAGGCTGGGGGTGTAATCGAGCGTCAGTTTCGGACCGTAGAACGCCTCCGCCTGACCGGGCATCATCTCCGCTACCTGCCCAGGCACCACAATCAGGATGCGCGCGGCGGCGTAGCCAATCAGCAGGAACACGCCCATCAAGCCGGCGATTGTGCCGTTCTTTGCCAGTTTGGGCTGCGCCAGCACGATGACCGGGATGAGCAGACCGATGACGATTTGCACGCCCCAGAACATAAAGGCATAAGGTCCGTTCAGCACGTAGTTGACGGCGATCAGGTTGTCGGTTACGCCGCCGTAGAGCGATTGGGTGTAATCGGCAACCAGGAAGTACAGTTTGGCGACGCTGGTCGCAATCGAAATGATGGCGAGCAGCCAGAGCAGGTCGCCGCGTTGTTTTTCATCCATGTTGGGCATGAACCAGCCCACGATGAGCAGCATGAGCCCCGCTCCCGAAGCGATGGCGAAGACCGGGAACTGCACCGGGAGCAAACCGACGTGCCAGTAGAGACGCGCCGCGTTACCGCCCAGCAAAAAGCCCACGCCGCCCGCCACCAAAATCGAGACGACGAAGCCGATCCACATCACGGCTTTCATCGCTTTCTTTTCAGGCGCGGTGAAGGCAAAGTAGAGCGAGACTGCAATCAAAATCAGGAAGATGGTGTAGCCCCAAACCATCCACGTCAAAAAGGACGTGAAATTCGGTTGGAGATAGACCTTCCAAATGCGCTCCATGTGACCGAGGTCCATGCCGATGGAGGCGAGACCCGCCGGCAGGGTGACGAGCGCCGCCCAGAGCATAGTCTTGCCGGTGCCTTTGAACTGCGGCACGTTGAACAGGTAATCGAAGGCGGCAAGCATATAGGCTCCCGCCGCGAGACCCGCCAAAAACAGATACATGGCTACCCACAATCCCCATCCAATGTAGGAGCCATAATTCGCGCTTTGCTCGCCCTCGAACAGGCGGATATACACGCCCCACAGCCCGAAGAGCAGGGCAAGCGCGCCGACCGCGTAAGAAAGTTTCTTCAACATCTCCGCCTCCTACACGATGTAATACACGCGCGGTTCGGTGCCGAGTTCTTCCTTCAGCCGAACCACGTTGGGTTTGCTAATCAGTTCCGCCACCAGCGAGTCGGGGTCGTTGGCGTCGCCGAAGTAGGTGGCGCGCCCGATGCAGGTGGTGACGCAGGCAGGCAGAATGCCGTCCTTGACGCGGTGCAAGCAGAAGTGACACTTGCGCACGTTGCCGACGGGTGACTCACTACTGTGCCCCTCGCGCTTCCACGCTTCGCCATACTCCTGGCTGGCGTGCTCGTACCCCGCGGCTGTTTCCCCGCCGATGACGACGCCGTCAAAGGTCGGCGCTTGCTCGGCGTAGGTATAGCCATAGTCGAAGGTGCGCGCCCCATACGGACAAGCCGCCATGCAGGCGCGGCAGCCGATACACTGTTCGTAATCCACCACCACGATGCCTTCTTCGTTCTTATAAGTGGCGGTCACCGGGCAGACTTCCGTGCAGGGGGGCAGGTCGCACTGCATACACGGGCGCGGGAGGAACTTCATCGTCACGTTGGGATACGTGCCAACTTCCTCCGTCATCACGGGGCGATAGACCACTCCCGGCGGAAGTTTGTTCTCCGCCACGCAGGCAATCGTGCAGGCGTGACAGCCGATACAACGGCGCAGGTCAATCACCATCACCCAGCGCCGTTCCGAGGCGGGCTTTTCCAGGGCGCGCTGCAACTCGCGGTTCATGCGCACCAGAACATCCTCTTTCGCCAGCGGGTCGTCGGCGGGAATGGCGGAGACTTCCACACCCTCCAGCGGAGCGACCAGCCCGGCGAACACCTCGGAAGCATACTTGCCTAACAGTTCGTTCGACATAGTGCTTCTCCTTCATGAAATAGGCTTGAAAAACCGTCCCGCAGGCTGCGCTGCTCCAGCCGCGATTGCATTGAAAAACCTTTGGGACGATTTCTAAACATTCCAGCCTGATTTTCCACCCGAAGCCGCTTTTTCCATAGCGGGAAAAGTTCGATGGTTTTTTTGTGACTGTGGGGGAAATTCTGACGAGCGTAGTGACGCTTGTTCCTGCGAATCATGACAAAACTCATGCTTGACATAATTTCGCGCGGATGTATACTTATTCAAGATTTTGAATATAGGTGAAACATGGACATCTACGAACAAGAAGTCAAACTGTACAAAGTCCTCATGCATCCCGTCCGCCTCGCCATCCTCGACCTGTTGCGGGGAGGCGAAGCATGTGTCTGTCACATGGAAGCGACCTTCGGCTACCGTCAGGCATATATCTCCCAGCAGTTGATGGTCTTAAAAGAAGCAGGGCTGGTGGAAGTCCGCCGCGAGGGACTGAACATCTTTTATCGCGTCATTCGCCCCGAAATCTTCGGCGTGATGGACGCCATGCGCACGGTCACGGGCAAGCGCCCCGCGGCGATTCAAGCAAAGGTCAACGCCTGCACCTGCCCCAATTGTGTGGGCGAGCATGAAGTTTCGCTGCTTCAAGTGTAGGAAATTTTTTTGCCAAACTACATTCAATTTTACGAATGAAAAGTAATGTGACTTTCAAGTCGCAAACTAAAGGCGACATAAATGTCGCAGTACAAATTCAAGGAGATCTTACGAATGCAAACCGAACTGACCAAGCAGGAAAAAACGCCCTTCTCCAATGCCGACCTGCGCTCGTGGGGGCTGGTCACGCTCGCCGCGGTAATCTGGTTCACGCTCTACAATGTCATCCAGCCCTTTGCGAATTGGATTGCTTATGACTTACTTGCCCTGCCGCGCGGCTCGCGCTTGGGCGAATCGCTGGCTTTCTTTTTCTACGATGTGCCGAAAATCATCCTGCTCTTGGGCGGCATAATTTTTCTCATCACAACGCTGCGTTCCTTTTTCAGCGCAGAACAAACCCGCGCTTGGCTGGGCGGAAAGCGCGAAGGTGTGGGCAACGTATTGGCGGCTTCGCTTGGCATCATCACGCCGTTCTGTTCATGTTCGGCTGTGCCGCTCTTTATCGGTTTTGTCGAATCGGGCATTCCGTTGGGCGTGACCTTCTCGTTTCTGATTTCCGCACCGGTGGTCAATGAAGTGGCGCTGGTGATGTTGTTCGGTCTGTTCGGCTGGAAAATCGCCGGACTGTATCTTCTCTCTGGCTTGAGCATCGCCATCGTGGCGGGCGTCATCATCGGCAGGCTGAAACTGGAACGCTACGTGGAAGATTTCGTCTGGCAAATCAAGGTTGGCAAAGGCGCAAACCTGCCCGAACAGCCCTCCTGGACACAACGTTTCCAGATCGCATGGCAAAGCACAAAAGAGATCGTCGGCAAGGTCTGGCTATATGTGATCGTCGGCATTGCCATCGGCGCGGGGATTCACGGCTACGTTCCCGAAAGCGCGCTGGCAGGCATCCTCGGCAAGCAGGCGTGGTGGAGCGTTCCCGCGGCGGTCATCTTGGGTGTGCCGCTTTACTCGAATGCGGCAGGCATCATCCCCATCGTCAGCGCGTTGATGGAAAAGGGCGCGTCGCTCGGTACGGTTCTCGCTTTTATGATGTCGGTGGTCGGTCTCAGCCTGCCTGAGATGGTCATCCTGCGCCGCGTGCTCAAGCTGCAGTTGATTGCGATTTTCATCGGCACAGTGGCAGCTGCCATCATTCTCACTGGCTACCTGTTCAATCTGGTCATGTAACCTTCAACTTTTCAACCCCAAGGAGACTCTCATGCTTACTATCAAAATTCTCGGCTCTGGCTGCGCCAACTGTAAACGTGTGGAGCAGATTGCCCGCAAAGTCGTTGAGGAAATGGGCTTTCAGGCAGAGATTGTTAAAGTCACCGATTACAAAGACATCATGGCATACCACATCCTATCTACCCCTGGGTTGGTCATCAACGAAAAACTTGTCTGCGCGGGACGCATTCCCACCCCCGCCGAAGTCACCACCTGGCTTGCAAGCGCCGCCATGCAGGAGGCGTAAACCTGCAGGCAGGCTGACGCGGCAGCGTTTTATTCATTCAGTTCCAGAATGTCGGAGTTCATGTCCTGAGTTGCGCCATTCATTGACAATGGCATGAGTAGTAATATAATTCAACGTATGTTGAACTATATTCCAAATGGAAGCAAATCTGTCCCCGTCAACCTTGAACTGTTGACGGAGCGGCTCAAAGTCCTCGCCGAGCCGAAGCGTCTGCTTATTTTCAACCTGTTGATGGAAGGCGTGCAGTGCAACTGCGAACTGGGAGACTCTCTGCAAATGCCGCCCAATCTCATCTCGCATCACCTGAGCAAGTTACGCGCCGTCGGCTTGGTGGATGTGGAACGCGACGCCGTGGATTCGCGCTGGGTGTACTACTCGGTCAACCGCGCCGCGTTGGACGAACTCAACGCCGCATTCGGCGCGTTCTTCGACCCGAACCGTATCCAGCCGCGACGCCCCAACTGTGGACCGCAAAGTTTGATCTGCCCGTAGCGCGAGATTTATCTCGCCGCTTGCAAGGCGACATGCATCCCCTTCGGGGACGATGTGTCGCGCTACACAATCTTTACCTGGAGCAAACCGACCATTGGAGAATCATGAAGCGCAAAGTTTTATTTTTATGCACCGGTAATTCCTGCCGCTCGCAAATGGCGGAGGCGATTGTCAACGCGCGCTTGGGCGATGAATGGGAAGCCGTCAGCGCGGGGACGAAGCCTGCGGGCTATGTCCACCCAAAGGCGTTGGAAGCGCTCCGAGAAATCGGCATCCAGCACGAGGGTCGCTCGAAGCGGGCGGATGAGTTTCGGGACGTGGACTTCGATCTCGTCGTCACCGTCTGCGACTCGGCGGCGGAGGAATGTCCCGTCTGGCTGGGGAAGGGCAAGCGCGTCCATCACAGTTTTCCCGATCCCGCGCTGACCAATGACATCGCCGATTTCCGCAAAGTGCGCGATGAGATAGAAAAAGTGATTATTCCATTGCTGCGTGGGGCGAATCTCTGATTTGCGCGGCAAGTCAGAGACTTGCCCTACATTCTACCTTTGGAGGCTTTTCATGTCTGAAGTTGCAGTAACCAAAGCGCCGGCGCAAAGCCTGAGCAAGCAACTGTCCTTCCTTGACCGCTACCTGACGTTGTGGATTTTCCTCGCCATGGCGCTGGGCGTGCTGATTGGATTTCTCTTCCCCGAAGGCGTCCAAGCCTTCAACGCCGCCGTCTCGATTGGCACGACCAACATTCCCATCGCCATTGGCTTGATCCTGATGATGTACCCGCCCTTCACCAAAGTCAAATATGAAGAGTTGGGAGATGTCTTCCGCAACAAGAAAGTGTTGACGCTATCGCTCATCCAGAACTGGGTCATTGGTCCCGCGCTGATGTTTGCGCTCGCGATTGTCTTTCTGCGCGGCTATCCGGAATATGCGGCTGGCTTGATTATGATTGGTCTGGCGCGCTGTATCGCGATGGTCATCGTCTGGAACGAACTGGCGCATGGCGACACGGAATATGCCGCAGGGCTGGTGGCGTTCAACAGCGTCTTTCAGGTGCTGTTCTACAGCGTGTACGCCTGGGTTTTCATTACCAAACTTCCGCCGTTGTTTGGTCTAAGCGGAGCAGTGGTGGACATCACCATCAGTGAGATCGCCAAAAGCGTCTTCATCTATTTGGGGATTCCGTTTCTGGCTGGCTTTTTCACCCGTCTGATTTTGGTGCGTGCCAAGGGCAAGGAGTGGTATTACAAAAACTTTGTCCCCAAGGTCAGCCCATTGACATTGATTGCCCTGCTGTTCACGATTGTGGTCATGTTCTCGCTCAAGGGCAATCTGATTGTGCAAATCCCGCTGGACGTGGTGCGGATTGCCATCCCGCTCCTGTTCTATTTCGTGCTGATGTTCCTCGTCTCGTTCTTTATGGGGCACCGCCTCGGCGCGGACTACTCGAAGACGACCACACTCTCGTTCACTGCCGCCAGCAATAACTTTGAACTGGCAATCGCGGTGGCGGTGGCGGTCTTTGGAATCGGCAGTGGGGCGGCATTTGCGGCGGTGATTGGTCCGTTGGTGGAAGTGCCGGTCATGATTGGCTTGGTCAACGTGGCGTTCTGGCTGCAAAAGAAATGGTATTCGCAAGCCGCGTCCGCGCCAGCGATGGCGGCGGCGGCGCAGGAGGTTTGTCCGCCTGCAGAACCACTGATGAAGTAGGCATATCCACAGCGGCAGGTGGAGCGGAGGCGAAGACGCACCCTCAACCGGTCAGATTCTTCAGCGTCTTCCGCAAAACCTGCACTGCGCTGGCGTATTCTTTCAACTCAATATGCTCGTTTGGCGTGTGGTCCAAATTTGAATCCCCCGGACCATACACCACGGCAGGACACTTCCAAACCGGCGCGACGATGTTCACGTCGGCGGTGCCCGTTTTATAGACAAAACGCGGCTCTCCGCCCTGTGAGCGGATTCCGCTCAAGAAAGCGCGCACCAGCGGATTGTTTTTCCCGCCCTCCCACGCAGGGACGGCGAATCCCGCTGGCTCGACGAAGACCCTAAAGGTCTCTAAGACTTTTAGGGTCTCTTCCAATTTGGAATACCACTCGCTTGGCGAAACCTCCAGCGGCAAACGGACTCCCACGTTCAGCCGCGCCCACTGCTCGAAGCCGTCTTGTCCGGATTCCATGCCGCGCAACGTGAGCAGTAATTTGTCGAAGACCCTGCGCTTATCCATGTTGAATGAATCCACGTATGTTTTGATTTTCAGCCACGCTTCGATAGCCGCTTCCGCCGCGGTCTGCTCGCCGCTGGCGGTGTGAGTCTGCCCGCGTTTGACGGTAACGCTGCTCCAGGCGCTGCCTTTGTATCCCAAAGCGACGCGCTCCCATTGATTGGGTTCGCCGATGACGGCAAAATCAGGCTGATATTGTCCCGCCGCAAAGCGGGCGCCCTCTGAGTTGCGTTCCTCCTCCACCGCGCCAATGACCACAAACTGCCATCCCTCCACCGCGCCGACCTGCGCCACGGCATCCACAAAACATGCCAGCGGACCTTTGGCGTCCACCGCCCCGCGCCCGTAGAGGATTTCCCCTCTCCCTGTGGGAGAGGGGATAGGGGTGAGGGCGACTTTGATTTCCCCCGGCACCGTATCAATATGACCCAGCAATACGACCTGCTTCGCTCCCCGTCCCATCACGCCGACGGCGTTGCCTGCCTCATCCACAAACGCGTTGTCATAACCGAGCGACTTCATCCGCGCGACCAGCCACTCCACCGCCTGGCGTTCCTGCCCCGAAGGACTGTATTGTGAGACCAAACCAATCAACGTTTCAAAGTTCTCTGCATCCATCATTCACCATTCACCAATTACCATTCACTATTTACCATTTACCATTTACCATTCACCATTCACCATTCACCATTCATCATTCTGCATTTCCATCATTCTGCATCTCCATCGCCAACACTTCCGCCAGCGCTTCCGCCAAGTAGTCAATCTGCTCATACGTGATGACCAATGGCGGAAGAAGACGGATGACCGTCATGCCGGCGTTCAACGCCAGAATCCGCTTCTCTTGCAGCGCTTTGAGATATGGCGTGACTTTCTGCTTCATTTCAATTCCAATCATCAAGCCCATGCCGCGCACTTCACGGATGTGCGGCGATTCAATGGCGCGCAGTTTTTCCATCAGATACTTGCCCTTCGCCGCCGCCTGTCCGGGCAGGTCTTCTTCTTCCATCACGGTTAGCGCCGCGACCGCCGCCGCGCACGAAAGCGGATTCCCGCCAAAGGTCGAAGCGTGCGCGCCCGGCGTCAGGTTCTGCACGCTTTTTCCGAGCAGGACGGCGCCTATCGGCACGCCGCCCGCCAACGACTTGGCGCAGCACAACAAATCGGGCGTGACGCCAAAATGCTGAATGGCGAACATCCTGCCCGTCCGCCCAAAACCGCTTTGCACTTCGTCCACGATGAGCAGCGCGCCGCGCTCGTCGCAAATCTGCCGCGCCGCTTGAAGGTACTCGGCGCGGGCGGGATGCACGCCGCCTTCGCCCTGCACCGCTTCCAAAATCAGCGCGGCGGTTTCTTCGTTCACCGCTTTCTCCAGCGCCTCGATGTTATTAAACGGCACATGGCTGAAGCCGGGGACAAGCGGCTCGAACCCCTCCCGATACTTTTTGTTGAATGTCGCCGAGAGCGAACCAAACGTCCGCCCGTGAAAGGCTCGCATGGCGGCGACCACGTTCCGGCGTCCGGTGGAGAGGCGGGCGAATTTCAACGCCGCCTCCACCGCCTCCGTCCCCGAATTGCACAGGAAGACTCGATCCAAGCCGTCCACCAGCGCCGTCATCTTTTGCATCAACGCGGCGCGCTGGTCGTTCGGGAACGTCTCAAAAAGCGTGATCAGCGTGGAAGCCTGCCTGAAGATGGCTTCGGCAACTTTCGGGTGGGCGTGACCGAGATTGGCAACGCCATGTCCCGACGAGCAATCCAAATATTCCACGCCGTCGGCGTCGAACAACGACGCGCCCTGTCCGCGCACGATGACCAGCGGCTGCTTGGCATACGTTCCCGCTCCGTGCGCGTTTTCAATTTCGATGATTTGTTGTGCGTTCATTGAATGACCGTTCCGTTTCCTGATAAGGCATTTGAAATTGGATTTTGAATCCGTCCATCCGCGATGACGACGCGCCTGACTCCGCCCCTGAGCGCCTCTTCCGCTCCCAACACTTTCTTCTTCATGCGTCCCTGCGCCGCTTCGCCCGCCGCCGACAGTTGACTCTGCGGCAGATGCCGAATGAGCGTGGACTCGTCTGGAAAATTTTTCATCAGCCCGGGCGCCGCCGTTAAGAGAATGAGCGTCTCCGCCTTGAGCGCCGAGGCGACCATGGCTGCGGCGCGGTCGGCGTCCACGTTGAGCGCCTCGCCCTTTTCGCTCACCGCCACCGGCGCAATGACGGGCAGACAGCCCATTTCTAAAAGCGCCAATAACAATTTGCTGTTTACTCTTTCTATCTTCCCTGTGTAATCGTCGCGGATGATTTTGCGCTTTCCGTTTTCAACGCTTTGAATCGAATCCTTGCGCGCGGCTTGGATGAGTTTGCCGTCCAATCCGCACAACCCGAAAGCGTTGACTCCCAGCATGTGCAATTGCTCCGTCAACAGCGAGTTGACCTTGCCGTTCACTGCCATCAAAAAGATTTCCAGCGTCCTGCGGTCGGTGTAGCGGGAGGTGTACCCCGAAGGCGAGGTAATCATCTTCGGCGGCGCGCCCAGCGCTTCGCCCAGCGCGTTGGCTTCCGCCGAACCGCCATGCACCAAGACCAGCCTTGCGCCTTGCTTCCACAACGCTGCGGCGTCAGCGCAAATGGCTGAAAAATCCACCCCCTCCGTCCCGCCGAGTTTGGCTACGGTGATTGATTGCATCGTAAAGCCTCCAGGTGAATGATGAATGCAGAATGATGAATGCAAAATGATGAGTGCGGAATTTTGAAGATAAAATTTGTCATTGCGTATTCCAATTCCTACATTCAAGAGGACATTCCCGTGACCGACCAACCATCATCTGACTTACGCCTTCGAACCAAACAGTTTGCGCTGCGCATCATCAGGCTATACCAACGTTTGCCCAGAAGCGGCGAAGCACAAGTGATTGGAAAACAGGTCCTGCGCAGCGGGACATCGGTGGGCGCCCAATATCGTGAGGCTTGCCGCGCCAAATCTCCAGCCGACTTCATCAGCAAAATGGAAGGGAGTCTACAGGAATTGGACGAGACCGGGTATTGGCTGGAATTACTCATTGAAGGCGGCGTGATAAAACCAGAAAAGTTAGGAGACCTGCAAAAGGAAACGGAGGAGTTGATTGCCATCTTTGTAGCATCGGTAAAAACAGCAAAGCGGAACAGAAAATGATGGAGCCTGCCTTCTGCATTCTGCATTCCGCCTTCTGCATTAAATGGGATGCAATCCCATAAACTCCAACCCCAGCGTCTCCTCCCAGCCCATCATCAGGTTCAGGCATTGCACCGCCGAGCCTGCCGCGCCTTTCATCAGATTGTCAATGGCGCAGATGGAAACGACATGCCCGTTGCTTTCGTCCAGTTCAAATCCCAAATCGGCGTAGTTCGAACCAGCCAGAATCTTTGGGTCGGGCGCTCGGTAAATTCCGCGTTGTTCCTTCACCACGCGCACAAACGGATTTTCATTTGCCGCGGCGCGATACGCCTTCCACAAATCTTTGGTCGTCACGCCGGGCTTCACTTTGGCATGAGCGGTTGCCAGCGCCCCGCGCACCAGGTCCACGGCGGTCATGGTCAGCGAGACCTCCGTCACGCCCATCTCCTGAATGACCTCCGCCGTGTGGCGATGACCAAAGGCGGAAAACGTGCGAATGACATTGGCGCGTTCGGCGTGGAGCGAACCTGCATTTCCTTCCGCCCCCGCCTCCGATGAACCGACCTTGATTTCAATCAATATCGACGCAGACAAATCCAGCAACTGCGCCTTGACCAGCGGCAGCAGGGCGAGATTACCTGCCGTGGCGTTGCATCCCACCCCGCTGACATACTTTGCCGCCGCCAGTTCGGCGCGATGCAGTTCGGGCAGACCGTACACGAATTTTCCCAGCCACTGCGGCGCGGCGTGTTTCGCGCCATACCATTTTTCGTAGAATGCCGCATCGCGCAAGCGGAAGTCCGCCGATAAATCAATTATCTTCGGCGCGAGTTGGGCATACTCTTCAATGTGCTGCTGCGCCTGTCCGTGCGGCTGGGCGAGGAACAGCACATCCACAGGCTCAAGTTGCGACGGGTCGCTAAACCGCAGCGAAGTCCGCTTTCGCAGATTCGGATGAACCTGATACACATATTCGCCCACATGCGAGCGCGAGGTCGCCTGCTTCACCTCCATGCGCGGATGCGCCAACAGCAGTCTCAACAATTCTCCTCCCCCATACCCCGAACCGCCGACGATGGATACCGTTGTTTTCATGACAATCATTGCTCCTGTTCAGTGGCTACGTAGGCAAGTACATGTACACATGTAAACACGTACACACGTACACAGCCTGTCTATCTGTGTACCTGTCTACCTGTGTACCTGTCTACCTGTCTACCTGTCTACCTGTGTACTTGTATACCTGTCTACCCCTTCATCCTCGCCACACCCGCCGTATACTCCACAATCTCCCCGGCAATATCAATTCCGCTCAGCGGCTGCATGGTGTGAAACTCCATCGTGTGATTAATCTCATTGACCATCAGCCCTCTTTCGGGATGTTCGACCAAATCCACGCCGAGGACGCCGCCGCCCACCGCCTTTGCCGCGCGCAAACACATCTCCTCGATTTCAGGCGTGATGGGACACAACTCGCCGCTCCCGCCCCGCGCCGTGTTCGTAATCCAATGTTCCGACTTGCGATACATCGCCGTCACCACGCGCTCGCCGATGACAATCGCGCGGATGTCGCGCCCCGGCTTCTCGATATATTCCTGAATATAGAAGATCGAATGCTGCGCCGACCCCAGCGTGGACTTGTGCTCCAGGATTGCCTCCGCCGCCTCGCGGTCATTGACCTTTGCCAGCAGCCGCCCCCACGAGCCGACCACCGGCTTTAGCACCACCGGATAGCCGAACGTTTCAATCGCCTCCAATGCCGCCTCGACGCTGAAGGCGGCGGCATTGCGCGGCTGAGGCACGCCCTCGCGCGCCAGTGCCGCGCTCGTCATCAACTTGTCGCCGCAAATCTCCGCCACCGACGCGGTATTGACCGTCGGCACGCCGAAGGCGTTCAGCAGCCGCAGCGCATACAAACCGTTGTAATAACTGATGCTGCGCTCCAAGACCACGTCATACTGCCTCCACGGCGCGGGATCCTCCAAATCGAAATGCACCGCGCGGTCATCGAGACGTTCATAATCCATTCCGCGCTTCTCCAGCGCGCCGAAAATCCATTTCTCCTCCACGCGCACACGGGAGTAAAGGACGCCAATTTTGAGTCTTCGCTGCATAGCAACTCCAAAGAAATGGTGAACGCAGAATGATGAGTGACGCATTCTGCATTCACCATTTTGAATTCTGCATTTCCTATTCCCCCCAATCTTCCTGTTCCATCGGCGCCAACTGCGCGGCGGCAGGCTCGAGCGCGACGATTTCCAAATCCACGCCGCAATCGGGGCAGACGATAATCTCGCCGACTTCGGTCCCCGCAGCGAGCGTGATTTCCGCGGCACATTCAGGGCAAGAGATGGTTGACATTGTTTATACTCCTTTGATATTTTGAATTTGATTTTTGACGGATTGGAGACTCGCGCCGCCAATCGCGTTTCTTCGTTCGACAGAGCGCAGCGGATCGAAGACCTCGTACACATCCGCTTCAAACGGACCCTTCGACTCGCTCACATTGTCCCGATGTTCTTTCGGGAGGGCGCCGCCGAGAGCCTGATACGCTTCGAGAGGCAGTTCCTCCAATTTGACCTGTTTCTCCTCCGCCAGCCGCACCGCCTTGCCCGCTATTGCATGAGCCTCCCGAAACGGCACGCCTTTGCGGACGAGATAATCCGCCAAATCGGTCGCCATCATCGTCGAGTCAATCGCGGCGCGCATTCGTTCAGGCTTGCTCGTGAGGGTTCGCAGCGCCTCCGCGATGACGGGCAGAATCGCCAGCAGCGTATCCGTTGCCTGAAAGACGGGCGCTTTGTCCTCCTGCAAATCCTTGTCGTAGGCGGAGGGCAAACCTTTGAGCGTTGCCAGCAATCCCGTCAGCAGACCGAGCAGCGTTCCCGCCTTGCCGCGCGTCAGTTCGAAGACATCCGCATTCTTCTTTTGCGGCATCAGGCTCGAACCCGTTGAAAAGGCGTCCGAGAGTTCAAAGAACCCGAATTCGGCGCTGGTGTACAAAACGACTTGCTCGGCAAGTTTGCTCAAATGGATTCCAAGCATTGCCGCGCAAAACAGATATTCGGCGGCGAAATCCCGGTCAGAGACCGCGTCCATGCTGTTTTGCGAAACTTGCGCAAAACCCAGCGACTCAGCCAGCGCGAGGCGGTCTATGTTGAAGGGCGTGCCAGCCAGCGCGCCGGAACCCAGCGGCAAGACAGAGACGCGGACGGTCAAATCTTTCAGCCGGGCACGGTCGCGCTGCAGCGACCAATAGTGACTCAACCACCAATGCGCCAGCGGGACGGGTTGAGCGCGCTGCAAGTGAGTGTAGCCGGGCATCAACGTCTCGCCTGCCTCTTCAGCCCGCTCCACAAGGGCAGATTGGAGATTGGCGACGGCTGCGTCCAATTCGGGGATGGTTTGTAGCATCCACAACCTGAAATCGGTCGCCACTTGGTCGTTGCGGCTGCGCCCTGTGTGGAGTTTGCCGGCGGCGCTCCCGATGAGTTCGTTCAGTCGTCTTTCCACGGCAGTGTGAATGTCTTCGTCGGAAGGTTGGAAGATAAACTCACCCGAAGCGAATTCTTTTCGAATGGTATCCAGCCCGAGGGAGATGGAAGCGTGTTCTTCATCCGAGAGAATGCCGGCGCGGTGCAGCGCGTCTGCCCAGGCGCGGCTCCCTTCCACATCCTGAAGCGCCATCCGCCGGTCAACAGGCAGGGAGGCGTTCAGCGTCCAGGCGCGGGAGTCTAAGGATTGCGTAAATCGGCTGCCCCATAGGGTCATAGTGCCTCCAGGAAAAGAAGTACACAAGTACGCAGGTACACAGGTACACCCGTTTACTTGTTTACGTGTGTACTTGTATACATCTAATCTCTCTTAAATCTGCTGTAATCGGGCTTCGGCATGTCGAGACCCGAAACAGGCAGTCCGTTCAGCGCGCGCACTTTCAGGCTGAGCCCGAAGAGGCGGATGAAACCCTCGGCATGGCTCTGGTCGTAAACGTCTTCCTGACCAAAGGTGGCGAAGTCTTCGCGGTAGAGGCTGAAGGGCGATTTGCGTCCGGCGGAGATGATGTTGCCCTTGTAGAGTTTGAGGCGCACCGTGCCGGTGACGGGACCCTGCGTGGCGTTGACAAAGGCGTCGAGCGCTTCGCGCAGGGGAGTGAACCATAAGCCATAGTAGGTTAGTTCGGCGTATTTGACCGCCGCCATTTCTTTGAAGTGCATGGTCTCGCGGTCGAGGACGAGGGATTCGAGTTCGCGGTGCGCGAAGAACAGAATGGCGCCGCCGGGCGTCTCATAGACGCCGCGCGATTTCATGCCCACCAGGCGGTTCTCGACCAGGTCCACGCGCCCAATGCCGTGCGCGCCGCCGATGGCGTTGAGCGTTTCAATGATTTTCACGGGCGAAAGTTTTTCTCCGTTGACCGCCACCGGATTGCCGCATTCGAATTCGATTTCGACGTATTCGGGTTCGTCGGGCGCGTTTTCAGGCGAGGTGGAAATTTGGTACATGCTCTCTTCGGGTTCGTTCCACGGGTCTTCGAGCAAGCCGCCTTCATGCGAAAGATGCCAGAGATTCGAATCGCGGCTGTAAATGGATTTGATGGTCGCGGTGACGGGGATGTTGTGTTGAGCGGCGTAGGCAAGCGCGTCTTCGCGCGAGCGGATTTCCCACTCCCGCCACGGAGCGATAATCTTCAGGCGCGGGTCGAGCGCCATGACGGTAAGTTCAAAACGAACCTGGTCGTTGCCTTTGCCGGTCGCGCCGTGCGCCACCGCATCCGCGCCGACCTGGTGAGCCACCTCCACGAGGTGTTTGGCAATTAAGGGGCGCGCAGCGGAAGTTCCCAATAAATACTTGTGTTCATAAACCGCCCCCATCCTGAGCAGAGGGAAGAGATACTCGGTGACGAATTCCTCTTTCATGTCGTGCAGAACAAACTGGCTGGCGCCGCTCCGCAGGGCTTTTTGCTCCAGCCCCGCCAGGTCTTCATCGCCCTGCCCCACGTCCGCGCAAAAGCAGACCACTTCGCAGCCGTAGTTTTCTTTGAGCCACGGCACGATGACGGAGGTGTCCAATCCGCCGGAATAGGCGAGGACCACTTTCTTCACTTGCGGTTTCGGTTTTGGATTCATGATTACTCCTTGTAGTTCTGCCTGAGATCCTGGAGGTTTCCTTTGTTGTCAGGAAAAAACTTTAGAGACTGCCCAAGCAGAAAAAATAAAAACAGCCCTCCGAGAAGGAGGGCTGTTTGGGTTGACCTGTATGTGCGTATCAGCGCGCGCTTGCGTTCACCGTTCCGTCATCCAAACCAAAAATGCCCGACCTTCTCGAAGAGAAGCAGGCTTGGGACGACGGGAGCGAGGCAATGCAAACAGGCTGAACATATTGGGCGCTATTCTACTACTGATGTGAAATGTGTCAATGATTTGGGGGCAGCAATTTTGACGGAATGAACCTTGCAATTTATCCTCGTGCAGCGGATGGAATCAGGAACGCTTAATCTTGCGGCATATTCCAGGCGGGTCGAAACTTATACCCGTATACCAGATATGTACCCCGCCGGACAGATCAGATTGCGGTTGTGAGGCGGAAAATCGCAGTATTGGCTTCAACGGTCCAATTTTAATAAGTTTGATGCCTAGGTGTTGCTACCCTGTCGGCAAGGAAGTCGTTTTAAACCAAGCAGTGATAGCTGTCTTAGAAATAGTAGGACAGGTTTGGTTACCCAATTTAGTATTCACTATGTTGTCATAAAGGAACCGTATATGGTGACCACAAGCCCGGTTTTGCCTAATTATGGACTTAGAATTGGATAAAAAAAGAACAGCGCCTTGTCATTAGGCGCTATTCTTTTCAACTAGGATAAGTCAAATCCGACCAATTTAAGTCAATAACTCGTCACTGGTAATTTCTTCAACCATTTCATTTCGGTCAGTTCCTTCAATACAAAGTCCGCACCATCTGCGCGGGAAAGTTGCGTACCCGAACTCTTGCTTACATACCCAATCTGATATCTGCCTTTATGTTCGCCATCCACCAGGCGCGGGAACCTCACTACCGTCCAATTCAAATCAGACTCCCGAATCACCTTCACATTTGCGGCAGAGTCCAGCACCACATCTTTTGCCAATAGATTGAGCAGAAATCCGATGAGGTGATCAATAAATTTGGGTTGATCTTCCGGCTGGCGCACTCCAGCACCAGTCGTGGATACCAGCCGGCGCACACCATGCTTCTTCATCCCGGCTACTATGTTTTTTGCCGAAATCTCCATCATGTGGGGAACGGGTGGACGGGTCGGTCCCAGGGCGCTGATGACGGCATCCTGCCCGGCAATCGCCTTCTCGACAGCTTCGGCGTCCATCGAGTCGCCCTTGACGACGGTTAGGTTGGTATGGGTGACAGTAAATTTTTCCGGGGATCGCACGAACGCAGTCACCAAGTGACCTGCTTCCAAAGCCTGCTTGACCACTTCCAAGCCAACCCCACGCGATGCACCAAATACTACGATCTTCATATACACTCCTTTGAGTTCCTTTTTGAAATTATCCTTAACTACAAAGCCAATAGGACCTTCAACTGTTTTGCCACCAGGCGCAGCGGGTCGGTAGTATGCGATGTGCGACTCAGGATGATCCCGCCTTCGATGGCAGAAACAATGAAAGTCGCCAGTTCATCAGCCTTTGTTTTCGAATACCCACATTCAATTAACTTGTCATGGAAGGCGGATTTCAACATTTGATACGCTTCGTGGCAGGCTGCATTAATCCGCGGCGAGGTGGTCGCAGTCTCCATCGCCACAGCCGTCAACGGACTGCCCGCCGCAAAACCAGATCGTTCGACATGTTCCGCAATATTCAGAATGAAGTCAGAAACTGCCTTGGCGGCGTTGGAACTTTCTGTTAATCCCTGGCGAATCCGTTCGGCAGTTTGGTTTCCAGATTGAAGCACCGCCTCTGCCGTGATCTGTTCCTTGCCCTCTGGAAAATAATAGTACAACGAGCCTTTGGGGGAACCGCTTTCCTTGATGATCTCGTTCAATCCGGTGCCGTGATAGCCCTGTTTTTCCAGCAGGGCGCAGGTGGTTTGCAGGATTTGTTCGCGGGCATTGCTCATGTCTATCTCCGTCCAAAAGATGTCTTTTGTCATCTTTCCAAAAGACGACTGCTGGATTATTATAACGACTGGTCTATATACAGTCAAGCCAGGAGCAAATGAATGTCAGCCCCCATATTGGTAATCGGCGCGCTGGGCAATGTCGGCACGGAAGTCGTACGGCAAATACTCGCCAGAGGTGGGAATGTGCGCGCGGCGGATATGGATGTGAACAAACTCAGGGAGCGCCTTGGCGATTCAGTCGAGGCGGTTCGCTTTGACTTTACCGACCCAACCACCTACGAGGCAACATTCAAGGGCGTACAGAAGATGTTCTACATGCGTCCACCGCATATCACGAACATCCAGCGGGATATGGCTCCTTCGATGGATGCCGCCAAACGCGCGGGTGTAACCCATGCCGTGTTTCTCTCCCTGATCGGGATCGAGAACACAAAATATGTCCCCCACTACAAGGTGGAGACCTATTTGAAGGCAATCAACATGCAAACAACCTTTTTACGCTGTAGTTTCTTTATGCAGAATCTGAATACCACCCATCGCCGTGAGATCAAGGAAAGAAATGAGATTTTTGTGCCGGTGGGAAAGGCAAAAACCGCCTTTGTCGATGCGCGCGACATCGGGGCGGTGGCGGCGGTGGCTTTGCTGGAGGATGGACATGCCGGCAGGAACTACGACCTGACTGGCAGTGAACGCTTGGATTATTGGGAAGCAGCCAGGATCATGAGCGAGGTATTGGGACGAAGAATCACCTACCGCAACCCGAACCCGCTTTATTTCCTGATCGAGACGATACGCAGGGGTACGCCTTTCATGTTTGCCCTGGTGATGACGGGTTTGTACACATCCACACGTTTCGGAATGGCGGAACCGATCACAGATGAAGTCGAGCGATTAACTGGGATTAGCCCGATCACATTCAGGCAATATGTAACAGATTATGAAGATGCCTGGAAGTAATCTCAGATTACCGAGTCAAATTAATTCAGCATGAACGCTCCTACTTATCCCTTCATGCTATAGGCTAAAACTCTTTCTTTTCAACGCTCACCCGGGTTCCACCTGGCATCTCCACGGTAACATCCCCAGGGTCGTAAGATACAAGTGGTTGAGACCAGCGAAAGATCCATTTTGCATCCTCCGGGCTGGCGTTGACGCATCCTCGTGAGGAGGGTTCACCATAATTGTTGTGCCAATAGGTGGAATGGATTGCCACACCGGAGCCAACGAATAAACTGACCCACCCAACAGCCGGCAGACTCCAGCCTGCTGATGCACTTCCACCGCTTAATGGCAAGGAGATCGCCTTCCGCCAGATCGGGAATTCGCCTACCGGGGTCGCCCATGCATCCACAGGATTGCCCCATGCATCGTACAGTGCACCACTGGAAATACGCGCGAAATACACCTCATTCTTTCCCTCATAGCACGATAAGGTTTGATAATCAATATTGACCACGATCCTTTTTTCTTCCGCTTCCGGGTTAACGGGAGCGATTTCATCCGCAGTCAGTGGACGAAACGCCTCAGCCGGACCCCAGAACAGGTCGCCGGATCCAAAGCGTTCATTCAACCGATACCAGACTCTTCCATCCGCTTCGGCGCGAATCTGATCCACCCAGACCACCTGACTATAGACGAACCGCGCCGGCAGCCCAATCGATTCGCGGTATTGGAGCCACGGTGCGCGCGATGGCGGATTATCGAGAATCAAGTCTACATAAGGAACGGTGACTTCAACCCACATGCCAGGTCCCAGACTCGTACTTGGCAGAGTGGACACTGGCGAATTTGGCAGGTTGCGCACGGGTTGCAGGTTTCCGCCCCACACATAACCATAGGGAGTCTCGACCCAGCGTTGATTGATCCTGCCGGGCATGGTTCCAACCACTTCCCGAATCCAGGGGATAACCTGATCCTCATACAGAGCGCCCACGATCTGTTCATTCCCATCTGGGCGCGCATATACATCCACCTTGCCAACCGTGATACGCCCCAACAGTTCCGACTGTTGTAATTCTGAAATCCCCTGCCAGGTAAATGGTCGAAAGGCAAGTGCGCCGGCGCCCAATGCGGCGATCTTTAGAAAATCACGGCGAGTGAGTGGATGTCTTGTCATGGACGGAATGATCGTGATGCTGGTCCGGCTGGCTGTTGTGATTGTGCATGTTGCCCATCATGAAAAAATGAGCCAGCGGGCAAAGCAATGCCAGCCCCACATAGACGACTGTATTGATGGGGACTTTCAGGAGCAGGACAGCTGCCAGACCCAGAATGGGAAGCAAGCAGCCAAGCAGCATGATCCAGATATGACGTTTATTCATGTGAACCTTCCTTTACCCTTTCCGCTTTACAGGCGGAAGGGAAACAATGAGATTGCCATTTTTTATTTCAGCAGTGAATTCATCCAGAGGACGCGGCGGCGGACCGCTGACCACATTACCAACCATATCAAAATGACCGTCATGGCAGGGACTGATGTAATGTCCCTGGTCAGGATGCCAGGTAACACGACAGCCAAGGTGGGTGCAAATGTTAGAGAATACCCTTACTTCACTTTCACTCTTACGCAGAACGAACAAGCCATAGTTGGTTGCCGTCCGTTCCCATCCGTTGACCCTGGTGCGGGTAAATTCAAACCGGGTTGGAATGCCAATCGGATATCTTTCAAGCGAGCCAAGATCGATGATTAAATCGTCTTGCGTTTTTTCAAGCGATGGCGAAAGAAGATACAAAATGGAGGGAAGACCGATCCCAATGCCGATGAGCATTCCGACGAACCCGGCAACCGATTTGATGAAGTCACGACGGCTGATATCTGTTTTGTGCGCCATTTCTTCCTCTTGCTATTTCAACTCCCATTCAAAGATGCGGGTGGGGGCATCCACGTTGGTAATGGTGAGGGTGAGCTTTGTCGCTCCATCCAGAATGGATTTACCATCCTGCGCCGCTGGAAAAATCAATTTTCCTTCCACATGATGACCACCGCGCGGCGCATCCCAGAGGGTTGAATTCACGCTGACTCCTGTATCGGTTAAGAGCGTTGCAGTTGCGGCTAGATCCATGCTCAGGTCAATCGAATGGGTGGTCAGGACAATATTGAACTCAACAGATTCGGTAGTCGCTGAGTCCAAGTTAAGTGGGGTGACTTCAAAGATAATCGCTCCCTGGTCGTCCATGCGGGTGGCAGAGTCAAATTCGGGGGAGGCTGATACCGTCGAAACAGGATCAGATGGCGGCTGGGTTGGAAGCGGGGATAAAGTCGCTGAACAGGCTGTGATAACAAAAGTCAAAATAATAAGGGCGGGAAGTAAGAGTCGTTTCATTTTGTCTCCAGAAGTACAGGTTGAAGTTTTTGTCGTTCACGATAAAGCACGAAGAGCATGACGCCAATTCCGATGAGGTTCATGGCGAGTCCGATAAGCATGAAGGGGCGTTGATAACGGGTGAGAAAACTTGCCGCCGCACTCAAACCAAGAATGGGTAAAACATCGGTGACATGATGAATGCAACACGCGACCATCGCAGTGGCGGATGTGCCTCCGCTCGCGCCTATCATTGAGCCGGCATGTCCTGTGGATGTAACTGGAATGAACAGGCGGAATCGCAGGATGGAATAGAGCGCGGCTTGGATACCAAAGCCGAGGATGATCGGGATGACATACCAACGGTCACGGATGAATTGAGATGAGGCGTAGTCCCAGCCCTGCGCCCAGGTGAGGATGCCGATGTAGAACGAGGCGATCAGCGCCGAGCCGAGCAGGAATGCCACAAATGGAATGAAGAATCGTTTCATCGAAAATATTCCTTTTGTGTCATCATAGCCCTTGCAGTGGGCGGCGTCTTGCGCCAAGTGGCTGAACAAAGCGTAGGCAAAACTGCCTATGTTGATCTTCGATAATTCTTCATGTGTTTTTTACATTCATCGGGTAGGATTTTCAGCCGTTAAGTAGTTTCCATGTGTGATCGAGGGGAACTCAAAACGAATCGAACGCTCGCTTTTGTTCTTCATGCGGTGAGCCAATAGGAGACTAGAAGTATCATGAATAGTTTTAATATGCGGAAATTTTATCCGACCGGGCAGGAGTTTGAAATCGATCCTGTGTGTGAAATGAAAGTCGATCCAAAGAACCCGCCCTTTCAGGTTGTTCACAAAGGGAGGACTTATTACTTTTGCTCCGAGGTCTGCAAACATCTTTTTGAACGTGTTCCCGATCAATATGTTCGAATTGAAGAAGATAAAGTTTGAAATCGAATTTGTGAGTAATTTGGATAAAGCATGACGTATTAGGCAAAAATGCGTATGTTCAACTTGAGGGTGGGTGCTGTATAAGTGCGGACGATATTCGATCCAACCAGAAGGAGTTGAACCATATGAATAAGTTTTTGATTTGGAAGATTATGCCCGCGCTGATCATCGCCACGGTTGTCTTGAGTGCATGTGGCGCGCCGGCGAAACCTGAAATGACCGAACAACCCGCCCAGACCCAACCGGATCAACCCGTTGCAGGATTGGATGGAACAGTTTGGGTGGCAGACGAGGAGGGCAACAGCATTACCGTGATCAATGCGGCAACGAATCAAGTCCTGACCACGCTTACCGGAGTCGAGGGCGCCCACAACCTACAGGTTGCCCCGGATGGCAAAACCGTCTGGGCGGTGAGCGGGCACGACTCACTGGCGATTAAGATCGATGCCGTCACTTTTGAGGTTCATGGTGTCGTGCCAACTGGGATGATGCCCGCACATATCGTGCTGACACCCGATGGCAAAAAAGCGTATGCCACGAACGGCGGGGATAATACGGTCACTGTGATTGATGTGGAAGCGATGTCTGCCATTGCCACGATCCCGGTCGGCGAGTATCCGCACGGTTTGCGC
Organism: Chloroflexota bacterium; assembly: GCA_016223135.1. Taxonomy (GTDB): domain Bacteria; phylum Chloroflexota; class Anaerolineae; order Anaerolineales; family Villigracilaceae; genus Defluviilinea. The sequence goes on along the minus strand of JACRPQ010000019.1, from coordinate 27,931 downwards.
GTCAGCCCCGACGGGATGTGGGTTTACGTTGCCAATGCCAAATCCACCACCCTGAGCGTGATTGACACCGCGCAGGATGTAAAGGTCGCCGATATAGAAGTTGGCGAGCATCCTGTTCAAGTGGGCTTTTCGCCCGACGGGGAGTTTGTTTACTTCTCCCTCAACGGCGAAAACGCGCTTGGCAAGGTGGACGTTGCTGCGCAGGAACTGGTCGGCAAGGTGGATGTGGGCGGAGGTCCGATCCAGGTTTTTGTGACCCCCAACAACAAGTTTGTTCTGACCGCCAATCAGGGGACAAAGGATACCCCAAGCACCACTGTGTCGGTTGTGGATGTCGCGACTTTCCAGGTGATTGCAACCATTGAAACAGGGCAGGGCGCACACGGAGTCGTGATTGATCCATCGAGCCAATACGCCTACATATCGAATATCTATGAAGACACGGTATCGGTCATTGACTTGGAAAAAATGGCGGTTGTCGCCACCGTCCCAACGGGCATGGCGCCCAATGGCATTAGCTTCTCGCCGCTTCCCGCGCCGGGGAATGCCCCTGCGGAAATTCAACTTGAAATCCCGGAGGGTGGCATGAATATGCCCATGCCGTGAGAATCTGAAGTTTGCAGCCCAAGAAATCCCCTGTCGGTACAATGACAGGGGATTTCTTATAGGCAATATTGCCTAAGCCCGAATACGCCACGCGGCTCTCCTATTCGATTGGAAACATACCTACAATGGAGAACATCCAAATGATAGAGGTGTTCCATGACCACATCTTCCTTCCTGATTGTTGATCTGCCCTGCGACATGGCTTTGCAGGCAGCGAAGAAAAAATTATTGCAAGGTGGTTTGCGGGCTTTGCAAACCTTTGACCTGCATACCGCGCGACATACCCAGCAGGATTGTCCCTGCCCGCATCATGGCACAGCGGACTGTGATTGCCAGATGGTTGTTCTAATGGTTTATGGGGAGTCTGCTGAACCTGTCCCACTGATCCTGCACGGAAGTGACGGACAAACGCGCTTCTCCATTGCCGATGACCCATCCCAACGGATAGATAAAAAGTTGGTCGCCTCCATCAAAGAGGCATTGGATATCAGGGCGGCAGTTTCTGTCTGATATTCACATAGGCAATATTGCCTATGGATTCCCGCGTCAAATTGCGCTGGATGGATCAAGGGGAAATCCTTATATTCAAGCACTATTCCAACTTTGCAGAGGAACCATAATGAAGAAGATTTTATTTTTTACAATAACGAGTCTCGCTTTGATATTATCGGCTTGCGCGCCAGCCACAGCCTCCAATGGGGACATGCCCATGAATAATGACAATTCAGGTATGGCGGATGGGACGCCCACCCCGGGCAGCATGATGATGGAAAACCCCGAAGCGGCTCATATGATGGAGCCGATCACTGCTCCCAACGTCCAGCCTGCCACCGAAGCTGATGGCGGACAGCCCTTGGAATACCGCCTGGAAGATGGCGTCAAGGTCTTTGAGTTAACCACCAAGGCTGTTCAATGGGAAATCCTGGATGGAGTGACCGTCACCGCATTCACATATAACGGAACCGTTCCCGGACCGATGATCCGCGTTACGGAAGGTGATCAGGTTCGGGTGATCGTAAAGAACGAATTACCCGATCCAACTACGATCCACTGGCATGGAGTCGAAGTCCCAAATGCAATGGACGGCGTTCCGGGCGTTACCCAGGATCCGATCCAGCCGGGTGAGACGTTTACTTACGAGTTCACCGCCAAGCCGGCTGGGACGTTCATGTATCACTCGCATTATGAGGGCGATGTGCAGGTTGGCGCCGGGCTTTATGCGCCCTTCATCATTGACCCAAAGGAACCGGATGCCAATCCACCCGTTGTGGATAAAACCCTGATGATCTCGGAATGGCGTATGACGGATGGGCAAACGTATGCCGCCATGCCCATGAGTGGGATGGAGCCCAATTACTTCACGATCAACGGCAAGTCCTTCCCTGCCACCGAAACCATCACTGTCAAGAAAGGCGATCTGGTTCGGCTGCGCTTCATTGCCATTGGTCAATTCATTCATCCGATGCATCTGCATGGTGTACCCTTCAGGATCGTGGCGACGGATGGGCATCCTGTCCCCGAGGTGGCACAGTTGACCAAGGACACGGTCAGTGTCGCACCGGGAGAACGCTACGACATTGAGTTCGTCGCCACAGAGACCGGACAATGGATGTTGCACTGTCACATCCTGCACCACACCACCAACGACAATGTTGAACCAGGTGGTTTGATGTTGATGATCGAAGTCGTTGAATAAAATACTCAAGGAGAGAGTAAAAATGCGAAAGATGTTCTTTATCAGTATGTTGGTTTTACTGGCAGGTGTATTGGCGGCTTGCGGCAGCTCCGCACAGCCTGCCGCCCCGGTCGAGTCAGGATCGTCGAGTCCGGTAAATATCCAGATTGAGACCAATCCCAATCCTGCCATGATGGGCAACATGGAATTGATCCTGACGATCACGGATGGAGATGGCAAGCCCATCGAGGGTGCGACTGTGGATGTTTCTGCCGACCACACGGACATGACCGGCATGGGGATGAGCGGTCTCGCCACTGAGCAGGGTGAAGGGCGCTATTCCATCAATGCCAACTTCAGCATGAGCGGCAATTGGAAGATTACCGTGTATGTCCGCAAGGATGGTCTGGATTACAAGGAAGATATCGAGTTCAAAGTGCAATAATCAGCCGTCGAAGGCAGGCGTTACCCGATGTGACGCCTGCTTTCCAGCCGGCAGAGTGAATTCATGAACAACAAACAAAGACGACAACACATTCAACAAAGAAATAGAAAACAAAAACTGCTTGCAGGCATCATCTGGGGCGGAACCGGACTCGCCGTATTGGTGATCCTTGGAGTCATGGTCTGGCAGGGGATTAAACCAGCCGCAGGGGAGGCAGTTGCCATTATGAAGAGCGATCCGCATCTCCCCACCGACTCTGACCCGGGACAATATAATTCCGACCCGCCAACATCCGGATTGCATTATGCAACCGAAGCCCAGGCGGGGTTTTATGAAGAGAATATTTATACATATCCTGCTGCTTATCTTGTCCATAACCTGGAGCACGGGTATGTGATCATCTGGTACAACTGCGACCTGCTGAATGAGACGGGATGCGCGGAGTTGAAATCACAGATCCGCACGGTCATTAACGACCTGGGTGGAGTGAAGCTGATTGCCTATCCCTGGAATTCCATTGATGTTCCGGTCGCATTAACCTCCTGGGGGCGGATTCAAAGGTTCGAGATCTTCGACATGGATTTAGCCAAAGCTTTTTACCGCGCCAACCTCAATCGCGCCCCTGAACCAAACGCCCCATGAGGGAATAAAATGTCAACAACCACCTTGAATGCCCCTAAAATAACGAATGCCTTTCAGTGGATAGGCACTCATTGGTTTGCCGTTTTTCTGACCATCTATGGTGTTTGGGTATTTGTTCCCTTCCTTGCGCCGGTTTTCATGCAGATCGGCTGGACGGGTGCAGGCAGGGCGGTCTACTTCATTTACTCGTTCTTCTGCCACCAACTCCCGGAACGCTCCCTCTTTTGGTTCGGCGAAAAGACCATGTATTCCCTGGGCGAAATCCAGGCGGTCTGGCAGAACACATCCAATCCCATGATCCTGCGCCAATTCATCGGCAACGAACCGATGGGCTGGAAGGTGGCGTGGTCGGATCGCATGATCTCGTTCTATACCAGCGTCTGGCTTTTTGCGGCATTGTGGTATCCCTTCCGACACACGATAAAGACTTTGAGTTGGTGGGGATTTGTTCTGCTCCTGCTGCCGATGGCGCTGGATGGTGGAACACACATGGTCAGCGATTTTGCCGGTATCGGAAATGGATTTCGTGATACAAATGCATGGCTGGCAGTGTTGACAAACAACACCTTTCCTGCAACGTTTTACGCCGGTGATGCGCTGGGATCGTTCAACTCGCTCATGCGCTTCCTTACCGGGCTTTTGGCGGGGCTGGGTCTTGTCTGGCTTGCCTTCCCGTTCATTAATCAATCACAAGTTTATAATCAGCAATTGGATACATTAAGCCATGCCAAAGTCATCGAGCAAATCAAAAACCAAAATACGCATTCTCCTGGCGGATGACCACCATATCGTCCGTGCAGGGGTGCGACAACTGCTTGAGAGTGCGACCGACCTCCAGGTCATTGCCGAGGCAGGAGACGGGGAGGAGGCGCAGGTCTTAATCCAAAAACACAAGCCGGATGTTGCCGTGCTTGATATTCAGATGCCCAAAGCCAGCGGTATTGAAGTCACACGCTGGGTGCGTGCCCATCTGCCCGAAGTGGGCGTGTTAATCCTGACCGCTTATAACGATGATCCCTACGTGATGGCGGTTTTGCAGGCAGGTGCAAATGGCTATGTCCTCAAAACTGGGCAGGCGGATGAGCTGATCCAGGCGGTGCGTGATGTCTATGAAGGTAAGTCTGCACTCGATCCATCCATCACCAGCAAGTTGATGTCCACCATCTTCAAAGGACCGGAAAAAAAGATCGTCGAACCATTAACTGACCGTGAACTGGATGTGCTGCGACTCGCGGCGAAGGGGTTCACCAACAAATCCATCGGTGTGCAACTGAATATCAGCGACCGCACCGTGCAGGGACATCTTGCGCACATCTTCGCCAAACTGCAATCCAACAGCCGCACCGAGGCTGTCATGCGCGGGGTGGCGCTGGGGTTGATCTCACAAAGCTCGGGCAATATTCCAGAAGAATGAAACGAATCCTGCCAGGCTGGCGCGGTCTGACGCAACTCTTTGCCGTCACGGTTCTGCCGCTGACGCTTTTGTTATTGTTCATTGCGTTCGGCGGGGTCAACATGCACCAGCAGGACATGCGCACCCTGGTCGGGGAACGTGACGAACGCGCCGTGCAGTCCGCCGCCGCAGCGCTGCAATCCGAACTTCATCATCGCATGGCGACTGTTTCGAGCATGGCGGTGCTGGCATCCGAGGATATTTCCTTCAAGGATATATTTGCCACCACCACCGACCTGGCAAAGGATTTCAACGGGGGGATTGCCTTTCTAAATACGGATGGACACTTAATCGAGAAAACGGGGAATGACAGATTTTGGGGATGGGTATCTCAAAACTCCAGGTCGGTCAAACTCGCTTCTTCATCCAGCCCTCAATTTGTTTTCTCCGACCCGACCCTGGATCCAAACTCCAACCAACTCTTTGTCATCATCTCAGCCTATTCTGACTCCCGCGATGTGATTGTCGCCGGCGCGTTTTCACCCGAGACACTCGCGTCCGAAACCCTGACACCCACCTACCCGGCGGGCAGTCACGTGACCATCTATCTATTGGATAATTCCCGCCGTATTTTGTTCGTCAGCGGTGCGCTCGAACGCGAAAGCCTGGATGCGGACCATCCTGGAGTGGCGGAAGCTCTGGCAGGCAGGAGTGGCGTTCTGTATGTGAAAAAGGAAGCGACGGAACATGTAGTCGCCTATAGCCCCATTGAAACTGCAGGCTGGGCATTGATCACGGAGGAGGAATGGGAAATGGTGATCAGCCCCTCCCTGCAATTGACCCAGATGGCTCCGCTGGTAATGGTGCCTGCCTTCATCCTGGCATTGATTGCCATCTGGTTCGGCGCCAAACAGATCGTCCAGCCCCTGCAAAAACTTGAGTCCAAGGCGGCGGCGCTGGCATGGGGGGATTTCGAAGCCATAAAGGAGTCAGTTGGCGGCATATCTGAGGTCCAACACCTGCAAATGGAATTGACCGAAATGTCGCGTAAAGTGCAGGCGGCTCAGGAGGGATTGCACGATTACATCGGCGCGATCACTTCGGCACAGGAAGAGGAACGTGCCAGACTGGCGCGGGAACTGCATGACGACACCATTCAGGCGGTCATTGCATTGAAACAACGGGTGCAACTGGCGCAGAGATCGGTCAAGGATCAAAATGGAAAACAATCCCTTAAGGAACTCGAAAATCTGGCGGAGCAGACCATCGAAAATCTGCGCCGCCTGACGCGGGCGCTGCGTCCCATTTATCTCGAAGATCTGGGACTGGTCACTGCGTTGGAAATGCTGGCGCGGGAGATCAGCCAGGTTAATTCTCTGATCGTTGATTTTCAAAAAACCGGTAACGAACGTCGTCTCTCGCGCGAGGTGGAATTGTCGCTATATCGCATTGCGCAGGAAGCGCTCAATAATGTGGCTAAACATTCCGGGGCGACTCGTGCCGACTTGTCCATCCGTTATTCTGATTCGGAAATAACACTGATGATCTCTGATAATGGCCACGGCTTTGTCGCTCCTGCCAGCCCGACGGAATTTGCTCCCAACGGGCATTTTGGACTGCTCGGTATTCATGAACGTGCGGACCTGATCGGGGCACGGCTGGGAATTGAGTCCACCCAAGGACAGGGAACCAGGATCGAAATTCGCTTGTAAAGCGATAAAGGTCATAAGCCATTTTGCCTACCGATTTCCCCGCCATCCTGCGCTCATGCAGGGGCGGGGATTTGCGTATCATGATGTTATATCCTTATTGAAAAGGAAGACTCATGACCTCTGATACTGCGATTCCCCCCTTTCCATCCCAAACAGAACGTTTGAAAATATTTTTACATGCGCTGCTCTTCGTCCTCGGCTTCTCATTGGTGTTTGTAATCGGCTGGGGCGGCTCGGTGACGGCGCTGGGTCAATTGTTCGGCGCATACAAACGGGTTATCGCGCAATTAGGCGGCGTGATCGTGATCATGTTCGGACTGGCGACTCTGGATGTAATTCGCCTTCCCTGGTTTTATTATGATACCCGGACGGAATACACAGGTCAGCGCGGAACCTATGGTGGCTCGGCGTTAATGGGCATTTTCTTTGCAGCAGGTTGGAGCCCATGCATTGGTGCCACACTGGGCGCAATCCTAACAATGGGGCTCAGCCAGCAAACGGTCGGACAGGCGATGTGGCTATCTTCAGGGTACTCGCTTGGTTTGGGGCTTCCCTTCCTGGCGATGGCGCTTGGTTTGGAGCGCGCTTCAGGCTGGATCAAACGCATGCGACCCTATCAAAAGTATTTCAAAATTGCCAGCGGTGTTTTCATCATTGCCATTGGTGTTCTGCTTCTTACGAACACAATGAGTCTGATAGCGATCTGGGCATTCAAGAATGGTCTATATATCGAAAAGTTTACCCTGTTCTCTGCCGCGCCGACATACTTCACCGCCATCCTTGCCGGTCTATTGTCATTTCTTTCACCTTGCGTCCTGCCGCTCGTGCCTGCCTATCTTGGTTATCTGAGCGGGCACACGATACAAAGATCATAATATTTTTAGAGAAGATACCCTTATGGATTCCCCCATTAATTCGGAAGATACCATCACCTTTAAACGAACCCATTTTTATTCGGTCCTGGTGATACTGGCTTTTGCCATCGGCATATTGACGGGTTATGTTGTCTGGGGGCTTGCCCCCCGTTCACAACAAGCGATTGTCAATAATCCATCTGTTGCCCAGGGACCCATTGTCGAAGCCCCGGCAGCGACACAGGCACCGCAATTCACCCGTTATGAAATCCCATTCGAAGGCTTTCCCAGCCAGGGACCGGTGGATGCACCCATCGTAATTGTCGAGTTCAGCGACTTTCAGTGCCCGTTCTGCAAACGCTTCCAGGATGAGACGGCTGCACAATTGCTGGCGGCGTATCCCGGTCAAATCCGTTTTGTCTATCGTCATCTTCCCCTGACATCCATTCATCCCGAAGCCCTTCCATCGGCGGAAGCCTCGATGTGCGCCAACGAACAGGGGGCCTTCTGGGATTACCATGACAGGATTTTTGAGAATCAGGACAAACTTGGGCGTGAGTTGTACCTGCAGATCGCCGCTGACCTCAATTTGGATGCAGTCACTTTCGAGGAGTGTCTCAATTCAGGTAAATATAAGGACGCCATCCAACAGGATATGGATTTTGCGCTCAACCTTGGCGTTCAATCCACCCCAACATTTTTCATCAACGGGCTGGCAATCGTTGGCGCGCAACCTCTTGAAGCGTTCAAACAGATCATCGATCTTGAGTTGGCTGGAAAAATTCCATGAAACAGATACTCCTCATATCCTTGTTTCTGCTTGTGACACTGACCGCCTGCCAGAGCAGCGTCGAAGAGATTACGGGCAAAGAGGTTACAACCGTTGACGGTTCCTATAAAAACATCACTCCTGTCGATTTGGACACGATGTTGAAGAACACGGATCTTATCCTTGTCAATGTGCATACTCCTTTCGCAGGGAACATTGCCGATACAGACCTGTCCATTCCCTACGACCAGATCAGTGCGCCGGAAAATCTGGCGCAGTTGCCAGCGGATAAAAATGCAAGGATCGTTCTGTATTGCCGCAGTGGTCGCATGAGCGCAATTGCGGCAGAGGAACTTGTTTCGCTCGGGTATACCAATATCTGGAATCTCGAAGACGGCATGGTGGCATGGGAACAGACAGGACGCGAAATCGAGAAATAGAATAGGCAGAATTGCCTATAAGAGCCTCAGTAATATGGCTCTCGTTGAGGCTGTCTATTAATTGCATAATACAAAGGAAAGGAGACCAGCTTATGACAACCACTGTACATGACCCCGTTTGCCACATGGATATCGACCCCGCTACTGCTGCCGGCACATCCGAATACAAGGGGCAAACGTATTATTTTTGCTCGCTTGGCTGCAAGAAGGCGTTTGATGCCGATCCCGAGAAGTATCTCAGCAAGACTCATGAACACGCGCATCATCATTAATTCCATCCTCTTCTCCTCAGGTAACCTGCCCACTGGGCAGGTTATTTTATTTTAGACAATTTGCCGAAACAAAATCTTCAATCACTCTTTGCCGTGCCTTTACACATTCTTTAATCATGCCGGGTATTCTTGGATCATCGAAAGGAGTACAGTATGTTTCTCATGTGGATCGTCCCTTTAGTACTTGTCGGTTTGATCGTCTACAGCGTTTCTGGCAATAATCTGGTCAATGCGCTCAAGCCCGTTGCAAGCCGTACCTGCCACAAATGTGGACAGGCTGCGCAAAACGACTGGAAAAACTGCCCGCACTGCGGACAAACTTTATGAAAGGAAGTCAAAATGAAAAAAGGTAACTGGTGGATCGTTGGCATCGTAGCTGTTCTTGCTGCTCTGTTCCTTTTCGGAGGCGGCATGATATGGGGCAACCGTGGATATGGCATGATGGGCGGTTATGGCATGATGGGTAACTGGGGCTACTCTCCCTTCGGCTGGTTCGGAATGGGATTGGGCATGATCTTCATGTGGCTCATCCCCATCGGCATCCTCGTGCTCATTGGGTTTGGTGTCGCATCCCTGGTGCGAAATACAGGAAATCCTCCCCAAGCCTCATCCCTGACGCCCTGCTCCAACTGCGGAAAGGGCACCCAAGCCGATTGGCAGACTTGCCCCTACTGCGGCAATTCCTTGAAGTAAAGTAACCTCGCGTTCTCAAAGTAGCCTGTCGGAAGATAGGCTATTTTGCTTATATACCACTAGGCTGAAATCCGCTCCCTGCCATCGTCTATTGGATATACACTATTGGCATCTTTATAAAAGGTAGGCAACCATGACTGTCCGTGACCCTGTATGTGGAATGGAAATTGAACCCCAAAGTGCCTTCGCCGAGCGCGAACACATGGGGCAGACGTTGTATTTTTGCTCACAATCCTGCGTGGAACAGTTCGATATCGACCCGCACCATTATGTGATGACTTCGGCAACAACGGGTTTTAATCCCGAACGGACGCTCACCCGCATCGAACTACCCGTCGCCGATCTGCCGTTTTACAAACCTGTCACCGCCCTGGAATCTGGTTTGCGCGCCCTGGAGGGCGTTCATCAAGTAACCACCAATGCAGGTGCGGGTGTGTTGCAGGTGGAATATGATTCCAAAAAGGTGAACATTCCGCAAATGGCGGCAGTCATCCGCTTGGCGGGGTTTCAACCTGGCGGGTCGAATCTCAAAATCGGAATCGAGAACCTGCGTTGTGCCTCCTGTGTGAAGTTCATCGAGGATGAACTGAAGTCCACAGATGGCGTATTAAGCGCAACGGTCAACATTGCCACACAGGAAGCGAGCGTGGATTATCTCCCCCAAAAGGCAACCCTTGTACAATTGAATGCAGCCATTGAGGCTTGGGGATACAAGCCACGTCCTGCGCTGACTGGCGCGCCAATAGACAAACAAGAAGAGGCACATGCCCGTGAATACATCCGGCTGATGAGAATGTTCTGGTTCTCGGCAATTGTTTCCATTCCGGTGTTGTTATTCGCATACCCGCAATACGTTCCCGGCATCCGGGATTTGTCAATGGAGACCATCCGATGGTCATGGGTTCTTTCCGCCGTTGCAACACTACCTGTGTTGTTCTATTCCGGGTATGACTTTTTCACAGGTGCGTGGGCGGCCTTCAAACATCGCTCAGCCAACATGAACACCTTGATCGCGCTCGGTACCGGCGCGGCATGGTTGTATTCAACGTTTGCCATTGCATTTCCGTCCGTGTTTCCTGAAGGGACATCCGAGCCGTTTTACGATGTAGTTGCAGTTGTCATTGCATTGGTTGTGTTGGGGCAGGCACTTGAACTACGCGCCAAGGGACAATCCAGCGCGGCGATCAAGAAATTGTTGGGTCTACAAGCGAAGACTGCCCGCGTGATTCGCAATGGAAAAGAACTTGATCTGCCTGTAGAAGAAGTGTTGGTCGGCGATGTGATCCAGGTCCGTCCCGGTGAGAAAATACCCGTGGATGGCGTTATCGTCGAAGGCAGTTCTGCCGTGGATGAGTCGATGCTGACGGGTGAGTCGTTGCCAGTTTCCAAGAAACAGGGAGATGAGGTGATCGGAGCGACCTTGAACAAGACAGGCGCGTTCAAATTCCGCGCCACGAAGGTCGGCAAGGATACGGCTCTCGCGCAGATCGTGAAGATGGTGCAGGACGCGCAAAATTCCAAAGCACCAATTGCCCGTCTTGCCGATACCATCTCTGGTTATTTCGTACCCATCGTGATGATTCTCGCCGTGTGGACGTTCGTCATTTGGTTCGTGATTGGACCTCAACCGCAATTGGTATATGCACTCGTTACCAGTGTAACCGTGCTCATCATTGCCTGCCCCTGCGCTTTGGGTCTTGCCACGCCCATGAGCTTGATGGTCGGCATTGGCAAAGGTGCGGAACATGGGATTCTCATCCGCTCTGGCGAAGCCCTGCAAACTGCGCGAGCCATTCAAACCGTGGTGTTGGATAAGACGGGCACGATTACAAAGGGAAAGCCTGAGTTAACGGATGTCATCCTTACCAATTCCATGAATGGTAACAGCCATCAGTTGTTGCGCCTGGTGGCATCCGTTGAGAAGGTCAGTGAACATCCCCTGGCGCAAGCCATTGTGGACGGAGCACAGGCGCGAAAACTGGAATTGACCGATGTGCAGGATTTTGAAGCCATCCCTGGACATGGCGTTTCCGCGAAGGTTGAAGGACGAAATATCCTGATTGGCAATCTCAAGTTGATGAACCGAGAGAACATCGCGCTGGGCGAGTTGGAGAATAGATCCAAATCGCTCGCCGACGATGGCAAGACCCCAATGTTCGTCGCAATTGACGGCAAAGCCGCTGGTATTGTTGCCGTGGCAGACACGGTCAAGGAAGATTCTGCCGAAGCGATCAAAGCTCTGCAAGGTATGGGCATTGAAGTTGTGATGATCACCGGCGATAATCGCCGCACCGCTGAAGCGATTGCTCGCAAGGTTGGGGTCACGCGCGTGCTGGCGGAAGTATTGCCCGAAGATAAGGCAAACAACGTTCACCTGTTGCAAGCGGAAAACAAAAAAGTCGCGATGGTTGGCGATGGCATCAATGATGCCCCCGCGCTCGCACAAGCGGATGTCGGTCTCGCCATCGGAACAGGCACGGATGTCGCCATCGAAGCCTCGGACATCACGCTGATCAAGGGCAGTCTCAAAGGTGTGGTGACTGCCATCGAAGTCAGCCGCGCTACCATGACCAACATCTACCAAAACCTATTTGGCGCCTTTATATACAACGTGTTGGGTATCCCTGTTGCTATGGGAGTATTGTTCCCGTTCTTTGGATTGTTGCTCAGCCCATTGATCGCGGGGGCAGCAATGGCATTCTCATCCGTGACCGTAGTTGGCAATGCCAACCGCCTGCGAGGCTTCAGACCGAAGTTTAGTGTAAAGTGAGCTGTTATGAAAATTGAACTTCTCTATTTCGATGGTTGTCCCTCCTGGGAAGCTGGTTTGGAAAGTCTTCGGACTGCTTTACAAGAGGAGGGAATCTCCGCCTCTGTGGAAATGGTGAAAGTAGAGACCGATGAAGATGCGGAGCGTTTGAAATTCCTCGGTTCCCCTCATTTTCGTGTTGATGGTATGGATTTATGGCATGAGGAACGCGAAACGTATTCGATGAGTTGCCGCGTCTATTCCACGCCTGAAGGCGTCAAGGGATTTCCCACTGTCCATATGCTGCGGGAAAAACTGCAATCACTGTCTGGAACACCATAATGAAAAACTCCCGCTTTATCACGTGGATGACCTGGGCTTTGATTCTCGGAATGTTCTGGACTGTTTTCTCGCGCGTCTCGCCCGACCGGCCTAAAGCGCAGCAGGATGCAGTTGCCAAAGAAGGCTTCACTGCGCCCAACTTCGCCCTCGACCTGTTGGACGGCAGCACAGTTGCGCTTTCCGATTTACGCGGCAAGGTGGTGCTGGTCAACTTCTGGACATCGTGGTGCCCACCCTGCCGTCTGGAAATGCCAGCCATCGAAAAAGCGTATCGAAGTTACAAGGACATTGGCTTTGTGGTGATCGGCTTGAACCTCACCGCCCAGGATTCAGAACAAGCCGCGGCTGATTTTGCAAAAGAAATCGGTTTGACTTTTCCCATCGCGCTCGACCGCGATAATGCGACTGGGAACCTGTATCGCATCACTGCCCTGCCGACTTCGTACTTCATTGATCGCAAGGGAGTAATTCGTTCCGTTGTGGTCGGCGGACCCATGAGCGAGGCATTGATTCAATCCAAGGTGGAAGAGCTATTACGGGAGGGCGAGTAATGTTCCCTTACCTTCGACTTGGACCCTTCCTGCTTCAAATGCCATTGTTGATGTTGTTCATTGGTTTTTGGATCGGCTCAACATTCACCGAGCGTGAAGCCGCCCGCCTTGGTTTAAACAAGGAGAAAATCAATAACCTGATTGGGTACGGATTGCTCGGCGGGATTCTCGGAGCAAGGCTTGTCTATGCTGCGCAATACGCCTCAGTTTATGTGGCAAATCCATTGGGCTTGTTCTCGCTGAGCACAAGCACGCTTTCTCCCATCGGGGGTTTTCTAATCGGTATGTCCACAGCCTTGATATATGGATATCGTCAGAAACTTCCGTTTCGCCGATCATTGGATGCGCTCACGCCTGGGTTGGCATTCTTCATGATCTCAATTGGTGTCTCCCACCTGCTCAGCGGAAATGCCTACGGCTCGCCGTCTCGTGTCCCCTGGGCAATGTACGTGTGGTCTGATTATCGTCACCCAACGCAACTTTATGAAATCTTTCTTGCGCTGGCGATCTTTACACTCGTGCTTCCAAAAGTTCTTCCAGCCCACGCGCCAGGAATTCGCTTTGCGCAGTTCGTCTCTCTTTCCGCGCTGGCGCGAGTCTTTCTCGAAGCCTTCCGCGGCGACAGTGTACTCTGGCTGGATGGTTATCGCGCCGCGCAAGTGATGGGGTTGCTTGTTCTTATTATTTGCATTGTCTTGTTGAGACAATGGGAAAGGATCGAACCAAATGAGGCAAGCATCTGGTAAAAAACGTTATATCCCTGCCTTGAGCTTTCGCTGGCTCACGCCATTGTATGATCCTCTGCTCAAATGGGTCATGCGCGAGGAAACTTTTAAACAAAGGTTGATCCAACACGCGAACATTCGTCCAGGCATGAAGGTTCTCGATCTCGGCTGCGGCACAGGTACGCTCACCATCATGCTCAAAAAAATCCATCCGAACGCGCAGGTTACAGGCGTGGATGGCGACCCTGATGTATTGAAAATTGCGCTAGATAAATCTCGCGGTTCGGATATTCAATGGGATGAAGGACTCGCCTCCTCCCTGCCCTATCCTGATTCCACCTTCGACAGAGTAGTCACCAGCCTGGTCATTCACCACCTCATCACGGACGATAAACGACTCGCATTCAAGGAAATCCATCGTGTGCTCAAACCAGATGGAGAATTGTATGTGCTTGACTTTGGCGCACCGCATTCTTCAACGACACGTTTCATGACGACCTACATGCGTCGTCTCGAGGAAACCGCCGATAACTTCGACGGTTTGATCCCGCGCTTCGTGGCAGAGGCAGGCTTCGGGTCTATAAAAGAAGCGGAGAACTTCGTCACGGTGTTCGGTCCGTTATCCATCATCCAAGCAATGAAAGGAACTTGATATGACTCAAATCCAAATCTTTGTGATTCTTTCGGGAATCGCGTTGACCGTATTGATCGCCTGGTATTTCTGGTTTGCCCCCAAGGCGCAGACGCGTGTTGCGGTATCTGCATCTGGCGCACAGGAGGTGGCAGTCACGGTCAAGGGCGGATACACACCCGATGTGATCGTGGTGCAAAAAGGACGCCCTGTGCGGTTGACGTTCACACGCCAGGAAAGTTCAGCGTGTTCTGAGAAAGTGTTGTTCCCTGACTTCAATCAGAATGCTTTGCTGCCAGAGGGCGAACAAGTGACACTGGAATTCACCCCCGAACAATCTGGCGAATATGGCTTCCAATGCCAGATGGGAATGTTACGTGGCAAGTTGATCGTGGAATAATGACGAAAGGAACATGTAAAAATGAAACACGAAAAAATCCATATGCCAAACCTTTCCTACATTGCGGCATTTGTCATTGGCGTGATCTTTTTCGCCGTATTATGGAGGATGTTATTCGGCTCGGCATCCGGTCTGATGGTTCTGGCTGGCATGATTGGAACCGCGACCGCTGTGACTATCTTCTGGCTCAGGAATGAAAATCAACATCATGGAAAGGGAAAACAATGACGTTGGACCAAAACGAAATCCTCCCTGCCCCTCCACAACCGGAATATATAACGGCTTGTGGAGGAAAAATCAAGGATCCATCCAAATATCCCAGCGCAGAGTATCACGGCGAGAGGATATATTTCTGTACGCAGGCATGTTTGGATGTATTTCTTTTGAATCCCGACCCTTTTATGGCTGGTGAAATCGAACACCCTCTTGATTAATTCAATATGACAATCAGGAAATCATTCCTGATAAATATCATAAGCAAATCAGCGCATTTCGAAACAGGTCGAAATGCGCTGTTGATTATTTCATGGGAGTTGTAAGATGAGTTCAAAGCAAGACAAAATTCATCCTCAAAGGAGAAAAAATGACTACTCAAACCTTATCCCGGGAATATCAACTCGCTGATGTTCCCTTTACGAAAACCCTGTTCGAAGGCAAGGCGTTTGCCTGGCTCTGGCTTGCCATCCGTCTGTATCTGGGATACCAATGGATCGAATCGGGTTGGGGCAAGATCACCAACCCCGCCTGGATGCAGGGCGGCGAAGCATTGAAGGGCTTCTGGGAGCGCGCCATCGTTATTCCCGATGCACCTGCCCGCCCATTGATCGCCTTCGACTGGTATCGCAATTTCATCCAGTTTATGCTGGACAGCGGCAATTACGTCTGGTTCGCCAAACTCGTGGCGGTGGGCGAATTGCTGGTGGGCGCGGCGCTGATCCTGGGCATCTTCATCTGGTTCTCCGCTTTTATTGGCGGTTTTATGAATTGGAATTTTATGATGGCGGGCTCGGCTTCTGTCAATCCTGTCTTCCTGATCCTCTCGATCCTGCTCATCCTTGCCTGGAAAACCTCAGGCTGGATCGGACTCGACCGCTGGCTTCTGGTTCAGGTTGGCACACCCTGGCAACCTGGATTGATCTTCCAAAAAAAGTAATTCTTCGTTCGGCGCATCTCTCCTCCTCAAGCGACATCCGAAGGTGACTTCGGGTGTCGTTCTTGATATTCTCTTTTTGAATTCTTCACACTATCTTTATAGGCACAAACTATACTGCCGACCTGAATATACATTATGGAGCAAAAACAATGACCAACTCGACTCAAATTTCGCGGAGAGACGTTCTTAAACTGATGGGACTTGGCGCGGGAGGGGCGTTCCTCAGCGCCTGCGGACTTCTCCCGTCCGCCTCAACCAACCCGACAGCGGCTCCTGTCTTCCCGACTCCGCTTACCCCTTTGCCTGATCTTCCGATTCTGTCTGCGGAACTGACGGCTGGGCGCGGCACGCTCCCCATTTTTTCGGGGAAGGAAACGCCCGTTTGGCGGTATCAGGCTTCGGTTAAGGAGGGAGGCGGGGATTTCATCCAAACGTTGAGCGGCTCGTATTTGGGTCCAATTTTCAGGGTGAAACAGGGACAACGAGTCCAGGTTCGGTTGAACAACGAATTACCCGACCCGACCATCATCCACTGGCATGGGTTGAAAATTCCAGAAGAGATGGATGGGCATCCGCGCTATGCTGTCGCGCCTGGGAAAAGTTTTGACTATGATTTTCAGGTGATCAACCGCGCGGGCATGTATTGGTTCCATCCTCATCCGCACCAGTTGACAGGACCCCAAGTCTATTACGGGCTGGCGGGCTTGTTCATCGTCAGTGACGAAGAGGAAGCCGCGCTGGGTTTGCCTGCGGGCGAGTATGATCTGCCGCTGGTGATTCAGGATCGTATTTTTGATTCGCAAAACCAAATGGTCTATCTGGCAAACGGCATGATGGATTCGATGATCGGATTTCTGGGCGACACGATTTTAGTCAATGGTTCACCCAATGCAACACTGGATGTCAAAGCCAGCGCATACCGCTTGCGCCTGCTGAACGGCTCAAACTCGCGCATCTATAAATTCGCCTGGCAGGATGGCACACCCCTGACCGTGATCGCCACCGACGGCGGCTTACTGGAAACACCCGTGACCCGCGACTACATCACGATGGGACCTGGCGAACGCGTGGAGTTGTGGGCGGATTTCAGCGGAAGAAATGCAGGCAGTGAAATGAAATTGGTCAGCCTGCCATATACCGATTTCAGCGGTGGAGGCGGCATGATGGGCGGCGGGATGATGGGCAGTTCTGGATTGCCAAATGGTACGCCGTTCGACATCCTGCGTTTGATGATCGGCGAGAAAGGAGCGGACGTGAACCCGTTGCCCTCGCAACTCTCCACGATTGAACGACATGCTGTGAACGATGCAGTCAATGGAAACAATCCGCGCTCGTTCAGGCTGGCAATGCAGGGCATGGTTCACACCATCAACAACCGCCTGTTCGAGATGGACGCAGTGGCGCAGGATGAGATCGTGCGGCTGAACGACCTGGAAGTTTGGGAGTTTGTCAATCTCGAAGGCAGCGGGGGTGGCATGGGAATGGGCATGATGAATATGGAAATGCCGCATCCCATGCACATCCACGGCGTGCAATTCCAAGTGCTTGAGAGGCAGATCGCGCGCGGATTTGAATCCGCGTATCAAGAATTGAGCGGCGGCTTTGTGGACGAGGGTTGGAAGGATACCGTGCTGGTGATGCCAGGCGAAACCGTTCGGGTGCTTGTGCGCTTCGAGAATTACACAGGGATATATCTTTATCACTGCCACAATCTCGAACATGAGGATGCGGGCATGATGCGAAACTACAGGATCAAAGGTTGAGTAGGAACAGGCTCCAAAAATCGGAGCCTGTTTTTTTTAGAAGGGCGATACGCAGAATTGCTTATTCCTACATCAAGCCATTCTGCGCTTCAATAATTCCAGTAGCGACTCTACAATCCAACCGTCAGATCACAACCAAGGAGTTTCGATATGTCATTCAAAGATCCCGTCTGTGGAAAACGCGTCAATCGCGGCAAAGCCCATATCACCATCGAGTTCGAAGGTGTGAACTATTTTCTGTGCTGTCCGCAATGCCAGGCTCAGTTTGAACGTTCCCCAAAAACCTTTGCCAAGCCCGAATTGGGAGAGAAGGCAAGGAAAGTCCAGCACTATCCCGTAAAACAACACAATTAAAAGGAAACCATTATGAGCGACAATTGTCACGTTGAACCGATCCAAAAGTCCGCGCTGGATCATGTCATCCAGTCTGCCAACCGAATCCTGCTGTCCGTTTCAGGGATGGGCTGTCTCAACTGTGCCACAAGGGTACGTAATGGACTTCTGTTACTGGATGGCGTCCATGACGCTGATGTGATGTTGAACATGCGCATGGCGGAAGTTTACTTCGATGAGAATATGGTCTCTGCCGAGATGCTGATCCAGGCGGTAATTGGAGCAGGGAACGATGGACGTCACAATTATCAAGCGCAAGTGATAGCATCGTAAATGACCTTTCGTCAGATGACATTCATCATAAGCCATTTGGCGTATATCCCCACCCGCCGTACTGCGCTGGAGATAACTTAATGGTCAGACTACTATTGGGTCATCCGAACACGGAGGACCCAATATGTTTTCAAAGACCCGAAAGTTCCTTTTCCTTCTCGTTATTTTGGCGCTGACCGCTACTGCGGTTTCTGCCTGCTCCACTTCCAACCCTGATGACGCGCATCTTGCCATGATGCCGCTCGACCAAATGCCAATGGAAGTTCAGTCCGCGCCTGTGGCAGTGCAGGAAGCCTACCAGTTCAATACCGCCAACCCAGACATCATGCAGGACATTCCCTGCTATTGCGGATGCGGCGACATCGGTCACACTTCCAATTACGATTGCTACGTCTCGAACATCGATGACAAAAACAACATCACCTTCGACAACCATGCCCTCGGCTGTTCCATCTGCGTGGACATCACCCAGGATGTGATGCGCATGTTGCGGGATGGCAAAAGTCCGCAGGATGCCAGGGTTTACATCGACGCAACGTATTCCAAGTACGGACCCTCCAACATCCCCTAATCTCATGCGCCTTCATTTCTCTCTTCTCCTTCTCGTGATGGCTGGACTGGTGGTCGCGTTCGCGCCTCTGCCAGTTCCAGCCGTTGCGCCTCAGGAGCGGACCTTTGAGGTGGACGCGCGCCAATATGCCTATTCCCCCTCCGAACTGAAGGTCAACGCTGGCGACACCGTGACCATCAAACTGGTCAGCACAGATGTTGTTCATGGGCTATATGTGGATGGTTACGACATTTCCGTCGAAGCTGACCCCGGACAAAGCGCCAGGTTAACCTTCGTTGCCGACAAACCCGGTTCCTTCCGTTTCCGCTGTAACGTCACTTGCGGAGCCATGCATCCCTTCATGATCGGGAAAATAACCGTTGGCACAAACGATTGGCTTTATCGCTCAATAGGGTTGGCGTCTCTTGCAGTCATTGGCTTCTTTCCTCTTTCGTCTTTCCTGAATCAAAGTAAGAAGAAAGATGAAAGAAATATTGCTTCCTAACATGAACCGCATCGAACTTACCCGTATCCCTTTTATAAAGAACACTCTCAAAAGCCGTTACCCGCAATTGGCAGTCTTTATCGTCATGCTGGTCGGTTACATCTTTGCCATCCTTGCGGGACTCATCGGAACGCCTGTCGGCAGTCACAACTTCAGCATTGTCTTTGTTTGGATCGCGTGGTGGGCGATCCTCATTCTCGTCGCGGTCCCCTTCTTCGGACGCGGCTGGTGCGCGGTCTGTCCGATCCCGCTTCCAGGGGAATGGCTGCAACGCGGCGCGATCCTTGCCCCGCCAGATAAACGACCGAAATGGTTGAATCTCCGTGTGCCAAAAATGTTCCGCAATATCTGGATGCAGAACATTTCGTTTCTCCTTCTGGCTCTCTTTAGCAGTGCCCTGCTCACTACCCCAAACATCACTGGCATTGTCCTGGCTGCCATGCTCTTTGTCGCAATCGGACTGAGCGCCATCTTCGAGCGCCGCGCCTTCTGCCGTTATCTCTGTCCCGTGGGTGGATTCATCGGCTTGTATTCACAAACCGCGCCCATCGAACTACGCATCAAAGATAAACAAGTTTGCGTGAAGTGTGTGGGCAAGCCCTGCTACAACGGCTCGGACGCGGGCTACGGCTGTCCGTGGGATGTCTTCCCCGGCGGCATGACCAAGAACACCTATTGCGGACTTTGTATGGAATGTATCCGCACCTGCCCGCACGACAATATCGCGGTCAACCTACGCCCTTTCTCTGCTGACCTTGCCAAACCGACAGCGCGACTCGACGAAGCCTTCAAAGCCTTCATTATGTTTGGCGCCGCCATGATCTACGCGGGCGTGTTGCTTGGTCCGTGGGGCACACTCAAAGACGCGGCATACAACGTCGGTACAGGCGCATGGTTCATGTATGCAGTAATTTTTCTTGCGATCATCTTTATCGTCCTGCCTGGGCTTTTCACTTTGG
Organism: Chloroflexota bacterium; assembly: GCA_016223135.1. Lineage (GTDB taxonomy): Bacteria > Chloroflexota > Anaerolineae > Anaerolineales > Villigracilaceae > Defluviilinea. The sequence continues at coordinate 7,436 of JACRPQ010000019.1, read as the reverse complement.
GGATTATGACAACCAAAGGCAGGCAATCTCTCAAACAACGCTTCATGTCTCTTTCCACTGCTCTCATCCCACTGGGACTCATGTTCTGGGTTGCTTTCAGTCTATCCTTCGTTCTAACAAATGCTTCTTACATTCTCGCCGCATTGTCCGATCCGCTGGCGCTTGGCTGGAATTTGTTTGGCACCGCAAATGCCGCATGGCAGCCCATGCTCACCACGATCCTTGCGCCCGCGCAGACACTCGCTCTGGTCGTAGGATTGGTCTGGTCGGCGCGAACAGCCCAAAAGGTGAATGAAGCGGGGACGTCCACAATCCCTGTCATCGTCTACTGCTTCGTCGCCACATCCATCATGCTATGGTTATTGCTATGAAACGTCCCGAACTCATCTCACGCATCCTGATTATCACAGGGATACTCCTTGCCGTTGGTGCTCCATTGTTTCTTTGGGCGCGCACGCCTTTGATCCACGCCCGCATGGCGGAGGATGGCGGCTGGAACCCCGATGTGATTCAAGCAGAAACGGGCAAGCCCCTTCATTTGAAACTCACCTCCGATGATGTTGTGCATGGCTTTGCAGTCGGTCAGATGGACATGCAAAGTGTGGACATCCTCCCCGGCAAAGTCACCGAGATCACGTTGACCTTCGACAAGCCTGGGATCTATACCTTCTTCTGCACCCGTTGGTGTGGACTCAATCACTGGCGCATGCGCGGCACGATAGAAGTAACAGGCGGTTCGGATATCATCACCGCAGGGGGCTCATCCGAGCCTGCTTCTGTTCCCCTCTACGTTTCTCTCGACCTGGACATTGACGCTCCGCACGACTCGCCTGTTATTCCAAATGAAAAGCCATCAGCAATGAATGGTCAATTACTTGGAGCTAATTTACCAATCGACCAATCACTCGATTACTATCTTTCTCACTCCCCCTACCAGGTCTTCACCGACTTATCGGACACATCCTTAACCGAATCCCAAAAGTGGGATGCAGTTGCCTATCTTTGGCAATCCAATACCACACCTGAATCGCTTGCCAACGGAAAAGAACTCTACGCCCAAAACTGTGCGGCGTGTCACGGCGAAAACGGCGCGGGCGACGGCGTCTTTGCCGACGACCTTGCCGAAGCGGGCGAAGCCTCCATGCAAACAATGGAAGGCGCAACGGATATGGTCATGCAAACCCCTGTTGATTTCACCGATCCAAGTCGAATACTTGGCGCGAGCCCAGCATTATTGCAAGGGAAAATCTTGCGCGGTGGCATGGGAACAGGCATGCCCATGTGGGGCGTAATTTTTACTGAAGAACAAATCTGGGACCTGATTGCGTACATCTATTCGTTCCAGTTTGAATATCAAAAGTAAGGAGGCTCAATGAGCAAAAAAAATAAGAAGTATCAAAAGCAGAGAAAGAAGAATTTCCCCTGGTTGTTTGTCGCACTCGGTGGGATTCTTCTGGCAGCGGCGGCGTTTTTCTTTGCCAACCAAGGCGGTGGCAATGGAGGAGGGACGCCATCCATTGCGGTGGATCAGCAACTGATCGATTACGGCGATGTGAAGTTCAACGTCGAGAAGACTTTCGCCATCAAAGTCACCAATACGGGTGATGGCACACTGCGTTTCAAGGAAGACCCATATGTTGAAGTCGTGGAGGGGTGCTGACCTCCTCAACTGACCATCGGTTCGATGGTACTTAAACCTGGCGAAAGCACGATCATCGAGTCTAGCGTGTTTATGATGCACGCAGGCATGGACGGTCCGCATAACTTTGCGGTTCATCTTAAGACGAATGACCCTGAAAATCCAGATATGATCGTGAACGTATTGTCTAATTGGATTCCATAAAATCCACAAGAGTCAAAATAGCGGCGAGATTGCACAATCCTGCCGCTATTTTGATTTTGCGATGGGTATTGTGAAGTTGAATACGCTTCCCAGCTCTTCACCTGCCGACTCTACCCAGATACGTCCGCCGTGCGCTTCGATGAGGGCGCGCGCGATCGTCAAGCCGATGCCGCTTCCACCACCTGTCTGACGTGAACGGGATTTGTCCACGCGATAGAAGCGGTCGAAGATGTGCGAAAGATGTTCGGGCGGTATTCCAATCCCCGTGTCACGAACGGAAAATTGGATCGCATTACTGATCCTCTTTGCGGAAATGGTGACTCTACCACCGTCTGGCGTGTATTGCAAAGCATTGCCTGTTAGGTTGGTCAACACTTGCACGGCGCGATCTTCATCAGCCAGAACATGTGGAAGGTCAGGAGACAGTTCAAAGTCGAGTGTGATGCGTTTTGATTCCGCGTGAGGGAAAAGGCGCTTGGTCACCGTTCGTACCAGCGTGGAAGCATCCAATGGGCGAATATCCAGTTGATAGGCGCGGGCTTCAACGCGGCTGAGTTCCTGCAGATCGTTTACGAGGCGATTAAGCCGCTCTGCTTCTGCATGGACCTGTTGATAGGTCTCGTCTGTCGCGGGCAGGACACCGTCCATCAATCCTTCCATCGAACCTTTGATGGCGGTGAGCGGCGTGCGCAATTCGTGGCTGACATCACCGATCAGTTGGCGACGCATGGTTTCAACCTCATTTAGCTTTTCAGCCATCTGATTGAAATATACTGCAAGTTGTGCGAGTTCGTCATTGCCATTGACTTGCACGCGCTCGTCATATTGCCCGTCGGCAATTCGTTGTGTGGCAAGCGACATGGCATGGACGGGAGCGATCACACTGCGACTGAAGAATAAGCTGAGAATGGATGCGGCGAGCATGGCTGCCAGCGTTGCATACGTCAGGGCTTCGTTGAAACTGGCGCGGAAATCCACATACAGTTGTCCCATCGAATTGTTCATACCCATCCCCATTCCCATGCCGCCATCCATCATTCCATTCATGTGGCGGTTAAAGGATGTTGGCAGGATGAATTGACTAGCGATCACCAATACCAACACCCCGACCACGATAATTACAAGATAGGACAGTAACAGCCTTGCGCCCAAGCGACGTCGGAAATAATCAATCATCATTCCTCACTTACAACGGTTCATCTTCAAATCTATAACCGACGCCGCGCACCGTCGCGATTAAATCTTCATGTCCCAACTTCTGACGGACATGTCCGAGATGCACATCCACGACGCGCATTTCGCCAAAGTATTCGCCGCCCCATACTTTCTCCAGCAACTGCTCGCGTGTGAGTACCCTGCCGCGGTTTTCAGCCAGCGCCTTCAACAAATCGAATTCAATGGCGGTCAATTCAATCTCTTGATCATCGACCTTAACGATGCGTGCGCCAACATCCATATGTAAATGACGAAAGGACAGCACGCTCGTTTCGAACCCTGAACCTGATCCCGTTTGAATGCGCCTGATCGCGGCTTTGACTCGTGCCACCAATTCGCGCGGGCTGAAAGGTTTGGTCACATAATCGTCTGCGCCAACGGAAAGACCAACAACCTTGTCGGTCTCTTCGGTTTTCGCGGTCAACAGAATTACATACACTTCTGATTCGCGGCGCAAGCGTGAGAGCAGTTCAATTCCATCCATGCCAGGAAGCATGATATCCAGGATGATGAGTTCGGGCTTGAAAGCACGGGCAGACTTAAGACCCGACGGACCATCCGTCGCTGTGTAAATCTCATAGCCTTCGGGCTTGAGATAGGCGGTAACAAGATTGACGATGGAAGGCTCGTCGTCGATGACCAGGATTTTTGTCATGTGCTACTCTTATAGTTGGATAATTGGTTGAGGAGTTTGCCAGTATTGTAACTTCACCTGCATAAATTAAGATGCGCCGAATGGCTTATCTCGGCGCATCTTATAGTTTGAGTCCGAGTCTTACTCGGTTTCCTCGATGAAGGTCCCATGCCAGGTGTGCAGGAAGATTTGTCCACTGTAGCCATTGACACTTAACATGCCAATGATCTTGCCATCCTTCTCGAAATCAAGAGTGTAATAACCATAGAACTGTGCAGGATCAGTCGCGGCGGTTGCACCCGCATAATTTGTATCAAGATATTGCTGGGCGTATTGAACAGCCTGTTCGGGAGTGACTGTCAGTTCAGCAGTGACATCTAGTGGGGTGGCGCTGTTCCAACCATTCATCATTCCATTATTGCCGCCCATCATGCCCATCATTCCACCGTTGACGCCCATCATGTATTGGTGATTGAGTCCGCTGTATTTCAGGTTCCACATCATGTTTGGACCATGCTCAGGGTAGACAATCTGCGAAGTGGGGTCTACAAGCAACTCGAAGGCGCCGATCCCCGTGCTGATTTCCTTGACGATCACATAGCCGTTGTTATCGAAGATCATGATCTCGGCAACCTCCAGATCGGAATTATCCAGATTCGCCATATATTTCTCAGCGGCGGCTTTCGTCTGGTCAATGGTGAGAGGAGTAACGTTGGTGGGATTGTAGCCGTATCCGCCCATCATGTTGGGTCCCATTCCAGTACTGCCATTCATCATTCCACCGTTGCCACCCATCATATTGGGTCCGCCACCATTCATCATGGAAGGTCCGTAGGCATTGTTATTGTTCCAACCGTAACCGCTCATCATGGACGGTCCAAAGGCGTTCGCGCGGGCATACATGCTCCCCGCGAAGAAGACGACTGCAGCCAGCGCAATGACTGCAATAACGGTCAGGGTCATACTTAAAGTTTTGTTCATGGATAATCTCCTATTTTGATGTTTCACACGGTTGTGTGTTGTTTTATGACACCAGTATAGGATTGGTGGTTGAAAAGGGTGTAAAGCGACTATAAAGATATGGTAAAGGTTATTCGAGCGGTCGGCAGGAAGCTAACCCAGGTGCAGTAACTAGGGCAACGCATACACCCATAAACGATCCATATGTAGTACATCCCGTCCAGTCAGCCCCTTCCATGCAAGTGGTAATTCCAGATCAAAAAGAAAACCGCCATTCAACACAGATACTTCCTTCACCGCGACGTTGCGCGGAAGGGTCAATAATGGATTTCCATCGGCAAATTTGGTTATCCGACTATGATTCTTATACGCCAGCCTGCGTATTGCATCAGGAGATAATGGTGTCAGGATAATATTTTTTCCTGATTCGGAATAGGTGCATACCATCATTGCAGGACTTTCAAAGACTTCAACTAACTGAAAATCTCCTTCAAGGTTACATGTTTTTGAAATCACATTTTTGAACCAGCCCAACGGATGTTCAACCTTGACATCACGCGCCAATTTCTCTCTCTTGATCTGCAAATCATTTACAGCCCATAAAAAGACCTGTTCGCGCAAGTTGTCTAATGCCCGTCTTTGGCGTTCGTTTCCCATACTGATCAATGCGCCAAAGAAGATCACGGCGGATGCCACCACAATAGCAAGAAGTATTTCCATTTTTCTTTTCCTTTTCCTTTTCGTTATTTGTTATTAATAGATTCGTCTTTTGAGCGTTCAGACATGTTCCTGAACGTTTCACCCAATCTTTCCAGCGCTTTGGGGCGAGGGTCAACTACACTGGCAGACGCGATCACCATAAACAATCCCAACAAGCCAATGATCTGCCAAAGTGGCAGGGAGGACTGAGCAGGTTCAGTTATCTCCTCTGGTACAGGTGTGCTCAATACCAAGGTCGTTGTTGGCGGTATTTGTGTTGCCACCGGCGTTATCGAAGGCATCAAAGTGCTGGTCGCTGTTGGAGATGGAGTCAGAGTGGCAGTCAATGTTGCCACCTCTGGGATCACGATCCTGCCCGCATCCTGTCCGCATAACCCATTTACATCACAAGCTTCTGCCAGAACTGGGTATTCCCCAACTGGCGCCAACGTTCCATCCCCAAAGCGCCGATCCCATTTCACTACATAGGAATTCCTGCCGGGATCAAAGTCCAACACCAACTCCTTCCAACGCTTTCGCGGATCACGGATGGTCACCTGGATGCTGGCAATCGGAAAGTGATTGGGGGAAACCTTCAGAGTTCCGTTTTCCCAAATCCACCACCGTTCTGTGATGGACACGGCGGGCGGGGCATTGTCCACAGTCAACGCAATCGAAACCAAATCGCCAACATTGCCGGCGCGATCCCTGCCACGCATCTGGATGGTGTACTCGCCATTGGGCACTTCACCGGAATGCCAGATATAAGACCAGCCATCTCCTGCGCTCATCGAGACTGCCTGCCAGGTATTTCCTCCGTCAACCGAGACTTCACCTCCATCCGGACCGGACATGCCATCCACCAAACTTCCAGCGAAGCGTACATCACCCTGCACAACCTCTCCATTGGAATGGGATGTGATTTGAGCGACCGGAGGAACCGTGTCTATGCGGATTACCTTGGATACCGTCACCTCATTTCCAGCCACATCCCTGGCATATATCAGGACAGCATGTGACCCATCTGTGAAGTGCATCGGTGGAGTGATCCAACTTGCTCCACCATCAGCGCTTGCCAGCAGGGATGAAAGTCCAGAGATCACATCTGTTGCCGTTGCAGACAGATCCACCTCCGAGACATACCATCCATTTCTGCCATCCACAGGCGGTAGGTTGACTTCAAGATCAGGTGGCGTCCAATCCCGCTGCCAGGTGGACGAACCACTCGCAGCTCGCCCACTGGTGGATGTCACAGTGTAGTTGGCTGTACCAGTTCCTTCTGGCAAAGGCAAGTCACAGGAAGCGCCACAGGTAAACGGTTGACCGTTCAAATCACCAGTGATCGTCACATCTAATCCCTGTGGATCACTGGCGGTGAGTTCCAATGTTTCATCCCCCCTGCACCAACCAGCATCGCCCCATAGATCACAAACTACCACGCCTGTAATTTGAGGCGGCAACGGAGTGGGTGTGGGCGACGGCGTATTGGTGAAGGTCGCCGTGGGCGTATACGTCATGGTCGGCGTGAAGGTCAACGTCGGCGTCAGACTGGGTGTAAAGGTTGCTGTCGGCGTGCGAGTTATGGTCGGTGTGAACGTGGGTGTCCGCGACGGGGTGGGTGTGGCAGTGGACGGTGGACCGATGTATTCCACGTCAATGGAACGAAAATCCACATATCCACCTGATGCGGTCAGGGACCAGGAACGACAGCCAGCTGGAACAGCAATCGCCATACTCACAAACCCTGGGAGTCCAGAGCCTGTTTGCAAGTACCATGTATCCACAGAGGAACATGCCCGCAACACGGCATTGCCCACACTTGAGTCAGGCGTGAAGCCGACCATGATCTCGAAGTATGAAACATCGCGGTCAAAGGAACCGCTGGCAACCCCACCATTGCCCAGCCGTGTAACCCACTCGGAACAATTGGAACCACAAAACGTACCACCTTCCTCGGGTGGAAGCGAGGATCCATCGCGATGGGTGATGTACACATACTGGGCAGAACCACTCCAGTCGATGTAGCCAGTATTGTGAGCCTGGTCATAAGTGCGTCCCTCCGGCAATGAATACGCCGCCAGAGGC
>JACRPQ010000002.1 GCA_016223135.1 Chloroflexota bacterium | reverse complement strand
GGAGATGGTGATGCCGGGCGACAACGTCAACCTGACGGTGGAGCTCATCGTGCCGGTGGCGTTGGAGCAGGGCTCCAAGTTCGCCATCCGTGAAGGCGGTCTGACCGTCGGCGCCGGCGTCGTCACCAAAATCCTTGAATAAGAGAAAGTTGGTAAGTTGGTATGGCATCTAAAAAGAAGGACGTTCGGCCCGTCATTACGCTTCAATGCAACGAGTGCAAGGAACGCAACTACACGACTGAAAAAAACCGTCGCAACGACCCGAATCGTCTTGAGTTCAGCAAGTACTGCCCGCGTTGCAGAAAGCACACGACGCATCGCGAAACGAAGTAGTCACATAGTCTGATAGTCGTTGGTCGCAGAGACAATACAAAGACAAGACTACTAGACCAGAGACTATTAGACTATTTAGGCCAGTAGCTCAATTGGTAGAGCACTCGTCTCCAAAACGAGCGGTTGTGGGTTCAAGTCCTGCCTGGCCTGCCTGGATGTCAATGCCGCTTTTCCAAAGGCGGCATTTTAACGGCGTGAAAAAACTCAAGGAGATATAGTCTTGGCTGAGAAAGCAAAAGGCAAGAAACCCAATCCGGTTCAGGCGTACTTTCGCGAAACCATTGGTGAACTTCGCAAAGTGACCTGGCCCACAAGGCGCGAAGCCCTGCAATTGACGGGACTCGTGATTTTGGTCATGATTGTCGTCGGCTTCATTTTGGGAATGACCGACGGTGCGGCGCGTGGTTTGATTGGACTATTGCTCGGCTGAACCACCGCCAGGAATTGAGGTCGAATGGTGTTACCAGAATCGCCCGAACCTATCGAACGTCAGCCCGGCGAAACAGCCGAAACAACGGGCGAAACGCTCGAACCACAGAAAGCGGCTTCCGATGTGAAAGCGACGTTGGAAGCCTCCGACGCTTTAAGCGATTCCTCGGAACGCCCGTCTGCCCCTCAGGAAGAGACGCCTCAAACCGCCCCGACGCCGTCTCCTGAACCCCAACCTTCCCCTTCCTCTGACAATGTTTCCGAAGGCGAGGGTCCGGCATGGTATGTAATCCATTGCTACTCAGGATACGAAAACAAAGTGCGTCATAACCTGGAACAGCGCATCGAGAGCATGGGAATGAAGGACAAAATCTTCGATGTCGTCATTCCCACTCAGGAAGAGATCGAAGTCAAGGATGGAAAGCGGCGTTCTGTGGAGCGTCATATCTTCCCCGGCTACGTGCTGGTCAACATGCTGTTGACGGAAGAGTCTTGGTACGTGGTGCGCAATACGCCCGGTGTGACAGGCTTTGTCGGCATGGGAAACACGCCGACGCCGCTGCGTCCTGAAGAGGTTGCCCAAATCATCAAGCGCATGGAAGCCGAAGCGCCCACTGTCAAGGTGACGTACAAGGTTGGCGAACGCGTCCGCATCATTGACGGTCCGTTCAACGATTTTCGCGGCGTGGTGTCAGAGATTGACATGGAGCGCTCGAAGGTGCGCGTCAACGTCTCGTTCTTTGGACGCGAAACGCCGGTCGAGTTGGACTTTTTGCAGGTAGAAAAGGCTTAGAGAAAACAGTAACAGGCTGAGGGTCGGATGGAAGCGTATTTCGTCCCAGCCTGATACGGTGGGAGGGCGTCCCGTAAAAATCGCCCGCTAAAACCACACCTGTTCCTGCGTCGCAGGTGCAGGCAAAGGAGTAAAAATGGCAAAGAAACTGAAGGCAATCGTTCGTCTCCAGCTGGAGGCTGGAAAAGCCAACCCGGCGCCCCCGGTGGGTCCGGCGCTGGCGGGTCATGGCATCAATATCATGGCTTTCTGCAAGGAATATAACGCCCGCACGTCGAACCGCCCGGGCGAGATTATTCCGGCTGAAATCACCGTCTATACCGACGGGTCGTTTACGTTTGTTTTGAAGACCTCGCCGGCGTCGGTGCTGCTGCGCAAGGCGGCAAAGGTGCAGAAAGGTTCCAGCACGCCGAACAAGGAAAAGGTCGGCAAGGTGACGCGCGCCCAGGTTCGGGAGATCGCAGAGTTGAAGATGAAGGACCTGAATGCGATCAGCCTCGAAGGCGCAATCAAGCAGATTGAAGGCACAGCCCGTTCAATGGGCATCACCATCGTAGATTAATTTTGTGGGAGTGGCGTTTACAGCGCCACGTTTGAACCACGGAGGAACTCATGGCTAAACACGGAAAAAAATATAAAGCCGCTCTGGCTAAAGTGGATCTGGAAAAAGAATATACGGTGCGCGAGGCGATTGCGCTTGCCAAGGAAACCAGCATCACCAAGTTTGATTCGACGGTGGAGGTTCACATTCGCACGGCTCTCGATCCGCGGCAGTCGGATCAGCAGGTGCGCGATGTGGTGGTCCTGCCGCATGGCTTGGGTAAGACAGTGCGCGTGCTGGTCTTTGCTCAAGGTGAAGGAGCGGCTGCCGCCCGCGCGGCTGGCGCGGATTTGGTCGCCGACGATGATGAGACGCTGAAGAAGATCGAAGGCGGCATGTTGGATTTTGATGTGGCAATCGCCACGCCGGACGCGATGGGCAAGGTGGGTCGTCTGGGGCGTGTGTTGGGTCCGCGCGGTTTGATGCCGAACCCGAAGGCTGGTACGGTGGTCAGCGCCGCCGATTTGCCGCGCGCCATCAAGGAAGCCAAAGCAGGGCGCGTCGAATTCCGCCTGGATAAGACTGCCAATATTCATGTTTCAGTCGGCAAGGCGTCGTTCAGCGTGGATCAGTTGTACGATAATTTCGCCGCGTTGATGAATGCGGTTCACAAGGCGCGCCCCTCGGGTGCAAAGGGCGAGTATATCAAGCGAATCACGCTCGCCACGACAATGGGTCCTGGCATCAAGGTCAATGCGGCTGAGACCCACAAACTGGAGGTAAGCGGGTAAAATTCAACCCGATCAACCTGTACGCCACTTCGCCAGTGAAGGCGGGTGTGGCGCTCGCCGTTGGATGTTTGAGCGCCGCTTAATTTCCTGCTCAGGTGAAGACACAAGCAACCATTCCTCCTTGGGGAGTTGCATGAGTCTTTGCCTGTCAAGTGGCAAAGACTTTTTTATAGAAAGGAGGTGATACCCTTTGGCAGTTACAAGAGAACGTAAAGAACAAGTGCTGGCTATGTATTCCGAATGGCTCAAGAAGAGTCAGGCTGTGATTCTCGTGGAATATACCGGCTTGAAGATGAAGGACCTGGATAACATTCGCGCAAAAATCCGCGAAACAGGCGGCGAGTTCCATGTGTTGAAGAACACTCTTGCCCGCCGTGCATTTGCTGCGCACAATATGAATCTGCCTGCGGAATTCCTTACGAAGAGCACGGCTGTCTCGTTTGCTTTTGCGGACCCTGCATCCACGGCAAAGGCTTTGAACGACGCGACAAAAGGCAGTGAATTCGTCAAGGTCAAAGGCGGGTTCATGAGCGGTCAGGTATTGAGCGCGGCGCAGGTCAAAGCGCTGGCAGATATGCCGCCGCTGCCGGTGGTCCGTGCGCAGTTGTTGGGTGTGCTACAGGCGCCCGCCGGAAAACTGGTCCGCACAATTGCCGAACCCGCCCGTGGTTTGGCGGCTGTCATCAAGGCTTTCGCCGAGAAAGCCCCCGCCGCGGCGTAATCGGCTTGTTATTACGCAATTGACAAAAAACTATCTCATTTGTAATGGAGTGTAAGCAATGTCTGAAAAGCTTGAAAAACTCGTGGAAGAACTTTCCACCCTGTCCGTCCTCGAGGCGGCTGAACTGGTGAAGAAACTGGAAGAGAAGTGGGGCGTCTCTGCTGCCGCGCCGGTGGCGATGGCGGCGATGCCTGCCGGCGCCGCAGCGGCTGCCGAACCCGTTGAAGAGAAGACCGAGTTCGATGTGATCATCAAGGACGCCGGCGCCAAGAAGATTGACGTGATCAAGGTCATCCGTCAGTTGACCAGCCTCGGTCTCGGCGAAGCCAAGGCTTTGGCTGAAACCCCCGGCGGCAAGGTTCTCTCGGCTGTGGGTAAGGATGTCGCCAACGACGCCAAGAAGAAACTGGAAGAAGCCGGCGCGACCGTTGTACTCGAGTAAGAGAATTCTTCCCTGAAACAAAAGGACGGCTCATGCGAGCCGTCTTTTTGTTGTTTTATCTGCCTACACGGCAAGAGGTTTGTCCACTTTGCGGATGACCATAACCACCTTGCCTTTGATTTCGAGTGGTTCGGTCTTTTTGATGTAGATGGGTTTCATGGTGGGGTTGGCAGGCTGGAGGCGGTAGCGATCCTTTTCCTTGAAGAAATATTTGAGGGTCGCCTCGTTGTTATTGGGCAGCCAGATTGCCACCATTTCGCCGTTGTGCGCTTCGCTGGTCTGTTTCATGACGACAATGTCGCCATCGTTGATCATGGCGTCAATCATGGAATCTCCCTGGACGCGCAGGGCGTAGAGGTTGTCGCCTTTTTCTTTGGAAGGGAGGAGGCTGCGAGCAATATCCACCGCATCGGCTTCGTTGTCGGTGTAACTCAATCCGGGTTGTAATTCGGGGAGCGGTTGACCGGCGGCAATGGGACCCAGAATGGGAATGCGGAGCATATTGCCGGCTTGAACGATCTGATGGACTTTGTCGGTCAGCCGCATGCCGCGCGAGACGCGGTTATCGCGCTCGATGTAGCCCATGTTTTCGAGCTGCTGGAGGTAGTAGTTGACAACCGATGTGGACGAAATTTTGACCTTCTCGCCAATTTCACGGATGGAAGGGGGGCGTCCGTGTTGAGTCTGGTATTCGTTGACGAATTCCAGCACCTTTTTATGTTTATCCGTAAGCCCCTTGCTTCTTCGAACCATCATCATAGCAACCTCCCGAGCGTTTTTCGCTCATTTGTGCTATGAATGATACTCGAACGTCTGTTCTGTGTCAAGCCTGAAAAAATCAAATCCAAGTGCGGCGGCGCATCCACAGGTACATGCCGAAGGGGAAGAAAAGCATGATGAAGACGGTCAGGGAAAAGATGGAGCGTGTGGTCCAGCCGGTCAGATTTGCTACCGGTTCGAAGAAGTTCATGCCAAAGAAGCCTGTGATGAAGGTGATGGGCATGAAGAGGGTGGTGATAATGGTAAGGGTTTTCATGATGTCGTTCATGCGGTTGTTGATGACGGAGAGGTAGGTATCGAGCGCGCCGCCGACGAGGTCGCGCAGGCTTTCGTTGAGGTCGTGCAGGCGGACAAGATGGTCGTAGAGGTCGCGGAAGAAGATGCGGTCCCGCGGGTCTATCACTTGGAAGTCGTCGCGGGCGAGTTTGTTCATGACTTCGCGCTGGGGGAGGAGAATCCGCCTCATTGCCAGGAGAACGCGTTTGAGGGCAAACAGCCGTTCGAGAGTCTGAGGCGAGGGTCGGTCGAAGACTTGATCTTCGATTTGGTCAATGGTCTCGTCAATTTTTTCCACGGCTGGCATATAGGCGGCGATGAGTTTGTCGGCGATTTTGTAGAGCAGGTGGTCAGCGCCATCTTGCAGGGTGCGCGGGTCGCGTTGACAGGTGTTCCAGGTTTCCTCTATGGCGGGCAGAGGAAAGTCGTGATGAGTGACAATGTAGTTTTTGCCGAGGAAGATGTCCAGTTCGTCAATTTCGGTGTCCCATTCGCCGCCGTTGTGTGCGACAGCCATGTAGTTAAGGGCGATGTAAAGGTAATCGCCCCAGTCGTCAAGTTTGGGCGAATGGGTTTGCTGAAGGGCGTCTTCGATTGCGAGGGGATGAAAGCCAAAAGCCTTGAGGATAGGGAGGCAGGTTTCGGGAGGTTCGCCGGAGAAATCCACCCAGAGCAAGCTGCGGCGATTGCGGATGAGTTTGGGGAATTCGTGAAAAGGGATGTTGGTGCGGAGGGGAACGCTGGCGGCGTAGTAAAGGGAACGGATCATGGTTTCTCCCGATTTTACGAAAATAAATTCTGCCTTTCGAATAATTAAAAATAAACTTTGTTTTATTTGACAATATAAAATTTTAACTTGACAATTTCAAGAATTGCCTTACAATTGTTCAAGAATTATGAAGATGTTTGAAAAATGAGGCGAAATGTTTGAGCCTTTTGTGTTTTCCAGTTCTCATTTGGGAATGCCATGGACTTCCGCCGCTGCTTTGTCGGCGACGTTTCATGCTTTATCTGCATTATCTTACCAGCAATTTTCCCGTTTCTTTGATACAACTTTTGCTTCTGTAAAATCTCCTGATGTTGCGCCACAGTCAGGAGATTTTGGATTCCGTAAGCGAAAACCCTGTTTGACCTTTCCTATGGCAGGGCTGGCTGATTTGCCTGCCGGCGCATAATAGTGATTTGGAGGAGTACCCATGCATCCTGCACCATCCCGTTGTCCGGTTTGTCAGTCCGAGTTGACCGTTACCCGTTTGCAGTGCGCCTCGTGCGATACGTCCATCGAGGGGCGCTTTACCAGCGGACCCTTTGGGCATTTGAGCCCGGAGTATGTGGATTTTATCGTGACGTTCGTTCGCTGTGAGGGCAAGATCAACCGCGTTGAACAGGAACTTGGTCTTTCGTATCCGACGATTCGCAACCGCCTGCATGAAGTGATCCGCGCGTTGGGATATGAACCCGGTAAAGAAGAAACCGTTGAGATCAGTGTGGAGCGGCGCAATGCCGTGCTTGAAGAATTGGAAGCAGGCAGGATTTCGGCAGATGAAGCCATGCGCATTTTGCGCGGAGAGGAGTAATTCATGTCCAAGATTGTTTCCGCTGGCAAAACGCCGAAAATCAAAGTGGAGTCCGTTGGCGGCGATTTGAGCGTTGTCGGCTGGGATGGCGATATTCTCGTCAAAGGCGATGAAGATGAAATCCGCCTCCAGCAGAACGGCGAGAAGATTACCATTTCCTCCGCTGGCGATGTGGCTTTACGCGTGCCAAAAGGCGCTTCTTTTGAATTTGGGAATATCGGAGGGGATGCCTCCATTCGCGGCGTGCAGGGAGATGTTTTCCTGCGGAACGTCGGCGGCGATCTTTCCATCCGTGAGGCTGGCTCGGTGACGATTGACAGTATCGGCGCCGATTTCAGTCTGCGCAATGCGCGCGGCGATGTTCACGTGAAGAATGCCGGCGGCGACGTGTCCATTCGGGATGCGGCGGGGAAGGTTATGCTCGATTCCGTTGGAAACGACCTAGCTTTGCGCGGCGCGTATGGCGATGTCAAAGTCAACGTGGGGGAGGATGTAATTGTGTATCTCGACCCGCGTGCCGACGGCGAATACTCGATTGTTGCGGGCGACGATATTTTGCTGGTCATCCCGGCGGATGCCGACGCCACCCTGACCATGCAGGGCGATCAAATTGATGTGGACCTGCCCGGCGTGGAACCCGATGATGATGCAACCGAGCGTGTCGTGGTGTTGGGGAGCGGCTCTGCCAGGATTTCGCTGAGCGCTGGCGGCGATGTGCGTGTGAGCAGCCGCGAAGATGCAGCCGAGTATGCCGAGGAGTTCGGAAACTTTGCCGGGATGAACTTCGATTTTTCCGGTTTGGGTGACCGCATCTCTAAACGTGTGGAAGAAGCAACCCGCCGCGCCACCAAACGCGCCGAGGAGGCAATGCGCCGGGCAGAGCGTCATGCCCGCCGCGGGCGGATGGGGCTGGAGATTGGACGCTGGAGTTGGGATTTGAAGGGAACGCCCAAGCCGCCTTCGCCGCCGGCGCCTCCTTCTGAACCTGTGTCGGATGCGGAACGCATGGCAATTTTGAAAATGCTGGCGGAAAAGAAGATTACCGCCGAGCAGGCGGAGCAATTGCTCGCCGCTTTGGAAGGAGGCTAGCGATGTCTTCGGAGGAGCGCAAGAAGATTTTGCAGATGGTGGAAGACGGGAAAATTTCGGCGGAGGAAGCCGTCCGTTTGATGGCGGCGCTGGAGGATGACGATGAAGCGGGGGAGGGAACGGCTGAGGCGGAGGTAGAGATTCTTGAAAGCGTATCAGGTTTCGGTCGGGAAAGAACCGCCGCACCGGAGTTCGAGCAGGTCAAACAGCGGGCGCGTCGTTTCGCGTTGATTCCGCTGTGGACGGGAGTCGTGGTCACCGTGGTGAGCGCCTGGGTTGTGTATTCCATCCAGCAGAGCGCGGGGACGAATTTCTGGTTCTATTGCATGATCCTGCCGCTGATATTTGGCGTGTTGTTGATTGCACTGGGCGGCGCTTCGCGCTGGGTGTATGTGGATGTGAAGAGAAAAGACGCCAAACCTGGTGATGGTCCGAAGCATATTACGCTGGCTTTCCCGGCGCCGCTGGGATTTTTGGCGTGGCTCTTCGATACGTTTGGGCATACCTTCAAAGGGATGGATCGCGGCAGAGCGGAAGGCATTGCGCAAATGATGCAAGCCGCGCGCGAGTCGAACGAACCTTTCATGGTGCATGTGGATGATGACGACGCGCATGTGCAAGTGTATATTGGCTGATGGAGCCTGAATGACGGACGCGAAGAAAAAACCGTTATTGAGCGGACTGCTGATCCTGTTCCTGACGGCGATGATTTTGGCAAACATCGGCGGGAATATGTATGGCAGTTTGATGCCGCTGTACTTGAAGGACTTGGGTTCTTCGATTTCGCAGATCGGTTTGTTTTTTACCATTTCACAGATTGTGCCGCTCTTTTTGCAGATTTTGGGCGGCTGGATTTCCGACACGCTGGGACGCCTGCGTGCGATTGCCATTGGAAGTGTGTTCGGGGTGATCGGGTTCATCCCGCTGGTGCTGGCTGATTCGTGGGGCTGGCTGGTGCTGGCGGTGGCGATTGGCTCAGTGTCGGGGGCGCTGGTCGGTCCGAGTTTCGATGCGTTCATTGCGGAACATTCGAGCGAGGAGAATCGCGGCAAGGTCTTTGGCATCACGCAGACGATTTTTATGATTGTTTCAGTGGTGGGTCCGCCGCTGGGCGGCTGGCTGGCGCAGGATTACAGCTTCAAAGTGATGCTGTTGGTTGCCGGTGTGTTTTACCTGATTGCGGCGGTTATACGGATTGGCATGGCGCGCGAGGCGGCAAAGACAGAGACAGGCAAGAAAACGCTCTCGTTCGCAGGGTTGAAATCCAACCTGGGCGCAATGGTCGGTTTGATATTTTCAGGCGGGTTGATTATGTGGATATTGCTCACGGATGGTTTCCGTGATGTATCTTTTCAACTTTCGGCAAACTTGTTCCCGGTGTACATGCAGGAAATCGGCGGTTTGTCCATTCAGCAAATCGGCTGGGCGACTTCTCTGTTCGGCTTGAGCATGATGCTGACCACCATCCCCGGCGGCTGGCTTTCAGACAAGGTGGGGGAGCGCTTTGGCATTGCGCTGGGCATGGGATTGCTAAGCGGCGCGCTGTTTCTACTGGTCAACATCCCGCAGGGAAGTCAGTGGCTTTATTTTGCCGGCTGGGCGCTGGCAGGGATGGGCGTGGGCGTTTCGACGCCGGCGTATCAATCGCTCATCAGCAAGGCGGTGCCGCAGCATTTGCGCGGCATGGCGTTTGGGTTGTTCAGCACGAGTTTGGGGATTGTTTCCCTGCCTGCGCCGTGGATTGGCGCGCAGTTATGGGAGCGTTTTAGTCCGCAGTTTCCCTTTACCATTACGGCAATTGCCATATTGCTTTCGATTGTCCCCATCTGGTTGAAGTTCAAGCTTCCCAAGGTTGAGGAAAAATCGGAAGAGACCGCAATCGCCGCTGTTTCATCATGAAATCTTGTACTGGAGGTAGATATGGCATCCGCTGAAGAACGAATGAAAATTTTGAAGATGATCGAGGATGGAAAACTCAGCGCGGAGGAGGGCGCCAAACTGTTGGCGGCATTGAGCGCTAAAAAGCCGACCCCGCCCCGCCCGCCGGGCATGCCCGGTGGGGCAAAGTGGCTGAGAATCCGCGTGACGGATATGCGTACGGGACGTTCGAAGGCGGCGGTGCAGATTCCGCTGGCGCTGGTGGACGCCGGTTTGAAGATTGGCGCGCACTTTGCTCCGGAGGTGGAAGGCGTGGATATGTCCAACGTGATGGAAGCCTTGCGCTCCGGCATGACCGGCAAAATCATTGACGTGACCGACGAGGAAGACGGCGAACACGTCGAAATTTACATCGAATAGCATCGCCGAAAATCCTTATGGAAACATCATCGAAGCGCCCTGCGGGGATGTTTGCTTTTATTGTCATTTGGCTGGGGCAGATTGTCTCTGTGCTTGCCAGCGGGATGAGTCAGTTTGCGCTGACGATTTTTATGTATGAAAAGACCGAAAGCGCCACGGCGCTGGGGTTGATGCAGGTTTTCTATATCACTCCCTTTTTGTTGATTTCCCCGTTTGCGGGCGTGATGGTGGATCGTTACAACCGCAAACTCATGATGATGGTCAGCGACCTGGGGGCGGGGCTGGCGACACTGGGTATCTTGACGGTTCTGTATTTCGACGTGTGGCAGTTCTGGCACATGTACGTCGCCGCGGTCATCTTTGGGTTGGGCAACGCCTTTCAGTGGCCCGCCTATTCCGCCGCCATTTCCACGATGATTCCGAAGGAACAGTTGGGGCGCGCCAACGGATTGATGTCGCTGATGGAGGCGGGACCCGGCGTTATCGCCCCAATTCTGGCTGGCGCGCTGTTGCCCGTTATCCGCTTGACCGGTATTCTGTTTTTGGATGTTGCCACCTTTCTAATCGCCATTGGTACGCTGCTGGCGGTGCATGTTCCACAGCCCGCTCGCACGCAGGAGGGAGCACAAGCCCGCGGCGGAATGTTGAAAGAGGCGGCATACGGTTTCAAGTACATTTTTGCCCGTCCGAGTTTGCTGGGCTTGCAGTTGATCTTTTTTGTCGGGAATCTCTTTAGCGGCATCGGGTTCACGGTTTTTGCTCCCATGATCCTTTCGCGGTCGGGCAACGACAGCCTGATGTTTGGCACGGTTCAATCGGCGGGAGCCATTGCCAGCGTGGTCGGAGGCGTGATTATGAGCGCATGGGGAGGCTTCAAGCGGCGCGTGCACGGCGTGTTGTTCGGCTGGATCCTGAGCGGGCTGGGAATGGCAGTCATTGGCTTGGCTGGCGGACTGCCCGTCTGGATTGCCGGTGTCGTTTTGTCTTCCCTCGTAATTCCTCTGGTGAACGGATCGAATCAGGCAATCTGGCAATCGAAGGTTGCGCCTGATTTGCAAGGACGCGTCTTCTCCGCCCGACGCCTGATTGCGTGGTTTACCAACCCCATCTCCCCGATCATCGGCGGTCTCCTCGCAGACTTGTGGCTGGAACCCGCCGCCCGCCTGGGGACTGGTTTGCCTGCCGCTTTTTCCTGGCTGGTTGGCGCAGGACCCGGCGCCGGCATGGGCTTATTGATTGTTTTTTGCGGGGCGGCGTCGGCGCTGGTGGGTATGGCTGGTTATTTTGTCCGCCCTGTGGTTCACGCTGAAACGATTTTGCCCGATCACGACGCGCTTCCCAAAGCGGAGCCAGCCTGATGTCGGTTCATCAAAACAGCGGCAGTCGCCTCGAAAGGCGACTGCCGCTTCTTCTTTTTTATTGCGGTTTATACGCCGTGATCTTGGCGCTGTAAACCGCCTTGTAAACGTCCTCGCCCGGATATTCCTTTACATCCAGTCTCATGTCTTCGAGCGCGGCGTCAACGGTTTCTCTGTCGAAGAATACCGGCGTGACCGAAACGTTCGTGAAACCAACCGCCTCCATCATGCCGATGTAGTCCTGTGCTTCAACCGCGCCCGCCACGCAGCCCGCCCATGCGCTCAGGCTTTGCTTAACCGCCTCGGGCAGCGGACCGTCGGTGACAATGTCTGAGACTGCCAGTTTGCCGCCGGGCTTGAGGACGCGGAAGGCTTCGGCGAAAACTTTGGATTTATTGGGCGAGAGGTTGATGACGCAATTCGAGATGATCACGTCCACCGTGTTGGATTCGACGGGCAGGTCTTCGATGAATCCCTGTCGGAATTCGACGTTGTTCAAACCCAGGCGCTTCGCGCTACGCCGAGCCTGTTCCAACATCTCTGGAGTCATATCCACGCCGATGACTTTTCCCGTCTCGCCGACTTGTTTGGCGGCAAAGAAACAGTCGAGTCCCGCACCGGAACCGAGGTCGAGCACGACCTGCCCGGGCTGTAGGGAAGCAAGGGTGATGGGGTCGCCGCAGCCATAACTGACAACGGTTTCGCCAGCGGGCAGGGTAGCAAGCAAATCTGCGGGGTAGAGGTTGCTGTCGTTCGTGCAGCAGTTTGAGGGTCCGCAACAGGAAGCGTTGCTCTTTATCCGCTCCGCGTAATGCTCGCGGACAACGTCATGGATGGGTGTATTGGTGGTCATTGGTCTCCTTATATAGATGACTGTCTATGTGTTTTTGTAAAATAAACGGGACGCCGCCTAGGATGGAGTCCCGCGTTCAACTTTGGATGGCTTGCTTGACGGTCAGGGTCGTGGGAGATTCAGGAGCGAACTTGAGCATGATCTGCCCGCAGCAGACGGCAATACGCTCCTGGTTGAGGGTGTAGAAGGTTTGCTTGCCTTCCTCGCGACTTTCGACGAGTCCTGCCTCGCGCAGAATGGCAAGGTGATGTGAAATTGTGGGCTGCGTAACGTGGAGCTGTTCTGCGAGTTCGCCTACAGAGACCTCCCGGCAACAGCACGCGCTCATGATTTTTTGGCGGGTGTCGTCGGCGATGGCTTTGGCGAAGAGGACAGGGTCGAATTTCATATAGATAACCTTCTATGCGATTATTATATAGACGATTGTCTATTTGTCAAGGGGTAAAGACCTCCGAGTTCTTTAAGAACTCGGAGGTCTGCAGGACTTATTTTCCCGTCAACTCTCCCAGCCGATCCACGTATTCTTCCAGCACAGCGAAGGCGTCTTCGATGGGTTGGGTGGAGGTCATGTCAATGCCGGCGATTTTGTAGATTTCGAGCGGCGGCTTGGAAGAGCCAGCCTTGAGGAAGTTGATGTGATCCTGCGCGGCGCCGGGGACGCCGTCGAGGATGCGTTTGGCAATGGCATGGGCGGCGGAGATGCCGATGGCGTACTGGAACGAGTAAAAGTCAATGTAGAGATGCGTGGTGAAGGTCGCCCAAGTGATGCCGACGCGCTCGCGGTCCAAATTCATTTCACCGCCGAAGCCTTCGCTGAAGAGGTCCGCCATCAGGTTGTTCATGGTTTCGGCGGTGAGGGGCTGTCCTTTTTCGACGCGCTGGTGCGTTTCCAGTTCGAAGCGGGCGAGGGTGGGCATGATGAAGAAGTAGCGATGGAAGTTGCCCATTGCCTCTTCCAACAGGGCAATCTGGAAGGATTTGCTCGGGTTGGTCTTGAGCAGGTGGGCGCGCGTCATTGCCTGGTTGAAGTTGGAGGCGGTCTCGGCGATGATGGATGGATAGGTGTAGTAAATCATCGGTTGGGCGCGGCTGGCGTAATACGCATGGATCGAGTGACCGAGTTCATGCGAGAGCGTGCTCATGGAGCCGATGTCGTCGGTGTAACTCATCATGATGAAGGGGTGCGTATCGCTTGGCACGCGCGTCGAGAAGGCGCCCTCGCGCTTGCCGGCGTTGGGCGCCCAGTCCACCCAGCGGTCTTTGAGACAGCCTTTGCGCATCACGCCGACGTATTCGTCGCCCATCGGCGCGAGCCCTTCGCAGATCCAATCCACCGCCTGCTCGAAGGGGACCTTGTGCTTTTTGGTTGTGAGCGGCGCCCAAACGTCGTAGGGATGCAGGGTTTTCACGCCCAGCGCCTTGCGGCGGATGCGCCAGTACTTGTGCCAGAGGGGAAGTTTCTTCTGGAAGATGCCCAGCAGGTTGTGGAACATTTCGACAGGCACGTCTCCATTGAAGAGCGTGGCTTCGAGCGAGGAGTTGAATCCGCGCACTTTCATGTTGAAGACGTTCTGCTTGATGGATGCGGCAAGGTTGCCCGCCAGCGTGTTCTTGTATTCGAGGTATTTGTCGTTGTAATTTTGCCACGCTGTCCGGCGCGCCTTGCGGTCGGGCGAGTGCATCAGCGAATTCTTTGTGCTTTGGGTGAGTTCCAGTTTTTTGCCCTTGCTGTCGCGGGCGGGCTTGAATTTGAAATCGGCGTTTGCCAGTTGGTTTGCCGTGGTGCGGACTGCGCCGAACGGGTCGCGCAGCAGCCCCAACACTTCCTCCACTTCAGCGCTGCGGACGTGCGCCTGCTTGCGGAACAGATCGTTGACGAAATGCTCGTACAGTCTCATGCGCGGATCATCCGCCAGCCAGCCGCGCAATTTCGCTTCGCCTACGGACAACAATTCTGGTTCCACAAAAGAAGTGGCGGCTCCCACCTGAGCCAGCGCCGACATGGCTTTGCCGTTCATCGCCGTGCCCTGCTCGTCGTTGGCGTCCACCGCATTGGACATGGTGGCATAGACGCGGACTTTCATCGAGCGCTGCTCCAGTGTGTCGAGGGCGCGCATGGCTTCGAGAAAGGTATCCACGCTTTCGCCGAGGCGTCCCTGAAACTTTTTGATTTCGGGCAGCCAGGCGAGAATGTTTTGCACTTCGGCGTCGAAGGCTTGGGGAGAGGGGAACACGCTTTCGGCGTTCCAAGTCTGTTCCTTGCGGACTTTTGAGCGGGGGAGAGGAGCGGGCATGGAGATGGTTCCTTTCGGTCTATTTTTTGTGCTGGACGGAGTTTCTTTTGGCGTTGTTTGCCCATTGTTTCAAAAGTTCCGGCACACGCGACTCAAACGTGCCGTCGGCGATATAAACTCGAATTTGTTCCATGAGTCGAATCAATGCGCGCAAATTGTGAATGGAGAGCAATGTGCCAGCCAGCAGTTCCTTTGCCACGATGAGATGGCGAATGTAGGCGCGGGTGAAGGTTTGGCAGGTGTAGCAGTCGCAGGTCTCGTCAATGGGGCGTTCGTCGCGGGCGAAGGCGGCGTTCATCAGGTTGAGGCGTCCTTCGGGCGCGAAGGCGGAGTGGTGACGGGCGAGGCGGGTCGGCAGGACGCAGTCGAAGATGTCCACGCCGCGGACGACGCCGTTGATGAGGTCTTCGGGTGTGCCGACTCCCATCAGATAGCGCGGCTTGTCTTCGGGCAGGAGGGGCGTGACCACGTCGAGCATGGCGTGCATTTCCTCTTTGGTCTCGCCGACGGAGAGCCCGCCGATGGCGATGCCGGGCGTGCCGAGGGAAGCGATGAATTGGGCAGATTCCGCTCTCAGGTCCGGATTGACGCCGCCCTGTACGATGCCGAATAACGCCTGGTCGCGGCGCGTCTGCGCTTTGATGGAACGTTCCGCCCAGCGGTGAGTCCGCTGCATGGCGATTTTGCTGTAAGCGTGGTCGTTGGGGTCGGAGCATTCGTCGAACGCCATGATGATGTCGGCGCCGAGGTTTTCCTGAATGGCAATGGATTTTTCGGGCGTGAAGCGGTGTGTCGAGCCGTCAATGTGACTCTTGAAGGTCACGCCGTCGTCGTCAATCTTGCGGGTTTGTGCGAGGGAGAAGACCTGAAAGCCGCCCGAGTCGGTGAGCATGGGACGATGCCATCCCATGAACTTGTGCAAGCCGCCCATGTCGCGGATGAGTTCATCGCCGGGGCGCAGGTAGAGGTGGTAGGTGTTGCTCAACACCAGCGTAGCGTTGATGTCTTTGAGGTGTTCGGGCGTGAGGGTCTTGACGGTGGCTTGTGTGCCGACGGGCGCAAAGACGGGGGTGAGGAGGTCGCCGTGCGGGGTGGTGAAAATCCCTGTGCGGGCGCGGTTGTTGCGGGCGGTGATTTGAAAGTTGAACATCGGGCTGATTATAACGGGAGACCCATTTGCGATGAGTGATAAAATATTGATTATGGCATTTCCACCCCAACTCAAAATGGGATTTGAAGGCATCGATGAGATTCAGAAGCGAACGAAACCTGAAATTTCCAATGGCCGCGCCAATAAACTGGCTCCGCAGGATCGCGCTTTTCACGATTGGTATCGGTTTGTGTTGTCCTTTCCTCCACACTTGGTTAGGGATTACCTTCAAAGATTTGAGTTGAAACAAGACAGCGTTGTGCTTGATCCGTTTTGCGGGACAGGCACGACGTTGGTTGAAGCCAAGTTGGCAGGCTTGCAAGCCATTGGTTTAGAGGGAAATCCATTTCCATGCTTCGCATCCTCGGTAAAAACGGATTGGCGTCTGGATGCAGGCGAATTATCTACGCGAGCGAGGAAAGTTGCAGAAAAAGCGCTGGAAATTTTCAAGTCACAAGGAATTGACGACAATCTCTCGTTTAGCGAGATAAAAAATGTAGAACCCCAAAAGCTTTCGCCTGAAAATCAAAAATTGATTCTCGCAAATTCAATCAGCCCGCTTCCGTTGCACAAGACTCTAGTTTTAATTGAATGCCTAAAACAATTTGAAGGCGAACCGTTTTATCGTCACGCATTACTGGCATTGGGGAATGCCATTGTTTTCAAAATCAGCAACTTACACTTCGGGCCGGAAGTGGGCGTTAAGAAGCCAAAGACTGATGTGCCTGTCGTTTCCAACTGGCTCATGGAAATCGACAAGATCGCCAACGATTTGAGACAAGTCGCGGGAAAATCGTTTCCTGAAACAAAGGTTCATTTAGCAGACGCGCGCAGTTTGGATATGCTCGAGCCGAATTCTATAGACGCGGTTATTACTTCACCGCCCTACCCCAATGAAAAGGACTACACGCGAACTACACGGCTTGAGTCAGTTTTGCTTGGATTTATCAACAGCAAGGAAGAATTGAGGGCGTTAAAAAGACGACTCGTCCGCTCGAACACGCGCGGAATTTATAAAGAGGACGATGACGATCAATGGATTTCCGAATTCCCGGAAATCCAACGCATTGCCGACGAAATTGAAAAACGCCGCATCGAACTCGGAAAAGACTCCGGCTTCGAAAGGCTTTATCCACGAGCGGCAAAACTGTATTTCGGAGGCATGGCAAGGCATTTAGCCGATCTTCGCAGGGTCCTCCGCCCCGGCGCGCAACTTGCGTATGTGGTCGGCGATCAGGCATCCTACCTGCGTGTGATGATACGAACCGGTCAGATTTTGGGAAACATCGCCCAAAAGTTAGGTTATGAGTTGACAGGAATCGATCTTTTCCGTACCCGGCTGGCAACCGCGACCAAAGAACAACTTCGTGAGGAAGTCGTCCTTCTGAAATGGAGAGGATAAATGGTGGAAAACAAAGAACCAAATCGCTACGCCAAAATCTTGGAAGTCATCTTCAGCAAGCATTTCAAAAAAGGCGCGGCTGAAATCGAATTTGAACGCGCAGAGTTCAGTCAAGCCGCTGACAAATTGGGAATCGCGCTGCCAAAGAATTTGGGCGATGTCTTGTATTCGTTTCGATACCGAGCATTGCTGCCAAAATCCATCACATCCAAAGCGCCAAGGGGCCATGAGTGGATTATCCGACCGGCAGGCAAAGGAAAATATAAACTCGTGGCTGTAAAGCAGGCAAATATCTTCCCATCCCACGTTTTGGCAGAGACCAAAATCCCCGATGCGACGCCCGGCGTCATTGCCAAATATTCGATGAACGATGAACAATCCCTTTTGGCAAAACTGCGGTACAACCGTTTGGTTGATATTTTCACAGGCTTGACGTGCTATTCCCTGCAAAATCACCTGAGAACAACATTGCGCGACGGATCGCAGATTGAGACCGACGAAATTTACATCGGTCTTGACAAACGCGGCGCGCACTATGTTCTGCCGGTTCAAGCAAAAGGCGGCAGGGATAGAATCGGCGTCGTTCAAATTGAACAGGATATTGAAATGTGCGCGTTGAAGTTTCCGCGTTTGATTTGTCGGGCAATCGCCGCACAGTTTATGGAAGACAATCTCATCGCGTTGTTTGAGTTTGAGGAATCGAAAGAGGGAATCAAGGTTGCATCTGAAAAGCATTACCGGCTGGTAAAGCCAGATGAACTTTCTCCAGAAGAACTTCAGAGTTACTCAACACGACAAAGTTAATGTCAAGAACCGCAGGCTTCGATCCTTCGCTGTACTCAAGACAAGCCTGCGGTTCTTGTCTTACGCTACTACCTCCCCCTCCACCGTCTCTACGCCGGCGGCGAAGGTCAGCCCCTCCGCGCCGCGATCTACCCGAATGACATCGCCCTCGCGGAACTCGCCCGCCAGAATCTTGAGCGCCAGCGGGTCTTGCAGCTCGCGCTGGATGGCGCGCTTGAGCGGACGCGCGCCAAATTGCGGGTCGTAGCCGACCTCCGCCAGGTACTCGCGCGCGGCTTCGCTGACCTCGAGCCGATAGCCCTTGTCTGCCAGCAGTTGACTGACGCGGCGCAGTTGAATGTCCACGATGCCGGTCAGATGTTCCCTGCCGAGCGGGTGGAAGACCACAATCTCGTCAATGCGGTTGAGGAACTCCGGGCGGAAGTGTGCCTGTAGCACGCGGGTAATCTCGTCCCGCCCGACCTTGTGACCGTTCTCCCAGAGCGTGTTGCCCAGGTTCGAGGTCATGATGACGACCGTGTTGCGGAAGTCCACCGTGCGCCCCTGACCGTCCGTCAGGCGTCCGTCGTCGAGCAGTTGCAGCAGGACGTTGAAGACCTCGTGATGCGCCTTTTCGATTTCATCGAACAAGACCACGCTATAAGGGCGGCGGCGGACGGCTTCGGTCAACTGCCCGCCTTCCTCATAGCCGACGTAGCCCGGCGGCGCGCCGATGAGACGGCTGACCGTGTGCTTTTCCTGATACTCGCTCATGTCAATCCGAATCATGGCGTGGTCGTCATCGAACATGAACTCCGCCAGGGCGCGGGCGAGTTCGGTCTTGCCGACGCCCGTCGGACCGAGGAAGATGAACGAGCCGATGGGACGGTTCGGGTCCTGCAAGCCCGCGCGGGCGCGGCGCACGGCTTTCGAGACCACGCTCACCGCTTCGTCCTGACCGACGACGCGCTGATGCAGCCGCTCCTCCATGTGGATTAACTTCTGCGTCTCGCCTTCGAGCAGGCGCGAGACGGGGATGCCCGTCCAGCGCGCCACGATGGCGGCGATTTCCTCCGCGTCCACTTCCTCTTTGAGCAGCGCGCCTTCGCCCTGCATCGTCTTCAAGCGGGCTTCGGCGGCTTGAATCTTCTGCTCGATTTCGCGCAAGTCGCCATATTTCAGCCGCGCGGCTTTTTCAAGGTTTGCCTCGCGTTCGGCGCGTTCGATTTCGACGCGGGTTTGTTCGAGTTTCTCTTTCAGCGTGCGAAGTTCGGCAATCGCCTGTTTCTCGGTCTGCCAGCGCGAGGAGAGCGCCTTCGACTTCTCGCGCAAATCGGCGAGTTCTTTTTCGAGACTGGCAAGCCGCTCCTTCGACGCCTTGTCCTTTTCCTTCTTCAACGCCTCGCGCTCGATCTCCAACTGCATGATGGCGCGGTCCACCTCATCCAGTTCCTGCGGCTTCGAGTCGATTTCCGTCCGCAGGCGGGCGGCGGCTTCGTCAATCAGGTCAATCGCCTTGTCGGGCAAATGCCGGTCGGCGATGTAGCGATGCGAGAGAGTCGCGGCGGCAATCACGGCGGGGTCGGTGATGCGCACGCCGTGATGGACTTCGTAGCGTTCCTTGAGTCCGCGCAGAATCGAGATGGTGTCTTCCACGCTCGGCTCGTCCACCAGCACGGGCTGGAAGCGCCGCTCGAGGGCGGGGTCTTTCTCGATGTTCTTGCGGTACTCGTCCAGCGTGGTCGCG
This sequence comes from Chloroflexota bacterium, assembly GCA_016223135.1. GTDB lineage: Bacteria > Chloroflexota > Anaerolineae > Anaerolineales > Villigracilaceae > Defluviilinea. The sequence goes on along the minus strand of JACRPQ010000002.1, from coordinate 80,968 downwards.
CCGATCATGTGCAGTTCGCCGCGCGCCAGCATGGGCTTGAGCATGTTGCCGGCGTCCATGGCGCCTTCGGCTTTGCCCGCGCCGACGACAGTGTGCATCTCATCAATGAACAGGATGATTTCGCCCTGCGCTTCGGTCACTTCTTTGAGGACGGCTTTGAGACGTTCCTCGAACTCGCCGCGATACTTCGCGCCGGCGATGAGCGCGCCCATGTCGAGTTGAACCAGCCGCTTCTTTTTCAGACCTTCGGGCACGTCGCCGTTGACGATGCGCTGCGCCAGCCCCTCGACGATGGCGGTCTTGCCGACGCCCGGTTCGCCCACCAGCGCGGGGTTGTTCTTCGTGCGGCGCGTGAGAATCTGGACGACGCGGCGGATCTCCTCGTCGCGCCCGATGACCGGGTCGAGTTTGCCCTGACGGGCGTAGGCGGTCAGGTCGCGCCCGTAGCGTTCGAGCGCCTGATAAGTGGATTCAGGAGTCGGGGAGGTCACTCTCTGGGAGCCGCGAACCGTTTTCAGGGCGGAAAGAATCGCATCCTTCGTCAAGCCAAAGGAGGCGAGTCGTTTGCCTTCGATGGATTCGGTCAGACCGAGCAGGATGTGTTCGGTTGAGACGTAGTCGTCCTGCATCCCTTTGGCATACCGCTCGGCGGCGGCGAGGACATCGGCGGCGGCTTGCGAAAGCCCAACCTGCATGTTCGCGCCGTGAATCTGCGGGCGGCTGGCGAGTTCGCGCTCGAGTTCCTCGCGCAGGGCGATGGTGGAGCCAGCCACTTTGGTCACGATGGCTGGGACGACGCCGCTATCCTGCCGAATTAACGCCAGTTCGAGGTGAATCGGCTCGATGGCTTGATGATGATGTTCCTGGGCGATTTGCTGCGCAGAGAAAATCGCCTCTTGCGATTTTTGGGTGAATTTTTCGAGGTTCATGATGGTTCTCCTTGCCAATAAGTGCTTGGACAACTGCGGGGAGTTGTCTTACAAGAATATAGTTAGGGTATGTTGGAGAACGATTGGAGGAAAATAAAAAAAGTGTTGGAGAAGAGGCGATGTAATTGCGGGCATGATTGTGCGTACAGTCCCCTAATTCTTTGCGCAACTACTATCTTCAGGGAGTCTTGCATGTCTTTCCATTCCAAACTCATTGACCTGCTCAAAACCGACCCGCGTTTTGTGGACGACGACGGTGAAGTGGTGCTCGCCGCCGTGTAGGACGCCGCCCGAATGTCAAGCAGCCGGCATTTGAGCATTCAAGCCCCCCTTCGTGAATGGGCGGGTGTTAGGCAGGGTGCTGGGGAGATAGCTTCTCCATCGTCATGAAGGTAAGAGGGAGGTTTGCCACACATCAATTTTGTGATATAAACTGCCGAAATTTGCCATGATGAAAAATCTCACATCCCGCCCCCGCTTTTTTATCGAATGGCTGGTCTTAAACGTCATTGGTTTTACGCTGGGAAGCCTGCATGGCGCAACAACCGACGGTTTTATCCCCACCATCATTCCCGGAATGATTGGGGTGATTTTGGGCGACCTGGTCTTTGGCGGCATGATTGGCTTTGTGCAATACCTTGCCTTGAGCCGCACGCCTCTCCTATCTGTCACCTCCGCCTGGATCCTCGCCACCAGCCTTGGGTTCACGCTGGGGGCGCGAAGCGGAGCGTTCTTCACCTTTCGCATCACTCAAGACTGGACACTGGCGGGCGTCGTTTTTGGAGTCTTCATGGGGGCAAGCGTCGGTTTGGTCACGGCTTTTGCCTTGTTTCGAAAATTGCCGTCGGCGCGTCACATCCTGATCTGGGTGGGGATATGTATTCTGGCATGGATTATCGGCGAGAGCATCGCCTTTGCCGCCCACTTTTCCCTGCGCACTGTGCCGCTTGTTGCCCTGGCAATCGCCGTGATTACGGGCGTGGGGCTGATATTGCTCCAATCACACTTGCAGACGGAGTGACCTTCTCTACGAAATCAACCCAAACGCCACTCGTTCCGGGTTGACCAGCATCATTGGCGTCTTCACGACCGGCATTTGCGGAAGATAAGGGTTGGCAATTTCCGCCTCATACACCGACATCCATGAGACGCGCGCCACCTCCAGGCTGGTGGCAAGTTCCGTCTGGGCGGAGATGCGGATTTTCCCCTTCACCACGAACGTCCCTATCAACACCTCCACCTCCTGCATCACGCGGTTGGCTTCGTTTGGGTCGTAGTCCAGCGGTTCATCGGTGGGCGGCAGGGTGTGATAGGCAATCAACCGGGCAGTAGGAAAGAAAAGCTCGGCAAACGTCAACGGGCGCAGCGGCGCTCCGCCGAACACAATCACCTGCGGCTTAAGGAGGTGCATGTATTTCGGCGCCCCGTCAGTACGAAGCCAGATGTTCATACGCGGCACATTCTGCTTGGAAACCGCCTCACCCCGCACCATCGTATCCTGCGTGTACAGCATGACAGGCGTAATCTTCTCGTCGGGTCTGAGAACATACATACTGCCTCCTCGAACTTCATTATACACTTGCTCCCGCCTCGCCAAACCGTTTATACTTGCCGTCGCTTATCAATCCTGAAATCACCCCGAACGGACTCCAACCGAATGCATAACAAACGCTGGGTTATACAACCCCCCATCACGCCGCAAGCCGACGCAGCCCTCTCCAAATTTCCCTACGTCCTCAAACAAATTCTCTTCAATCGCGGTTACAGCGCCGATGCCGAAGCGCGCGCCTTTCTCAAAGCGGAGCCTCTTGCCGCAACCGACCCTTTCCAAATGCTCGGCATGTCCGCTGCGGTGGACCGGATTTGTTACGCCCTCGAACACCGCGAACCCATTGCCATCTACGGCGACTATGACGTGGACGGCGTCACCGCCACCGCGCTGCTCGTCCAAACCCTTCAATCGTTGGACGCAGACGTGCGCGGCTACATCCCCAACCGCTTCGACGAAGGCTACGGTCTCAACAAAGACGCGCTCGACTCCCTCCAAGCGGCGGGCGTCAAACTCGTCATCACTGTGGATTGCGGCATCCGCTCCCCCGAAGAAGCGCTTCATGCGCGGACCATCGGGCTGGACCTCATCATCTCCGACCATCACCACCCCGACGGCGAAAACATCCCCTCCGCTCTTGCCGTCATCAACCCCAAACAACACGGCGACCCTTATCCCGATAAAGACCTGGCTGGGGTAGGCATTGCCTACAAAATCGCCGAAGCGCTTGCCCTGCAGCCGGCTTTTGCGAATTTGGTCAACCTTACCGATTTGCTGGATTTGGTTGCCCTCGGCACCGTTGCCGACCTCGCCCCCCTCGTCGGCGAGAACCGTTCCCTCGTTCGCCGCGGACTCAAACAGATCCGCGAAACGAAGCGGCAGGGACTCTTCTCCCTCGCCAACGTCGCGCAGGTCAAACTCGACAAAATCAAAGCCAGCGACATCGGCTTCATGCTCGGACCGCGCCTCAACGCCTCCGGGCGGCTCGAATCGGCGCTTGCCTCCTTTGAACTGCTCACCACCACCGACTTCATGCGCGCCGGTCAACTTGCCCAGCAGCTCGACGTGCAAAACCGCCAGCGCCAATCCATCACCCGCGAGATGCAAGCGCAGGCGGAAGCCATCGCCCTCAGCGACGACCCCGACGCCTACCTCTTCTTCGCCGCTCACGAAGACTTCAACCCCGGCGTCGTCGGGCTGACCGCCTCGCGCCTGACCGAAGCCTATTACCGCCCGGCCGTCGTCGCCGCGAAAGGACCCGAAGAGACGCGCGGTTCCTGCCGCTCCATCCCCGAATTCCACATCACTGACGCGCTCGACCAATGCAAAGACCTGCTCGTCCGTCACGGAGGTCATGCCGCCGCGGCGGGCTTCACCGTCCGCAATGAAAACCTGCCCGCGCTCGTCGCCCGCCTCAAGCGCCTTGCCAGAGAACAACTCGAAGGCAAAGACCTGCGCCACACCCTCACCGCCGACGCCGAAGTGGCGCTCGAAGAACTCAACTTCGACATACTGAAGCACCTTGCCTACCTCGAACCCACCGGCTACGGCAACCCCGAAGCGGTCTTCGTCTCGCGCGATGTGAAGGTTAAATCCTCCCGCACCGTCGGCGCGGATGGCAAACACCTCAAGCTCACCCTCGAAGATTCGCGCGGCGCTGCCTACGATGCCATCGGCTTCCGTTTGGGCGAGTTGCAAAAATCCCTGCCCCCGCGCATAGACGTCATGTACACCCTCGAAGCCAACGAATGGAACGGACGCACCACCCTGCAGCTCAACCTCAAAGACCTCAAACCCGCCGGCCTCCCTGACTGAACTTTTGCTTTAGGACGCAGATGAACGCTGACTTACGCAAAACCTGAATTCAATCCACCAAGCTTGACTGGACTGCGCTAATTCGTTCAAAATTCGCGAAGATTGGCATAGATTAGCGGACAAGAAAGCCATTTTGCGTAAGTCCAGAAGTTGTTTTTTTTCCTGCGTTTTTCAGCGTCCCATTTGAAACTGTCAGGTCACTAGAAAATCTGCAACCAATCTCCTGCGGGGGCGTATATTCCAATGAACTCATATAGGAGAAAATGATGAACTTGCAAAAACCTACGCTCATCCAAGTTACGGCATGGATGACCCTCGTCAGCGGCGTTGTCAATCTCTTTTGGGGCTTTGTCGCCTCTGGCACGGCGCTTGCCACCATCATCGGCGTCCTCTGCATTCCGTTCACCATCCTGCCGGCCGTGCTGGGCGTCTTTGAACTCATCTATGCCGCCAAACTCTTCAGCGAGCCGCCGCAAATCCTCCGACCATCCACCAACATCGCTGTCTTTGAAATCGCCTCCGCCCTGACCGGCAACCTCTTCTCGACGGCGGTCGGCATCCTTGCCCTCGTGTTCTACAACGACCCCGCCGTCAAGGACTACTTTGCCCGCCTGAACGGCGCTCTCCCACCTCAGCCTGAGCCTTAACGCCTCCCCGCCTCCCCGCTGGACCTTTCGACTGCTCCTGCTGAAAAGCCTTTCCCTTCCCCCGAAGCGGACTCACCCGTACCTCTCCAAGCAGTGACGAAATGAGACTTCCGAAGCCTGACAAACTTCGGAAGTTTTTGAATCAAGGATATTTATCCTCTTGACTCTCATTCCCCTCACCCGTACAATCAAAACACAATTCAACGGGCAACAGGGAAGAGACTCAAGGTGGTCGAGTAGCGGCGTTTCGTGCCGCGTATCGAGACCGAGGGCGCCGAAGGGGCAAATCTGGCAAGGCGAAACCAGGTGAAACTCTCAGGCAAAAGGACCCTGCCCCGACCCAACTCTGGAAAGCTTCCCGCAGACCATTCCTGCGAGGAACACCGACGGTGTAAAGTTAGTCTGATAGCCTCATAGTCAAATAGTCTGATAGTCACATAGTCGAAGAGTTTGAGTGTAAATGTTTGCATTCCCACAGGCTGCGAGACCATAAGACTATTAGACTGTAAGACTATAAGACTCGTGACTATTAGACTAACCGAATCTCTCAGGTTCAATTACAGAGGCGCACGATGATGCCCGTGCGCCTTTTTGATTCGCCAAAATATTTTGAGCGTAGAAGGCGTTCTCTCGCGCCGACCTAACGCAAAACCAAAAGGAGACAACCACTATGAATACTCCCGCTAATTTGAAATACACCAAATCCGACGAATGGTTCGATCCCGCCACCGGCAAGGCAGGCATTACCGATTACGCCCAGGGACAACTTTCCGACATCGTCTTCGTCGAAATCCTCGTCGAAGCAGGCGAGACCATCGAAGCCGGCAAGCCCATCGCCTCGGTCGAATCGGTCAAAGCCTCGGCGGAGATCTATGCCCCCGCAGGCGGAAAAGTCGCCGCCGTCAACAAGGGACTTGCCGACAAGCCCGAACTCATCAACTCCGACCCCTACGGCGAAGCCTGGATGATTCAACTCGAAGGCGCAACCGCAGGCGACTTGATGGACGCCGCCGCCTACGAGAAGTATTGTGCGGAACGCGCGCATTAGTAACTGGTAAGTGGTAATTACCATTTACCAGTTACCAACATGGAGTCACCATGACCTATATCCCCATCTCTCCCAAAGAACGGGATGCGATGCTGGCGACCATCGGCGTCCAATCGCTCGACGAACTGTTCGATGACGTCCCCGCCAAACACCGCTTCCCCAAACTCGACCTGCCCCCCGCGCTCACTGAAATGGAAGCGCTGGACGAACTCTCAGGTCTTGCACAGGCGAACGAAAACGTCCGCAGCGACCTCATCTCCTTCCTCGGCGCGGGCATGTACAACCACTACATCCCCTCCGTCGTGGACCATATCCTTCGCCGCGGCGAGTTCTATACTGCCTACACTCCCTATCAGCCCGAAATCTCGCAAGGGACTCTGCAAGCCATCTTCGAATACCAGTCCCTTATGTGCGCGCTGACCGGCATGGAGGTCTCCAACGCCTCGCACTACGATGGCGCCACCGCCGCCGCGGAAGCCGTCAACATGGCGTTTGCGCAATTCCGCGGCAAGCGCAGGAAAGTCGTCGTCGCCCCCACCGTCCACCCGCAATACCGCGCCGTCATCCGCACCTACACCCAGGGCATGGACCTGCAGCTCGCCGGCGATGACCAATTCCCAATCACCGATTACCAACCCTCTGACCTTCCATCCCTCGTGGACGATAACACCTGCCTCGTCATCGTCCAATACCCCGATTTCTTCGGGCGCGTGTACGACTACACCAAACTCGTCGAAGCCGCGCACGCCAAAGGCGCGTTGGTTTGCATTGTCGCCAACCCCACTGCCCTTGCCCTCTTCAAGACGCCCGCCTCGATGGGCGCAGACATCGTCGTGGGCGACGGTCAGCCGTTGGGCATCCCCATGTGGTACGGCGGACCCAGTGTCGGCTTTTTCACGACGCGCAAGCAATACGTCCACAAAATGGCGGGGCGTCTCGTCGGCGAAACGGTGGACAGCAAAGGTCAGCGTTCCTACGTCCTCACCCTCACCGCGCGCGAACAACACATCAAACGTGAACGCGCCACGTCCAACATCTGCACCAACCAGGGACTCATCGCACTCGGCACGGCGGTCTATCTTTCCCTGCTTGGCAAAAAAGGCTTGCGGCAGGTCGCCGAACTCTGCTACCAAAAAGCGCATTACGCCGCCGCGCAGCTCAGCAAAATCGAAGGCATGGGACTGTGCTTCAGCGAACCGTTCTTCCACGAATTTGCCTTGTGCGTCAACCGCCCCGTCGAAGAGGTCAACGCGCATCTGCTCGAACACGGCATCCTCGGCGGGTACGACCTCGGTCAGGATTATCCCGCGCTCAAAGACCACATGCTGATTGCCGTGACCGAAATGAACACCAAGGAAGATATTGACACGCTTGTCGAAGTGTTGTCGGAGGTGAGCCATGATTGACGTTTCGACTTCGCTCAACGCCAGTGCGCCCGACCAGACCAAAGTCAAGATTGTCGAACCGACCATCTTTGAACTGTCCTCCTCGGGGCGTGTCGGCGTGACCATGCCCGCTTCAGACGTCCCCGAAACTGCTCTGCCTCCCGAACATCTTCTCCGCCCCGACCTGCCCCTGCCCGAACTCGCCGAAGTGGACGTTGTCCGCCACTACATGCATCTCTCCTCCTTCAACTACTCTGTGGACACGGGCTTTTACCCCCTCGGCTCCTGCACGATGAAGTACAACCCGAAAATCAACGAAGACACCTGCCGCCTGCCAGGGTTCTTGTACACTCATCCCTTGCAGCCCATTGAAACCGTGCAGGGCAACCTCGCCTTGATGTACCAATTGCAGGAATGGTTGAAGGAAATCAGCGGCTTCGCCGGCGTGACGTTGCAGCCCGCCGCGGGTGCGCACGGAGAATTCACCGGCGTACTCATCATGCGCGCCTATCACAAATCGCGCGGTGACCACAAACGCGTGAAGATGCTCATCCCCGATTCGGCGCACGGCACCAACCCCGCCTCCTCGGGCATGATGGGCTTGCAAGTCGTGCAAATCCCCTCCGACTCGCGCGGCAACGTGGACCTCAAAGCCCTCGAAGCCGCCTGCGACGACACCGTCGTCGGCATGATGCTTACCAACCCCAACACGCTCGGTCTGTTCGACGAGAATATCGAGAAAGTCATCGAACTCGTTCACGGCTGCGGCGGCTTGATGTACGGCGACGGCGCCAACCTCAACGCCCTGCTCGGCATCGTCCGCCCCGGCGATTTGGGCTTCGACGTAATGCACTTCAACCTGCACAAGACCTTCGCTGTCCCGCACGGCGGCGGCGGACCGGGCTCAGGTCCGGTGGGAGTTGCCGCGCATCTCGTGGACTTCCTCCCCGAACCGCTGGTCGGCATCATCGAGGAAGGCGAAGACGACCTGCCTCCGCTCTATGGCTTCGTCAAACCCGCCAAGACCATCGGGCGCATGAAAGCCTTCCACGGACATTTCGGCGGCGGTTTGGTGCGCGCCTTCACCTATATCGCCATGCACGGTCCCGACGGACTCAAAGACATCGCCCAATACGCGGTGCTGAACGCCAACTACCTGCAAGCGCGCTTGCGCAGCACTTACCGCATTCCATACGATAGGACGTGCATGCACGAGTTCGTTGCGGAAGGACGTTTCGAAGGCTCTGACGTGCGCGCGCTTGACATTGCCAAGCGCCTGATGGATTACAACTTCCATCCGCCGACGAACTACTTCCCGCTCATCGTTCACGAAGCGCTGATGATCGAGCCGACCGAAACCGAAAACAAGGACACGCTCGATGCCTTTGCCGACGCCCTCATCAAGATTGCCGAGGAGGCAAAGACCCAGCCCGAACTCGTCAAGTCCGCGCCGCACACCACCAAATTCGGCAGAATGGACGAGGTCAAAGCGGCGAGAGAGTTGGTGCTGTGCTGCTGGCTGCCCGAGAACTTTAGCGATCAGTAAGCAGTAAACCAATAATCAGTGATGAGAAAAGCCTCGCGGGTAAAAACCTGCGGGGCTTTTTGTTGGCGTAATTCGCGCATCATTGACACTTCTCTTCCTTCGGGTATAATACCGTGCGCATCAAGGCTGGCTGAAGTGAGAGGCAGGTATGACTCGGTCAGCGCGCCGCTTTCATGGGTCCGTAGCTCAATGGCAGAGCAAGCGCCTCTTAAGCGTTAGGTTCTCGGTTCGACCCCGAGCGGACTCACACCATCAGGGTCCAATGCCTGAAATCACCCGTCGTCATCAGGTGTTGGATCCTTGTGTTTTACCCCCTCGTCCTCCTTGCCAGCCATGAACCGAGAAACCTTGCTTGCCCGCCTCCTGCCCTCCCTGCCCAACGGCAAGATTCTTGAAGTTCATATCGGCTTATATTGGACAGCGGTCCTTGTCGAAGTAGATGGGGTCATTCGGTGTGGTCTCTCCGCCACGATGGGCAAGGATGCGCACCACTCCACAAACGAACCAGCCATCCCCCGCGCCGGGCATCTGACGGAACTTTCCGCCCGCCAATTGGCAGATTACATTTATTCTCTTCATGCACCGGAAATTTCCATAGGAATGGCGGCGATCAATGCCCTCCTCCCCCCTCGCCCCGACCTGTGGGTGGAACTCCACTCAAAAGAGGTACTTGCCCGCCTCGGCGCCGGCAAGACGGTGGTGATGGTGGGACATTTTCCCTACGTTCCTGAACTGCGTCCCAAGGTTGGGCGGCTGTTCGTGCTGGAATTGAATCCCAAAGATGAACAGGACCTCCCCGCCGAAGCCGCGCCTCAAGTCATCCCGCAGGCGGATGTGCTGGCAATCACTGCCATGACCCTGCTCAACCGCACCTTCGACGAACTGCTCGCCTTGCGCCGTCCCGGCGCTCCCATGGTCATTGTAGGACCCAGCACGCCGCTTTCTCCTCTTCTGTTTGAAGCGGGAGCGGTGGTCCTTTCCGGCGCAGTGGTGGAAAACCCAGCGGCTGTCCTGCGCGGATTAAAAGAAGGCGCCAATTTTCATCAATTGCGTCACATGGGAGTGCGGCTGGTTTCCATGACTGCCGACTCTGGATTGATGGGCGGACTGCGGTGAATCCTCGAGCGGCTGATATACTTTCAATGCGGAAAGAGTGGTGCGCCGAATGACTGTTTCCTGGTATGCCATGCGCAGCAAACCCAACAAGGAGGAATTCCTTGCCGCTCAACTTCAGGCACATGGCTTGGAAGTATTCTTCCCGCTTCTGCATGTCAAGCCGGTCAACCCGCGGGCGCGCAAGTTTCGTCCCTACTTTCCGAACTATTTGTTTGTGCATGTGGATTTGGAGACGGTCAACATCTCCGATTTGAACTGGATGCCGGGCGCTTCGGGCGTGGTCAGTTTTGGAGGAGAACCCGCCTCTGTTCCTGACCTGTTGATTGCCGCCCTCAAAAAACAAATCGAACGACACAACACCCTCCTGCGCGAACAGCAAAGCAACTTCCAACGCGGCGATGTCGTTGTAATCGAAGCGGGACCCTTTGCCGGCTATGAAGCCGTCTTCGATACACATCTTTCGGGGCAAGAGCGCGTACGCGTGCTGTTGAGTCTGCTTCAGCGCAGGCAAATGCCGATGGAAATTGAAAGCAGGCACATCCGTCGTGTGAAGCGTTCCTGACATTTGTCAGACAGCCCAAAGGTCATGGGGATGCAACGTCCTGAGAATCCGTGTAACTTTTATTTTTTCGAGGCGTCATGGGATTGCTCCATGATAGTTTATTGTGTAACCGTTTCTCTGCGAAGGCAGAGGGAGAGAGAATAATGAGCATTCGTTCAGAAATTGAAAGATTTCCCTGGATGGCTGTTTCAACGAAAATCAAAAAAGCAAACGAATTGATCCCCAGAAGCACGCAATGGTTGTTATACGTTACCGTGCTTGTCCTTTCGGATGCTTTGATGACTTTCGCGGCTTTCCTGCTGGCATATTATCTGCGTTTTGAGGCAAAATTCCTCGCCGGCTGGTTCAACCAGAACGCCTCGGTTTCTTTCAAGACATATAGCATACTGCTGTATTCCATGCCGTTTTTGTGGCTGTCAATTTTTGCCCTCAACGGGTTGTATTCCAAAGACAACCTGCTGGGGGGGACGCGGGAATATGCAGGGGTATTCCGCTCCGTTGTGACGGGCTTTCTGCTCATCATTTTTGCGGGCTTTGTGGATACCACCCTCTTCATCGCGCGCGGCTGGCTGTTCATGGCATGGGGATTTAATTTTTTGTTTGTTGCCGGTGCGCGCTTTTGGCTGCGGCGCGCCATTTATGCCCTCCGCCGCTATGGATTTTTCCTCACGCCGGCGGTCATCGTCGGCGCCAACCAGGAAGGACGCTGGTTGGCGGAACAACTGCTGAAGTGGCAGACTTCCGGCTTGCACCTGGTCGGTTTTGTGGACAAGAAGACGCCCGCCACCTTCCCTCTCTTCCATGATCTCGTCTCGCTGGGAACGGTGGAACAATTGGGCGAAATCATCGAACGCTACAACGTCGGCGAAGTGATTTTGGCTTCGAGCGCCATTTCCACCAGAGATTATCTGTTGGAAATTTTCCGAAAATACGGCGTGTCCGACAAGGTCAACATCCGCATGTCCTCCGGCTTGTATGAAATTCTCACCACCGGCTTGACAGTCAGTGAGTTCGCCTACGTGCCGCTTGTGTACGTCAACAAGGTGCGCTTGACCGGCTCTGATACAATTCTGAAATTCCTGCTGGATTACGTGCTGACCATTGCTTCTCTGTTGGTGCTTTCTCCGCTGTTGCTGGTGCTGGCAATCCTGGTAAAACTAAGTTCTCCGGGACCTATCATCCACAAACGGCGGGTGATGGGGCTGAACGGCAAACAGTTTTATGCCTATAAGTTCCGCACCATGGTTATCAATGGCGATGAAGTGCTGGCGCAGCACCCCGAATTGCAGGAGGAGCTGGTGCGCAACCACAAACTAAAAAACGACCCCCGCGTGACCCGCATCGGCGTCTTTCTGCGAAAGTACAGCCTGGACGAACTTCCACAGTTGTTCAACGTCCTCAAACGGGAAATGTCCCTGGTGGGACCGCGCATGATTTCGCCGGAAGAAGTTGCCATGTACAAACAATTCGACTTGAATCTGCTGACGGTTTTGCCGGGCATTACCGGCGTCTGGCAGGTGAGCGGACGCTCCGATATTTCCTATGAGGAACGCGTGCGCCTCGATATGTATTACATCCGCAACTGGAGCATTTGGCTCGATCTTCAACTTCTGTTTCAAACCATCCCTGCAGTGCTCAAGAGCCGCGGGGCTTACTAAAAATCCACTCACAAAAGGAAACACATACACATATGGCAAAAATCCTGGTTACCGGCGGAGCCGGCTTCATTGGTTCACACGTGGTGGACTTGTTCATTGAAAAAGGATACGAAGTAGTCATCCTCGATGACCTTTCCACCGGACGCGCATCGAACCTCAACCCGCGGGCGAAGTTCTACAAAATGGACATCCGCAGCCCCGAGGTCCGCAGCATTTTCGAAGCGGAACGTCCGGATTACATCAGCCATCACGCCGCCCAGATGGATGTCCGCCGTTCGGTTGCCCAGCCGTTGTTCGACGCCGATGTCAACATTCTGGGCTCCATCAACTTGATTGAATGCGCCAGGGAATTTGGCGTCAAGCACTTCGTTTACATCTCTACCGGCGGCGCTGTTTACGGCGAGCCGGAATACGTCCCTTGCGATGAAGCGCACCCCATCAACCCCATCTGCCAATATGGCGCGAGCAAACACACCGTTGAACATTACCTCTTCATGTATCACTTCAATTACGGCTTGAACTACACCGTCTTGCGCTACCCCAACGTGTACGGTCCCCGCCAGGACCCGCACGGCGAAGCGGGCGTGGTGGCAATCTTCACCGGCAAGATGCTGGCAGGCGAACCGGTCACCATCAACGGCGACGGCGAACAGACCCGCGATTTCGTCTATGTGGGCGATTGCGCCTATGCCAACTACCTCGCCGTGACGGTGGACCACCAGCCCGGCATCTACAACATTGGCTGGGGACGTCCCACCTCCGTCAACGACATCTTCCATACTCTGGCAAAAGTGACCGGCTACCCCCTCCAGCCCAACTACGGTCCCGCCAAGGTCGGCGAGACGCGTCACATCTACCTCGAAGCCGCCAAAGCCAAACGCGACTTGGGCTGGACGCCCACGCTTTCGCTGGAGGAGGGGCTCGAAAGGACGGTCGCTTACTTTAGAGAAAAGGAACGCGTCGCTTGATCATCGTTCAAACTCCGCTCCGTATCAGTTTCTTTGGCGGCGGCACCGACTTCCCCTCCTACTACATGGAGGAGGGGGGCTGTGTGCTGAGTTCTGCCATTGACAAATTCATCTTCCTGACCATCAAGGAACGCTTCGACACCAAGTTGCGTGTAGGCTATACCCGCACTGAAATGGTGGACAATATTGACCAGATTCAACACGAGTTGATCCGTGAAGCGCTGCGCTTGACCGGTATTAGGAACGGAGTGGAGATTACCACGATGGGCGACATCCCCTCCGAAGGTTCCGGGCTGGGCTCCTCCAGCACCGTAACCGTCGGCGCTCTGCACGCCATGTACGCATACCTCGGTGAGATCGTTTCCGCCGAACGGCTGGCGCGTGAGGCATGCACCATCGAAATCGTAACCCTGAAAAAACCCATCGGCGTGCAGGATCAGTATATTGCCGCCTACGGCGGGCTGCGCTTTATCGAATTCATGAAGGATGGAGAAGTCAAAGTGGAGAAAATCAACATCTCCACCGATGCGCGGCGGGCATTGAACGACAACTTCCTGCTGTTTTTCACCGGCGTCAGCCGCAGCGCCTCCACCATTCTTTCGGAACAAAAAAGCAACATCAAAGACCGCCTGACGGAACTGCGCGAAATCAAGCACATGGCTTGCCAGGCGCGTTCCTACCTCGAAGCCGAAAACTTCGACGCCTTGGGCGAACTCATGCACCAATCCTGGGAACTGAAAAAACGGCTGGCTGGCACCATCAGCAACGGACAAATCAACGAAATGTACGAAACCGCGCGGCGCGCCGGCGCCATTGGCGGCAAGATTGCCGGCGCGGGCGGTGGGGGGTTCCTTTTGTTATACGTCCCTTACGAACGCCAAAGCAAGGTCCGCGCCGCCCTGCGCGGCTTGCAGGAACTCCCTTTCCGTTTGGAATCGGATGGAACCAAAATCATTTTCAATTACCGTCGTTCATGAAAGGAAGGTCAGTATGGAACCCATCCAGCGTTATCTTTCAACGTTACAACAAACCATGGGAAAACTCCCCCAGCCGCTCATTGCAGAAGTCATCTACACCCTCCAGCGCGCCCGCATGCAGGGCAATCAGGTTTTCATCATGGGAAACGGCGGCTCCGCCTCCACCGCCTCCCACTTCGTTTGCGACCTCGCCAAAAACACCCGCAACCCTGCTCTGCCGCACTTCCGCGCCATTGGACTGGCGGATAACATGGAAATCTTCTCCGCCTACGCCAACGACGAAGGCTACGAAAACGTCTTCTCTCAGCAATTGATCAACCTCATCAAACCCGCGGACGTGGTCATCGCCATCTCCGCCAGCGGCAACTCCAAGAACGTCGTCAACGCCGTCGAAGAAGCCCGCAAATATGGCGCTACCACCATCGGCTTCACCGGCTTCAACGGCGGACGTCTCGGTCAAATCGTGGACCTGCACATCCACGTCCCAAGCGACATCATCGAACACGTCGAAGACATTCACCTCATGCTCGAACACATGATTGTCCGCACCATCAAAGACCAACCCTTTATCGGACTCAGCCTGCCGCAGGCAGACGCCAAACTCTCCGCCGAAGTGCCGGCTGACTGATTGTTACCGCCCGTCCTCTTTCAGGATGAACTCGATTGCTTGAGGCAAATCGTCGCAAACAAAATACTCCGCCATGCTCGGCGGCTTGGGCAGCGTCAATTGCTCCGCGCCGCGCCCGGTCTTCAACAAAATCGTTCCGTACACCCCTGCCGCCTGACCTGCATGCACATCGCTCCACGCATCGCCGATCATCCACGAACGTTTCAAATCCAGCGACAACTCCCTTGCCGCCTGCAGCAACAACCCCGGCTTCGGCTTACGGCACCCGCACCCCTCCTCTGGAGCATGCGGGCAAAGATACACACCGTCCACCCTGCCGCCCTCTGCGCGAATCAAACGCACCAGCCGGTCATTGATTTCCCAAGCCGTCTCCAGCGAAATGATGCCGCGCCCCACTGCAGACTGATTGGTGACGATGACAATCTTATAGCCATCGAGCCGGGCATCGCTCAACGCACGAAACGCATTCGGAAACACACTCACCTGCGACCACTCCCGAACATAATCGGGACGATTTTCAATCAACACGCCGTCGCGATCGAGAAAAATAGCAGGAAACATGCCGACATTATACTATTCGGCTTTTTCAACTAAGCGTGCCATTACCCGCGCAAAAGCGGAATGACCCGCCTTGGACGACACATGACAACACGGGACGCTCCGCCTCACCCTACCCGCAGCCTGCTCCTCCTTCACCGGCAGGAGACGCCCCGCAGCAAATCCGCCCGCCCTCACCGAAGCGCCCAGCGCCATGTCGGAATGGCGGAGCACGCCACAAACCAACCATGCTTGAAAAACTTCACCTCTACATCCGCCGTCAGGCAGACTCCACCCCGCGCTACTTCTACGAACAGACCATTCTGTTCCTCTTCGGTTGGATTCCCACCCTGCTCGGCATTGGCGTGCGCGGATTGCTCTATCGCCTCATCCTCAAAATGGATGGACTCGCCGCCATCGAAAAAGGCGTCCGCATCCGCTTTGCCAGCCATATCAAACTGGGACACGGCGTGTACATAGACGAAGGCGCCTACCTGCATGCCTGCCCGCAGGGCATCGAAATCGGCGACAACACCATCGTCATGCACGGAGCCATTCTGCACGTGTACAACTTCCGTGATATGCCGCAATCCCGCATCAAAATCGGCAAAGACTGCCTGGTGGGCGAATATTCCGTCATTCGCGGGCAGGGCGGCGTGACAATCGGCGACCGGGTCTACACCTCGCCCTTCACTCAAATCATCGCCGTCAACCACGTCTTCGACGATCCGAACCGTCCCTTCGTGGAGCAGGGCATCACCGCCGAGGGTATCGTCATCGAAGACGACGTATGGCTGGGCGCCGGGGCGGTCATCACTGACGGCGTGCGGGTAGGGAAGGGGGCGGTGGTGGCGGCGGGCGCCGTGGTGACGAAAGACGTGCCGCCGCATACGGTGGTGGGCGGCGTGCCCGCCAAACCAATCAAAACCATTAATGGAACCGTCAGCAACCCTGACAGAAAAATTTTTCATGCAATCAAGGATGGAGGCTTATGACAATATTATCTGTAGTCATTCCGGCATATAACGAGGAAAACGGCATCAAAGCGATTGCCGAACGAGTCCTCGCTGTCGAGCCGGCGCTGAAAGCGGTCGGCGTGGAACGCTTGGAACTGCTCGTGGTGGACGACGGTTCGAGGGACAGAACGGCTGAAGTTGCCGAGGGCATCCCCGGCGTCAATTTGATCCGCCACCCCAAGAATCGCGGTTATGGCGCGGCGCTGAAGACCGGCTTTTCCAAAGCCAGCGGCGAGCTCATCGGCTTCCTGGATGCCGACGGCACGTATCCGCCGGAATATTTCCCCCAGTTGTGCCAGTCTGCCCTCAACGGCTCGGACTTGGTCATCGGCTCGCGCATGGCGGGCGCCGACAGCAAAATGCCCCTCACGCGGCGCGTCGGCAACTTCTTTTTTGCCAATCTGCTCTCCCTTTTGGGGCGGCAGAAAGTGACCGACAGCGCCAGCGGCATGCGCGTCTTCAAACGTGAAATCCTCGAGCAGCTCTACCCCCTGCCCGATGGCTTGAACCTGACCCCGGTCATGAGCACCCGCGCCCTGCACGAGGGCATCAAAATCACCGAAGTGCCCATCCCCTACAGCGAGCGGGTGGGGCGCTCCAAACTGAGCGTCATCCGCGACGGGCAAATCTTCCTGCAAAGCATGGTGTGGACAGCCTTGTCCTACAATCCCGTGCGCATCCTCGGGCTGGTGGGGTTGGGCGGCATTGGCATTGCCGGGCTGATCTTCCTCGGTCTGCTGATCATCCGCCTCAACGGTGTGACCACACTCGGACCCTGGGGCGTGCTGGCATTGTTCACCGCCATGGTCTCATCCATCGCCGGCTTGAACATCTTTGCGTTGGGCGTAACCTTCAACTATCTGGTATCGTTATTCTACAAACGCCCCATCCGCCAGGGATTGTTCGGCAAGCCTATCTTCAAGACGCCCCTCGACCAGCAATTCGGCTGGATGGGCGGAGGCTCCATGCTGCTCGGTTTGCTGGTGGCGGTGGTCTCATTCCTGCTGGGTATGAACGGCTGGAAGATTGACCGCCTGTGGTTTTACCTGCTGGGGAGCGCCATGCTCTTTTTGGCAGGCATTCAACTGTTTATTTACTGGCTGTTGCTGCGCATCCTCGAAGAACTTAGCCAGCGCGAGATCCGCACAAAGCACGACATGGGTCTCGCATAATCGTAAACCGTATATCGGTTGCGCCAGACGCATAACCGGCGTGCTCTAACGCCGTCTTTCTGCGTGAATGGCTGCGGAAAACTTTAGTGTAAGTTAGTGTAAGAAGGAGATAATACAATGACAACGAACGACCCCCAATCCGTCAACATGGGCAGCCGGCTGACCCCCAAACTGCGCATGGTGGATTTCCCCAACGCCGACGCCATCGTCCGCAACGGACTTCTCGCCGCGCCTCGCTCCCCCGACGCGGTGGACATCATGCTCGTCAACCCTCCCACCCCCGACGGCGGACTCTGGATTCGCACCCAGCACCGCGTGGGACGCCGCACCCGCGAGAACATGGTCTGGCCCCAGGTTTCGCTGGCGCAAATGGCAGCGCTCCTGCACCCCGTGTATAAGGTCAAAGTGGTGGACTGCAACGCCGAGCGCATGGGCTGGCCCGAATTTACAAAACTGCTCGATAAATACCAGCCCAAATATTACCTGACCCAGCTGACCGCGCCCACCCTCGAAAACGACATGTATGGCTGTTTCCTGGCGCATGCCCGCGGCGCAAAGACCATTGCCTTTGGCACGCACATCACCCCCATCCCCGTCGAAACGATGCGCCCCTATCCCAGCCTCGACTTTGCCCTGGTCGGCGAACCCGACCTCACCATCCGCGACCTGCTCGATCACCTCGAAGGCAAATTCGACCAGCGCTCGCCGCACATCCAGAAGATGTTCGAGAAGACCGATCCCTCCTACAAGCCTTCCCTGAACGAGGACGGCACGGTCAACATGCACGGCATCAAGGGCATTGCCTGGCGTAAGGGCGATGAAATCATACTGAACTTCCCGCGTCCCTTCGTCGCCGACCTCGATGATATGCCCATCCCCATGCACGAACTTCTGCCCCTGCAGAAATATCGCATGCCCTACATCAAGGGACCGTTCACCTTCATCGTCACCAGCCGCGGCTGTCCGGCGGGCTGCACCTACTGTATCAAGCACGTCAGTTACCAGTATTCCACCCGCATCCGCTCGCCCAAACTCATCATGGAAGAGTTGTGGCAGTTGAAAAAACTCGGCATCCACAACATCCACATGTACGCCGACCTGTTCACCGTCAACCGCGACCAGGTCATCGAACTGTGCAAACTCATGATCGAAGAGGACATCAAAATCAAATGGACCTGCAACAGCCGCGTGGACTTTGTGGATGAGGAAATGCTGAACTTGATGGGCAAAGCCGGCTGCCGCCTCATCTCGTGGGGCATTGAAAGCGGCAATGAGCAAATCCTCAAACATGCCCGCAAGGGCGCCTACCCCGATAAAGCCGAGCGCGCCCTGCGCTGGGCAAAGAACGCCGGCATCATGAACTGGGGCTACTTCATCATCGGCTTGCCCGGCGAGACGGAAGAAACCATCCGTCAGACGATTGACTTTGCCAAGAAACTGCCGCTCGACATCGCCCTCTTCCACGTCGCTGCGCCGTATCCCGGCACGCCGTTCTTCTTTGAAGTAGTCGAGAACAAATGGTTCCGCCCCGGCACCCGCTGGGAACAGGTGGACATGGACAAAGGCACCGTGCTGGATTATCCCAACCTGCCTGCCGAAAAACTGCTCTACTGGCAGAAACGCGCCTTCCGCGAATGGGCATTCCGCCCGGGTCCCATGTTGACTTATCTGAAAATGTTGACCTACGACTGGGCGACGACGAAGACCGCCATCAACGTCGGCTTACAGCACCTGTTTTGGGCAACTTCCGATTCGGGCGCGCCGGTGGGCGGCGCAAGTTAAATTCACCGCGGCTTATCAGGAGAAACGCTTCTTGCGTGAACTTGTCGAAGATCATCGCTTTGCCCTCCTGGAACTGCTGCTGATTGCGCTCTGTGGAGCGGTCTGGGTGATTGAACCGGGCTGGGGACTCTGGTTCCTCCCGACCGCTCTACTTCCATTCGCGCTGCGCCTCGTCTCGGGCGGCTATTCCTTCGACGGACGCGATGTCCTCGTTTTGTTGTTTGGAGTCACTGCTTGGGGGGGCTATTGGGCGGCGTATGATCAAACGACCGCCTGGAGCAAGGCGTGGCTGCTCATGACCGCCATCCTGTTGTATTTTTCCCTGAAGGCGCAGCCGCACGAAAATCTCTCCCGCATATCAGTCTTCTTATTTTGCCTCGGCGTTGGCGTGGCGTTGTATTTCTTCCTCACGCACGATTTCGTTGCCCTGCCGCGCCGGCTGGAAATGGTCAACCGCCTCGGGCGCTGGATGATGAGCATCCGCCCGCAAACCGGCTGGACGCCCATCCACCCCAACTACGTCGCGGGGATGATTGCCATCACCGTTCCCTTCATCCTTTATCCCCTCGAAAAATTACGGCAAGCCCGCGCTCCTCTCTCCCTGAAATGGCTTCTCCCGTTGGGCGCAGGGGTATCGCTCGCTATGCTTGCCATGCTCATGTCCACCTCGCGCGGCGTGACGTTCGCTGTGCTGAGCGGGGCAGGGGGCTGGCTGGGGTGGCGGCTGATTCACTCGGGCAGAATCAGACGTCAGATTAAGAGCGAAGCGCTCTTTCCCGTCCTGCTGATGATGTATCTGGGTGCGGCGGTCGCCTTTCTCTACGCCGGCCCCGCCCGTTCGGGCAGTCTCTTCACAGGGCATTATTACTACGGCAATGGCAGCCGCGGCGAGTTGTTCGGCAGAAGCCTGTATCTCCTTCAGGATTACGCGCTCACCGGCGGAGGGCTTGGCGCGTTCCCCGGTTTGTACTCGCAGTATCTGCTGGACATCCCCTTTTACAATGTGCCAAACAGCCACAACCTGTTTTTGGATGTGGGCATCGAGCAGGGCGTGTTGGGCGGCGCGGCGTTTTTGGGGTTGTATGTGCTGAGTTTGTGGTCGCTGGCGCAGGGGTTGGGCAGGCGCGGGGAGGGAGGAACCTTTCAGGCGCTGCTGCTCTTTGCCCTGCTGGCTGCTTTCGTTCACGGCATGGTGGACGATTATTTGTATAACGGCGCCGGCGCCGCGCTTTCTCTCTTCCTTGTGGGGCTGGCGGAAAACCTCCGCCGCCGCGAGCCTCAGCCTGCCATTCATCGCATTGACCGGCGGACCGCCCTTGCCATTGCGCTCATCTGGCTGCTGGCTGCCCTGTTTAACCTCAAACAAATTCGGGCAGTGTGGCAGGCAAATCTCGGCGCGGTTCAACTGGCAAAAGTGGAATTGGCGGAATTTCCAGAAAGCGGATGGGCAGGGGAGAGGATCGTGCCTCATCTGGCTGCGGCAGACGCTTCGCTTCAGACCGCCCTGGGGCTTGATCCTGCCAACCGCACCGCCAACCACCGCCTCGGCTTGATTGCCATGTATCGCCGCGATTTTGTCTCCGCCACGCGCTTCCTCGAAGCCGCCCTTGACCGCTCGCCTTCGCATCGCGGTATCATCAAAGCGCTGGCGTATTGCTACGTTTGGCTCGGAGATGTGGAGCGAGCGCAGGTCTTCCTCGCGCAAATTCCCGAAGCGGCGGAGGAACTGGACGTGTACATTTGGTGGTGGCAAACTCAAAACCGCGAGGATTTATCTGCCAATGCAAGGCTTGCGCTGGAGGCGCTCGACGCCGCTCCCGCCCAGCCTTGAATGGATTTTGACTTACGCAAAACCTGAATTTAATAATCCACCAATCTTCGCTAATCTGCGCTAATTCGTTCAAAATTCGCGAAGATTGGTGCAGAGTAGCGGATAAGAAAGCAATTTTGCGTAAGTCCAGTGGATGTAACAACCATGAAACGAACACAACGACTGACAACCGCCCTATTGACCTTTCTGCTGATTGCCTCTGCCTTCCTTGCCTCCGCGCCGGTCAGCCGCGCCCAAACCAGCCTCGATTGGTCCGAGCCAGCCAACCTCTCCTTCTCCGGCGCGGCGACCAACCCGGTCATGACGGTGGATGACCGCGGCTTCATCCATGTCATCTGGCTGGATGAAGTGGATGGCTACAAATACGCCCAAAGCCGCGACGGCAAGACCTGGTCGCCGGCACAGACCGTCAAATTCCCCTTTGGACCGAAAGACCCGCCGCCCATTCTGGTGCCCGGACGCGGCGGCGTGATTCATGTCTTCTGGGTTGCCGGCAGTGATCAACGGTTGTTCTACGGGCAAGCCACAGCAGGCGATTTCCCCTACCCGCAAAATTGGATGCTGGTCACCCGCATTCAAAATTCTGTGGCAAGTTTCGATGCCATGGTGGATGCCCAGGGTGTTTTGCATATCGCCTTTATTCAAAGCAATCAAGTGGATGACAAACCGGCAGGGGTGTACTACACCCAGTCGCCCTCGGGTGGCGGGTTCTGGACTGAACCACGGTTGTTGTATCCCTCGGAATACTTCCGTTCGGCGGCACAGAGCGAGCTGTACATTCGGGTCAGCACCTCCAACACTGCGATCAACCAGCAGGTGTATGTCACTTGGGATAACCGCGCCCAAAAGCGCGTCTTCATGGCGGTCTCCCGCAATAATGGCACCACTTGGGAAGAAGCAAAGCAAGTCAAGGGGCCGGAAGATACCGGCGGCTTCGAAACCCCCTTCAATCTGACAGCCTCCGCCTACGGACGAAACGTCCTGCTGATTTGGCAGGCAGGCGAGCCGGGCTCATCCAAATGCACGGTGTACAGTCAATGGTCGAAAGACGGCGGACAAAACTGGGAAGACCCCGTTGCAGTGTTGGGCGGGCGCACGGAATGTCCCCTGAGCACAAAAGTCATAGAGAGAAATTCCCGTTTTATGACGGTCATCTTTGTCGGGCAGGTCAGCCCCTTCATGGTGGCGTGGAATGGATCGCAATGGAGCGATGTGCAAACGCAGACTCAACTGCCCTCCATCGTCAACCCGCTCACTTTCGACGCCATCCTGCTCGGCTGCCGCTTCGACGTTGTTTACAAAAACCGCCTGTATGTGACCGGCTGCGATCAGGGGCGCGGCGGCGACGTATGGTTCATCTCTCGTGAACTGACCCCCGTGGAAAACTGGTTCGCGCCCTCCGTAATCTGGGACGAACCGAGCGTGCTTTCCATCCGTTCCCAAAAACCCGAACGCATCTCGTATTTCAATACCGCCCATGACGCGCAGGGCAACATACATGCCGTCTGGCTTCAATCTCCGCTTCAGGGAAACGGCGCATCCATCGAATATGCCCGCTGGGATGGCAAAGAATGGGCGCCGGCTGAGTCGGTCATCCCCTCCCTTGGGGGCGTGCCGACCCGCCTGCTGGTCACTGCCGACCCGCTCAAACGTCTCCTGCTCAACTGGATTGACGGCTACAACGGCGACCTTATCTTTAGTTGGGCAAACGTCGAAAAAGCCAACCTCGCCTCCGAGTGGGTGGACATCATCGGTTTGCCCACCCCTTCCCGCCTGGTGGATGACGTGGATGTGGTGGTGGATGGCGCCGGGCGGATTGTGACCGCTTATGTCGTCCCGGTCAACGAAGAGCGCGGCATCTATATCGTCCAATCCGCTGACAACGGAAAAACCTGGAGTGCGCCGGTGCGCGCCTTCGACGCCGTTGCCGCCGGCTGGGAACGCATGGGAGGCGTGCGCCTCGCTCTTAGCAGAGATGGTGTTCTGCATCTGCTCTTCATCAAAAACACCGTGCGCGTCGGTCAGCCGGTCGGCTTGTTCTACTCCCGCTCGGTGGATGGCGGCGCAACCTGGAGTAGCCCGCAAATCCTCAGCGAAGGCGAAATCCAATGGGCGGATATCGTCAGTTATGATGACGCCACAATCCACGTCATCTGGCAGGAATATGACGGATTGATCTTCGCCAACATTTCGCAAGTCTCACAAGACAGCGGCTTGACGTGGGGCAAACAAAACAACGTGACCGGCGTCAACGAAGAAGCGACGCGCGTCGCCCTTGCCTCCAATGGGAGCGGCATCCTCCATTTCATCCAAATCGTCAGCAAACACAGCAGCGATGCCTACAACCAGAAAGGGCTTACCCTTCAGGACTGGAAATGGGACGGCGCAACCTGGCAGCTGGACTTAACCAAAGACCTGCTTCTCAAAGGAACTGAGATCCAATACACTCTTGCCGCCGACCTGACCTCCAGCGGCTACCTCGGCGTGTTCATCCCGCTGGATTATGTGGACCTCGATGGAAAATTCCAAAGCGAAATCCTCACCTTCACCCGCTTCCTCGAGGACCTCCCATCTGCCTCGCTGACCCAGGCAGCCATCCTCCCCGTCGCCTTTACCGATAGCAACGTTACCCCTGTCTCCGAAATCCAACCCACCCCCACGCCGGATTTCTCCGTCCTCTACGATGACAACGTCTCCACCTCCGCCCTTCAGCAAAACCTTGTCGGCTTGATTCTGTTGGGCGTCGGCGTGGCGGTTACTCTCTTCCTCTTGGTATGGCGCAGACCCACAAAGCAATGAAAAGCCTCTCCCGATTCCTCTTCATCGTGGGGGCGGCTTGCATCGTCTTGTCTTTTGGGCTGGGACCTCTATCCGCTTCCGCCAGTCCCGCTTCCGCCTGGACGCCGGATGAAAAAGTGCCCGGCTATTTGGATGATACCTACACTCCCTTTCTGCTCGCAGACCGCAACCGCACTGTCCATGCCTTCACCAGCCAGTGGGTGTATGCCAGCGGTGAGCGCAACTTAGCCATCGTCTATCGCCAATGGACTCTCAAAGGCGGCTGGACGCGCCCGGTGGATATCCTCCTCTCGCCCATCGGGGGGAACGCCAATTTCATGGGCGCGTTTTTGGATTCCAGCGACACCATTCACCTCATTTTCACTGCCACCGAGAATATTTCGCGCCGTACCTTTGTCTTCTACTCGCACGCTCCCGCCTCCCTTGCCGACCTGGCGCTTGCCTGGTCTCCGCCCATCATGGTAGGCGATGGCGCGCTGGGGCTGAACTCCGGCGCCATTACCGGTGACGAGCAAGGCAACCTCGTCATCATCTACAGCGGCAACCGCGATGGGAGCGGTGTCTATTATGTGCATTCCAAAGATGGCGGAAAAAACTGGTCCGAGCCGCAGCCTCTTTTCCTGACATTCAACGCCGATTTGAGCGCCTTCAGCCTGCGTCTCGCCGCAGGACCCAGCCAAAAAATTCGCGCAGCGTGGAACGTAGTCACCAACCTCGGCGTGGATGATTCGTTGTACTTCGCCAGTTTCGACCCACAAACCGCCGCCTGGAGCGCTCCGCTTGAACTGGATGAACGCATTAACCTTCCCGAATACTTCGGTCCATCCTTCCCCGTCATTACGGATAACGGCCGGGAGATTGTGGTCTTCTACAACGGCGGCAACCCCGTGGCGGGAAGACCCGTTGGTCCCGGGCGTCCAATTCAACGTTCCCGTATCTCCCTCGATGGCGGCGTCACATGGAGCGAACCGCTCGACCCCTTCCCCTTTCACGTTGGTCGAAGCGGTGAACATGCCATGGCGCTGGACGGGAACGGAACGCCCCACGTCCTCTTCATTCAACGTATCGAAAGCCTGGATGAAAAAGGAAAATACACCATCGTCGGCGGCATCTGGCACAGCATGTTCCAAAACAACGCTTGGAGCAATCCCGACCGCTTCGTTACCACGTTTGCGCCTCACGATGTTCATGCCGTAATTGTGCAGGGGAATGTCATGCTGGCTGTTTGGCGCGAAGACCCCGGCGTTGGCGCAAACGGCATCTGGTATTCCTACAACGTTTTGGACGCGCCGGAACTGCCCGTCACCCCCCTCGCTACTGCCGTGCTGGAAATTTCCGCGCAAGCCACCCCTACCGCCCCGCCTGCCCTGGCTGCATTTACTCCCACGCCTCTGCCGGCGTTCCTCAAACAAGCGCCCCCCTCCGACCTGGGCAGAAACCCGGCGCTTCCCATCATCGTTGGCAGCGTACCGGTGCTGTTAATACTCATCGGCGTAATCCTGGGTTACCGCTTCCTCAACAGAAACAGGGAATAAGGCAATTCCATGGGTTCCATCGTCGGCTTTACCGTTTTTTCAAACCTTCCCGAAAACCGCCTTCAAGCGTTGGAAAACGCTCACCAGCGCGCGCTGACATACTTTCCGCACCTTCAACGCCATTCGCGGGTGATCGGCGAAACTCACCTCGAAGTGTGGGGGCGCGAAGGGATGGAAGACCGCCTCCACACCCTGTCCGATGGCTCACTCCTCGCGCTGATTGGCTCGCCGCACGGGGAGGTAAACCTGGCAAAAGTACAGGATGCCCTGATGACCGACCGCTTCGAACTCCCCTGGGACGGGCGCGTCCTCCTCCTGCGCATCAGCGCCGACGGCAAACGCTGGACAATGTGGAACGACTGGCTGGGGAGCATCCAAGTCTTCCACGCCGAAATCGGGCGCGGACGCATCGCCTCCACGCTGGAACCTGCAGTGGTCGCCTCAGCCGGCTACACCCCCGACGATTTCTACCTGCCGGGCTTGGTCTCACTGCTCATCAACGGTCATTACCTCGCCGATTGGACGCTCTACAAGGGCATGAAAGTTGTCCCACCTGACAGCCGCATGGAGTGGGGGGAAGGAGGCTTTCGCGCCGAAACGCTTTGGACGGTGGCGCCCAGCCAAAGTCGGTGGGAGGCGGGCTGGGACGACCTGGTGGACGAGATGTACGAGTTGTCGCGCAAAGCGATTGCGGATGTGTTGAAGACACAGCCGCGCTGGATTCTGCCGCTCTCCTCCGGGTTGGATTCGCGTCTGATTGCCGCTGTCGCCGCAGAGATGGGGGTGGATGTGTATGCCTATGCCTGGGGGGGACCAAACACGACCGATGTGGTGTATTCGCGGCAAATCGCGCGCACCTTGGGCATCCCTTGGAAGTGGATTGACCTGCCGCGCGATTTCCTGGTCACCTATACTCCCCGCTGGGCAGACCTGTTTGGAAGTTCCATGCACTTTCACGGCATGTACCAGATGGCGTTTCTGGATGAGATCCAAAACGAACCATCGGGTTCCGTGCTTTCCGGTTTTATCGGCGATGTGTTGACCGGCGATTCTGTGCATGAATTGATTGCAGTACATTCTTCCGGTCGAAGTTATCAATTGGAAAATGAGTGGTATTGTCATTGGAACGTGGAGCAACTACGTGCTTACGCCAGGTTCGACTTTGCCGAAGCGCTGGAAGTCAACGCCGACGAATACCAAAAGCAAATCGCTTCACTGCCGGGGGCGTTTTATCAAAAACTGCAATTGCTCGAACTTTGGAATCGTCAGCGGTTATTTACAAAATTTCAATCCACACTTTCCAGTTATTGGCGCGGTGTGGCAAATCCGTTCATGTTCCCGGCACGTATCACAAGGAACCATTTATCTTGACGGGGCGTTACCTGCTCAACCAGCGCATTGCCAGGCGGCTGCCGTCTTTCCTGCGGCGCACTTTCTTTACAGGTTTTGAAAATGTTCCTTTGCGCATGGATGTTGCTTCCCTGCAATTGAGCGGAAAACCGGCTCTTTGGCCCCTTTACGATGCCCAGGAACAAATTTCGCAATGGCTGGATTTCAGCCAATTGGAGCGCGATTTTCAGACCGTTATGACTTCTGATGAAGATATTCGCCCGCTCAGAAGATTACAATCTGCACAAACACTCGCCTACCGCCTGCTCTAGCGGAGGGGAAATCCCATGCAATCCATTATTGGCTTTACCGTTTTTTCAAACCTTCCTGAAAGCCGCCTTCAAGCGTTGGAAAACGCTCACCAGCGCGCGCTGACATACTTTATGCGCCTTCAGCGCCGTTCCCTTGTGGTTGGCGAGACTCACCTCGAACTATGGGGGCGCGAAGGGATGGAAAACCGCCTCCACACCCTGCCCGATGGCTCGCTCCTCGCGCTGATTGGCTCGCCGCGCGGGGAGGTGAACCTGGCAAAAGTGCAGGACGCCCTGATGACCGACCGCTTCGAACTCCCTTGGGAGGGGCGCTTCCTCCTCCTGCGCATCAGCGCCGACGGCAAACGCTGGACAATGTGGAACGACTGGCTGGGGAGCATGCCGGTCTTCCACGCCGAAATCGGGCGCGGACGCATCGCCTCCACGCTGGAGCCTGCGGTGGTCGCCTCAGCCGGCTACACCCCCGACGATTTCTTCCTGCCGGGTGTGGTGTCGCTGCTGGTCAATGGACATTTCATCTCGGACTGGACGCTCTATAAGGGCATGAAAATCATCCCGCCCGACAGCCGCATGGAGTGGGGGGAAGGAGGCTTTCGCGCCGAAACGCTTTGGACGGTGCAGCCCAGCCAAAGTCGGTGGGAGGCGGGCTGGGACGACCTGGTGGACGAGATGTACGAGTTGTCGCGCAAAGCGATTGCGGATGTGTTGAAGACACAGCCGCGCTGGATTCTGCCGCTCTCCTCCGGGTTGGATTCGCGCCTGATTGCCGGCGTTGCCGCAGAGATGGGCGTAGAACTGCATACATATGCATGGGGGGAACCCGAATCCACTGATGTCATCTATTCCCGCCAAACTGCCAAAACGCTCGGGCTTCCCTGGAAATGGATAGATCTTTGCAACGATTTTTTGGAACGTTACACTCCTCTTTGGGCAGACCTGTTCGGAAGTTCCATGCACTTTCACGGCATGTATCAGATGTGTTTTCTCGACTCTCTCCCTGATGCAGGCATTCCTTTACTCAACGGTTTTTTAGGAGATGTGCTTTCCGGCAGCAGCCTGCTAAAGCTAAGTAATGAAAATATCTTCTACAAAAAGGATTGGTATTTGCACTGGAGCGTTGAAGAATTACGAAGTCTATTGAAAGCCTTCCCTTTGGAAGATATTTTGCTCGAAATTAAAAAGGAGGTTCAGGGGATGTTTGCGCGTATTCCTGGCGCGCAATTTTCACGCATCATTCTCTTTGAGCTGTGGAATCGCCAGCGCCTGTTTACCTCCTTTCAAGCCACTCTTGCCTCCTATTGGATCGGCGTTGATACCCCCTTCCTTAATCGCGCCTATGCCCGCTTCAGCCTGTCTCTGCCGAGGGCGGTTCTCGAAAACAGACGACTGTTGGGGGACGTGTTCCGCCGTTATTACGGGAAACTGGCGGTTATTCCCGGCACGTATGCCAATGAGCCATTCATCCGCACGGGACGCTACATTCTGCGCCGCCGTATTGTGGAGCACCTGCCGCCGCCTCTCCATCACGGACCCTTTGCGGGCTTCGACGATGTGCCTCTGCGCATGGATATTGACTGCATTCAAGCATCCGGCAAAAAATCGCTGTGGCCCCTTTTCGATGCTTGGAATGAACTCGCCAAGTGGCTGGATGTCCGTTTGCTGGAGCGTGAATATCAGACGCTTCAACACTCCAACAAAGACATCCGCCCGCTGCGGCGTCTGCAATCGGTGCAGACGCTTGCCTACCGCCTGCGCTCGGATGCAAAGGTCAGCCAGGCATGACCCCTCCAAAAGTCAGCGTTATTATTCCCACTTACGGCGGCGCCGCTCACCTCGGCGAAGCCATTCAAAGCGTCCTGGACCAAACCTGGCAGGACTTTGAACTCATCGTCGTGGACGACGCCTCGCCCGATAACACGGAAGAGGTCGTGGCGTGCTTCGGCGATTCGCGCCTCCGCTATATCCGTCACGAAACGAACCGAGGCGTGGCGCTGGCGCGCAAGACCGGCATCATGGCGGCGCAGGGCGAAATCATCGCCCACCTCGATCAAGACGACCTCTATCACCCCGACAAACTCCGCCTGCACGTGGAATTTTTGGACAGTCATCCAGAAATCGGCTTCACCTACAACTCCCGCTTCGAACTCTACCCGACCTCCGGCGCCATCCGCGAGATTTTGCGTCCCTCGCCCCGCCTCACCCTCGAAGACTTTGCCCTCGCCTTTCCGCTGGCGCCCAGCGTTTGGGTGCAGCGACGCGAATGGGCAGTTCGCGAGGAAATCTGGCAGGAGCCTTTCTATCGCGGGCGCGAAATCGTCATTTGCGGGCGGCTCTACATGGCAGGCTGTAAATTTGCCATGATAGACCGCGCCCTCAACTACCGCCGTTATCACAAAAACCGCATCGTGAAGAACATCGCCCGCCAGTGCGAGGCGGAACGCGCCTGCCAGCAAATCATCTTCGACGACCCGCGCTGCCCGTCCCAAGTGCGGACGCTGCGCGATATTGCCGCATCCAACATCTACGCCATGTGGATGTACGTCGCCTACTTGCAGGGAGAATACGACACCGCGCAGGACTTCCTCCTCCAAACCGTGCGCCTCAACCCCTGGCTGATGGAGGGAACGCCGCCTCATATCCTCAACGACCTGGTCATTGACAGCATTGACGATGAAGGCGAAAGCCTCGAAGACCTCCTCCGACGTGTGTTCGAAAACCTGCCGCAGGAACTCGCCTCGCTCCGACCCTATTACTCCTGGGCGGTGATGCGCGGCTACCTCATGCAGGGCGTCCGCGCCGTGATGTGGAACCGCCTCGCCGAAGCCGATGCTTACTTCTCGCATGTCGCTGCCGCCGCTTCCCAATTGGATGCCGCATTTTTGCAGTGGCTGGTCTCTCACCTGCTGGCATACGAAGCCGAATATGGCACCCCGGCAGCGCTGGATGCGATTCGTCAAATTGCCTCCCGCCTCGAGAGGTTGGGTGTCGCATCCGTCCGCCGCACCCTGCAGGCGGAATTCTTTACCGCCAGAGCATTCGACGCCCAGCAATGGGGCATAAAGCGCAAAGTTTTATCCAGCGTGACGGGCGTTTTGGCGAGTGACCCGTTCCGCTTGTGGAGCAATCGAGGCTTGCTCGCCGCGTTGTTCCATTCCATTCCGTTTTTGGAAATGTTCACCCATTGAAAGGGAGGTCAGCAACCATGAAAAAGGCGATTGTATTGGGCGTGGGCAACGCGCAGGTGGACTTGATTCGTTACCTGAAGGCGCAAGGCTGGTGGGTGATTGGATGCAGTTACCGCCGCGAAGGCAGAGGGCTGGAATACATAGACCAGTTTGCCCTGTTCAACATTACAGACGCGGACGGCATCGAACAACTCGCCCGCGCCGAAAGGGTGGACCTCATTTACTCCGTCGGTTCCGACCTTGCCATGCCGACTGCCGCGCGCGTTGCTTCACGCCTCGGTCTGCCCTCCCTCGTTTCGGCTGAGACGGCTGAAATGCTCCAAAACAAATTGCTTCTGCGCGGTTTTTTGACCGAACATTCCATCAGCCCCATCCGCTACAAAGGGGTTCGCTCACAAAGCGACCTTGACGACTGGACCCTCTTTCCCGCCATTCTCAAGCCGGTGGATAATCAGGGGCAGCGCGGCGTCTTTTTGGCAGCCAGCCTCGAGGAAGCGAGAGGCGGGTTGGAAAATTCCCTGCAATTTTCCCGCAGCCGTACCCTCATCATTGAAGAATTCCTTGAGGGTCCTGAAGTTTCGGTGAACACGTTTGTTATCAACAGCGAGACAGTCTTCAACGAAGTCTCCGACCGCCTGGTGGTGGAGGGATATGCCGGCGGCATTCCGCGCGGACACATCTACCCCTCCGTCTATTCAGCGCAAGATGTCCGTTCCGAAGTTCAAAGATTGACCGTGCTGTGCAACCGCGCCCTCGGCATCCAAAACGGACCGGTGTACTATCAGGCAATCCTCACCCGCAACGGACCGCGCATCGTGGAGGTGACGCCGCGCTTGGATGGCTGTCACATGTGGCGGCTGATTAAACTGGTCAGCGGCGTGGATTTGCTGGAAGCCAGCGTGAAGTGCCTGCTGGGGGAGTCTCCCCCCTCCCTTCAGGTGGCGAAGGACTTGCAGAGCCGTTACCTCAGGTTTTGTCATCTGCCGCCCGGCAGGGAATTCTTCCAGGCAGAACATCCACCCGCCGCCGCTGCCGAATACGTTGAGTATTATTACGCTGATGGAGAAACCGTCCGTCCTATCAATGGACACTTGGAAAAAGTGGGTTACTTCATCGAGCCGTATGTGCAATGACGACCAGCAGCCGCTTTAGATGGATTTTCCTAAAAAATCCGTGCAATCCGACAAAAAGGGTTTGATTCAAAGCGAACTCTAAACTTGAGTTACTCACCTTAAAGAGTGTTTTATAAATCGAGATTCACCACAGATAAACGCTGATTTTGATGAAAAACGTGATGAAATCACCCTTCAATCCAATTTATCTGTGTTCATCTGTGGTTGGAAAATGAATTTCAAAACACTCTCTTACGCAGTTTTTTCGTAGTGCGGGTCATGCCGCCTGAAAACGCGAGATAAATCTCGCGCCACCGCATAACATGAGTTATTTATTTGTTCTGGAGAACATTCATGCCGCCTGTCATTCGTTTTATAAACGTATCCAAACGCTATAACTTAGGGCTGACCCGTACCAGCCTGCCCTCTGTTATTTCACAATGGGCAAAGCAAACCCTGCGCCGAAGCGCCTCCACCAATCGCAAGTATCACTGGGCGCTGAGAGACGTCAGTTTTGACCTTGAAAAAGGACAGTCGCTGGCGCTGGTCGGTCCGAACGGCGCCGGCAAATCCACCATTCTCAAACTGCTGGCGAAGATCACGAACCCAACGTCAGGGAAGGTGGAGGTCAATGGTCAGTTATCCGCCCTCATCGAGTTGGGAGCGGGGTTCCATCCCGACCTGACCGGGCGCGAGAACATCTACCTCAACGGCACCATCCTGGGCTTGTCGTACAAAGACATCCAAAAGCGGTTCGATGAAATCGTGGCGTTCTCCGAGATCGAAGAATTCATTGACACGCCCGTCAAACGTTATTCCTCCGGCATGACCGTGCGCTTGGGATTCGCCGTCGCCTCCTGCATCGAACCCGACATTCTACTCGTGGACGAAGTGCTGGCGGTGGGCGACGCCTCTTTCCGCCAAAAATGCATCGAGCGTATCAAAACCCTCTTGCACAATGGAACAAGCCTCATCTTCGTCTCGCACGATATGGGGCTGGTGCGCTCCGTCTGTGAACGCGCCATCTACATTGACCATGGGCAGGTTCAAAATACCGGCACGAGCGGCGAAATCATAGACATCTACAACCAGGTGCTGGACAGACAACGCATCGAAAAGATGAACCGCGCCGATGCCGGCGCCGGCGACGTGGAAGGCGGGGTGGAGGTCACGAAGATCGAGGCGCTCGACGCCAGCGGCAGACCCGTCCGCGAGACCTATGGCGATCAACCGCTCGAAATCCGCGTCAAGTACATTGCCTACAAAGACATCGGCAAAGCCAATGCCATCGTCCTCATCTACCGCTCCGACGGCTTGATGTGCGCCAACATGCGCTCTCACCTCGACGGTTATCCCCTCCACATTGCCAAAGGCGAGGGCGAATACTCCGTGCGTCTCGAACCTCTGCAGCTCTTCGGCGGCACCTACTACGCCATCACCTGGATCATGAACGCCGACGACTCGGACGGTCTCGCCTACGGCGCGTCGGACTGGTTCGAGGTGCGCAACCGTGTCCCCGGGCGCGAGGCGCACATTGCCGTCTATGAACCGAACCGCACTTGGAGACAAAACGCCGGCGTCAACGTCGCCGAATCCGCGAGGCAGGCATGATCGTACAAACCAACCCGCTCCTTAAACTGCGCGACCTCACCTGGGCATGGACGCTCCGCACCCTGCGCGGGCGTTACCAGCAATCTGCTCTCGGCTGGCTGTGGGCAATCGTCCAGCCTGTCGCCACCGTCGCAATCTTTGCGGTGGTCTTCACCCGCATCGTCCCTGTGGATACGGGCGGCGTGCCGTACATCCTCTTTTCCTACGCGGCGGTCGTCCCGTGGACGCTCCTCGCCGCCTCCCTGCCGGATATGGCGATGTCGCTCGTGCAGAACATGAACCTGGTCGGCAAAATCTACTTCCCGCGCGAGGCGCTGCCCATCGCCGCTTTGCTCGCCCGCATCGCCGACTTTGGCATCTCGTTTGTCCTGCTCTTCCTCCTCGTGATGTTCTATGGGATTCCCATCTCGCCGCTCGGACTGCTCTTCCTGCCCATCATCTTTCTCATCCAAATCACGCTTCTGCTCGGACTGGGAATTGGCGCCGCCGCCCTGAACGTGTTCTACCGCGACGTGGACCCTCTGCTCAAACTCATCATTCAGATCTGGTTTTATGCCTCGCCCATTCTCTACCCCGTCACCCTTGTCCCTGAAAAGTGGCAGTGGCTTTACTTCCTGAACCCCATGGCGGGCATCATCGCTGCCTACCGCGATGTGTTGATCTACAACCGCCTGCCCGGCGATTACCTGCTGCCCGCCGCCGCCGTTTCGCTGTTCATCTTCCTGCTCGGCTATTGGTTCTTCAAACGCGTCGAATTCCAGTTTGCAGATATTATTTAATCACTTACCTTACGCGGTAGCGCGAGATTTATCTCGCGTTTTCAGGCGACATAAATGTCGCGCTACGTACGAAGGAACTGCGTAAGGTAAGTTAATCAAACCTGCGTAGTCGGGGACGTTCTCTAACGTCCCCCCTGCGCTGCAGCGTAAGAGGCGCTCTCTAGCGTCGGACTTTGCGCTGTAATACTTATCAAACCCGCAAAACACGAAAATTTCCATGACATCCCCCCTCGTCAGCGTCATCATCCCAGCCTACAACCAGGCAGAATTCCTGCCGGAGACCCTTCAAAGCGTCCTCAACCAAACCTACCCTCACTTCGAACTCATCGTCGTCAACGACGCCTCCACCGACAACACCGACGAAGTCATGAAGGGATTCACCGACCCGCGCATCCGCTACATCGTCCATGAGCGGAACCAGCGTCTCTCCGCCGCCCGCAACACGGGAATCAACGCCTCCAAAGGCGACATCCTCTTCCTGCTCGACGCCGACGACCTCTTCCACCCGGAAAAACTCGAAGCGCACGTCAAATTTCTGGCGGAACATCCCGAAATCGGCGTCTCCTACAACGCCCGCTTCGAGTTGAATCACTCCGCCAACACCATCCGCGAGATGTGGCGTCCGCCGCTCTCTGTCGGCTTGAAGGATTTACTGCTTGCCTTCCCCTTTGCCCCCAGCGACACCGTCGTCCGCCGCGAATGGGCATTCAAAGCGGGGCTGTTCGACCCCGCCGTTGGCACCGCCGAAGACACCGACTTCCCCTGCCGCCTTGCCCTGGCGGGATGTCAATTTGCAGGCATAGACCGCGCCCTTAACTACCGCCGCTACCACTCCGGGCGCGGACGCAAAAACCTGCCCGGCCGCCTCGCCGATGTGGAACGCGTCCAGGCGGCGGTCTTTGCCGACCCGCGCTGCCCGCAGGAAGTCCGCGCCATCGGACGCATGGCAATCAAACATCACCTCATGGTCATCGTCTCGCTGGCGCTTATTCAAAATGAAACCGAGCATGCCCACAAATACACCCGTGCACTCGCTGCCCTCGACCCCTCTGTCATCCGCGGCGAACCATGTGAACTGGTGGATTTCCTCCTCTCTGAGTGCATTGCCGATGAGAGCGTGGACCACGAAGCGCTCCTTCGTCGGGTCTTCGCCCAACTTCCGCCAGAACTGGCGCGGCTCTCCGCCCAATACGACTGGGCGGCGGCGCGCGGCTGGTTATGGAAGGGCATCCGCGCCGTCATCTGGGGCAGGGAGGAAGCGGCGCGTTCTCATTTTGCCCGCGCCCTTCACCTCCACGCCGCAATGGACGAATCGCTGATGCAGCTTATCACTTACCACCTGCTCGGCTACGAAACCGAATTTGGCGCAGAAGCGGTGAAAGCCGTCCTCGAAAAACTCATCCCCTGGCTCAACCGTCTTGCCAAAGGCGGCGGCGACAAACTGCAAGGCTCCTATCTCATCAACCGCGCCTTTGACTTCTATCGCAGCCGGGATTATCGCAAAGTTCCCTCTCTTGTGGCGCGCGCCTGCCGCAGCGACCCCTCCTACTTGCGCAACCGCGGCGTGCTGTCCATCCTCGTGCGCTCCCTCGTCAAAACTGCCTCATGAAAATCCTCATGGTCTCCTACGATATGCAGGACTTCGGCGGGTTGGAGGAATACGCCGTCAGTCTTGCCGTTGCGCTCCAACAGCAGGGACAGCAGGTCAGTTGGCTTTCGGCGGCGTGGGTGCATCCCGAAAACCAATATGCCCGCCGCCTCAGGGACGCCGGCATTCCGCTCGTCCAGCCTCCGGCGTGGATTTCCAAACCCGCCTCGGATTGGGAGACGAAAGAACGCATCCTGCTTTGGACGATGCGCCTGCTCGGTCCCTTCGTCCTTTTCCTCGCTTTGGGCGTCTCTCTCCTCAAACGCCGACCCTTCGCCCAAGCCCGCGTCAGCGCCTACAACTTCCTCAAAGGCTGGCTGATGGATCGCGTCATGGGTCCCGATTATCGCAAAGTCCTCGCCCGCCTCTTGCTCAACTGGTGGAATCTCCGCTGGCGTCCCGACATCCTGCACATCCAAGGCTACACCACCAGCCTGCTGTTCGTCATTGACTGGGCGCACGCCAAAGGCGTCCCGGTCATGTACGAGGAACACCAAACCCCCGACCCGCAATTCAACTGGTGGAAAGGGTTTGAAGCCACCATCAACAAAGCCGACCGCGTCATCGCCGTCTCCGAAAAAAGTGCGCAGGGACTGCGCGAGGTCTGCAAAGTGACCCGTCCCATTGTTGTGCGCGCCCCGCTTCTCTCCGACCCGTTTCAGGGCAAGTGGCAAAGGGATTATGCCCAGCCTGCGGTGCGTCCCTTCACCGTCACCACTTTGGCGCGTCTCTATGTGACCAAAGGGCTGACCTACCTACTCGATGCGGCGGCGCTGGTGAAACGCACGCATCCTCACATCCGCTTCAGGGTGTATGGCGAAGGCGAATTGCGCGGCGAACTGCTCGAAAAAGCCGAGCGCCTCGGCTTGAACGGCGCAGACATTTTCCCCGGCGCGTTTGCCGGGCGCGAAGAACTCACCCGCATCATGAACGAAACCGACCTCTTCCTGCTCTCCTCCGTCCTCGAAGGTCAGCCGCTGGTCATCGTCGAAGCGATGGCGTATGGCTGTCCCATCGTTTCTACGAATGTGGGCGGCATCCCCGAACTCATCACCGACGGTGTCAACGGCTTGTTGTGTCCGCCTGCCGAGCCCGAATGTCTGGCGGAAAAAATCACCCGTCTCGCCGACGACCCAACCCTGCGCGAACGGCTTGGGCGTGCGGCGCGCGCCTTTTACGAAAACAGTCCCTTCGAGGCGAAAGCGGCGGCGGCGTTCTTTGCCGCCGCCTATGGCGAAGTTCTCAAAGAGAGGCAAAGGCTTGGGAGGCGCGCACAGGGAACAGATCAGGAGAAGAAGCGGCGGCGCGTCCCATGAAAATTGCCCACTGCCTCCCCGATCAAATCTGGGTGGACGAAATGCGCGGGCAAAATCCGCACGACGCCGCGCACATCCAGCAGAAATACATCGCCGAGGGTCTGCGGGCGCGCGGGCATACCGTGACGTGGATTGCGCCGCGCGGGTTGGAGGATGTGTGCGTGAGCGACCTGACCGAAACCGAAACCGCTCCGCACACATGGACGGCGCGCCGCTGGTTCGACCTGCTCTCGAAAGCCGCGTGGAAACTTCAGCAGTTGTTCGGCGTGCCTTATCTCAACGTCTTCTCCAACCTGCGCCGTTACGACGCCTGTCTGCAAATCCTGCCGGGCTGTGACGTGGTCTTCGAACGCAACAGTCTTTACAACGCGGGCGCGGCGATGGCGTGCCGCAAACTGCGCCTGCCCTACGTCATGTTCTTCGACGCCGACCAAATCGCCGAACTCGACTTTATGGGCAAGCCGCTCCCAGCCTGGCTGCGATGGCGCGCCCGCCGCCTGCTGCGCTTCAACCTGGAGATCGCCCGCCGCGTCGTGTGCGTCTCCGAAATCGCCAAACGACATCTGATGCAAAACTGGAACGTGCCGGCGGATAAACTCATCGTCCTGCCCAACGCAGTGGACGTGAACCGCTTCCAACCGGACCCGAACCTGGGCGCGCAGACCCGCGCCTCCCTCTCGCTGACGGCAGACCAGCCGCTGCTCGTCTTCGTCGGCAGTTTCTATCAATGGCATGATGTGCCGACTCTGCTGCGCGCCTTTGCGCTTGTGCAAAAAGACCGTTCTGACGCTCGTCTCTTGCTGGTGGGGGACGGGGCAGAGCGCGGACGGATGATGAGCCTCGCGCAGGACTTGGGGCTGGGCGAAGCGGCACATTTCACCGGCTTCGTCTCTCACGCCGATGTGGTACGCTTTGTGAATGCGGCGGATATTGCCGTCGTCCCTGTGCCAAAAATGGAACGTGAGATGTGGCTCTCGCCGATGAAACTCTTCGAGTATATGGCGGCGGGCAAGGCGGTGGTTGCCTCTGCCCTCGGGCAGATTGTGGACGTGCTGCGCGACGGCGAAAACGGACTCCTCGTCCCGCCGGGCGACGAAGCGGCGCTGGCAGAAGCGGTTGGTCGGCTGATGGCGGATGTCTCTCTGCGCGAACGGCTGGGCTGGCAGGCGCGTGAGGACGCCGTGCGCTATCATTCGTGGGAGCAGTATATTTCCCGCCTCGAAGCGGTGCTGGTCAATGCCAGGGCATAGGACGCTCACCTATTTCGCTCATCTACACCAATCTGCGCGAATTTTGAAAAACCGAATTCTTTACCGTACACACAGAAACCCTAAAGGTCTGCTTTCCCTTCGTGAATTTGAGAATTTCCAAAAAGACCTTTAGGGTTTTTCACGAGAGAAATGTACGGTAGAAAGAAACCGAAAAGAAGATTAGCGCAGATTAGTGAAGATTAGTGGACCAAAACACGGACACACCTCAATGAAAGTCTTATTCCTCTCCAACCTGTATCCTCCGCACGTCATTGGCGGGTACGAGGCTCTCTGTCAGGAAGCGGTGGAGGGCTTTGCCCGCCTCGGACATCAAGTCTCCGTATTGACGAGCGCCTACGGTTACGACCGCCCGTTCTCTGAAGGCAACATCCACCGCCTGCTCTCATTGGAAGGCGACCTGCAATTCTACAAGATGCAGGACGCCTGGTCCTATCCGCAGCGCCGCGCGCGGAATTTGGAACATCTGCGCCGCCTGGTGACAGAAGAAAAGCCTGATGTCATCTTCATCTGGGGTATGTGGAACTTATCGAAGAGCCTGGCGCAGGAGGCAGAACGGCTGATGGGTTCGCGCGTGGTGTACTATCTCGCCAATCCGTGGCCCATCGAGGCGAACATGCACCGCCAGTTCTGGGATTCCCCCGCCACCTCGCCGCTCAAAACCTTTGCCAAACGCCTGCTGCGAATTCCCGCCCGCCTCGTCCTGCGCGAGGAATGGGAGCCGGTTCCGCTGCGCTTCGAACATGCGCCGTGCTGTTCCGCCGCTCAACGCGACCAGTTGCTGGAGGCGGGCGTCCCGCTCAAGGATGCGCCCGTCATCTACGAAGGCATAGACCTGACCAACTACCTCGCCCAGGCAGACAAACGGACATACGAATTGAAGGACGGCGTCCTGTCGCTTGTGTTCGTCGGCATTTTGGCGGAGCATAAGGGAGTGCATACCATCCTCGAGGCGTTGAGTCAGTTATCGGCGGAGGAGCGGAAGCGTCTGCGTCTCACCATTTTGGGCAAGGGACACCAGCAGTACGAGGCGCGCCTGCACGGGCTTGTGAGTCAGCATCGGTTGTCCGATGTGGTCGAGTTTCATGCGCCGATTCCGCGCGCCGAATTGCCAGCCTTTCTCGGCAAATTCGATGTCCTGCTCCTGCCTTCGGTCTGGGCGGAGCCGCTGGCGCGCATCATGCAGGAGGGATTGGCGTGCGGCATGGCGGTGGTCGGTTCGGCGAACGGCGGCACAGCGGAGACCATCGTCCATGGCGAAAACGGATTGCTCTTCCAGCCCGGCGACGCAGCGGATTTGGCAAAACAAATTCGCCGTCTGCTGGGTGACCCGTCGCTGTTACGCAAACTGGCGGAAGGCGGCAGAAAGACCGCCGAGGAACGTTTCGACATCCACAAAATGGTCGCCAACCTCGAGGCGTATCTCCTCCGCGTAACTGGCGCTCTCTAACGCCGGGTTTACACAACCGCCTGTTGCGCAAGGTTAATCTTTGAACTCGGATGAAAAAATCCATGTCCCCTGAATCACCTCTCGTCAGCGTCATCATCCCCAACTACAACCATGCCCGCTTTCTCGGAGACGCCATCCGCAGCGTGCTAAATCAGACCTACCGCCCCGTCGAAATCATCGTGGTGGACGACGGCTCGACCGACGATAGCGCCAAAGTGGCGGCGGCTTTCGGCGATCAAATCCGCTACATCTACCAGACCAACGCCGGTCTCTCCGCCGCGCGCAACACGGGACTGCGCGCCTCCAAAGGCGAGTTGATCGGCGTGCTGGACGCCGACGACATGTACGAGCCGAACTTCCTCGAAACGCTGGTCGCGGCGCTGCAGGCAGACCCCGCGGCGGACGGCGTCTATTGCGGCTATCGCTTTGTGGACGAAGCCGACAACCCTCTGCCGCAAATTGAGAACCGCCCCGTTTCCCCCGCGGACCTCTACACTGCTCTGCTCGACGGAAACTTCTTCGTCCCCGAATCGGTTTTCCTGCGGCGGCGCGTGTACGACGAAGTCGGCTTCTTCGACGAGTCCCTGCGGGCGTGCGAAGACTGGGACGTCTGGCTGCGGGCGGCGAAGAAATTCCGTCTCATCCACTCGCCTCACATCCTGACCCGTCACCGCGTCCTCGCAGGGAGCATGTCCACCGACCCGCTGCGGATGCTCACTGCCCGTCTCGCCGTGCTGAAGAAACATGTCGGTGCAGAGCCAGCCTCGGCGGGAGATTCGCTCCTCCACCGCGCCTACGGACGCGCCTACCTCGGCTCGTGCGTCGAGTACCTGCAGTATGGTCATCCCCAACGCTCCTACGAGTGCTTTCAAAAAATGGCAAACATCTGCCCCAGCCTCCTGCTCGAAGTGGACACCTACTACCAACTCGGCTGCGGCGACCAGCCCAAAGGACACATGGGCGATCTGGCATCCCTGAACGTGAGGCGCAACAGCCTCCCCCTGCTTGGCATGATGGAGCGCCTGTTCGCCGACGCTTCCACCGCGCACGAGGTCAAGCGTCTCCAGCGCGCCGCCCGCGCCCGCATGTTCCACTCGCTTGGCTTGCTCGCCTACGGCACGCGCGAATTCGACCTCGCCCGCCGCTTCTTCCGCCGCGCCGTGCAAAACGACTTCAAACGGCTGTTCGCGCCCTCCCTGCTCTCGCGCTGGGTCAAATCCCTGTTGGGAGAGCGCCTCCTTGAACGGCTCAAAGCCCTGCGCCGCCGATGAAACTGCTCTTCCTCAGCAACTTCTACCCTCCCGCCAGCCGCGGCGGATACGAGCAATGGTGCGGCGAAGTCGCCGACGGTCTGCGCAGCCGCGGACATGACGTGCTTGTCCTCACCAGCACGCACGGACGCGCCTCCCTCCCCGAACCCGATCCCGCCTGGGTGCGGCGCGAACTTCATCTCGAAATGGAACTTGCCTCGCTTCGCAACGCCTTCCAGTTCTTTATCAGCCGCAAACGGCGCGAACGCGAAAACCTGACCATCCTGCGCCGCACCGTCGAGCAGCACAAACCCAATGCCATCCTCCTGTGGGGCATGTGGAATTTGCCGCGCTCGCTCCCCGCCCTCGCCGAGGAACTTCTGCCAGGCAGGGTTGCCTGCTACATCGGCGATTACTGGCTCACGCTGCCCAGCCAGTACGAAAACTACTGGAACGCCCCCGCCCGTAATCCGCTCACGGGGCTTCCCAAACTTTTCCTGCGTCCCTTTGCCCGCCGCATCCTCGCGCGCGAACCGCGCCCTGCCCTCCAGGTGGAACACGCCCTCTTCCCCTCCGCCTTCATGCAAACCGAACTCCAGCGCAAGGGCGTCACCCCCAAACATTCCAAAATCATCTATGGCGCGATTGACACGCGCCCCTACCTCAACCTTCAACGCGCCAGTCTCCCAGAGACTGTCTCTTTGCTCTACGTGGGCAGGCTCACCCGTGAAAAGGGCGTCCATACCGCCATTGAAGGGGTCGGTCGCCTTGTGCGGCATTACGGCGTGGAAAACGTCAAACTGACGATTGTCGGCGATGGGGATGCGGACTACGTGCAGGTTCTCCGTCAATTTGTGGCGCGCGCCCGCCTCGCCTCCTTCGTGGACTTTTTGCCTGTTCAGCCCAAAGAGGCTTTACCCTCCCTCTATGCCCATTCCAACATCCTCATCTTCCCTTCGATTTGGGCAGAACCGTTCGGGCGGGTCATCGTCGAGGCGATGGCGGCGGGCGTGGTCGTTGTCGGCACAGCGGTGGGCGGCGCGGCGGAAATCCTGCAAGATGGCGAAAACGCCCTGACCTTCCCGCCAAACGACCCCGAAGCGTTGAGCCGCCAATTGAAACGTCTTATTGATTCCCCTGCCCTGTGCAAACAACTGGCAGAGTCCGCCCGCCGAACCGCCGCCGAAAAATTCGACCTCCGCCGCATGACCGAAGAGATAGAAGAATATCTGTACAGCCTGTAATTCCCCAATATCGGTAGATCACGAAAATGCAGTAACACTGCCAGTGCTATAATTCAAAATAATGAAACCCGTAATCTATCTTGACACTTGCAGCATACAACGCCCGCTGGATAGCAAGTCCCAACTCCGTATTGCGCTGGAGGCGGAGGCTGTGTTGGGCATTCTATCGCTGGCAGAAGCAGACAAGGTGAATTTGATTTCTTCGGAAATCCTGTTGTTCGAAATTCATCGCAACTCGAACCAGATCCGCAAGGAGTATGCGTTGGAAGTGGTTGCAAAAGCAAAAGACTACGTGAGCATGAGCCCCAAAATCGAAAAGCGTTCGAGAGAACTGGTTGATCTCGGCATTCACTTTTTGGATGCAGTTCATCTGGCATCCGCCGAGAGCGCTCACGCGGATTATTTCTGCACTTGCGACAGCGCCCTTTTGAAGAAGGCAAAGAAAACATCGGGTTTAAAAGTAAAAGTTGTTTCCCCGCTTGAACTGGCAGAGGAGTTATAAAATGATAGCAAACACCCTTCCGCTTGCTGAAATTACCAGGGAGGCTTTACAGGTCCTTTATAAAGAAATTGGCGTGGTGAACACCATCCGCTTTGTAAATCAATTCACCACTGGTTACGGCGATTACACAGAGGAACGTAAAACCCTCTTTGCCGATATGACTTTGGACGATTTGCTAAAAGAAATGTCCAAGTCCAAACTAAAACCGCCGAAAAGAAAGTAGATCGAAACCTGGTCACGTGACAGTTTGCAGACGACCGTCCATTATTGCCTGCTGCGCAAGGGCTTTTCGCGATCTACTGACAATCTCTTTCTGCTAATGGGGAATAGAGTAACAGCGCAAGGTTGAACGAGCGTTACACCTGCCCTGACGGGCGGTGCCAAAGGAGAACGTCCTCTGCACCACAGTGTAAGAGATGCTCTCCAATGTTGGACTTTGGGCTGTG
Source organism: Chloroflexota bacterium (assembly GCA_016223135.1). Lineage (GTDB taxonomy): Bacteria > Chloroflexota > Anaerolineae > Anaerolineales > Villigracilaceae > Defluviilinea. The sequence continues at coordinate 37,996 of JACRPQ010000002.1, read as the reverse complement.
ATAATAAGCGCCGATACCTAATGTCTCACCTTCAGATGTAGTAACGCACCTTCCGCAGTGCGTCGCACCATACGGGCAGATATGCCCACAACAACACTCAAAATGCCGCTTGGGACTTTCTTTGGCAGCGAAGGTGCGACGCACCCTCTGCGTACCATGAAGTAGTAACTTATTGTCATTCGATGAACATCCTCTTCCTCTCCCGCTGGTTCCCCTACCCGATGAATAACGGCTCGAAGATCCGCATCTACAACCTCCTGCGCGGCTTGAGTCAGCATCATCGTGTGACCCTGCTCAGTTTTGCCGACCAGGCTGAGGTGAGTCCCGATGCGCCCGAAGTTCGCGCAATTTGCTCGAAGGTGCGGGTCGTGCCGTGGCGGGAGTTCGATCCGCGCACACTGCGCGCCCGTCTCGGTTTCCTGAGTCCCAAACCGCGTTCCGTTGTGGATACTTTCTCGCCCGAAATGGCAGAGGCGATCATGCAGGCGCTGACCGAAGAGAAGTTCGACCTGATCATCGCCTCGCAATTGCAGATGGCGGCGTACGCGCCGTACTTTGGCGACGCGCCCACTGCGTTTGAAGAATTCGAGATTGGACTGTTCCACGATCAGGCTTTTTCTGCCGATGGGAAAATCCGCCTCCGCCGCGCCCTGACCTGGTTCAAACTCCGCCTGTACCTTTCCCAACTCCTGCGCCGTTTTCGGCTGGTGACGATGGCTTCGGAACGCGAGCGCGGCTTGCTGGCGCGGAACTTCCCGCAGGAACGCGCGAAAGCAGCGGTCATCCCCAACTGCCTGAACGTGGATGAATATGAAGGCATTCATGCTGAAAAGCAGGCGAATACCATCATCTTCAGCGGTCCGTTCAAGTACCGCGCCAATTACGAGGCGATGACATGGTTTGTGGGGGAGGTCTTTCCGTTGATTTTGGAGCAAATCCCCGAAGCGCAGTTGATGATCACAGGCGATCACGAAAACCTGCCCCTGCCCTCCATGCGGAATGTGACGCTGGCGGGCTATGTGGACGACATCAAATCGCTGGTTGCCTCCTGCACGGTGAGCATTGCGCCGCTGTTGAGCGGCGGCGGGACGCGGCTGAAGATTCTCGAAGCGATGGCGCTTGGCACGCCCGTCGTTGCCACCTCGAAAGGAGCGGAAGGGTTGGAGGCACAGGCAGGCGAGCATCTGTTCGTGGCTGATTCTTCGTCGGATTTTGCGGAGTATGTTATAAAGATATTGCGTGATGAGCGTCTGCGCCTGCGGCTTGCGGAAAACGCCCGCCGTCTGGTGCGTGAAAAGTACAATTGGGGGAGCGTTCTGCCTGCCTATTTGAGATTGCTGGATGCTGTCCGTAGTGATATTAATTGACTGGATACCCTCCCATGGACCTTGATTTTCATCTGAAGTTTTTATTCATAGACCGCCGCATCACCATTCCCGTCAGGTGGCTTCAGTATGCCATCATTGCATTGGTGGCGGTGGCGGCGGTGGCGGCGGCGTATTGGGGTTCCATGAAGATCATGCTGGCGGTGGCGGGGGCGATCATCGGAATTACGGGGCTTCTCATTTTGCTGCGATTTCCCAATGCGGGGTTTCTCCTGTTGTTTGCCGGCGGGATGTTCGTGCCTTTCAGGGGACCGGGCGGCTTCAACGCCTCCATCCTGACCCTCATCCTGATGATTGGCTTGTGGTTCATGGATATGTTCGTGGTGAAGCGCGAATTCAGTTTTGTAAAATCCGCGCCCATTCGCCCGGCGTCCTTGATGCTGATTGTGTGCGTCATCGCCTTTGCCATGGGGCAAATTCCCTGGTTTGTGTTTGCCAATCAGGCGCCGCTTGACGCGCAGATTGGCGGCTTTGCAATTTACTTCTTCCTTATCCTTGCCATGATCATGACCGCCAACGTGATTCGGGAAATCCGCTGGCTCAAAATCATCGTGTGGACGTTCATCGGGCTGGGGGTTGTCTATGTGCTGGGGCGCAGCCTTGAATTGGAAATCGTTGACCGCATTTACGCGCATGGCGTGTATGCCAACAGCATGTTCTGGATGTGGATGGTCACTTTGCCGTTGAGCCAGGCGATTTACAACAATCACCTGAGTTTTCGCTCAAAGGCGGTTTTGTATGGCATCGTCGCTCTTACTTTTTATGTTGCCCTCGTCCAGCAAAACGACTGGAAGTCGGGCTGGGTGCCGGCAGGGTTGGTGGCGGCAGTGCTGGTGGGGTGGAAGTTCCGCAAGGTGGTGCCGTTTACCATTCCCTTCGTCCTGGCGGTGGCGGCATACCTGGCGCAGGAGTTGATTGCCACCGATGATTACAGCTGGGGCACGCGCGTGGATGCCTGGCTGGTGGTGTTGGATATTGCCCGCGTCAGCCCCATCATTGGGCTGGGGTTTTCGAACTATTACTGGTATGCCCAAATATTTACGATTCGCGGCTATCATATCCGCTTCAATTCCCACAGCCAGTTTGTGGACATCATTGCCCAGACGGGGGTGTTGGGCTTATTTTTCTTCCTGTGGATTCTGTTCGAGGTCGGGCGGCTGGCGTATCGGTTGATGAATCAACTGCCCGAAGGGTTCGCCAAGGCATATTCGTATGGCATCTTCGCCTCCGTATTCGGTTCGCTGATGGCGGCATTCCTGGTGGATTGGCTGTTACCTTTTGCCTACAATATCGGTCTTGATGGTGTACGGGCAAGCGTCCTGCCGTGGATTTTCTTTGGCGGGTTGATCAGCATCGAGCAGATCTACCTGGCGAATCAAAAAACCGACCCTGCCAGTTCGAGGGAGCGCAGGCTGCTCCCCACACGATAAAAAGTCGGTTGCGTATTCTGCGCTCTCCAGCGCAGAACTGACAGTAGTTGCGCCGGGTACGTTTCCCAGGAATTTTGCAACAGAGCAAAACCGATATATCTTTTATAGAGAGGTCATGATGGAGGAATTGATTGGTTTGATCCCCGCCGCGGGGAAGGGCGTTCGGCTTGGTTTGCCGTATCCGAAGGAATTGTATCCCGTCATTCGCAACAATCATTACAAGCCCATTTCACAGTTTGTAGTAGATAATCTGGTGAATGCCGGGTTGAAGCACATTGTCTTTGTCATCAATGAGACCAAGCACCAGTTGATTGGCTATTTCGGCAACGGGATGCGCTTCGGCTGTGACATCAGTTATGTGGTGCAGGAAGTGGTGGAAGGCAAGACCAAGTCCACTTCGCCGGGGCTGGCGCACGCGCTGGATTCGGCGTATCACCTCGTAAAAGGCAAGACGGTTTTCTTCGGCATGGCAGATACGCTCATGAAGCCCAACGACATCTTCAAGCGGGTCTATGCCGCCGCCTCGCCCGAGGACGATGTGCTGTTGGGCATGTTCACCACCGACCGCCCCGAAAAGTTCGGCATGGTGCGCATGGACGGGAACAACCGCGTCCTCGAGATTGTGGACAAGCCCAGGCAAACCGACCTGACTCAGATGTGGGGGTGTATCGTCTGGCGTCCGAAGTTCACCGAGTATTTGCACAAGTGCGTCTTTGATGAGGGCATCTCCGATTTTGCGAAAATCATGAACGACGCCATCGCGCTGGGGATGAAGTTCAAAGGCGTGCACATGGAGAACGGCACATACATTGATCTCGGTACCTACGATGAGATTGCCGAACTGGACCGCAAATATCGAGGGGAGGAATAGATGTCTGAAACGGCGACCCAGTCCAAGGTCCAGAAGCGAAGCGCTGAAGCAGTCGTGGATATGTCTGTTGTGCTGGTGTGCTGGAACAATAAGGCATATCTCGATCCGTGTTTGAAGTCTCTCTATGAAGGCGGGCTGAAGAGTTCGTTCGATGTGGTGGTGGTGGACAACGGCTCGACGGACGGCAGTCAGCAGATGCTGGCGGAGAAGTATCCGCAGGTGAAGTTGATTCAAAATGCGGGCAATGTGGGGTTGGGCAAGGCGAGCAATCAGGGCATCGAGGCGACGAACGGACGTTATGTGCTGCTGTTGAACAACGATACGATTGTGAACGGTCCTGCGCTGGATGTGCTGGTGGAGTATCTGGATGCGCATCCCGAAGCGGGCGCGGCGGCGGGAAAACTGCTCAACCCCGACGGTTCGTTCCAATCGGGATACGCGCCGTTTTCCACTCTGCTGGAGGAGTTCCTGATTGTGACGCACATCGGCGAGATGTTGTGGCCCGGCTATCCCTCGCACGGCGACTCGAACGAAATCAAAGAGACAGGCTGGATGAGTTCGGCGTGCCTGCTGGTGCGCCGTGCCGCGCTGGAAGAGGTGGGCTTGCTCGACGAGAGTTATTTCATCTACGGCGACGAGGCGGATTTGCAGTATCGCCTGAACAAGGCAGGCTGGAAGGTGGTCTTCCTGCCGAACTCCGCCATCATCCACTTTGGCGGGCGGAGCATGGACCGTTGGAAGCGGCGCAAGATGGTCTATCGCGGCAAGATGATGTTCTACAAGAAAAATTACGGCTTTTTCCAAACATTGCTCCTGCGGGCGATGTTCTTCGTGATGAGCCTGTTGAAACTGTTGGTGTGGTGCGTGCTGTTCTTCGTCCCCAGCCGCAACGACCAGGCAAAGAAGGAATTGCGCTCGAATCTCGAAGTGATGGGATTGTGCCTTAACTTGAAGTAGTATTTTTGTCCGCTGATCTTCGCCAATCTCTGCGAAGCGATCCGGGATTTGTCGTTCTGGTTTCGTGCAGAATTGCGAGGATTGGCGGATGTTTTTTTGAACTCTATGAACATTCTCTTCCTCACGCAAATCGTTCCCTTCCCGCCCGACGCGGGACCGAAGGTGAAGACCTGGCACGTCATTCGCGCATTGGTTGGGCAGGGACATTCTGTAACTCTTGTATCGTTTGTCCGTCCAGAAGAAGTGCAGCACCTGCCCGCCCTGCAAATGATATGCAAAGCGGTTCATGCTGTACCGATTCGCAGGTCGCGGCTTGCGGACGCCTTTTACATGCTGAGAAGTTACCTCACGGGACGCCCGTTCCTCATCGAGCGCGACGACCTGCGCCCGATGCAGGAGACGGTGAACCGGCTGGTGCGGGAAAACGACTTTCACTTCATCCATGCCGACCAGTTGACGATGGTGCAGTTTGCCCTGCGAGGGGCGGCAGTGGCGGACAAAAAGCCCAAGGTCATTTTCGACGCGCATAACGCCGTTTGGACCATCGTGGAGCGGATGAAGGACAACGCCCGCTGGTTTCTCAAGCCGATTCTCTCCGTCGAGGCGGCGCGCGTCAAACGATACGAAGGCGAACTGCTGCGAACGGTGGATCACGTCCTCGCTGTCACCGATATTGACCGCAGTCTGCTCGAAGAGGCGCTGTACTTTTCCAAAGCGGGAACAGACGCCCGCATTGCGCCCGTCACCGTCATCCCGATTGCAGTGGATACGCAGAAACTCCAGCCTGTGCGCCGCAGACCCGGCTCGCGCAACATCGTCACGCTCGGCACGCTGCACTATCCGCCCAACGCCGACGGCATCCGCTGGTTCTTCAACGAGGTCTTTCCGCTGGTGAGGGAGCGTGTGCCAGACGCCGCGCTGACCATCATCGGCAAGAACCCGCCGGCGGATTTCATCGAGTTGGCGGAGCGTAACCCCGGCGTCATCAAAGTCACCGGCTATGTGGACGACCTGCGTCCCTACCTGGAAGAGAGCGCGCTCATGGTGGTGCCGGTGCGGGCGGGCGGGGGGATGCGGGTGCGCATCCTCGAAGCCTTTGCCTACGCCATGCCTGTCGTCACCACCACCGTCGGCTTGGAGGGCATTCACGGCACGCATGGTCATGATGTTCTTGTGGCGGATACGCCCGCCGAATTTTCCAGCCGCACGGTGGAACTTTTGCAGGATGCTTCCCTGCAGGACAAACTGGCATCGAATGGAAGAAAACTGGCAACGACGAAGTACGACTGGCAGGCAGTCTTATCTGCCATGCAGCCGATTTACGAGGATGCGTAGGGAGCGTTCTCTAAGAGACTGTTTCTCAAGTACACGGACAAACACGGATTTTTAAAGGATTTATCCGTGAAATCCGTGTACAAAAAAGGACTTAAGAAACACTCTCCAACGTGTCCGCCGGCGCAAGAGAGCGCCGAATACGCATAAAGGATATATGAACAGCGAAAATCAGACCAACCGCAAAGCCTTCTTCAACCGCATCAAGGCGCAGCCCCTGACGGCGATTCTCTTCGTCTCGGTTGTTTTGCGGGTGATTGTGGCATTCCTCATGGGCAACCAAGTGGTGGAACTGCCCGGCATCTTCGACCAGGTCTCGTATCACAACCTTGCCCTCCGCCTGCTGGGCGGGCACGGCTTCACGTTCGGCGAGTTGTGGTGGCCCCTCACCCGCGCAGGCGAACCGACGGCGCATTGGTCCTTCCCCTATACCCTCTATCTGACCGGCGTGTACGCGCTCTTCGGCGTCTATCCGCTGGCGGGGCGCATCCTGCAGGCAATCATCGTCGGCGTGCTGCATCCGTATATCACCTGGCGCATCGGCGAAAAAATCTTCGGCAGGAACGTCGCTCTCATCGCCGCCGCCATCGTTTCCATCTACATCTACTACGTCTATTACGGCGCGGCGCTCATGACCGAGCCGTTCTACATCACGGGCATTTTGTTCAGTCTCTACTTCGCCATGCAGCTGGCGGAAAACGCCGACCGCAAACGCGACCTCGCCCTTGGTCTTGCGCTGGGGATTTCTTTGGGACTCACGGTTACACTGCGGCAGGTCTTTCTGCTCTTCCTGCCCTTCCTCTTCCTGTGGATGTGGATTGTCCGCTTCCGACTCCGCCGCAGCCTGCCTCTGCTTCCCACTGCCTTATCCTTCGCCTTGATTCTCTCCTTCGTCCTGCCGATTACGCTTTTCAACTACGCACGCTTTCACCGCTTCGTTTTGCTTAACACCAATTCGGGCTACGCCTTCTTCTGGGGCAACCATCCGCTCTATGGGACGAAGTTCATCCCTATCCTTTCCACGCCTGAATATCAGGCAATGATTCCGGAAGAGGTCCGTCATTTGGACGAAGCGGCGCTCGACAGTGAACTGCTCAAGAGGGGCATCCAGTTCGTCGTCCAGGACCCGAAGCGTTACGTCCTGTTATCGTTGAGCCGCATCCCGCCTTACTTCATGTTCTGGTACTCGTCCGAGTCCAGCACGTTGAGCAACATCTCGCGCATCGGAAGTTTCGGCGTGTTCCTGCCGTTCATGCTCTATGGACTGGTCCTGGGCGTTCGCAAGAAACCTTTCTGGTCGCTCGTGTTTTCCCCGCAGGGACTGCTGCTCCTGTTCGCGCTGGTCTATTCGGGCGTGCATATCCTGACGTGGACGCTCATCCGCTACCGCCTGCCCGTGGACGCCGTGATGATCCCATTTGCCGCGCTGGCATTGCACGATTTGGCGCAGCGGCTTTCGGTGAAGTTCCCCGTTTTTCAAAGATTGATTAATGTTGGAGAGTGATATGACGAAATTGAATCGTGTGACGGTGATTGTGCTGGACGGCGTAGGCGCGGGCGAAGCGCCCGATGCGGCGGCGTATGGCGATGTGGGCAGTAACTCGCTCGGCAACGTGGCGCGCGCCATCGGCGGGTTGAATACGCCCAATATGTACGAACTCGGCTTGGGCAATATCACCTCCATTCAGGGCGTGCCGCCCAACCCGCGCGCAAAGGGCGCGTTCGGCAGGTTCCAGCCCCGCTCGGCAGGCAAGGACACGGTCATCGGTCACTGGGAGATGATGGGCATCTACCTGCCGGTGGCTTTTCCCACCTACCCAAACGGTTTCCCGCCCGAAGTGCTGGACCCGTTCCGCAAGGCAATCGGGCGCGATGTGCTGGGCAACAAACCCGCCTCCGGCACCGAAATCCTCAAGGAACTGGGCATGGAACACATGCGGACGGGCAATCCCATCGTCTATACCTCCGCCGACAGCGTCTTTCAGATTGCCGCGCACGAGGAAATCATTCCGCTCGAAGAACTGTACCGCATGTGCCAAATTGCCCGTGACATTTTGCAGGGCGAACATGGCGTCGGGCGCGTCATTGCCCGTCCGTTCCTGGGCGACTCGCCCGAAACCTTCAAGCGCACTGCCCACCGCAGGGACTATCCGCGCAATCCCGAATATCCGACCATGATGCAGAAACTCGTGGCAGCCGGCAAAGACGTGTACTCCGTCGGCAAGATTGACGACATCTTCAACCATCAGGGCATCACCAAGAAGAATCATGTGCTGACCAACAAGGAAAGCCTCGACGTTACGCTCACCCTGCTGGAAGAAGACTTCGAAGGCTTGCTGTTCGTCAACCTCATTGAGTTCGACATGATCTACGGTCACCGCAACGACCCGCGCGGCTATGCCGACGCCCTCGAGCAGTTCGACGCGTACCTCCCCGAAATTCAAAAACGCCTCCAGCCCGGCGACCTGGTCATCGTCACCGGCGATCACGGCGTGGACCCCACCACGCCTGGCACCGACCACTCGCGCGAATACGTCCCCTTGCTGGCGTTCGGACCGAACATCAAGCATGGCGTGGACCTTGGCGACCGCGACACCCTCGCCGACATTGCCGGCACGCTGGCTGAAATCTTCTCGCTCGAACCTCAGCCCATCGGTAAGAGTTTTCTGCAAAATGTGATTGATTGACACACGCTGCGCAGGACGTCTCAAAAGTTCTCGTCATTCAGGTGCCTTCTCCGTACTACTCTCCCCACACTCGGCGCGGCACAAGTGTCGAAGCGGTGTGGAACATCAACGATTGATTCAAACGCCCATGTTTTTTAGCCGGCTTTCCCCTTACTTTATTGCCAAAGTGGTAGTGTTATTGACGCTGCTGTTGAATACCGCCGCATATACCATTCCCTGGGTCTTCGCCAATTCGCTCTCCAAGGAATATTCTGGAATCGATTTTCATGGATATTGGTATGCCGGTCATTACCTCAGGCAGGGCGTGAATCCCTATGCGGCGATTTTGAATAGCCCCGATCCTGTTTACTGGGATCCGCTTGTGCCGGATTCGGGTAATCCGTATAAGCCTACGGCTCCCGAATACGCTCTTACTCTGCCAGTCACATACCTGGACGGGGTGACTGTCACTCAGCCGCCGGTCGCGCAGACCATGATTGTTGTCCCTGCCATGACCGCTCCGTTGAACCTGCTGATTGGGCTGTTCTCCTGGTTTTCATGGCAAACGGCGCGCTGGCTCTGGCTGGCGCTCAATTTGATCTTCACGGCGGTAATTCCCTGGTTGGCGCTCCGCCTGGTGAATAATCGCCACAAACTCGACACGCTGGATAAATGGATTTTTGCGTTGGTCTTTTATAATTTTTACGGTGTGCGGCAAGGTCTGGTTGTTGGGCAGCAGACCATGATTTGTCTCTTTTTGTTGGTGCTGGCTTTGTTGTTCCACGATAAATGGCTGCTTTCCGGCATTCTGCTTGGGTTTGGCATTTCAAAATATTCGGTGGGACTGCCTGCTTTTCTGTATTTCTTGCGGCAGCGAAATTATCGCTCCGTTCTGGTCGCCGTCATTGTTCAGGTGGTGGGCATACTTTTGCTTGTTCCGCTTAAATGGGGATCGCCGATGGATACGCTCAGCGCTTATTTGCAAGTGTTTAGCGTAAATTTCATTCAGGAAGGTGTTCACCTGTCCGCCCGATTCGCCGATGTCCGTTTGCAAGGCTTCTCTTTTGGCGTCATCCTTGTTGTGATTGTTTACTTCATGAGCCGGCAACAAGTCCCCGGTAAAACAACTGGACTCAGCGAGAACGCAGCGAGACTGAACGACCTGAACATCCTAACTCTGGGAATATTCCTGACCACCTATCACCGCGTCCATGACATGCCCTTCATGATCTTCTTCCTTTTAGCCTGCCTTGTCGTATGGATTGAAAACCGCGACCTTGCGATTGGCAGATTTCCATCCATTGTGCTGGCGTTGACAATGACTGCCATACTTTCTCTCCTCCTTTTTCCAACCGTTCCCGGAAAGGTGATTGCTCGGCTTGAAGTCCTGTCCTTCATCCCGCCAGCCTGGACTTCCTTGGAAGCGTTTTCGTCCATTGCCATGCTCCTGATGCTTGCCCTATCGGCTTGGCTGTATCGAGCGCCGTGGCAGGGATCGGAATTTGCCGAAAATGTTCAACAAGGAATGGAATAGAACAACAATGAAAATCGTCTCCGTCGTCGGGGCGCGACCCGAATTCATTCAGTCCGCGCCTGTCAGCCGCGCCCTGCGCAAACGCCATCAGGAAATCCTCGTCCATACCGGTCAGCACTACGACTACCTCATGTCGCAGACCTTCTTCGACGAACTCGGCATCCCCGCGCCCGATTACAACCTCGAAGTCGGTTCCGGCTCGCACGCGAGTCAAACCGCTGAAATCCTCGTCCGCTTTGAGGAAGTGCTCCTCAAAGAGAAGCCCGACTGCGTCATCGTGCGCGGCGACACCAACTCCACCCTGGCGGGCGCATTGGCGGCAAGCAAACTGCACATCCCCACCGTCCACATCGAAGCGGGCGAGCGCAGTTTCGACCGCCGCATGCCCGAAGAAATCAACCGCCTCGTCGCCGACCGTCTCGCTTCCGCCTTCTTTTGCGTCAGCCAGACCGCCGTGCGCCATCTTGCGGCGGAAGGCGTCACAAAGAATGTGTATTGGGTGGGCGACGTAATGCTGGACGCCAACCTTGCCAACCGTCCGCTTGCCCGACGGAAATCAACGATTCTTTCCACGCTCGGGCTTGCTCCCGCTTCCTATGGCTTGGTCACCGTCCACCGCGCCGCTAACACCGACGACCCCGCACGGCTGGCGAACATCGTCGCCGCCCTCAGTCAGGTCGGCGAGACGGTTGTCTTCCCTGTTCATCCGCGCACGCGCGGCGCGTTGGGTAAACTCGACGTGCGCTTCGGCGGCAACATCCGTCTCATCGAACCCCTCGGCTATTTCGACATGATGGTATTGGAAGAGAATGCCCGCATCATCGCCACCGATTCGGGCGGAGTCCAGCGCGAGGCGTACTTCATGCAAAGGCCCTGCCTTACCCTGCGCGACGAAACCGAGTGGACCGAAACCGTCGAAGCCGGCTGGAACAAACTCGTCGGCGTGGACGTGGAGACCATCGTCCGCGAATGGAAGACTTTTACCCCGCCTGCCGAACAGCCTCCCATCTTTGGCGACGGTAAAGCAGGCGAGAAAATTGCGGAGATACTGGGTAATATGACTTTATCAATCAATTGACTGCACTGAATATTTTCCTTCCACGAAGGACACAAAGGTTCTGAACTCTTCCTTTTGAAATTTCCCTGTGTACTTCGTGTTCTTCGTGGATGATCGTCTTTTTACAGTGGACTTGCTCTGTTGCAAGGATTTTTCCGAGCGTACTCGGCGGTCTCTACCGCCGGGTTTGCGCAAGAGAGCGCAAACTACGCAGATTTTTTTGATGATTGCAACAGAGCACAGTGGACTCATTATTCGATGGACAAGAATGGATTTAGCATGGACAACACATCAAAACAAAAAATCGGCATTATCGGCGGCGGCATCATGGGCATCAGCCTGGGCTACTTCCTCTCCAAACAAGGAGCCGCCGTCACTATTTATGAAGCCTCTCCCGTCCTCGGCGGGCTGGCAGGACCCATCACCCTCGAAGACGGCACACAAGTGGATCGCTTCTACCACGCCATCCTCTCCAGCGACCGTCACCTGCGCGGCTTGTGCGAGGAACTCGGCATCGCCGACCGCCTGCGCTTCAAAGAGACCAAAACGGGCTTCTACTACAAGAACGCCATTTACCCGATGAACAACATCATCGAGTTCCTCAAATTCCCGCCGCTCGGCTGGATTGACCGCTTTCGCCTCGGGCTTACCGTGCTGGCGGCGCAATTCATCAAGGACTGGCGCAGTCTCGAATCGGTCAGCGTGCAGGACTGGCTCTTGAAATGGAGCGGCAGGAACACCTTCCAAAACATCTGGCGACCCATGCTCAAAGCCAAATTCGACGGCGGCTTCGACGACGTCCCCGCCACGTGGATTTGGGCGCGCCTCGTCCGCATGAAGTCCACGCGCGAGGGCGCCAACCAAAAGGAGATGGCGGGTCACCTCATCGGCGGTTACATCACCCTCATCCAGGCGATGACCGAAAAAATCAAAGCAAACGGCGGGCAGGTGCTGCTCAAGACCCCCGTCAAGGAAATCGTCATCGAAGACGGCAGGGCGGTGGGGATTCGCCTGACAAGCGATGAAGTTGTGAAATACGACAAGGTGGTTTGCACCATGCAGGCGCCTGTCTTCCAGCGCCTCATCCCCAACGCGGACCCCGACTACCAGGCGGCGCTCGCGCGGACCGAATACCTGGGCATCATCGCCCCGCTTCTCGTCCTGACCCGACCCCTGACCGGCAACTGGACGCTGAACATCACCGACGACCGCTTCCCCTTCACCGGCGTCATCGAAACCACCGCCTACATTGACCCGCAATACGTTGGCGGCTATCACCTCGTGTACCTGCCCAAGTACACCGCGCCGGGCAGCGACTGGCAAAAAATGAGCGACGACGAAATCAAACGCATCTGGCTCGAGAACCTGCAAGCCATGTTTCCCGATTTCGACCCCGCCGCCATCAAATACTTCCTCATCCACCGCGAGCGTTACGTCGAACCGCTGCATGGGCTGAACGACACCGACTCCACGCCGCAGGTCAAAACCCCCGTTGGGAACTTGTACCTTGCCACCACTGCCCAAATCTACCCCGCGTTGACCAACGGCGAGTCGGTCAGCCGCCATGCGCGCGAAGCAGCGGAAGTTATCCTGGGCATACAACAGCCTCACGCGTAGTGGACGCTCTCTAGCGTCCACACGGAGACGGTGCAAGAGAGCGCCGAATATCCCGGCGGCGCGCCGTGTTCCATATAATGTTATGGAGAGAGTCAATGGAAAAAACAGATTACATTATCGTCGTCTCCGGTTTGCCGCGTTCCGGCACCTCCATGATGATGAAGATGCTCGAAGCCGGCGGGCTGCCCATCCTCACCGACAACCTGCGCACACCCGACGCCAACAACCCCAACGGCTACTACGAATTCGAGCGGGTGAAGCAGCTGCCGGAAGGCGACTATGGCTGGCTTCCCGAAGCGGGCGGAAAGGTCGTCAAAATTGTGACCGGTCTCATCATGCACTTGCCTGCGGATTACAGATATAAGGTCATCTTCATGCAGAGGGCGATGAAGGAAGTACTCTCCTCCCAGAAGAAAATGCTCGGACGGCTGGGCAGGGAGGATGACAAGGTCGAAGATGAAAAGATGCGAAAGATTTATCAGGAACATCTCAAGCAGGTGAATGCCTGGCTCGCCAAGCAGCCCAACTTCGAGGTGTTGTATGTGAATTACAATACCATGCTGGCAGACCCGCTCGTCTCGCTCCAAAAGGTCAACGAGTTTTTGGGCGGCGGCATGGATGTGAACGTCATGGCGGGGGTGGTGAACAAAGAGTTGTATCGAGAGAGAAAGTAGAAAGTGAAAAAGCAAGGAAGAAAGGAAAAGATATGAACCTGTTTGTCAACCTGTTCAGCCTGATGGGACCGCTGCGCCCGCCCGAATACCTGGGACCGGAGACGCTGATGCCTCTTGCCTCCATTCTGGCGGCAATTGCCGGGTTCTTCCTGTTGTTTTGGCGGCTCATCGTCAAGTTTGCAAAGACTCTGTATCGCAAGGTGCGCGGCCTGCCCGATGAAGTCCCGCCGGAGGTGGAAGACTCCGCCGAAGAAGAGCAGGAGAAATAAAGCGTTGCGCAAGTCTTGGACTTGCGCAATAGCGATACGAACACAATGAAAAAAGTCATAGTCATTGGATTGGACGGTTTCGAGCCGAAGATTGCCGAGGCGATGATGGCGCGCGGCGAATTGCCGAACCTGCAAAAACTGCGCGAGCAGGGCGGTTATTCGCGCCTGGGCACCACCTACTCGGCGCAGACGCCGGTGGCGTGGTCCACCTATTCCACCGGGACAAATCCCGGCGGTCACGGCATCTTCGATTTCCTCAGCCGCGACCCCAAGACCTACCTGCCGGTCATGGCGCTCAGCCGCTACGAACAAAAGAACGCCTTTGTGCTTCCCAAGGTGGTGAACATGCGGCGCGGCACGCCCTTTTGGGATTTGCTCTCCGCCAGAGACGTGCCATCCACCATCCTGCGCGTGCCGTGCGCCTACCCGCCGGATCAAGTGAAGGGACGCATGCTGTCGGGTGTCGGCGTCCCCGACTTGCGCGGCGGCTTCGGCACACCGACCTTTTACTCCACCCGCAAAGACCTGCGCGCCGACCAGAGCGAGAAGGTGGTCGCTGTCAGCGTGGAAAATGACCGGGTGGCGGCGCAGGTTATCGGTCCGCGTGACCCGAAGACGAAGTCCGATCACAAGTTCGATATCCACATCCAAATTCTGCGCGCGGAAAACAAAATCGTCATCACCTCGCAGGGTCAGCCCGATAAACTGGAAGTGCAGTTGGGCAAATGGAGCAAGTGGCTGAAGGTCAAATTCAAAGTGGGGATGATGCAGAGCGTGGCGGGCATCGTGCGCTTCAACCTGCGGCAAATCGAGCCGGAGTTCGAGTTGTATGCCTCGCCAGTCAACTTCGGGACCGAAGAGCCGCTCTTTCCCATCAGCCATCCAAAGGAGTACGCCCACGAATTGGCGATGAAAATCGGACGTTATTACACGGCGGGCATGGCGGAAGACCACGACGGCTTGAACCTCAACCGCTTCGACGAGGCGGCGTATCTCGATCAGTGCCGCATTGTGATGCGCGAACGCCGCCGCATGATGGAATTCGAACTGGGCAGGTTCGAGCGCGGTTATTTCTACTGCCTGTACGACACGCCCGACCGCCTGGCGCACATGTTCTGGCGCTTCCGCGAGCCTGACCATCCCTCCAACCGTCATCACGGCTACAACCCCGACTATGCAAATGCCATCGAGGAGCATTACCGCGAGTGCGACGCAGTGGTGGGCGAAGCGATGAAGGCGGTGGATGACGAAACGCTCTTCATCGTCCTGAGCGATCACGGCATGAATTCGTTCCAGCGCGGCTTGAACCTCAACACCTGGCTGTATGAAAATGGTTTCCTTGCGCTCAAGCCCGGCGTTCAGCCCGGCGAAAGCGGCGACTTCTTCGAGAATGTGGACTGGGACAACACCAAAGCCTTTGCCCTCGGCTTGGGCTGCATCTTCCTCAACCTCAAGGGGCGCGAAGCCAACGGCATCCTCAACGAAGAGCAAGCCGAACAAACCCGCCAGGGCATTATCAAAGGTTTGACCGGGCTGGTGGATGCCGAACGCGGCGCGGCGGCGGTGCGAAGCGTTTCGCGGCGCGAGCAAGTGTACAGCGGTCCCTATGTGGATGAAGCGCCCGACCTGCTGGTCAACTTCTCCGAGGGCTACCGCGTCTCGTGGGATACGCCGCTGGGTGGCGTGCCGCGCGGCTTGTTCGCCGACAATCACAAACGCTGGGGCGGCGACCACGTCATTGACCCCGCGCTGGTTCCGGGCGTGCTGTTCATGAACCGCAAATTCCGCGCCGAGTCGCCCCATCTCGTGGACCTTGCGCCGACGATTTTGAACGTCTTCGGCGTGCCGAAAAACGCCGAAATGGAAGGGAGCGATTTGCTGTCATGAACATTCTGGTTTTGAACTTTCCGGGCGCCGAGCGCGCCGCTTTGTTCAGCGACGAGCGCCTCGAAAACTTGCGCCGCCTGATGGATATGGGCTGCTTCGGCGCGCTTGCCGCCTCCGGCGAATGGAACGTGCTTGCCCGTCAGGAACATCACACCCTCACGCTGATGGAATACTTCCAGCAGGCGGATAAACTCTGCGTGGACACCGGCGACCCGCTTACCCTGCGCGAAAAACTCTCGGTGGGCGATTGGGACTACCTCCAATACACCGCCGCTTCCTTCCCCGCCGATAACTGGTCCGCCGACGACTACCTTCGCCTCGACCATGACTTGGGGGAGGCGCTCCAGGAACTCAGCGACGACACCGTCATCCTCATCCTCGGCAGGGACTGCTTCGTGCTGGTCTCTGCCAACAACCCCATCAGCGGAGAGTACAGCGGCGGCTCTGCCGCAGACATCGCTCCCACGCTCGTGCAGTTGGCGGGCTTCCCGCTGCCCTCGCTCACGGAAGGCAAATCGTGGGTGCAAGGCATGGAATTGAACGACTCCTCCGGTCTCACCGCCGACGAACAGCAAATCCTGCGCGACCGCTTGAGCGGGCTGGGATATATCTAACGTCAGTTCGGGATAAAGCGTCCCGAAGGCTGATTCTGCTCTTGAACCCGCTGCGTCAAAAGCCTTCGGGACGATTCAAAAGCCTTATCCCGAATTCAGGTTATCTAGGCGTCGCATCGGATGTTTGGACGCTGCCCGACAACTTGGAAGTGACTATGAAAAAATTCGATACCGCGCTGACAAAACAAATCCTTCAATACGCCCTCTGGTTTGCTCTACTGACCGGGCTGGTGGAAGGCGTTCTGCTCTACACCCTCCGAACGTTCGAACTGCTCAAGGGACAAATCACCTACCTCGGCTCCGGCTGGCAGGTGCTGTGGGTTGCGCCGATTTTCGATGCGCTGTTGTTCCTGCTTGCCGGGGCGGGGCTGGCGGTCTTGGCGCTGTTCATCCCGGCGGTTTGGGCGAAGCGGCTGGCGTTGTTCGCCTTCTCCTTCCTGCTGGCGTTTTCCTGGCTGGGAACAATTCTCTCCGGGCGGCTGTCGCCTGTGGCGACCCTCATCCTGGCGGCGGGAGTCGGCTATCAGTTGTCGCTGACCCTCTTCGAGCGTGAGCAACGATTCGCGCCGTTTGTGGGCAGAACCGTCAAAGGCTTGAGCGTCTTCGTCCTTGCTCTGCTGGTCGTCATCCAAAGCGGGTATTGGATCGGCGAACAGATTGCCGTGCGGAACCTGCCGACGGCAAAGGAGTCCGCGCCGAATGTGCTGTGGATTGTCATAGACACACTGCGCGCCGACCACATGTCGCTGCACGGCTACGAACGCGAGACTGACCCCTACCTCGCCAGCCTTGCCCAACAAAGCGTCGTGTTCGATAACGCCTACGCCACCTCCTCCTGGACGTTGACCTCCCACGCCTCCCTCTTCACCGGACGCTGGCCCTACGAACACAAAGCCGATGGCGGACGCTCGCTCGACGACACCTACCCGACCATCGCTGAGGCGCTTGCCGCACGCGGCTACCGCACCGGCGCCTTCAACGGCAACTTCGAGACCGTCACCAGCCGCTGGGGCTTTGCGCGCGGCTTTCACCATTTTGAAGATTACTACCAGACCCTTCCGCAGTTGGCGGTCAGTTCCTTTTACGGCAGGTTCTTGGAATATTACGTCCTGCACAAAGTTTTCAACATGGAATTTTCCATTGACCGCCGCTGGGCGCCCAGCATCAACCAGTCTGCGCTGGATTGGATCGGGCAGGATGCCGAAAAACCCTTCTTCGTCTTCATCAACTACTACGACGTTCACGCCCCCTATGTCTCCCCCGAACGCGCCCGCTTCTCCACGCTCGAAAACCCCGGCGGGCTGGTCAACACCGACTGGACGACCACCGACATCTACAACCCCAAAACCCCCGAACAAGCGCAGGGCGAAATTGACGCCTACGACGGCGGCATCTACTACACCGACCAGCAAATCAAACGCCTGATGGACGAAATGCAGCGTCGCGGCTGGCTCGAAAACACCATCGTCGTCATCACCTCCGATCACGGCGAACTCTTCGGCGAACATGGGCTGTGGGAGCATCACAACTCGCTTTACCGTCCGGTCATCTACGTGCCGCTCATCATCTGGTACCCCAAAGCCGTGCCGCAAAACCTGCGCATCGAGACAGCCGTTTCCAACGCCGCCCTCCCCGCCACCATGCTCGACCTGCTCGGCGAACCGGCGCAGGACCTCTTCCCCGGTCCCTCGCTCGCGGAACTCTGGCGCGATCCCTCCTCGGCGGCTCGCTTCCCGGACCCGATTGCTGAGATGGCGGAATCGCCCTGGGTCAACCCGAATCATCTCTCCTTCAAAGGCGACATGGTCTCCGTCATCTCCGAAGACTGGCAATACATCGAGCATGAATTCAACGGCGTCGAACTCTACAACCTCAAGGATGACCCCGACCAGTTGAACAACCTCGCCTCCGAACAGCCCAGCGTGTTGAACCAACTCAAACAGTATTACCTCGATGCCATCGCCAAACTCGGTCTCACCTGGCCCTACGACATCGAGAAATAAATACGGGTATCGCGTAACTGGCGTTTTCTACGCCAACCCTGCGCCAAACAAAATGAAATCCACCCATCCTCAACTTCCCGCCTCTTCCAAAGAAATCTTCACGCTTGCCGCTGCTGCCGGTTTGATTGCCGGGCTTGTGGAAGGAGCGCTGCTCTTCGGTCTGGCGCGCGCCAATTTGCTCACCTGGCGTTTAGAGCATCGCGCCTACTGGTACGAAACCCTCTGGATTGCCCCGCTGGTGGACTTGGTCTTGTTCATGCTGGGGGGCGCGGTCTTTGCGCTGGGCAGACGCCTCCTGCCGCGTCTGCCGCTCAAAAGGGTGGGGTGGGGGGCGTTCGCCTTTCTCGTCGTGTTCGACTGGCTCTTTATCCTGCTGTTCGGCAAAGTCTCGGTTGTCGCCATCTTCATCCTCGCCGCAGGAATTGCCTATCAGGTCTTCAGTTTCGTTGTCAAGCGTGAAGCGGTGATGACCCGCCGACTCACGCAAGCCCTTCCCTGGCTGGCGGGCGTGACCGTTGTCCTCTTCCTCGTCATCCAGGGCGGCGGCTGGCTCAACGAAAAAATCCGCACTGCCCGCCTGCCCCAAGCCGCGCCCGGCGCGCCCAACGTCATCGTCATCATCGTGGATACCCTGCGCGCCGACCATCTCTCCTCCTACGGTTACGAGCGCAACACCAGCCCCTTCATGGACCGTCTCGCCGCCGAAGGCGTCCGCTTTGAGACTGCCATCGCCCCCTCCTCCTGGACTCAGCCCTCCCACGCCTCCCTCTTGACCGGGCGCTACACCTACGAACACCAGGCGGAACTCACACCCCTTGACGATACTTACCCGACCATCGGCGAAGTCATGCAGGCAAACGGTTATCGCACCGCCGGCTTCTCGGCGAACACGCTCTTCTTCACCCGCCGTCAGGGGCATGGACGCGGCTTCCTGCATTTTGAAGACAACTACCAGTCCCTGACGGATGTGTTCTTCAATTCCTCCCTCTACGGCTTCCTTTTTGACTTTTACGGATTGCGCAAAGTCCTGAACTACGAAGGCGTTCCCACCCGCCAGCTTGCCTCCGACATCAACACCGCCGCGCTGAACTGGATGGAGGTGGGCGGCGAACCCTTCTTCGTCTTCATGAATTACTTTGACGTGCATGACCCCTACACTCCGCCCGAACCGTATCGCAGCAAGTACGCCTCCGTGCCAAACCCCGGCGGGCTGGTCAACGGATTCGTCGAACGCTACTCCCCCTCGCTCACGCCCGAACAGATTCAATCCGAAATGGACGCCTACGACGGCGCGATTGCCTACGTGGACGACCAAATCAAGGCATTGTTCACCGAACTGGAGCGGCGCGGCTTGCTCGAAAACACCATCGTCATCGTCGCCGCCGACCACGGCGAATCGTTCGGCGAGCATGGCATCCTCCAGCACAGCGCCTCGCTGTATTGGCAGGAGATTCACGTGCCGCTCATCGTTTGGGCGCCGGGGCGCGTGCCGGCCGGCAAAACCGTCGCGACGCCCGTCAGCCTCACCTCCCTGCCGCCTACCATCCTCGCCTTGATTGGCGCAGACCCGCAGCTTTTCCCTGCCCAGCCGCTCACCCTGCTTATTAACGAGACGGTCTCCCCATCAGATTGGCGTAACCCCATCTCCGAACTGGCGCAGATGGTGGGCGCGGCGGAAGTCAATCCCTCCACGCACGGCGCAATCAAATCAGTGGTTGGCTCCGAGATGCAGTACATTGCCCATGAAACCTTCGGCGAGGAACTCTACAACTGGCGGGAAGACCCGCAAGAGACGAACAACCTCATCAACGACCCCGCCGCACGCAACGCCCTCAACGGCTTCCGCCTGTACCTGAAAACCCTGCTTGGACAACTCTTTCAACTACCATGAAACGAACACTTACCCGTAGAGACTTTCTCAAACTTGCCGGCGCCGGCGCGGCGGTAATCACACCAGCCGCATTGGGCGTGGGCGCAAAATTTTATCGCGATGCCCTCGGCGAGACGCCGGTGGGACGCTCGCCTTATGTCGAAATCTTCCACACTGCCAGCCTCGACGGCTCCGTGCCGCTGCTCTTGGTCGTGAACAAGGACTCCGCCAATCCGTTTGGGATGTACTTCACCGAAATCCTGCGCGCCGAGGGCGTGAACTGTTTCCACACGGCGGATCTTTCCGCGCTTCAGCCTGATTCTCTCCAACGTTACGAAGTCGTCATCCTGACCGAGACCTCCCTCAACGCATCGCAGGCAGACATGTTTGCCGCCTACGTCTCGCGCGGCGGACGCCTCGTCGGGATGAGAACGGCGGAGGGTCTGGAATCCGTTTTCGGCGTGGAAAGAAGCGCGGGCGTCTTCATCGGGGGGTACCTCAAGACCGATCCCGCTCATCCTGCGGCGGCGGGCATCAATCCAGCCTCCCTGCAAATTCACGGCGAGTCGCATCTTTACACGCTGGCAGGCGCACAGCCCGTTGCCTGGCTCTACGCCGACCGCGACACGCCGACCGAAAATCCCGCCATCACCCTGCATACCTTTGGCGAAGGGCTGGCGGCGTCGTATGCCTTCGACCTGGCAAAGAGCATCGCCCTCATGCGGCAGGGCAACCCGAAACTGATTGACCAGGACAACGACGGGTTGGAGGGCGTCCGCACGGTGGATAAATTCGTTGGCTGGATTGACCTCGAGCGCATTCACATTCCCCAGGCGGACGAACTGCAGAGGCTGTTCGTCAATCTGCTGGCGCGCCTGAGCCGCATGCCCCTGCCGCGCCTGTGGTACTTCCCCGCAGACAAAAAGACCGTGCTCATCGCCACCGGCGACTCGCACATGAACCCCGCCAACTTCATCGAAGACGTGCTGACCCGCGTGGAGGCGCGCGGCGGTCATTTCACCGTCTATTACGCTCCGCAAGTCGTCAGCGATATTGGGCGCGCCGAACGTCTGGCGCGCTTTTGGCTGACCGATCATATCCCGCTGGTTTCCGAATTGATGGAATATGAATTCGGTTCGCCCACGCCGCTGATGGTGGACGGCTGGCGCGCGCGCGGGCATGAGATTGCCCTGCATCCCTACGTGGACGAGGCGCTCGAAGGCGGCTGGCTCGAATACTGGAAGGAATTCACCGGGCGGGGGTATGCGCCTGTTTCACAGACCGTCCGCACCCACCGCGTGTTGTGGAGCGGCTGGACGGAGACCGCCCGCGTGCAGGCATCCCTCGGCATCCGCATGAACCTCGATTACTACCATGTCGGTCCGTCCCTGCAAAAGAAAAACGGCGAATGGGCAAACGGTCACCTGACCGGCAGCGGGCGCCCGATGAAATTCGTGGATGAACAGGGACGCCTCCTCGACATCTACCAGCAGCTCACCCAATTCGCCGACGAACACCTCATCCCTATGGATGTGCCGGGCTGGGGCGGCTGGCCCCAACTCACCGCACAGCAGGCGGCAGAGGTTGCCAAAGACCTGCTCGACCGCTCCCTCAACGGCGACTATTGCGCCCTCTGCGGGCAATTTCACGTGGACCCTTTTCAGGTGGGCGGCGACCCTGCCGAAAAAGCCCGCATTTTCCTTGAAAACACACTCGACTACGCCCAAGCGCGCGGCATCCCCATCCTCTCCTCGAAGGAATGGCTGGACTTCACCGACCTGCGCCACGACACCGCCTTTACCGATGTGACTTGGGACTCCGCCGCCTCCACCCTGACCCTTCGACTGGTCCCGCCCAACAAACCTGATGCCACGCTGACAGTTCTTCTGCCCGCCCGCCACGCCGAAAAGACCCTCGCCTCCGTGAGCGTGGACGGTGTAACCACACCTGCAGACAACCGTCTCGTACTTGGCGGCGCGGAATATGCGCTGTTCATCGTCAGCGCGCAGGAACACATTTTCCAAGCAGCCTATTTGTAGTCTTCCCCTATGCCTTATCAGTGGAAAAAACTTATGCCGAATCGAGCGGAAACGTTTTTGCTTAAAAACCGCAAGACCCTCTTATGGATTCTGGGTCTTTTGCTTCTTTATTTCCTTGTTTTCCACAACCTAACGCGCTTTCCCGAACCGTGGTTTGACGAAGGCTCGCACCTGCATGTCCCGAAGACGCTCGTGAAATACGGCGTCTATGCCGACATCAGCAGCGAGGGCTTTCGCTATTATGGACCCACCATCGGCGTCGGTCCGACCATCATGCTTCCGATTGCGGCGGCGTTCAAACTCTTCGGCATCGGTTTGCTGCAGGCGCGGCTGGTCATGGCGCTCTATCTGCTCGCCGCACTCTACATGTTTTACCGCCTGGTCGAACACCTGGCAGGAAAACGGCTGGCATGGATTGCGCTTGCCCTGCTGCTTTCCTCACGCAGCGTGTTATTTCTCCAATATGGGCGGCAATTGCTCGGTGAAGTGCCAGGCTTCTTCTTTATCCTTCTTGCGCTTTACCTGTGGTTCTCCCGCTGGAACGAAAACGACTGGAAACGCCTTGCGCTGATCGGTTTGTTCTTTGGGCTGGCGATGATCACCAAGTACCAATACCTGCTGTTCCTTGCCCCCGCGCTCATCCTTTCGTGGTTGTTGGATATTTTCTATTACAAAACCTCCACGCATCGCAATTTTCTTATTCCCGGCATTGTAGCGGCGGCAAGTTTCGGAATCTGGCAACTGCTCACGCTTCAATACCTGGGACCCTCCACCGCCCTGGAAAACCTTGCGCTTCTGCGCGCTTCTGCTGAGAAGGCAGCGTTTAACTTCAGCCTTACGCAGATTGATGCCAACTTTGAGGAACTCACCGCGCGGGCGGTGTACTTGGGGACTGCGTTTCCCGCCTTTCTCTACGGTTTTCTGATTTCCCTGCCGCGTACCCGCGAAGGACAAAAGTGGAGCGTGCTCTTTCTGCTCATGGCTTTGAATTTGGTTTGGTTTGTCGTCGCCTCCATCGGCTGGATCCGCTATGCCTTTCTCGGTCTTTCCCTATCGAGCGTCTTCATTGCCCGTCTATTTTGGGCATTGACCGATGGTTTTCATTTTGATTGGAGCGCCGGCCGGCTCCGTTCTTTGTTCGAAGCGCAAAATGCGCCCCGCATTGCTCTTTCTCTCTGGTTGATTGCCATCATCGTGATGCCATTGTGCAAAACCATGCTGGATATTGCCGCTCCGCCGCCGCCTTATGCCATGCAAATGGCGGCGTACCTCAATGAAAACATCCCGCTTGATGCTGTCATCGAAACTTGGGAGCCCGAAATGGGCTTCCTGACCGACCACAACTATCATTACCCTCCTAATGCCCTGCTCGCTGTCGCCGTGGATCATGTTTATTACGAGGGCGAACCCGTGCAGGAACACTATAATTTCATCCAAACCGAAAAGCCGCCCTATCTACTGGTGGGAATATTTTCCAAGTGGACGGAGATCTATCCGCTGGAAGAACTCAAAGAACATGATGAACAAGAAGAACAGGAAGAACATGAAGAACTTTCAGGGCAATACGAATTGATTGCCACCTTCGGCGATTATGACTTATATCGCCGGGTGGAGAAGTGATTGGAGATTGGAGAGATGATGGAACGATTATTGGTTTTCCTGCTTCTGGCTGCCGTTGCCGTCCTCTACATTGTGGGGGAGCGGCGCGGCACAACGAGATGGACTGCTCTTGCCTCCACCCTCTTAGCCGTGTATGCGGCGGCTTGGGTGTTGTTCATGGTCTATGTGTGGTTCAATCACTTGAATTTCCCCCTCAATCTGGAGGCGATGGAACTGCTGGTCGTTCAACATCTCCAGCGGGTCATGGCTGGGCTGCCATTGTATGTCGAACCCTCGCCCGATTTTGTCACGCTGGCGTATGCGCCGCTGTACTACTACTTTTCCGTCCCGTTCGCATGGGTGTTCGGCGCGAATCTTTTCACGATGCGGCTGGTCGCCGTTCTGGGGATGCTCGGCGCGGAAATTGTCATCTTTGCGGCGGTCAAAAAGCAGACCTCGTCAAATTGGTGGGCGCTCATGGCGGTTGGGTTGTTTACAGCAGCATACCGCGCCATGGACACCTACCTCGATAACGCTCATTCCGATTCCTGGCTGTTGTTTCCCGTGCTGCTGGGATGCTACCTTATTGACCTGAAACGTTCCCGCGCGGTGAATTTGCTGGGCGTATTCCTCTTCATTGTTTCGTTCTGGTTCAAACAGCATGGCGCCATCTTTGCGATTGGCGGAGTTTTGTATCTCACCTGGCGCGACGGCTTGAAGAATTCCTGGATGTATTGGGCGCTGGCGGGGCTATTTGGTCCCGTCTTGTATGCGCTCGCGCCCTCCCTCTGGTTTGGTCCCTGGTTCCATTATTACACCCTGACCGTTCCCAGTCATTGGAGCGCGGTCACGTTTGGCGGTCTCAAACGCTATATCGGCTATGCTGTCAAAAATTACTTTGCGCTCGCCGCGGCGGGAGGCATTGCCTCCTTGTATTTTCTGGTCAAAAAATGGCGGGATGTCAGCATTTGGTATTTCATGCTTCCCTTTGCCATGTTGACCGGCGTAATGGGCGCGTTCGACGAAGGCTCCAACAACAACATCTTCATTCCGATGGCGACATGGTTCATTATCACAGGCATACTCGGCTTGCACTATGCCGTGGAGCATTTTGCGCCCCTGAAAAAATGGGCGGTGCATCTGTTGGCGCTGGGCGCATCCTTTGCCTTGCTTTTCTACAATCCCACATCTGTGCTTGTTTCCCCCAAGGCGCCGGAAGCGTACCGTGATTTGGTTCAATACCTGAACTCGCTCGATGGTCCGGTCTATGCGCCGTGGATTGGACCTTTGGAAAGCGGCTACGAATTTTATCCCGCAGTGCATTGGGTGCCGATGGAAGACATCATTCGCGCTCCTGGCGTGGACACCTATAACCATCCGGTCACGCGCGGCTTGCTTGAAGCGGTCATCCATCCGGAAGGTCCCGCCTATATTTTGATGAACTATCCGCTCGAAAACGACCCGCTGCTGGGATTCCTTACGGAGCAATACAAACTCAAGGAAGACTTGGGCGACCGCTTCGCGCCGCTCTCCACCCTCCCCAAACGATTTTTGCTCGAGTATCCCCGTTACTTGTATGAATACGTCCCCTAGCATTTTGGGTCCACTGCAAAGAATTCGTTGGCGCCTCTATTGCCCTCACCCCACCCCCTCTCCCAATATGGGAGAGGGGCAGGGGGTGAGGGAGAAAAGCACGGACATCAGGCAATCTTTGCAGCAGAGCACAGTGAAGTCAATTTTTGAATGCGCCGCCGCGCAGAATGAGACAACATGACCCGCCATCACTCGCACGTTACCCTCAACAGCGCATACGGCCGCAGCCGCGCCGGCGACGGAAGGAACCTTTCCCTCACCCGCCGCGAGTTTATGAAAACCGGCATGGTGCTGTTGAGCGGCGCGCTCTTGCCGCAGTTCCTCGCCGACCTGAGCGCCGGCGGCTTGGCGCAGGAATTCAGCGGCAAGCGCATCTACATCGCCCCCGACGACCACACCGACCTGTTCTGGACTGCCGACCTGGATACTTATGAACGGGTCTTCGTGGAAATGCTCGACTACTACCTCGACCTGGCAGACCGCACTCAAAACGAACCGCCCGAATTCCAAAGCCGCTGGAACTGCGACGGCAGTTTCTGGGTGTGGGTGTACGAGAAGCGCAAATCGCCAGCCGAATTCAACCGCCTCATCGAACGCATCCGCAGCGGACATATCAGCATACCGCTCAATGCCTTGTGCGTGTGCCTGGGCGGCGCGCCGGCGGAGGCAGTTCTGCGCGGCATGTATTACCCCGGCAAACTAGAGCGCCGCCACAACCTGCGTTTTCCCATCGCTTACTCCATGGAAAATCAGACCCTGCCCTTTGGGCTGGGTGCGCTCTGGGCGGGCGCCGGCGCGACCTTTAGTTGGAAGGGCATCTGCGACTGCGCCACCAAAGTCCCCGACGCCTGGGACCGCGAACACGACATCTATTGGTGGGTGGGCGCGGACGGCAGCCGCCTGCTCATGAAGTGGAACTCCATGCTCACGGGTAATCAGGGCATGGGCGGCTACGCCGAAGCGCGGCGTCCGCAGGATGTGGCGCTCTACGTGGACTCCGACGAAGCGTTCAAAGCCCGCTACCCCTATCAAGTCATCGGCGCCTTCGGTCATGGCTGGGACGACCTGCAAACCCAAACCGACGAATTCGTAACCGCCGCCAAAACCCTCTCCACTCAAAACTTCAAAGTCATCGTCTCCAACGAGATGGACTTTGCCCAGGACTTCGAGCAAACCTACGGAAACGACATCCCCTCCCTCTCCGCCAGTTTCGGCAACGAATGGGACCTCGACTGCGCCAGCATGGCGGAAGTCTCGGCGCGGGTCAAACGCGCGGTGGAAAAACTGCGCACAGCCGAAAGCCTCGCCTCCCTCGTCTCCATCAAACAAAACGACTTCATGAAAGGACGCGAAGAGGCGCGCGATCTGGCATGGATGAATTTGGGTCTGTTTTGGGAGCATGACTGGCAGGGCGCACCGTGGGAAGGTTTGACCCAAAAGAGAATCGAATGGACCAGGAAGATTACCGGCGAGATCGAAGATTACGTGGAGCAATTGCTCAAAGATTCGTCTGCTGCGCTGGGCGGCATGATCCAGAAGAGCGACGCGAACGAACGCTTCTTCGTCTTCAACCCGCTGGGCTGGGCGCGCACCGATTACGCCGATTACCCCTACGACGGCGCGGAGCCAGTTCACGTTGTCAGCGTGGAGGAGGACCGGGAAACGCCGAGCCAGTTCATCGTCAAGGAGGGGAAGCGCTGGCTGCGCATCCTGGCGGAGAATGTTCCCTCCGCCGGCTATAAAGTCTTCGAGATTCGCGCGGGCGCGGGTCAGCCGTTCTCCAGCGAAATCAACGTCAGCGGCGGCGTCATCGAAAACCGTTTCTACAAAGTGACGTTGGACGGACGCGGCGCGCTGACCAGCCTGATTGACAAAACGCGCGGAAACCGCGAACTGGCGGCGGAGGTGAACGGACGCTTCATCAATGACCTCGGAGCGGCGCCCGGCAATTTGACATTGGAAAACGCTGGAGCCGTCTCTGCCACCCTGCTCGCCTCAGCCGATTCTCCGCTGGCGCACGAGACTCGGATTACGCTGTTTCGGGATGTGGAGCGCATCGAAATCCGCAACGACATCACGCAGAACTTCAACGCCACAACCACCTGGGGCTTCGGCTTTGCCCTCTCAAACCCCGACGTGCATCACGAGGAGGTCGGCGCGATTTTGCGGGCGCGGCTGACAACCGAGGGCGGGCATTATTCGCCGCGCAACGCCCGCTACGACTGGCTGACGCTTAATCACTTTGTGGATGTGAGCGGAGAGGGAGCAGGCGTGACGCTCTCGAATGCCGATTGCTATTTCATGAAGGTCGGGAACAGCACGGTGGAGCGGCTGGACACATCCACGCCGCAGGTCTCTGTGCTGGTGGGCGGCAACGACCTGAACGGCGGCGGCGTGCTGGGCGACCAAGGCGGGGACGAGCATTTCATCCAGCGCTTTGCCTTGCGCGCTCACGAGGGCTATGACGCCGTCTCTGCGATGAAGTTTGCGCTCGAACATCAAAACCCGCTCACGACCGGGCGCGTGCAGGGCGGCGACGCCTACCCTGAAGCCTCGTTCTCCCTGCTTTCACAGGAGAACCCTCACACCTTGCTGTGGGCATTGAAGCCAGCCGAAGACGGTCTTGAAAGCGGTTTGGTGGCGCGCGTCTGGAACGTGTCGGAACAGACGGAGAGTCACTCGCTGTCATTCGATGGCGGCATCGCCGAGGCGCTCTTGCTGACGCACATTGAAACCCCAACGGGAATTGCAACTGTGGACGACGGCAGGCTGGTGGATTTCATCAACGCCCAGCAGATGAAGACCTACGCCCTCTTCCCTGCGGCATTGCCTTATCGTCCCGATACCAGCGGGCTGGAGCATGTCACGGCAACGCCGCCTGCTGCGCCGCCCACCTCCGCTGCCGCCGCCACTGTGGCGAATACGCCCCCTGCCTCTGTAACGAATACCCCACCGCCCCCGTCATTTACACAGACGGCAGAGCCTGTAGAACCGGGCGGCAAGGGCTGTCTGTTCAGTGTCTTGTATCTTCTGGGTTTGTTCAGACCCTAAGCAGGCTTCACTACACATAAACATAAATGAACACCGATTCTTGGAAAATATTGCCGCTTTGATTACCTTACACTTTGATTCGGGACGCTGAAAAACGCAGACGAGCGCAGATGTTTAAGCGCAACCGCCAAGAAAATCAAGAAGAATCAGCGTTTTCAGCGTTCATCTGCGTCCAAATTTTGAAAGCGTAAGGTAATCAGATTGCCGCTAAAACGTTCCCAAATCCTTTTTATCTGTGTTTATCGGTGGTTAAAAACGAATCAACGTAGCGCCTGCTGAATAATTACCAATCAATATGATTTTATCCACTTGTGACGGGAACAATCCCGCGCTACGATGGAAGGCGAATCGAAAAATCTTTCGCGCAGGATGCGTTCGCTAACGTATCCACTGGAAGCAATCAAACGGAGGAATGATTATGGACCAGGTCAGGATTGGCGTCATTGGCACCGGCAGGATGGGACAAAGCCACTGCCGGGTGTATTCAAATTTGAGACATGCAAAATTCGTCGGGATTTGCGACGCGAACGCCGAGGTGGGCAGGGAAACGGCGCGCCGCCACGAAGTCTCGTTTTTCAGGGATGTGGATGCGCTGCTCGAAAACGTGGATGCCGTCAGCGTTTGCACGCCCACCCCGCATCACTACGAAATCGTAAAGCGCTGTTTGGATGCGGGCGTGCATGTCATGGTGGAGAAACCGTTTACCGAAACGCTGGAGCAGGCGCAGGCGTTGAAGGAAGCGGCTTCAAAGAGCAAGGCGGTTGTCCAGGTGGGGCATATCGAGAAATATAATCCTGCCTACATCGAACTGCGCAAAGTGCTGGAAAACATGGATATTCTGGCGATGAACTTCAATCGCCTGAGTCCCTTCCAGGGCAGCAACGTGGATGTGGACGTCGTCCTCGACCTGATGATTCACGACATCGGTCTGGTGGTGGATTTGTTCGAGAACGAGCCGCTCTCGGTGGATGCGCATGGCTTCGCCGTCTTTACCGACAGCATAGATTACGGCATGGCAATTTTGAAATACGCGCCCGAAATTTTGCTCACGCTCACCGCCTCGCGCGTGACCGAGCAGAAGATTCGCTCCATTTCGGTCACCAGCCGCGAAGCGTACATCGAGGCGGACTTGCTGCACAAGACCATCGAAGTCCACCGCCGCACGCTGGGCGATTACATCAACCAGAAGAACAGTCACAAATATCGCCAGGAGAGTCTGATCGAGCGCATCGTCGTCCCGACCATGGAACCGCTGTTCCTCGAATTGCAGGATTTTGTCACCTGCGTTGCCGAGGGCAAGACCCCGCAAGTCACCGCCGAGGACGGATACAACGCCCTGCGCTTCGTCCTGCTCCTGCGCGACAAAATTTTAGAGTCCAGAAGGGTTCAAAACACAGCATGAAACTTTCGGTTGTCGTTCCTTGCTACAATGAAGAAGAGAACATCGGAAAACTGAAGAACGAATTCTTCCCGGTGATTGAAAACCTGCTGGGAAGTTCCGTGGACGGCAAAGCGATTGACGCCATTGAAGTCATCTTCGTGGACGATGGCAGCCGCGACGGCACCTACAACGCCCTGAAGCATGCCTTCGGCGCATACAAACATCCGTCCATTGAAGTCAAGTTCGAGAAGCACGAGGTCAATCGCGGGCTGGGCGCGGCGATGCGCACCGGCTTCAAAGCAGTCAGCGGCGACATCGTGGTCACCACCGACAGCGACGGCACGTACCACTTTTCCACCATCCCTGCCATGCTCGAACACCTCAAAGGGGACGTTGCCATCGTCACCGCCTCGCCCTATCACCCGAAAGGGGAGGTGGTGGGCGTGCCGGGCTACCGCATCTTCCTCAGCCGCGGCTCGTCGCTGCTCTATCGTCTCTTGCTCAATTGGAGAGTGCATACGTACACCGCCCTCTATCGCGCTTACCGCCGCGAAGTGATAGACCGCATCCCCTTCGCCGCCGACGACTTTCTGGGCGGTACCGAACTGATGGTCAAAGCCATGCTCAAAGGCTACCGCGTGGATGAATTCCCCGCCGCGTTGCATCGCCGCATGTTCGGCGTCTCGAAGGCAAAACTGCTCAAAACCATCAAGTCGCATCTCGGCTTTCAGGCGCGGTTGGTGCTGCATCGCCTCCACCTCCGCTCCATGTTTGCCGATTGATCGAATTCATGCAGGAGAACCCTCCTGCTTTTTTATGAAAGGAACCAACCTATGAGCGTAAGAGTACATCCGACCGCCGAAGTGTCGGACAAAGCAAAGATTGGCGACGGCTCCAGCATTTGGCATCATGCCCAGGTGCGCGAGAACGCCGTCATCGGCGAAAACTGCATCATCGGCAAAGGCGTCTATGTGGATGCCGGCGTCCTCATCGGGAACAACGTCAAAATCCAGAACTACGTCTCCGTCTATCACGGGCTGACCATCGAGGACGGCGTCTTTGTCGGACCTCACGTCTGCTTCACCAACGACATGCGTCCGCGCGCCGTCAACCCCGACGGCTCGCTCAAAGCCGCCGACGACTGGGTGCTGAGCGAAACCCGCATCAAGCGCGGCGCGGCGCTCGGCGCCAACTCCACCATCCGCTGCGGCATCACGATTGGAGAGTGGGCGATGGTCGGCTCCGGCAGTGTCGTCACAAAAGACGTGCCGGCGTACGGCTTGGTCTATGGCAACCCGGCGCGCCTGCATGGTTTTGTCTGTCCGTGCGGCGAAATCACCGAAAAGCGCTCGCAGACTGAACAGACCGTCACTGTCCAATGTCCAAAGTGCAAGCGCACGCTGGGCATTTCCATTCAAGATTGGGAGAAACTGCAATGATACACATGGCAAAACCCCAAATGGGGGCAGAAGAAAAACAAGCCGTTTTGGAAGTTCTGGATTCCGGCATCATTGCCCAGGGTCCGCGCGTCAAAGCGTTTGAAGAGGGCTTTGCTCAAATGTGCGGCGTCAAACACGCCGTCGCCACCTCCTCCGGCACCACCGCGCTGCACGTCGCCATGCTGGCGCACGACATCGGCGAAGGCGACGAGGTCATCACCTCGGCGTTCACCTTCATCGCCTCCGCCAACAGCGTTCTCTATGCCGGCGCCCGCCCGGTCTTTGTGGATATTGACCCCCGCACCTTCAACCTGGACGTGAACCAGATCGAAGCCGCCATCACGCCCCGCACGAAAGCCATTCTTCCGGTTCATCTCTACGGGTTAGCCTGCGACATGGACCCGATCATGAATCTCGCCGAAAAGCATGGACTGGCGGTCATCGAGGATGCCTGTCAGAGTCACGGCGCGGAGTATAAAGGGAGGAAGGTTGGTTCGTTCGGCACCGGCACCTTCTCGCTCTATCCCACCAAGAACATCACCTCCGGCGAAGGAGGGATGATTACCACGAACGACGCAGCGATTGATGAAAAGTGCCGTGTTCTTCGCCAGCATGGGATGCGCGTGCGCTACTATCACGACGAACTCGGCTTTAACTTCCGCATGACCGACATCCATGCCGCCATCGGTTTGGCGCAATTGCAAAAACTGGAACAGTTCAACGCCAAACGCCGGGCAAACGCCAAATTCCTGAGCGAAAACCTGAAGGGCGTTGTAACACCGCATGTGCCGGAGGGATATGCCCACGTCTTTCATCAGTACACCATCCGCGTCCCGGATGGGAAGCGCGACGCGCTGCGGGCGCACTTGCAGGAAAAGGGCGTCGGCTCCGAGGTGTATTATCCTGTTCCCATCCACAAGCAGAATTTTTATGTGAAGGAACTGGGCTATAACCAGACTCTGCCCGAAACCGAAAAAGCCGCGACGGAGGTCCTCTCCCTGCCGGTACACGCCGGGCTCACACCCTCCGACTTGGAAGTCATTGTTTCGGCTGTGAACGAATTCATGGCTTGATGCAAAACGCCGCATGAAAATCGCCTACGTTGTCCCCTATGTCCCCAACCTGATACGAACGCGCCCCTACAACCTGATTCTCCAGTTGGCGGCATTGGGGCATGATGTGACCGTTTTTACGCTCGGTTCGGGAGCGCAGGATCAAAAAGATGCGGAAGCCCTGCGCTCCCGAGGGGTGCGTGTGGTCTATGATGAACAGCCGCTCTGGCGTTCGTTGTGGAACAGCCTGATGACGGTTCCCTCGCGCCGCCCGCTTCAGACGGTGTACAGTTGGAATCCTCGCCTGGCGGAAGAACTGGTAAAGCAGTTGAGCGTTGCCGGCGCCTTTGACCTGCTGCACGTGGAGCATTTGCGCGGTTCGCGCTACGGTCAATACGTCAAGTCGAAACTGCCGCATGTACCTGTGGTGTGGGACAGCGTGGACTGCATCAGTTACCTCTTCGAGCAGGCGGCAAAGCATGGAACAGGCGGGGCTTTTGGCAGGTTCGTCACGCGCTTTGAATTGGGCAGGACGCGCCGCATGGAGGGTCGGCTCATCGGTGAATTCGACCATGTGCTGGTCACTTCGGAAACAGACCGCAAAGCCCTGCTCGAACTGGCGCCTGCCGGCAGCCAGCCTTCGCCTGTCTCTGTGCTGCCAAACGGGGTGGATTTGGATTTCTTCCGCCCCAATCCCGAGGTTCAGAGAGATGCGGATACGCTGGTCTTCAGCGGCAAGATGAGTTATCACGCGAACGTCTCGATGGTGAAGTATCTTGTCGCGGAGATTATGCCGAGGGTCTGGCGGGAACGGTCCGAGGTTCGTTTGGTGATCGTGGGCAAGGATCCGACTCCGGAGGTCCGCGCGCTGGGAGCGGATTCCCGAATCACGGTGACGGGAACGGTGGCAGACATCCGCCCGTATTTGTGGCAGGCAGCGGTCGCGGTCGTCCCGTTGGTGTATGGGGCGGGCATCCAAAATAAGATTTTGGAGGCGATGGCTTGCGGGA
Source organism: Chloroflexota bacterium (assembly GCA_016223135.1). Lineage (GTDB taxonomy): Bacteria > Chloroflexota > Anaerolineae > Anaerolineales > Villigracilaceae > Defluviilinea. The sequence continues at coordinate 4,666 of JACRPQ010000002.1, read as the reverse complement.
CGCCGGTAGTGACGACTTCGCGCACGCTCTCTGCGCTGGATGTGACGCCCGGCAGAGAACTGCTGGCGGCGGATGGGGCGGAAGCGTTTGCCAACGCGGCGCTGGCTCTGCTGGAGGATAGGGGGCGGCGAGAGGCGGTGGGGGCGGCGGGAGCGGAGTATGTGCGAAAGCGCCACAGTTGGAGGTCCATCACGGAGCGGATGGTGGAGCATTATGTGGAGGCTTGCCGCCAGGCAAAAGTTCTTCATTGATTGCGTGTGTATGTGTGGGGTGTTTTAGGTTGGGCTGTAACTTCCCGCTAAGATAAGCCGTCTTGCTTACAATTATGCAAGGATTAGCCACCCGACAATTTTGTTTTAGGACGCAGATGAACGCTGCTTTACGCTGATTAACTCATGTTACGCGGTAGCGCGAGATTTATCTCGCGTTTTTGGGCGACATGAACCCCCTTCGGGGACGATGTGTCGCCCTACGAAGAAATTGCGTAAGGTGAGCGATTAAGTTGTTTTTTCTGCGTTTATCTGCGTTTTTCAGCGTCCCATTTGAAACTGTCAGGTCGCTAGTGCAAGGATAGGCTTGTCTTTTCTTTTAACTCACCTTACGCGGTGGCGCGAGATTTATCTCGCGTTTTCAGACGACATGAACCCCCTTCGGGGACGATGTGTTGCGTTACGAATAAACTGCGTAAGGTGAGCTTTTAGCAACTTTATGAGGTGATAAACATGGTGCCAGGTCGAAAGTTGATTTCTGCTTTAGCCCTTTTGGGAGTTCTTTTTGGTCAATTTGCCTATCCTCAGGGCGCCTCTGCGGCTGCGATTCGGTATGTGACGGCTTCCGGTGGGTTGGAGACGGGTCCGTGTGACAGTTGGGCAAATGCCTGTACCTTGCAGCGGGCGCTCTTTGTTGCCGGCGGCGGCGATGAGGTTTGGGTGCAGCAGGGGACTTACAAGCCGACGACCGGCACAGATCGCTCCGCGTCGTTTGTCATCAGGGATGGTGTGGCAGTTTATGGCGGTTTTCTTGGCACAGAGACGGCACGAAGCCAGCGCAACCCCAATCCTGCCAACACGATTTTGAGCGGCGAAATTGGGGATCAAAACCTGCTGACGGATAATTCGTTTCACGTTGTGACGATTGATAATGCGGGTTTATCTACTCTGTTGGATGGTTTTACGATTACGCGCGGTTATGTGGCAGATGCGGATGGGAATCCCTATGGCGCTGGTGTGTATATTACAAACAGCAGTCCAACTTTGAATAACCTCATCATTACAGACAATCGCGCCGGCAGCACGGTGGGCAGCGGCGGAGGCGGGATATATATTGATGATACCGACGGGCTGCCTCTGATTACTCCCACGATTTCGAATGTGAAATTCTTGAATAACTATTCGGGGCGCGGGGGCGGTTTGTTCAGCCAGCGCAGCAGTCCGATTTTGACCAATGTTGTTTTTGAAGGTAATCAGGCTCTGGCGACCGGCGGGGGCGGGGCGAATTTTCAAAACCTGCAGGCAACCGATCCATATATCAACCCGGTGCTTACAAATGTATCTTTTATCAATAATACAGCGACGGGCGGCGGCGGGATGTTCCTCGGCACCAGCAGCGGTTCTCTTACCAATGTCACATTTAGCGGCAATGTCGCCAACCGGCGCGGGGGCGGCTTGCTGCTGGAGTTTAGTTCCGCCGTGCTGACAAACGTGACGTTTTACAACAACACCTCGAATAACAACCTCGCCGACCCGAAAGGAGGCGGGGGGATGATGGTGATTGCCAGCAGTCCCACATTGAATCATGTCACCTTCAGCGGGAACACCAGCAGCGCCAACGGTGTGGATGGCGGCGCCATACGGGTTGCCAAAGATCCGGCAGGTTCCACTGTCAGCAATCCAGTGATTCGCAATGCCATCTTTTGGGGAAACAACTCTACCGGGATTACCAGCGATGGAACCGGTAGCATCACCATCCATGACAGCATTGTGCAGGGCGGTTGTCCAGCCGGTGCAGCGTGTACCAATGTGTTGAATGCCAATCCGCTTCTCGGCACACTTACCAACAACGGCGGATTCACGCAGAGCATGGCATTGGGAATGGGAAGTCCCGCCATTGATGCGGGGAACAATTCCACCTGTGCATCCACCGATCAGCGCGGTGTGGCGCGCCCACAGTGGTCAGGGTGCGATATGGGGGCGTTTGAAACGGGCGCACACATTGATAATGCGGCGGTGGACTTCACTGCCGGAACGGTTGGGAGTTGTGTGGTGGACAATTTGATTGGAGACGGGGCGGTGCGGCTGAACATCCCGTCTTCGACGACGTGCACATTCGAGTCGCGGGTGTTCGATGTGGGCACTCCCATGGATTGGGTAAGTCTTTCCTGGAGCGGCGCTACCCCTGCAGGTACTACCGTTGCCTTTGCTGCCCGCACGGGAAACAGCCCAATCCCGGATAATACCTGGACCAACTGGCAGGCTGTAAACGGAAATTTCACAAATCCTGGCAGCCGTTACCTTCAATATCGTGCTATGTTGTCCACAACGAATAACCAGGCAACTCCGGCAATTGAAAACATTGCGCTGACTTATGTGGTGGGCAATATCTCGGCGCTAAACTCTCCAGATGGCGCTTTGAGCGCTTGGAATGGAGCGTTCAGTTGGACGGGCGTGAATGGCGCGACCTGGTATCTGCTTGAGGTGTATACATCCACAGGCACACAACTTCTCCGCAAGTGGTACACCAGTGCCCAAACGGGATGTCCAAGCGGCACTGCCTGCTCCCTGACGCCCTCTGCTTCCGATTTGAGCCTTGGAAATGGAAATTATCAATGGCGTGTTTTGGATTATGGCGCTTATGGTTACGGTATCTTTACCCTTTTCAAAAATTTCACCTTAAGCACGGCTTGTTACACGCTAACTGTCAATCTCAACCCGTCCGGCAGTGGTTCTGTAAATGTTCCAGCGCAAACCTGTAGCGGAGGGTATACCGCCGGTTCGGTAGTACAGCTGACCGCCACGCCCGGCACAGGATACGCATTTTCCAACTGGAGCGGTGATGTCAGCGGTACGACCAACCCAGTGGCGATTGTGATGGATGGCAGTAAAACAGTTACCGCCAATATGCGCGGAAATACCCCTTTGTCGCCTTCCGGTATATTGAACAATTGGAGTTATTCATTCAGTTGGACGGGAGTAAGCGACGCCACTTGGTACCTGCTCGAAGTGCAAACATCGACTGGCGTACAGGTCTTTCGCAAGTGGTATACCAGCGCACAAACAAACTGCGCTGGCGGCACAGCCTGTTCTGTTACACCGACGAATATAAGTCTTCCCAATGGAGATTACAAGTGGCGTGTCTTGGATTATGGCGCTTACGGCTACGGAATTAATTCGGCATTCAAGAATTTCACTTTAAACGGCATAGCCTGTTATACATTGACCACCTATATCAACCCGGGCGGAGGAAATGTGACGGTTCCCGCTCAGACCTGTCCCGGCGGTTATACAGCCGGATCGGTTATCCAATTGACGGCGGCGCCAAATGCGGGCTTTATTTTTAGTAACTGGAGTGGCGATGCCAGCGGGTCAACCAATCCCGTTTCGGTGACCATGAACGCCAATAAATCGGTCACTGCCAACTTCAAGGCAACTCCCGTTTTAGTTGCTCCGAATGGTGCGCTTGTGAGTTGGAATAATACCTTCAGTTGGAGCGGCTTGCCTAATGCCACGTGGTATCTTTTGGAGGTGTACACAGCAGATGGAAGCGTTCAGGTCTTCCGAAAATGGTACACATCATCCCAGACGAATTGCTCGAGCGGCACGTCCTGTTTCGTTTCTCCGCCGGAAACTGCCGGTCTGGCAAATGGGAACTATAAATGGCGTATCCTGGATTATGGCGCTTACGGCTATGGTACATGGACAGAGTTCATGTTTTTTACCTTGAACCAGTGATGCATCTTTCTTTCAGAAAAATCTGCGGGCAGGCAACTGTCCGCAGATTTTTTATTCTGGATTTATGAGCTTTCCCAAAATTTTATCCGGAAGAGCATGTATACAGACGGGGGAGACACGCATGATTGCTCGGTAAACGATTGGTGATTCGATATGACAAAAATCACTTGAATCATCCAGTTGTTTCATTATTATACAAATAAGAGAGTGTTTCAAGAGAGCAGCGCGATCAATTCGATTTGCGATAATTTCTTACCAAGTGCAAAAGATTTTCATCTAGTTACCTGACAGTTTCAAGATTTTGGTGGTCGAGTAGTTCCAATCGCTCTTTTTTGGGCATATTGGGATCACATTTGCGGGTAGTTTCTCGGTACGTTGGTCTTGATATGGCGGAAGAACACCGCCTACTCGACTAACGGAGTGCTTTTTGAGCAAAGTGTCAGGTGGCTAGATTTTTATTACCGTGTAACATAAATTGAAGCATCGTGTAATAGCGGAAAATTGCGCGCTCTGTTGTTGTAAATTTACACATTGACCTGTCTGTGAAAATTACAAGGCGGCAGGACGGTCAAGTAGACTAGCGCAACATTTTCGTATGCAGGATGGTAGAAATGAACAAGCATGTTATTTTCTTGAAGAAGGCGTTTGCCTTGCTGGTCTTCAGTCAAATCATTGCCGCCTCTCTCTTTCCGTCAGGCGCTGTGCCGGCGCTGGCGGCT
>JACRPQ010000018.1 GCA_016223135.1 Chloroflexota bacterium | reverse complement strand
CTGGCCTTCGACTTGGACGACTTGACGGTTGAGGCGATCACAGGTTTACAGCCATCTATGATATGAATTGTTAAAGTTCCGACAGGTACAACTTTTCTGGTTTTTCTTATGGGTACGAGTTTACCGTGACTTACAACCTGTGTACCTGTGTACCTGTTTCCCTATATGCCTGCTTACATTCCCGCCGCTTCCTTGTGCTGACGTACCAGTTCGCGGCGCAGTATCTTTCCGACCGTTGTCTTGGGCAGCTCTTTGCGGAATTCATAATGCGTCGGGACTTTGTACGCCGCCAGCCGTTCCTTGCAAAACGCCTTGATTTCCTCTTCGGTGGCGGTTTCGCCCGGTTTCAACACAATCCACGCCTTGACCGTCTCACCGCGGTACGGATCGGGGATGCCCGCCACGCCGGCTTCCAAAATCTTTGGATGCTGGGCAAGCACTTCCTCCACCTCGCGGGGCCACACCTGGAAGCCGCCCGGCTTGATCAGTTCCTTCTTGCGATCCACAATGTAGAAGTACCCGTCCTCGTCCATGCGGGCGATGTCGCCGGTGAACAGCCAGGTCTTACCGTCCTTGAGTTTGCGCAGGGTGTTGGCGGTTTCGGTGGGCATGTTGTGATAGCCCTTCATCACCATCGGACCGCTGATCACCAGTTCGCCAACTTCGCCCACCGGCATTTCGGTCTCGCCGTCGTCCAGGCTGATGATTTTGGCGTCCACATTGGGGAGCGGCAAACCGATGGAGCCGGTGCGGTTCTCGCCGAGCAGCGGATTGCAGTGCGTGGCGGTCGGCGCCTCCGAGAGACCGAAGCCCTCGAACACCTTGCCGCCGCTCAACTTTTCGAAAGTCTCTTTCGTTTCGCGCAACAGCGGTGCAGAACCGGAGATGCACGCCTTGATGGAACGCAGGCTGACTTTACCTTCCTTCACCTCCGGGTGGTTGTTGATGGCGTTATACAGCGTGGGCACGCCGGGGAAGATGGTTGGCTTGTACTTGTGGATGTTTTCCAGCACGTCATGAATGTCGCGGGCGTTTGGCACCATCACCATACTGGCGCCGCATGCCAAAGCAAAGTGCATTCCCGCCACCATGCCATAGACATGGAAGAGCGGAATTGCCATCAGCAAAATTTCCTTCCCCTCCTCCAGGGTGGTCATCCAACTCTTAATCATCAGCGTATCGGCAACGACGTTGTAATGCGTTGCCACCGCGCCCTTCGAAACGCCGGTCGTCCCGCCCGAATATTGGAACAAAGCCGTATCGTCAGGACGCACCTCCACGTTCGGTTTTGGTGCGCCTTTGTACTTGGCAAGCAAATCCTTAAGCCAGACGTCGCCGTCCCTCAGCCCGCCCTCGATGCGGAATCCGCCCTTCTTCTCACGCGCCAGCGTAAACAGCACGCGCAGCACGGGCGGGAGCGTTTCCTTCAGGTTGGTGACGATCATCTTCTTGATTTTGGTCTTCGGCTGTGCCTTCTTGATGGTCTCGTAGAAATTCGTCATCACGAACATATACTCGATGCCCGCGTCGTTTGCCTGATGCTCGATCTCCGGCGGCGTATAGAGCGGGTTGGTCGCCACCACCACTCCGCCCGCCTTGAGAATGCCGAAGTAAATCATTACAAACTGCGGCGTGTTTGGCATGAAGATGCCCACGCGGTCGCCCTTCTTTACCCCCATATCCACCAGCGCGGCGGCAATACTGTTGGCGAGCGCGTCCATCTCCCGGAATGTTATGACCGCGCCCTTAAAGATCGTACAGGCGCGGTCAGGATATTTACGGGCGGACTCCTCCAGAAAATGTTGAAGCGGCACTTGCGGAATTTCAAACGAATGCGGCACCCCTTTATCATAATGAGCGAACCACGGTTTATCGTTCATGCTGCCTCCTCTTTTGGTTGAATAGTTTCAGTATATACAAGGCTGATTCAAAAGTCAACCAACCGGCGGATGTTTTTCTCGATTTCATCCACCACGCCCTCCTCGACTTTGAACCACAGAATATTCGGATCGGACTCCTTGAACCAATTCGCCTGCCTGCGGACGTACACCCGCGTCGCGCGTCTGATCTGGACCTTTGCCTGCTCCACCGACCATTCGCCTTTCACCACGCCGACACATTCCCGGTACCCGATGGCGGACATCGTGGGCAGGGAGGGGGAGTAGCCTTTTGCCAGCAGACCGCGCACTTCCTCCACCAAGCCATTTGCAAACATGGACTCGATGCGCTCGTCCACGCGGCGGTACAACTCTTCGCGCGGGCGCGTCAACCCGATGGTGATGAGGTGATATGGAGAGTCGCCGCGCCCGCGCTGCTCGGAGAATTTTTTGCCGGTGGTGAGAATAACCTCCAAAGCACGGATGGTGCGGCGATAATTGCGGGGGTCAATGCGGGCGGCGGCTTCGGGGTCAAGTGTCTTTAATTTTTCGTGTAGCCAATATGCTCCTTTTTCTGCTCGCCACTTTTCCAATTCCTCCCTCAAGCCCTCCTGAGGCGCAACTTCCGGCGGCGTCCATCCCTCTGTCACCGCTCGAACATACTGTCCGGTACCTCCCACCAAAAAGGGCAGTTTATTGCGGGCATGAATATCGGCGATTGCCTCGCGCGCCTTCTGCTGAAAGACCGCCAGACTCAAAATCTCGTCGGGGTCTGCGATGTCAATCAGATGATGCGGAACACGCGCCCGCTCCTCGGCGGTCGGTTTTGCCGTGCCAATGTCCATGCCGCGATAGAACAGGCGCGAATCGGCGGAGACAATTTCTCCATTCAACCGTTCCGCCAATTGAATGGCAATCTCCGTCTTGCCCACGGCAGTTGGACCGACGATTAGTATCAGGTGAGGTTTTTTCATCGCGCCAATTATACGGTGTGTTACAGTGTTATAATCGAGTTTGGCGATGAGGCTCGCCATAACCGTCTCCCCGACTGATAGCCTCTACCGAATTCACCGCATCGGTAGAGGCTTTTTATTTGTCAAGTATGAAATGAAAAACATCTTCCACCATTACCGTTCTTTCCTCTCAGCCCATTTCCGAAAGGCAACTCAATCCAAAAATATGGAAACGTTCTTATTGATTTCGCTCGGCGCGATCTTGGGAGCCAACCTGCGCTACTGGGTCGGGCTTTGGGCGGCGAACCGCCTGGGCACATCCTTCCCCTACGGCAACCTCATCATCAATCTCACGGGCAGTTTCATTCTGGGATTCTTCATGACGCTTGCCGTCGAGCGCCTTCTTCTCGACCCGCGCTGGCGCATCTTTTTCGCCATCGGCTTTCTCGGCTCATACACCACCTTTTCGTCGTATACTTTCGAAAGCCTGAGTCTCATTCTCGACAACCAATGGCTGCCCGGCTTGCTCAATCTTTTTGGGAGCGCCTTCCTGGGCGGCGTTGCGGTTTTCCTGGGCATCGTTCTGGCAAGAGCCATCTAGGCATACTCGGTCTGCGTACTCGGCGTTCTGCGTACTCGGCGTTCTCTAACGCCGGCGGACACGTTAGAGAACGTGTCCTACGCGCCCACTATTTTCGGAGACGACATTATGTCACCCAAACAACTCACCGGCAAAAAAGCCAAACGGCTGACCATCTACATCGGCGAAAGCGACAGGTGGCGCGGCAAAGCCCTTCACGCCGCCTTGCTGGAGACGCTTCGGACTCAGGGGATGGCGGGCGCGACCGTCACGCGCGGACTCGCCGGCTTTGGGGCGCATTCCGTCATCCGCACCGCCTCCATCCTGACCCTTTCGGTGGACCTGCCCCTCGTCATCCAGGTCATTGACGCCGAAGAAAAAATCAAAGCCGCCCTCAAGGTCATCGCCCCGATGGTGGCGGAGGGATTGATTACCCTCGACGATGTGGAGGTGGTCAAATACACCCACCGCTACCTCAACCCGCTCCCCGCCGACAAGCGCGTCTCGGATGTCATGACCCGCAAAGTTGTCACATTGAAAGATACGATGCCCATCGCAGAGGCATGGGAGATCATGCTCAAACACCTGCTCAAGGCGCTGCCCGTGCTGAACAAAAACGGCGAAGTAGTGGGGATTCTGACCGACGAAGACTTGCTCGAACGCGCGGGGCTGGAGCAGCATCTCTCCATTGCCGAGCGCCTCGACGAACAGACGCTGCAATCCGAATTGAAGGGTCTGCGCGCCAGTCCGCTCAAAGTGGCGGACGTGATGACCTCCCCCGCCATCACGGTTCGCGGGGACGAACCCTTGAGTCTCGCCGCGGCGCGCATGGCGGAACACGGCATCAAACGCCTGCCCGTCCTCGACGAGCAAGGCAAACTGATCGGCGTTCTCTCGCGCGTGGACGTATTGAAGCAGGTCGTGAGCGAAGAAGCGAAGAAGCGCGCGGCTAAAGCGCCCCGAGGCGCAGCGCGGACCGTGGGCGACATTATGATTCGCGAGATTCCCACCATCGAGGAGGACGCGCCGCTGGCGGATGTGGTCGCCCGCTTCCTCGAGGCTGGGACCCGCCGCCTGATCGTCGTCAACGAGGCGGGTCAGCCCCTCGGTCTGATCAGCGATGCGGACGCCGTGACGCGCGTTCAGCCCTCCTCACAGCGCGGCGTCCTGCTGGCATTGCGCGGCAAGCGCGCCGTTCCCGCTGAAAAGATCACCGCCGCGCAACTCATGTCGCCCGAAGTCCTGAGCGCCCCGCCCGACACGTCGCTCACCGAAGCCGCTCATCTTATGCTTTCCAAAAAACGCAAATGGATGGTGGTCGTGGGCGCGGACGGCAAAGCCATCGGTCTGGTGGACCGGCAGGCGCTGCTCAAGGCTGTGATGCACCAGGCATGAAGATGGTCGGCGATGGCGGGGCAAGTCTCCGACGGTTTTGTCAGAATCATTGGGAAAAGCACAATATGTCGCCTTTGGGCTGCGGCTTGAAAGTCGCGTTACGACAATTTCCGAAGCGAATAAAAGATCGGAATTGAGATGAGTTGCGCCGCCACCGAAAAAGCGACCAGCCATAAAATGGACACATCGTACAAGACGCCGATCAACAGACTGCCCAGGAACCAGGCAAAGCCATAGACCATGTTGAAAAGCCCGTAGGCGGTGCCGCGCTGTTCGGGCGCAATCATGCCGCCGATTGCCGCGCGCATGATGGATTCCTGTGCACCCATGCCGATGCCCCAAAATGCCATCCCCAGCATCGCCAGCGGGAAATTGCCAAAAAAAACCAAAGGGGCGAAAAAAGCCGAGAGAAAGGCAACCAGCATCATGGTCGTCAGACCGAAGCGGTCGAAGAGTCGTCCAAAGGCGAGGGCGGCGATGGCGTCCACACCCATCGCAACGGCGTATAGGATTGGGATCATCGTCTCGCTGGCAACGGAGGCTTTTTGGAAGTGATAGGCGATGAGGGGAAAATCGGCAAAGCCCGCCGCGATGAACGCCGCCGCAAGCACATACAGCCAGAACATTTTTGAAAAACCCTGAAACTTTAATTTCGTCCGGCTGATTTCCAAATCCTGCGGGCGCGGATAGAGGAAACGCGCGGTGGTCAGCACGCCCAACGCGAGCAGTGCGGGGGCGAGCAGCAGCGCATATCCTGTTTTATAGCCGTCACGAAGATACAAGACCGCCGCCACAATCAGCGGACCTGTGATTGCGCCGAGTTGGTCGAGCGCTTCATGCAGACCGAAGCCCCAGCCGCGTCCCATCTGATGCGTGGCATAGGAGAGCATCGCGTCGCGCGGTGGGACGCGGATGCCCTTGCCGATACGTTCGATGACCATCAGCGCGGCGGCAATCTGCCAGTTGCCCGCCAGCGCCAGCAGGGGAACAGCAATAAGATTGACGGCATAACCGAAGAAAGTGATTGCCCAGTAACTTTTGGTCTTGTCGCTGAAATAACCTGAAACGAGGCGAATGGAAAAACCGATCAATTCTCCCAGCCCCGAAACCAGCCCGACAACCGCCCCGCTCGCGCCGAGGATCGCCAGAAACGGACCGTTGATTGCGCGCGCGCCTTCGTAGGTCATATCGGCGAAGAGGCTGACGACGCCGATGAGGACGACAAAGCGCATGGCGTTTTTCGCGGAAATGCCGCGTGCTGTTTGCAATGTGTTTTGCATGATGATGTGCTCCTGTACTATAGTGCGTTTTCGAAATATGTGATCTTCGGCTCCTGCCCCGGCTTTCCTTCGATTGCAATCACATCAATCTGCCAATGGTCAATGCCGTGTTCCGCCGCGTAATGCTCGGCGCAGGCAATCATGTGTTCGCGTTTGCGGGGCGTGATGGAATCTTCGGGCAAGCCCATCTTGTCCGATGTCCGCGTCTTGACTTCGATGAAAATTATCGTTTCGCCGCGGCGGACGACGATGTCAATTTCACCGTAAGGTGTGCGGATATTCTGTCCAATCAGTTCATCCCCTCTCTCGATTAGATGTTTGACGGCGGTTTTCTCGCCCCATTTGCCGACGTGCTGGTTGTGTTTCATGAAAGGAACTCTTCCAGAATGGCTTTGAGGCGTTCGTCGAGTTTGGGTTTGATGGGTTTGGTGGTTTGCGTCAGGCGGTTGTATTGTTCCAGCAAGAGTTTCGTTGTACGTTCAATGGAATATTGTTCGGAGGCTTTGCGAGCCGCCGCGCCAAATTTCTTTTGCAGGTCGCGGTTCAGGCAAAGGTAGGTAAGTTTGGCGGTGTATGAGGCGATGTCCTCCTTTGCAAGCAAACCAGACTCCCCATCCACGACTGAATCGCCAACGCCGGGCGAGTCAATGCCCACGATGGGAAGTCCCGCGCCCATGGCTTCAATGACCGAAAGCGGATGGACTTCGGTGACGGAGGCAGTGACGAAGATGTCGCACATTGCCAGGTAGGAGGGCAGTTTTTCATAGGGAATCATTCCCACAAAATGGACGCGCTCGGCGATGCCAAGTTCAGCCGGTATGGGGGTGATTTCTTCCAGATGGTCCTTTTGCCCGCCGCCGACGATCAACAAATGGGCATTGGGAATTACATCCGCAATGCCCACAAATGCCCGGAACAGGAATTCGAGGTTCTTTTCGGGGGCAATCCGTCCGGCGTACACAAGCAGCAAATCGTCCTGGCTGAAGCCAAATTCGGCGCGGGGGAGAGGAACGGCGTTATGGAAGCGGCTCAGGTCCACCCCGTTGGGGATGACTTCGATGGGACTCTGCACTCCATATTGCCGCAGAACCTTTTCCATGCCGCGCGAAGGGGAGATGACCAAGTCCATTTGTTCGCAGAAGGCGGGCATGTAGGTTTGGAGCAATCCCAGGCTGACTTCTTTGGGCATAAACGGCAGGCGCGCCTGAGCGTACAGGTCGAAGCGAGTGTGGTTGGTATAGACGATGGGGACGTGCGCCGGGCGGCAGTAGGTGATGGCGAGACGCCCGCTTAGAAAGGGATGGTGGACGTGCACCACGTCCATGCTTTGGATGAGTTTCTTGACGGCGGTTTTATGGCGCAGGGAGAGGTAAAAGCCCGTATCTGCCAGGGGCACGCCGGGGCTGCGAAAGACGCGGGGTTCGTCGTCCTTGTAGTCGAGGTCGCCAAAGGTGAAGACATAGACCTCATGCCCGGCGGCTTCCATTGCCTGTTTATGGAGGGCAATGTAGTTGGTAACCCCGCTGATATAGGGTTTGTAGGTGTCTGCCATCATGCCGATTTTCATGCTGTAATCGTACAGGCTGGAGGGGCGGCTGTCAAGGAGGCTATGGTAGAATGCCAAATAGGAGTGAACGTGGTCAAATTGATTTTGCGCGATAAAGAATACGAGGTAAAAGCGGGGATGACCCTGCTTTCTGCGCTGAAGAAGTGCAACATTGTGCCCGAGTCGGTGATCGCGACGCGGAACGGGGAGATGATTCTGGAGGATGAAATCCTCCGCGACGGCGATGTGATCAAGTTGGTTGCGGTAATTTCGGGCGGAACGTGGTAAATGGATATTGGTAACTGGTAACTGGTAACTGGTAACTGGCAGGGAGTTTGTTCATGAAGTGCAAGAAATGCGGCGAAAAAGCCTCGGTGAACATGCGCCAGCACAAACTGGCGTTGTGCAAGGAGCATTACCTCGAGTGGGTCCCCGAGCAAACCGAACGTTTTATCAAGAAGTATGAGATGTTCACGCACGAGGAGAAAATTCTGGTCGCGGTTTCGGGCGGCAAGGACTCGCTCGCGTTGTGGGACATTCTTCACCGCCTTGGCTATCAGGCTGATGGGCTGTATCTCGGCTTGGGGATTGACGGCGGAATCAATTACTCGCACGAGTCGCAGCGGCTGGCGCAGAAGTTTGCCGACGAGCGCGGTCTCAAACTCCATGTGGTGGACATCGAAAAGGAATACGGGCAGCCCATCCCCGTCCTTTCGGAGATTAGTCACCGCGGACATGGCAAACCGTGCGCCGTGTGCGGGCTGGTAAAGCGTCACGAGATGAACCGCATCGCGCGGGACCTGGGATATGCGGTGCTGGCGACGGGGCATAACCTCGACGATGAGGCTGCTGTGCTCTTCGGCAACACGCTGAACTGGTCGAGTGAATATCTTTTGAGACAGGGACCGGTGCTTCCCTCCGCCGACGGGCTGGCGCGCAAGGTCAAACCGTTGTGCCGCTTCTACGAGCGCGAGATGACGGCGTATTGCCTCCTGCGCGGAATTGAATATATCTATGAGGAGTGTCCATTTGCGGAAGGCTCGACATCCATTTACTACAAGGAACTGCTCAATCAACTGGAAACAGCGCGCCCTGGCGCGAAACTGACCTTCTACCTGAAATTCCTCGAAGCGCGCAAACGCGGCGATTTGTTCATCGAGCAGAATGTTGGACAGGCGCACCTGCATCCCTGCCCGAAATGCGGACAACCCACCTCCGCGCCCGGTCTGTGTTCGTTTTGCAGAACGATTGAAAAAACACAACAACTCTCTCTTTCGGAATGACCTATGAAACAATATAAATACTTCGATTTGATCATGGTTGTTTTTGTGACCGTCCTGATCTTGAGCAATGTTGCCTCCTCTGCCAAGATTATTGACCTGGGATTCAGCCTGTTTCGCCTTCCCATGGCGTTCGACGCGGGGACAATTTTGTTCCCGGTCAGTTATATCTTTGGCGATATCCTCACCGAGGTGTACGGTTATAAACGTTCGCGGCGCGTCATTTGGACAGGGTTTGCCTGTCTGGCGTTGAGCGCGGTCATCTTTGGAATTGTCCGTGCGCTGCCGGGGGAGGCGACCTGGCAGGGATACGCCGGCGACGATGCCTACAACGCCATCCTCGGCGGGATGAGCAGTGGGGGGATTGTGCTGGCAAGCCTGACGGCGTATTGGGCGGGCGAATTTACCAATTCCTTTACTCTGGCAAAGATGAAAGTGCTGACGAACGGACGCTGGCTGTGGACGCGCACCATCGGGAGTACGCTTGCAGGCGAACTTGTGGATACGGTCATGTTTGTGGCGGTGGCGTCGGCGTTTGGGGTGTTTCCGTGGAGTTTGTTCCTCACGCTGACAGTGGCGAACTACCTGTTCAAGTGCAGCGTGGAGGCGTTGATGACGCCGGTCACGTATGGCGTGGTCGGTTTTTTGAAGAGGGTGGAAAACGAGGATTATTACGACCGCGAAACGAATTTCAATCCCTTTGCGGTGTGAGCATTCTGTTGACACATTCAAAAGGCGTTGGCAGCAGAATAAAAATGAACCCCTTGATGATTTCACGCCAGACGGCGCGCCGCTATGTCCTTGGCAGGCAGGGATTGTGGCCCGGCCGGCGCTGGAAGGGAAAGAAGGGTGTCGCGCAGGCAATTCGCGCGTGCGAGGCGGTGCAGCTCGATCCGTTGAATGTCATCGCGCGGAGTCAAGATATTGTCTTGCACAGCCGCGTGCTGGACTATACGCCTGAGTATTTGCACCAAGTCGCTTATCAAGAGCGGCAGGCGTTCGATTACGGCGGCTGGCTGGCGATGTACCCCATGTCGGACCTGCCGTACTTCCGCCTGCACATGAGCCGCCGCGCGCACGAAGAATATGTGGCATATTTCGTGAAGGGTCACAAGGAATTGCTGAAGCATGTGCGCGAGGAATTGCGCCGGCGCGGTCCGCTGGGGAACCGCGATTTCGACGGCAAGCGCATGGAGCAGTGGAGTTACCGCGGGCGCAAGGAGACGGCGGTGGCGTTGTTCGACTTGTGGCTTTCCGGCGAGTTGATGATTCACCACCGTGAGGGATTCGAGCGGGTCTATGACTTCCGTGAGAATATCGCGCCGAAGGAGTTCGATTACATCGCTTCGGAGGAGGATGCGGAGAAATTTTTTGCCCGCAAGGCGATTGCGTTCATGGGGTTGAAGCGCGAAACGGAAATGAAGAGGGAACTGCAATATTATCTCCGCAGGGAGTACGGCAAGGCAGAGATGGCGAGTCTGCTTGGGGAGTGGATCGAGTCTGGGATGGTGCGGCAGGTTCAGGTCGAGGGAGGACGCGAGACGTATCTCGTTTTGGGAGAAGATGTGCCGGCGTTGGAGTCGCTCGAAAAGGGGAAAGTTCCCAAAGGCTGGAATCCCAAAGAGACAACCACGCTGGAAGAGGTCACGTTTCTTGCGCCGCTGGATATTGTCAGCGCGCGCGGACGGGCGAAGAAGTTGTTCGATTTTGAGTACACGTGGGAGGTATATACGCCCGCGCACAAACGCCGCTGGGGATATTATGTTCTCCCGATTTTGTATGGCGATGACCTTGTGGCGCGGCTCGACCCGAAACTAGACCGCTCGACGATGACGCTGGAGATCAAAGGCTTTTGGCATGAGGACGATGCGCCCGTGAAAGACGCCGATTTTGCGAACGCGCTGGCGAGGGGATTGATCCGTTTTGCGAAGTTTGTGGAGGCGGAGAGGGTCAGTCTCGATGCGATTCAGCCGGTTGGGTTGAGGCGGGCGGTGAAGAGGATGGTGAAGGGAGAAGTGCCAGTGGTTTGATGCGCCGGGAGCGTAACGGCAATGTTGTCAGTGTTATAAGTTAGAATTAGCGCTGCTTGGTGGAGGAAAACATGACCGAAGTGAACAGTGAAACTCGTTTTTTGCACGCCATCGAAATGGGGTTGGGGGCATGGCAATGGGGCGACCGGCTGGTCTGGCAGTTTGGGCAAGGATACGACGATCAGGCAGTACGCGAAGCATTCAAACTTGCTGTGGAAGAGGGCGTCCGCTTCATTGACACGGCGGAGGTCTATGGCAACGGTCTGTCGGAGCATTTGCTGGGACGGTTTCTCAAAGAGACCGAACAGCCGGTGTTGATTGCGACCAAATACTTCCCTTTTCCGTGGCGGCTTTCCCGCTCGTCGGTACCGCGCGCGTTGAAGAACAGCCTGGAACGCATCGGCGTCGAAAGCGTGGACTTGTATCAGATTCACTGGCCCACACCGCTGATGAGCGTGGACCGCATGATGGACGGCATGGCGGAGTGCGTGAAAAGCGGCATGACCCGCACGGTGGGCGTTTCAAATTTCAACCAGACGCAAATGCTGGCGGCATACTCGGCGCTGGCGCGGCAGAACATTCCGCTGGCTTCCAATCAGGTGCCTTACAGCCTGTTGAACCGCAAAGTGGAAAAGAACGGTCTGCTGGCGCGCTGTCGGGAATTGGGCATCCGTCTGATTGCGTACAGCCCGCTGGAAAAAGGACTGCTAAGCGGTAAATACAATGCCCAAAACCGTCCGCCGGGCATACGCGCCAGGACGTATGCCAGTCTGCTGCCCAAAATCGAGCCGCTCCTTAAACTGATGACCACCATCGGGCAGGATCACGGCGGCAAGACCAACGCCCAGGTGGCGCTGAACTGGCTGATTTGCAAGGGGGCGCTGCCCATCCCTGGCGCAAAAAATGTCAGGCAGGCGCAGGAAAACATCGGCGCACTCGGTTGGCGGCTGACGGAAGAGGAAATTGCCAAACTCGATGAAATGAGCGATAAAATTTTTGAATAAAAAGGATGCCCGCGCGAAGCGCGGGCATCCTTTTCGTCCCTATTCTTTCATCTTTGGCTTGATGAAGACCAGAAAACCATAGCCCAGGGCAAATGCCGCAAAAACCACAATTGGAATCCAACTGTTGACGCGGATGATACCGCTCGCTGCGCCAACGATCGCCACAATCAATCCCAGCACCGACCCCCCTAATGAAGCCATTCCCAGGTTTCGCTGTGCCGCTTCGCCGGCGTCCTTGGCGAACCAGAGCGTCAACCCTAGGGAAACCAGCGCCGCGCCCAACGCGCGGGTGAGAAATTGTTCCGTCACGCGCGCATCCATGTTGAATTGCGCCAAGCCCGTTGCCGGGACAAACACCAACACCAAGCCTGCCAAAAGGGCAACCACCGCATTGAGAACGAACAAGACTTTGTAATTCATGGGGATTCTCCTTCCTTGAGATGAATTGTTGTGCAAAAATAATATACAACAACCTGCCCGCCATAGGGAGGAAATACACGTCCCCAGACCTTGCATCTACTTAACAACCTCCCCGCCTCTCTGCGGACCCTCAGCCGGCTCCGCTTTCGAGGGAATTTTTTTCACCGTATGCCTTTACAACATGCCAGGCGGACGTTAGATATGGCTTTCTCATTATCGCTCGACCGAATCAATTTTTGTACGCGGATCGCACGGATGATACGGAATTCTCCGTGAAATCCGTGTACAAAGAAGGCTCGCATCCAGACTTTGAGAAAGCCATAGGACGTTAGAGAACGTCCGCTGCGCCGCAGCACGGATTGTGCTATAATGTCGCCATCTTTATGACATACCAGCCTTTCTTCGCCAACGATAATAATAACGATAATGACGATCCTCGAATCGTTGGGCGAAGCCCGGCTGGTTGACGTAAGCCTGAAGCCGAATATCATCGCCCAACGTGGAGCAAGGCGCCACGAAGGGCGATTTATTTTGTAAACATCCAACCACAATGGACACAAAGAGCGTAAAAGAGGAGAAATTTTTTTCGTGTTTCTTCGTGCTCTTTGTGGTAAAAAGAATTTCGGAGGCGCATTATGTATCGAACTCACACATGCGGGGAATTGCGCGCGGCGCACGCAGGGCAGACCGTCACACTGGCGGGCTGGGTACACAACGTCCGCACGTTTGGCGGGGTGATCTTTCTCGTCCTGCGCGACCGCTACGGCATCACGCAAATCGTATCCAGTCCGCAAGCCTTCCCTGAGGCGCACAAGGTCATGGCGGAGGCAAAGGCGGAATGGGTGCTGCAGGTCACAGGTCCGGTGAAGATGCGCCCCTCCGACCAGTTCAATCCCAAAATGGCGACCGGCGAAATCGAGGTCGAAGCGCAGACGGTGGTCGTGTTGAATCAATCCAAGGCGACGCCCATCGTGGTCAGCCGCGACGAGGACGAGAACGAAGACATCCGCCTGCGCTATCGCTATCTCGACCTGCGCCGCGAACGGATGACCCGCAACATGGTGCTGCGGCATAAGGTGGTCAAGTTCATGCGCGACTATATGGACGAACACGGTTTCATCGAGGTGGAAACGCCCATCCTGTTCAAAGCCACGCCGGAAGGCGCGCGCGATTATCTCGTGCCGTCGCGCATCCACCCCGGACATTTCTACGCCCTGCCGCAATCGCCGCAGCAACTCAAGCAGCTGCTAATGGTGGCTGGCATGGACCGTTACTTCCAGATCGCACGCTGTTTTCGCGATGAAGACCTGCGCGGCGACCGCCAGCCGGAGTTCACTCAGCTTGATTTGGAAATGTCCTTCGTCCAGCGCGATGATGTGCTGGCGCTGGTCGAAGACCTGTATACGAAAATGCTCGCAGCGGTGGCGCCGCACAAGCGGCTGTTGGCTTCGCCGTGGCCCAAACTTTCCTACCGCGAGGCGGTCGAGCGATATGGGACAGATAAACCTGACCTGCGCTTTGGCATGGAGTTGGTTGACGTGAGCGAGGTGTTTGCAGGAAGCGGGTTTAAAGTCTTTCAATCCGCGCTGGAGGCGGGCGGCGTGGTCAAGTGTATCGTCGCGCCGGGCTGTGCCGGGTTGTCGCGCAAGGAAGTGGATGCGTTGACCGAATCCGCGAAAACGCTGGGAGCGAAGGGCTTGGCTACTTTGGCGCTGACGGCTGAAGGTCTAAAGGGAACCGCCGCCAAGTTCGTCAGCGAGGCGGAAGCGGAGGCAGTCAAAGCCAAAAGCGGGGCGCGGGAAGGCGACTTAATCCTGTTTGCGGCGGATGAACGCGCGGTGGTCAACAAGGTGCTGGGCGGTTTGCGCGTGATGCTGCGCGATAAACTGGGGCTTGCCGAGAAGGATGTGATGGCGTTTGCCTGGGTGGTGGATTTTCCGATGTTTGCGTGGAACGAGGAAGAGCAGAAATGGGATGCAGAACATCACCCTTTTACCATGCCCAAAATGGATGACCTGCCCAAGTTCGATACGAACCCGGCGGAGATTTTGTCCGATGCGTATGACATGGTGTGCAACGGCTATGAAATGGCGTCGGGTTCGATCCGCATTCATCGCAGTGATATTCAGCGCAAGGTGTTTCAACTGCTGGGGTTGAGCGAGGATGAAATCCAGCATAAGTTTGGTCACATGCTGGAGGCGTTCGAGTTCGGCGCGCCACCGCATGGCGGCATGGCGCCGGGCATTGACCGTCTGGTGATGCTGTTGGCGGACGAGCCGAACATCCGCGAAGTGATTGCATTCCCCAAGAATCAAGCCGGGCGCGATGTGATGGCGGATGCGCCCGCGCCTGCCACTGAAAAGCAGTTGAAGGAATTGCATATTAAGGTGGTAGACAGGTAAACAGGTAGACAGGTAGACAAGTAAACAGGTAAACAGGTAGAGGAGAAGATTATGTCCATCATCCGTGTTGACGAAATTGCAAAGCATGTCGGTCAGGAAGTGACCGTGCGAGGCTGGGTGTATAACCGCACCGACAAAGGGAAACTGGTCTTTCTGTTGGTGCGCGACGGTACGGGCTTTGTGCAGTGCGTCGCCTTCAAGGGCGATCTCGCCCCCGAGGTCTTCGACCGTGTGATGCGCCTGCCGCAGGAATCCTCGGTGATTATCACCGGCGCGGTGCGCGAGGATAAGCGCGCGCCCGGCATCCCCGGCGGATATGAAATCGGCGTGAAGCAAATTGAAATCGTGCAGGAGGCGGCGCTGGATTACCCGATGGCGCTCAAGGATCACGGCGTGGACTTCGCGCTCGATAACCGTCACCTGTGGATTCGCTTTCCCAGCCAATGGGCAATCCTGCGCGTGCGTGTGCGCGTCATGTCGGCGGTGAGGGAGTACCTCGACAGCCACGGCTTCTTCAACCTCGATACGCCCATCCTCACTCCCGCCGCCGCCGAAGGGACCACCACCCTGTTCGAGACCGAATACTTCGATGAAGGCAAGGCGTATCTTGCCCAAACGGGACAGCTCTACAACGAGGCGAACATCTTCGCCTTTGGCAAGGTGTATTGCTTTGGTCCCACTTTCCGCGCCGAGAAATCGAAAACGCGTCGCCACCTGACCGAGTTCTGGATGCTCGAACCCGAAATCGCCTTCTGCGACCTCGACCAGTTGATGGAAATCGAAGAGGGGCTCATCACCCACATTGTGCAGACGGTTCTGCGCGACTGTGCAGCGGAATTGAAATTCCTTGAGCGCGACGTGACCAAACTGCAAGCCATCATCCCGCCGTTCCCGCGCATGTCCTACGATGACGCGGCAAAATATCTGATTGAACTTTACGAAAAAGAAACCGACCCCGAACGCAAGGAACTGCTCAAGTTCGAATGGGGCATGGACTTTGGCGCACCGCACGAGGTGGAACTGACCAAATTGCACGATAAGCCGTTGTTTGTCTATGGTTATCCCAGCGCGGTGAAAGCCTTCTACATGGAGCCATGGCCGGGACGCCCCGAAGTGTGTAAATCGGTGGATTTGCTGGCTCCCGAAGGCTACGGCGAAATTTGCGGCGGCTCCGAGCGCATGAGCGATTACGACAAACTGCTGGCGCGCATTCGCCAGGAGGGTTTGCCGGAGGAGGCGTTCAAGTGGTATTTGGAACTGCGCAAGTACGGCTCGGTGCCTCACTCCGGTTTCGGCATGGGCGTGGAGCGTGTCGTTGCGTGGTTGTGCGGCATCGAACACATCCGCGAGGCGATTCCCTTCCCGCGGACGATCAAGCGGGTGTATCCGTAGAGGTACACAGGTAGACAAGTAGACAGGTAGACAAGTAAAAGACTCTGGGCTGAGGCTCAGAGTCTTTTTATCTTGACTTACGCAAAACTTGAATTTAATCTACCACTCTTCAAATCGGCGCTCATTCGTTCAAAATTCGCGACGATTGGCGCAGATTAGCAGACAAGTTTGTTTGAAGCGAGGCGGAATCGTTATGGAATAATCAGGACCTGTCCGACCTTGATGTTGTTGGGATTGGAAAGATTGTTGGCTGAGGCGATTGCTGCTACGGTCGTCCCATATTTGATGGCGAGCGCATACAAGGTATCGCCGGCTTTCACAGTATGTGTTTTGGGAGCAGAAGTACCGCCTCCGCCCGCGGACCCGGAGCCTGTTCCACTTTCAGACGGTATCGCCACCGCGACAGGGATTTTCAACGTCTCGCCGGGTTTGAGCAGTTGGAGATTGGCGCTGACCAGTTCGCGGACGGTCACGCCGTACTTGTTGGCAATGCTCTCAAAGGTGTCGCCTGCCTTGACGGTGTGGGTCTTTTCCTGGTCGGCGGGTTCGGTGACAATCTGCGCTCCCGCAAATTTATAAAGCTCTTCGAGCGTGCCGTTGAAGACGTTCAAGTCCACCTTGTCGTTGATGCCGTTGAGCCTGCCTTTTTGGCTGTATTGCCAAAACGTCCATTTGAACCAGCCGCGCGGCAGGTAAGGCTGTTGCCCTTCCGTGTATGTGTTCGGATATTGCGCCAGCCAGAGGGGATAGTCCTTTGCCCACGCGGGAGGTCCGCCGCCGGCTTCGGAGAAGTGGTCTTGCAAAAAGTATTGCGCCGAGTAGATGATGGGCTTTTTGCCGAAGGTGGCTTCCACTTCGTCGAGCCAGTCTTTGGCGCGTGAAATGATGCGGGCGTTGGTCTGTCCGTCGTGGGTTTCCAGGTCGAGGACGGGCGGCAGTTCGCCGTTATCTTTTGTGGATTTGACGTAATCAATGAATTTCTTCGCCTGTTTCTTTCCGTCCACGTTGGCGCGGAAGAAATGATATGCTCCTCGCAAGAGTCCAGCCGCTTTGGCGCCTGACCAGTTTGCGGGGAAGGTGGGGTCTGCATAAGAAACGCCTTCGGTTGCTTTGGCAAATACAAAGCGCTGACCTGTGGCGCGCACTTTGGGCCAGTCAATGCCTGCATTCCAATATGAAACATCTATGCCAGGTACGGTAGCCATGATTTCTCCTTTGAGGAAATGGAATCATTTTGCAATAAGAGTAGCATAAAACGAAGGGAAAGGCAAACCGCCGGTAAATCCGTAATTAAGGTTTCCCTACCCTTGCACGATTGATTATGGTATAAAACTTGTGTCCCTGCGGTGTGCGTGATGTTGCACTCACCGTTTTGAGCCAACACTCACTTTTAGGGTCTCAAACTCCTGAGAAATAACGCGATAGGCCTGAGCCAAGGCGGCGTTTCCGGGTCGGGACCCACCTGCGAAAGCAGGTTCAAAACTCCGCAACACACGGCACTTGCGGGGCAATGATTTATCAGACCCTGAAGGTTTCCCCTGCAGGGTCTTTGTTATTTTATGGCGATTGGTGAACTGCAATGGCGGCGCGTAAACCGGATTCAAATGCGCCTTGTATCCAGGCATGATAGAGGGAGGCATGTTCGCCTGCAAAATGGATGCGTCCTTCCGGGGCGACAATGTCATCGTGCAGCAGGGTTTGTTGACCGGGGTCGAAGAGGGCAAACGCGCCTCCGGCAAATTCGTCATCGTGCCACATCCAGGATGCGCCCACCTCGAACTCTTTCAGAACTTGCGGATGAATCTCCGCCACATCTTCCAGCGCCTGAACGATGCGGTCATCGGGCTTGAGCGAACCCCAGCGCTGGGCGTCTTCGGACCAAGTGTAACTGGCAAGGATGACGCCGCGTCCGGTCTCCCGCCCATGGTCAGGATAATACAGGTTGCGAATGGGCAGGTCGGTGATGGTGCCGCCGCCGAAGATGCCATCGTCCTCCTCCCAGAAGCGGCGCTTGCACTGAAACAGGATTTTCGCTGAAGCGTCGTAATGCAATTGGCGGATGGCGCGATTCTTGGCGCGCGAAAACGGCTTCAAAACTTCCACATGACGCAGTACGGGGAAAGGCACAGTGAGGATGGCATAATCGCCGCTTTCGGAGAAACGTCCGGCAGGGGTTTGATAATGAATGGTCACATCTTGCGGCGACTGGTCTATGGCAATCATCTTCGCGCCAAAGCGGATGTTGTCCTTGAGGGCGGGGAAAAAGGCATACGGCAGACGGTCGGTTCCGCCCTGGATTTCAATCATGTTGGTGTAATAGTTGCCTGCGTCTTCACGGAACAATTCCAAAAACGAGGAATTCATCACAGATTCCTGATTTGCGAGCAAGCCGAACATTTCGATCATGCCCTCCGACCAGCCGTTCAGTTCCAGAAACTCGCGCGTGGAGTATCCATCGTACTTGGCGACAATCTGGTCCCAGGCGGCATCGCCCTCTCGTTCAAGCAGGTCGAGCAGAGGTTTGAGCGCCTCCATATACATCTGGCTGGAGGTCTTGCCCACTTCGTTATGGGAAACATCGAATCCCATGATGGACGGGTCCGCGTGCGCTTCGGAGGCGCGCATTTTCCTGCCGCCGATATAGTAATAGGCATTCGGGTTGTCCATGGTGAAGTCGTTGGTCTTCAGCCCAAATTTTTCGATATATGCCATCGTCAGGGAATGAGCGCGGGGAATGCGCATGGCGCCGACTTCAGCATACTGCCCCTCGCTGAATGGCTCCCGCAGGGTGTACACGCGTCCGCCAACGCGCTGCTGCGCCTCCAAAATGACCGGGGTATGACCAGCCCGTTTGAGTTCGTACCCGGCTGAAAGTCCCGCCAGACCCGCGCCCACAATGATCACTTTTTTGGGTCGCTTCGTTCCAAATTTCGCGGCAATTCCGCGTTCGACAACCTCAATGTACTCGGGGATGGAACGTTCAGGGTTCATGCCTGCCTCCGCAAATAAATTTGACTTATGCTATCCAATATCGAACGGAAAAACAATCCCCAATTTGCCGCTTGACAAAAGCCCGCCCGCGCGTATACAATCGCCCCCGTTAACAACTGAATATCGGAGAGATAGCGGCTGGGTCTCATGGGCATTTGAGAATGCCCGCTACGCATGAGACTACGAGGTGGAGGTTCTCCCGTGCGAACGGGACGCTAACCGAACTTCTCCCTCTCCCTTTGGGGAGGGTTGGAGTGAGGGAAAATCGGATAGATCAGCGGATGCCTCTGGAGTTTGTCACGAACTCCTTTCTCCCTTCCGAAAAAGCGCAAGGAGCAGCAGGTTTAAAAAAACGCTGTTGCCCGCATCGAAAACCGAATGGCAACATTCGGGACAAGAGAGCGCAGTGAACCGGGCGCATTGCCCGGGCGTAGGTTGGAAGGGCTGTTTTATTTAATAGCACTCGCTGTTATTAAGGCATGCCCGCGCATGCCTTTTTTTGTTACCTGTGCTTACGCCCTGGAAAGAGAAAGATGATGGAAAACGGGTCGCCGGAAATGAGCGTCCTTTATAGAATGGCATCGAAAGGAGATGCTATGAACACAGAATACAAACAACTTGCCGAGGATTACCTGCGCATCGAGCAGGCAATCCTATACCTTGAAAATCACTTCAAAGAACAGCCCCGCATCGAAGCGCTGGCGGCAAACCTCGGCTTGAGCGAGTCGCATTTTCAGCGGATTTTCACCCGCTGGGCAGGCGTAAGCCCGAAACGTTTTTTGCAGTTTCTGACGAAAGAAAGCGCAAAGGAACTGCTCGACCGTTCGGAGAACCTGCTGACCGCCACGCATCAACTCGGACTTTCGAGTCTGGGACGCCTGCACGAACTTTTCGTCACCGCTGAAGCCGTTTCACCGGGCGAGTACAAATCGCGCGGCGCAGGCGTGACCATCCGTTACGGCATCCATCCCACGCCCTTCGGCAAATGTCTAATCGCCGCCACCGAAAGGGGCATCTGTCACCTCAGTTTTATCCAGACCAGCGAAGGCGCAGCGATTGACCATCTCCTCGCCGAATGGCAGCAGGCGGATGTGATGGAGGATTACAAGGCTACCGCTCCGCTCATCCGTCCCATCTTCGATTTGCAGTATGGGGTGCGGCGGGGAGAACCGCTCAAGGTGTATTTGCGCGGAACGAACTTTCAATTGAAAGTTTGGGAGGCGCTGCTGAAGATCCCGCCTGACACGGTGACCACGTATGCAGACCTCGCCGCGCAAATTGGGATGCCGGGCGCCGTCCGCGCTGTCGGTTCGGCAGTGGGGCGAAACCCCATAGCGGTGCTCATTCCCTGTCATCGGGTCATCCGCAAGGTTGGCGAGTTCGGAAACTATCGTTATGGAACGGCGAGAAAGAAGGCATTGCTGGCGAGAGAATATCTTGCAGCGAGGAACGATGTCGTTTTTGCGTAAAACACTGAACGCGAGATGCCCTTCGACAGGCTCAGGGCAAGAATCTTGCGCCACTGCATAAGGTGAGTAACGTCAGTTCGGGATAAGCGTCCCGAAGGCTGATTCTGCTCTCGAACCCGCTGCGTCAAAAGCCTTCGGGACGATTCAAAAGCCTTATCCCGAATTCAGGTTGAGTAGATAAATTGGAGAACTATGAAAACAAAACTGTGGGTTGCGCTATTGGCTTTGTACATCGTCTGGGGTTCGACCTACCTGGCGATTCGATTCGCGGTGGAAACCATTCCGCCATTTCTGCACGCCTCCATGCGGTTTCTTGCTTCGGGCATCATTTTGTACGCCTGGAGGCGGGCGGCGGGTGATGCCGTGCCTACCAAGAGCAACTGGAAAGCCGCCGCCATCGTCGGCACTTTCCTGCTACTGGGAGGAAACGGGCTGGTTTCGCTGGCGGAAAAGACCGTCCCCTCGGGCGTTGCGGCGCTGGTGATTGCCACCTCGCCGTTCTGGCTGACCTTGTTCGAGACGTTCCGGGCGGGCGGAGCGAAACCGACCTGGCTTTCCATTGTGGGACTGGTGGTGGGTTTTGGCGGCGTGTTCCTGCTGATTGGTCCCGCTGAAATTACAGGGTCACAGCAGAGCATTGACCCGTTCGGCGCGGTCATGCTGCTCATCGCGCCAGTCCTTTGGTCGTTGGGTTCGATTTATTCCAAAAATGCGGATATGCCCAAATCCACGCTGATGTCCATGGGGATGCAGATGCTGGCGGGGGCGGCGGCGTTGTTCCTCGTCAGCGTGTTGACGGGCGAGTTGCGTGGATTCAACTTCGGGGAGGTCTCGATGCGTTCATGGTGGGGGTTGGTCTATCTCATCACGTTCGGGTCGCTGGTGGGGTTTGTGGCGTATGGCTGGCTGCTGCAAAACGCGCCCATTTCGCTGGTATCCACGTATGCGTATGTCAATCCGCTGGTGGCGGTCTTTTTAGGATGGCTGCTGGCAGGCGAAGAGTTGAACGCGCGCATCGGGCTGGCGGCGGCAATCATTGTAGGGGCGGTGATTCTGATCAATTGGGCGCGGCAGGTGTCGGTCAGGAAGGAGGCGAAAGAAGTTGTACCACTGGAAATCGAGTAACTCACCCATATTTTTGCGTAGTGGACGTTCTCGAACGTCCCCACAAATCATGAAATCATAAAAAGGAGAGAAACAATGGACGCCAAAGATATACTCAAACGTGTGAAGGAAGATAATGTCAAGTTCGTCGCTTTGCAGTTCACGGATGTGATGGGAGCGGTGAAGAGCGTGGATATGCCCGTCAGCGGGCTGGAAGGGGCGCTGGAAGACGGCGTGTGGTTCGATGGCTCGTCGGTGGAAGGCTTCGCCCGCATCCAGGAATCGGACATGCGGCTGCTGCTCGACCCCGATACCTACGCGGTGCTTCCGTGGAGTCTGCCCGAGCGCCGCCGCGCCCGCATCTTCTGCGATATTCAAACTCCCGACGGCAAGCCTTTCGAGGGAGACCCGCGCGGCGTGCTAAAACGCATGATTGCCAAAATTGCCGAGCGCGGCTGGACGTATAACATCGGTCCCGAACCGGAGTTTTTCCTGTTCAAAGGCACGAACGGTCATGGTGTGCATCCCGTCCCGCACGATGTAGGCGGTTATTTCGATTTTTCGGCGGCGGATGAGGCGGTGCGCGTCCGCACGGAGTTGATGGATGCGCTGCGCACGATGGGACTCGAAGTGGAGGTCGGTCATCATGAAGTGGCGCTGGGACAGCACGAGATTGACTTCCGCTTTGCGGATGCGGTGCGGGCAGCGGATAATGTGCTGACCCTGAAGTACACCGTCAAGGCGATTGCCGCCCTGCACGGGTTGACCGCTTCGTTCATGCCCAAACCGGTCTTTGGAATCAACGGTTCGGGGATGCACTGTCATCAGAGTCTCTTCGACGCCAGCGGCAACAACCTGTTCTTTGACCAGGATGATGAATACCATCTCTCGCCCATCGCTTACTCGTTCATTGCGGGGCAGCTGAAACATGCCCGCGGACTCGCCGCGCTCGTCGCGCCGACAGCCAATTCGTACAAGCGGCTGGTGCCGGGCTACGAAGCGCCGGTGTACATTGGCTGGGCGCAGCAGAACCGCTCGGCGTTGATCCGCATCCCGCGCTACACAAAGGGGCGCAACAAGTCCATGCGCGCCGAACTGCGCTTCCCCGACCCGTCCTCGAACCCTTACCTGGCGTTTGCAGGTATGCTCGCCGCCGCGCTGGACGGCATTGACAATCAGTTGACGCCGCCCAAGCCGCTCAACAACGTCAACTTGTATCACCTCGATGCAAAGGAGCGCAAGAAGTTGGGCGTGGGCGAACTGCCCGGCTCGCTCGGCGAGGCGTTAGTCGAATTGAGCAAGGATAAAGTCCTGGTGGATGCGCTGGGTCCTGTGGCGTACGAAGCCTTTGTCCGCGCGAAGACAGAGGAGTGGGACGAATACCGCACCCGCGTCACGGATTATGAAATCGAGAGGTATTTGGAGACGGCGTAGCCCCTACTACTTGACCTCCCCCAAGTCCAATGGATTTGGGGGAGGTGTCACGCAGTGACAAAGGGAAATAGACCTCCGAGGGAGTTCATTCTTCGGATGTTTTTTGTTCCGGGCATGTATAATGAACGGGACTGACGTAAGTCCAGATGAAGTCAGAGATTTGGAGGTTCTGCCATGCCCAACGACATCTTCATCTCCTATTCCCGCCGCGACTCGGAATTCGTCACCCGCCTCGCCTCAGACTTGGACAAGCAGGTTGCCGGCGTATGGTTCGACCAGTCGGACATTCAATTGGGGGAAAAGTGGCACGACGAAATTTTGAAGGGGATTCGCGATTGTAAGGCGTTCGTGCTGGTACTATCGCCCGATGCGGACAAGTCCAAGTATGTACATGAAGAGGTAAATAAGGCGCTGGAATTGGGAAAGACCATCTTCCCCGTGATTTACCGGCCTGCAGAATGGAGTGACGAATTCAAGTCCCTTGTCAAAGACATCCAAACCTTGGATCTGCGGGCGGGCAGTTATGTGGATAGTTTTCAAAAACTGGTGGACGGTCTGGTTGCTGCAGGAGCGGGAAAAGCCAGCGGCGAAATACCATTTTTGCGAACCCCTGCAAAAGTTGGCATGAACTTGGTCCTGAGCAAGGTGCCGGGCTGGGCATTCGTGTGGAGCCTCGGCTGGTTGATCTTCTGGTTAATTGTGTTTATAGCGCTTTTTATCCTGGTTGCCATTCAAGGCAGAGCCGGGCCGGAGGATTTTCTCAATTTCCTGGCAATTCTCTTTAGCGGCGGGATCGGAGGATTTGCCGGCGGGTTAATTGCCGGTTTGTTTACCATGCTGGCATTGCGCCCCAATGCGCCCAGCATTGCCTGGAAACATATGTCGCCGACGATTCGCATCTGGGCGGTCAGCGGTCCGCTGGGGATGATCGTGTCGGGCATCATCACCATCGTCATGCTTGCAATCGGCGTCATCAGCGTTCAAAACGCCTCAGTGGATTGCAGTGGTCTTGGCTTCAGCGATTGCCTGGGACGGACTATTGGCGCAGCCATTGGGGAGGCAATAGGCACTCTCATTCTTGTTGCTTTTGTCTTTGTCCTATTGGTGATTATCACCTGGTTTCTGACCGGTATGTTTGCAGGCTCGCAGGTTGTCCGCCATGTTCGCAGGCTGGAACCGGGGATTACAAAGGCACAAAGCCGAGGGGTTTCCCTCGGCTGGGGCTGCGGGGCAATTGTTGCGGCAATGGTGATGATTATTGCATTGGGAGTAATTTCCAGCGTGCTGGGACTGTAGTGTTGCATCTGTTCTCGTTCTCAGAATCAGGTTGAGGGTTGAGTCTGATGCGCTGTGCGGGCGGCGGTGAGGCGGCTGAGGAGGAAAAGGCTGAAGGTGCTGGTTAGACCGATGAGCAGACCACCAATCCAGATGGCGCGGGGAGCGATGGCGTCGTTGAGAAAGCCGCCGATGAGAGGCGAGAGGGTGCGGGCAAGACCCCAGCCCAGCCAGTAGAGACTCATATAGCGCCCGCGCAGGTCGGCGGGGGAGATGTCTGCCACGTATTTGCTGGCGGTGGGGACAAGGGCGAGTTCACCAAACGTCAGGATGACCATGCTCAGCCAGAATCCCCAAAAATTGCCGGCGAGCGCAACGCTGCCTGTACCGAGGGCATAAATGAACATGCCGACGGTCAGAACGGCGAGCGTGGGGTGTTTGCGTGTGACGAGTGTGATGAAGTATTGAAGGAAAACACACATCAGCGCATTGGTAGTGGGAATCCAGCCATATTGATTTTCAGGGATGCCGAAGTTGGTTTTTGCATAGACGGGCATGAGGATCCACAACATGGTGGGGGCAGTCAAACCGAGGCTCATGGCAGCGACGAATGCCATATATTGTTTATCCCGCAGGACGCGCATGAAACCGCCCTGTTGCGGGGCGTTGGAGGAGGGTTCGCCCACGGACTTATCCAACGTTTCACGCGCCAGGAGGAAAAGCAAAACGCTGTAGGTGAGAAAACCCATGCTTGCGCCAAGGAAGGCGAGATTGTAGGACCTGGCGGCTAAGAATCCGCCTACAGCGGGACCGACGGCAAAAGCAGCATTGTTGGCGATGCGATTGATGGTGTAGGCATCGCTGCGTTGTTCGGATGGCATCATGTCTGCCAGCATCGCGTCCGCCCCGACCTGATACATGGGATTCGACAACCCAATCATGATCATCAACCCGACGAATTGGGTGTAGGTCTCGGCGTGCATCATCAGGAAATAGGCAAGACCCGTCACGGCGAGGCTGAAGACCATAACGCCTTTGCGTCCCAAACGGTCGGCGAGGGCGCCGGCAATGAGAGAAGAGGCAAGCCCTGTGCCGGCGTTGATGGAGATGAGTGCGGCGACGGCGCTGAGCGGCAAGTGTAGTTTGCCGCTGGCGTAGATGAGCATAAAGGGCCAAACCATGCTCCCGCCGGCAGTGGAAATGACCACACCGGCAATCATGAGCCAAAACTGGCGCGGATATTGATTGAAAAGGTTTTTGAGAGTGTTCTTGGAAAGCATAGCGGGGGGAGTATACATGAAAAAAGCGGACGGCATTTCGTCCGCTTTTATGAGTGGTTGAGCAGGATTGTGCGGTAGGCGCTTAGAACACGGAAAAGACGGATGTGATGGCAAAGGTCGTCAGGCACATGGTAAACACGGCAAAGACGGTTGTGATGATGCCGGTTGCCCTGGAGCGAATCCAGCCGGTCAGCCCGATGGCGGCAAGAAACACATAGACGGCAGCAAGCAAGACCAGCACGGCAACCGCGCCGATGGTATCCAGTTCGGAGAGGACGCGGTTTTGTTCGGCGGTGGCGGCGAAGGTGAGGACGAAAACAATCAGAGCATACAAAAACATCACGGTGGAGGCGGAGAAGGTGAGGATGGTGGCGGTGGTGATTTTGCCTTCCGGGTTGGTGGAGAGCAGTTGAATGACGGCGGAAATGGCGAAGCCCGCCAGCACGCCAGCCAGGGTGGCGAGGGCGCCAGCCTCTGCCAGATAGTTTTCTACGGTCATGTGTTTCTCCTTATGGTGGTGAGAAGGTGGGGCAGGAGCCTGCCGGTTGGCAGGATTATACCCCGCCGTTGGATGAAGGAAGGTACAATACAAGCGGCAGAGATGGTCAGTAGAATGGAGGCAGGTATGTTCAAACGTCCAGCCACGTTATCGTCCATTCAGCAAAATTTTCAGGAGATTCGCGCACGCCTGACGGGACTCACAGGAAACTTGGTGAAGCACGCAGCGGCGGAAAGCACGGATATCGTCCGCGAAGTGAGCCGCGTCACCGAACTGCTTGTGGAATTGGAGCAGGCGGCTGTGGATCAATTGAGGATAAAAGAGAATCAACTGGCGGCGTTGATGAAGGTCGGGCAGACGATCAACTCCTCGCTGGGAAAGAAGCGCGTGCTCGAAGAGGTCATGGACCGCTTGATCGAATTGATGCACGCCGAGCGCGGCTTCCTGATGTTGAAACGTCCCGATGGCAGACTCGAGTTCGAGATTGCGCGCGGCATTGACCACGTCAACCTGGAGGAAGAATCGTTCAAGGTGAGCCGCACGATTGTGGAACGGGTGGCGGCAAGCGGCGAAACCATCCTGACAACGAACGCCCAGGATGACCCGCGCTTCGAGCATCAATTGAGCGTGGCGGCGTTTCGATTGCGTTCGATTTTGTGTGCGCCGCTGAAGATCAAAGAGCAATTGATCGGCGTCATCTACGTGGACAACCGTGCGCGGGCAGGCACCTTTCAGGTGCAGGATCAGAATCTGATTACAGCTTTCGCCGACCAGGCGGCGGTGGCGATTGACAACGCCCAATTGTTCGAAGATTTACAGCACAAGAACCGCGAACTGGAGGAAGCCTATCAAGCCACGCTGGAAGGCTGGGTCAGCGCGCTGGATATGCGCGACAAGGAAACGGAGGGACACACGCAGCGCGTCACGGTGCTGACGCAGAGACTGGCGCGCTTCATGGGGGTCGGCGATGATGAACTGGTTCATATTACGCGCGGAGCGCTGCTTCACGATATTGGCAAAATGGCGATTCCCGACAGCATCCTGTTGAAGCCCGGACCTCTCACCGAGGCAGAGCGCGAGCTGGTCAAACAGCATCCCAAATTTGCCTACGATATGCTCAAGCGGATCGAGTTTCTGCTGCCGGCGATTGACATCCCATACTGTCATCATGAAAAATGGGACGGGACGGGTTATCCGCGCGGGTTGAAGGGCGAGGAGATACCCTTTGCGGCGCGCATCTTCCCTGTGGTGGATGTGTGGGATGCGCTGACCTCCGACCGCCCTTACCGCCAGGGGCTGCCCATGGACGAAGTGAAGGAACGCATCCGCGCCGATGCGGGGAAACATTTCGATCCGCACGTGGTGGATGCGTTCCTGACGATGGGTGATTATTCTGTTTGAAGCCGCTTTGCTGGATAGGCTTAGGTTCCCACCACGATGCCGCCGTCCACCCGCAGTGTCTCGCCGGTGATGAAGGATGCCTCATCGGAGGCGAGGAAGAGATAGGCGTTGGCAATATCGCGCGGGTCGCCCAACCGTCCCAGCGGCGTGCGGGCTTTCATGGATTCGATGATTTTTTCAGGCATGGGGGCGAGAATCTCGGTGGCGGTGAAGCCCGGCGCCACGGCGCACACGCGAACGCCGTATTTGCCAAGCTCGCGCGCCCAGACCTTGGTCATGCCGATGACGCCCGCTTTGGATGCGACGTAATTGGTCTGCCCGAAGTTGCCGTCCAGCCCGACGACGGAAGTGGCGTTGAGAATGACGCCGCCGCCCTGTTTGATCATTTGCGGTGCGACCGCTTGCGCGCAATTGAACACGCCTTTGAGATTGACCGAGATGACCAGGTCAAAATCCGCTTCGGGCATCTGACCGACCAACTGTCCCTCCTTGACTTTGACCAACTGCCCGTCCCTGAGAATGCCGGCGTTATTGACCAGCACGTCAATGCGCCCATATTTGGCGATGACAGCCTCCACCCACTGCTGAACTTCTTCACGGTTGGCGACGTTGACTTTATAGAACGAGGCATCGGCTCCCAGCTGCTGGAGGGTTTCCCGCCCAGCCGCTTCGTTCACGTCGCAAATGACGACCTTTGCCCCCTCTTCGGCAAAGCGCAGAGCGGTGGCTTTTCCAATGCCAGCCGCGCCGCCGGTGATGAGTACGACTTTATCTTTCATGCGCATGATGGGTTCTCCTGTTATTGTATTCAGGCATTGCAGCGCGGCATTCATGCTGCGCTGCCGCCATGGTAGGCAGTTGCGAATGCGGAATGCAGGCGATTATTTTCCCAGCAGTTCATCGTATTTTCGCCGCACCTCGCGGATGTCGTCCCACATTTGGGCTTTGGGCGAGCCGGGTTCGCGCGAGGGATTGCGAAGCAGGTAGGAGGGATGGTAAATCGGCATAACCCAGCGACCCTGCAGTTGCGTCCATTGCCCGCGCAGAGAGGTGATGCCGGTCTTCCCCAAAATGGACTGACATGCCACGTTGCCGGTCAACAGCATGATGAGCGGGTCCACGAGGCGGATGATTTCATTCACATAGGGGCGGTAGTATTTGATTTCTTCGTCAGTCGGCTTGCGGAACGCTTTGCCGTCCTCGCCCGGCGGCATACGAAAGACCGAATTTGTGATGAAGACATCGTTTTCCGGGTCGAAGTTGACCGATTCGAGAATCTTATCCAGCAACTGACCCGCCCGCCCTACAAAGGGTTTGCCCTTGATGTTTTCCTCAGGACCGGGCGCCTCGCCGATGATCATCAAGCGCGCCTTCGAATTCCCGCGGCTGATGACCACCCGCGTCCCGGCGCTGGCAAGCGGATCGTCCTTCATCTGCATCATTTCATCGAAGAGTTCCTGGAGGGAATTATGTTGCGGAGTTGGCGGATGGAAAAGGTCGAATTGGGGCATTTCCTGTTCCTGCGGAAAATGATTTGTTGTACTGCATTGTACAACAGCGCCTCAAAATGATAAAGCCTGCATTTCAAGCGTCGATGCGCCCTCAGCGTACCTTTTACATGCTGAACGTTAACTTCACACTAACATCATGCCAGCCCAGCCGCCTCGCACCGGACCTCAGTCTGCTTCGGCGACCGATGAGCCTTTTCTCCCCTCCAGCGTTTGGCGGGCGGTGTGCGTTACAATTCGGCTCTGGAGAAGAAAAGCGCCATGACAGACTACGTTTCGATGGATTTCATGCGTTTGTTGGATCAAATCGGGCAGGCGGGCAGGAGACTTGCTGAAATGGGGGCGGCGGAGGGGGCGGCGGGGAATATTTCCGTTTGCCTGCGGGAAACGCTGGACGTAACGGGCGTCTTTCCGCGCGAGCAATTGGTGAATTTGCCTCTGTCTGTTCCCGAACTGGCGGGCGTCACGCTGATTGTGACCGGCTCCGGCAGGCGGCTGAGGGAGATTGCCGAGTCGCCGGGCGCCAATCTCGCCTGCATTATTGTAGGACATGACGGGCAGACAGGGAAAATGTTAACAGTGGCTGACCCTCCATTCCGCCGCGTGACGAGCGAGTTCAACTCGCATCTTGCCATTCATCATGAGCGCATGAAAACCAGCGGCGTTCGGTTTCAGGCAGTGCTTCACGCTCAGCCCCTGCATCTGACGTATCTCAGCCACATCCCCGCCTACCAGGACGAGAAATACTTCAACACCCATCTGTTCCGCTGGCAGCCGGAGACGATTTTGAGTATGCCGCAAGGCATCGGCGTTTTGCCCTTCATCGTCAACGGTTCGGAGGAGCAGATGACTGCCACCGCCCAGACGATGCGGGAACATGCGCTGGTGGTGTGGGCGCGGCATGGAGTGGTGGCGCGCTCGGACGAGTCGGTGATGCACGCCCTGGATTTGATCGAGTATGCTGAGGCGGCGGCTCGTTACGAGACCTTGAACCTGTCTGCCGGGGAACGGGCGGATGGTCTCAGCCCGGAGGAAATTCGACGGATTTGCGCGGTATGGGGGGTGGCGCAGGATGTGTACTAATGTCGGGGTGGAGGAAATGGCATTTTGGGCAGAGACAGGCTGAGGCGGGGGAGGAGGCGGGAGTCCCTGTTTTGCTTGTCACAGAGCGGATTTGAGTCTATACTTTGAACCATTCCGAGACGACCAAAGGAGGCTGGTATGACGACATTGCGCGACATCATCCGAAGGAAGGGCGAGGAGGTGTACTCCATTTCGCCGGATGCGACGGTGTTCGAGGCGCTCAAGATGATGGCAGATTACAATACCGGGGCGCTGCTGGTTATATCGGATGGGAAGGTGCAGGGGATTCTTTCGGAGCGGGACTGCGTGCGCCGCGTGGATTTGCACGGACGCAATTCGCGGGAAACGAAGGTTGCCGAAATTATGACCTCGAAGGTGCTGTACGCTCAGGCAACCCAGTCCATCGAGGAGTGCATCGCCATCATGATTGACAAGAACATCCGCCATCTGCCGGTGTTCGACGGCGATGAGTTGGTGGGGTTGATTTCGGCACGGGATGCGCTCAAGGAGATGGTGGACGAGCAGAAGTTCGTCATCTCGCAGTTGGAGCATTACATCACCGGCGGCGGGCGGTAGCCATGCCAGCGGTGATGTTGTTTTCTTGGGGAAGGGAGGTGAAATGATTATCCCGGAATGGACAATTGCCGAATTGCAGGCGAAGATGGAATCGGGGGAGTTGACAGCGCGCCAGGTTGTCGAGTTGTATTTGCGGCGGATCGAAGCGGTGGATAAGGCTGGTCCGTTCTTGAATTCGATCATCGAGGTCAACCGGGAGGCGCTCGAAATTGCC
Organism: Chloroflexota bacterium; assembly: GCA_016223135.1. GTDB lineage: Bacteria > Chloroflexota > Anaerolineae > Anaerolineales > Villigracilaceae > Defluviilinea. Next base: position 15,989 of record JACRPQ010000018.1, on the reverse strand, counting down.
GAAAAATTGGATGCAGAGAGGCGCGCCGGCAAGGTACGCGGGGCGCTGCATGGCATTCCCATTTTGTTGAAAGATAATATTGATACCGCCGACCAGATGCAAACCACCGCCGGCTCGCTGGCGCTGGAAGGTCATTATGCGGCAAGAGACGCTTTCATTGTGCGGCAGCTGCGCAAGGCGGGGGCAGTGATTTTGGGAAAGACAAATTTGAGCGAATGGGCGAACTTTCGCGGGAAGCGTTCGGTGAGCGGCTGGTCTTCGCGCGGCGGGCTGACGCGCAACCCGTACGCGTTGGATCGTTCGGCGTGCGGTTCGTCTTCCGGTTCGGGGGCGGCGGTGGCGGCGAATCTTGCCGTCGCGGCAGTGGGCACCGAAACCGACGGTTCAATCATCTGCCCGTCGCACACGAACGGCATTGTGGGCATCAAGCCAACGCTCGGTTTGTTGAGCCGCAATGGCATTATCCCAATTGCCCACAGTCAGGATACGCCCGGTCCCATGGCGCGGACGGTCAGGGATGCGGCGATTCTGCTGGGGGCGATGACAGGCATAGATTTGGAAGACCCCGCCACACGTCTAAGCAGGAAGCGGTCGTTATCCAATTATGTCAGGGCGCTCGACTATGACGGTTTGAAAGGGGCGCGGATCGGCGTGGCGCGCAATATGGCAGGATCGAACCCGAAGGTACTCAAGGTGTTTGAAAATGCTCTTGTGGTCATGCGCCAGTTGGGGGCGGTGGTCATTGACCCGGCGGATGTGCCGAACTTCGACAAGTTCGGCGCAAGCGAATTGGAAGTCTTGTACTATGAGTTCAAAGCGGATTTGAACCGCTATTTGCGGTCGCTGCCTGAGGAGGCGCGCGTCCATTCACTGGAGGATGTGCTTCGGTTCAACGAGGAGCACGCCAGCCAGGTAATGCCGTATTTTGGTCAGGAACACATGATTGCGGCGCAGGCGAAGGGGTCGTTACGCGAGAAGAGATACAAGGATGCGCTTGCCAAAAATCTGCGCCTGACCCGCAAAGATGGCATTGACCGGGTGATGCGCCAACATAAGCTCGACGCGCTGGTGGTGCCTTCCGGCGGTCCCGCCTGGATGATTGACCTGGTCAATGGCGACCCGCATTCGGATGACATCGAAAGCACGTCGCCGGCGGCAGTGGCGGGGTATCCGCACATCACGGTGCCGGCGGGATATGTCTTTGGGCTGCCGGTGGGAATTTCGTTTTTCGGCAAAGCCTGGCAGGAGGCGGATTTGATTCGTTATGCGTATGCCTTTGAGCAGGCGACGCAGTATCGCCGCGCGCCAGCGTTTCTTCCCAGTGCACGGTTGAATCCGTGAGTCGCTTTGTAGGAAAGTCCATAGAGATGTTCTACGACCATTTTTCATGCCTGCTTGACACCTCCTGCCGGCTATGGTAATATCGGCGGGCTTCGATGCGGGGTGGAGCAGTGGCAGCTCGTCGGGCTCATAACCCGAAGGTCGCAGGTTCAAATCCTGCCCCCGCTACTATGTATTGTTCAAGGACCGCTGGGATATTATGCCCGGCGGTTTTTGATTCGAGGGGTAGATTTACTGTACGTAGGGGATGGGCTGGGCTGGGCATCACACCTGCACTTGCCGCAGGTGCAAGCGTGATGAGCTATTGTCGTTACAGGATTTGTATTTCGCCATAGGGGACTCGTCGAAGCATAGAACCCCGCTACAAACAGTGTTAGGTGGCTTTTATCCTTCCGTGATTTTGGGTTAGTCAATGTTCGTTTTTCGGAATGGCGAGATTAACCACTTGAAAATCCCTTGAATTGCGAAGAAGAGAAGCAGGAGTAGCGCAAGAGGGCAACATGCAGATTTACTCCGTTTCTTTGAAGAAGAGGTACTGGTATACGACAAACCCGTACCTGGAATGCCGACAGTTTGCCTCACCTTGCCGTGGCCCATGGTGGTTTTTAGTCCACGTCCGCCTATTGTAACGCTTGACCCTTTCTTGCCAATGTTCCATCGAACACCAGGAAGAATTTTTACAGACCGACGGAAACGCCAAGGCATTTTACTACTCCTTCCTATGGATAATGGCTTACTTGTACGCCTTGAGCATTATAAAGAGCGGCTGGGTCTGATTCGTTGTCATTCCAAATGTTATTGCCAATACCACAATTGTAACCTTCGCCGTTAGGATTGTTTGTCCAAACTCGCAAAGTTTCACTAGGCTGTATTACACCCGCTAACCAACAAACCTGATTTCCTTTTTCGGAGACGATTTTCCATCCTGCTAAATCTTGCGGCTGATTTCCAATATTTTCTAAATCTACATACTCTGCACTTTTGTTTACCCATTTGATAATAACCGTTGCCCCGCTAACTAAAGTTGGTGTTTCCATTGGCTCTGGCGTTATTGTTGGTGTTTCAGATGGAATGGTTGTCTCGGTAGGGGCAGAGGTGTTCGAAGGAAGTGGGCTAGGAGTTTCAGATGGAAGCACTGTAACTGTGCGAGTAGGCAAAGGCGTGTATGTTGGCGATAAACCAATTTCACGTAAGGACGATGCAACCAATGCAAAAGCAAAACAACTACAACAACACAAGACAATAATCAGAGGGATGATCGGTAAAGCAAGTTTGTTTCCAGAAACATTGAAATTTACTTTGCGAGAGAGCAGTTTTTGGAATATCATGATTCTTGTCCCGTTTTATGATTTGTGAATTTGCGACCGCTGCCCACCAAGGTTGTCGAAAAAATCTGTTTCAAAACCGCGCCGCCGGGCGGGACGACTTTTCCTCTATGCCGCGATTATACCCCCGCCATTTCCCTCACGCGGATGGCTCATTCAACCTCCCGAAAGCATGGATTTTGCCGATATTGTGAACCATCGCATACAATCTCCACTGCACATCCACCTTGGGTTTTGTGCGGAGGCTTTATAATTTTTCCACTATCATTTCAACGAATGTGCGAAATAATAAGGGGTCAAAGCAATGCTGATTTTCTCGAAGAATATCCAATGCTTCCGCCGAATCATATATCGCATTTTTTCTATAAGAACGGTGGCTCGTTAATGCGTCGTAGAAATCAGTTATCCTAATCAGGCGTGCTGAAAGAGGAATTGCCTCACCCTTCAAACCTTCTGGATAGCCGCTTCCATCGTAGTTTTCATGATGGCTCAAGATAGTGGCTGTAATCACTGCGTCAATATTCAATGGCTGAAGGAGTTTATAACCTAATATAGTATGTTGCTGTACCATCGAATATTCAGCTCGGGTTAAGAGCGATGGCTTGTTAATTACCGACTCGTTGATGGCAACTTTGCCGATGTCGTGCAGTATGGCGGCATGCTGCAGAATTTTACGTTCCTCAACACCCATATTGATTCTCTCTGCCAACTCTGCGCTAAGTTCGGCTACGCCTTTTGAATGTTTTTCGGCGCTTGGATCATGTAAATCAACTATGCGGATAAGAAGTTGGGTGAGTTCATTTTGATCTACCATAATTTACCTCTAAATGAAGGCATTTCCAGCAACGAGCCGCCCACAACGAGCTCGTCGAAAAAAAGTTCAAAGACATGCCGCTAGGCGGAGCGGTTCTCCCGCTGTGACGTGATTGTACCCCTCCGCTCCCGGGTCGGGGAGGCGAATTTAGCATTCCGAAGGAATGGATTTTGCTGATGTTGTGCACCATTGCATACAGTCTCTACTGCTGGGAAAATCGCAGGCGCTGATTGTGACCGCGCACAAGATTGCGCGGATGTGTACGTCAGGTTGAAAGAAAAACAGCCCTATCAAGGGCTGTCTGAGCGGGAATATGAAATTACGCCATCACATCCGGGACCTCTTTGGCAAGATGAGCTTTATCTGACTCGCCGTGCTTCTCTTTCTTAATTCCACGTCTTTCAAAGTGATTAATTTCTTTAGCTAATTAGCTAATTCTCCGCGCTCCTCAAGTAAGCGTGTGGCAATTTGAAGAGGCTCATTGCCATGGTGATAAGGAGCAGTTTATAAGTATATTGACCTTAGGTGTTGATCTCTTGCGATAAAAGGATGTCCACTACAGCCAAAATTTACTTGTAGTTTGAAGGCAAGATGTGCTTTCGAACAACGTGCTTAAACGCATAATATCCAAAGACTATTTGCAAAATGAAAATAAATAATTCCGTGAAAGGCGACCGCCCCAAAGACCTTACGAAGAAGGAGTAAAGAAATAAGGGAATGTTGAAAATAAGCCATGCAGCAATGCCAGAAATGACAAATAAAACAATAAAGCCTACATAGGCTGTTAAGTAAGGGTTCTTTTCGTTGCGGCTTCTACTTTGTATTGATGATGGTAAAGACTCTCGTGTAGGATTACTTTCGATGTTATCTTGGTAGCTCGCTTTGTCAGTCATGACAATCTCCTAACCTAAACCGCAAGGTTTTCAACTGCCGTCCAGCGGTTGGTTTTAGCGGCAGCGGCGGGACAGGCAATATTCCCTCGCCTGCACTTACTTTGCTGACTCGTAGAGTGCATCCCCTCAGCGGCGAAGCCGCTGTCCGCTGCAAACGGTGTTGCCCGCATTTTGCGGGAGTCCACTATTTGCCCGTCGCAATATCATTTTTCAACTGTTCGATCATCCCTTCGATTCTATCTCTGTCAGGCGTGTTTGGGTCAAGTTCAAGATACTTTTCTAAATCTTGTAATGCAAGTTCTAATTGCCCAGACACTGCGTAATCAATTCCACGATTTAGATACAACTTTGTGTTTTGTGGATTTAATGTTAATGCTTTTTCATAATCAGAAAAAGCTTCTTCAAACCTCTTCAATCTGCCCAGTGAACTTCCTCGAATCGCGTAGGCGTCTGATGCCGCTGGGTCTATCTCAATCGCCTTTGTGGCTTCTTCAACGGCTCGTTCAAAATCACCCAGAGTATAAAAAATATCTGCTCGATTTATGAATGCATAAACATTCGTCGGGTCAAGTTGCGCTGCCTTTGCATAGTCATTTAGTGCCTCATCAAATCTCTGCAATTTATAGAGTGTAGCTGCACGATTGAAATAGGCATACGGCAAATTAGGATTGAGCAGAATCGCTTGATTAAAATCAGCGAGGGCATTTTCATAATTTCCTAGGCGGTCATAAGCGACTCCGCGATCTTCATAGGCAACTTCCATTTGAGGGTCCAGTTCGATGGCTTTTGAGAAGCTTTCTACCGCTTTTTCAAGTTCATTAGCCTGCAAAAAGGCTGCACCCTCATCGTAATATGATTTTGCTGTAGCCTTGGATGACTGAAGCATTGAGCAACTAATTGTTACAAGCACAATGAGGACAGCACTGCTCAAATTCGCAAATTTGTTATTCATCGTTGTTCTCATTTTGTCTCTAACTGTTTTGACAGATATTCAGCACCCAACGGTTGGTTTCAGCGGCAAAGCCGCTGTCTGTTGCAGACGGTGTTAGCCCGCTGCCCTTCTTGAAAGCGACAAGTGGATTTCAGGATAAACATTCAATGTAGTTATTTGACAACTTGTTCAAATATTATCAAAGGCAGTCTGTTGGGATCGCCAACGCCTATATAAAGCCATAGAGAATACGGGGGGTGTTCTCCGCCAATGTCTACCTGCGAAGAAAAAGTGTTGGAGAGAAATTCTGTACTGTTTTTGCCGCTCAAATCAATAACAAACTCGATTCTCCACCACCAATTTTCTTGAACTAGACTCCACTTACCTTTTATTGGAAATGTTACATCATTTGGACTGTTAAACTGAAATTCTTCTATTGCCCAATTCTTCGGCATATTTTGCATTTCAAATGTACCATCAGAAAACAGAGTGATAGAGATATTTTGTGCATTGCTTTCGGTAACATCTTCCATTTCGGAGACAAATTTTTTACTTTTTTCGGTTAAGACATATGTTCCTGCCACTGCGCTTGAAACTGGTTTTGTTTTGGTAAAGTTGTCTTGCTCAAAATCATATGCTTCAAACCAGCACATTAAGTTAGACATTGAAAGTAATGCAATAAAAATAACAATTCGTTTGCTCATGAAAATACCATGTGTTTTTGTGCATGTAAAGGGCGAGCTAACGAATCTATCAAAAAAGTTTTTTTTTTTTTTTTTTTTCAAACCCCTGCTGCCGGGTGGAGTGGTCCTTTTGGCTGTGTTGGGATTGTAACCCCGCGGCTTTAAGATGGATTCGTCCCTTTTTCGACAGATTCAACGGTTCGCGCTTCAGCCGCCGCCAAAAGAGCGGTCGGCTGAAGCGTGTATTGGGCGGGCAAAGGGACAGGGGATATGGCGTATTTTACCGCCTTACTTTTTCAACTTTTAGCGGTTTTGACATGCTCGGGTAATCGCTCCCACACATATTGCAAGACTTTGTTTCCGTCCACTAATCGGTGGACAACAATTGATACCGTACCTTTCGGTGAATGCAAGTCATAGCGTTCTGTTGTGACGCCCCCTTGCAGCCGCGTAATGACTTTTTCTATCCCTGTGAACTCGTTCCAGGCAATAGCCTTTCCTCCGCGTGTGAGCAATCCTTGTTCATCTACTCGTTGAGGCCAGTTACGTTCTTTGAGTTTCATGGCGACTGGCGCAATGCCTAGAGTAAACACACCGAGGAAAAGCATCATACAACCCGACATGGGCAAAACGCGGACTTCCATTGTCAACTCCTTTTCTAATGAATTGGTGGATGGGTAGAAAGCATCTTCTCTCTGTTATTGTTAGTGTCTCAAGGGAGAGACAAGAGCATACCTTTTTAGTCACGCGACAACTATCCAAGGGTGATAGAAGGCTTACCAAGTTGGCATGTGGCGGGTGAGCCACCTGAGTTGAGACTGCTGCCCAAGGAATCTCTCGAAAAAGTCCTTTTTTCAAAGCCGTGCCGGCGGGCGGAGTGACTTTTCCACTGTGTGGAAATTATACCCCCGCCATTTTCCCGTTTGGAAGGGCTAGTTCAGCCTCCCGCAGGCGCGGATTTTGCCGATAGTGTACGTCTGTTGAAAGAAAAACAACTGGCAAAGCTTTATAGTAATCCATCCGCCCTTATACAATTTCTGCCTGCCTTTTTGGCACGATACATTTGCTTGTCTGCTGCCTCGATAAGTTCTTCCAGTGACCCTGTCTCGTGACTGAGGGTCGCTACACCGAGAGACACAGTGATCCGACGACGGAACATTGGATTGTAATTAGGCGAGCACTGGGTCTCTACGTTAACGCGAATTCGTTCTGCTGCGATCAGGGCATCTTGCAGTGTGTCAGACATCACTACAACAAATTCCTCGCCTCCATATCGAGCAATCAAATCGTCGGCACGCGCTGATTCACGCAGAGTTTGCGCGATGGATCTGAGCACAACGTTTCCGGCCTCATGACCGAATTGATCGTTATATGCCTTAAAATTGTCGATGTCGAGCAGAATGATGCTCAACGGGAGATTGTACTTTCGCGCCTGTTCGAATCGCCGCTGTGCAGCCCGGCGGAAATAAGCGTGATTATATAGCATGGTCAACGCATCTATCTCTGCCCATCGCCGAAGCAAAGTCACTTCACGTCGCTCAGATTCGCCCATTATGTACAAAGCAATTGCTACGCAAGAAATAAATCCTGTCTCGGATAACTCTCTGTATAACTCGACGTCCTTCAGCGCAAGCAGAAAATCTGCCACAGCCAAGATCTCTGATAGCGCAAAGAAGAGTGTGGCGGCGAGAAAAAACTGTGCGGAACGTCTTTGTAACGTTAGGGTCAGCGTTGGCGCAGCGCGGATGCCAAGAAAGATGACACCGATCGCAATAATGATGTTACCAACCTCAAGACCGCGCTCGAAAAATTCCAGCATCATTCATCTCCACGAATGCATATTAAGCCGCTCAACGAATCTGTGAAAAAAACTCCCTTTTTCAAAGCCGTGCCGCCGGGCGGAGCGGTCCTTTTGGCTGTGTTGGGATTATACCCGTGTCATTTTCCCGTCGGGGAGGACTAATTCAATCTCCCGAAGGCGCGGATTTTGCCGATAGTGTACGTCATGTTGAAAGAAAAACAGCCCTATCAAGGGCTGTCGGTGAGACTAGTGGCGCAGGCAGGAACCGTGTCTTGAGACGCGGTGTTGGGCGCTGGATGAGATGAAGATGCGCCAACTGAAACGTAATTTTGCAGACAAAATTAAGGCACAATATTAACCCATTCGTCCCATATCTCTTTTACCTTATCTCTGTAGGTGGTCATTTTTATCCCTTTCTCCATTAAGTCACGAGCAATTTTGTATTTCCCATTCTCAAGAGCTTTAGCACCTTCATGATTTAACGCTATGATAGCATTTTCAATCTTCTTTAAAATAACATCGAAAGATGCGTTTACTTCATCTTTACTGATAGCAATATCGCTTTGTGTCTCTTGTGTTAGATTAGTTAACATGGGCTTTCCCTCAAAGGTTCCGCCAAATCTAACATTTACAACACCTGGCTGCAAAGGGTCAATGTCTAAGGTTACAGCCTGTCCTCTGTAGGTATTATGCTTTCGGTGTAGTTGTGTTAATCCGTCAATCCGCATTTGCGAGCTATGCATTTTTGCTTCGAATTTTTCTCCATCAGCATCTACTATAATTACTTTATGAGTAGGCTGGGGCAATAAATCACGAGGCAACCCAGTCAATAAAAGTAATCCATAATTGACTTCCGTGGGAATTAATTTTCTTTTTAAAGCTGGCATTTTGCCTCCATAAAAAACTGACAATTTATAATTGAGAAAAATGACCAGGTGCCCAACGTTTGCGGTAACCGCTGGTAGGTAGGACGGACAAAACTCCTTCGCCTAAACTCAACTCCACTGGCTCGTAGCGCATACTCTCAGCGGTGAAGCCGCTGTCTACTGCAACGGTGTTGGTTTACTATTTGTACTGTTCAAGAAACTTTCTACCGCTATCTGTAATTTCCCACACACCACGAGGTGAGGTAGATGAGAGTAATCCTTCCTTCACCATAGCAGCTCTTGCCCATTGAGCAGTATTCCGCCATCGTGGAATGGCTGGGTCGGAAGGTAGAGTCTGACGATCATAAGCATTAAGTTTGTGGCTCATCAATTTCTCTACTTCATCAAGTACATCGTTCATAAAAGCAGACTCGCCTAAGTCAACCAACGATTGCAAAATAGGAACACGGAACTCATCTTCAGGAGTTCGTAAACCATGCTGTAATTTCTTATGCCGAGGTACTTTTTGCCTTTGCACTTTTTGATGAACCGCGGCTGCGAATATATTGAGCCATTCTTTTTGTAGGTCTTTAACGCGGTCCCTAAAAGCTGTCATCTGGGACCCTTTTTCCATAAGGTCACGGGCTATTTCATATTTTCCCCCTTCAAATGCTTGCGCACCATCGCGATTTAGGGCAGCAATAGCGTTTTCAATTTCTTCTAAAACTATATCAAAAGCCACCACTACTTCATTTTGGTGCATTGCCAATGTCTCCTTTCCATGCAATTATCCTTATATGCTCGCTTGTATGCCCAACGAATCTATCGAAAAATCTTTTTCAAAGCCGTGCCGCCGGGCGGAACTGTCCTTTTACCGTGTTGGAATTATACCCCCGCCATTTTCTCGTCGGGGAGGGCTAATTCAACCTCCCGCAGGCGAGTCGAGCGCAGCGAAGCAAAGCTTGCCTTGTGCATGCGCTGGTTGAGTTGCCATCACGCCGCAACCTCGACCCGATTCCTGCCTTCCCGCTTGGCGCGGTACAACGCCGCGTCCGCCGCCTTGATGACTGCTTCTGCCGTCTTGCCGTGTTGAGGCCAAACGCTGACGCCCAACGAGAGCGTGATGGCTTCCAACTCCATATCACCAGAGCGTACCCCCAGCGTCTGCGCACCGACGCGCAACTGCTCGGCGCGTTCACGCGTGACTTCCAGTGACGCGCCTGGCAGAACCAGTATGAACTCTTCGCCGCCGTAGCGGCAGGCAATATCTTCGCCGCGCACCTGGCTCTGCATAAACCTGCCCAGCGCAGACAAGACCGCGTCGCCGGCTTCGTGTCCATGCGTGTCGTTGAAGCGTTTGAAATGATCAATGTCGAGCATGATCATGCCCAGTGTCGAGTTGGCGCGTTGAGCGCGCAGGATTTCGCGCCGCAGCGTCTCTTCCAGATAGCGGCGGTTATACAACCCCGTCAATGGGTCGCGGATGGATTGCTGGCGCAAGGTTTCGCGCAGGCGCAGGCTGCCAACGGAGAGACCGATGCTGTTGGCGACTGTTTCCGCCAGCGAAAGGAAGGATGGTTCCACAGACTTTGCCGCGTCGTTTTCGGGACCGCAGAAATGCAAAATACCCAGCGTGTCGCCTTGTGCGATCATCGGCACGCACAACCACTCGACTCCCTCAACGGGCAGTGTGTGACGGCAGAGCGGGGCGCCGCGGCTGGCGCGCGCATGATGGGACCGTCCGAGCCGCACCGCCCAACATTCATCGGGCGTGAAGATGGACGTAAGGCGTGTGCTGTGTTCGCCCCACGCTGCAACCATCTCCAGCTTATCGCGCGATGGCACGAACAGGTAAAGCGCGCCCGTTTCCTGGGGAAACAGCCGCGCCAGATAGCGTTGAGCGACATCGTAGGCTTCATCCGCGCTGACGCAACTTTGCATCAGGGCAATCATTTCGTGAAGCAGGTGCAGTTCTGCCGAGCGTTCTTCCAATACGCGCATGGATGCCGCAAGCTCCGCGTTTGCCTGGCGCACCGATTCTTCCGCGCGTTTGCGCTCGGTCGTGTCCACCATAATCGAGATGATGCCCGTTGTGTTCCCCTGCGCGTCGCGCAAGGGCGATAAGGAAAGCGCAACCTCTACGCGCTCGCCATCCTTCTTCAGCCGCGTGGTTTCAAAGTTGGTAATGGTCTCGCCGCGCACTAACCGCTCGCGCAAAGCGTTGAATTCCTCACGTTTGTCGGGCGGAATCAATGGATGGGGACGGTTGATGACTTCTTTTTCGCTCCAACCGAACAAGCGCTCGGCAGCGGGATTCCACATCTGCACGATGCCTTCGGTGTTAAAGTGCAGAATCGGTAGGGGCGCGGTATTGATGAGCGCGCGCAGAGTTCGATTGCTTTCAAAGAGCGATTCCTCCGCATGTGCGCGGCGTTGCATTTCATCCTTTTGCGCGTTCAAGGCGGTCAGCAGATTTACGCGCATCTCCTCGAAGGCAGTGGCGAGCGCGCCGATTTCGTCCGCGCCGCGGATGGGCACGGGGGTATCGAGTTGTCCTTGTCCCAGCCGCTCCGCGACGTGTTCCAATTCGCGCAGCGGTCGGGAGATGAAGCGCATGCCGAAAAATGACATTGCGGCACCAATGAGCAAGATTGCCACGCTCACCATTCCAATATCGCGGGCCTGCTCTCTCATCCGCTCTGCCAAGCGTTCTTGGTACAGCGGGGTGTACTCCAGAATGACCGCGCCGACGATTTCGCCATTCTCCAATTTGAGCGGCACGACCAACTGGCTGATACCTCCAGGATAGTCGATGCTCGTCTCGACAAATATGCGCGGGTTACCATCGGCAATCGTCTTGCCCACCTCATTTCCAGGGTCGTGGTCGAAGATCTCGCCGACGTTTGTGGCAATCGTGTCCGCGAGGACCTGCTTGCGCTTGTTAACCACAACAATGTCGTGTCCCTTTTCGCCCTTGTGCGTCTCGATTTGGGCGAAGTCAGCGACAAAGTCCTGCAAGGCGATGGGGTCAGTAAGCAGCGGTGGAGTTTTCGCCTGTTCTTCTTCCCGCCCGATCGCGAGCGCGATCACGTCGGCAAGATTCTCTGCTTCTGTGACCGCCGTTTCTTCTACCGCTTGGATTTCTAACCACGTCGAAATAACGAGGAGCGTCAAGAGTACGAGGTACATGACGATAAAGATTGCGGCCATCTTGCCAGCAATCGTAGAAAAAAAGCGCAGACGCGGTTTCACGGGCGGCGTGGGCGGCTTGTTCTGAGCAGGCTCAAGTGAAGGCGGCAAATTGTTGAGATCCATTCTCTATTCCTACTGACTGACTAGCTTAATCCAGCTACAGCAATCGGCAACCCAACGAAACCGTCGAAAAAAACTTTTTTTTCAAGGACCACGCCAGCAGGCGGAGCGGTTCCTTTCGCTGTGTTGTGATTATAACTCCGTATATGATTGCACAACCGTCAGGCTATGCGTTAAAATACCTTCATGTCCAAATTCAACATCCTCCTTACCGATGGACTGGACGCCGCGGGCCAGTCCATTTTGCGCCAATCGGCTGAAGTGGACGACAAAAGCGGAATTTCTGCCGACGACTTGTTAAAAGTCATCCCTGACTACGATGCCCTCATCGTTCGCGGGCGGACGAAAGTCACCGCATCGCTCATGGACGCCGCCGCCCGGTTGAAAGTCATCGGGCGCGCCGGCGTCGGCGTGGATAACATTGACCTTCAAGCCGCCAAACAACACGGCATCATCGTCGTCAATGCGCCGACCTCCACCTCCATCGCCGTCGCCGAACTGACCTTTGGTCTGCTCCTCGCCCTGGCGCGCGAAATCCCCCGCGCCGACGCCGCCATGAAACAAGGCAAATGGCTCAAAAAGGAACTTGAAGGCGTGGAACTGCACGGCAAGACCCTGGGCGTCATCGGTTTTGGACGCATCGGCGTGGAAGTGGGGAAGCGCGCCGCTGCCTTCGGCATGAACGTCATCGCCTACGACCCGCTTATTCCAGAAGACGAAATCCGCCGGCGCGGCGCCGACCCCGCCTCTTTACAGGACCTCTATGCCTGGTCCGATTTCATCTCGCTTCACCTGCCGCTGACAGTGGACACGCGCGACATGATCGGGCGGGCGGCGTTTGCCCAAATGAAGGACGGCGTGCGCATCGTCTGCGCGGCGCGCGGCGGCATCATTGACGAGGTGGCGCTGGTCGAGGCGTTGAACAGCGGCAAAGTAGGGGGCGCTGCGCTGGACGTTTTCAGCGTGGAGCCGCCCGGTTTGACAGAAACAGTCTCCCATCCGCGTGTGATCGCCACCCCCCACATTGGGGCGCAGACGGCTGAAGCGCAATCCCGCGCCTCCGAAGACATCGCCCAAGAGGTCCTGTCTGCTTTGCGGGGCGCTGCGCTGCGCTGGAGGGTTGCGTAAATTTTCAAAGCAGGATAGCATTCCATCGGCAATTCTATTAATTCCCCTCGCCCCTCCCCCCAAGGGAAAGGGGATGGGGTGAGGGAACAGGAGAAACCATGAGCGAAAAATTGGAACGGTTGAAAACACTTCTCGGCGAAGTGGCAGACTTGGGACGCGCCAGCGCCGTCCTCGGCTGGGACCAACAAGTGAACATGCCGCCCGGCGGCGGCGAAGCGCGCGGACAACAGCTCGCCACCCTCGGCAAGATTGCTCAGGAAAAATTCACCAGCGACGAAGTGGGACAATTGATCGAAGACCTCAAGGCGGAGTTTGCCGGCGCCGACCCCGAATCGGACGAAGCCGCCATGATCCGCATCGCCGCCCGCAACTACGACAAAGCCAAACGCGTCCCGCCGGAGTTCGTTGCGGAGCAGGCGGTCGTATCGTCGAAAGCGTTTGAAGCGTGGGTCGAAGCGAAGGGCAAATCCGACTTTTCCATCTTCCGACCGCACCTTGAAAAGAACCTCGAACTGGTTAAACGCTACATTTCCTTCTTCCCTCCTGCCGATCACCCTTACGACGTTTTACTCGACGACTACGAACCCGGCATGAAGACCGCCGAAGTCAAGGCGATTTTCGATGTTCTACGCCCCCAGCAAGTGGCGCTCATCAAAGCCATTGCCGGCAAAAAGCAGGTCAAGGACGACTTCCTCTACAAAAAATACAACGAAAAGAAACTGATTGACTTCGGGGTAAACGTCATCACCAAATTCGGCTACGACTGGAAACGCGGACGGCAAGACAAAGCCCCGCATCCCTTCCAAACCACCTTCGGCTGGGGCGATGTGCGCATCACCACCCGCTTTGAGGAAGACAACCCCCTGGCGACCCTCTTCAGCACCCTGCACGAATCCGGTCACGCCATGTACGAACAGGGACAGAACCCCGCCTACGAACGCACCCCGCTGTTCGGCGGCGCGTCGCTTGCCATTCACGAATCCCAATCGCGCATGTGGGAAAACCTGGTCGGGCGTTCACTGCCGTTCTGGGAGCATTTCTTCCCTGCTCTCAAGAAAACCTTCCCATCTCAATTGGACGGCGTCGGCGTCAAAGCGTTCTACAAAGCCATCAACAAAGTCGAACCCTCGTTCATCCGCGTCAATGCCGACGAAGCCACCTACAACCTGCACATCATGCTGCGCCTCGAGCTTGAAATTGCCATGGTGGAAGGCGCGCTGGACATCAAAGACCTGCCCGCCATCTGGAACGAAAAAATGCGCGAGTACCTCGGCATCACGCCGCCCAACGACGCCAAAGGCGTTTTACAGGATGTTCACTGGTCTTACGGCTCCATTGGCTACTTCTCCACATACGCGCTCGGCAACCTCGTCTCGGCGCAGTTGTGGGAGCGCATCCGCGCAGACATCAAAGACCTCGACGACCAAATTCGCAAAGGCGATTTCAGCGCCCTGCTTGGCTGGCTGCGCGAGAAGGTTCACAAACACGGGCAGAAATACGAACCGCAGGTCCTCGTCCAAAAGGTCACCGGCTCGAAGATTACCCCTGAGCCTTACATCCGCTACCTGACCCAAAAATACAGCGAGATCTACGGACTCTAGTTGTCATTACGAAGAGCCCAACGGGCGACGAAGCGTCGCATGACGCCGTGGCGACACAATCTCCATGATTGATTGGAGATTGTGTCGTTTCGTAAAACCCATCTCGTGACAAAAAATACCCGGATGAAACGGATTCTCCTTCTCGCCTCCCTTCTTGGACTTTTGGCTGGCTGCGCCTCCCCAGCCTCTGCCGTCCCGACGCCGTATCCCCCCGAATACCTGCCGACGGTTGTCGCCATGACCGCTGAAGCCCTTGCCCGCGCCGCCAGCGACTCGGCGACTGCCACCGCGCTTGCATCCGCCCTGAACAGCGTCCCCACCGAAACCCCCGAACCGACCCTCACCTTTACGCCTGCTCCCACCTACACCCCCACATCCATTCCTTTGCACAAACCCGCCGCCATCGAAATCCAGGCGCCGGGACCCATGTCGAAGGTGCTTTCTCCCATCAGCCTGCGGATGAATATTCAGGCAGGGGCGAGCCGGCGTGTGCAGATTGACCTGTATGGCGAGGATGGACGTCTGCTCTCGCGCACGCTGAAGCGCAACGTCCCAACTTCTGGACGCGGCATTTTACAAACGGCGAAAATCCCGTTTGAAATTCCCGCTGCAGCGGAGGTGGGGCGGATTACGGTCAGCACCTTCGACAAGGAGGGACGCATCCAATCGTTGAATTCAGTGCGTGTGCTTTTGCTTTCTTCCGGTGTGGATGAAATCACCCCGGCAGGGAACCCGTCCGAACCGGTCGGGGTGGTGGAGCCTGGGGCTGGAGAGGCAGTTTCCGGCGGAGTCCTGACCGTGCGCGGGGATGTGTGGCCCTTCAATCTTCAGCCGGTCATCTTCGAGTTGGTTGATGCGGAGGGAAAGTCCCTCGGTTTGCGAATCTTGTATGTGACGAGCATCCAGCCGCAGTTGTTCGAGACGACCATCCCATACCGCGTAGCTGAAACGACGCCTGCTCGTCTGGTCATTCGCCAGGACGATGACCGCATTCCCGGCTTGTTCTATCTCTACAGCCAGGAGGTGACGTTGAATCCATAACTTGCCAAAATAAACGGGAATGGTATAATTCGCACGCTTTCCCCTAAGGGAATATCGGGGTGTGGCTCAGACCGGTAGAGCGCACGGTTCGGGTCCGTGAGGTCCGCGGTTCAAATCCGCGCACCCCGACAGATCGGGAGACACTTCCGTTTGGAGGTGTCTTTTTTTGTCCGCGTTTCTCCCATCGTGGAAGAAGCACGCGCACCTTGCAGAGACGCCGATTTGGATTGGTGAGGCGGTTGTCCTTACAGGG
>JACRPQ010000015.1 GCA_016223135.1 Chloroflexota bacterium | reverse complement strand
TGTCGCTCCTCCTGCTCCAGTGGCGAAAACGACCCACACTGATTATGGGACAGCATCTATGATATGAAATTGTTAATGTGCAAACCTGTTACAACTTTTCCAGATTCTCGAACGGGTACGAGTTTAACAGGTCTTACAACACGTACACAGGTAGACAGGTAGAGAGGTAGAGAGGTAGACGCGCGTTTGACCTGTTTACCTGTGTACTTGTTTCACGCCTACTTACACGAGACTTTGATCACAAACATCCCGATACCCGCATCGCTTACAACGGGACGCCTGTTCATGCGACCGAGGGACTTCTTTCCTGCGCTCGTCGCGTTTCATCTCTGCCAGCAAGTCGAGCAGGGATGCCTCCAGTTCGCGGGTGTAATCCACAGCGAAGTCACGCCCTTCATAGTGAATAATTCCATAAGGGGGGCGTTTGTGATAGGTCTTTTCCACCAACAGACAGTACGACGCCAGTTGAAAGATATGCGAGTCATACGGCGCTTCCGGCGCCCGCCCCGATTTCACTTCGACAGGGATGATTTGTCCATTTTTTTCGATGAGGTAATCGGGTTTGCCGGTCAGTTCGAGGGCGGCGTAATAGAGTGGCTTCTCCAGTTTGTTCCACCCGCCGGTGTCGGTGTAGATGATGCGCCCGCCAGGCAGACCGGCGGCTTTTCGCTGGCGGCTTGATTGCCAGAAGAAGAGGAAGGCGATGAAGAGAAGAACGAGAGCGAAGTAGAGCATAAAATAGTAATCAGTGATCAGTAATCAGTGATCAGTGTGATGCGTGGCTAAAGAACCTGCGCCGAACAGTACGCCACCAGCATTACGAGCGCAATCATCAGCAAAATCAATCCGACCGTGCGTGTGAGCGCGGATGCCAGCGCCTGACGCCCATGCCTGCGGTGAAGTTCGGTTCCAGCCGCCAGCTCCGCCTGGTTTGCCGGCTCGACACCCTGCTTTCGATACCACCAGGCGCGGCGGCAGTACAGGTAAGTTCCAATCTCAGAGGAGCGGATGAGTGGCACGGCTGGAGTATAGCACAAATTTTCTAAAGTCGGCGGCAAGGTATAATTGTTTTTATGAACGATTTTCATTTCTATCATCCCATCGAAGTCCGCTATGGGGATTTGGACCCGCAGGGGCACGTCAACAACGCCAAGCATCTCACCTACTTTGAGCAGGGACGCATCGCCTACATGATCGAACTGGGGCTGTTCACCAAAGAGCAGTCTTTCATGGAAATTGGCATCATCCTTGCAGATGTACACATCACCTATCATGAACCGATCTATTTCGGGCAGAATATCAAGGTCGGAGTGCGCGCGGCAAAACTGGGGAACAAGTCCATGACGTGGGAACAGAACATCGTGGATGCAGATTCAGGCAGGGTGCTTTCGAAAGGCGAAGTGGTCATGGTGACGTATGACTACCGTCAGGGAAAGACAATCGCCATCCCACAGGAATGGAGGGAGAAAATTATGGATTTCGAAGGTTTGAAAGTTTGAACGTTGTAACCTGTCAACCTGTAAACCAGCCGACCCAAAGAGGAGAACCATGTCATTACCAGCCATCAACCAGGATTACTTCATTGACTTTCTCGTCAAGCTGCTCAACATCCCCTCCCCCACTGGCTTTGCCGAGCCTGCGATTGCGTTTGTGGAAAAGGAACTGTCGCAGTTCAAGCAATTGGAATTATCGAGAACGAGAAAAGGCGCGCTCGTTGCAAAGTGGAAAGTCGAAAGCGACCTGCCTCCCGCCGCTTTAACCGCCCACGTGGACACGCTCGGCGCGGTGGTTAAGGAAATCAAACCGAACGGGCGGTTGAAGTTGAGCCGCATCGGCGGACTTCAATGGAACAGCGTGGAGACCGAGGGCGTGTGGGTGCTCACTTCAACGGGAGAAAAAATCCGCGGTTCCGTGCTGATTGACAAGGCGTCGGGACATATTTACGGCGGCGAGGGAGGAAGAACGCCGCGCGATGAAGACCACATGGAAGTCCGTTTGGATGCGCGAACAACCAGCGAAAAAGAAACACGCGCGCTAGGAATCAACATCGGCGATTGCGTGGCGTTCGATCCGCGCGTGGAAGTGAGGAACGGCTTCGTCCGCTCGCGCTTTCTCGACGATAAGGCGTGTGTGGCAAATCTCGTCGCGGCGATCAAGTCTTTGGCAGAATCGGGCCAAAGTCCGGTAAGAACCGTTTATTTCCACATCTCCAACTATGAGGAGGTGGGTCATGGCGCATCGGCGGGCATCCCATCCGATGTCGTAGAACTGGTCACGGTGGATATGGCGGTGGTGGGCGAGGGGCAGGAATCGGACGAGTTTCACGCTACACTGTGCATCAAGGACAGCGGCGGCGTGTATCACGAAGGCTTGAATAAAAAGCTGCGCGCGCTGGCGGAGAAACACGGCATTCCGTACAAGACCGATGTGTATCCACTCTACGGTTCAGACGGCGAAGCGTTCTGGCGCGCGGGCGGCGACGTGGCGGTGGCGTTGATCGGTCCCGGCATTGACGCCTCCCACAACTATGAACGCGCCCACATGGATGGACTGAACGCCACGACCAATTGGATCATGGCGTATCTTTTGAGCGAATAGAAAGGAGAGGTACACACGTAAACAAGTACACAGGGAACGCCCGTTTACGTGTGTGCCGTTATGCCACCCTCATGAAATTCGACGCTGCACTTCCCATTGTCGGTTTGAAAGATGTCCCTGCGATTGCCCAAGCCGCGGAGGAGATTGGATTCGACGCGCTGTGGACTCAGGAGACTCAACACGACCCCTTCCTGCCCTGCGCGTTGATCGCCGAACATACGGCGCGTCTCAACTTCGGGACGGCGATTGCGGTTTCCTTTGCGCGTTCGCCTGCCAACCTGGCTTACACCGCCTGGGACCTCGCCGCCCAATCCGGCGGACGATTCATCCTGGGGCTTGGCACGCAGGTCAAGGCGCATATCGAGCGCCGCTTCGGTCAGCCGTGGCCCGAATCGCCGGTGAAGAAACTGCGCGAGCAGATCGAGGTCATCCGCGCCTTTTGGGACTGCTGGCAGAACGGTACAAAGTTGAACTATCGCGGCGAGTATTACAAGATTACGTTGATGTCGCCGTTTTTTCAACCCCCGCCCCTGCCCCCCTCTCCCGTGGGGAGAGGGGATGGGGGGGAGGGAAAAATTCCAATTTACATCGCCGGCGTCAACACGGGACTTGCCAAACTGGCAGGCGAATTGTGCGAGGGCTTTCATGTCCATCCTTTTCATAGCGTCAGGTATTTGAGGGAGGTGATACTGCCTGCAATGGAAGAAGGAGCCGAAAAAGCAGGTAGAAAGCGGAAAGATGTCAGCGTTTCAGTGACCGCCTTCATTGCAACCACCCCCGAAGAGATGAACTTCGCGCGGGCGCAAGTGGCGTTCTACGCATCCACCCCCTCCTATCGTCCAGTCATGGACTTGCACGGCTGGAGCGGCATTGCAGAGCAGCTTTCGGCGCACGCGGCGAAAGGCGAATGGGCGGAGATGCCCATGCTCATCAACGACGAGATGCTGGGCGAGTTCTGCCTGGTCACCGAAGAGACAAAACTGGCAGACGACCTCCAGAAACGCTACGAGGGCATTGCCGACCGGCTGACTCTCTACACCCCCTTCGTGCCGGGCGAGAAGGATGCGTGGTGGAAACAGGTGGCTTCTCGATTTAACCAGCCGGCATAAACGCAAAAGCCAGATTGCACAGCAGGCTGGATGTTCATCGTCATATCCGCAGGTGAGGTCATAACGCCCATGTTGCAGCCGCATGGGCGTTATAATTCCCTCAGCCGAAAGGTGATAAGATATTGCCACCAGCGCACTTCAGGAGATTACATTCAATGGATTCCATTGCAAAAAACGTCTATATCGAAGACCGCTTCCCCGGCGTGACGCTGGGCGTCATCGTCCAAACGCGCGGGCTGATCCAAATTGACGCGCCGCCCGCCCCCGAAGACGGGCGCGTTTGGCGCGCGGCATTAATGGGCATGGGCAACGGACACGAACGCGTCCTCATCAACCTCGACTCCCACCCCGACCGCACGCTGGGCGTCCGCATGATGGACTGCACCGTCATCGCGCACGAACAAACCGCGCGCGCCTTCCAGAACCGTCCCAACACCTTCAAAGCGCAAGGCGATGAGACCGGCGCCAACTGGGAATCCATCCCCGGTCTGGGAAGCGTGCGTTGGGCGCCGCCGGAAATCTCCTTCGTAAGCCGCATGTCCCTGCACTGGAGCGACACGCCGGTCATCCTCGAGAGTCATCCCGGTCCCGCCAGCGGCGCCATTTGGGTCATCCTGCCGGCAGAAAAAATCGTCTTCGTCGGCGATGCTGTCGTCAAAGGTCAGCCGCCCTTCCTCGCCCATGCCGACATCCCCGCCTGGCTCGAAACGCTCGACCATCTGCAAAGCGCCGAATTCAAAGGCTACACCATCGTCAGCGGGCGCGGCGGCGTGGTCAATATACAAGCCGTCCGCGCACAAGCCGACCTGCTCAAGAAGATTCAGGCAAAGATCGAAAAACTAAGCGAAAAGCGTTCCGTCACGCCGGCGCAAACGGATAAACTCGCCGAAACGCTCCTGCAGGAATTCAAGGCTCCCGCCGCACGGCAAAGACAATATCTGCACCGCCTGCGCTTTGGCTTGCGCAATTACTTCGCGCGTCACTATCCCTCCGCCGCCTTCAATGCCATAGACGAATAATGCCCCCCCAACCTCTCTTTGAAACCACCCGCGGCGGCATCACCGAATCCGTCCACTATGGCGACATTGCCGTAGTGGACTCGAACGGTAAACTGCTTGCCTCCCTCGGCGACCCTCATCACATTGCCTTTTTGCGTTCCAGCGCCAAACCCTTTCAGGCGCTCCCATTCGTCGAGCGCGGCGGCGTGGAACATTTCCACCTCACCCTGCGCGAACTCGCCATCGCCTGCGCTTCACACGAGGGGAGCGCCCTGCATCTGCAAACCGTCCGAGAAATGCAAATCAAAATTGGCATTGACGAAAGTTACCTGCAATGCGGCGCACACCTGCCCGGCGATGCGGAAGCCTTCAAAGCGCTCATTCTCCAGGACAAATCCCCCACGCCCCTCTACAACAACTGCTCCGGCAAACACACCGCCATGCTTGCCCACGCCAAAATGCGCGGCCTGCCGCTGGAGACCTACCTCGACATCGCGCACCCGATTCAACAGGACATCCTCGCCTCTCTTTCGGACCTGTGCCGGATTCCGTCCGAAAACATTCACCTCGGCATTGACGGCTGCTCCGCGCCGAACTTCGCCATGCCGCTCTACAACGCCGCCCTCGGCATGGCGCGTCTGTGCGACCCGCACGACCTGCCAGCCCAACGCGCCGAAGCCTGCCGCAAAATCACCTCCGCCATGACCTCCCATCCCGAAATGGTCAGCGCGGACGGCGAATTCGACTGTGAGTTGATGCGGGCGGGCGAGGGGCGCATCGTCTGCAAGCGCGGCGCGGAAGGCTACCAAATCATCGGTCTTATGCCCGGTGCGCTGGGGAAGGATGCGCCCGGCGTGGGCATTGCGTTCAAAGTCTCCGATGGCGACGCGGCGCGGATGAACCTCCACTATGAATGGAGCGCCCGCGTCCGCCCGGCTGTGACTTTGGAGATTCTGCGTCAGTTGGGCGCCCTGTCGTCGAAGCAGGAACAGGCGCTCGGTCGGTTTGGACCCGTGAAGTCCCTCCACAATTATCGTGGAATTCAAACCGGTCTGGCGCAGCCGGTCTTTTCCCTATAAGTTTCTTTTGAAAGACTGTTGCAACACCCCTCCGCTCACGATTTGCGGCAAGGGTGTTACAATGGCTATAGCGTACTTTCAGATTGAGAGACATCATGCCAAACACCGGGGATCGCATCCTTCTCGTCGAAGACGACCCAAAGATCAGCGACCTCATTGCCCGCCAGACGCTCAATTTCGTGGGCTATCAGGTGGAGGTTGTTACCGACGCGTCCTCCGCCATCAAGAAGGCGCTCCACTCTCCCCCCGATTTGATCATTGCCGACCTGAACTTGCCCGGCTTAAGCACCAAAGACTTGCTGGTGGCGCTGGCGTCGCAGGGCGTGGATACGCCGCTGCTGGTAATCGCCAACAAAGGACAGGAGCAGGACATTATTCAGGCGTTCCGGCTGGGAGCGGCGGATTACATCCTGTGGCCCGCCCGCGACGCTGAAGTGCTTTCGGCAGTGGAGCGCGTGCTCGCCCGCGTGCGGAGCGAACGCGAAAACCAGCGGCTCGACCGCCAGGTCGCCGAGATGAACGAACAGTTACAGCGCAAAGTGCGCGAGTTGACTGCCATCATCGGGCTAGGCAAGGCGGTCACATCCATTACCGATCAGCGCATTCTGTTTCAAAAAATTGTGGACGGGGCGGCGCAGGTCACCGGCGCGGATATCGCCTGGCTGCTCATCCGCGAACGGGAAGGCAAGACGTTTCTGCTTTCTGCCCAGCACGGTTTGCCGCCAGCCTGGGCAAAGTACATGAATATGCCGCTGGATGACGGCATCAGCGCACTGGTGGCGCTTTCCGGCGAGACGCTGGCAATGGAAGGCGACCCGCTCTCCAAGTTTCGAATTTCCAGTTTGGGGAAATCGGTCTGCGTGGTGCCGATCAAGGTGCAGTTGGAGGTCATCGGCATGTTGGTCGTCGTGCGGCGGGAGGTGAAACCGTTCACCGCATCCGAACAAACTCTGCTGGAGGCGGTTGCCGATTACGCATCCATTTCGCTCGTCAATGCCCGCCTGTTCCGCGCCTTGAATGAGGCGGTTCAGTCTGCCCGTGAAGCCCAAAAACGACAGTACCTCACCCTGGAAAACACCCGCCGCGTGGTGATGGATGAAGTGCGTGCAGCAATTCAATCGGTGGATTTGTTGTTGACGGAGATGCCCGGCGCACTGACCAACGATCAGCGGCAGGCATTGCAAACCGCCCGCGCCGCCCTGCAGCGGTTATCTGCTGCGGCAGAAAAGACCATGCCCGCCGTACCCATGTCACAGAAAACAAAGTAAAATCTTCGCGGAAATCCATGCCCAAAAAAGACCTTATCCTGCTGGCGCTTGACGGTTCGCACACATTAAAGTTAATGGATCGTGCTTTGCAAGCCGTCAATTATGAGACGGCAATTGCGGCGGATACAAAGGCGTTGAGCCGTCTGCTGCAGGAAACCATGCCGGCTCTTTTGATGGTGGGTGAACGTTTCGACGGGCACGACGGGCTGGAGATTATCGCAGAACTGCTTGAACGTTTTCCAACCCTGCCTTTCCTCGTCTATACCGAAAAAGCAACGCCAGAATTCGCCAAACGGGTCTTCAAATTAGGAATTAATGGTTACCTTGCCCCGCCCCTGCGCACGGACGACATCGTGGGCATCGTGGAGGGAGCGCTCAAACACGCCCACCGCGTCGGCGACTGGCTGCGCCGCGAGGTGAAACGGACCACCTCTTCTCTCAAAAAACGCGCCCAAATTTCGGAGGCGGAGCGCTCCCGCCTGGAAACCGTCATCAACAGCATTCACGACAACGTGATGATTTTGGATGAAGACAACGTGATTTTGCTGGTCAACCCCGCCATGTGCGCATCTTTTGGGCTGGACGGGCAGGCGGTTATCGGAAAGCCCGTGCTGGATGTCATTCAACATCCCGACTTGCGCGCCCTGATTACCAGCAATCACAGCGATGACCCGCTGCAATATCATGAAGTCAATTTCCCCGATGGCAGGGTGGCAAGCGCACAATATACTGCCATCCCCGAAATCGGTTACGTCATTACCATGCAGGATATTACCTACCTGAAGGAAGTGGACCGCGTCCGCAACGAAATGGTGCATACCGTTTCCCACGACCTGCGTTCGCCCCTGACCTCTGTCATCGGATACACCGAATTGATTGCCCGCGCAGGTCCCCTCAATGAAAGCCAGAAAGATTTTCTCAAACGCATTCAGGAAAGCGTCCAGCATATCACCGCCCTGATCAACGATCTGCTGGACATCGGCAGCATCGAAGCCGGGCTCGACACCCGTCGGGAATGGGTGCAGTTGGACGGTCTTCTGCGCTACACCCTCGACATGCTCCAGGGACAAATCAAAGCCAAACAAATCAAAGTACAAACCGAAATTGCCTCCCCTCTGCCTCCCTTGCGGGCAAACCCGGTCCGCCTGCGCCAAGTGCTCGATAATGTGGTCGGGAACGCCATCAAATATTCGAATCGTGAGGGCGAGGTCAAAATTTCCATCCGCCCCGAAGGCGATCAGGTCATCATCCAGGTTTCGGATAACGGTCCCGGCATTCCCATTCAAGACCAGGCGCACATCTTCGACAAGTTCTACCGCGGGCGGAACATCAACGACCAGGAAGGCACAGGCTTGGGGCTGGCAATCGTCAAAAGTATTGTGGACGCTCACCAGGGGCGCATTTGGGTCGAATCCAATGTGGGACAGGGGAGCACTTTTTTCATCGTCCTGCCAATCCAAAGTCCCACCATCCCCGTTGGAAAAAAATAAAAGGCAGTACCCGTAACTCTCTACCGTACATTTCTTTCGTGAAAAACCCTAAAGGTCTTTTTGGAAATTCTCAAATTCACGAAGGGAAAGCAGACCTTTAGGGTTTCTATGTACGGTAAAGAAATCCGCAATAAATCTCGATGTCATTGCACTAGCGACCTGACAGTTTCAAACGGGGCGCTGAAAAACGCAGATAAACGCAGATAAAAAACTTCTGGACTTACGCAAAATGGCTTTCTTGTCCGCTAATCTACGCCAATCTTCGTGAATTTTGAACGAATTAGCGCAGGCCAGTCAAGCTTGGTGGATTAAATTCAGGTTTTGCGTAAGTCAAGAACTTAAATCAGCGTAAGTCAGCGTTCATCTGCGTCCTAAAGCAAAAGTGTCGGGTGGCTAGTCATTGCAAGACACTGGCATTCTGCTAACAGCCTTCTTTATCCCACCAAAAGCAATGCCGCCGCCGGGTGATTTGCCCGGCGGCGGCTTTCGCCAAAGGAGGAGACAATGAGGAGCATTTGGAGGTGTCTTTGTGTTGTCTCCATTTCCATCATACCCCACCTGTTTTTTATTTTGCCATGCAAAAAATAACCAATCGCCGGTGACATTAGGCAGGATTCCCACCCTGAGACGGCGTTTATATCATAGAGAGGAGAGAAAGCGTTCGATGACTTGAATCGCCTCCTCGGGTGTGTGATACGTTTTCACGGTCAGGGAAGAAGCGGGGTTGCCGCTGATCATCTTCGAGAGCCGGCGTCCCTCCTGATATACAGCCAGCACGGGCTTCCCCATCCCAAGTGCGAACCCTATTTCATAGCCAACGCCGTGCGATGGGACGCTGACCTCTGCAATCAACGCATCGCAGGCGCGGATCCATGCCGTATCGCGCGCATACACTTCCTGCGGACTCAACGCCGCTTCACGCATCCCCACATCTGCCTCAACCAAATGAGCCGTCGGCACCTCATGTCCTGCCTTCACCAGCGCATGGACCATCACTTGATAAACCGCTTCGAATTCGCGTCCGCCGGTAATGGAACAGGCAAAATAGATGTTCATTTTTTGGGCAATCTCGAAAGCAGGGTGTCCCGCCTGCGTCCCTCCTCGGGCTTGGGCAGGGCGCCATCTGCCGTGCGAAAACTGTCAATCTCTGTACTTAGCCCCATCCAGTCTTTTACCAGCAAAACCAGGTGAGGCGTTTTGTCTTTGAAGAAAAAACGCGAGAGGAACAGGCGCAGCGCCCAGGGCGGCAAGGGATGCGACTTCAGCTCGAGGACGAGCGCGGTTTGAGGGGCGAGCGGCTCGAAGATGTCCCGCATCCAGCCAGACATGCTGCGGGGCGGAAAAAGTTGGCGCATCTCGACAGTGGTGGTTTTGAGGATGCGTTTGTAAGAAATGTTGAAACGCAGGAACGGCGTGACGACTTTGAGATGACCTCGAAACGGTTGGACGTAGGCAATCTGCCGAATGACCAGAAAGAAGATGCCCGTCAGGATTGCCAGAACACCAACGACGGCGAGGAATTGCCAGCGCTTCAAAATTCTTCCCACAGGGTCGGCATATTCGCCATACGCCAGCAAAACCATCACCAATCCAATGGCAACCATTGGCGTCCACCAACGGTTGAGCAGATGGCGATAGACGATGAGTGGATATTTGCGGCCGCCGCGCGCCATGTTCCTGCTTACTCTTCGTCGTTTACGTGAAAGGCTACCCCGCTTCTTTCCTCAACTTCAATGTGGTTGGTGCTCAATTGCCTTTCCAGGCGGCTGATGGCTTGGGTCAGGTCTTCGCCGCGCAGGCTGAAGGTAACGTCGCCGCGGGTTTTCTCGATGATGCCGCGCACGTTATCGGTTTGCCGGCGCAGACCGTTGGTGATGGCATCCGGGTAATCCATGGTGACCAGCACGGAGTAGATGTCGTCCATGTGGCTGAGCAGGCGCTCCGCTTCTTGCGAGTACCCTGAACGGAGAATATCGAGAATGCGGCGGCGCAATTCGCCGACGACTTCAGCCAGACCGTTGAGATAGGTGGTGTATTCCACCCCCAGGTCTTCGGGAGTTTGAAGCGCCTGGTTTTGGATCAGGGCGCAGGTCACGTTGGCTTCGACGTATTCCTTGAGGGCATCCTGCGAGTAGCCGGCGTAGTACAGGTCCGGGTAATCCCGCAGTCCGTTCCGCAGTTTGTCGGCAAGCGTTTGCGCTTCCGCCAGGCAGTCTTCCATGACATCGAATTCGTTGCGATGCACAGCGCGGATGGCAAGCGAACAGGCGCGAGTCAACTGGCGTGCCTGCTTGAGCGCCTCTTCGCGGATGGAGTTGCGCTGCTCAAGGCTCTGACGGATTTGTTCGGCGATTTTTTCAAGTTTATACATGATGACCTTTGCTATTCTTTGGGAGGTTCGGGCGGCTGAATGCCCTTGAAGAGATTATCTGCCAACGTGCTGGCGTGCGGAACGGTGATTTCACCAAAGGCGGCTTCGTAACGCGCCAGGTTTTCCTGCAGGGCGCGCAGGAGCAGTTTGGCGCTGAGCGGAGACATGAGGATGCGCGCCTGCACAGCGGCTTTGGCATCGCCCGGCAGGATTTGGGCAAAGTCTATGACGATGTCGGCGGGGGAGTGGGCAATCCGCGCCAGGTTGGTGTAGAGCGGTTTGAGTCCTTCGGGAATTTCCAAGCGCGGACCCGGCGGCGGGGGTTGGGGGGATGGAGTGGTCATGGGACGATCCGTAAAAAACAGGTCTAATCAAACAGGACATCCCTGTTTCATTAGACCTGTGCATAGCAGGCTTAGAAGGGGATGTCGTCTTCGGGCGGCATTTCAGCCATCTCGAAGCCGCCGCCCTGGATGGGAGCATCGCCGCTTTCGGTGCGCGAGGATAAGAAGCGAACCGTGTTGGCAGTCACTTCGAAGGATGCGCCGGCGGTGCCATCCTGCTTGGTCCACACGCGCGGTCCGCCGGTGGTTTTATCGGGGGTTAAGCGTCCCTCCACCAGAACCTTCATTCCTTTCTTGACATACTGGTTGCAGATTTCAGCCTGTTTCCCCCACGTGGTCACCCGAAACCAGGTTGTTTCTTTCACCTGTTCCCCGTTGCCGGCAGTATATTGACGGTTACTAGCAACGGAAAAGGATGTGACAGCCTGCCCGGAGGGCGTGTAACGCATTTCGGGGTCCTTCCCCACGTTGCCAACAATGATAAGCGTGTGATACATGAGATAGTCTCCTTGAGATTCAGGTACCCGCCGCTTCCGGCGGGGGCAAACATGATGAATTCATTTTACTCCAACCTGCTCCGTTCACCTAGAGATGAGCGCGGCGTTTTTTCATGCTCGCGGCGTAAGAATAGCCGCCGCCTATGTCGTCAAACCCGGCAAACCCATTTGCCATTTGGAGGAGAAAATGACCACAGAAACCGCTCCCGCCCGTTATCACCCCATCCACGTTGCCGTCCACTGGTTGATGTTCCTGCTTGTTGTTGCAATGCTCGGCATGGGGAAGTTTATCCTCCCCAGCGTGCCGGCTGATGACCCGCAGAAACCGTCCATGCTGCAGATTCATGCGTACGTGGGCGCATTCATCACCGTTCTGCTGATCGTCCGCTTGACTTTGCTCTTCACCACCAAACGCCCCGCCCCTGCCGATGCCGGCAATGCCTTCCTCAACTTCGCCGCGCGGGCAGTGCACTTCCTGCTCTACGTTCTGCTGATTGGCATGGCGGTCAGCGGACTGGGGATGTTCCAGCAGGCGGATCTGCCCGCCGTCTTCAACGGCGAAACTCCCTACCCGGATTTCTTCGCCTACCCCTCGCGCCTCGGTCATGGACTGTTTTCAACCCTGCTCGTCCTGCTCATTGCGCTGCACATCGGCGCGGCGTTGTATCACCAGATTATCCGCAAGGAAAACCTGTTCGCCCGCATGTGGTTTGAAAAGCGGTAAAACAAAGAAACGTCCCGAGGGCATTCATAAAACCTTCGGGACGTGTTGGATTTACTCCAACTCTCCCATCATCAACCTTGCCGCGCGCCGCCCAATCTCCACCGCAAAGTTCGTCCCGCGATCCCACGGATAGACCTGGCTCATCGAAGCGAAATACAAGCCTGCAATCGGCGTTTGAACGGCGGGAATATTTCTCGAATGATTCACCAGCGGCACAGGTTGGGCGTAATTCGTTTTGTTCACCCAAACCTTCTTCACCCAATCCCGCTCGAAGGCGGGGTTGATTTTTTTCAGCGCGGGCAGAAAACGCTCCAGCAGATCCTCATCGCTCAACGCAAAATACTCGTGACCCAATTCCAAATAATCGCCCGCGTACACAATATGGTCGCCGCCGAAATGCTCCGCTGAAACAAAATTCGTATGCTCCACCAGCGCCAAAAACGGATAGCCCGCCTCCTTGGGCAGGTTGTACCAGTAATAACCTTCCCTTGACAACTGATGTTTGAGCGACAGCACCATCACCACCGCCCCCATGGACTTCAACTCAAGCAGACCGCGTAAATAATCTGCCGGCAGATCGGGACATAGTTTCGCCATCAGATTCGGAGACGTGGTGACCAAAACCCGATCGAACGCTTCGGACTTTCCCTCGCTTCGCACCGACCATTGAGCCTGTTCCCGTTGAATCGATTCGACCCTCACCCCCAGCCGAATCTCCACACCCATCCCGCGCAATCGCTCCGCGAACATATCCGCAAAGCGCTGAAAGCCTCCATCGAATGTGCCCAGCCGCGTCGTGCGCGCCTTGATGCGCGCCCACATCCACGCCATGTTGACCTCTTTATAAAACGGACCGAACTTGCCGACCAGCAGCGGCTTCCACATCTGCTCATAGACCTGCTTCCCAGCCCACTTCGTCATCCACTCGTCTGCCGTGACCTTCTCCAGCGACCGCCAGTCGTTCGTCAGGCGGAGAAAGAGTCCGACAAGACCAAAGCGGATTTTGTTCAGACCAAACCCCAGTCCGGGAAAGAGAAGCGCCTTGAGAATCGAATCGAAGGGGTAGAACTTCCCGTCGTGATACATCACCGTCAACGGACGAGGGAAGATGACTTTGTCCATCCAGCCCAGCTCTTCGATCAAACCAAGCATGTGCTTGTCGGTTTGAAACCAGTGATGGTAGAACTTTTCCACCGACCAGTCCCAGTGCGGCTCCTTGAATCCGCTTGCCAGCCCGCCGACATAATCAGCAGATTCAAAAATGGTCACATCGTGACCCGCTTTTCGTAAATCATACGCGGCTGCCATGCCGCCAAACCCGGCGCCGATGATGGCTGTCTTCATTGAAAGAAACTCCAACAATGAGTTATTTACTCACCTTACGCAATTTCTTCGTAGGGCGATATTCATGTCGCCCAAAAACGCGAGATAAATCTCGCGCTACCGCGTAAGGTGAGTTATTTACTTCTCTTCTCAATTTTTTCGGCAAGGATTTTCAACCGCTCCCACTTTTGCCGCACCACATAAATCATCGCCAGGTGTTGCAGCCAGCGTATCTCACAGTAGGGATTCTCCGCCAATTGCTCGAAGACCTCCATTGCCGGGTCGTCCGTGCGGCGGGACTTGGCATACTCCGCCGCCAACCGCAAAAGATAGGCTTCGCGCTGGCGTTGAAGTTGAGCCGTCTGCCTCAATTGCAGGCGCACCTGCGTCAGCCGCTCCCGCACCCGCTGAATGGCGGCTTCCAACTCATCCACCGTAAACGGCTTGATGAGATATTCCTGCACACCAAGGGACATGGCGGCGCGCAGTGTTGCCGGGTCTTTTTCGGCGGAGATGATGATGCATCCCGTGTCGGGGCGAGCCTTCAGAATCTCCTTGTAAGCGGTCAGCCCGTCCATTTCAGGCATGTTGATGTCGAGCAAAACTATATCGGGGCGATGCTCCTTCGCCAGTTGCACGGCTTGCACGCCGTTGGAGGCAATGGCAACCACCTCCACATCGTCCATGGTTGCCAGCATCAGGCGGGTGTTGCGGCGCGTCTCCTGAACGTCATCAGCGATGAGCGTCCTCATTTTCCTGCTCGGTTGTCCTTCAGACTGAGACATGGGGACACCTTGCCTTCCGCAGATGGTCGAAACTCGAGCGGTGATTACTCAAGTATAACGCAAGCCGCTTCCACCTCGCCTCACTCTTGACCTTGAGCCTGCTCTCCCAACTCCTTGCGGATGTCGTCGCTCCAGCGGATTCCCTCCCGCGCCAGGTAATACGCACCCAGCAGGGTGATTGGCAGCCACAAAGCGACATGCAGGACGAGGGTGTAGCCAGCCGCCACCGCCTGTTCCACGCCATAGGCGGTGAGAACGGCAATGCCGGGCGCGTCGAATGTGCCGATGTAGCCCGGCGCGGAGGGGATGGTCGTTGCCAGGTTGACAATACCGTTCATCAGCATCAGCGCGAAGAACGATACGCTGAAGTCGAAAGCGTGCATCACAAACCAGTATTTCCCCGTCTCCAACAGCCAGATGATGATCGAAGTGAAAAAGACCATCAACACGTTGAACGGCGAGCGCAGCGACTCCAACCCGCCGAGGAATTTGTCCATCAGGCGGATCACCCGCTCATGGAAACGCCGCGGCAGGATATGTTCGATGACCCATCTGCCGCTCTTTGCCGTGCGGTGCGGGAACATGGCGGCGAGGAGAAAGACCACCAGCGCTCCCAAAAAGACGCCCGTGCCAATCACTGCCGCCTGCTGAATGTTGCCCACAAAGCCGGAAGACCCCGTCAACTTTGCCAGTTCGGGCAGGTTGACGAAGACGAATGCCAGCATCACCACGCCGTCAAAGATACGCTCGACGATGATGGTCGCCAGCGAAGCCGAAACCGACACCCCCTCCCGCCGCTTGAGGATGACCGCCCGCAGCACCTCACCGGCGCGCGCCGGATAGACGTTATTGCCCATGTAGCCGATGGCGGTCACAGGGAACATGGTCTTTGTGGGTATCTTTTTGATGGGCGCCAACAGGTAATGCCACCTCCACGCCCGCACCCAAACGCCGATGAAATACACGGCAACGCCGGGCAGAATCCACAGGTAGTTGGCTTTGGTCACCACGCTCCAAAAATCACCCAAATGCAGCCCTCGCAGGGCAAGCCATAAAAATAGGACGCTGATCAGCGCCCCAAGCCAAAATTGCCATTTTTTCATGCGGCGGATTGTACCAGAAGCGCCAGTGACTGCACTGAAAAAAAACTTTTCTTCCACGAAGGGCACAAAGTTTTTAACTCACCTTACGCAAAACGTCCCGAAGGTTCCTTGGGTTTGATCTTGATTTTGACCTCTCTACCGTACATTTCTCTCGTGAAAAACCCTAAAGGTCTTTTGGGAAATTCTCAAATTCACGAAGGGAAAGCAGACCTTTAGGGTTTCTGTGTACGATAAAGAAATTTTGACCAAAACCTTCAGGCTCATTGGAAATCGCTGTGGTCAAAAACCTTTTGTACACGGATTACACGGATTGTTTAGCTTTTTCCGTGCGAATCCAGGAAAACGGATTCACCAGTGGAACAAAAGTTGCGGCTATAATCCCAGTCATGCAAATCAACCAACCCGCGCCTGATTTTGAATTACCCGATTTGCACGGACGTCCGCACCGATTGAGCGATTATCGCGGCAAGATTGTCATCGTCAATTTCTGGTCGGCGGAATGCCCGCATTCGGAACGCGCCGACCGCTCGCTGATGGCATCTCTCGTGCAGTGGGGAGGAGAGGTGGAACTGCTGCCCATCGCCTCGAATCGGAACGAATCGCTTCAGGCGTTAGAAGAAGCCGCTCGAAGCCGCCGCCTGCCCAGGGTCCTGAGAGATGCGGAGCATGTCGTGGCGGACCTCTATGAGGCGGTCGCTACTCCGCATGTCTTCGTCGTGGACCGGCAGGGCATCCTGCGCTATCGCGGCGCAGTGGACGACGTCACTTTTCGACACCGCACAGCGACGCGGTTTTACCTCGAAGAGGCGGTGGAGGCTTTGCTGGAGGGACGTCTGCCCGCTCTTCCCGAAACGCCCGCTTATGGCTGCGCCATCGTGCGCGAAATTTGATAGAATCAAACCGTGATCGAAATCCCCGCCCGCGTTGCCTTTCTCAGAAAAATCCACCTTTTT
Organism: Chloroflexota bacterium; assembly: GCA_016223135.1. Classification (GTDB taxonomy): domain Bacteria; phylum Chloroflexota; class Anaerolineae; order Anaerolineales; family Villigracilaceae; genus Defluviilinea. The sequence continues at coordinate 295,924 of JACRPQ010000015.1, read as the reverse complement.
TATGGCTTGGACGAAAGCGAACTCGAAACCATCGCCAGCCAGTTGGAGGAGGTTTCGTACGCCAGCGGGCAGGTGATCTTCCAGCAGGGCGGCAAGTCGGACTACTTTTACATGATTTACAAGGGGAGCGTCCGCATCGTCCGCAAGCACGAGCGGAAAGAAATTCAGCTGGCAGTGCTGGTCGCCAACGACTATTTCGGTGAGATGGGGTTGATTCACCGCCGCAAACGTTCCGGCACCGTCACTGCCACCAGCGACACCCTTCTTTTGGTGTTATCCCGCGAAAACTTCGAGAGCCTGTACAAACGCTCTGCCCTATTGCGGCTCAACCTGGACGTGGCAGTGCGCAGCCGCAAACTGGCGCGCACACTCCAGTTCAAATGGCTGCGAGAGGATGAGGTGATTTATTTCCTGGCGCGCAAGCACCCCATTATCTTGTATCAAAAACTCACCCTGCCTGTACTCTCGCTGGGGCTGCCGCTGGTTTTGTTTTACGCCCATATAGCGATTGTCGATTCTTTCATTGTAGCGTTTGCCGCCACCCTTGCCCTGCTTTTCTCCATTGGCTGGATTGCCTGGAACATCGTGGACTGGGGCAACGACTACTACATCGTCACCAACCAGCGCGTGGTCTGGCTTGAAAAAGTCGTTGGCATCTACGACAGCCGTCAGGAATCGCCGCTCAGCACCATCCTTTCGGTGGGCGTGGAAACCACCCAAACAGGGCGCATCCTCGATTTTGGCAATGTCGTCATTCGCACCTTCGTCGGCAAAATCGTTTTCAGCAACGTCAGCCATCCCGAACAGGCACAGCACATGATCGAGGAATACTGGAACCGCACCAAGGCGCAAGCCGTAAGCCTCGAAAAGGAAGCGATGAAGAACGCCATCCGCAAACATCTGGGACTGCCGCTTCCGTCTACGCCGAAACCTGCCGCCCCGACCCCAGCCGCCGCTCCCTCCAAACCGCGGACAGCCAGCGCCTTCCTCCGTCTGCTTGGCGCCAACACGCTCAAACTGCGTTACGAATTCGGCGACCATGTGATCTATCGCAAGCATTGGGTGGTGCTCATTTTTCAGGCGTGGGCGCCGTTTGCCGGCACGCTCGTTTTGCTGCTGGCTTTCCTCTTCCGTCTCTTTCGAATCATCTTCAATCCTGCTCTGCCTCTGTTTCCCCACCCCGACCGCTGGACGCCCGATACCTGGCTGGTGGTGTTCTTCCTTTCCTTCTTCCCGTTTGCCGCCTGGCTCGTTTACGAAATCATAGACTGGAGCAACGACAAATACGAAGTCACCAACGAACAAATCATTGACATAGACCGCAAGCCCTTCGGCACCGAGTCGCGCAATGCCGCCCAATTGGAAAGCATTCTGGGGACGAATTACATCCGCAAAGGCATTCTCGGCAATCTGTTCAACTATGGCACCGTCTATATCACCGTCGGCGGGACCAAACTCGCCTTTGAAGATGTGATAGACCCCGCCGCCGTGCAATCGGATATTGACCGCCGCCGCATGGCGCGTTCCGCCGCTCAAGCCGCCGCCAAAGTCGCCGCAGAGCGCGAACGTATGGCAGAGTGGCTCGCCACCTATCACCGCAATGCGGAGACTTTCAAGGAAGAGGAACGCCGCAACACAAAACCGGAGTAAAATTCGGCGTCATTAGGCTTCTTGCAAACGTGCGCTAGAGAGCGCACAATACGCCTTTGCGTAAGAGACGTTCTCCAACGTCGGTTGACTTATGCAAGAGGTCAATTATCCAAAGAATAAAGGTAACGAAAGAATGACCCTTCGCAAGATTGTCACCCTGCCCGATCCCGTCCTGCGGCGAAAAGCCCGTCCCGTCACCAAATTCGATAAAGACCTCCAAACGCTGATTGACGACATGGTGGAGACCATGCGTGAAGCGCCGGGCGTCGGTCTTGCCGCGCCGCAGATCGGTCTTTCGGAACGCCTGATCGTGGTCGAATATTACGAACGCGAAGAAGACGAAGAAAACGAAGACGCTCCCAAGAAGGTTTGGGCGGTCATCAATCCTGAAATCGTCAAAGCCTCCGCAGAGACCTTGATGGGCGTGGAGGGCTGCCTTTCCATCCCCGGCTTGCTCGGCGAGGTGGAACGGCATGCCGAGGTGCATGTGCGCGGGTTGAACCGTCACGGCAAGCCGATGAAAATCAAAGCCAAGGGCTGGCTGGCGCGCATCTTCCAGCACGAGATTGACCATCTGAACGGCGTCCTGTTCCCCGACCGCGCCGTGCGCGTCTGGCAGCCGCAAACGCCCGAAGAGGAAGAAGACCGCGTCTGATGGACGTCCACGCGCGATGAGATCGGGTTGGAGATGATGTTGTAGTATCAAGTACACAAGTAGACACGTACACACGTTTCGCTCGAACTTGTGTGCGTGTCTACCTGTGTACTTGTTTACCTGTGTACCTATTTACCTGTGTACCTATTTACCTGTGTACTTGTTTACCTGTGTACCTGTTTACCTGTGTACCTGCTTACATTTCAACCGTAAATCTGAACTCCGTGTACCTCAAACACCTCTCCCTCACCAACTTCCGCAAATTCACCCGCCTGGATATTGACCTGCCGCAGGGTGTGCTTTTGCTGACGGGCGGCAACGCACAGGGAAAGACCACGCTGCTCGAAGCCATTTATTTTCTGGCGGCATTCACTTCCTTTCAAACCCACGCCGACCGCCAAATCGTCAATGTGGAAGAGGCGAAGAAAGGCGCGCTCACCGTCACGCGCCTGGTGGCGGAATTTCAACGCGAGAGACGCAAGCGCCGCCTCGAAGTGCGGCTCATCCTCGAACCGGTCGGCGTGTTGAACGGTCAGCGCCTGCGCAAGGAGATTCTGCTCGACGGCGTGAAGAAACCCGCCGGCGATGTAGTCGGTCAGTTCAACGCGGTCATCTTTGCGCCGCAAATGTCGCAAATCATCGAAGGATCGCCCGAAGACCGCCGCCGTTATCTCAACCTCGCGCTGGCGCAGTCGGCGCCGGCGTATGCGCGTGTGCTGAGCGAATACAACCAGGCGCTCACGCAGCGCAATGCGCTGCTCAAGGCGTTGGGGGAAAATGGAGGAAACCGCGACCAGTTGGAGGTCTGGGATGAAGCGTTGAGCCGCCTGGGGGCGCAACTCATCCTGTGGCGCATCGGCGCCGTTCAGCGCATCGAACATCTCGCCGCGCGCGTTCATCACGAACTGACTCACGGAACTGAAATCCTGCGCCTCTCTTATGAACCTGCCTACGACCCCCTCCCCAAACCGAATGGACAGTTGGGATTGCGCATGAACACCGTAGTAGATCGCTCGCACCTCGAACTCGACGAAATTCAACGCGGCTTCCGCGCCCGCCTGAGGGAACTGCGGAATGAGGAGATTGCGCGCGGCGTGACCACCATCGGTCCGCACCGCGACGAACTGCGCTTCCTCGCCAACGATTTCGACCTCGGCGATTACGGCTCGCGCGGACAGATTCGCACGGCGCTGCTTTCGCTCAAACTCGCGGAAGTAAACTGGCTGAAGGAACGCTCCGGCGAGTGGCCCGTCATCCTGCTCGATGAAGTGATGGCGGAACTCGACCTGCAGCGCCGCGCCGATTTGCTAAAGTATATAGGCGGCAGCGAGCAGGCGCTGTTCACAACGACCGATTTGAATCTCTTCGAGCCGGGCTTTGTGCAAAAGGCTGAAGTGTGGAGGGTGGAAAATGGAAGAGTGGAAAAATAAGTAACATGACCCTATCAGACCCTTTCATTCAATCTGTCCTTGAAAAAATAGACTCGCCCGATGTAATTGGTGTTAGCGTGGTCGGCAGTTTCGCACGCGGGCAGGAAGCGAAATACAGCGACGTGGATTTCGATATTTTTGTCCGCATACTGCCAGAGCGCGAATATGACCGCTACACCCTGCGCTATTGGGGAGGGAAACTGGTCAGCCTGAAATATATCCTGCTGGAAGACGAAAAGGCGGCATTGAGCAACCCGCGCCGCGCCATCTGGGCGGTGCCGGGGTTGCGGGGTATGCAGATTGTCCTTGACAGGGATGGTTCGCTGGCAGAATTACAGACCCTGGCGCAGAATTTCGATTGGTCGCCCCTCCAGCCTGCCGCAGATGAGTTTGCGGCGGAAGAGGTGACGGGCAGCGCCGAGGAAGTCCACAAAATATTGAACGGTCTTGCGGTGGGGCATGAGTCCACCGTGCTTTATGCCACATGGGGATTGGTGAAAAACATGCTCGAAGCGGTGGCGGTTCAACGCGGCATCCTGATTGTCAGTGAGAATCGCTATTTCGATTTGATTCAGGATGCGGTGGGACGCGATACGAAATGGGTCAGCGCCTTTCGTTCGGCATGGGGGATGGATTCCACCTCTTCCCAATATCAAACACGCGGCGCGGCGGCGCTGATGCTGTACCGCCTCACTGTGACGATGTTCGACAGGCTGATCCCTGAAAAGCACCGCGAGGTGGTAAACCGCACGATTCGTCTCATCAAGGAGGCTGGCTACGCATGAACCGCCTTGCACAACGCGCCCTCAAGATTCACGAAACCCTGCTCGCCTTCTACGGCGAACCCACCTGGCGCAACCCTCTGCCCGCGCTCGACGAACTGGTCTCCACCATCCTTTCGCAGAATACCAACGACCTCAACCGCGACCGCGCCTTCGACGCCCTGCGCGCCAAATTTCCCACATGGGAGGCGGTGCGCGATGCAAAGGAAAAGGACGTCATCGAAGTCATTCGACCCGCCGGGCTGGCAAACCAAAAAGGTCCGCGCATTCAGCAGGTGTTGAAAGCCATCACAAAAGAACGCGGCAATCTGGATTTGTCTTTCCTGTCCGAAATGAGCGTGGAAGACGCCCGCGCCTGGCTGACCCAATTCAACGGCGTGGGACCGAAGACCGCCGCCATCGTGCTGTGCTTTTCGCTGAACAAACCCGCCTTCCCTGTGGATACCCACATCTACCGCGTGACGGGACGCCTCGGACTCCGCCCGCAGCGGATGACCGTCGAACAGGCGCATCCTCATCTGGAGGCTTTGTTTCCTCCCGAAACATACTACGCCGCGCACCTGAACCTCATTCGCCTGGGACGCGAAATCTGCACCGCCCGCAAAGCCATGTGTGAGAAGTGCCCGCTCGTGAAGTTATGTGATTATGGGAAAAGAGTCAAATAGTCAGAGAGTCGAATAGTCAGGGAGTCGAATAGTCTCATAGTCAAATTGAACTATTCGACTATGAGACTATCGGACTATCAGACTATCAGACTATCAGACTACCTATTATCCCCATCCCCTCGAATTTTTCCCCGCTCCAAACGATCGTATAACTTGGCGATATTGTATTCAGCAATCTCGTCGAGTGACAAATCCAATTCGGCGGCGACCTGCGCGAGATACCACAACACATCGCCGAGTTCGGCTTTGAGCGCCTGGCGCGTCTCCTCGTTGATGTGACCGTCCTTGTCGCGGAACACCTTTTTGACTTTGCCTGCCACTTCGCCGGCTTCATTGGCTAGACCTAACACAGGGTAAATCACAGGGTGCCCGATGGCGGGATACCCTGCCGTCTTGCGCGATTTGGTTTGGTAGTCGTTAAATTCCATGAATTCCATCCTGAGAGTCAATGCTGATAATTTACCCGCCTATTCTACCAGCACACCTCTACGCCCCGGCAGGCTGTGACTTGTATTTCTTCAAGGCGCTCCATCCCACCATCTTGCGCTCTTTTTCATCCCACAGACGGAGGAACAGCGACCTCAAACTCTTGCGGAACGTCAACGGCGGCACCTGCAGCTCGGGATTATCGTTGTAGCACTGCTCCAGTTTGTAATTGGGGATTTTCGGGCTGAGGTGGTGGATGTGATGAAAACCAATGTTGCCCGTAAACCACTGCAGAACTTTCGGCAGTTTGTAGAACGAACTGCCCTCCATGGCTGCGCGGAAGAAGTCCCAGTTTGCGTGGCGTTCCCAATAGGTTGACTCAAAGTTGTGCTGCACATAAAACAGCCACACCCCCGTTGAAGTGGCAACCAACAGGACGGGCACCTCCACCAGCAGAAATTCTTTCCAGCCGATCAGCGCCATCAGTCCGCCCACCACCACAGCCAGCGCCAGGTTCGTCCAGAGCACGCTGTACTTCTCGCGTTTACCCGCCCGCGGTCCCCAGAAACGATGGAAGACGGTAAACACCAGGAATGAACCTATCGTGAACATAATGAGCGGATTGCGCATGATGCGGTAGGCTGCTTTTTTGTGCCAGGGCGCTGCCAGGTACTCATCCACCGTCATCGTGTACACATCGCCCACGCCGCGGCGATCCAGGTCGCCCGCCGTCGCATGGTGGATGGCATGATTATGTTTCCATTCATGGAAAGGCGTCCACACCAGCACCCCCAACATCATCCCAAGTTTGTTGTTTGCCTCCGGGCTCTTAAAAAACGCCCCGTGACAACAATCGTGAAAGATGATGAAGATTCGCACCATGAATCCCGCCGCGAAAACAGCCAGCAGAAGGGTCAACCAGTAGCCCACCGCCAGGCTTCGATAGGCGAGATACCAAAGGACAAAGAACGGGATGACCGTATTCACCACCTGCCACACACTGCGGCGCGTATCAGGAAAGGCATACTGTGCAGTCAGGGTCTGCCATTTGAATTTTTGAGTTGACATAAGGAACCTCCGAATATCAACTCAATTATTGTACTTTAGCCAGCAGCTCCAGAAAAGGTAAATCTGAGAAAGATTTCACAACCACATTTGCCCCTTCAACCTTCAGCCTGGCGGTAAGCGGATTGAGAACCGCCACGACAAAGATGCCCGCCCGCCTTGCCGCCAACACCCCGTTTGGAGAATCCTCGAAGACCACCGCCTCGTTGTTCTGGACTTGTAACCGATTCAACGCCAACAAAAACAAATCCGGGTTGGGCTTGGTCCTGCCAACCCCCACGTCGTCCGCGCAGACGATATGGTCGAAGAGATCAAAGATGCCGAGGCGTTTGGCGTGCCCGTCCACCCATTGATGGCGCGAGCTGGAGGCGATTGCCAGTTTGAGTCCGTGTTGTTTCGCGGCGTGGATCATGTCCAGCACGCCGGGCAGAACGGAGGAGCGCTCGATGACGGCGGAACTCTCAGAGTGGTGACGAGCCCGCAGGGAAACAGGATCCAGCCGTCCCTGAGAAAGAAGCGCAAGATGTTCCGCCGCGTCGAAGTTCGAGATGCCGTATCCGCCCACCGTCTGCGCCCAGTCATGGAAGGGGAAGTCGTATCCATGTTCGGCGTAGATGCGCGTCCAAATATCCACTTCGGGGGTTTCGGTATCGAGGATGAGTCCGTCGAAGTCAAAGATGAGGGCTTTGAGCATGAGCAAATCCAAAAAGGGGGATGAGGTCAATCAGAAGATTGGCGTTTGGTCAATCACAATGGTGCAGGTATCATCCCCCGCCGCAATGCAGGTCTTTTCTTCCACGTTGAACACTTTCCCGCCGCTCAGCCAGTAGAGGGCTTCCTGAAGCAGTCCCACCGCCAGGTGACAGACCGGCTCATGGGTGTGCCGCCCCCAACACAAGGGACACCGTTCGATATGCCACAAGAGGGCGCCGTTGTCCTCTTCGATGCGGACCTTCTGGTCGGTGAAGGCGTTGAACAAGCCGGCAAAGGCTTTTGCGCCGGCGCTGATTTTGGCAGGCAGCGGCAAAAGACGGAAGGCGGTTTCGGTAATACCTATTTGCCCGCCATAGGGGCGGATTCCGTGATTGAAGCAGGCACGTCCAATGCGCAGCGCCAGCCCGCGCCCGCCATGCGGACCGTAGAGCTGCTCCAGCGTGGCGCTCAGACTGCTGACGGTGGAAAAGGGAAAGGCTCGCTCTGCGGTATCGGCGGGATAATGGTCAAGAAGAGAATGCAGGGAGGCAAGTTTCAAAAGGGCATGCACCCCGTTTTTGCCCATCACCTCTTCCATGGAAAGGAGGATGATTCTTCCCATGCGGTTGGGGTAGAAGAATTCCTGAGGTTCGGTCATGGAGCGAGTGTAACAGAAGTGGCGGATGTGTTCAGAGGCGAGGGCTGAGACTGGGCGGCAGGCGCGGGGGACGCTTCCTGGTCGAGAAAGGCTTTGAGTTTTTGCGCAAAGGTCTCCGGCTCTTCCAGCATGGGGAAATGCCCCGCAAGGGGAAAGCGCTCGATTTGCGCATGAGGGATGCCCTTCAGCATAGGCTGCCATTGCTTCGGATGGACGATGTTGTCGCGGTCGCCATAGATGCCCATGGCGGGAACTTTGATTTGGTCGAGCATGGGGCGCAGGTCGGTTCGGCGAAGCGAGGCAATCGAAAGCAGGAAGGATTCGAGGGTCGTGCGCGAAAGGTCGCGGTCCATCATGTCGGCGAAGCGTTCATCGCGGCAGATGAACGGCGAGGCGATGCGTAAGCCCAGACGAAAGGCGCTCATCATGTTGAAAAGCAGGAAGGCAATCGGGCGCATTCCCGCCAGTTTCAGCGGGAACGCCAGCGAGGAACCGACAATGGGCGACCCCACCACCACCACCTTGCTGACCCGCTGAGGGTAACGGATGGCAACCGAGAGGCTGACTGTGCCGCCCATGCTGTGACCGACCAGCGGCGCGCGCACGATGCCCAACTGTTCCATGAATTGATCCACCAGGCTGACGAAATCCTGCACGGCGTAGGTATCGCGCTTTTTGCCGGATTCGCCGAACCCCCAAAAATCGAGGGCATAGGTGCGGTAGTACCTGCCCAGAAAACTCATCGTCTCCTGCCACAACCCCCATGAACCCAGCCAGCCGTGCAGGAGGATGACGGGCTTACCGCGCCCGTACACTTCGTAATGAACAATGCCCTGATCGGTGGTAATGGATGACACAACTGCCTGCCGGAAAGATATTTCCGCTATTCCATTTCAGCCAGGATACTGTACAACAATTCGAGTAAAACGGTTTTCACTGTGCTTTTGTCGGTGGCGACGCAGGGCAGGAATTTAACCTTGTCGTCGAGCCGCAGGGCGTGACGCATGTCTTCCATATCCCAGGCATCTTCCCTGTCCTGTTTGTTCGCGGCGACCACGTAAGGCGTGGGAGCATAGGCGCGGAAAGTTTCAAGAATCGAGCGCGCTTCGCGGAAGGTTTCAGGGCGGGTGCTGTCCACCATGACGATGAAGCCCAACATGCCTTCCGAAAGGATTTCCCACATGAAATCGAAGCGTTTTTGTCCCGGCGTGCCGAACAGGTAAAGCACCAGGTCTTCATCCACTGTGATGCGCCCAAAATCCATCGCGACGGTGGTGGCTTCCTTGACTGCCGCTTCCGCCTTGTTGGAAATCTTGCGCTCGGTCGAGACGACGTCAATTTCGCTGACCGACTGGATGAACTCGGTTTTACCGGCGCCGAACGGACCTGTCACAACCATTTTGACTGTTTGCATGATTTCTCAATCCTTCCGCCGAGAGTGTTTTATCAATCGAGATGTACTACAGATAAACGCGAATGAACGCTGATTTTGATGAAAAAAAGTGATGAAATCGTCCTTAAATCCAATTTATCTGTGTTCATCTGTGGTTGGAAAATGAATTTCAAAACATTCTCTAAAGCGATTTGATACGCCCGATCAATTTGTTGACCAGCGATTTTTGTTCTTCCTTCACCTGCGTTGGGAACATCTTTGGGCTTTGCGGAACAACCGCTCCCTCCGGGCGGACGATTTCCACCAGCCCCGCTTGCAGCAAGCCGTACACAATTCTGCGGATTTCGAGGTCGTTCATTTTATTCGTCTGCGCAATCTGCCGCATGGTGTTCTTGGGATTGATGAACGATACCACCCGCCATTCCTCCACGCTCAGGTTTACGTTCTTCAGCGGGCGGTCGGTGAACTTCAACGCCATGTCCAGGCTGGGAATTTCATCGGAGAGTTGTTCCCATTCACGCAGTTGACGGGAGCCTTCGATGATGATGTTTTCCAGGTCAATCCGCACGTTGATGCGGTCGGCGGGCGGCGGCATATCCGCCTCGAAGCGAAAGAAGCCCTCCACCCATGTGAAGAGACGCCGCACGATTCCCGTAAAATAACTTTGCAGGTGGGCGAGGATCTCTTCCTGCGTCAGGTAGCCGGCGTTAATCAGCAGCAAACCGAGTTCCTTGTCCGTGATGCGCCCGGCGCGCTCCACAATGGCGCGATATTGATTCACCGTCAGCCGGTTTGCCTTGTGCAGCACCGTCGCCAGCGACCCGTCCTCCTGCCCCACCCGCGCGTATGCCAGTTTCCCTTCGCGGAATGAAAGAAACGCCTGTTCGCTCGGACCGTCCACAACCAGTGTGCCGGTCTTGCGCGCCAGGTTAATCAAATTGAGCAGTTGGGTGATTGTAAAATCTCGTAAATTTCCGCGAAGAGCCATGGATGCCTCAACAAAATCTCCCAAAACTGGGAGGAACAAAAAGATTATACTTGCAAGGTATACATGCGTCAAACAAAGGGACATCCACCCAACGAGTCTGGAAGGTGACGCCGCAACGTGATACACTCACCCGAAACCACCTCAGGAGAGCCATCATGAGACGAATTCTCACCCTTTTCACGCTTCTTCTCCTCCCCAGCCTGCTCCTGCCGCGACCTGCCTTTGCCTCCACCCCGGCAGGCGTGACGAATGACCGCGCCGTCATTAACTTTCCCATCGCCGTCACCTTCAGCGCCACCATCAGCGCGGATGCCGATATTGCCTCCGTCGTCCTCGAATACGGCACAGACCAGTTGACCTGCGGTGAAGTGATTGCCAAAGCCTTCCCGCAATTCCGTCCCGACAAAACCGTCAATGTCGAATGGACGTGGGAAATGCGGCAGAGCGGTTCCCTTCCACCGGGCGCAACCATCTGGTGGCGCTGGCGCTACACCGACTCGACCGGCAAAGAGTCCGTTTCCGCCCAGCAGACCGTCACCTGGCTCGATTCGGTTCACAAGTGGAAAACCCTCAAAGCCGATAAACTCAACCTTCATTATTATTCCGGCACGCAGGCATTCGCGCAGGAACTGCTTAACGCCGCCAAAGCCGGACTCGACTTCAACCGCACCAAAGCCGGTCTCGACGCCGAAGCGCCCATTGACCTCTACATCTACGCCAGCACCAACGACCTGCGCGACGCCATCCTCTACGAACCCTCCTGGACGGGCGGGCAGGCATTTCCCGACCACGACATCGTTATCCTCGGCATCTCCGAATCCGAACTGGACTGGGGACGCGACGCCATCGTCCACGAAATCACCCACGTCCTCGTGGGACATCTCACCTTCTCCTGCCTGGGCGGCGTTCCCACCTGGCTCAACGAGGGGCTTGCCGTGTACAGCGAAGGCGGCTTGGACTCCGCCTCCCAAAAACAACTCGACGACGCCATCAAAAACGACACCCTGCTCTCCGTCCGCTCGTTGAGCGCCGGTTTCTCTGAAGTGCCGAGCAAGGCATACCTCTCCTACAGCCAGTCGTACAGCATCGTCAAATTCCTCATCGAAACCTACGGGCAGGCAAAGATGACCGCCCTGCTCACCTCCCTGCGCGACGGCGCTGTGATTGACGATGCCCTCAGACAAGTCTATGGCTTCGACGTGGAAGGACTGGAGGATGCCTGGCGGGCGGCGATTCAAGCCAAGCCGCGCACGGTCTCTGCCCAGCCGACCGCGCAGCCTACCCCTACCTACGTCCCCACCATCGTCCCCATCTCCGGCGCGCCGCTGGCACAACAAGCCGCCACACCGCTACCCGTTCCGACCTCCACATTCGGCGAGCCAACCTCAGAGCCATCTCCGCCCGTCCGCAGTGGACCGCCCCTCGCGCTGACGCTTGCCCTGCTGGGCGCGTGCTGCGTGCTCCTGCTCATCCTCTTTGTTGTCGCGCTCGGCATCTTCATCCGCGCCCAAAAGCGCAAAGGAGGCAGCCATGAATAAAAAGACTACCCTAATGCTCTTGATCGTTTTGACCCTCCTGCTTTCCAGCATTGCATCGGTCAGCGTGCAGGATGCCTCGGCGTGGCAGAAAAATGCGTCAGCGTGGCAAACCGACGTTCCGTTGAATCAGGCACTCGTCCTGGAAGGAGGCGAATCCACCAATCCGCGCCAGTATGACCCCCACACCACTTACGGCTCCGGCGACAAGCGCGTCTTCAGCGGGCTGGTCTCCTTCGACCCGCAATTGAACCTGACGCCCGACCTCGCCGAAAGTTGGGAGTTGAGCGCCGACGGCATGACCTACACCTTCAAACTGCGCCAAAACGCCAAATTCCATGATGGGCGCCCCGTCACCGCGCAGGATGTCGTCTATTCGTGGGAGCGCGCCGCCAGCCCCGCCCTCGCCTCCGACACCGCCCTCACCTACCTCGGCGACATTGTGGGCATTCAAGAATATGCCGCCGGGCAGGCAGACCATATCGCCGGTATTCAGGCGCTGGACGATCACACCCTGCAAGTGACCATTGACGCCCCCAAGCCATACTTCCTCCTCAAACTTACCTACCCCACCGCCTTCGTGGTGGACAAGGCAAACGTGGAAAGCGGCGACGACTGGTATCGCCGTCCCAACGGCACGGGACCCTATCGCCTGATTGAGTGGAAGCCCTTCGAGCGCATCGTCTATCAAGCCAACGCCGACTTCTACCTCGGCGCGCCAGCCATCCCCTACATTGTGGTCAATCTCTACAGCGGCGACAGCCAGCGCCTCTACGAAACCGGCGACGTGGACATCGCCGGCGTGTACTCCATCGAACGCTTCACCGACCCCACCGAGCCGCTCCATAACGAACTGCGTACCGGCGTCTCGCTCTGCACCGGCTACGTCGTCTTCGACTCGACCCAGCCGCCCTTCGACGACGCCAACGTCCGCAAGGCGTTTAGCATGGCGTTCAACCGCCAGCAGTTCATCGAGGTCATCTTCCCCGACCGCGCCCTGCCTGCCATCGGCTTATATCCGCCCGGACTGCCCGGCTTCAACATCTCCCTGCGCGGCTTGCCCTACGACCCCGAACAGGCGCGCGAACTCCTCAAACAATCCAAATACGGGCTGAACCTGCCGCCCATCGTCTTCACCGACGCCGGCATCGGCAGCGACATCAGCCCCGACGTTGCCGCCATGGCGGATATGTGGAAGAAAAACCTCGGCGTCACCATCACCATCGAAAACCTCGAACCGAACTTCTACTACGACCAGATTTACTCCAACAATCACGGTCAACTCTTCAGCGGCGGCTGGTGCGCCGATTACCCCGACCCTGAAAACTTCGCCGACGTACTCTTCCACAGCGGTTCCGCGCAAAACAACGGCGGCTACTCCAACCCCGAACTCGACGCCCTGCTCGAAGCCGCCCGCGTCGAGCCAGACGTGACGAAGCGGATCGCCATGTATCAGCAAGCCGAGCAAATGATTGTGGATGACGCCGCCGCTCTCTTCACCGTCCACTACCTCAATTTTGAACTGGTCAAACCCTACGTCAAAGGCTATGTGCTGACGCCGATAGATATCCCCATCGAGCGTTACATGTGGCTGGAAGGAAAATAGACCGCCCCCACCCAGCCTCCTCCAACATCCCACGAACCCCAGTCGGATGTTGGGGGATGTGTCCCGCCTTGGCGGGACGGAGGGGGTGGGGGTTAGGGGCGCGCTTCCACCGCAAACTCCACCCGCCTCACCACTCCGCCGAGGCTTGCCACCGTCATCTCGAACCTAAGACTCCCCCCTGGCTGAATCCCGCCTCCCTCCCAGCGGCGGACTCCGACCACGCGCCCTTGTTCGTCATAAGCCACCGCCGCCACCCACACCTGCGCCGCAGGGATGGATTCGGCTGGCAAACGCACCTCCCCGCTGACGTGAGCAAAATGCCCGCCTGCCCCCACCTCCACAAGCGTATCGTGGAGCGTGGCGGGCAGGTAACGTGTATCGCCGGGCAGCAGGCGGATGGCGGTCAGCACTTGGATGCGCGGCTCGGCATTCAGCGGAATTTCGGGAGGAAAGTACGCCGCCAGCGGCAGAGAGGTGTTTGGCGGCAGAATGTTGAGCGGCAGGAGAGCGGTTTGTGTGACAATCAACGCTCCATTGGAATCCACCAGCGTTATTTGTGCGCTGATGTTTTCCATGAAGTCCGGCGAGTCGTTGTGCGCGAGGACGAAGCACCACATCCCCCGATTGGAAGTGGGATAGCATTCCACTTGTTCCACCGTGAAGGGCGCCGGACTGGGCGTCGCTTCGCCGGAGAGGTTTTGAGGTTTGCTGGGGATTTGAAGCACCGTCCCGATGGACATAATGCTGGGATTCACCTGCGGGTTGGCGGCGAGCAGTTCGTCAACGGATATGCCGAATTTGAGGGCAATGCTGCTGATGGTCTCGCCCTGCTGGACGGTGTAGGGAAAAGGCGTCGGCGTGGGGAGAGGCGTTTCGGGGGCGATCAGGCTGGGGGGAGTCCGAAGCGGGGTGACGGGGGTGGAGGTAAGGTAGGGGAGGAGGTCAGGAGGCTGGGGGATGGAGTCCGTCGGTTGAGGGGCGCAGGCAATCATCAAAAGGATGAAGGCTGAAATAAGGAGGAAGCGGCGCATGGGAAGATTATAATTGTTTCCACATCCAAGGCTTACGCAAAACCCTGCGTAGAGCGCGTTCTCTAACGCGCTGGAGGTACAGGCGGCGTTAGAGAACGCCGATTATGCGTAGGTCCTCATCTATTCACGGAGGTAGAAAATGGAGTATCGTCATTTGGGGCGGACGGGGATTCGCGTCAGCGAGTTGTCGTTTGGGTCATGGGTCACGTTTCACACCCAGGCAGATGTGGATGCGGCGGCAGAGATGATGGCGGCGGCATACGACGCAGGGGTGAATTTTTTCGATAACGCCGAGGCGTATGCAGGAGGCAGATCGGAAGAGGTGATGGGGTCGGCGCTCAAAAAGTTGAAGTGGCGCAGGGGCAGTTATCTGGTGACGACCAAAATCTACTGGGGTCTGCACGACGGCGTCAACGAGAAAAACACGCTCAACCGCAAGCGGCTGATCGAGGGCATCAACGGTTCGCTGCAGCGCTTGGGACTGGAGTATGTGGACGTGTTGTACTGCCACCGCCCAGACCATACCACCCCCATCGAAGAGACGGTGTGGGCGATGCACAACATCATCGAGTGGGGCAAGGCAATGTATTGGGGCACGTCGGAGTGGTCGGCGGCGGAGATTGTGCAGGCAATCGAGGTTGCGGAACGACACCACCTCCACAAGCCGGTGACGGAACAGCCGGTCTATAACCTGTTCGAGCGCCATCGTTTTTCGGGAGAGTATGAACGCTTCTACCGCGATTACGGCTATGGCGCCACGACGTGGAGTCCGCTGGCTTCGGGGCTGTTGAGCGGCAAGTATCTCAAAGGCATTCCACAAGACAGCCGCGCCGCGCTGAAAGGCTACGAGTGGCTGAAGGAACGCCTGACGGATAAAGCCAGGCTGGCAAAGGTGCAGGCGCTGGAGTCGATTGCCCAGGAACTGGGCTGTACGCTGGCGCAGTTGTCCATTGCGTGGTGTTTGAAGAATCCGTTCGTCAGCACGGTCATCACTGGTGCGAGCCGCGTGGCGCAGGTGCACGAAAACATGAAAGCGGCGGAAATTGCGCCGAAACTGACGCCCGAGATTCTGGCGCGCATTGACGCCATCTTCGGCGGGAAAAAGGAAGAGGAAGACGAGTAGGCTTTGAAGCGGAAAACGGCGGCGGGCGGGCGAAACGTCTGGAAAGGCGCGGGCTCGCCCGCCGTTTTGTTTTCAAACGTAATGCTTGATAAATCCAAAGGGGGGATGATTTTATGACATTCATCGTAAGCCCTTCTCACAGGTAATTAATCTCATCATGTGAAAATACATAACAGTCCTAACAATCACATGACCGTACGCTTGGAGGCGTTCTATGAAAGTCAATAAGTTTGTTATCGGCGGCCTGTTGATTTTGGCAGCCGTGGTTTTCCTTATCTGGTCATCTACTGTGTCGGCTTCAGAATATTTCCTGACCGTGGATGAACTCAAGGCAAAAGGGTCCGATATTGTGGGCAGGAATCTGCGGGTTTCCGGAGCGGTCATCGGCGAGACGATTCAATACGACCCGCAAACTCTGACGCTGACCTTCGAGGTGGCGCACGTCCCCGGCGACCAGGCTTTGATCGAAGATGAAGGCGGCTTGGCGGAGGCGCTGCATCAGGCAGTGCTCGACCCGGCTCGTTCACGGCTCAAGATCGTCTATGTCGGTCCCAAGCCCGACCTGCTGCGCCATGAAGCGCAGGCAATCGTGACAGGCAAACTTGGCGAGGACGGCATCTTCTACGCCGATGAACTCCTGCTCAAATGCCCGACCAAATACGAAGAGGCTGTGCCGGAGCAGGCGGCAAGCAAGTAGATCAACAAACCCTAAAGGTCGTGGAAACCTTTAGGGTTTTCATTCGACGGGAGACTTTATGATTGCAGATTTCGGATATGGCGTTTTAGTCGTAGCGTTTTTAACGGCGCTCTACAGCGTGTACGCGGCGGTTTACGGCGAGTTGAAGAAGAATCCCCCTCTGGTGGAAAGCGCCCGCCGCGCCATGCTGCTGACGTGGCCCCTGCTCACGCTCGCCGCAGGTATGTTGATATACCTGCTGGTCAATGATCATTACGAGGTGCAGTTTGTGTACGAAGTGACCAGCCGCTCGATGCCCCTTTACCTCAAAGTGACCGCCTGGTGGGGCGGGCAGGCGGGGTCGCTGTTGTTCTGGTCGTGGCTGATGGCGGCGTTCACCTCGCTGGTCACCCTGCGCAAATGGGACCGTGACCGCGAGTTCCTGCCCTGGGTCATCGCGGTGGGCGGCGTGACGATGGCGTTCTTCATCGGCATGAACGTCTTCTTTGAGAATCCGTTTGCCAAACTCTACCAGACTTTCAACGGAAATATTGCCGCCTACACCATTCAGCCGGCGAACAGCATCCTCTTCACCCCCTCCGACGGGCGCGGCTTGAACCCGCTTCTGCGCCACCCGGGCATGATCATCCACCCCCCCATGCTGTATCTCGGCTTTGTCTCCTTCGTCATCCCCTACGCCTTCGCCATGGCGGCGCTGATTACCGGACGCACCGATGACCGCTGGATTCGCATCACCCGCCGCTGGACGTTGTGGGCGTGGCTGTTCCTCTCCGCCGGTCTTGTGCTGGGCGGACGCTGGGCATACGACGTGCTGGGCTGGGGCGGTTACTGGGGCTGGGACCCGGTCGAGATTGCGGCGTTTATGCCCTGGCTGACCGGCACCGCCTTTCTGCACTCGGTCATGATTCAGGAAAAGCGCGGCTTGTTCAAATACTGGAACATGCTGCTCATCGTCCTGACCTACGACCTGGTCATCTTCGGCACGTTCCTGACGCGCTCCGGCGTGCTTTCTTCCGTGCATTCCTTTGCTCAGAGCGCCATCGGGCCGGCGTTCTTCGCCTTCATCGGCATTACGCTGATTACTTCGGCTGGACTCATCCTCTATCGCTGGGACATGCTCAAGTCCGAAACGAAGATGACCTCCATGCTCTCGCGCGAGGCGCTGTTCCTGTTCAACAATCTGCTGTTCATGGGCATCCTGGTGATTTGCTTCTGGGGCGTCATCTACCCGCTGATTTCGGAACTATTCACCGGTCAAAAAGTGACCGTGGGACCGCCGTTCTATGAGCGCGCCACATCCCCGCTGTTTGCCGCCCTCCTGCTGCTGATGGGCATCGCGCCGCTCTCCGCCTGGGGGCACTCCACCCTCAAGACGCTGGGGCGCGCCATTTGGAAACCGGCCGTCGGCGCAGGGATTATCACTGCCATTCTCGCCTTCACCTACACGCAAAACGTCATTGCGCTGGTTGGCTTCTTCCTCATCGCGCTGGTCATCCTTGTCACGCTCTACGAGTATGGACGCGGCGCGCTGGCGCGTCAGCGCAGCCAGGGTGAGAATATCTTCCTTGCCTTCTGGAACCTGACCGGGCGCAACCGCCGCCGCTATGGCGGATACATCATTCACATCAGTATGATGCTGATGGCAATCGGCATTCTCGGCATCGAACTCTTCCAGGTGGAAACACAGGGGACCATTGCCATCGGCGATTCGCTGGAACTTTCCGGTTACACCATCAAGTACAAGGAAGTCGCATCGTGGGATAACCCCGGCGCGGGCGTCAACTATACGCGCGCCGTCGTCGAAGTGTACGACGCCAACGGCAACCTGCTCGGCAACCTGCACCCGCGCAAGGACTTCTACTTCGACACCCAGCAGCCCATGACCATCCCCGGTCAACTGGCTTCGCTCAAGGATGAGGTGTACGTTCTGCTGATTGACTGGGAACCCATCAACCAGGAAAGCACCACCTTCAAAATCTTCGTCAACCCGCTGGTCAACTGGCTGTGGCTGGGAAGCCTGCTCTTCTTTGTGGGCGTGCTCATTGCCGCCTGGCCCGAGAGGGACGCGGAGCGCGTGACCGTCCGCACGGGGAAGCGCGCTCACCAAGCCAGCGCGGCGGATTAGGTGGCGGTTGGTAAGTGGTGAATAGTGAATGGGAATTGATGAGAGACGACATGTTGAACAGAGCAAAATTACGAAATTACGCATTGCCATTGGCGCTCCTTGCTGCGCTGGCGGTCTCGCTCCTCTTTGTCATGACCGCCCTCGCACAGGACGACATGCCCACCGACGATGAGGTGAACAAAATCGCCAAGGATCTGTACTGCCCCGTGTGCGAAAGCACCCCGCTGGACGTGTGTCCGACCGAGGCGTGCCGCCAGTGGCGCGAATTGATCCGTCAGCAGTTGGCGGAGGGAAAGAGCGAAGAGGAAATCAAGCAATACTTTGTGACGTATTACGGCGCACGCGTGCTGAGCGAGCCGCCCAACCGCCTCGCTTCGTACCTCGTGCCGGCGCTCGCCTTCCTGGCAGGCGCGTTCCTGCTCTTTAGAGGCTTCCGTATGTGGCTCAAGCCGCTGGCGGTCGAATCCGCCGTCCCGACGGAAGATGCGGAGGCGTTCCCGCAGGATGAGTACATCCGCCGCATGGAAGAAGAATTGAAGAAAAGGAAGTAATGCAGATGACAGAATCAACCAATATCGCGCCCGCGCGAAAAGGCGTCCCCCTTTGGGTACAGGTCATCATTTGGGTGTTTCTGGCGGGGCTGCTGGGTATCGTGGCAATGGGACTGAACCGCGCTCAGCAGGGAACCATCCAGCCGGGTCATGCCGTGGACGATTTCACCCTGCCCTTGTATAGCGGCTACGAATACCAGGGCGCCAGCGAGGTGAAACTTTCGGAGTTGCGCGGTAAGATAGTGGTCATCAACTTCTGGGCTTCGTGGTGCAAGCCGTGCGAGCAGGAAGCCGCCGAATTGCAGAGCGCCTGGGAACAGTATGAGCCAACCGGTGAGGTGGTTTTCCTCGGCGTGGATTACGTGGATACCGAACCCCAAGCGCGCGTGTATCTGAAAAAGTTCGGCATCACCTTCCCCAACGGACCCGACCTCGCCACGCGCATCTCGCAATACTTCCGCATCAAGGGTGTGCCGGAGACTTACTTCATTGACCGCGAAGGCGTCCTGCGCTATGTGCAGGTGGGACCGTTCACCTCGCTCCAACAAATCCAAAACATCATAGACCCGCTGCTCTCCGAATAGAGGACGCATGGAAATCGCCGCCATTTTACTCACCTCCGGAATTGCCATCCTCGTCGGTTTGTATTTGTATTCCCCCCTGCTCGAAGGACACGGACGCCGCGTCACGGTGGAAGAACACGAACTTTCCTCCCTGCTCGCCGAGCGCGACCGTGTGGTCAACGCCCTGCAGGAACTGGACTTCGATTTCAAACTGGGCAAAATCCCCGAAGAAGATTACCCCCTCCAGCGCGCCGCCCTGCTGCAAAAAGGCGCAGACATCCTGCGGAAAATCGATTCGTTCTCTGCCCTTACCTCCGCTCCCTCTTCCAATGGGAGAGGAGAGACGGATGTTGAAGCGCGCATCGAAAAAGCTGTTGCCGCCCGCCGCGCCGACGCATCTGCCCAACCCCGTGAACTCACGGACGACGACCTCGAATCGCTGATTGCCGCCCGCCGCAAAGCCCGCAAAACCAAATCTGCAGGCTTCTGCCCCAAGTGCGGTAAGCCCGTGCTTGCCTCCGATAAATTCTGTCCCTCGTGCGGAAAGTCGCTGAGTTAAACCTGTCATTCTGAGCGAAGCGAAGAATCTCCGCGGTTTTTATGCTTGACTTACACAAAACCTGAATTTATCCACCAATCTTCGCTAATCTGCGCTAGCTCGTTCAAAATTCGCGAAGACTGGCGCCGATAGCGGACGGGAAAGCAATTTGCATAAGTCCAGTTATAGAAACCCTTCGCTGCGCCCAGGATGACATTAATATGGATACCCATTCATGAAATTACGCATCGCCACCCTTCTTCTGCTCACCACGCTCCTTGCCGCCTGCAACATGAGCCTCGCCGAGGACGTGACGCCGCCGCCCGGCTACATCCCGCCGACTCCCATGCCCACGCTGGTGCTCGTCCCGCCGCAGACGCCCAACGCTGCCAACGGCGCCGCCATCTACATGGAAAAATGTGCCGCCTGTCACGGCGCCACCGGCATGGGCGATGGTCCCTCCGGCATACAACTGGGCGTCACCGTCCCTGCCTTTGCGCTGCCCGAAGTTGCCCGCCCCGCCTCGCCCGCCGCCTGGTACACCGTCGTCACGCGCGGACGGCTCGAACGCTTCATGCCGCCCTTCACCAGCCTCAACGATCAGGAACGCTGGGACGTGGTCGCCTACATCATGACCATGCACACATCCGAAGAGGAAATTGCCAAAGGCAAAGAACTCTTTGAAGCCAACTGCGCCGACTGCTCCCTCGACTACTTCAAAGACCCGGCGCGCATGGCTGGCTTAAGCACGGTGGCGCTGGCGCGCATCGTGCGGCTGGGCAACGAGCAGATTCCCGCCTTTGGGGAAAATCTCTCCGATGAAGAAATGTGGGCGGTGGCGGAATACCTCCGCTCGCTGACTTACACCACCCAGACGCAGACGGTTCAAACCGCGCCGACGCCTGTCCCGCCCACCCTGACTCTCGCCGCCGCTGAGGCAGGTACGCCCTCAGCCGAGGGAACGCCCGAAGGGACCGACCAGGCTCCAGTCACGCCCGAAGCGACGCCCGTCGTCATCGAAGGTTTTGGCACAGTCAGCGGCTCCATCGAGAACCGCACCGGCGCCGACCTCCCCGAAGGCATGACCGTCACCCTGCGCGGCTACGAACACGATTTCGCCAATCCCAACGCCGGCACCCAAGAAGTGATCACCCTCGAAGGCACGGTGGCATCCGACGGTACGTTTGCCTTCGAGAATGTGGAAATGCCCGAAAACCGCATCTTCCTGGCAGAGGTGACCTATGGCGGCATCGAACTGAGTTCCGAGTTTGCCATCGTGCAGGCAGGGCAGACCTCCGTGCAGCTGCCGCCGTTGGTGTTGTATGAGGTTACGGACGACACCTCCGTGCTGGCGCTGGACGAACTGAATATATTCCTGAGTGCGGAAAACCAGACGGCGTATCAAATCCTTGCGATGTACACCTTCCGCAACCCAAGCGAGAAAATCGTTGCGGTCTCAATGGGCTCCCAGCAGGAAATTCCCTTCCTGAAGTTCCCCATCGGCGCGGAGGGACTCGGCTACGAAGCCATGCAGGACAGCGCCCGCTTCATCGGCACCGCCGATGGCTTTGCCATGCCGCCCAGCGAACAGCCGTATGGCTTGCTCGCCTTCTCCTCGGTGACGCCTGCCAAGGAAATTTCCCTCGCTCAGCCGCTGGCGCTGGCGGTGGATACCGTGCGCATCTTCGTGCCGGAAGGCATGGAGGTCAAGGGAGAGGGCATCACGAAAGACGCCGCCCAGAACATTCAGGGGATGAACTATCAGGCATACACAGCAGGCGGCTTGCCGGCAGGCAGCATGCTCGAATTTACCCTCTCCGGCGCGCCGAAGACCGCCTCCAGCGCTGATACCGCATCCACACGCAACACCACCCTGCTCATCGGTGCGGGCGGGCTGGGCGTGGCGCTCATCCTGGCGGGCGCGTGGCTCTACTTGCGCGACCGCAAACGGACGGAAGAGGATGATGAGGCGGAGGCAGAGGAAGAAGACGACGAGGAGGAATTCGAGTCCTCCGAAGATGTGATGGACGCCATCATCGCCCTCGACGACCTGCACCGCGCCAAAAAGATTTCGGACGAGGCATACCAGAAGCGCCGCGCCGAATTGAAAGAAATTTTGAAGGAAATAATGTGACCCATGCCGCTGCGAGGACGTCAGCCCGAGGCAATCCCCTCAGTGTGTAGATTGCTTCCCCCACGCTGCGCTCGCAATGACGGGTGAATATTCATGATTACTGTCAAAAAACTGGTCAAACGTTTTGGATTGAAAACCGTCCTGCGCGGCGTGGATTTCGAGGTTCAGCCGGGCGAATTCGTCGCCCTGCTGGGACCCAACGGCGCCGGCAAGACGACCTTCCTGCGCATCCTCGCTTCGCTCTCACGCCCCTCGCTGGGTCAGGTGACGGTGGCGGGGCATCAACTGCCGCACGAAGCCGCCGCCGTCCGCGCCCGGCTGGGTGTGGTCTCGCACCTGCCCCTGCTCTACGGCGATCTGACCGCTGAGGAAAACCTGCGTTTCTACGCGCGCATGTACGGCATCACCAATTTCCAAGCCCGAATTACCGAAGTTCTTGAAATGGTCGGGCTGGAAAACCGCCGCCATGACCTCGTCCGCACCTTTTCGCGCGGTATGCAGCAGCGTCTCGCCATTGGGCGGGCGGTATTGCACGACCCCGAGGTGATACTCTTCGACGAACCCTATACCGGGCTCGACCAGGACGCCTCCGCGATGCTGGACGAAGTGCTGAAGACCGTCGCCGCCAAAGGGCGCACCGTCGTCATGACCTCGCACGACCTCGCCCGCGCCGAAGACCTCGCCACCCGCTTCGACATCCTCTCGCGGGGCGTCATCGCGGCTTCTGCCAAGCACGAAGAATTGCAAAACAGCAACCTGCTTTCCTTCTACAAAGAGGCGCTTGCCGCATGAACAAAACCGAACCGCGCCCCACCTCACAGCCGCTGCAGGGCAGTTTCGTCAAAGCCGTCTCCGCCGTGGTGTGGAAGGACCTGCAAGCCGAATTTCGTTCGCGCGAACTCTTCTCGGCGATGCTGGTCTTCTCCCTGCTCATCATCCTCATCTTCAACTTCGCCCTCGAACTGGACATCAAAACGCGTCAGTCCGTGACCTCGGGTGTGCTGTGGGCAACCTTTGCCTTTGCCGGCACCCTGGGGCTCAACCGCTCGATGGCAATCGAAAAAGACCGCGGCTGCATGGACGGTCTGCTGCTCGCGCCGGTGGATCGCTCCGCCATCTACTTCGGCAAGGTCATCAGCAACCTGACGTTCATGCTCATTGTGGAGGTCATCGTCCTGCCGGTCTATAGCGTGCTGTACAGCATCAACCTCTTCCAGCCGGGATTGCTGCTGGTCATCCTGCTTGGTTCCATCGGCTACGCCGGAGTCGGGACTCTGCTTTCCGCCATGTCGGTCCAAACGCGGACGCGCGACATTCTGCTTCCCATCCTGCTCTTCCCGGTGGTGATACCGGTTATCCTGTCGGCGGTCAAAGCCAGCGGAGGGTATCTCGAAGGGCTGCCCTTTGAGGAAATCCTCTCCCCGCTCAGCCTGCTCATCGCCTACGACCTTATCTTTATCGCTGTCGCATTCATGGTGTTCGATAATGTTGTGGAGGAATAACTCCGCAGAACATCCATCAATCGCAAATCGTAAATCGGAAATCGCAAATCGCAAATCTCATCAAGGAGTTTCCATGCAATCCAAACCCTTAACGCTCACCATTCTGGATGTCCTCTCCATCATCGTGCTGGGCATCTCCACCTACCTTGCCCTGTTCTTCGCCCCCACCGAACGAGTGATGGGAGATGTGCAGCGCGTCTTCTATTTTCACATCGGCACCGCGTGGACGGCGCTGATGGGCTTCATTCTGGCGGCAGTTTTCAGCGTCGCCTACCTCGTCACCAAAAACCTGAAATGGGACCGTTACCAGGTCGCCGCCATCGAGGTCAGCCTGGTCTTCTTCTTCCTGACGATTGTGCTTGGCACCATTTGGGCGCGCCCCGTCTGGAACACGTGGTGGACGTGGGACCCGCGTCTGACCACCGCCGCCATCACCGAACTCATCTACATCGCCTACTTCATGCTCCGCCAAGGCATTGACGACCCCGAACGGCGCGCCCGTTTCGGCGCGGTCTATGCTCTCATCGGCGGGTTGAGCGCTCCTATCACCTTCTTTGCCATCCGTCTCTTCCGCACCATCCACCCGGTGGTCATCGGCGGCGCCAACGCCGAAGCCCAGGGCGGTTTCGCCATGACTGCCGATATGCGCGTGGCGTTCTTCTTTGCCCTCTTCGCCTTCACCATCATCTTCATTGACCTGTACTGGAACCGCATCCGCCTGGGCGAATTGCAGGATCAGGTTGAGCAGTTGAAGTTGAAGGTGACAATGTAAGTAGTCTGCCGAAGGTGTCACATCCTCCTCGGCGTAAGAGAACGCCGAGTACGCGCAAGAATTTCCAACAACTTATGACCAACGACTAACAAAGGAGACCTGATGTTATTTCAAACCGCCACCGCCAATACCTCCGGCTACATGATTGCCGGGTTCGTTATCGCATTCGTCGTCATGGGCTTATACGCCGCCAGTCTCTACCTGCGCAGCCGCAACCTCCAGCGCGACCGCGAAATACTCGAGGAACTGGACGCCGCCCAGCGTAAAACTGTAACCAAATAGCAAACGAAAAACTCCCCGAAGAGATGAGAGTCCGCTATAATGCTAGCGGGCTCTCTTGCTATATGAAACAGGATGACGGGATTCGGATTCGGCGGAGGACCAGGCTTCTGACGTGGAGCCTGCTCCTCGTCCTGGCGGGAAGCGTTTTCGCGTCTCCCTCCCGAGGGGCTGCCGCGTCGTCCCAAGCCGCTTCGCCACCCGGTCCCGACCGCTACGCCGTCACAGTGGTGGATTACACCCAATACTTTTGGTGGCTGGTGCGCTGGGGAGAAAACGATGTGGCTTGCTACATCGAAGTGGATCATGAGGGAATGCCCACGCCGGGGGATATTTATGTGGATTGCGGCAAGGAAATTTACGAAAAATGGATTAACCAACAACCCTGCCGAGAGGCGGATGTCAATCGCTGCAAGGGTTTTTATGTGGTGCTGGTGGATCAAAAGCCGGCGCAGAAGAAAATTTCCACAAAACTCCAGCCGCCCATTGTGCAGGTGACGCTCGAAAATTGCAACCCGGTGTATTCATCGTCCACCAGCATTTGCGAGTCGGAACCCATCATGGTGTTGACCGGCATCGAGCCGCTGCCGGGCTATGCGATTACCGGCATCGAGGGGCTGTATGGCGACCAGAGTTTCACCTGCGGACCCGTCTGCCGCCTGCGTTTGCCGGTAACCGGAGAGAATTTATTCACGCTTCAGTTCTGGGCGTATTCCAGTTACGGCGACAGCAGCGAGGCGTTCCAAGCGCAGATCCGCGTGGCAGTCACCGATTTGGGAAACCCCGACCAGCCTGCCTACTGGTTCGTGGACGTGTTGAGCAGTCAATGGGCGGGTGTGCCGGTGGCGACCTGCGTGGAGGCGTGGGGCGTCCTGCCGCCGGTGGGCGGTCCGCCAAAATGGTTGAGCACGCCGCCTCAAAGCGAGACGCTTGGCACGCAAATCCCCTATAACTACCTCGCCGCGCAGCTCATCCGCGGCGGCGCGGTGGATGTGCGCGCCTGTCCCGACGGAGGTCTTCTGACGGACGGCGGCGCTTCCGCCTGCGGGCAGGAGGCGGCGCGCGAGGCGGTCAATGCCTGGCAGAATCAGTTCGATGAAATTATTTTGAATGTGGCAAAAGATACGGGCGTGCCAGCCAACCTGCTCAAGAATCTGTTCGCCATCGAAAGCCAGTTCTGGCCGGGGATTGGCGGGAAGGCGGACGTGGGACTCGGTCAATTGACGGAACAAGGGGCGGATACAACGCTGATGTGGAACCCGCCGTTCTTCCGTCAATTTTGCCCGCTGGTGATGGATTCGGAGACATGCAGCAAGGGATACTTATACATGGGAGAGGACAACCGCTCCTACCTGCGGCTGGCGCTGATTCATGCGGTTAACGCCACATGCGAGACCTGTCCGCTGGGGATTGACTTGGAACGGGCAAAATTCAGCATCAGCGTATTCGCGCATGCCCTCACGGCAAACTGCGGGCAAACTTCGCAGGTGGTTTGGAATTACAACGGCAGGAAGACCCCCGCTCAATTGGGCATTTCCTATGAGGATATGTGGAAGTTCACGCTGGTCAACTATAACGCCGGCGGCGGCTGCCTTGCCAGCGCCTTTGAGGCTGCCAGCGAAGAGAACGCGCCGCTCACTTTTGAGGGCATTTCGCCGTTCCTTGCGCCCGCCTGCCAGGGCGCGGTTGAATACGTCAACGACATAGCCCAGCCATAAAAACAGACCCGCTTGCAAGCGGGTCTGTTGCTCTTCAGGGAAAGGGAGGATTCTAACGCCGCTCACTGAGCAGGGAAGAACGCTTCAATTTGCTCGATGAGCATTTGTGTGGGCATTTTATCCAGCGGTTTGGCAAAGAGCATTTGCCACAAATCTACGGTGTCCTTCCCCAGCGCCCATTTGGTCATCTTTTCCACTTCAGCCTGCGGCGTGCCATTCTTCCAGGCTTGCAAAACCTCGTCAATGTTGGTGATGATCGGGAATGCCAGTTTGAAGGATTCCTGATAGTTGGCTGGCACCGGGATTACGCCCTTGGTGGGATAGACCATCTTGCCTTCTGCCTCATCCCATTTGCTGAGGGTAATCACTCCCGTTTCTTCATACTGTTTGACGACATTGCTGGCGTGACAGGAGGCGCACAGAGCGACTTTATCTTCGCGCGTCTTGGGTTTGCCAATGCTGTGATCGTAGTAGCGTCCGATAGCCACGAAGGATTTTGCCTCGCCAGTATCGGTTGTATAGGTTGCCGCCATTATATTGCCGAGGTCGTACTTCCCCTCATCGTTGACAATCAGGAATTTCCAGCCGATGACACGGGCGTTTGGATATTCGGGCAATCCCGCCATGACGCCATTGATGTGACAGCCCTGGCAGGAGACGACCGTCTGGGCGTGGCAAGCCGCGCAACTCATGTTCTCGCCGTGAATGGTGTGACCGGGCGTCTGGCTCAGTTTTTCAACCGCGTGGCAGTCGGTGCATTGGGTGTTGGGCGATTCGAGCAGGGAACGATAGGTGTTCCCATCGCCGTGCGTATCCTCCACGCCGTGACAGTTGACGCAGGTAAAGCCCAAGCCCTTGCCGTAGGGCGCGGGGCTGCGATGCACATCTGTGACGAGCGGCTCTGTCATGATTTGTCCGGTAACCGGGTCTGCCACAGGATCGCCCGTGTTCGGGTCGAGGCGCGGCTTGGTCGCGCCATACTCAAAGCGCTGGCGTCCATGGCAGGAAAGGCACCCTTGGGCACGGCCGTCATCGGGGAATTGCGGCAGTTTGACAATGGCTTGCACCGGCGCGTACTTGTCGTTGATATGGCAGGACTCGCAGCGCGGTTGTCCCTTTTTGTCTTCCACTTTATTGTACAGGGTATGGCAATTTTTACAGGGCAGTTGATCAAAGGGAATGCCGGTCAGATTTTCCATCCCGCCGTTTTCCTTCGCGTACCAGAATGCCTTACCGGCAGCGGTTCCATGCAGCGAGGTGGGCAGCCATTCCCTGGCTTGCTCGGCAGGGTCGGGAGGTTCTACCGTCACCGGCACCTCTTTCGTCACCTCCACAATTTTCGTCACGGTGATTGGGGTGGGCGGGGCAGGCGTCTCAGCGCTTTTTGCGCCGCACGCCGCTACAATCAGCCCCAGTAACCCAATTCCCAGCAGCATTAAAGCAATTTTCTTCTTGTTCATTTGCACATTCTCCTTTCTGGGTTCCCTGAAGATGAAGCCTTGTCGATTGTGACAAAAGTCACTATCTATTATCATTAAATTGGCTTATTATTTATAGTAACGAACATCACAGCAACTTATTTGATTAACTGATAGTTAATCTTTACTGCCGTTTATAGAGCATCAGCCCGTACACGTTATGCCAAAACAAAAAATAGGAAGTGTCTTATGTTCGAGCTATCCCACTTGCGGGTCTTCCTGACAGCCGCGGAGGAAAAAAACTTCAGTCAAGCCGCGAAGCGTCTGCACATGTCACAGTCGGCGGTCAGCCAGAGCATTCAGGCATTGGAACGCGCCTGCCACGCCGAACTTTTCATCCGCAGCGGGCGGTCGGTCGAATTGAGCGAGGCAGGGCAGACCATCCTGCCGATGGTGCGCGAGGTCCTGCTTGCCGCGCGTTTGCTCGAAGACAGCCTGCAGGAAATCAACAATCAAATCGGCGGCGAACTGCTCATCGGCTGCTCCACTTCTGCAGGGCGATACCTGCTCCCCCTGCTGCTTGCCGAGTTTCGACAAAATTATCCTGCCGTGTATCCGCGCGTTAAAGTGATGAGCCGCGATGGTGTGGTGGAACGGCTTCTCAACCGCATCATTCCCATTGGCGTTTCCAGCAAATTCATCGAACACCGCGACATTGTTTGCACCCCCTTCTTTGAAGACCGCATTGTTCTCATTGTCAATCCCAATCATCCCTGGGCAGCCTACGGTCACGCCCTGCCAGCCGACCTGCTCGATCAACCCATCATCAAGTGTGAAGAAACGACAGGCACCTGTGAAACCATCATGGAAGGGTTGAAACAACATCAAATCAGCATGGATGCCCTCAACATCGTCATGGAACTCGGCAGCACAGAAGCGGTGGCAATGACAGTGGAGCGCGGCGTCGGCATCGCTTTCGTCTCCGAAATGGTGGCGGCGCGCGGTTTGGCGCTCGGGCGGCTCAAAAAGGTCGAAGTGGAAGGAATGGAATTGCGCCGCAAAATCTATATGGCGCGTCATATCGGTCTGCCGTTCACGCAGACGCAGACCCTCTTTTGGGATTTTGTCAAATCGCAATATGAAAAAATCAACAATGAACTGTGGGACAGCCTCGTGCGTTTCGAACCGCCAGCCTGAAGTTGCCGCCTGCAGGTAGATATGCTACACTAAAGCCATGACGCCGCAGCCACCCGACTCTGCCGCCAGCGCTTAACTCACAGCGAAGCAAACCCATCCAAGAGGTTTGGCTTCGCTTTATTTTCACTTCAGGAGGAACCATGCTCTCGTTCACCGAAAAAATCCTCTTCGTCCTTGCGACCGCCGCATCGCTCTATTTCACCTATAAAGGCGTAAAGCGCATCATCGCCCACATCGCCAGTGGGCAGGGCAAGCCCGATTGGAATCTCCTCTGGAAACGCCTCGGCGAACTCATCGTCAAAGTAGGCTTGTTTCAGCCCGTCTTCCGCTTCCGTCTCTGGACGAGTCTCCTGCACGCATTCATCGGCTGGGGTTTTCTCTCTTTTCTCCTCATCAACCTCGCAGACCTGATCTACGCATTTACCAATTACAAATTACTCGAACATCTCGGCGTTGCAGGAGATTTGTACCGCCTGCTTGCAGACGTGGCGAACGTGGCGATTCTCGTCGGCATGCTTGCCCTGGTGGCGCGCCGCTTCATTCTTCGACCTGCGACTCTCTCCACGCGCGAGACGACTCTTCTGCATCCCAAAGCGCGTTTCGGCATCCTGCGCGACTCTGCCATCGTGGCGCTGTTCATTCTGACGCATAACACGGCGCGGCTGCTGGGCGAATCGTTCTACGTGGCGGAAAAAGGCTATGACCGCTGGCAGCCGTTCATTTCGGCGGTGGCAGGCTTATGGTCCGGGGCAGATGCGGGGACACTGCTCATCGGCGAGCGAATCATGTTCTGGCTGTCCATCGGCGCGGTGGTGGCATTCCTCCCCTACTTCCCGTATTCCAAGCACATTCATCTGTTCTTTGCGCCCCTCAATTTTGCATTGAAGCCGGAGCGCAGGTCCATCGGCGAATTGAGTTACATCAATCTCGACGACCAGTCCATCGAGCAGTTTGGCGCGGCAACCATGAAAGACCTGGGCTGGGAACAAATCATGGACAGTTACGCCTGCATCATGTGTTTCCGCTGTCAGGAGGTTTGCCCTGCCTATAACACGGGCAAACTGCTTTCGCCTGCCGCGCTGGAAATCAACAAGCGCTATCACCTGAACTTCGGCGGCGGGACCGATGTGCCGCTCACGCAGTTGATTCCCGAAGAGGCGGTGTGGGCTTGCACCAGCTGCGGCGCATGCGTGGATATTTGCCCTGTCGGCAACGAACCGATGCGCGACATCCTCGACATCCGCCGCAACCTTTCGATGATGGAGAGCGCCTTCCCCAAGCAGTTGGAGACGGCGTTCAAGGGCATGGAACGCAACATGAACCCGTGGAACGTCTCGCAGGCGGACCGCATGAAGTGGGCGGATGGATTGAACGTGCCGACCATCGAGCAAAACCCCGAGCCTGAGATTCTCTGGTGGGTGGGGTGCGCTCCCGCCACCGACGCCCGCGCGCAAAAGACCGCTCAAGCCTTTGCGAAGATTTTGAACGCGGCAGGAGTCAACTATGCGGTGCTTGGCAAAAGCGAATCCTGCACAGGCGATTCGGCGCGGCGCGCCGGGCGCGAGGATATTTTCTTCGGGCTGGCAACGCAAAATGTGGAAATCCTCAACGAGGTCAAGCCGAAGCGGATTGTGACGACCTGTCCGCATTGTCTGCATACCATCAAGAACGAGTACCCTGCCTTTGGCGGGAATTACACGGTGATTCATCATACGCAGTTGATTAACGAGTTGGTGGGAGCGGGGAAGATCAGTTTGGAAGTGACCAGTGACCAGTTATCGGTGACGTTCCATGACCCGTGTTATTTGGGACGCCACAACAAGGAATTCGATGCGCCGCGCGAGGCGTTGAAATCCACGGGCGTGACGACCATCGAGATGCCGCGGCATGGCGCCAAGTCCTTCTGCTGCGGCGCGGGCGGGGCGCAAATGTGGAAGGAGGAGGAGGCGGGTTCAGGTCGCGTGAATGAAGCGCGGTTCAAGGAGGCAAAGTCCACAGGCGCAAACACCATCGCCGTCGGTTGTCCGTTCTGTCTGACGATGATGAGCGACGCCTCGAAGGCGGACGGCGGCGAGGTTCAGGTCAAGGATGTGGCGGAACTCGTGGCAGAGCGGATGAAGTAAATAACGTCAGTTCGGGATAAGCGTCCCGAAGGCTGATTCTGCTCTCGAACCCGCTGCGTCAAAAGCCTTCGGGACGATTCAAAAGCCTTATCCCGAATTCAGGTTAAATAGGCTCATTGGGAATCGTTGTGGTTAAAAAACTTTTGTACACGGATTGCACGGATTTTTTAGTTTTTTCCGTGCGAAGCCATGAAATCCGTGTCACCCGTGTACAGTTCCTTCGCAGCGCGACACATCGTCCCCGAAGGGGGGCTATGTCGCCCGAAAACGCGAGATAAATCTCGCGCTGCCGCGTAAGGTGAGTTAAATCAGCGTAAATCAGCGTTCATCTGCGTCCCAAAGCAAAAGTGTCGGGCGGGCGCAGCCAGATGATGGATGGCGGGAGGGCAGAGAGTAGTAAAATTGGCAGGCGCTCTCTAACATTACAGCATGGGGACGCCAGAGAACGTTTGCCTGCGCTCTCTGGCGTCGTACTTTGTACTGTAATACCAATCTCATTCGCTTATTGGAGTTAAAAATATGACAGAAAATTTCGATGTCGTTGTCATTGGCGCGGGACCGGCGGGATACGTCGCCGCGATTCGCGCCGCGCAATTGAAGCAAAAGGTCGCCATCGTGGACAAGCAATGGCTGGGCGGTGTGTGTCTGAACGTAGGCTGCATCCCTTCCAAGTCGCTGCTCAAGAATGCCGAAGTGGCGCACACCCTGCGTGAACGCGGCAAAGACTTCGGCTTCTCGTTCGAAAATCTCAAACTGGATTACAGCGTGGCGGTCAAACGCTCGCGTCAGAATTCGGACCGGCTGACGAAGGGCGTCGGATTCCTGATGCGCAAGAACAATATCGCGGTCTTCATGGGCGAGGCGCGTCTGACCAAGCCGACGGCTGTCACCGTTACCGATAAAGACGGCAAAACGACAGAGTTGAACGCGAAGAACATCATCGTCGCCACAGGCGCGAGCGCGGCGGCGCCTGCCGCGTGGAAAGTGGACGGCGAGAAGGTCGTCACCTATCGGGAGGCGATCCTTCAGGAGAAACTGCCCAAGTCGGTGATTGTGATCGGTTCGGGCGCGATCGGCGTGGAGTTCTCGACGGTGTGGAATGCCTACGGCGTGGACGTGACCATCGTCGAGATGCTGCCGCGGCTGGTACCGCTCGAAGACGAGGAAATCTCGAAGGAACTCGAGAAGGAGTTCAAGAAGCGCGGCATCAAGTCGCTGACGGGGCATAAGGTCGAGTCGGTTGAGGCGACGAAGACGGGCGTGAAGGTGGTGGTTTCAGCAGGCACTTCGACGTCGCTCAGTGCAGGCGGCAAGCAGACCACCCTCGAAGCGGAGCAGGCGCTGGTCGCCATCGGCTTCCGCCCGAATTCCAAAGGCTTGGGGCTGGAGGAGGTTGGCGTCAAAATCAACGAGCGCGGCTTTGTCGAAATCAATGAGAAGATGCAGACCAGCGTGCCGAACATCTACGCCATCGGCGATGTGACGGGCAAACTGATGCTGGCGCACGTCGGCTCGGCGATGGGGATTGTGGCGGCGGAGGTCATTGCGGGCGTGGAGACGGTGACGCTCGATTACGAGATGATGCCGCGCGCCACGTATTGCCAGCCGCAAATCGCTTCGTTCGGGTTGACCGAAGCGCAGGCGAAGGAACGCGGCTACAACATCAAGATTGGGCGCTTCCCCTTCCAGGCGAACGGCAAGGCGCTGGGGCTGGGCGATTACGGCGGCTTCGTGAAAATTGTGGTGGACGAGAAGTACGGCGAGATTTTGGGCGCGCACATGATCGGTCCCGAAGTGACCGAACTCCTGCCCGAACTCACGCTGGCGCGCATGATGGAATTGACGCCGCATGAGATTGCGCGCAATGTCCATGCCCACCCGACGCTTTCGGAGGTGTTGATGGAAGCGGCGCACGGGGCGGCGGGAAGCCCGATACATATTTAATACTAGCCACCCGACACTTTTGTTTTGGGACGCAGATGAACGCTGATTTACGCTGATTTAAGTTGTTTTTTTCTGCGTTTATCTGCGTTTTTCAGCGTCCCATTTGAAACTGTCAGGTCGCTAGATTTAATAAGGCTTTTGAATCGTCCCGAAGGCTTTTTACACAGCGGGTTCGAGAGCAGAATCAGCCTTCGGGACGCTTATCTCGAACTGACGTTATTTAGAGGCAGACTTCCGAAGTCTTGAAGACTTCGGAAGTCTTTTTATGGGGGGAAAAGGCTCATTGGACGGGAGCAAACTCCAGTTAAGAACGATGCGGGAACTTCATCTGTCTGCTCGCAGTCTTATGAGTATAATGACATTCCGTCTTTCAATTTGAGAAGAATTTATCGCATCAGGGTAGGAGGTCAGTATGAACGACCGCAAGAGTACGTCGCCTTCACCGACAAAGCCCCGCAATGGTCATGTTTCGCAGAGAGGGATGTTAAGTCTGGTCATGCTGCTCATCAGCCTGGGGGCGCTGGGCATTGCAATGCTCGGAGGAGCAAAACTGGCGTATGACATCCTTGGACCCGCCCGTGGAAGTACCCCCGGCTTGTTTGCGGCGGTGACGGCGCTGGGAATCGCGTATCTTGTTGGCTGGCTGGCGGCAATGCTGGCGATTCGCGTGTATGGGAATTTGATTTTGCCGCTTCTGGTCAACTGGCTCATGTGGGTATGCCTGGCGGGAATCTGCTATCTCTATGTCGAAATTCTGGAGCGCCTGTATATGCAGCAGTACGATTTCTGGCGGTTCTGGAAGTATGTGATGGTCATGCTCGCGGCGCTGACAGCGCTGGTGGGTCTGCACTTGATCGTGGAAGGACACAATCTGCGTCCGTTTGCGATTCCTTTGCTGGTGACCAATCTGATTCAATTGGGGCTGATTGTGTTCCGCTATGTGTTTGCGGGCGGGAAGTCCATTTATATCCTGGGCGACCTGTTTTTCCTGTTTGGGATGTCTGCTTTTTCGATTTTGATGCTGGCGCACATCGGTTTGCTCGACCCATTACGAATGCGCCTGACCAATTACTTCGACCGCAACAGCACTTCGATGCGGACTCCCGATTAGCCTGCTTTTGTTTCAATAAAACCGCCCCCCCGCTGACGGCATTTTTCACTGCCCTTGTGGCAAGCGGTGATTCCGAGATAGACACGTAGAGCAAGTCTATAGACTTGCTCTACGCGTCTTAATGCCCTGACGGGCATTTATTGATTCTGACCCGCGTGGGAATGGCTGTGGACTGATGGAGATGAAAATGAGTCTTAATGCCCTGACGGGCATTTATTGATTCTGACCGTTCGGAAAACTGGCAAACGAGGTGGTCGTATGAAAGTCTTAATGCCCTGACGGGCATTTATTGATTCTGACAAAGTATACGGTGCTGAAGTTCTCGACGGTGCAAGGGTCTTAATGCCCTGACGGGCATTTATTGATTCTGACGTGGTGTGACCGTGACGACAGTTACGCCGACGACGGCGGGTCTTAATGCCCTGACGGGCATTTATTGATTCTGACCCGACGAGGCGGCCGGGATTCTTCTTGAAGTCGAAATGTCTTAATGCCCTGACGGGCATTTATTGATTCTGACCAGTAGAAGAATGAAAATCCTCATAATCAACGAAAGCCAGTCTTAATGCCCTGACGGGCATTTATTGATTCTGACCACCTCTCTCGGGATGCAACTGGCAGTATACATGCCAGACTGTCTTAATGCCCTGACGGGCATTTATTGATTCTGACTCGATGAGAGCTGGATATATCTAGAGAGCCGCAAGGACGTGTCTTAATGCCCTGACGGGCATTTATTGATTCTGACGGAAACCAATGTTAAGAAAAACTGGAAATTATTTAGGGTCTTAATGCCCTGACGGGCATTTATTGATTCTGACTGAACCATCCATGCAGGGAAGGATGTACCAAAGCGACGGGTCTTAATGCCCTGACGGGCATTTATTGATTCTGACCGTGCCCCGCGAAATGTGCAGAACGCGGGGAACGCAGTCTTAATGCCCTGACGGGCATTTATTGATTCTGACAAAAGGAAACGAATGGATAAAATATCAAATATCACGTCTTAATGCCCTGACGGGCATTTATTGATTCTGACCCTGGGAATTAATCGGAGCAGGGGAAAGCCCCAAGGGGTCTTAATGCCCTGACGGGCATTTATTGATTCTGACACTGCTTGCACGGCAGGCAAATGCGAAGCAGGCAAATGCGAGTCTTAATGCCCTGACGGGCATTTATTGATTCTGACCGCGAACTCGGTCAGTCAATCAAGAACGCGGTCAAAGTTTGTCTTAATGCCCTGACGGGCATTTATTGATTCTGACTGCAGTGGTATTGTACGTTAGGTTCGCACGTTACTTGCGAGTCTTAATGCCCTGACGGGCATTTATTGATTCTGACAATGCAATTGTGCAAAATAATGCTATGATCGCCGGGTATGGTCTTAATGCCCTGACGGGCATTTATTGATTCTGACCTGCGGTCATGAACGCGATAATGTTATATGTTAGGTCTTAATGCCCTGACGGGCATTTATTGATTCTGACAAAAACTGAGCGAGGGGCAATCCGCTGATTGGGCAGATGTAATGGTCTTAATGCCCTGACGGGCATTTATTGATTCTGACCAAAAATCAAGGAGTCTAAAATGAACATCCGAATCAAGTCTTAATGCCCTGACGGGCATTTATTGATTCTGACCCTACACAATTAGAGCAAATCCTTCGCACAGTGGCGACAGTCTTAATGCCCTGACGGGCATTTATTGATTCTGACTTGACCATTGCCGGGGTGACGCGCACAGGAGACGGCGAGTCTTAATGCCCTGACGGGCATTTATTGATTCTGACTCACGCTGTGTGGCGAGTGCTGGATGAAAGCACTCACATAGTCTTAATGCCCTGACGGGCATTTATTGATTCTGACCGCACCTTACCAAGTGAATATCGCTCGCCTCCCCTCTTGTCTTAATGCCCTGACGGGCATTTATTGATTCTGACCCCTAATTCTTCACCAGCATAAAACCGGCTGTTTTCTGAAAAGAATTGCCCGGATTATACTGCAAAATTTCCGAATTTGCATTCAAAGCCTCCACTGCCTGCCGAATGGACAGCCCCAATGCGGGTCTGCGTACCCCCCTCGCGGGCAAAGGCAAAACGGGGCAGGCTGGCAGGGGGGGTACGCGGCGGTCAGATATGCGCCCGGACAAGCAGACATGAGCGTTCATACCCTAATTCGCCAGGGGGATGTGGATGAAGAACGTACTGCCCGGCAGTTTTACCTCGTCACAGCCGGGGCTTTCCACCCAAATCTTTCCATGATGCGCCTTGACGATGCCCGCCGCAATGGCGAGACCTAAACCCGGTCCCCCGCC
This sequence comes from Chloroflexota bacterium, assembly GCA_016223135.1. Classification (GTDB taxonomy): domain Bacteria; phylum Chloroflexota; class Anaerolineae; order Anaerolineales; family Villigracilaceae; genus Defluviilinea. The sequence continues at coordinate 259,239 of JACRPQ010000015.1, read as the reverse complement.
TTTGAATTTGGTCTTGCCGGAGGAGTGCAGTTCCACCTTGCCCACCTGATAGAGTTTTTCGAAGATCATTTCCTTGTCGGAATCATTGATGCCGATGCCGGTATCGCGGATGCGGATTTCGCACATCCCGCCGCGTTCCTCGTTGACAATGGAGGCGCTGATGTGAATCGAGCCGCCGTCGGGCGTGAACTTGATGGCGTTGACCACCACGTTATCCAGCGCTTTGAGCAGGAGTTCAGAATCAGCCCGCAGCGGGGGGAGAGCATTGATGGCAGGATCCAGCTCGAGCGTGAGTTGACGCGTTTGCAAGTCTTGGGCGTAGTCTTTTTGAATGAGGCGCAGGAGCGTGCCGAGGTTCACCTTTTCGAAGTGCGGCGTCAACACCTGATTCTCGAGCCGCGCCACATCGAGCATGTTGTTGACCACCTGATGCAGACGGTCGGCGCCCTGCAGAACGCCGTCCATGGCGAGTTTCAGCGTGGGGTCGTTTTGGATGGCGGCGGCGGCTTTGAGCATGCCCATATAGCCTTTGATGACCGTGAGCGGGGTGCGCAGTTCGTGCGCCGCCACCTGAATGAAGTCGCTTTTGTTTTTGTCGAGTTTTTCGAGGCGGCTGATGACCTTGTTGAGTTCGTCCACACGCTGTTCCACCATGCGCTCGAGCATTTGATTGAAGCGGTTGAGGTTGTCATACAGACGGGCGTTATCGAGCGCGATGGATGCCTGCACGGCAAAGGTATCGGCAAGCAGGATTTCGTCTGAGTTGAAGGCATCCGGCTCGCTGCGGCTCATGGTCAGCAAGCCAACCACTTTGTTTTTGGCAAACAGCGGAATGCCCAGCCAGGAGCGATCCAGCGTCAGCCATTCGGGCTGTTTCCAATCCGGCATGGTTTTTACGTCGCCAACGAGCAAATGTTCGCCCTGCCGCGCGACGGTGTAATACAGGTTCTTTCCGCCCGCCTCGTAAAACAGGTCTTCCACCGGGACATATTGAGGCAAACCGATATGCCCGCGCAGACGCGGCACGCCGTTGACATCCTCCAGGAACAGCGCACAGCGGTTGACCGGAATGATTTGCGTCAATTGCGCGACGATCTGCTGAGGGACCTCCGCCTCGGTAGCCAACGACGACAACTGCCGCGAGGCGCGGCTGAGCGCCTCCGCCGCGCGGCGGCGCGCCTGTTCGCTCGAATAGAGTTTGGCGTTTTCCGCCGCGATGCTTTCGGCAAATTCCTTGGCAAGCGCCAGTTCCTGCGCCCGCTCGCGCGCTTCTGCCAGCAACTGTTCCACCTGTTTCTGCGCCTGCTCCTTTTGCGAGACCAGCATGGTGCGGAGCAGGGCGCTGCTGACCAGGTTGCGGATGCGGACATACACTTCCCAGTCCGGCGGTCCCATTTCCACCCACATGAAGCCGAAGCGGTTCTTTGCCAGAGTCAACGGCATGACGACGGCGGTGTAGCGGTGGTCGGCAGGGGTCTTGCCGCGCGGCACAAGTTGACCGGTGCCCAACGCAACGGGCTGACGCGGGACCTCGAACTTTGCGTTCTCGTACTGAAAGAGCAGGCGGTAACTTTCCGGCGCCGGCGCGGTGATGGATTGCGGCGCGCTCACGTCGCTGTAGAACATCACATACCAGCGCTCGATGCCCATTTCTGGAAAGTGCTTGGAAATTGCCGCGCCAATCTCGTCAACGCTCATGGCGGGCGCCATCGAAAAACTGAAGTTTTGCAGGAGATCCTCCTGCTGTTCCAGCGCCAGCCGCTGATACGCCTGCCAGCGCTGGGAGAGTTCGCTGGTGAGCAGGCGCGCCTGTTGGAAGAGATTCTCCGCGTGCAGCATGACCATCGGGTTGGTGATGCCGCCCAGCGCGTATTTGCGCATCATCGAGAGGACGTTATGCCAAATCAGCGGCGGGAGATTCTGCGCCTGCAGCACTTCGATCATGGCATTGATGATTTTCAAAAAGTCATCGTTGGTCGCTTTTTCGTGCAGAGCCAGCAGAAAGGCATCCCAGGCGCGCCCAAATGCCTGACGAACCTGCGGCAGAGCGGGGTCCTGTTCGGTGATGCCAGCCGAGTTCAGCAGGGCGCGCATGGCGGCTTCGCGTTTGTTTTCCAGTTTGCCGGTCTTGGCAACTTCGCGCGGAGGCACCGCCGCCTGACGAACATTTTCCGGCAGGCATCCGCACGACCAACGGATGAGCAATTGGGTGGGCGTCACCACCTGCCGCTGAACAGTATTGCCGCGAATGCGGCTGACCAGCGTTTGCAGGGCATTCTTCCCTGCCGTGTAAAACGACTGCCGTACCGTCGTCAGCGGCGCGCCCAACGCCTGCGCCTCGCGCTGGTCGTCGAAACCGGTCACAGCCACATGGTCCGGCACGCGCATGCCGCGCTGTTGCAGCGCCTCCAGCGCGCCAAACGCCATGCGGTCATTCGCCGCCGCCACCGCCTGGAAACGAATCCCGCGTTCATCCAGAAGCACGCGCACTGCCTCGCGCCCGCTCTCCGGCGTGAAGTCGCCGTCCACCACCAGTCTTTCATCGAAGCGCAGGTTGTGCGCCTTGAGTTCATCACGGTACGCCTGAAAGCGCTGTTCCGCATCGATCTGCCCCGCCAGCCCGCGAATGAAGGCGATGCGCTTGTAGCCGTGATGCTCGATCAAATGGCGGATGAGGGCGCTCATTCCCTGCACATTGTCGGGGATGAACATCGTCGCTCCCGCCAGCGGCACAGATTGAGTCACCATCGGGATGTCGCCGTAAGAAGCGCGGAACGTTTCCAAATCCGCTGCGCTTACGCCGTGCGCCACATCGGCGGTCAGCAAAAGACCGTGAAACTGCATGGGCGTTGCCAGGTCGTACAAACCGAAGGAGGGTTTCGATCCGCCGTTCGGCGTGGGCGAAAGTTTTCCCCCGATAAAATGCACCAGATTTACATCCAATTCCTTCGCCGCATCCGTCACCCCGGCAAGAAACTGCGCTCCCCAGGCGCGACCCACCTGCGAGGCGAAAACACCAATGGTGATTCTTTTGGATGAAGACATGAATATGCGGCTCCCTGAAGGATGCAAAAATTATATCCGCAAACCACCCAATAGTGATGAAAAAAGAATGACAATTCGATATTCGATTTCCAGCGACCTGACAGTTTCAACTGGGACGCTGAAAAACGCAGATAAACGCAGAAAAAACCTCTCTACCGTACATTTCTCTCGTGAAAAACCCTAAAGGTCTTTTTGGAAATTCTCAAATTCACGAAGGGAACGCAGACCTTTAGGGTTTCTGTGTACGGTAAAGAAAAAAACTTAAATCACTCATGTTACGCTGTAGCGCGAGATTTATCTCGCGTTTTCGGGCGACATGACCCGCGCTACGAAGAAACTGCGTAAGGTGAGTTAAATCAGCGTTCATCTGCGTCCCAAAACAAAAGCCCGCACGGACGTAAACCCTTCGGCATGCTCAGGGCAGGCGTCCGTGCTATTCGTACAAAGCCCCGCCAAGGCGGGACTAGTCCGCTTGAGCGGACTTGGCAGGAATAGCATGGGGATTAATCCCCGTGCGGCGTCAAGAGCAGGGACAAGCCTCGTGTTTGTTATAACGTCCCGAAGGTTCTATACCGCCAGCCTTCGGGACGTTTTGCCCATTACGGATAACGTCTATTGCGTGAAAAGAGACGTGCTTCGCCGCCTCCATCGGGGTACAATTAGAGAAATCAAAAGGAAAGCATCCATGGGTAAGTTCATCGGCTATCGCTGTTCATTATGCGGCGCGGAATACGCCCCCGCCCAAATCACCTACACCTGCCCGCAAGACGGCGGGAACCTGGACGTTGTGCTCGACTACAACGCCATCCGAAATAAATACCGCCCGGAAGACATCTTCTCGCGGCACGACCCGTCCCTCTGGCGTTACTCGCCCCTCATTCCCGTCCCTGCCCCCCAGGGCGAAGCGACTCCCCTCCACGCCGCCGGCGGGACCCCGGTCTTCCAACTGACCTCCCTCGCCGCGAAACTCGACCTCCAAAACTTGTGGCTCAAGGACGAATCGCGCAACCCGACGGCTTCCTTCAAAGACCGCGCTTCCGCCATTGTGGTGGCGCGCGCGCGCGAAATCAAAGCCAGGGTTGTGGTAACGGCTTCCACCGGCAACGCCGGCGCGGCGCTGGCAGGCATGGCAGCCGCGGCGGGGCAGAAAGCCGTCATCTTTGCGCCCAAGTCCGCTCCGCCGGCAAAGGTGGCGCAGTTGCTCATTTTCGGAGCCAAAGTCATTCTGGTGGACGGCACCTACGACGACGCCTTCGACCTCACCATTCAATGCGCCAATGAGTTCGGCTGGTATTGCCGCAACACCGGCTACAATCCTTTCACGGTGGAAGGCAAAAAGACCGCCGCCTTCGAAATCTGGGAATGGTGGCATGGAGTGCATCCCGAATTTCACAAGCGCATCGGCGAGGGCATGGATCATAATCCGCTGACGATCTTCGTCTCGGTGGGAGACGGCAACATCATCTCCGGTCTTCACAAAGGCTTCAAAGACCTGGTCAAACTCGGCTGGCTGGAGCGCATGCCGCGCCTCATCGGTGTGCAGGCGGAAGGCTCCGCCGCCATTGCAAACGCCTTTCACGGGAACACCGAAACCATCACCCCCGTCTCTGCAAAGACCATCGCCGATTCCATCTCCGTGGACCTGCCGCGCGACGGCGTGCGAGCGGTGCGCGCCGCCAAGGAAACCGGCGGCACATACATCACCGTGTCAGACGAGGACATCCTCCGCGCCATTGCCGAACTGGGACGGGTTGGCATCTTTGCCGAACCGGCCGGGGCGGCGGCGTATGCCGGGTTGGTGCGGGCGGCAGGCTCCGGCGTAGTCGGAGGCGACGACCCCATCCTGGTGTTGAACACCGGCAGCGGGCTCAAGGACGTCCGCGCCGCCATGCAGGCGGTGGCGGATGCGCCCGTCATTGAACCCACGTTGGAGGCTGTCAAGAAGTTGCTATGAGCGAGACAAATCAATGGTCGCTGACATTTCGTTATGTAGCAGGCATTTTATTGCTTGCCGCTTTTGTCGCCTTTGCGTTTTACGCCGGCGAAGTCGTGCGGAATTTTGTGATTGCCGGCTTTGTGGCATATCTGCTGAATCCCGCTGTGGATTTTCTGCGCACACGTTTCAACATGAAGCACCCGGCGGCGGTCAATGTGGTGTTTTTCTCCGCCCTGATTTTGCTGGTGGGCGTGCCAGCCGCCATGACGCCCATCTTCTATGACGAGGCGCGCATCGTGGCGGAAGACCTCCTCGATCTCTCGCGCCAACTAGCCGCCACCCTTTCGAAGCCGGTGCAGTTTGGAAGCCTTGTCTTTCATCTGGAAGGCTGGGGGCGCAGTCTGACAGAGTTGGAAAATGCCTTCCTGACCCCTCTGCCCGAAGAGTTCCTCTCCCTGCTCGAAACCACCTCGGTGGGCGTGCTGTGGTTTCTTGTCATCATCGTCAGCGTATATTTACTGCTGATGCACTGGCACGAAATGCGCGTCAATCTCTTTTCCTTTGTCCTGCCTCCCTATCGCGCAGAAGTGGACGAACTCTACCGCCGCGTCAAAAACATTTGGATGGCATACCTGCGCGGTCAAATCGTGCTGATGCTGGTGGTGGGCGTCATCTTCACCGTCGTCTGGCTCATTATGGGCATTCCCGGCGCGCTTGTGCTGGGCATGGCGGCGGGCTTGTTCACCCTCGTGCCGGATGTCGGTCCGTTCCTGGCGGTGATCCTGGCGGCAGGCGTGGCGCTGCTCGAAGGCTCCACCTGGATTCCGCTTTCCAATTTTTGGGTGGCGGGAATCGTCGTGGCAGTATACCTCGTGCTGATCAGCATCAAAAACGTCTTCCTCCGTCCGCTGATTATGGGGCGCAGCGTTCACATGAACGAGGGCGTGGTCTTCATCGTCATCATCGTTGCCACCATCCTGGAGGGCATTCTGGGCGCGCTGCTGGTGGTGCCGGTGGTCGCCTCGCTGACCGTCATCATCCGCTACCTGCGCCGCAAAATTCTGGGACTGCCTGCCTTTGCCGAGGACGACGGCTTGCAATTTATCGCCCCGCCCGAACAGACCAGCCCGCCCAAACGCGGACGTCTCAAACTCCGCAAGGCGAAGGGACAATGACCCCGCCTCTTCCCTGACCGGCGCCTGCTGCGCCCTCAGAAAACGATTCTCCGCCCAAACCGAATCCTGCCCAAAGAAAACATGAAAATCACCTACTCCATCATTGCTCCCATCTACAACGAAAAAGACAACCTCCACGAACTTCACCGCCGCGTCAGCGAAGTGATGAACTCCATGGGGCAGACCTGGGAACTCATCCTCGTGGATGACGGCTCCAGCGATGGCTCCACCGAACTCATCCGCGAACTCGCAAAGCAGGATGAGCACGTCCGCCCGGTCATCTTTGCGCGCAACTTTGGGCATCAACTAGCTGTGACCGCCGGGCTCGACTATTCGCGCGGCGACGCCGTCATCATCATTGACGCCGATTTGCAAGACCCGCCCGAACTCATCCCCCAAATGGCGGAAAAATGGCAGGAAGGTTATGAGGTCGTGTACGCCGTCCGCGCCGAACGCGAGGGCGAATCGTGGTTCAAATTGTGGACCGCCTCGTTGTTCTACCGTCTCATTTATCGCATCACCGATGTGAAGATTCCGCTCGATGCCGGCGACTTCCGTTTGATGGACCGCAAGGTGGTGAACGTGATGAATTCCATGCGCGAACGGCATCGTTTTCTGCGCGGCATGTCGGCGTGGGTGGGTTTCAAACAAATCGGAATCGAATACAAGCGCGCCGCGCGCAAAGCCGGCGAGACGAAATATCCGTTCCGCAAGATGTTCCGCCTGGCGCTCAACGCCATCACGAGTTTTTCCTACTTCCCTTTGCAAGTCGCCACATTCTTCGGATTCTTCTCCGCAGGGATTGCCATCCTTGCGATTCCCGTCGTCATCTACCTGCGCGCCAGCGGCTCACAGGCTTTCTTCGGTCAAGCCACCACGCTCATTGCCGTATTGTTTCTCGGCGGCGTGCAGTTGATTTCGCTGGGCATCCTCGGCGAATACATCGGGCGTCTCTACGACGAAGCAAAAGACAGACCGCTCTACATTGTGCGCGAGGCGCCGGAGGAGAGTGGTCAGTGATTCAGTGATCAGTGATCAGTAATCAGTGAGGGGGCAGTGAAAATTTAAGAAATTGCCTCTTGCCAAAATTCAAACATTGAGTAAAATATGCACAGTTCACCCCGACCTGCCCCCCTCAGGCCGGGGTGAACCATTTACAGGGACTTGGGTACAATCGCGCTATGAAAAAATCGAAGATAGCCATTCTCATCCTGATTATCCTGACGACCTCCGCCTGCGCTTTGGGAACCACAACAGAGACGCCCGCATCGGACTCGCCTCAGCCTGCTCCTGCCTCCCCCACCCTTTCCCTCCCCGCAACCTTTACCCCCCTTCCTCCAACTTCCACAGCCACCCCCACGCCGCTCCCCACTCAAACTCCCACGCAGACTCCCATCCCGACGGTTGAAAGCCTCAAAGCCAAAGTCATCGCAGACAAGTTGAGCTGCCGTTACGGACCCGGCGCGGAATACCTCTATCTCTTCGCCTTGAACGGCGGCGCCAATATCAAATTGGTCGGGCGCACCGACGCCAACCACTGGGTATTGGTGGAAAATTCCCCCACCCGCTGCTGGGTCAACGCCAAGTTTCTCGAAATTCAGGGCGACCCAAAGGCGCTTCCCATCCTCTATCCCGGCTTGAAGTTGATTGTTTCGCCCTACTACCCCGGTCCCCGCTGGGCAAAGGCGACTCGAAACGGGAACAAGGTTGAAATCACATGGGAGGCGGTGCCTATCAGCCCCGGCAAATACGCAGATGAGTTCATGCACCAGTACATCGTCGAAGTCTGGCGCTGTGAAGATGGCGAAATCATCTTCGAAACGCTCGGCACGAACTTTCCGTTCATCACGGTGGAAAACGATGAGCCCGGCTGTGGTGTTCCCTCCCATGGGCGCGTCTTCGTGCAGGAAAAGCACGGCTATGGCGGACCGGTGGAAATCCCCTGGCCCCCTCATAGCGACAGCGCTGCTACACCTTCCCCCACGCCTTGAGGTGGAACGACCTGCGATGAATCGGCGATAACCCCAACCGCTCCATCGCAGACCGATGCGCCTGAGTGCCGTACCCTTTGTTTTTCGCCAGCCCATAGCCGGGATACTGCGCGTCCAGTTCGCGCATGAGGGCGTCGCGTTCGGTCTTGGCAAGGATGGAGGCGCACGCAATGCTCAAGCAGCGCGCGTCGCCTCGGACGAGGGATTGTTGAGGAAGGTCAATGTGGGGGAGTTCGAGGCGGAAGTCGGTCAGCAGGTATTGAGGGGCAAGCGTCATTTGATGCAGGGCGCGAATGGCAGCCAGCCGCACAGCGCGGACGATGCCTTGCGAGTCTATCTCTTCGGCGGAGGCAAAGCCCACCGCCCAGGCAAGGGCAACTTCGCGGATGCGCGGGGCGAGGGCGTCGCGCTCAAGGGGAGTCATCTGCTTGGAATCACGCGCCCCCTCCAAAGTCGAGGAAAGCAGCGTTGGATCGTTGGGGAGAATGACCGCACCGACGGAGACCGGTCCTGCCAACGCGCCGCGCCCGGCTTCGTCCAATCCTGCAATGTGAAGCAGCCCGCTCTGCCAAAGTTCCGTTTCAAAGTTGAGGCTGGGGTCAGCGCGCATGGTCGTACAAACCGCGCCGGGCATTAGCGCGGATGCGGAAGATGTCTTGAATCATACGCAGCGCGTCGCGCAGGGCGCTGACTTTTGTATCGGGGTGGTAATACCAGTGAATGGGGACTTCGCGAATGCGGTAGCCGCGCCGCCGCGCAATGTAGAGCAGTTCGATGTCGAACGACCAGCCGGGCAGGGTTTGCAGGCGAAAAATATCCTCCACCACTGCAGCGCGGAAACATTTGAAGCCGCACTGCGTGTCGTTCAAGCCCGGCAGGATGAGCGCCTGAATGAGAAAGTTGATGCCGCGCCCGCCCAAGTGACGGTAAGCGGGCTCGTTGTAGCGCACCGCCCCTTTTGCTTCGCGTGAGGCGATGGCAATATCGAACCCTTCGAGCGCGGGCGGAATGAACTTGACAATCTCCTCCACCGGCATGGAGAGGTCGGCATCGCACATGAAGCGGTATTCGCCGCGCGCCTCGAGCATGCCGCGCCGCACCGCCGCGCCCTTACCGCGCTCGCTCTGAATCACGCGGACATGTTCATGCTGTTTTGCAAATTGCTGCGCCACTTCGAGCGTGCGGTCGGCGCTGCCGTTCTCGACAATGATGATTTCAAAAGAAAACGCCTGCCGCGTCAGAAAGCCAGCCACCTGCTCCAGTGAAGCGGGCAGGCGGTTCTCCTCGTTGTGCGCCGGAATAACGACAGATAAGAAAGTGGACAAGATATGCCTGTAGGATAAAGCGGGCTAGAAGACCGGCACGTTTTCCAGTTCGTCGCGTTCCGCCCCTTCGCGGGTGGAAAGGAACTCTTTGCCGTCATGCGTTACGACCCGCACGGGCTTGCCCACCTCGAATGTGCCGCCCCAAAACTCTTTGCGCGAACCGGTCACGAACTTCTTCCCGCTCTTGATTCGTTCCAGCAGGTCTTTGCGTTCAATCAATATACAATCCGAAAACGACGCTCCGCGGCGTTCATAAACGCGCGCCAGGACAATTTGTCCGTTCTTGAAACGGACGGCTTCAATGATTCCGTCGATTTTTTCTGCCATAATTATTCTCCGCGCAAATTTTAGCATTAAACAACAAAGACACAAAAACACCTCGTGTTTCGTGTCTCTGCGGCTGGTCACAAGTCGGGGCGAGAGGATTTGAACCTCCGACCTTGGCGCTACAAGCGCCACGCGCTAACCGGGCTCTATCTTCCCAAGATCAGAAAGATACCGTCCAATCCCACGCGCCTTAATCCTTTTTTCGCGCAGCATCGCCTCGGATCGCGTCAAAAACTCTTCAACATGAACCAGTTCCCAAGGCAAGCCTGCAATTGTTGATTTGGACTTCCCCGCATTATGTTCTCGCAGGCGATTTTCAACATCCTGCGTCGAACCAACATAATAACGTTGAAGACGCTCACTGTAGATTACATATACATAAAACATCTGTCGGGGCGCCGGGATTCGAACCCGGGACCTCTTGCTCCCAAAGCAAGCGCGCTAACCGGGCTGCGCTACGCCCCGATAGGATGAGTGCGGCGAGTATAATGCTTGGGATGAACACCCGTCAAGCGGCAGCGCATGGCGTTTTCCTGCTCACGCTTCTCTTCGGACTTTCCGCCTGCTCGCCCGCCGAACCGCCTCGCTCCACCCCCTCTCCTTTTCCTCCCACATCCACCCCCGAACCGACCCTCACCTTCACCCCTTCCCCGCCTCCCCAAACATCCACCCCCACCCCGCCGACCTGTCTCAGCCAGACGGGCAGCATTGAGGAAGGACTGCTCGAAACCACCACGCCTCCTCAGGCATATTTCATCTACCTGCCGCCCTGCTATGACGAAGACCCAGACCGGCGCTACCCCGTCCTCTACCTCCTGCACGGACAGACCTACACCGCCGACCAGTGGATCCGCCTCGGCGCGACCGATGCGCTCGATACGCTCCTCCTCGACAGCGAGGCGCAGCCCTTCATCATCGTCTTCCCCGACGACCGCTATTGGAACCTCCCGCCCGGCGCGGGATTCGGTCAGCGGCTGGTGAACGACCTCATCCCCTACATTGACGCCGCCTACCGCACCCTCCCCGACCGCAGCCATCGCGCCATCGGCGGTCTCTCACGCGGAGGCGGCTGGGCGCTCCGCCTCGGTCTCACCCGCTGGGACCTGTTCGGCGTCATTGGCTTACACTCCCCCGCCGTCCTTCAGGGCGATGCCTCCCACATCTCAAAATGGATTGCCGAGATTCCTCCCGCCTACCGCCCCAGCGTCTTCTTGGACATCGGCGACAAAGACCAGGAATGGCGCATGGCTGTCGCACTTGAAGCGCAATTCAACGAAAATGAACTCATTCACGAGTGGCGTCTGTACAGCGGCGCGCACACCGAGGAATACTGGTCTGCCCATGTGGAGGAATACATCCGCTGGTACGCCGAACAGTGGAGCGTGCCGCAGCCATGAACAAAACATGCCACCATCAGCTCATTCAGGAGTCTCTATGACCTTCACCTTCCACCGCATCCCTGTGGGTATTTGCAACTGCTACCTCCTGCGCGGTGAGCGCGCCATCCTCATTGATGGCGGCGCGCAGGGCGGTATCCGAGCCTTCATGCGCGGCATGGAACGCCTGCGCCTTGACCCGAAGGAAATCTCTCTCATCATCCTCACTCATGGGCACTGGGATCACATCGGCTCCCTGTACCCCATCCAGCAAATCAGCGGCGCAAAAGTCGCCGTCCATTACCGCGACCAGCCTTGGGTCGAGAGCGGAGCGCCGCCGTTTCCCGCCGGCGTCAACGCCTACGGACGCGCCATGAGCGCGCTGGCGAAAGCCCTCATCCATTCCAAACTTCCCCCTGTCAAAGCAGACCTTGTCCTCGGCGACGACGGCATATCGCTCGACGGCTACGGCATCCCCGCCAAAGTGGTGTACACGCCCGGTCACTCGATGGGTCATGTCAGCATCGTGGCGGAAACAGGCGATGCCTTCGTGGGCGACATGGCAATGAACGATTGGTATCTGCGCCTCACGCCGGGTCTGCCCATCCTGGCAGACGACATCAGCATGGTCGTTGAAAGTTGGAAGAAGATTCTGCCGATGGACATCAAGCGGATTTACCCCGCGCACGGCATGGACTTCCCCGTTGAAGTGATGCACAAAGAAATTGCCGAATTCGACCGCCTCCACCCCCGCCGATAATTGATTCAGTCTCGATTTGGCATACCTTGAGCGACGGCTTCCCCCCCCGTCGCTTTTTTGTTTGTTCCCGTACGAATTGCAACTGCAAGAGATTTAAGAACTGATGTTACGCAGTTTATTCGTAGCGCAACATTTATGTCGCCTGAACGCGCGAGATAAATCTCGCGCTGCCGCGTAAGGTGAGTTAAGAAACAAATTGACAATTTAGACCATCTTGGTATAAAATACAAGTGAATAATTTCACAATTAAAACCCCGCTCCCAGTGGGATGACCAAGACACTTGAAAGCAGGAAACCATGAACACCAGAGAACTCCCCCATGTCGTCATTGTCGGCGCCGGCTTCGCCGGGCTGACTGCCGCCAAACGCCTCAAAAACGCCCCCGTCCGCATCACGCTCGTGGACCGGAACAACTATCACCTCTTCCAGCCTCTGCTCTATCAGGTCGCCATTGCAGGGCTCGTCCCCTCGCAAATTGCCTACCCCCTGCGCACCATCTTCCGCAAACAAAAGAACCTGACCTTCCAGATGGGCGAAGTGACTTCCGTTGACTTCGATGCAAAGTACGTCAAATTGAACGGCTCGGTCATCGCCTACGATTACCTCATCCTTGCTGTAGGCGGAGAGACGGAGTTCTTTGGCATGGAGTCGGTGCGGGAAAATGGCTTCCAAATCAAGGACATCGAAAGCGCGGTCGCCACGCGCAATCATCTCCTGAAGATGTTCGAGAAAGCCAGCCGCGAAGCGGACGAGGAAAAACGCCGCGCTATGCTGACCTTTGTCGTAGTGGGCGGCGGACCGACCGGCGTGGAAACATCCGGCGCACTGGCGGAATTGATCTCGCATGTGATGCGGAAGGAGTATCCCGAGTTGGACATCCGCGAGGCGCGCGTGCTTCTGCTCGAGGCGGGGAATGCCCTCATCGCCAGTTACCCCGATGAACTACGCAAGGCAACACTCAAGTTGTTGCAAAAGAAGAATGTGGAGGTCAAATTCGGCGCGAGGCTGACGGATTACAACGGTCAACGCGTGCTGCTGGCGGACGGGACGGAGATTCGAACCCATACGTTGATCTGGACGGCCGGCGTGAGAGCCGCTGGGATTACGAAAAGGCTGGGGGTGGAGGCGGCAGGTTCAGGTCGGGTGAGAAGCGCGGCGACGCTGCAGTTGCCGGGTCATCCCGAGGTGTATGTCACCGGCGACGCGGCATATCTCGAAAACGGGAACGGTCAGCCGCTTCCCATGCTCTCGACGGTGGCGATTCAGCAAGGGAAAGCGGCGGCAGAGAATATCCTGCGTGCCATCAGGGGCATGGAGCAAAAACCGTTCCGCTACAAAGACCCCGGCTTGCTTGCAACGATTGGGCGTAATGCGGCAGTGGCGCGGATTTGGGGATTGTCGTTCAGCGGGCTGTTGGCATGGCTGATTTGGGTGGGACTGCACATCTACCGCATCATCGGTTTTCGCAATCGCTTGATGGTGCTTATCAACTGGGCATGGGAATATTTCTTCTATGACAATCAGGTGCGGCTGATTACACGGGAATGACGCCCGGCAATTGTGTGGCGGCATAGGCGGCGCACAACCCAAACGCGTTGACCAGCACGTGCAGGAGGATGGGAACCCAAACTGAGTTGGTGCGGTGATACATGTAAGCGAGCAGAAAACCGAGCGCGGCAGTCGGCAGGAAGGCGGCGGGGTCGAGATGCGCCGCGCCAAAGATGAGCGAGCTCAATAACGCCCCCTTGACCCAGCCATATCGCTGACGAAAGCCCTGAAAGAGAAAGCCGCGAAAGAAAAGCTCCTCGACCATTGGCGCAAAAATGACGCCAACCAGCAGAAACCATATGGGCGATTCGAGCGCAGAGAACAATTCCAAAATGCGGGCGCCCTGCGGATCCACGCCCAACAACATGAGCAGGATGTTGTGCGCCATGATGAACAGATACGCGAGGGGCAGAAGCCCACAGCCGATGCCAAGCGCGCTCCACTCGAACCGCCCGAACCCAAGCGCTTTTGGATGGACACGCCGATAGGCAAAGATGACCACCAGCGGGAAGAGATACGCCAACTGAATGAGGATCAGCCCGGCATTTTGCGCGAGCCGCACCCCCATTCCCTGCGAGGCGGCGGCAAACAAAGAAAGATCAATCAACGCCAAAAGCAGGACACCGACCCAGTGATCCACCGGCTTCCACGGGACGACATACGCCGCTTCTTTCGCCGCCGGTAATTGTTCCTGTTCCATCAGCCTTCTCCCATCTCCTGATAAATCCACCATTGACCCTTGCGGTCGTCCACGTTCTTCATGGTTCTGTCGTAGTAAATATCGAAGATTTGACCCGTATCCACACGCACGCGGAAGTAAAACCTGCCCACGTTCAACGACCCGCGCGAGGAGGCAAGCGCCGCATGGGCAGGGCGCATGTTCTGTGCCATCCGTCCGCGCCGTTTGAAATCTGTCCAAGCCGAGAGCATTTCGGTCACGCGGTAGGTTTTTCCCTCCCAAATGAATCCGTTCGGGCAGTTGGGAGTCTTTTCGAGGGCGGGAGGCGCATCGAAGAGAGGCTGAATCGGCTGGTCGAGAAAGTGAAGCGGGACGAGTTTCATGGATGATGCGGGTATAATCTTACCCTAGAAAGACGAGCGATGATCAAACTCTACCGTGAAGCGCACAGTCCAGCCGCCGACGCCATCGAAGCCGAATTCCGCGAGATGGCGCTCGGCTATGAACGCGTGGTGATTGGCGCGGCAGAAGCCGCCGCGTTGTTTGGCGCAGAAACGTCTCTGCCCGTGTTGACCAATAACGAGCGAATTGTCAGCGGCGGAAACATTCCCGCCTACATCAAGGAACTGGCTGTGCTGTGGCGCGACTGGCAATTGTTCCAGGGCGATTACTGCTACGTGGATGAGGACGGGGAAGTGTGCTGAACATGCCCAAACCAGAATCGTTCCGGGAGTTAATCCATCCCGCCGCTGTTTCCGATATGCTTGCGTTGTTTCAGTCTTTGCTGGAATCGCGCGAGATTTCGCCGCCCGAAGCGCTGGCGCTGGCTGGCGCGATCCATGCCGGGCTGAGAAAGCCGCACAGATTGAACGGCGCGGCATACGCCCAGTATGCACGGGCAATGGCTCTTTTGGAGCATCATCTGCCCGACGTTTACCGGCACATTGTTGCCAACTGGCGTCCGCCTACAATTCGACCGTCTGCGTCGAAGCGAACTTACACCGATTCGCTTTTTGACGACACGGCGGTCGTGCCCGTCCCGAGGGGTAAAAACGTTTCTTGAAATTACCCGCAAAGGGGTTTCATCCCCGCACAAAATAAACGATCGAAACAATGACGCCGATTGTCACCACCGTCCACCTCAACGTGGACGGTTTGATTTTGCCTGCCAGCCTGCCGCCCAGCCAGCCGCCGAGCAACGCGCCGATTGCCATTACCAAAGCGGCGGACCATAGCACCTGCCCGGAAAACAGAAAATACACCGCGGCGGCAACATTGACCGAGAAAGCCACCGCTTGTTTGAGCGCGTTAAGGCGCGTGAGCGTGTCTTCAAGCGTCAAGCCCAATGCCGAAAGCACAATCACACTCAACCCTGCTCCGAAATATCCGCCATAAACAGACGCCAGCGTGACCGGCAGCCAGGTGATGGTTTCCAACTGCCCTCCCTGCCCCGAGGTCATACGCCGCGTCAACCACGCGCGGACAGGGTCCTGAACCGCCAACAGCGCCGAAGCCAGCAGAATGAGGTAAGGCACCAGATCGCGAAAGAGTTTTTCTCCCGTTTGCAAAAGCAGCCAGCCGCCAAGCAGCCCGCCAACGATGCTGGCAGGGACAACCAGCCACAACCTGCGCTTCTGCCCTTGCAAATCATTCCACTGCGCCAAAGTCCCGCCAAAATAACCGGGGCAGAGCGCCACCGTGTTGGTCACATTGGCGGCGACTGCCGGCACTCCCAAAAAGGTGAGCGTCGGAAAGGTGATGAGCGTCCCGCCGCCAGCGAGCGCATTGACCGCTCCCGCCGCCAGCGCGGCGAGCGTAACGAAGATGTATTGAAGAGGTGTGAGCATGATGAGTGTAGGTCTCCTTTGTGATGCGGTGGGATTATAGCCGCACTTTCACCAAGGCGAGATACACGCACAATGAAAAATATCCCCCGCTTCGAGAAAACAAAACGGCTACTCCCCCATCACCTGCAGAATCAACTCCCGCCTTCGCGGCTTGTTATCGAAA
The DNA here is from genome assembly GCA_016223135.1 of Chloroflexota bacterium. Classification (GTDB taxonomy): domain Bacteria; phylum Chloroflexota; class Anaerolineae; order Anaerolineales; family Villigracilaceae; genus Defluviilinea. Next base: position 243,067 of record JACRPQ010000015.1, on the reverse strand, counting down.
TCCACATAAATGACCTGCTGCCACGTCCCCAGCGTTAATTGACCTTCCACAAAGGGGATGGTCAACGAGGCGCCGAGCAGCGCCGCGCGCACATGGCTGTGCCCGTTGCCGTCGTGCCAGCGGGCGTTGTGCGCATACTCGCGATTCTGCGGAGCAATTTCATCAAACAACCTCCGCAAGTCGCTCAAGGCGCCGCTTTCATATTCGATGGCGGTCACTGCACTGGTGGAGGACGGACAGAACACCGTCACGACGCCAGCCCTCAACCCGCTTTGAGAAACGGCTTGGGCAATTCGATCGGTGATGTCGTGCATATCGGCGTCGCCGCGCGTTTGAAGCGCTATGGTCATCGTCTTCACGCTCATTATGGCAGCTCCTCGCCGCGGTGAATGACCTCCCTGCCATACTTCTCCTGCAAGGTATCCACCGCCGCCTGTAACCTGCGCAATTTTTCAGTATCTTTTTCCCACAGCCCCAACTGGCGGACGGGCGGTCCCAGCCCGCTCACGCCCACTCCAATCAACCGCACCGGCTGATTGGGCTTGCGCACTTGCCGCATCAATCTCAACGCGTTTGCCGCAATCTCGTCTTCAAGGTCAGTAGGGGTGGGGAGGGTGGTCTGGCGCGTCAGGGTGGTGAAATCGGGCCAGCGGATTTTCAATTTGACTGTTCTACCCGCCAGATGTTCGCGGCGCAACTGCCGCGCCACCTCCGCCGCTTGCTCGCGCAGTGTCTTTTCCAGTCTGCGCTCGCTCACCACATCCACCGCAAAGGTCGTCTCCTGGCTGACTGACTTCGTCTCGCGTTCGGTCACCAGCGGACGGTTGTCAATCCCTCGCGCATGACGCGAGAGGTCGCGTCCGTTTTCGCCAAACAAGCGGACCAGTTCGCTCTCATGCCGCTGTGCAAGTTCGCCAATGGTATGAATACCCAACGCAGACAAACGCTGCGCTGTTTTGGGACCGACGCCCCACAACATCTCCACCGGCAAAGGAGCGAGAAACGCCGCTTCTTTTCCATACGGGACAACGGTCACTGCATTGGGAGGCTTCGCCACATCCCGTTCTTTGATGCGTTTCAAGGCGGCGGTTTTGCCCACTTCGGTGGCAATCTTCGCCACGAGTTTGTTCGAAGCGACTCCGATCGAGCAGGGTAAATGCAATTCGTCGCGGATGCGGGCTTGAAGTCCGCGGGCGAAGCGTTCGGGGTCATCGCGAAGATCCGAAATATCCAGAAAGGCTTCGTCAATCGAGATTTGTTCCACCAATCCGCTTTGGCTGTGAAGGATGTCCATCACTTTTTTGGAAACTTCCCCATACAAACGATGACGCCCCGGCACGATGATCAAGCCCGGGCAAAGACGCACCGCGCGGCTCATCGGCATGGCGCTCCGCACGCCCAATTTGCGCGCCGCATACGAGCAGGAGGCGACCACCCCGCGTTCATTCGGCTTGCCGCCCACCGCAAACGGCTTGCCGCGCAGGGATGGATTTTGAATCTCCTCCACAGCGCAGAAAAAAGCATCCAGGTCGAGGTGCAGAATCGTGCGCGGCATGATTTCATTATACAATGCCCCTGTGGGCATAAGGAAAAAGAGTCATGTTTGCGACATTGAACAATCACTCGAGAAACGTTATACTCCATTAAAGTGGAACTTTTGGCTCGTTTTGCACGTCCCTGTGCATTGGATGGAAAAGAGGAAAATGCAATGACTTCCCGCACAAAAATCACCTCCTTCATGCTATTGATTGCGCTTGTGGTTTCCCTGCTGCCCGCGTTGGCCTTGCCCTCCAGCGCCTCAGCAGCAGCCTGCGACTGGGCGCAATTCGTCGCCGACGTGACCGTGCCCGATGGAACCAAGTTCGAGCCCGGCGCAGCCTTCAAGAAAACGTGGCGATTGAAGAACATCGGCACCTGCACGTGGACCACCTCCTACTCGCTGGTGTTTGACTCCGGCGCGCAGATGGGCGCCCCTGCCTCCGTCAAATTCCCGTCGGAAGTCAAACCCGGTCAGACCATTGACATCAGCGTGGACATGACTGCCCCCACGACCGCCGGGCGTTACATCGGCTACTGGAAGTTCAAGAATGCGTCCGGCGCGCTCTTCGGCATCGGCACAGCCGCCAACAAAGCCTGGTGGGTCGAAATCAACGTCACCAGTTCCGCCCCCAGCGGCAGCATCGTTTATGACTTTGCCGCCAGCGCCAAAGACGCCACCTGGTCGAGCGGCGCCGGCGGGCTGACCTTCCCCGGTCAGGATGGCGACGCCAAAGGTTTTGCCCTCCTCAAAGACAAAGCCAAATTCGAAAGCGGCGTGGAACTTTCCAAACCCAGCCTGCTCTTTGCCCCCCAAAACATCACGAACGGATTCATCCAGGCGGAATACCCCGCCTACAAAGTGGACGCCGGCGACTACTTCCAGACCACCGTCGGCTGTGAATTCGGCGCAACCACCTGCTACGTGACTTATCGCCTCGACTACAAAGTCGGCAGCACCATCAAAACCTTCTGGACCTTCCGCGAACGCTTCGAAGGGCAGACCTACAACGCCAACATCAGCCTTGCGCCGCTGGCAGGGCAGGAAGTCCGCTTCATCCTCTACATCTCCGCCTACGGCTCGCCCAGCGGCGACCGCGCCCTGTGGGGCAACCCGGTCATCACGCGCAAGGGTATCGCCCCTCCGCCGCCCACCGTGACCGGCACACCGCCCACCCCCACGCCCAGCAAAACACCCGCCCCCATCACCCCCACCGTGCCGCCCTCCTCCTGCGACAAAGTGCAATTCGTCGCTGACGTCAACTTCCCCGACGGCACAGTCGTTCAGCCTGGCGCTCAATTCACCAAGACCTGGCGGCTGAAGAACGTCGGCACGTGCGCCTGGACCACCTCCTACCAATTCGTCTTCTTCAGCGGCGAGCGCATGGGAGGCGCATCCTCCGCCGCTTTCACCAAGAACGTCGCCGTCGGCGAGACTGTGGACATCTCCATCAACCTCACCGCTCCCTCCTCGCCCGGCACCTATCGCGGCTACTGGATGTTCAAGAACGCTTCCGGCGCTCTCTTCGGAATCGGCGCGCAAGCCAACAAACCCTGGTGGGTCGAAATCAAAGTGACCGGCGGACCGACCGTCACTCCCGCCCCTGCCACCGCAACCGTCACCCCCGGCGGAGCGACCGTCACACCTCCCGCCACCCCCACCCCGCAGGCTGGCACCGCCTATGACTTCGCCGCCAACGCCTGCGCCGCATCCTGGTTCAGCGGCGCACAGACCGGCGCCCTCCCCTGCCCCGGCACCGACGGCGATGCCAAAGGCTTCGTCCTCAAAGTGACCAGCCCCAAACTGGAAAACGGCGCCACCGATTCCCGCCAGGGACTCATCACCTTCCCCCAAAACAAACAGGACGGTTACATTCAGGGCATCTACCCTGCCTTCACAGTCCAGAGCGGCGACCGCTTCCAAGCCACCATCAACTGCGCCTACGGCGCGACCAACTGCTACGTCGTCTTCCGCCTCGACTACCAGACCGGCTCCGACCCCATCAAAACCTTCTGGGGTCCCTTCCTCGAACGCTATGAAGGCGGCGTCTACAACGTGGACGTGGACCTCACCCCCCTGGCAGGCAAAGACGTCAAATTCATCCTCACCGCCCTCGCCTACGGCTCGCCGACTGGCGACCGCGCCTTGTGGGTCGGACCGCGCATCTATCGCGCCTCGAGCGGCTCTGCCACATCCGCTCCCGCCTCCACCGCCACCCAAAGTTCCACCAGCGGCATGGAGCGCTACTTCAACAACAAATACGGCTTTGAGTTCCGCTATCCCTCCGGCGCGCCTCTCTCCGACCAGTCCGATAGCCACGTCCGCATCGCCCTGCCCATCGTCACCGCCGGCACCAATTTGGGCGAAAAATACCTCGACGTGACCGTCACCGAAGGACTCGCCGTCTGCCGCTCACCCGACATCGGCGGCGAACCTGCCGCCACCGAAACCGTTACCATCAACGGCGTCCAATTCTTCAAAGAAAGTGGCGTCGGCGCCGGCGCCGGCAACATCTACGAATTCGTCGCCTACTCAGCCGAATCCAACAACACTTGCGTCAGCCTTACCTTTATCCTGCACTCCACCAACCCCGGCAACTACCCCACTCCTCCGCCGGTCTTTGACAAAGCCGTCGAATCCGCCATCTTTGAGCAAATCATCAACACCTTCGATTGGACCGGCTGACCCCCGCTTCCACCCCGACCGAAAGCCTGGTCCCCGTGACCAGGCTTTTCTCACCCCTGAACTTCCTCTCCCCCTCGGGAAGAGGGACAGGGTGAGGGAAATGCCATGCCCCACGACCGTCCTACCCTTCTCCTCGCCGACGACGATCCCACCATCGCCGACAGCCTTGCGCCCTTCCTCGAACGCGCCGGCTTCCACGTGCTGGTCGTCTCCGACGGCGCAAGCGCCCTCGACAAAGCCCAAAAGCACCACCCCGACCTCATCATCCTCGACGTGCTTATGCCCCGCATGGACGGGCGCGAGACCTTGCGCCGTTTGCGCAAAGCCGGCATCTGGATTCCCACAATTCTGCTCACCCAGGTTGGCGAGGCATCCGAACGGGCGCTTGCCCTTGAAGAAGGCGCAGACGACTACCTCAACAAACCCTTCGATCCCCATGAACTGCTGGCAAGAGTCCGCGCCGTGCTGAGGCGCGCCCGCCCCGGCGAACGCTCACTCTCCACCGCCTGGCTCCTGACCGCCGAAAACCTCGTCCTTGACCGGCGCGCCCGCCGCGCCACCCTCGACGGCAAGCCGCTGGAACTCACCCCCAAAGCCCTGGCAGTCCTCGAATATCTGATGACCCACCCCGACGAAGCCGTTACCCGCGAGCGCCTGCTGGAGGTGGTGTGGGGTTGGGAATATCCTGCCGGCACCCGCACGGTGGATACGCGCGTGGCAGAACTCCGCCGCGCCCTGAACGACGACCCTGCCGAACCGCGTTTCATCGAAACCATCCCCGGCGAGGGCTACCGCTTCATCGCCGCCGTGCATGGAGAAGGCTGACATGTACCGCCTCAAAGACTGGCGCTGGTGGCTCACCTGGCTGGGAATTCCGCTTGGCATTGGCTTGCTCCTCGCCCTGCTTGCCCGCCTCTTCCTCCCCCCCGAATTTCCCTTCCTGCTCTCGGTGGAACTGGGCTTCACGGGCATCGTCTTTGGCATGAGCGTCCGCAATGCTGTCTTGGTTGCCTTTTTGCTCGGCTTTTTCTCCACCGTCATCGTCCTCGCCGTCCGCGCCTGGGACCAGCGCCACCTTGCCCAAAGCCGCACCCTCTACGCCGATTACATTCAGGCGGAGCGCGATAACCGCCGTAACTTCATGCGCCGCCTCGACCATGAGATCAAGAATCCGCTCACGGGTCTGCGCGCCGCATTGGTCAACCTCAAAGAGGGAAAAACCGAAGAGGAACGCCAACAGGCGGTGGAGAATGCCAACCGTGCTGTGGAGCGCCTCATCCGCCTGTTGAACGATTTGCGGAAGTTATCCGAACTCGAGGAGCGTGTCATCGAGCGGTATCCGGTCAATGTCCCCGAGCTGCTCGAAGATGTAATCACAGCCGTACACGTCAACCCCGTTTACGCAAAGCGTGAAATCAACCTGCTGATTCCCAAAGTCCCTTCGCCGTTCCCGCTCGTCACCGGCGACCCCGACCTGCTGCTGTTGGCGGTGTATAACCTCCTCGAGAACGCGCTCAAGTTTACCTGTGCCGAAGATTCAATCGAAGTGCGCGCCTTGGAAGACGGGCGGGCAATCGTCATCGAAGTGGCAGATACGGGACCGGGCATCCCGCCCGAAGACCTGCCCAAAATCTTCGACGAGTTGTACCGCGGCTCGAACGCCCGCAGCACCGAAGGGAGCGGGCTGGGGCTGGCGCTGGTCAATCGCATTGCGGCTTTGCATGGCGGTGGGTTGGGCGTGCGCTCCAGCCAAACCGATCCGCGCGGGACCGTTTTTACCCTCCGCTTACCCAGACGATAGGGGGATTGATGGTCGCAGGGCGGTAGATTTCGATATGCCCCTTTGGGGCTGCTCGATCAGCGCCGCCCTGCCAAGACCATGTTACAAAACTGTAACATCTCCGGGACAGGCTTGTAACAGCGGGGACGTACGATTAAAGCATGAAAACATCAGAAAACTCCCTCATCCTTGCGGCGCAACGGGGCAATTTGGATGCTTTCAACGCGCTTGTGCAAATTCATCAGGATATGTTGTATCGCATCGCCCTGCGCATTGTCCACGATGAAAACCTGGCGGAAGACGCTGTGCAGGAGGCGCTTATCCATGCCTTTCGGCATATCCGTTCGTTTCGCGGCGGGAACTTGAAGAGTTGGCTGGCGCGCGTAACAGTGAATGCCAGCTACGACGAACTGCGGCGCGGCAAACGTCACCTTGGCTTGCCGCTGGAACAGTTTACGAATGAAGGCGAGGAGATTGAGTCTCCCGAATGGATGGGGGACCCAGCCCCAGGTCCAGAAGAAAGAGCCGAAATGTCGGAGCTGCAAAGGGCGCTGCATCGCTGCATCAAATCTCTGACGCCCGATTACCGCCTGATGGTCATCCTGGTGGATATGGAGGGAATGTCATACGAAGAAGCGGCGGAAGCGGCGCGGGTGCCGGTCGGCACGGTGAAGAGCCGTCTGGCGCGGGCGCGCATGCAAATCCGCCAGTCGCTGCGCTCTTACCGCACTCTGCTCCCCTCGTTCTATCAGCGGGAATTGACGCCCGCCGTCTTCTGATGGATAGGTCGAGCAATAAAATGGGGGGAACGCAGTGCGAGACACGCAGCCTCTGTAGAAGATGAATTATTCTCTTCTGCGTTCCCGCATCGCAAACGAACCCAGCAGGATGACAATCATCAACACTGCCACCGCCAACAGCAGGATGGAGGGTGCCCAGCCGCCCATCGCGCTCACTGCCACCCCCAGCCCAATGACCACCGCCAGAAACGTCATCGGTCGGTTATGCTTTTCTATCCAAGCGTTTGAAGCGCTCGCCTGTCTCATCGCGTACAATCCCCAGCCCAGCCCGCCAAACGTGAGCAAAATAAGCAACGCAAAAATCGCTCTTCCGCTGCCGGGCAAATCCACGATAAAAATACCGCAAGTCGCCTCCTGATTGGACAAAGGATAGACCGAATACACCAGCGCCTTGGCAAAAATAAAACGCTCCAGGTCAATGTTCTCGGGTCCCACCGTCCATTCCAGCCGTTTTGTCTCGCCTGGCGCAAGTTCCAATTGCTCCAGAAACTCGTCCGCTAACAGGGGTGTGCTGATCTCCGCACGTATCACGGGACGAAGGGTGACATCCAGCGGATTGGACACTTTCAACGAAATCGAGCGTACCTCGCCGCGCGTCATCAATACGGGACAACTGAAGCCGCGCAGCCCCGACTCTGCTACACGACTGAAGCCGTAAAAAGCGGCTTCCATATCTGCCCATGCTGCGAGCACCGTCAGGTACAACCCTGCCAGCACCCCAATCCAATAGGGGACATAAATCAGAAAAGACGAAATTTGTTTGCTCTTCATAGGCTTTTCCTTGTACCGAATATTGTAGCCCTGTTCCCCGCGCCGCGAACGCTCCAACAGGAGGATTTATCCGGCGCTTCCAACAGTCCGGGCAGATACAAAATCAGCGCTTCACGCAAGCGCGGAATGGGCGTTCTCTAGCGTCTGATTTGCGTTACGCCTGCCCTGCACCTATCGCTGACGAGAAGGTGTGAGGGAGCGGGCAAGCGTCAGGGGAGAGCGTACTCTGCACAGAATTTTCGTGAACTACTGAAAATGGACTTTTCAAACTCGGCGAGCCTCTTCACGCCGCCAAAAACGCCTCGCCCGCCTCTGCTACTTTTTTCGTAATTAACGTGATGCTCCCTCAAAAAAGTAGCGCAAGATTAATCTTGCGCTACGGAATTACACTGTAATCAATTCAGGCTGTCTTTGTAAATTCGCCTGCATGGACCACGGTCCCGTCCATGTGATAGTGACCGGCAGGATTTTGCCTTTCAGGTCCTCTTCCGATTCGACGAAGACCAGTTTATTCGTAGGCGTGCGTCCCTTCCAGCGGTTTTTGACCTTTTCCTCGAACAGCACTTCGACAGTCTGCCCCAGATATTTTTTATTGATTTCGCCGACAATCTGCTCCTGCAACTCTTCCAACATGCGGAAGCGGCGCATCTTTTCCTCTTCGGTCACGTTATCCACCATGCGGCGGGTGGCGACCGTTCCCTCGCGGGGGGAGTAGCGGGCTAAATGGGCAACGTCCAGTTTGAGGTCCGCCAGGACGCGGTAGGTTTCCATGAACTGTTCCTCGGTCTCGCCGGGGAAGCCGACAATGATGTCGGTGGCGATGGAACAATCGGGAATCTTTTTGCGGATGAGGTCAACCAGGTTGCGGTAGTCTTTTTGGGTGTAACCGCGCTTCATATTTGCCAGCACTTCGTCGCTGCCCGCCTGGATGGGGACTTCGATGTGCGGCATGACTTTGGACAGTTCGGCGACGGCGTCCATGAGGTCTTCGGTGAAGTAATTGGGATGCGAGGTCAGGAAGCGGATGCGTTCGATGCCTTCGATTTCGTGAACGACGCGCAGGAGAGCAGCGAGGTTGGGTCCGTCGGGGATGTCCTTGCCGTAGCGGTCCACGATTTGACCGAGTAGCGTCACTTCCTTGACGCCCTGCGCGGCAAGCGAACGAATTTCGGCGACGATGTCGCCCACGGGGCGGCTGCGCTCCACACCGCGCCGGAACGGGATGATGCAGAAAGTGCAGGCGTGCGAACAGCCGTACACCACCGGCACGTGGGCGCTGACGATTTGTCCGCGCTCGTGTTGAGGCAGAAGCAGGTCGCCGTCCATGTAGGCGAAGCGGCGTTCGGTTTCGCTCGATTCGAGGGCGCGGATTTCGCCCTGGGTGAGGAACGAGATGAGCGGTCCCGGGTCGGAGGGAGGCGAAAAGACGTCCACATAGGGAAGTTTTTCGCGCAGTTTTTCCGCGCCGCGCACGCCGACGAGGCAGCCCATCAGGTTGATGACAAGATTGGGGTTACGCTTTTTGAGCGGGAGCAGGCTGGAGAGGCGTCCGAGCGCCTTGTCTTCGGCAGACTGCCGCACGACGCAGGTGTTCAAAACGATAACGTCCGCTTCCTCGGCTTTATCGGTAAAGGTGTAGCCAAGATGCTCGAGGGACGAGCCGACACGTTGAGAGTCGGCGACGTTCATCTGGCATCCTTCGGTCCAAATGTGATACTTCATGGCGGGGAATTATACTTGAAATAAGCGGATGCCGCGGCGCTTGGACAAGCCGCCCGCTGTCACGGCTGGATGAGTGGATTGTCGAAAAGAGGGTGGGGGAAGAAATTCTCAGGGCGCGGGGCGCATACTACAGTTTTTCGGAACGCCCGGAAGCGGGTCGCCAAAGGTGGCGGCATTGCATGTCATGGTGAGAGGTCCGACAACGTGTTGGGTGTAATAAACACCGTTTGCCCCGTACTGGACTTCATATGTGCCCGCCGGAATGCTGAACGTTTCACCTTCGTTTGCCACATGTACGAAATCTTCGCCGCTGCTTTGACCGAGGGATGCGTTGATTGTGCTGAAAGTGTTCCCCACCTTTGGACCTATGAGACGAATTACGGCAATCACGATGACTGCCACGAAGGCAATCAGAATCGCATACTCCACCAGCCCCTGTCCCCTGTTTGTTTTTGAAAAAGAAAAAGACAAATTCATCGCAATACTTTCTTTCACGCAGTCACACATTATTCCTACTTTGTTTAAAAGACGCAGTCCACTTCTGAAGGTTACAAAAACGGAGGAAGAGCTAGTTTCCCCCACAATGGCAGTGAAAATCGCATCTGACATCCACTTATGGTAAAATTTCGTCCGCCTCGCGAGTGCCTATGGAGGGATGGCCGAGTGGTTGAAGGCGCATGTCTTGAAAACATGTTTGGGTCACACCAACGTGGGTTCGAATCCCACTCCCTCCGCCAGACGATTTACGATTGACGATTTCAGATGTATGATTGCCAATCGAAAGTCGTCAACCGAAAATCGTAAATCGAGAATCGTAAATCGAAAATCGTACATCCCCTTGGGGAGGTGCCAGAGTGGTCGAATGGGGCCGCCTGCTAAGCGGTTACTGGGGCGAAATCCTCAGTCGCAGGTTCGAATCCTGTCCTCCCCGCCAAACGAAACGCGCTTGAGAAATCAGGCGTGTTTTGTTTTCAGCCGCCTTCGGTCAAGGAAGACGCGCTCCGTGAAGTCAAACTGACTTCGTTAAGTCGGCATATTCAGGGTGGCGACGGATATACGCCGCGGCGTAGGAACACATCGGAATCACGCGCAGCGAGTTTTCCCTGGCATATTTCAACGCCGTTTCAACAATCTTTGCGGCAATGCCCTGCCCGCGCAGCGAGGGATGGACGCCTACATGCGTGATGACAAACTGGTTCCCGTTTTGGAGGTAATCCAGTTTGCAAAGTTTCCCGTCAATCAGCGCCTCGAAGCGGTGTTCCGCCGGCTGGTGAACAACTTGGATATGGTCAATGTCCATGCGATAATTTTAGTACAAGTCTAGCCACCCGACACTTTTGCTTTAGGACGCAGATGAACGCTGACTTACGCTGATTTAAGTTCTTGACTTACGCAAAACCTGAATTTAATCCACCAAGATTGACTGGACTGCGCTAATTCGTTCAAAATTCGCGAAGATTGGCGTAGATTAGCGGACAAGAAAGCCATTTTGCGTAAGTCCAGAAGTTGTTTTCATCTGCGTTTATCTGCGTTTTTCAGCGTCCCCTTTGAAACTGTCAGGTCGCTAGGTACAAGTTATCCCTCCGGCGACAACAAGTACCATGACATCACCATCGGAACGCACTCTACACAAAGTTTCGCTGATTGCACACAAATTCACAAACGAGCGGCAGGAGCGGTCATTGACCCGCTTTTTGTTTGCTCTTACAATACTGACATGCTCTCGAAATTCGCAGGCTTTTTTCGACCCGATCATGACCCTCCGTTGCCGGCTGTGCAGCCATCTTACCGTTTCCCATTTTTAAAACCATTCGGAGGAAAAATCTCATGCCCACCCCTTTTGTTTCCAAACGTGCGCCGATTTACGCCGATGTTCCCGATGAAAAGTGGAACGACTGGCGCTGGCAATTGAGTCACCGCTTGAACACCGCAGAAGAAATCGAAAAAGTCCTTCCCCTGACCGACTCGGAACGCAAAGCATTAAATACGCAGGGTCTGTTCCGCGTGGACGTGACCCCCTACTTCATCTCGCTGATTGACCCCAACGACCCCGACGACCCCATCCGCAAACAGGTCATCCCGCGCGCCGAGGAATTGCAGACCTTTACCGCCATGATGGAAGATTCCCTCGCCGAAGACCGCCACTCCCCCGTGCCTGGGCTGGTTCACCGCTACCCAGACCGCGTGCTGATGCTGGTCACGACCCAATGCGCCTCCTACTGCCGCTACTGCACCCGCTCCCGCATCGTCGGCGACCCCGGTCAGACCTTCAACCGCCAGGAATTCGAGATGCAAATCGAATACCTCAAGCGCACTCCGCAGGTCCGCGACGTTCTGCTCTCCGGCGGCGACCCGCTCGTGCTGGCGCCCAAAGTCCTCGAAGAATTGCTCTCCCGCCTGCGCGAAATCCCCCACATCGAAATCATCCGCATCGGCTCGCGGGTGCCGGTTTTCATGCCCATGCGCATCACTCAGGAACTGTGCGACATGCTGGCAAAATACCATCCCCTGTGGATGAACATCCACGTCAACCATTCCAACGAGATTTCGCTGGAACTTGCGCAGGCTTGTGACCGTCTTACCAGAGCCGGCATCCCCCTGGGCAATCAGTCGGTTCTGCTCGCAGGCGTGAACGACAACGTCCACATTCAGCGCAAACTGGTGCATGACCTTGTCCGCATCCGCGTCCGCCCCTACTACCTCTACCAATGCGACCTGGTGGAAGGCGCGGGGCACTTCCGCACTCCCGTTGCCAAAGGCATCGAAATCATGGAAGGCTTGCGCGGACACACCTCCGGCTACGCCGTGCCGCAATACATCATTGACGCGCCCGGAGGCGGCGGCAAAATCCCCGTCATGCCCAATTACCTGCTCAGCATGTCCGACCACAAAGTCGTCCTGCGCAACTACGAAGGCTACGTCACCACCTACGAGGAACCCATCGACTACACCCCCAGCCATGCCGCCAAATTCAAGGGCGAGAAACGTCCCGAACCCGGGCAGGAAGGTATTCACGGACTACTGGAAGGCAACCAGATGTTCATCAAACCCGAAGGCTTCGACGAAACGCACGACCGTCATGGCATCCAGCACCGCCTCAAAGACGCCAAAAAATGGGTTCCGCTTGGCATCGGAGACGGCTCACCCAACGAACAATAAGCAATCAAGGAGACAAAATGACTCAAACCACCCAGCGCATACTTATCTTTCTGATGGCAGGCATCCTCCTGCTTGCCGCCTGCGCGCCAGCGCCCGCCCCCGCTCCCACCGCGGACCCGGAGGAGATTCAGCGGCAGGTGCAGGAAATCGTCGCTCTGACCGTCGCCGCGCAAAACGCATTGACCGAACAGGCTCAGGCGGCTCAGCCGACCAACACCCCGCTTCCCACCCAGACCGAGGCTGTGATCCTGCCCTCCCCAACCTCCATCCCGCCGACAGCGACTCTCATCGTCCTGCCCTCGCCCACTGCGGCTCCCGTCAGCGGCGGCAACGGTAACGTCCCGCCGGCGCCTCGCGAGTACGCCTGCGCCATCGCCAGCCAAAGCCCCGCCAACTACAGCGTCTGGAAGCGCAACAAAGACTTCGACGTTGTTTGGACGCTGATCAACACTGGCACGAAACCCTGGCGCGCCGGCTCTGACCTCGTCTTCCAGAGCGGCACAAATTTTGCCACCACCACCTTTGTGGAACTGCCTGCCGTGAAGCCTGGCGAAAAATTCAAAGTGGTGCTTGATGCCGTCACCCCCTCCAAAGCGGGAACCTACACAATGGTTTGGAAACTCGAGGGCGGCTTCTGTCTCCCCTCGCTGATTATCAAAGTGGAATAACCAACGACGATACAACCGGCGCCGCATGTCTCGACAAAACAGACTACTGCCGTGGCTTCTTGCCCTTGTTTTGATCGCCGCATGTGCGCCGGTTCTTCCTGCCGCGCCTGCCGTCCCCACGCTCGACCCGCTTGTTATCCCCACCATCGTCGCTCAAACCGCCGCCGCCGCATCCACCCAGACCTCCGAAGCGGCTGCCGCTTTCATAGCCTCCCCAACCCCTCAGCCTTCCCCCACCGCCACCCCAACTTTCATTCTCGTTTACATCTCCCCTACCGCCCCAACGCTTCCCATCATCGCCACAAGCACCTCCAAAGCGACGGGCAGCAGAGATTACGCCTGCCGGGTGCTCAAAAGTCCGCCCAACGGAGTGACCTATGCCCCGCGCACTCATTTCAACGCCGTCTGGCAGTTCCAAAATACCGGCAGGCAAATATGGGATAGCGAACGGGTGGTTTTTCTCTATGACTCCGGCGACCGCTTCCATATCACCGCCGCCTACAACCTGCCCAAGACTCTCGAGTATGCCGACATTACGGAATTCATCGTGGAGATGGAAGCGCCAAAGAACCCCGGCGTTTACACAACCTATTGGACACTGCAAAACAACGAGGAAAAATTCTGCTCGGTCAGCCTGAGCATTATCGTGAAAGAATAAGCCCTAAAACGAAAACTAACCACCAGACACTTTTGTTTTGGGACGCAGATGAACGCTGATTTAACGTCAGTTCGGGATAAGCGTCCCGAAGGCTGATTCGGCTCTCGAACCCGCTGCGTCAAAAGCCTTCGGGACGATTTAAAAGCCTTATCCCGAATTCAGGTTGATTTACGCTGATTTATTTTTTTCTGCGTTTATCTGCGTTTTTCAGCGTCCTATTTGAAACTGTCAGATCGCTAGAACGAAACAACGGCTGTCTTTGCGACAGCCGCTGTTTATTTAATGCTCTGACAGATCAGGATGTGGGAGGAACAACGCTATCTACCGGCGCTTCGGGTTTTTTGCGCAAAGTGAAGAAGCCCACGCCCACCGGAATCAGAATCAAAAGGAGAGACAAGCAGATCAGGACGACCCCAACCACAGGAGAAAGGCTCTGATCGTTGAATGTCCCATTGCCTGTGGCTGTGACAAGCCCAAACAGACAAAGAAACAAGCCCGGACAGCCGCACAACATAACGGCGGCAACGGTGGCAAGAATGCCGGTATTTTTATTCATAACATTGCTCCTCATTGAAATGGATTTATCGGAGTATAACACCAACGTCCCGAAGGTTCTTGGCAAACCTTCGGGACGTTTTTCCCAAAATCAACTGCGCAGTTTTGCGCCAAGTTCGTTTTCCAGCCGCTTGACGATCTTCTTGCGAATGGCGGCGGCTTCGGCGTCCGTCATCGTGCGGTCCGATTGATAGGTGAGGCTGTATGCCAGCGACTTTTTGCCGGCGCCAATCTGCTCGCCGCGATAGACATCGAACAGCCTGACGTTTGCCAGCGATTTACCGCCGGTCTGACGAATTAACGCCTCCACCTGCGCCGCCGGGACCGCCTCGTCCACGATGACAGCAATGTCTTCGAGAACGGGTGGCACCTCCGGCACCGGGCGAACGCCATAGACCGGCGGGATGCGGCGCAGAGCATCCAGGTCGAACTCCGCCAGCAGGATGGGCGCATTGCCCGCCTCGTAGCGGTCCCGCACCAGCGGATGCAGTTCGCCGAAGACGCCCACCCGCTCGCCCCCAATGCGCACTTCGGCGGCTTTGCCGGGATGCAGGTAGGGGACAGAGTCGGTTGGGGCGTAGGAAATGTCTGGGTAGTGGAGCCCGCTTAGGAGGAGTTCGATGCGTCCCTTCAGGTCGTAGAAGTCAAAGTGGGGCGAATCCTTCACATCCCACGCCAGGGCTTCCCGCAAGCCGCTCATCGCCAGGACGAGTTTGCGCGGCTCGTGCGGAAGTCCGCCGGGCTGCGGCTCGAAGACGGGACCGATTTCGAACAGGGCAATCGAGTCGGCGCGCGCGTTCTTTTCCACCGCCTCCAGCGCCGAGGCGGAGAGGCTCCGCCGCAGGACGCGCCGCTCAGGCGCGATGGGATTGGCAAGCGCAACGTATTCATCGAAGGCTGCCAGGCGGCTTTCGCGTTCGGGCGAGGTGAGGCGGTAACTGACGATTTCCTGAAAGCCCAAATTCACCAGCAGGTCGCGCACATGCTCCTCCCACTCGTGGGCGGGGTTGCCCACCTGCGGCGGGAGCGCATCTGCCATGCGCGTTTCGGGGAGGTTGTCGTAGCCGTAACTGCGGGCGACCTCCTCCAGCACGTCGGCAAGTCCCACGATGCCTTCGCCAATGTCGAGGCGATGAGGGGGGGCAGTCACCAGTAATTGGTGATTGGCAATTTCGCATTTGAATTCGAGGCGTGTAAGAAGCGCGGCAATTTGTTCAAGCGTGAGGTCAATGCCGAGCAGACGCTTCACGTCTTTGGCGGTGACGGTGACGGTCGCTTCTTTCGGTGGGAGGGGATAGGCATCCACCAGACCGGGCGCAATCTTTCCGCCCGCCCACTCCGCCATGAATTGCAGTCCGCGCCGCACGCCGACTTCTGCCAGCGATGGATGCACGCCGCGCGAAAAGCGGAACGAGGCTTCGGAGGGGAGATTGTGCTGCTTCGCCGTTTTGCGGATGTTGATGAAGTTCCACGCCGCCCCCTCCAGCAGGACGTTGCGCGTCTTTTCTGTGACCTCGGACTCGGCGCCGCCCATCACGCCTGCCATCGAAAGCGGACCTTGTTCATCGCAAACCAACACGTTGCCGGGAGTAAGCGTCCGTTCGACGCCGTCGAGCGTGGTGAGTTTTTCGCCGTCCGCCGCCGGGCGCGTGATGATTTTGACTTTCTTGTTTCCGGCGCGGGCTTTGAGGACGTCATAGTCGAAGGCGTGCAGCGGTTCGCCCTGATCGAGCATGGCGTAGTTGGTGGCATCCACGATGTTGTTGATGGGACGAATGCCCGCCAGCCTCAGCCGCCGTTGGATTTTGTAGGGGCTGGGCTTGATTTCCACATCCCGAATCAATCCCAACACGAAGCGCGGGTTGAGTTCGGGTTGAGTGATTTCGATGGCAACCAGGTTTTCAACCGCTTCGCCTTCGGTCTTGTATTCGATGAGCGGCTTGCGAAGTTCACGCCCGGTCAATGCGGCGAGTTCGCGCGCCACGCCATAGACATTGGCATTGCGCGCCATGTTCGGCAGGATGGAAATATCCAACACGGCGTCGCCCATGTAATCGGCAAGAGACATTCCCACCGGCGCATCGTCGTCGAGGAGGATGATGCCTTCATGTTCTTCCGAGATGCCGAGTTCCTTTTCGGAGCAAACCATCGAGTACGATTCAACGCCGCGAATCTTGGCGCGTTTGAGGGTGGTCAACACCAGCCCGTCGGCATGACCGTCGTAGATGGTCGCGCCTTCTTTGGCATATGCCACCTTCAAAGGTTTGGACAGTTTGCCCGTGCCTTTCAGGTGGAAGATGTTCGGCGCGCCGGTCAGTACCACCTGCTCCTTTTCGCCGTCGAACAAATCGAGCAGGGTCAAGCGGTCGGCGTTGGGATGCGGTTTCACCTCGCGGATTTCCGCCACCACGATTTTGTCGCGCGCCCACGAGATGCCGCTGGTCTTGAACTCGTGTCGTTCGCCATCCTTGTAGGCGGGCATCGGCAGACCCACATACTTGATTTCGTCCACTTCCAAGCCGGCAAGGGTCAACTTGCGGGCAATTTCTTCGACGGAAAGACCGTCGAGGTCAATGTAATCTTTCAGCCATGAGAGAGGAATTTTCATAGGTCACATTCTTTCCTTGAACCGCCGAGCGCAACAATTCTTTCTTCTTTCTTTTCTGTTACTTCACTTCGTGTTCTTTGCGTCTTCGCGGTAAGTCGTTTTTAGAACTGCTCCAGGAATCGGAGGTCGTTGCCCCAGAAATAACGGATGTCGTCAATGCGGTAACGCAGCATCAACTGACGTTCGGGTCCCATGCCCCAGGCATAACCTGAGTAGCGAGTTGGGTCATAACCGCCGTTTTGCAGCACAACCGGATGCACCATGCCGCAGCCCAAAATCTCGAGCCAACCGGAGTTCTTGCACACGCTGCAGCCCTTCCCGCCGCAGACAAAACATTCCACGTCCATCTCGGCGGACGGCTCCGTGAACGGGAAGTAAGAAGCGCGAAAACGCGTGCGCGCACTCTGACCGAACATGCGCCGCGCAAAATCGTTCAACGTTCCCTTCAAATCGGCAAAGGTGATATTCTCGCCCACCACCAATCCTTCCACCTGGTTGAATTGAATCTCCGAACGCGCCGTAATCTGCTCATAGCGGAAGCACATGCCCGGCAGGGCAATGCGGATGGGCGGCGGGTTGTCGGGGTTCATCGCTGCAAACTCACGCATGGCGTGGATTTGCCCCGGCGATGTGTGCGTGCGCAGCAGGATTGGATTCTCGCCGCGTTCGCCCGCCTCCACAAAGAACGTATCCTGCATGTCGCGCGCCGGATGGTTGGGCGGGAAGTTCAGCAGCTGGAAGTTGAACTCGTCCGTTTCCACCTCCCGCGAGGTGTACACTTGAAAACCCATCTCAGCGAGGATTGCCAGCACCCGCCGCAACTGCTGGGTGGATGGATGCAGCCGCCCAACGTGAAGCGGCCTGCCCGGCAGGGTCACATCCAGCCTTTCTTCAGCGAGGGATTTTGCCAGCGCAGCCGCCTTGATCGCCTGCGCCTTTTCCTCAAAAGCAGCCTCCAGCGCCGCCTTGACGCGGTTCGCCGCCGCCCCGACGGCTGGTCGCTCCTCCTTGGAGAGTTTTCCCAGCCCCGCAAAGACCTGCATCAACGGCGAACTGCGGCCGATGTACGTCACGCGCCAGGCTTCCAGCGCGGCTTGATCGGCAACGGAACGCAGCGCCTCCATCGCATTTTTTTCGATGTCGTTCAATTGTTCCAACATTCATGCCTCCAGAGTGAGGTATTCGATATTCACAAACAAAAAACTCCCGCCCGCACATGGGACGGGAGGGAGAGTTCCCGCGGTACCACCCAAATTAGCCTGAATAGGCTCACTCAGCGCTGACCATCATCAGCCTCCCCTGTAACGCTGGGACTGCGGTTCACACTACCCGGCAGCACGGAATTAATCCCGCGCTGCGTTCACGTGAACGGCTCGAGAGGGAACTTCGGCTGGTTTCGGTCGAATGGGACTTTCAGCGCATCCATCCCATCTCTCTGGCGGCTTCCGCCAGCCTACTTTCCTCTGTCAATGCTTTTTATGGGGTCGCCTGTTGCTGTTTATTATCTGCGAAAACAGGCTGATGTCAAGGTTTGGGCTGTAGGACAATATGGCTTTTTCATTATCGCTCGACAGAATCAATCTTTGTACACGGATCGCACGGATGATACGGAATTCCCCGTGAAAAACGGAAAGAAATCCGTTCATTCCGCGAAATCCGTGTACAAAGAAGACTCGCATCCAGACTTTGAGAAAGCCATATTGTAGGATTCTTTACCGTACACAGAAACCCTAAAGGTCTGCTTTCCCTTCGTGAATTTGAGAATTTCCAAAAAGACCTTTAGGGTTTTTCACGAGAGAAATGTACGGTAGAGAGTTGTAGAATAACTTTATGGGGTTGCCCTACAGGGATAGACAAAATGCAACGTCCGCTTAACGGCGTACCCCGCCATCGCAGGCGGGGCAGCCAGTGACCAACTCAGAGGGAGGAGAGAGTTATTTGCCAAATGGGCGTGTGACAGCCCACTTAGTTTACAAGGGTTGAACGTCGGGATTGGTGCCGCACCAGGCGCAAGCCATTTTATCCAGGCTGTTGCACTCCATGGCGTTGGAGCAGCGGCTCGCCATCACTCGCGGCGGCTGGTCGGGAAGATGCTCGGCAGGGTACACCACCTGATCTTCCAGCGCCACCTCATGCCCGACATGCTCACAGTATCGGATCTTGACGATCTTCCACTGTTTCTGAGCCATACGACACCTCCAGTGTACGACCGCATTGTATGACAACAGCGTGACGCCTGCCAGTGACAGGCGTCACAAATCAAGATGACAATCCGCCTATAGTGGATGAGACTTGGTTGAATTACTTGCGGACGAGTTGATACACTCCGCCGCCGTCTGCCACGAGATAGACTTCGCCGTTTTTATCCTGCCCAAAGGAAGTGATGTTGACATCCGTATCGAACAGGACCTTCGTCTGCCACGCCCCATCCAGCCGCACCAACCCCCAGATGAACCCGGTGCAGTAATCGCCATAGAGGTAGATACCGTTCCACTCGGGCATGGCACCGCGATACACATATCCGCCGGTGACCGAACATCCGCCCTCGGCATGGTTGTATTCGACAATCGGGTCGGTTAGCCCGGCAGGAGCCTCGCCTTCGAAGGGATGTGCGCCTTCGCGGTAGTCCCAGCCGAAGTTCACGCCGCCGGGCGAGCCAGCGGGAAGGTAATTGATTTCCTCCCAAGTATCCTGCCCCACATCAGCAATGTACAGGTCGCCGGTGAGCGGATCGAATGCCATACGCCAGGGATTGCGCAGCCCATACGCCCAGATTTCATCGCCGAAGGGATTATCGGGCGGGACGGCGTAAGGTTCGGCGGAATCCACATCGATGCGCAGGATTTTGCCGAGCAGCGTTCTCAGCGATTGCGCGTTCCCAAACGGGTCGCCCGCCAGCCCGCCGTCACCCAGCCCGGCGTAGAGATAACCATCGGGACCGAATTGCAAAGTCCCGCCGTTATGGTTGGGGAAGGGCTGCTTGATGCGCAACAGGTTCACTTCGCTGGAGGGGTCTGCCCTGTTCGGGTCACTGGAAACTTGGAAGCGGGAAATGAACGTATCGCCGCCGCTCCCTGTGTAGTTGACGAAGAAATAGCCGTTTTGAGCGTAATGGGGATGAAACGCCAGCCCAAGCAGTCCCATTTCATTGGAACTGTCGTTGACGCGATCTTCGATGTTGAGGAACGGCTCATCAATCAATTGCCCGTTTTCGATGATGCGGATGCGGCCGGGCTTTTCGATCACAAACAACCGCCCGGAACCATCCGCTTGAAGGTCAACCGGGCGGACAAGACCGGAAGCGATCAACGTCCAGGTGAAATCATCCGCGTTGGGAAAAGGTGTTACGGCTGGTTGAGAGGGAGTGACTGTGGCAGTGAGAGGCAGGTCGGTTGGCAGCGGTGTGGAGGGAAGCGCCGTCGGGGAGGCAAAGGCGGGGAGGGTTGAGTCAGGCGTCGGCGGGGAAAGAAGCGGCGACGGCTGCGTTGTGCAAGCCGCCAGCATCAGCAATGTCAACAAAATCAGCAGCCGTTGCAGCATCAGTCATTCACGTCCGTGGAGTCGGCATCTATTACGTCGTTCACCTCGTCGAGGTTACTGCGCAGGGCTTGCATGTGTTCCCGCACCACCTCCGGCGGACAGAGTTCCACAAAGAGCGTGGAACCGATCCACAGGATGGCGGCATCGTCCAGCACGCCGATGACGGGCAGAGCAATGGCGGGAACAACATCCAGGGGCCAAAAGAGATATGCCACCGAAGCCAGCGGCAAAAGTTTGAGGAAGAAGTTGACGCGCTTGTCGCCCATCAGCCTGCCGATAAGTTTGAGGCGCAGAACAAAGTCTCGTATCATGCCGCCTTGCGGGACGATCAATTGTCGGTCTTTTTTATCAGCCATGAAAATCTCCTTGTTCAATTCGATTATAAAAGAGTTTGATTAATGTACGAAAAGCGCATGACGCCGTTTCCATGTAAAATAACCACATGCCCTATCTGATTGACGGTCACAACCTGATTCCCAAACTGGGGCTGCGCCTCGACTCGCCGGACGATGAAATGGAACTGGTTGACATCTTGCAGGAATACTGCCGCCTCGAGCGACGCCAAGTGGAGGTGTACTTCGACGGCGCTCCCGCGCCTCATGCCGGGACCCGTAAACTGGGACTCGTGACCGCGCATTTTGTGCCGCTGGGAACCACCGCCGATGAAGCCATCCGCAGACGTTTGAAGAAGATGGGCAAAAGCGCCAAAAACTGGACGGTGGTTTCCTCCGACCGGCAAGTGCAGGCAGAATCGCGCGCGGCGCAAGCAGAAATCATTTCTTCGGAGGAGTTTGCCAGCCAACTCCAACGGGCGCGCCAATCTGCATCCAAGCCAGCGGAAGACCGCAGCCTCTCGCCTCAGGAAGTGGAGGAATGGCTCAGGGTCTTCAGGGAAAGGAAAAGAGGATAGGATGTTTGGGGGATGAATTTAGATAATTCGTATCTTGTTTCTAATTATTATTTAATGTCGGTGATAATGTTCGAGGGTATATTGACAATACGACACCTGCCCTCCCCTTTACTGGTATTAGGTGTCTCTGCCATCGCTCTGACCAGCATGCCCCCCCCATGCTGGCAGGGCGGTGGTTCTTTTTATGCCCTTCCCAGATATTACATTTCATTATTTGCGCTTAACTCATTCATAACCTGATGGAAAGGTTTGTGTAATCTGCGTGCCTTACACTGGGCGTATCGAATTCCACCATCATGGAAGGAGGCGCCTCTGGTTTGTCAACTTGTCGTCACACGCACAACCAAACATAACCACTCAGAAGGAGTACCCTATGAAACACAAACTTTCCATTTTGTTCGTCGTTCTGGCAATCGCTCTGGCATCCGTTTCCCCCGCCTACGCAGGGCGCGGCAACGGACCTGTGGGCGTCATCTACGTTACCAGCCAGGGGCTGTATTACGAGACCTTCGCCACCGCCGATCCGCTCCCCATGAAGGGACGCTTTCAAAAACTTGTGGTGGTGAACGGCCAGCCGCAGACCGAGTTCGGACCCGGCGACCCGGGTTACCTCGGCGGACGGTGGTGGATAGACACCAACGGCAATGATGTCATGGACGAAGGCGATCATTTCTTCCTCTGCCCGCTGCTCGGGCCGGGACGGGCCGCCCCGTAAAGATTGCAGCGTCCGCATCCCTCAGATCACCTTGGTCTGGGGGATCGTTTTTTTTCTAGCGACCTGACAGTTTCAAACGGGACGCTGAAAAACGCAGATAAAACAACTTCTGGACTTCGCAAAATGGCTTTCTTGTCCGCTAATCTACGCCAATCTTCGCGAATTTTGAACGAATTAGCGCAGTCCAATCAAGCTTGGTGGATTGAATTCAGGTTTTGCGTAAGTCAAGAACTTAAATCAGCGTAAGTCAGCGTTCATCTGCGTCCTAAAACAAAAGTGTCGGGTGGCTAGTTTTTTTTAAAGGCTATAATTTGCGCATGAGCACCGTATACGCCTTCGTGCAATCTCCTGAACACGTGTACCCTGATCACCCCGAAAGACCCGGGCGGCTGGACGCGTTGAAGCCGAAACTGGCTTCTTTCGAGGCGGAACTGCTGGAAGCCAAACCCGCTTCACCCGCAGACGTGAGCCTGGTCCACCACCCCAAACTGATTGCCTCGCTGGAAAAGGTCTGTCGTGAAGAGGCGCCGGGCATCATTGACTACGCTCCCACCTACGTCACCTCCACATCCTTCGACGATGCGCTGCTTGCAGCGGGAGGCGTACTCACCTGCACGCGCGCCGTCCTGCATGGAGAGGCGCACAACGCTTTTGCCATTGTCCGCCCGCCGGGGCATCACGCCGAACCGGACCGCGCCATGGGCTTTTGTCTCTTCAACAATATCGCTATCGCCGCAAAGGACGCCCTCAAACACGGTTTAGAACGCGTCATGGTCATTGACTATGACGCTCATCACGGCAACGGTACGCAGGCGGCATTCTTCCACGACGAACGCGCCGCGTTTTTGTCCACGCACCAGTGGGGCATCTACCCCGGCATAGGTTGGATTACCGATGCGCCTCACGCCAAAAAGCGGATTGTCAACGTGCCGCTGCCGGCATACGCCGGCGACAAGGTGTACGAGCAGGCTGCAGACCGAATCTTCCAGCCGTTCGTCGAAGCGTTTCGTCCGCAGATGATTTTCGTCTCGGTGGGATTCGACGCGCATTGGAACGACCCCATCACCATGCTGGGGCTATCCACACAGGGCTATTGGCGGGTGGCGCAGAAAGTCGTCGCGCTGGCAGAGGAATACTGCGGCGGGAAGGTTGTCTTTGTCCTCGAGGGCGGCTACGACCCGCTCAACGTGGCAAACGGTGTGGAGGCGGTCTTTGCCGCGCTGACAGGCAAAGGGAAGTTGGAGACGCGCGACCTAAGTCCGCACACCGAGCCGGACTGCGATGCGCGCATCGAGGAAGTACGCAAGTGGCATGGATTCGCGTAAGTTTTCTTTTATAATTGCAGCCACACGGAAGGAGTACCAACTTGACCCGCAAACGCACCCTCGGTTATGTTGAAAATCAATGGACCTGTCCGAACTGCGGCACACGCAACCGCGGCAGCGTGCAAGCCTGTGAAAACTGCGGCGCGCCGCAGCCGGAAGATGTGAAGTTCGAACTGCCGTCCGAGCAGGAGTTTGTGAAAGACGAAAAGCAGATTCAAGCGGCGCAGGCAGGCGCGGACATTCACTGCGGGTTTTGCGGCACGCGCAATCCCGCCACAGCCACCACTTGTTCGCAATGCGGCGCAGACTTGAAAGAAGGCAAGGCGCGTCAGGCAGGTCAGGTAATGACCGCGCCGCCGCCTCCGCCAAAGGTCATCAAATGCGCCAATTGCGGAGCCGAGAATCCCGGCAATCAATCCACTTGTGTGCAATGCGGCGCGGCGCTGCCGAAGGCGCAGGCGGCTGTTTCAGCAGATGTGTCTCAACCAGTCGAAGGAGCGGTCAAGCCGGCGGCGCAGAAAAAGACCAACTGGCTGTTGGTCAGCGGCATTCTGGCGTTCTTCGCCGTTGTTTGTGTGGCGGGTTTGTTTCTCTTTCTCGTTCCATCCCAATCCGTTCAAGCGACAGTGACTGACGTCCACTGGCAGACTGTGGTGCCGGTGGAGGAGATTCGCCCGGTCAACTATACGGACGAACGCGGCAGTCCTCCATCGGATGCCTATAACGTCTCTTGTCGCGACGAAAGCCGCGAGGTCTGCGAACAAAAAACGATTGACAAAGGCAACGGTTACTCCGAAGTAGTGGAAGAATGTCACACCGAAACGGAAACCTATTGCTCCTACACCGTGGACGAGTGGACGACCATCCAGACTTATACGCTCGAAGGGAATGATCTCCAACCCGTGTACGACACTCCCACCCTCACCAGCGACCAGCGGCTGGGAGATGAGACCGTGGAGTTCACGGTCACCTTCTCGACCGATGACGGAATCAAAACCTACTCGCCGGAAACACTCTCCGAGTTTCAGCAATTCACCATCGGCAGCACCTGGACGTTGAAAATGAACGCACTGGGCGGCATCGTCAGCGTGGAACCGTAAACGAACAGCGGACAGTGATGAACTGTCCGCTGTATTTTTTTTCTGCGAAAAATCTACTCCAACTTTCCCACCACTTTCTCTACTTCATCCAAAATCTCCCCGCGCTTCACAAGTTCCTTCATGGCATTGTGATCGTTGTATAGCGGGCGGTCAACATCCAAGTGCGCCACATGCTTGCGAATGACTTCGCGCGCCTTCTGTGTGCCGCGTCCCGGCGTGAACTCGCGGAAGTCCAGCGCCTGCGCCGCCGCCATCAATTCGATGCCAATGACGCCATAGGCGTTATCAAGGATCTGCCCGTTCTTGATGGCGGTGTTCATGCCCATCGAGACGAAGTCCTCCTGGTCTGCCGCGGCGGGGATGGATTGAATGCTTGCAGGCGCGGATAAAATCCGCTGCTCGACGATCAAATGGTCGGCGGTGTATTGGCTGAGCATCATCCCGGAGTAGAAGCCCGGTTCATGGGCAAGGAAATCCGGCAGTCCCTGAGAAAGCGCCGGGTTCGTCAAACGGTTCATGCGCCGCTCAGAGAGGACGCACACCATCGTAATCGCCGCGCCTGCCATATCCATCGGCAAAGACACGGGAGTCCCCTGGAAGTTTGCGCCGGTCAATGTCAACTTTTCTTCGGGGATGAAAATGGGATTATCGCCCACGCCGTTGAGCTCGATTTCCACTTGTGAGCGGGCATACGCCACCGCATCGCGCGCCGCGCCGATGACCTGCGGCGTGGAACGCATCGAGTAGGCGTCCTGCACTTTGGTCTTCATCCTGCCGATGGTCAGGTCGGAGCCTTCGATGATCTTCATGATATTGCGTGCAGAGGTCATCGCGCCGCTGAAGCCGCGCAATTCATGCAATTTGGCGTGATACGGTTTGAGATTTCCCAGCAGCGCCTCGATGGACATCGCCGCGGCAATTTCCGCCTGCTTGAGCAGACGCTCCATCTCGTAGATGTGAATGGCGGACATGGCAGTCAGCAGATTGGAGCCGTTGATGGCAGCCAGCCCGTCGCGCGCCTGCAAGCCCGGAATCGGAATCCCCGCCCGCCGCATCGCTTCGTGACCTGGCAGCCGCTCGCCGTTGTAAAAAGCCTCTCCCTCCCCCATCAGCAGGAGCGCCGCCTGCGCCATCGGAGCCAGGTCGCCGCTTGCGCCTACCGACCCCTTCTGACAAACAACTGGTGTGACGCCTTTATTCAGCATCTCCACCAGTGTCAGGGTGATTTCAGGGCGGCAGCCCGAATTGCCGTGCGCATGGACATTAATCCGCGAAGCCAGCGCCGCGCGCACATATTCGACGGGCGCGGGTTCGCCAATGCCCGCTGCATGGTTGTAAATGAGGTATTTTTGGAATTCCCTCACCTGTTCGTCGCTCAGCACCACTTCCGAAAACTCGCCAATGCCCGTATTCGTGCCGTACATGATTTCTTTGGCGGCAAGTTTCTCCTCCAGCATGGCGCGGCAGACTTTGATGCGCTCCAGCGCGGCGGGGGCAAGTTCCACCTTTTCGTTATGCCGCGCAATCGCAACGAGTTTTTCAATCGTGAGGGATGAACCGTCGAGGGTAATGGTCATGAACATTCTCCTGTAGATAATGATGCCGTTATTGTACTCCCAAAGAAAATGCTTGCCGAAAACAAGAAATACAGCGACAATATACCATCTCTATTTACAGGATGGACTTCATGATCACCCCAGCCGCCAAAGCAGACAAAACGCAAATCGCCGACATCACCGCCCGCGCCGGCGTATTCAGCCGGGAGGAGATTGACTCCGTCCCAGCCATGTTCGACGAATATATCCAATACGGCGCCGAAGCCAGCGGGTATCACTTCATCGTGTACCGCGAGGGAGAACAGGTGCTGGGCTATGCCATTTACGGCTACCGCGACCTGACCGACGGCGTGTATGACCTGTACTGGATCGCTGTGGACCCTCAAGCCCGCCGCAAAGGCGTGGGGCGCGCCCTGTTGACCGCCTGCGAAGAAGCCGTGCGCCAGGCAGGCGGACGGCTTCTCATTGCCGAGACCTCCGGAACGGCGGAGTATGAATCCACGCGCGAGTTTTACCTCCGCACGGGGTTTGTCAACGAGGCAAGCATCCGCGATTTTTACAAACCCGGCGACGACTTGAAAATCTTCGTTAAACGGCTTCAACCTTCGGAAGCCTGAAGTGCGTTACCGCATCATCGCTTCCACCAGTGACTGCCAATCTGCATAGCGCGGCACGCCAGCCCGGTCGAAGGCGCCGGCTTTGGCTGCACTGCCGCAAGTCAACCCAAAGGGGCGGAAGGTGACGTGGAAGCCGCCCGCCCGCAGAATCTCGCCAGCCGCCTGCGCCGAGCGGATGCCGCTCAACGTATCTTCCGCCACAATCAATTCGAACGAGGCGGGCAGGGCGCTAAAGCGTCCGTTCAGCGCGCCGCTATTGCGCCAATCGTAAGCCGCTCGCAGGGCGGCGAGTTCTTCGCCCGTCCAGGCGGCTAACGCCGCAGCCAGAGCATGGAAGGAGGAAGGTTTCAGCAAGACCTCCGCATCGAGTTGATGCCGGGCAGCCAGGTATTCCAGTTTACCGAAGGCGAGCAGGGGGATATTTTGCAAGCCGACCAGTTCCAGAGCCAGTTCCGCTTCGGGAGCGTAGCCGAGCGCCGAGCCGCTCACTTCGCGCGGGGGGCGGGAGGGACGCGCCGTGAATGCCGCGAGATGATTGCCTGCCCCTTGGAGCGCGGCGCGGATGGTATCGTCCATGTTGGCGCGGTCATATTTCAAAAGCAATGATTCGGTCTCGAATTCCGCCGGCAGACGATAGGTCTCTTCAAAATGCCGGCTGCCGAGCGTGAAGTGCTGGAAGGTGCGCATGGTTTCGGACTTGTGGATGCTGCGTGTTTCGGTCAGCAGGTTTTTGCGCAGTTCGTCAGGGATGGAGGGGAAGAGACCGGCGCGGAAGGCGCTTTCGGCAGGATATTGCCCGGCTGTCAATGGGAAGGCGGGGATGGGCAGTCGTTTCGGCACATCCACGCGGCGGCGGCTCTGAATTTCGCGCGCGGCGTGGGAAACGTTCGAGGGGAGATTCGGCATGGGCTGCCGCGCCAGGATAAAGTCCCAGTAGGAAGCGAGCAGGAGGGGCGCCATGTCCCATTCGCTGGTGATGCCGCGCATTTCCAAGTCGCTCAAATCGTCTTCCGTTATCTCAAAGGCAGGGTCAATGAAGCGCTGGAGGGTGGCGCGCAGCGCGGCGCGGTATCCGCCGGGCTGGACGAGGACGCCGTCAATGTCCAACAGAATGATGCGGTTCATCGGCGGCGTCTCTCCAGTTCGGCGAGGACGTGTGCGGGAGTCAGCCCGCGCGCGGCGAGCAGGACGAGGGTGTGGTAGGTCAGGTCAGCCACTTCTTCAATCAGGCGCTCGTCATCCTGCGCCAGGGCGGCAATCACAACTTCCGTTCCCTCCTCTCCGACTTTCTGCGCAATCTTCGGCAAGCCTTCTGCAAACAGGCGCGAGGTGTAGGATTCCTCGCTGGGATTCTGCCTGCGATTTTCAATCACATCGAACAGTCGTTGAATGCTCATTTTGTTCTCCCGGGGACTCTAGAATCAGGATTCACCACAGATACACACGGATACACACCGATTCTTGGAAAATACTGCCGCTAAAACGTTCCCAAATCCTTTTATCTGTGTTTATCGGTGGTTATAGACGAATTTCTTTCTAAAGGTTTAACTCGCCTTACGCAGTTTCTTCGTAGTGCGACACATCGTCCCTGAAGGGGGTTCATGTCGCCTGAAAACGCGAGATAAATCTCGTGCTACCGCGTAACATGAGGATTTAAAGCAACACCTTTAGGATCTGATGTTGCGGTAAAAACAGGTGCGGTTTCCGGTGTGACAGGCGGGTCCTGCGGGCAGGACTTTGACCAGCAGCGCATCGGCGTCACAATCCACGCGGATTTCGACCACGCGCTGGGTGTTGCCGGAGGTCGCGCCCTTGTGCCACAACTCCCTGCGGCTGCGCGACCAGAACCATGTTTCGCCGCTTTCGAGCGTCAGGCGCAATGAGTCGGCGTTCATGTATGCCAGCGTCAACACTTCGTTTGTTTCCGCGTCCTGAACGATGACGGGGACGAGTCCGTTCGAGTCGAATTTGATTTCCATAGGTTTCAGGTTCCAGGTTACAGGTTACAAGTTTCAAGTCACAGGTCGCAAGTCGCGGGTCGCAAGTCGAAAGTCGCAAGTCACAGGTCGCAAGTCGCAGGTCAAGGAGCACAGATGTTACAACTTTTGACCTTTAACCTTTGACTTTTGACTTTTGACCTTTAACTTTTGACCTTTGACTTTCAGCTCAATCGAATCGTCACACCGCAGTTTTGCAATTCTTTCTTCAACTCGGTGATTTTCAACTTTCCATCGTGGAACAACGAAGCGGCAAGCGCGGCGTCGGCTTTGCCATCGGTCAGGACTTCGGCAAAGTGTGCCATTGTCCCTGCGCCGCCCGAAGCGATGACCGGCACAGAGACCACTTCCGCAACGGCGCGCGTCAGGGCAATGTCGTAGCCTGCCAGTGTGCCGTCGGCGTCCATGCTGGTCAGCAGGATTTCGCCTGCGCCCAGCGTCACGCCGCGCGCCGCCCACTCGAGCGCGTCCATGCCGGTTGGAATCCGCCCGCCGTTGACATACACTTCCCAGCCAGGCGCGTTCTTCCTGCGCCGCGCGTCAATCGCCAGCACAATGCACTGCGCGCCAAAACGCGCCGCGCCCTCCGAGAGCAGTTCGGGACGCCGCACCGCCGCCGAGTTGACGCTGACCTTATCCGCGCCTGCCAGCAGCAAGCCGCGCATGTCCTCCACCTCGCGGATTCCACCGCCGACCGTCAGCGGCATGAACACCGTCTCAGCCACGCGGCTGACCAATTCCAGCGTGGTCTTGCGTCCCTCGTGCGTGGCGGAAATGTCGAGGAAGACCAACTCGTCCGCGCCCTGCTGGTCATACAGCCGCGCCTGTTCCACCGGGTCGCCCGCATCGCGCAGGTTGACGAAGTTCACGCCTTTCACTACGCGCCCGTCCTTGATGTCGAGGCAGGGGATGATTCGTTTTGCCAACATAAAACTCCAATCTTTCAACTTTAGACCTTCAACGCGCTCGCCAACTCAACCGTGCCGTCATACAGCGCGCGTCCGATGATGACGCCCGCCAGCCCCGCCTCTTTCACGGCGCGCACATCCTCAAGCGTATGCACGCCGCCCGAGGCGATGGCATCCAACCCGCTCGCCTGCGCCAGTTCGCGTGTGGCAGGGAGGTTCAGCCCGCCGCCCAAGCCGTCGCGGCGGATGTCGGTAAAGATAACGGTACGCAAGCCCAGGGTCCGCATTTGAAGCGCGAGGTCGAGGGCTGGCACGCCGCCGTCCGTCTGCCATCCGCGCGTGCGGACAAGTCCATCGCGCGCGTCGATTCCCACCGCGATTTTCTCCGTGCCAAAGCGAGTCAACGCCTGCGCGACCAGAGCGGGGTCCTCGACGGCGAGCGTCCCCAAAATGACGCGGCTCACGCCCAAGTCGAGCGCGCGGGCAATCGCCTCCAGCGAGCGCAGACCGCCGCCAAATTGCACGCACGCGCCGAGACTCAAAATTGCTTCGAGCGCAGAGAGATTTGCATCCTCGCTCTCACCGAACGCCCCGTCCAGGTTGACCACATGCAGCCAGCGCGCGCCCGCCTCCAGCCAACGCCGCGCGGTTTCGGCGGGGTCGCTGCTGTAAACGGTTTGGCGCGCGGGGTCGCCTTGTTTCAGTCGCACCACCTTGCCGCCGCGCAAATCAATGGCGGGATAAACAATCATTCTGCCTCCAAAAAATTCTTCAAGAGTTGCAGCCCCACCCGCTGGCTCTTTTCGGGATGAAACTGAACGCCGAAAATATTTTCGCGTTGCACTGCGCACGTGAACTTGTCGCCGTAATCGGTGGTTGCGATGACATCGGATGAATTCCACGCCCGGCAGTAATACGAGTGATTGAAATAGACATACGCCCCGGAACGGATTCCGCGAAACAAGCCCGCATCATTCTGAACCTCGACCTGATTCCACCCCGTATGCGGAATCTTCACCGACAGCGAATCGGCAAATTTCACCACCTTGCCTGGCAGCAACCCCAAGCCTTTATACTCGCCCATCTCTTCACCGACTTCGAACAGCGCCTGCATCCCCACGCAGATTCCCAGCAACGGCACACCGCGCGCCGCCGCATCCCTGACTGCATCATCCAGTCCGCGCGCCCGCAGTCCCGTCATGAAATCGCCGAACGCGCCCACGCCCGGCAGGACAACTTTTTTCGCCGCGCGAACTTTTTGCGGATCATCGGTTCTCTGCACGTTTGCGCCGAGGCTTTCCAGCGCCTTCTGCACCGAGCGCAGATTCCCCGTGCCGGCATCAATGAGAATGATTTCTTTCATGTTTTCCTTGCTTACCTGTGTACCTGTGTACTTGTGTACTTGTGTACCTGTGTACTTGTGTACCTGTGTACTTGTGTACCTGTGTACTTGTGTACCTGTGTACTTGTATACACGTACACAGGTAGGTATCACACTACACCTTTCGTGGACGGAATCTTTCCCGCCCGCCTGATGTCCATCTGCGTCGCCATATCCAGCGCGCGCGCCCAAGCCTTGAACAGCGCCTCAGCCTGGTGATGGTCGTCGCGCCCGTACAACACGCGTGCGTGCAAATTACAGCGCGCCGTCACCGCAAACGACTCGAAGAAGTGCGGAAATAACGCCGCCGGGATATTTCCCACGTAGGGCGTATGCCATTCGGCTTGGATAACGGCATAGGGTCTGCCGGACAAATCCACCGCGACGTGCGCCAGCGTCTCGTCCATCGGCGCAAAACAATCGCCCATGCGGACGATGCCTTTGCGGTCGCCCAGCGCCGCGTCGAAGGCTTGCCCCAGCGCCAGCGCCACATCTTCGACGGTGTGGTGAACGTCAATGTGCAGGTCGCCTTTTGCCTGCAGGCTCAGGTCGAACAGTCCATGCACGGCGAGGTGACTCAGCATGTGGTCGAGGAAACCTATGCCGGTGGAAATGTCATGCGCGCCTGCGCCGTCCAAGTTCAGTTTGATTTCAATCTGCGTTTCATTTGTCCGGCGGGATATGTCTGCTGTTCTCATTTTTTCTCCTTCAGGTCAAAAGTCGAAGGTCAAAGGTTAGCCGACTTTCAACTATTCACTCTCACTACAACTTCCTGAGCGCATCGAGTAAGACTTCGGTATCCTGCGGTCTGCCCACGCTGATGCGGATATGGTCGCGCAGGCCGGGCTTGTCGAAGTAGCGGATAAAAACGCCATGCTCGGCTGCCAGTTTCGATTTGAGTTCCGCCGCGTCTCTTTCAATCACCCGGCACAAGATGAAATTCGATTGGGTGGGATAGGGCTGCAAATAGGGGATTTCCGATAACGCCGCCAGCAATCTCGTCCGTTCACTTTTCAATTTCTCCACGATTGCCTCCAGATTGGCGGCGTGCGCCAGCGAGACCTGCGCCGCAACGCTGGCTGCCACGTTGACGTTGTAGGGCTGTTTGCATTTCCACAGCGTCGGCATCAGCCAGGCGGGGAACGCGCCGTAGCCGACCCGCAAGCCTGCCAGCCCAGCCCATTTACTGAATGTGCGCAACACAATCAAGTTTTTGCGCTGCGGCGCCTCGCGGATGCGGCTGAGACTCGCGCCGAGATGTTCGCCCGCAAACTCGATATAGGCTTCGTCCAGCACGACCAGCGTGGGCAGGGATAAGATTTCATCCAGCGTTTCGGGCGGAATCAGCGAACCGTCTGGATTGTTGGGCGAGGCGAGGAAGAACAATTTGGGACGATATGTTTCTACGGCTTTGCGGATGGCTTCCATATCCAGCGAGAAATCCCGATTGCGCGGCGCTTCGATACAGCGCGCGGCGTTGAGTCCCGCGTCGAATGAATACATCCCAAAGGTGGGCGGGCAGGAGAGGATGCAGTCGCCCGGTTCGAGAAAGACGCGCATGAGCAGGTCGAGCAGTTCGTCTGCGCCGGCGCCAGCCAGCAGGTATGCCTCGTCCACGCCGGTGAACTTTGCCAGCGCAGTCCGCAGGGCGCGGCTTTCGGGATCGGGATAGATGTGCGGGAAATCCAGTTTGCCCAACGCCTCGCGGACAACCGGCAGCGGACCATAGGGATTCTCGTTGGCGTCCAGTTTGACGATTTGCTCAGGGGCACGTCCCACACGCGCCGAGAGAACCTCGAAGGGTTCGATGGGAACGTACGGCGGAATGGATTCAAGATGCGGGCGGATGTTCATTTTTGCAGCTCTGCGAGCATGGCGCGATAACGCGGCGGCTCTTCCTCGAAGATGTAGGTGAGCGGTGAGACGATGATGCCGCTGCCGCCGATGGCTCTCAATTCGCCAATGGCTTGCGGAAGATGGTCGCGCCGTACCACCACCGTCACCGAATACCAGCCGCGCTTGGATTCACGCGTGATGACCGGGCTGATGGTCGGTCCCTGCAACCCGCCGACAGAAGTCTGCGAGAACATCTTTTGGGCGATGGCATCGGGGCTTTCGCCGCGCATGTTGGCAACCACCAGCAGGTTGTCTTTGGCGCGCAAATGTGCTTCGATGTATTCGAGCAGGCGGCGCGCCATTTCCAGCACATCGGGACGCTTTTGCAAGGCTTTACGGTTGGCAATCAAGGCGGCTTGCGAGGGTTGAATCACCCCATCCGGCAAGGCGCGCAGGCGGTTATCCTGCAAGGTCTGTCCCGATGAAACCAGGTCCGAGATGATGTCGGCGTAGCCGATGGTCGGCGCCGTTTCGAGCGTGCCTTCAGCGGCAATCAGGGTGTGGGGAATTGCATGGCGGCTGAGGAAACGCTCGGTGAGGGCAGGAAATTTGGTTGCCACACGCAAGGGACGGGCGAGCGAGGCGGCAAACGCCTTGAGCGAGGCAATATCGGTAACCTGTTCCCAACCTTCGGGGACGGCAAGCGTCAGCGCGCAGTGACCGAAACCAAGCGCATCGTGCAAGACGATGACTTCTCCGTTTTCGCCGCGCTTCTCTTCGATGACGTCGAGACCGGTGATACCAAAGTCCACGCTTCCCTGGCGCACACTGACAACAATATCGCCGGGGCGCTGGAAGATAACGCCCAAATCGGGCAGGGCGGGCATCTCAGCCTGATACTGACGCGGGTTGGGCTTGAACACGGAAAGTCCGGCGGCGGAGAGAAAATTAAGCGCTCCCTCTTGCAGGCGGCCCTTTGAAGGAAGGGAAAGACGAATATTCGGATTTACTGGCATGATACATTCCTCAAGTTTGAGATAACAAAAAACCCCGGTCTGACCGGGGTTTGCTGTGCAGAGAGGTCGAATAAAATCAGCCTTGTAAGCGCAAACGAACCGCCTGGTCATTCAGGGGGTTGGTGAAATGATGGCGATGAACATGCGCGAACAAGGATTTCATAGTGGGACGCAGTATACCAACGGCGGGAGAAATTGACAAGACAAAAGGGCAGCGGGCAATGCAGCGTACTTTTAGAACATCAAATGCCCGATGACCGCAGAGACCACCGTAAGGGTGATGTTGTCAATATCTTTATAAGGCAGCGACTCGATCAACATGCCTCCCAACGCAACCCCGAAGAGCGGGATAAGATAGGCTTGGAGCGGCGCGGCAAAGACGCCTGCCTTGATATAAACAAACAGGATAAAGGCGGTCATCAGCGCGCCGCCAGTGAAGACGCTCAACGACCCCGCCACGCTTTTTTCGCGGGACCAGGCGAGTCTCGGCGATTGGACGCGCCGCCCGACGATGTCTGCCACGCCGTCGCCGCCGCACATCATCATCAGCGCGGTGATACCGATGGGCGAATCCTTCCAGTAGATGACGGTGAGCAGGACGAACATCACGCCGTAGAACAGTGGTCCACGCAGGATTTCACGCGGGTTGCCTGTGCGGGTCATTGCTTGAACGGCGGCTTCATCTTTGATTACGCCTGTACCAACCAGAATGAATTGAAGGGTGATGAGCAGAGGAACCAGCGCAGCAAGGTAACGGGAAATTGGAAGGTCGGGAAACATCAGCCAGCACAACACAAAGATGGGTCCGGTGCCGATGTGGATGAGTTTACGGCTGAGCTTTCCATCGATCCAGCCGCGCTGGGCGAGGAAATCCATGACGCGCAGGAAAGAGATGGCGATGACAAAGGTGAGAAGGGTGGCGAGGTAGGGGTTCATATACATGCCTTTAATTTGCTTTGGACGACAAATCTACAACCTGACTATTCGAGGGCGTGTCTTTCAGAAAATATAGGGCAGTTCCCGCGATCAGAATCAGCAGCAGAGGCAAAAAACTATTGTTCATGAAGTAGGGTTTGTACTTGAACGGAAGGAGGATCGAAGCATAGGCGGCAGAGATAGTCAGGATCAGCAAAATAGCCGGAACTTTTGCCCGAAATCCGCGGATGGGAGGCAGGCTGGAAAGGAACAAAGCCAGCGGGGCGGCAAGAATCGGCAGGGTGTAATCGTTGCTGGTCGGAATGATGAGCGCTCCGAGCGTGCAAACGCCGAAGATATAAGGATTGAATCCGTTTTCCTTAAGGAGATAGGCGCGAATCACAACGGCAAAGATGCAAGCAAGGATAATCCCCAGCAGGATGTAGGTGATTGTGCCCGAATTCCGTTGCAGGGCAGCAAGTGTGGCGGGTGAGACCAGACCGTATCCATCTCGCATGAAGTTAAAGATGAATGCCTGCAGGGAGTGATTCCCGTTCCATGTCCAACTGGGCGTGCGGATCTGGATCATAACGGTGTCAACGAATCCCAGAAATTCACGATACCCAAGGGCAAAGAGCAGGGCAAAGTTAAACGCGCCCAGTCCAAACCAGCGCTTGAGATTCGATTTCCAATCGCGCCAGTCCCGCACAAAGGTCAGAATGAAAATGGCAGGGTACAGTTTGATATGGATTGCGGCGGAAAACAACAGGTATGCCAGGTATCGAAATTCATAATACCGGTGAAAGATATACACCGCAAGCGCGCACAAAAAAAACGTGATAACGTTGAACTGTCCCCTCTCCAGTTCAAATTGAAACCCGTAAGACACCAATCCCGATACAAAGAACAACATGATGATGGAACGGTCCCTGCCGGGGGCGAGCAGGAGCGCCGCCAGCGCTGCAAGAGCGCAAAAACTGAAAAGAGTCAGGAATGTGATCAAAACATAAGAAGCTGGGTAATTGAGGAGCGACAAAGGCGCAAACAGAATATAGGTCAGCGGCGGATAGAAAAGGTCGGGATACGGCGACTCGCGCGTCTGAACCCACGGCGTGACAACGCCCATCGTAGTCCGCAGGTCCAGCCCGATGGGACGCCGGTCAGGCAGGTATTTGACGAAATACCGCATGGACCAGTCTGTGTTGAGGAACATGGGCGCAACAAAGAAGAGGATAAAGATCCCCAAAAAGCCCATGACCACCCAGATACTTACCGGCATGTCCAGCAAGCGATTCAACGCAGACCGCAAGCCTGCCCGCCAATCCACAGCCTTATCCACCGCCAAGAACGCCAGGCTGAAGCCGGTCACCGCGACGAATATTCCCACCATAATCCCTGCCAACTGGCTGGACCCGATCGTTTGGTCACCCACTCCAATCCAATCAACCAGCACTGAAGCAAGGATGACAATTACACCGCTGATGATGAAAATTCGACCTAATTTGTGAGTTGACATGTGTTGTCCTCGAAGTCCTAGATGAGATTGTTTTAACCTGACTGCGATTTGTGTCGTAAGCGAGAGGTTAAAAGAGCCTCCATATAAATACAAAATACCGTGGATCAGCATAAGTAAGTTTGCTGTTAATCCAGCCGCGCTGAGCAAACAAGTCCATCAGGCGCAGGAATGCGATGGCGATGGCAAAGGTGAGAAGGGTGGCGAGGTAAGGGTTCATGGTTTCATCCTAATGGTTTTTTGTATTAACACGAAATGCCGTGTTGCAGCACGGCACAATCTAAAATGGTCAATCTACAATCGTAAAAAGTGGGCCCAGCAGGATTCGAACCTGCGACCAAGCGATTATGAGTCGCCTGCGCTAACCGCTGCGCCATGGGCCCCATTTCGGTTATAAAGCAATCAGTGACCAGCAGTCAGTGCAGCAGCATGTTCTACTACTGATGACTGACAAGCTGATCACTGCTCACTGATCAAGAGCGGGAGACGGGATTCGAACCCGCGAATGTCAGCTTGGAAGGCTGATGCCTTACCGCTTGGCGACTCCCGCATGCGAGCGGTATTTTACCACAACTGCTCATTGACCTATTTTTCTCTCGGCGCCTGCGATTCCTCGATCAACTCCTTCGGCGTTGCCGCCCCGCACGCCGGACAGGCGTAATTGTGCTCAGCGGGCACATACGACCGTTGACAATAGGGGCAGTCCACTGCGCGCGGCGCGACCGGCACCTCCACCTTCTTTTCGGTGACGATTTCGCGCGTCACTTCGCGCGTGCGCCCGCCGCCCAGCACCACCACATTCCCCAGGTTGGGTATGCCCCGCCCCTGCGCAGAAGACGAAGAGGAACGGGCAATATCCGCTTTCACCTTCGATTTCCCCTCCGAAGAACCTTTCGACTTTTCAGGCAGTTTCCCTCCGCCTGCCAGCACAAGGAACAGCACCGCCACAATCACAATCGCCGCCACCGTCAGGAAGACGATGATTGCCGTCAGGCGAATGGCGCGCGGGACGTTATACAACTCATACCCGTAACTAAACAGGAACACGCCGCCCACATAAAACGGGAAGAGAATCCCAATCAACGCCAGACCTGTGGTCTGCTCCACCTGTCCCTCCACCCACGTCAGATACGCCACCAGCGCCATGACCGCCAGCGCCGCCAGTGCCACCAGCCCGCCGGGGATTAATATATGCAGCGGCTTGCCGGGCTTGGATTCGTCATGGTCATATTCCACGACCTCGTGCGTTTTTGCGCCGATTTGTCGGGCGCGATATTGAGATTGGGGCATGACACACTCCTCCGATGAATTTCAAGGCAGGAAACACCCTGCTATGAGAATCAATACGAATTTACCACGCAAACGTCTCGACAGCAAAACGCCTCAACGGCTTCACTATGGCTTTCTCAAAGTCTGGATGCGAGCCTTCTTTGTACACGGATTTCTCGGAATGAACGGATTTCTTTCCGTTTTTCACGGAGAATTCCGCATCATCCGTGCGATCCGTGTACAAAAATTGATTCCGTCAAGCGATAATGAGAAAGCCATAACGGCTTCACACCTTTGGAACGCCGGCTTACCGATTCAACTCGTTCGCCGTATCTTCCATCTGCTTCAGCACGGCGGGCATCTGTCCGTCGGTCCAATCGGGATGGCGGATGGTGTCGAACATATCGCGGAAACCGTCTGAAAGCATCACGCGCACCACACGCCACGAGGCGAGTTTCGGCGTCGTCTGCCCATTCGGCAGGAGTTTCACCGCCTGCGCCCATTGCGGATGCTCAGCCTCATAAGCAGCCAGCAGGTTCAAGGTCGAGGCGCGAAGCGGGAGTAGCGCCGTGCTTTGCACCCATCGCGCCTGATTCTCCGCCCCCAGCATCCAGCGGATGAACAGCCACGCAGCAAGTTGCGTCACTTCATCCGACTCGAAGACCACAAACGATGAGCCATACACTGCAAACGCGCTTCTTTCCGGACCCGGAAACGGCAGCGCCACCCATTCATCCCGGCTGCCCCGTGAGCCAAACGCCCGCGCGTAATCGGGGAACTCCTCCAGGCTGGCAGCGACAAACAACGCCTGCCGCCCGGCAAAACGTTCCGCCGCAGACAGGGCAGACGAAGGCACCCAGGCACATCCCTTTTGCTGCAACACTTTCAGGAACTTGAATGCCTCAATATTTTCCTGCGAAAGAAAATCATACCCTGCCCCCTCCTGCACCCCGCCGCCAAAAGCAAAGAGCCAGCCCAGCGGCGTCATTGCGTGCGCATCAATCAGCCAGCCGCCGAGCGCGTCGTTGTTCGGGTCGGCGTCGCCTGCCAAAGCCTTGTTTGCCGCACATGCCTGTTCTTCAAAGTCAAAAGAAGTTTGAGGCGGAGAGAAAAACCCCAGTTCGCGCGCCCAGGTTTGGTTGTAGAGCAGGAAGCGTCCCGTCCGCTGGGCAGGCATGCCGAGGCGCACGCCGTCCACCTCATCCTGCATCCAAATCACCGTCGGAAATTCCGACATCTCCAGCGCCGTCATTCCATAGACAGGATCATGCACATAAGGATTCAGGTCAACCACTTGCTCCCGCCAGCCAGCCGCATGTTCGGGCAGGGCAATCACCATGCTGGGAAGCGCGCCGGCTTGCAGTGCCGCGTCGGTTTGCGCGAACAACTCGCTGAAATTCCCTTTCCCCTCGGCGCGGACGACAATGCCCCATTCGTTGACCGCATTGAACTGCGCGACTTGCAGTTCGAACAGACTCGCCTCCGCGCCAAACCATGGATGCCACACCGTGACCTGCGCCCCGCGCAGCGCCTCTTTCTCGACCTCGAGCCTGTTGACCGTTTCTGTGGGCGTCGGCGCCGCTGACGGCGTTTCTGTCGCCGGCGGGCTTGGGGTGACCGCGACAGCGCTCCGCGGCGTGGGCGGCGTACAAGAAGCGAGGAAAACAAGCAGAAGGACGGTCAGCATCAAAGAGCGCCGCCTTCGCTCGGAAAGTTCTCTCTTGTTAACCGGCGATTTCTGCAGCGTCAATGGGCGGAAAGGGAACATCTCCATCAATACGCTACCATCGGAATCGGGGTGAAAAGCAGGACGAATACCAGCAGCATG
This sequence comes from Chloroflexota bacterium, assembly GCA_016223135.1. GTDB lineage: Bacteria > Chloroflexota > Anaerolineae > Anaerolineales > Villigracilaceae > Defluviilinea. Next base: position 203,698 of record JACRPQ010000015.1, on the reverse strand, counting down.
AAGAATCCCAGCGCGCGGCGGGACGGGTCGAGCGGCGTGATGTCATCCAGCGGTTGAGTGCGGACGTTGCCCAGCCAGAACAGGATGAACACCCACAACAGCCAACTGAAATTGAACGTGCCGAAGGAAAAGGTCAGCAGGGCGGGCAGAAAGATCAAAGCAATCAAGACGCCCATTGCTATTGGAAAGATGCGGCGCGCCTTCTCGCCGAAAAGACCATACGCCACATGACCGCCGTCCAGCGTGCCAACCGGGACGAGGTTGAGCGCCGTCACCAGCAAGCCTGCCCAGCCAGCCAGCGCCACCGAGTCAAGCTGTACATCCAAGCCGTGAAGTGGAATCGGCTGCCCGGAGAGGAAATACCTCACCCAATACAACGCCGGCGAAAGACCGTTATAACTCACGGGCTGGGGCAGCAATTTGCCAAAGACCAAGTATTTGGCGAAGAGGTAAAAGAGCGAGTTCCCTTCCAAAAAGCCGGAAGAACCGCCTGCCAGCGGCTCGATCGGTCCCAGCGGGGAGAGGGAAAGCCCCAAAAACAAAACGGGGATGGCAACCACCAGTCCGGCAATGGGACCCGCCACGCCCACATCGAACAGGATGCGTTTGTTCTTGGGGATGCCGCGCATGGCGATGAAAGCGCCCAGCGTTCCCAGCGGGCTGATGAGCGGCGCGGGGATGAAGAACGGCAGCGTTGCAGGGACGCCATAGTAGCGGCACGCGAGATAATGTCCCATTTCATGAGCGAGCAAAATGCCCATCATGCTCAGGGCGAAGGGCCAGCCGGTGAACAGGTTCTTGAGTAAAAGAGTCAGCGGAAAGGAGCCGTCGGACGGCAGGGCTTCGGGCGGCACGTCCACGCCCATCAACAACATGCTGAAAACCGTCAGCAGGAACAGGATGACATGAACGTACAGCCGCGCCCGGGGTTGAGGAACAGCCGGCATTTGCGTCAGATAAATGACCTGCCTCTCCCCCTCCTTCCGAAAGAGCGGCGTCAAGCCATACGGTTTCACCCGCTCTGCAAGTTGGTCATAAGCGGCGGCGGTATCTTCGCTGAAGAATTCTCCGCGATAGCGCATCAGCCATTTGCCCGGCTCGCCGCTGGTAATATCCTCAATGCGAAAGACTTGCGCAACGTAATGGTTCAAAACTTCCAAATCAGGCAGGGACATGTGGCACCTTTGGAGAGACAATCGTTCATCGAGATTGCGGCATATCAAAAATCAGGCGGGAGTGGATGGGAGTCGAACCCACCGCGGCTCGCAACGCGACCCGCCACAGGTTTTGAAGACCAGGAAGCCCACCGGGACCTAACCACTCCCGCCGTCAAGGATACTCGAATGATACGGGGATTGCAAGCAGGATGCTCACACGAGATTCAGGAAAATCTTGGGAACTCATCTACTATTACGGAGCAATGTTGAGCGGACGTTAGAGAACATCCGCTGTGCCGCTGACTCTCTCAGCGCCACGTGCTAGCCAAACAAAAAGAGACCCTCTTGCGAGAGTCTCTTGGCTGTCGGGGCGAGAGGATTTGAACCTCCGACCTCTTGCACCCCATGCAAGCGCGCTAGCCGGGCTGCGCCACGCCCCGATATAAACTACCGGTATTAGCCGGGCTGCGCCACGCCCCGATATAAACTACCGGTATTCTTTTTGTAACTCGCAACCCGTCGCTCCGACCTTGGCGCTACAAGCGCCACGCGCTAGCCGGGCTGCGCCACGCCCCGATGGGCAGAGCAGGATTATAGCCGCGTTTTTGTTTTCTGGCAACTCGCTGATTTAATGCTAAAATAAATGACCAACCCCTTGGAGCGCCCATGCCCGAAATGATTGAAGTTCAAATTGACAGCGTCCGCGTGCATTTGATGACACCTCAGCGTCTTGTGGTGCTGAAGCAAAAAAACGCCGATCGCTTTTTGCCCATTTGGGTGGGACCGTATGAGGCGGAGGCGATCACAGTAGCCTTGCAGGAAGTGGAAATGAGCCGTCCGCTTACACACGACCTGCTCAAGAATGTCTTCGAGGCGTTCAACGCCCGCGTGGTTCGCATTGAAATCGTCAAACTGCAAAACGACATCTTCTACGGAGCCATTGTCGCAGAGGTGAATGGACACGAGGTGCACATCGACTCGCGCCCATCTGATGCGATTGCGCTTTCAGTGCGGGCGCATGTGCCAATCTTCGTCCACCCGCACGTGATGGAGGAGGCAGGCATCACGCCGGATGAGAACCTGCCTGAGGGTGGGGAAAAAGCCGCTCGAAGCGAGCCGGTTCCCCTGTCCGATGAAAGCAACGCAAGGTTGTCCATCTTCGAAGACTTCCTCGGCAAACTCGATCTGGATAAACTCGACAACAGCGATAAACCCGACGACGAGAAACCCTCCGATACACCCAAGAAAACATGACCGACTACCTGCCCCCTGAAGAATCCACCGCCCCCGCCCCATCAACGGCAGTGCCGCACAGCCGGGAAGCCGAAGAAGCCGTCGTAGGGGCGGTTTTTATTAATCCCGAAGTGTATTATGACATTGCCCAATTCCTGAGCGCGGACGATTTTTACATCCACCGCCACAAATGGATTTGGGAGGCGTTCAACCGCCTGCACGAACAACGCATCCCCATTGACCTGTTGACGGTTGCCGACGAACTGGAACGGCGCGGTCAACTGAGCGAAATCGGCGGCACGGCGTACCTCACGTCGCTGGTCAATCAGGTGCCGTCGTCGCTCAACGCCGAGGCATACGCGCGCATCGTGGAGGGATACTCCATCCGCCGCAAGATGATCCACGCCGCCAATCAGATCGCCTCGGTCGCCTACAACGAAAAGACCTCGGTGGACGATTTGATGGACGAGGCGGAGAAGGCGGTCTTCAACGTCAGCGAACGGCGGCTCAAACATGACCTTCAGCCGATCAAGGACGTCCTAAGCAGTTACTACGACCGCATTGATGACCTCGCCAAGCGCCCCGATGAAATCGTCGGCGTGCCGACCGGCTTCATTGACCTCGACAAGATGCTGACCGGGCTTCAGCCCTCCGACCTGCTCATCATCGCCGGGCGTCCCGGTCAGGGTAAGACGGGCTTTCTGCTTTCGGTGGCAAAAAACGCCGGGCTGACCCATAAAAAACACGTGGCGATTTTTTCGCTGGAAATGTCCAACGAGCAAGTGGTACAGCGTCTCATCGCCCAGGAGACGGGCATTGACTCGCAGCGCCTGCGCACGGGCAAATTGCAGGAGCATGAGTGGCCCCTCTTCACCCATGCCATCGAAGTATTTGGCGATACGCACATCTATCTCGACGACACGCCCGCCATCACCCCGCTGCAACTGCGGACGAAGTGCCGCCGCCTGCACATGGAGTTTGGTCTCGACCTCGTCATTGTGGATTACCTCCAGTTGATGGGCGGGGACGTGCGCACAGACAACCGCGTGCAGGAGGTCTCGTACATTTCGCGCAACCTGAAGATTTTGGCGCGCGAATTGAACGTGCCGGTGTTGGCAGCGGCTCAACTCTCACGCGCCGTCGAACAGCGCTCAGACAAACGCCCCGTCCTTTCGGATTTGAGAGAGTCGGGGAGTCTGGAACAGGACGCCGACATCGTGATGTTCATCTACCGCCCGGACCAGTACGAGAAGGACACGGTCAAGCAGAATGTGGCGGAGATTATCGTGGCGAAGCATCGCAACGGTCCGGTGGGAAGCGTGGAATTGGTCTTCCGCGGAGCGTTGGCAAAGTTCGAGAACGCGGCGACGAGGGTGTTCAAACCGAACGAATAGCCCTCACCTCTGCCCTCTCCCAAAGGAGAGGGAGTATGCAATGAACAAATTCAAAGGCTTTACCGACTCCGAAACCTTCACCCAACTTCCCGATTCGTTCTTTCATCACCTGTTGAAAGAAATCGAAGATGTGGGAGAGTTGAAGGTGACGTTATACTTTTTGTGGCGCGCCGGGCAGATGGAAGGTCCGTTTCGAGCGTTGACGAGGCTGGATTTCGACGTCAAGGCGTTGGGGTTGAGCGCCGAGGAGATCACGCGCGGGTTGGAAAAAGCCGTGAAGCGCGGGAGCCTGCTCAAGGCGTCGCTCCGAAGCGCAGTCCAGGAGGGACGGAAAGAGGCGAAGGTGTACTTTTTCCTGAATTCGCCAAGAGGACGAGCCGCAGTCCAGGCATTGGAAAGCGGCAAGTGGGACCCCTCGCACAGCCCCTCTGCGCCGCCGTTGGAACGCCCGAATGTATTTCGGTTGTACGAGGAGAACATCGGTCCGCTCACGCCGCTGATTGCAGATACGCTGAAGGATGCGGAAGCGTTGTATCCCGCCGAATGGATTGCCGAAGCCATCGAACGGGCGGTCAAGAACAACAAACGCAATTGGAAGTATTGTGAAGCGATCTTAAAGCGTTGGAAAGAAGAAGGAACGCATGGAGAAAAAACTGAACAAGACGCTGGAAAAAGTGCAGAGCGATACACAAAAAGCGAGTTCGAGGAATATCTCAAACGCGATTGAACCTGCGCCGCTGCTCGGCAAAGCGGACTGTCCGCACTGCGGCGGCATCGGTTTTTTACGCATGGATGTGCCGGTGGGACATGAGAAGTTCGGGAAACTCGAGCCCTGCGTCTGCCGCGCCAGCGAGATTACGAAAAACGCCCGTCAGCGTTTGTACGAGTTGAGCAACCTCGAACGGTTGAGTCACCTGACCTTCGAAAATTTCAACGTGCAGGGCAACCCCAAGGCAAAACATGCCATCACGCAGGTCGAGAAGGATAGCCTGATGGCAGCCAGACAGGCATGTGAAGAATTTGCAAGAGACCTCTCCGGCTGGCTGCTGCTGGAGGGCACCTATGGCTCCGGCAAGACGCATCTTGCCGCCGCCATCGCCAATGAGGCTGTCAACCGCAACACCCCCACCCTCTTCATCACGCCATCGGATTTGCTCGACCGCCTGCGCGCCGGCTATGCCAGCGCCGAAGGAAGTTTCGAGGAACGCTTCGAGGAAATCCGCAACGTTCAACTGCTGGTGATTGACGATTTTGGGACACAAAACGCCACATCCTGGGGACAGGAAAAATTGTTCCAACTGCTCAATTACCGCTACATCAACCGTCTGCCGACCGTCATCACCACCAACCTCATCCTGGATGAAATCGAAAGCCGCATCCGCTCTCGTCTGATGGATGAGGAACTGGTCAAGCACATCCGCCTGCTGACCCTCGATTACCGTCATCCCACCGAGACCAGCAACCCCGGGCTTTCGATGCTCTCGATGCGCGACATCCGCGAGATGACCTTTCATAACTGGGAATCGCGCGAGGACGAAATCGGTCAGGAAATCGTGACCGTCAAATTTACGGAACGAAAAGGCGGCGCTGGCTACAGTGTAAAGGATAAGGAAATTCAGCGCGAAAAAGTGACGAAGGAACACATCAACCGCCTGCGTGTCGCGCACGACGCTTCCGCCCGCTTCGCCGACAACCCCGAAGGCTGGCTCGTCCTGCTCGGACCTTCCCATTGCGGAAAGACTCACCTCGCCGCCGCCATCGGCCATTACCGCATGGGCAACGGCGGTCAGGCGATTATGACCGACGTTTCTGTTTTGCTGGATTATCTAAAGGCGACCTTCCGCCCCAACGCCGACGTTTCATTCGACCGGCGGTTTTACGAAATCCGCACCGCGCCTCTGCTGATTTTGGACGGCTTCAAGGAAAGCAACATGAGTTCCGCCTGGGCGGAGGATAAACTCCATCAACTGTTGAATTACCGCTACTACGAAAACCTGCCGACCGTCATCACCTCGAACCTCGACCCGGAAAGTTTTGCGAAAAACTATCCCAGCCTGTGGTTCAAGATTCTGGATGCGAGCAAATCCACCGTTTGCAGCATTGACATGCCTCCCTACCGCCACAAAGCAAAGGCAAAGAAATCCGGTTCCCGAAAAACCGCAAAAGGATGACAATCCTTGGCGCAGCCTCAAATGACGACGGCAATTCTTTGCCGGCGTTTTTAATGTGAAACGTCTCGAAGGTTTTGTACAAGCGGGTCCAACATTGGATCACAGCCGTCTGCGCTCGCAGCGCTCGCAGCGCAAGAAATGCTCCTCAGCGCTGGGATAATCTCATTTGGGCAGATACAGCAGTATGGCTTTCTCATTATCGCTTGACGGAATCAATTTTTGTACACGGATCGCACGGATGATATGGAATTCTCCGTGAAAAACGGAAAGAAATCCATTCATTCCGCGAAATCCGTGTACAAAGAAGGCTCGCATCCAGACTTTGAGAAAGCCATAGATACAGCAGAGAAGCTGGTCACGATGAGCAGCGCGCGCCTGATATAATTCAAACATGGCACAAACAGCCTCTCGTTCCACGAAGACTCGCTCAAACCCAGCGCCCTCCAAGCGAGGCGCTGGGGATACAAAGAATCGTTTTGCCCAACTGGAGCGGAAAATTATCCCGTTATTAAAGCCTTACGTGAAGCGAGTTTCCATTTTTGGCTCGTATGCACGCGGCGAAGAGACCACCGACAGCGACATTGACCTGTTGGTAGCGCTCAAACCGTCCCATTTGCGCCCGGCGCTTGGATTATTTGAAGTTATTCGGTTGGAACAAGAACTCAAAAAAGAATTAGGACGCAGGGTGGATTTGGTGACGGAGGAAGGGCTTAATCCACGCCGCAAGCCGTACATCGAGAAGGATAAAGTGGTCTTGTATGAAGAACAAACTTGACCTGACCTATCTCGGCGATGTATTGGATGCCATCAAACGCATAGAGAGTTACCTGCGCGGGGTGAAGAAGGAAGATTTTTTCGCAAACCACATGATGCAGGACGCAGTTATGCACCAAATTGAAATCATTGGCGAGGCGTCGAACAATGTTTCTGACGAGTTTCAAGAACGTCACCCCGAACTGCCATGGAGGTTCATGCGAGCGATTCGAAACAAAATCGTTCACGATTATCGGGATGTCAACCTGAATATCATTTGGGACACGGTCAAACACGATTTACCCCCACTGAAGAAACAAGTCAAGAAACTTCTAGGCGAATAGACAGACGGCGTCGCAACCATCTTTACTGGATGCCGGCAAATCCGCCGTCTGCGTCATTGACATGCCTCCCTACCGCCACAAGGCAAAGACAAAGAAATCCACTTCCCGAAAAACCGCAAAAGGATGACGCCGCGGCAACAAGACTTGTTTACGGCAGAGCGCACAGAGTCCAGAAAAGTATGAATCAGGAACTCTGTGCGCTCCGTATTTTTTGTGGCGGGTTTTGCAGTAAACGCAAGCGAACAAATGTAAGAATTTGGGGGACCATGCGTACTAAACATTGTTGCAAAAACTTGCAGTAAGGAGCCTTATGTCCTGCTCTGCCCGCTACGCGCCCCAACTCCGCGCCCGCGGTTTCCGTATGACCCCTCAACGGCTGGCGATCTTGCATGTGCTGTGTCATGAGGGAACACACCTCTCCCCGCTGAATGTTTTCAAAAAAGCCGTCCAAGAACTGCCAGGGTTGACCGAACCGACTGTGTATCGCACGCTCGAATTTCTGACGGAAAACGGATTGGTACGTTCCTCCCATGACCGAAGCGGTCACCTGACCTACGAAATCGCCGCCGCCGACCATCACCACATCGTGTGCCGCCTGTGCAAAGCGGAGCTCGAAGTGGAACACAGCCTGCTCGCTCCCCTCTATCAAACGCTGGAAGCCGCAAGCGGCTTCACCAACATTGAAAGTCATGTGACCTTTTTCGGCGTGTGCCCGCAGTGCCAGAACCAGTAACAAAAGGAGATAACATGCACTACGCCCCTGCCCCCCTTCACATCCCCGATGGTTTTCTGAACGTCACAGTTTCCGTTATTTGCTGGGTCATCACGGTCATCGTGATCGGCGTGGCGGTCTCGCGGACGAACAAAGCCCTTGGCGAGAAGCAAGTGCCGCTCATGGGCATCATGGCGGCGTTCATCTTCGCCGCGCAAATGATCAACTTCCCCATTGCAGGCGGGACATCCGGTCACCTGTTGGGCGGCGCATTGGCGGCAATCGTGCTGGGTCCCTGGGCGGGGATGCTGGTGATGACGGCGGTTATTGCCGTGCAAGGACTGCTCTTTCAGGACGGCGGTCTGCTCGTAATGGGCGCCAACATCTTCAACATGGGATTGCTCACCGCCGCCATCGGTTATGGTTTGTACCGCTCGGTCATGAACAAATCCACAGCGACAAAACTGGCGGTTGCGGGTGTTGCCGCGTGGCTTTCGGTCATGGCGGGAGCGCTCGCCACAGCCTTGCAATTGTGGCTGAGCGGAACCAGCAGCCTGCAAGCAGTGACAATTACCATGCTGAGCGTCCATGCGCTGATTGGCATTGGCGAAGCGCTCATCACGGTTGCCGCGCTGTCGTTCATATTCCGCACACGTCCCGACCTGCTTGGCGAGGGTTCCGTTTCCGCCGAGAGCGGACGCGGCTGGATCATCGCCGGCGTAGTCATTTCGCTGATTGTCATCCTGCTCTCTCCGCTCGCCTCCGCAAATCCCGACGGGCTGGAGCGCGTCGCCACGGACCTGGGATTCATTGACGCCGGACAAGCCGCGCCGTTCAACATCATCGCCGATTACACTGTGCCTTTCCTCGGCAAAACGCCTCTCTCGACCATCCTGGCTGGGATATTGGGAGCGTTCATTGTGATTGGCATCGTGGTTGCGACGGGGCGGACACTGCAGAAAAAATCATCGTGACGCTGGTCAACGAATGAGTACGCCACACCCTCGGAACTCCCAAAATGCATTTCGACGTTTTTGACCGTTACCACGACACCGGCAGTTTCCTTCACCGCCTCGAACCGCGCGTCAAGGTAATCGTCACTGTTGTCTTCATTTTCTCGAACGTTTTTCTGCCCGATGGCGCGTGGCTGGCGTTTGGGCTTTCATGGTTGTTCGTGCTGTTTGCCAACGCCCTCTCGAATCTGGGGCTTGCTTTCACGTTCAAAAGGTCATTCATTGCCCTGCCGTTCGCGCTTGCAGCAATCACCGTTCTCTTTTCCATTCCAGGCAGCCCGATTTCCACGTTCCATTTTCTATTCTGGGAACTGACCATCACGGATGCGGGACTTCTCCGCTTTGTCAGCATCGTCATCCGTTCGTGGCTGTCGGTGCAGATGGCAATCCTGTTGGTGGCGACGACACGCTTTCCGGATATTGTCCATGCGCTGGAGCATTTGCGTGTGCCAGCCATCCTGACCACCATCATTGCGTTCCTATACCGCTACCTCTTCGTGCTTGTGGACGAGGTCTTCCGTCTGCTCAGGGCGAGGGAGGCTCGTTCGGCGGCGGTGACAGGTTTGAGGTCCGGTGGAAGCGTGGCGTGGCGGGCGGAGGTGGCGGGCAATATGGCAGGTCAACTCTTTTTGCGAAGTTACGAGCGCAGCGACCGCGTCTATAACGCGATGCTGGCGCGCGGGTACACGGGTCATCTGAACACGATTTATCCGCACGAGATGCGCCGCGTGGATTATGTCACGATCGCGCTGACGCTGCTCATCATTTTATTGTTTCAACTGATTGGAAGAATATGACCAACGTTTTATCGGTGCGCAATTTACACTTTTCCTATCACGACCATCATCAGGCGCTGCGCGGCGTTTCGTTCGATTTGTGCGAGGGCGATAAGGCGGCGCTGGTGGGACCCAACGGCGCGGGAAAGTCCACGTTGATGCTGCATTTGAATGGAATTTTGCACGGCGAGGGCGAGGTCATTGTGGCAGGCGAACGCCTCTCGCGCGACAATCTGCCTGCCATCCGCGCAATGGTCGGACTCGTTTTCCAAAACCCCGATGACCAACTCTTCTCGCCGACGGTCTTCGAGGATGTGGCGTTTGGTCCGCTCCATATGGGACTGCCGAAGGATGAGGTGATTGAACGTGTGGAAGCCGCGCTGCAGGCAGTGCGCATGTCGAACTACCGCGATCGCATGTCGCATCACTTGAGCGTGGGCGAGAAGAAACGTATCGCCATTGCGACGGTGCTTTCGATGAAGCCGCAGATACTGGTCTTGGATGAACCCACAGCGGGACTCGATCCGCGCGCAAGGCGGACATTGATCAATCTGCTGCGCGAACTGCCAATCACGATGCTGGTCTCCACGCACGACATGAGGATGGTCGAGGAGTTGTTCCCACGCATGATCGTGATGGATGAGGGTCTCATCGTGGCGGATGGGGATACGAGAAGAATTCTCTCCGATGAAAAGTTCTTGAACGAGCATGGGCTGGAGAAGCCGTGAGGGAAGCAGGAAAGTGGTTTCTCCAGCCCCATCCCATTTCTATATCACGCCCAGCCTCTTCCCCACTTTTGCAAACGCCTCCAGCCCCTGACCCAAATCATCGCGGTCGTGGGAGGCGGAAATCATGACGCGTATCCGCGCCTTGCCTTTCGGCACGGTGGGATAACCGATTGCCATCGCAAACACGCCCTCCTCGAACAGTTCGCGGCTGAACTGCTGCGCCAGCGGCGCCTCACCAAGCATGACCGGTGTGATGGGCGTCTGGCTGACGCCGGTATCGAAGCCAAGCTTTTTCATTTCCTCTTTGAAGTATCGGGCGTTGTCCCACAGTTTATCCACGAGCGCGGTGGATTCCTCGAGCAGGTCCACTGCCGCAAGGCACGCCGCCGCATCGGGGGCAGTGACGGCGGAGGAGAACAGGAACGGTCGTCCGCGCTGACGCAGCCATTCGATAATCCGTCTGTCACCAGCCACCATCCCGCCGACCACGCCAAACGCTTTGGACATCGTACCGACCTCGATATCCACCATGCCGTGCAAGCCAAAATGATCCACGATGCCGCGTCCGCCTTTGCCCAACACGCCTTCGCCGTGGGCGTCATCCACCATGAAGAGGATGTCGTACTTCTTCGCCACTTCAACCAGGTCGGGCAAGGGGGCGATGTCGCCGTCCATGCTGAACACGCCGTCCGTGACGATCAAAGCCCGGCGGAAGTTCGAAGCGTGTTCCTTGATCGCGTCCTCCAGCGCGGCAGGGTCGTTATGTTCGTAGGCAACGATCTTCGCGCCGGAGAGACGGCATCCGTCAATGATGGAGGCGTGATTCAGACGGTCGGAAAAAATCACGTCTTCTTTTCCAACCAAAGCGGAGATGGTGCCGAGGTTGGCAGTGAAGCCCGATTGGAAAGTGATGACTTCCTCCGCGCCTTTGAATTTGGCGAGCCGCTCTTCCAGCTGCACATGCAGGTCGGTCGTGCCGGCAATCGAACGCACTGCGGCGGGACCGACGCCGTATTTCTTCATCGCCTCGCTGGCGGCTTGCACCAGTTTGGGATGATTCGCCAGACCAAGATAATTGTTCGAACAGAAATTGAGCACATCCTTGCCGTCCACCTTCAGGCGTGCGCCCTGCGCCGAGCCAATCGTGCGGATGCGGTTGTACAAGCCCTGCTCTTTCAAGCCTTCAATTTCCTGTGTAAGCCAATCGAGTTTGGACATGGGGACTCCTGAAGAGAGAATTAGAGATTGATGTTTCAGGCGTGATTATTATAGCGAGATGTGTACAAGCAATTGTCATCTCTTGTCAGTGACAATCGCCTTAACTTTGCGGATGGTCGAAAGACCATAGGCAAAGAGACAGGCAATCACATACCAGATCAACATATTCAACAAGAACATATTGAGATCGAAAACATCAATTAAATATCTGTAACCGATTTTATCTTGATAACACGGACCATAGCACCCAGTCAGTTTTATAAAAGCAAAGGGAAATCCATGATATTCATCCCATGTTATCTTTGTTGTGGCTTGAAACCCATAGGAGGTTATTGATGATAAAAATCCAACCAAAAGAAAAACTCCAAGTTTTAATTGGTTCGGTTGGAAGAATTTCAGCACGTACATGTTATTCTTCTTTCTGAGTCATAGTATTATCTTCTGCCAACAATCCCAACTCGGTCATGGCTTCCATCACTTTTTGGATGGCGCCGCTTTTGACGATGACCGCCGTCGGACTTAACATCTCGCCCAGAAATTTTGCCGCTTTGGATTTACGCATCTCTTCCAGGACCTGGGGACTGCTCACCCGCAAAACGACCTGAGTCTCCACCCGCGCCTCCGTCCCGTGAACGTCCCAGCGTTTGAGGGCTTTGACCAGCGAGGGCGGAACTCCCGCATCGGAATGCTTCGACAGCAAAACAAGCAAATGCGCGGCTTGCAAGCCTTGTTCTTTGGCTTTGGCGAGGGAGCGCACGGTAATGCGATAGCGGTACACGTCAGCTTGTGGTTCTTCCCATTCACAAAAGCGCGAAATCTGATAACGGACGACCCGCGGGGTGGTTCTTTCCATGTTGATTCTTCCGTTCGATAAAACTTTTATTTTTCCTGTTTCGTCAAACGTCGAAAGTCGAATGTCAGACCTTTGACTTTCGACATGTGACCTGAGGCGAAAAGCAGTCGGTTCCGCCGCCCCTTCGGCAATGGATAAATCCACCTCCCCCAGCCAATGCAGAATGCCCGTGATGAAGAATTTGACCAGCGCGCCATCCACTTCGTCCCAGTGCGCAAAGCCGCGCAGGTACACGCCATCGGCGGCGCGTTTGATAAACCACGAGTCGTAGTCGCCGGCGGGGCGTTGAAAGTCGGGGTAGTTTTGTTTGATGCCGCGCAGGAAGGCGCCCAAACTCCACCACTTGCCGGGGGGAATTTCACCGAACAGGTTGAGGAGGAATTCACGCGTTTCGAGCGGTTGGTTGTTCCATTCGCCTTCGCAGACGAGGCTGGGCACGAGTTTGAGTTCGTTGAAGGTTTCGCTCGCCTGCCAGGCTTCCTGCAGGCGTTGGAGCGCCTGCGGGCGGGGCGCTTCCAAAAATTGTCTCACTGCTTCCGGTTGCGGCGTTCCTTTGTCGTCGAGAATGTTGGCGGCTTGCAGAAATGCCCGCAGGATGAGATGAGGGACGTTTGTTGCAGGCGGTTCCATGCCGAGACGCAATGCCGCCAGCAGGGTGACGGCGTCGTCGAGGATGGAGTCGCTAGCGGGGAGTTCGCGTCCGCGTTCGCCGGGGGAGGCGGGGCGTCCGAGTGGCTCTGAAGAGGGAGCGGCGGTCTTTGCTGACGGTTCTTCTGTGGCTGTCTGCATCAAGGCAAGCAGGTCGTCGGGGATGTAGGCGAATTCCTGCGGTCCCTTTTGGGTGTCGAAGAAAGCGCGGGCGAGCAAGCCGCGGTAGTAGAGGACTTCGGCGGCGGAGACAGGGTGGAGATAGGGTTTTTCGCGGTCGCGTTTGCCTGCGCCGGCTTCGCGTATGTCGCCGTATTTGCGCGTGAACGTCGCCCAGGGGATTCGTCCGCCCGTGTGGATGAGGAAGGCGAGGGCGGAATCCGCTTCGGGCGGCAGAGAGGCTCGGATTTCGGCGAGCAGGTTCGGGTCGAGGAGGGAGGCGCAGAGTTCCTCCAGCGCGCCTTCCGCTGCGGCGGAGGTCAGTTCAATTCCCCAAAGTTCCGCGATGATGCGGAGGTGTCCAATATCCTGTTTGAGGAGGGAGTGAAAGAGGTCGGGCATGGGGGCACGGATACAAGTAAATAGGTAAACAAGTACACATGCATTGTACCTGTATACGTGTCTACCTGTACACCTGTTTACCCCCTCACGACCTTGAGCGCGTTGGGGACGATTTCGAAGGAGGCTTTGCGGAGGTCGGTGCCGGGACCGGAGAAGATTTCGCCGTCGGCGTGGATGTAAAGGGGACGGTCGGCGGTGAGGGTGAATTTTTGGCAGGCGGCGATGGTGACTTCCTTGAAGCGCCCATGCGTGCCTTTCATGACTTCGGGGACGATGCGCAGCATTTTGAGGCGGCTGACGTTGGTAATCATGGCGTAGTGGAGGAGTCCATCATCTATTTTGGCATCGGGGGCGATGAGGAAGCCGCCGCCCTCGCGCGGACCGTTGCACAGGACGAGGTAGATGATGTCTTCTTCCAGTCTTTTGCCGTCCACTTCGATTTGCATGTGGATGGGGTTGTGGTCGAGCAAAATGGTTTGGAGGACAGCGGTGAGGTACATGAGGAAGCCGCGCAGGAGAGGCAGGCGGTGCGAGCGGATGGTGACGATGGCGCCAAAGCCGATGCCGAGGGTGTTGTCGAAGTATTCCTTGCGCCCGTCTTCGGCAGTCATCAGTCCCAAGTCCACGCTGGAGGGCTCGCCGTGAATGGCACGCTGCAGGGCTTCAGCAGGCGATGAGGCGGCGTTGATGCCATGACCGAAGTCGTTGCCAGAGCCGGCGGGGACGACGCCAAGGACAGGGCGGCGCTCGGCGGGGATTTGCATGAGTCCGTTCATCACTTCGTGGACGGTTCCATCGCCGCCCATGGCGATGACGAGGTCATAGCCCTGCTCGCCTGCCTGTTTTGCCAGTTCGATGGCGTGACCGGGATAGACGGTGCCGCTCCAATCTATGCCGCCGTGTTCTTCAGTGATGGAACGCAGGTCGCGGGCAATGCGCCAGGCGTTGCCCATATCTGCCATGGGGTTGAGGATGATTTTGATTTTGCGATGCATGGAGGCGCCTCCGTGAAGAAGACCCTAAAGGTCGTGCAGCCTTTAGGGTCAGAAATGTGCGCTGATTATAACCCCCGGCGGGAGAAAGGGAGGCTATTCGACAATGATGCTGTGAGAAGTAAGAGGACCGGTCACGCCGCGCGCGATTTGAAAGGTGCCGCGGTGATGTTTTTTGGCTTGGTAGAGTGCCGCATCGGCTGCGCGCAGCAGGTCGGAGGCGGTGCGGGCATGGACGGGGTAAAGGGCAATGCCGCCGGAAACGCTCAGGTTGAGCCGTTTTTTATCGGGCAGGGTGTATTTGATGCGCTGCATCTCTTCGCTGATTTTGGATGTCACGACTTTTGCGGAAGCGATGTCGGACTGGGAGAGGATGAGGGTCAGTTCGTCGCCGCCGTAGCGGGCAAGGAAGTCGGTGGTGCGGACGCGGCGCGCCATCTGGTTGAAGACGAGGCGCAGGACTTCATCGCCGATGATGTGACCGTAGGTATCGTTCACGGCTTTGAAGCCATCCAGGTCCATCATGACGACCGCAAAAGAGTAATTGCCGCGGCGGGCAGACTGGATTTCCTCATCCAGGCGTTCATCCAATGCGCGGCGGTTGGGAAGACCGGTCAACATGTCGCTGTATGCCTGCCGGCTGACCATCTGATGCAGGCGGGCGTTGGCAATGGCAACGGCGGCTTGGTCTGCCAGCAAGCTCAACAGGCGCTGTTCGGAGGAAGAAAAACCGCCCACTTGGGAGCGTGCCAGATTCATCACCCCCACGACAGTGTCGTCCGTTTTCAGGGGAATACCAATAATGGAACCCCTCCAGTTTGAGGGGACATTTACGAACAGAGGGTGATTTTGCATGTCTTCCACGATGATCATCTCGCCGCTGCGCGCTACTGTGTAGGTCAGTCCGTTAGGGCGCGGCTTCGACCAGACGGTGTTTTTGTTGCCGTCAAAATCCAACGCCGCGCCGAAAGAG
The DNA here is from genome assembly GCA_016223135.1 of Chloroflexota bacterium. Taxonomy (GTDB): domain Bacteria; phylum Chloroflexota; class Anaerolineae; order Anaerolineales; family Villigracilaceae; genus Defluviilinea. Next base: position 188,172 of record JACRPQ010000015.1, on the reverse strand, counting down.
AGTTTGCCGTCGGCATAGAGGAAGATGTGAACATCCTGGGCGTTGGGAATCAATCGCAGCGCTTCCGATGAGAGCGCGTCCAGCACATCGGGCAAATCGAGGCTGGAGGTGAGGTTGATGCTCAATTTTTTGAGCGCATCCAATTCATCCGCCTGCTGTTTGAGCAGGGCAAGCAAGGCGCGCTGGTCAACAACCGCCTGGGCAAGAGAATTCAGGTCTTCGCTATTGTGAGTAAAGTGCTGCATGGAATCGACAAGTACACCAATCAGTTTCAAGAGAATGTCCCTCTCCGAATGGGAAACGTTTGCGGCATCCAGCCGTTTGCGGGCTTCCGCGAGAATTTGCAAAACCTGTTCTTTCATAAGATTCACATTATGTTGACTGCATCGCCAAAAACGCCCGTTCCATCTTCGACGATACACTTGCACATTATAGCAACACACGCGTTCTTGTGTATTACATGCGCGTTACAGCATTATGGATGTAACCGCTCCGCCGATTCTCTTATCCACCGATGAGATCACTGCAAAACTCATGAATGGATTACAATGAGATGCGAAACTTTCTGGAGGACAAAACGTGTCAGACTTTCCAAAGTCCCCTTACACCACACCGCTCACCCCCCGCCGGCGCGGAATTATCATCGGCGCATCCACAGGGCTGGGCGCTGCACTCGCGCAAAAACTTGCCGGACAGGAAACATCGCTCGCGCTGGTCGCCCGCAGCCAAGATAAACTGGAGGCGCTTTGCCGCCAACTGAATGCCAGCGGCGGCTATGCCCGCGCCTATCCGCATGATGTCTGCGAATACGATAAGACGCCTGCCCTGCTGCGTAAGATCGTCGCCGAACTGGGCGGCTTGGATTTCGTCATTTACGCGGCAGGGATCAATCTGCCGCCCGGCGGCATGGACAAATACAACTTCGAAAATGACCGCCGCATGGTGGAGGTCAATCTCATTGGCGCCATGGCATGGCTCACACCCATCGCCGAAATGTTCCAATCCGCCGGCGCCGGGCAGATTGTCGGCATCTCCTCGGTGGCAGGCGACCGCGGACGGGTGGGCAACCCCGGCTACAACGCCTCCAAAGCCGGGCTGACCACCTACCTCGAAGCGCTGCGCAACCGCCTCACCCGTCACGGCGTGCATGTGCTGACCGTCAAGCCCGGCTTCATGAAGACTGAAATGCTCAAAGCCGCGCAGGGACCCACGCCCTTTGCCATCGAACCCGAACGCGCCGCCGAAGACATCATCCGCGCGATGCGGAAGCGCAAGCAAACCATCTACACCGCCCCCCTCTGGCGTTGGATTATGCTGGTCATTCGTCACATCCCCTCCTTCATTTTCAGGAGACTGTCTTTCTAAGCGCACAATGTATGCGCGCGGACTCGGCATTCGCCAACGCCGCTGAACACATTGGAGAACATCTCTTACGTTTCCACATCAAACCTCATGAACCTCACCACCCGTTTTGCACAACTCGAAAATTTCGGGCATTCGCTCAAAGCGACCTGCTATCGAATCAAAATCGAAAAGACCGAAGACCTCCACGAAGCCTTTCAACTCGCCAAAAAATACGGGCTGACCGTCACCGCGCGCGGTACAGGCATCAGTTACAACGACGTGTCGCTCAACGGCGGCGGTATCGTCCTCGATATGAGCGGGATGAATCACATCCTCGATTGGGATCCAGCCTCCGGCGTCGTCCGATGCGAGGCAGGCGTCACCCTCGAAGACTTATGGAAGCGCGTCGAACCCGACGGCTGGTGGGTCCCCGTCGTCTCCGGCACAATGAAGACCACCCTGGGCGGCTGTCTTGCGGCGAACATCCACGGCAAGAACAATTTTCACGCCGGCACCATTGGCGAACACGTGACCGAATTCACCGCCCTGCTCCCCACCGGCGCGCTGGTCACCTGCTCGCCAAAGAAAAACGCCGACTTGTTCTACGCCATGATCGGCGGACTGGGGATGCTGGGCGTCTTCACAACCATCACCTTGAAAATGAAACGCATCCATTCTGGACTGATAGCCGTGGACGCCTGGCACGTGCCGACTCTCCGCCGGCACCTGAGCGACCTGCTCGAACATGCCCCGCACTACGATTACATCGTTGGCTGGCTCGATACGCTGGCAAAAGGGACAACCCTCGGGCGCGGACAAATTCACGCGGCAAACAACCTCAAGGAGGGCGAAGACCCGCACGTCCGCGAGACGATGAAACTTTCCTACCAGCACCTGCCCGACCGTCTGTTCGGGGTCATGCCCAAGTCGCTCCTGCACTACCTCATGAAGCCCTTTCTGAACAACGCCGGCGTGCGGCTCATCAACACAGCAAAATATCTTGCCAGCCTGCGCCGGCATACCTTCCGCGAATCGCACGCCGAATTTCACTTCCTGCTGGATTACATCCCCGATTGGGAACGTTCCTTTGGACGCGGCGGCTTGATTCAATATCAATCCTTCCTTCCCAAAGAGACCGCTGAAGACGCCTGGCGGGAGATGATCCAACTCTCGCATCAACGCGGACTCCCATCCTATCTCGGCGTCACCAAGCGTCACCGCCCCGACAACTTCCTCCTCACCCACGCCGTGGACGGTTTCTCCCTGGCGATGGATTTCAAGGTCACCGACAAAAACCGCGCTCCCCTGAGAGCCTTGCTGCAGGAATTCGACCGCATCGTATTGAACGCCGGCGGGCGTTTCTACTTCGCCAAGAACAGCGAAACCTCCGCTGAGACCGCCCGCGCCTTCCTCGGCGAGGAGACAATTGCCAAATTCAAGAAACTCAAAAAGCGCTGCGACCCGCACGGCTTGCTCGAGTCGGATTTGTATCGGCGGATTTTTTTAGTCTTATAGTCTGATAGCCTTGTAGTCTGATAGTCTCATAGCCGCATGAAAGACATCAGCATCTTGAACTATTCAACTGTCAACTATCAGACTCTTCGACTACTGACTATTAGTCTCTTTGACTTACGACTATCAGCCTCCCCACTATGACCTTACAAGTTCTCGATTTGGGACTCATTGAATACGAAACCGCCTGGAAGCTGCAGGAACAATACGCGGCGGAGATTGCCGAGGGAAGGCGCCCTCCCACCCTGCTTTTGCTGGAACATCCGCATGTGTACACGTTTGGGCGGCGCGGAAAACAGGAGAATCTGCTGTGGGGTGAGGCGCAGCTTCGCGAAAAGGGCATCGCCATCCATTGGGTGGACCGCGGCGGCGATGTGACCTATCACGGGCCGGGTCAGTTGGTGGGGTATCCGCTAGTTCCCCTTACCCCAATCCCTCTCTCGATGGGAGAGGGGCAAAGGGGTGATGGGAGAATCCCTCAAGCCGATTATGTTGGTTACATTCGCAAGTTGGAAAACGCGCTCATTATCGCGCTGGCACACCTCGGCGTTGCGGCAGGTCAGCGCCCCGGTTTGACCGGCGTGTGGGTGCAGGCGGACGTGCATTCACGCTGTTGGCGTTGTTCTCCGCAAGACCGCAAAAAGCCCGCCAAAATCGCGGCGATTGGCGTGAAGGTGGATGCGCGCGGAATTTCACGCCACGGTTTTGCGTTGAACGTCAACCCCGACATGACCTACTGGGACGGTATCATCGCCTGCGGGCTGCAGGATGAGCCTATTGTGTCCCTGGCAGATCTATTCGCCGAGCCGCCCTCGATGGAACAGGTCAAAGCGGAGGTTGTGCGGGCGTTTCGCGCCGTGTTTGCATAATCAATGTCAGTTCAGGATAACCGTCCCGAAGGCTGATTTTGCCCTCGAAAGCGCTGTCTCAAAAGCCTTCGGGACCGTTCAAAGGTCTTATTCCAAATTGAGGTTAATCACGTTCGGTCACGGCTCCCAAAAATATTGCACGAGCGCATAGAGGAGCGGTTTGCCGCCGCTGTATTCCACTCCCGCCGCCCACGTGCGCCAGTCGAGGTAGCCGTTTTGTTCTGTGCCGGGGAAGTGGATGGCGTAGAAATCTCCCTCGTAAAGCCAGGTTACTTCGTAACTGGCGCCGCCATGTTTGAGTTCGTTGCAGTGCAGGGTGTAAGGCTGGTTGAACAATTCAGTCAGGGACGGAACGACGATATCGTGGAATGAGCCGCGCTTTTCGAGTCCGCTGGCGGGGTCATTTCCCCAGTTTGCCTCATAGGTGGTTTCAAAAAGGAAGCCCGCCTGATAGGGGGTGTAGGTGACGACATTCCCGTTGCGGTAGTAGCGCACTTCCAAACCGCGCGGACTGATGAGCGAGCGGAGCAGTTCGCCGTCGGCGTTGAGGATGGCGGCTTTGAGGGAGTCTATCAGCACGAGAACCGCCGGGTCGGTGCAGATGGCTCCCGCGGAGATGGGGAGAGAGGTCACGGTGGGGGTGGGGGTGACAACTGGCGCGGGGAGAGTGGGAGATGCCTCAGCGGGGGAAAGGCTTGGGAGAAGTGGAGCAGGCTGGGTCGGGGTGGGAAGCGTGGAGACTTCTGCCTGGCAAGCCGCGAGCAGGAGGGAAAGGGTCAAAAGGGGGAGGAGGGTTTTCATCGGACGCTCCTTGTCCATGAGTGATTATAGTCAGATTGAAGAAAAAGACCCTCCGCGAGGAGGGTCGTGAAGCGGAAAAGGTTATTCGGGCTCGGCAAACGCCGCCACCACGATATGCTGGTTCAGCAATTGCGGGGGGGCAGTGTCTTTGCCGGGGACGATTTGTCCGAGGGTATAGGCGCCTGCTATGGGAACATCTTTGCCGAGGATGTCTTGCAGGGCGGCGATTTCGGAACCGGGGTGCGATTTGAGGAGCATGTCCCAGGCAATATCCACCAGGACCAGGGCAAAGGCGGGTTTGCCGCCGTTGAGCGCCTGAAGCGCTTGTTGGGCGGCTTGCTGGGCGGCTTTTTCGCAGGATTCGCGGTTGCCGACCAGCAGGTAGGCTTCTGCACCGTCGCGCACGGGGGCGTTCATGCGAAAACTGCCGTCTGCCTCCACGCGGATGGGGGCGCGGACGAGCAGTTGTTGGTCGCCCTGTTCGATGCCGAGGGGGTAGAGCCGCGCCAGATGGCTGAGCGGAGGGAACGCCCATTCGCGGGCGGGATGCCCGAAGAGTTGGGCGTAGGTTTCGGATGCGGGGCGTCCATCCAGCGTGCGGAGCCAGAAACCGCGCGAACGTGTGACGCGAAAGTGACTGCCCACCGGGTTCCAGCCATGGGCGTAGCCGATGCCCACCCGCAGAGGTCCGTGCAGGATGGCGGCGGCGAGAGCGCCGTTGCCGCTCTGTGAACCAGCCAATTGGTAGGAGTGACCGGTGTGCAGGTCGCCGGAGGAAAGCGCGCCGGCGAGGGGCAGTCCGGCGGGGAGTGCAGCGCACAACTGGTCGGCGTCGCCGTTGAAGCCGTCGGCAAAGAAGATGGCGGAGTTTGTGTCTTCCTTCTCGGAAAGTTGTTTCGCCAATTGGGCGCCGGCGCTGCGTCCGCTTTGTGCGAAGCCGGGCAGCCACAGGGTCTCTGCCTGGAATTCGCCGTTCATGAGCGCTACGATGACGGTGTTGGGATGCAAGCCTCGGTGCGAAAAACCCGTCGGGCTGCTCAAGCCGATGAGGGGCGTGTCGCCCAGCAGGCTGGCAACGCCGTTGATGACATCGCGCGCATGGTACTGATGGGAGGCAATGACAAAGCCGAGGCGGGGTGTGGCGGAACCAAGGTTGTTGAGGGCGTGATGGGTCGCCTGCAAGCCGGCTTCGCGTCCGTTCAATGCTTGGGCATATCCAATGGCAGCTTTGAGGGGCATGGGATTATCCTTCGGCAACCGGCACAGTGAAATGGAAGGTGGTGCCGCGGCGGAATTCGCTCTCGAACCAGATGCGCCCGCCCTGCATTTCGACCAGGCTCTTGGTGATGTTCAAGCCCAGCCCTGTGCCGGGGGCTTCGCGGGCTTTGGAGTCGTCGGAGCGGAAGAATTTTTGGAAGATGCGTGCCTGATCTTCGATGCTGATGCCGATGCCGTTGTCTTTGACCCACAGGTGGACAACCCTGCGCGCGCCTTCGGGGTCCCACTGGTTTTCCGCTTCCTGCGCGCCGATGAGGATATGTCCGCCTTCGGGGGTGTATTTGTGGGCGTTGCTGACGAGGTTGGTAAGCACCTGACCCACGCGCACCGGATCCGCCCAGACCTGAGGCAGCGGGTCGGCGAGATGCAGTTCCACGGTTTGTTTTTTATCTTCAATCTGGCGGCGGGTGGAGCGCAGGACATCTTCAACCACGTCACGGAGGTTGACGGCTTTGAAGTCGAGGCGCAAACGCCCGGCTTCGATTTTGGCGTTGTCGTTGAGGTCCGAGACCAGCACCGACATACGCTCGACGTTGGAGCGGATGGTGTGCAGGAAGTTGCTCTGCATTTCGTTGATGGGTCCCACCGCCCCGCCGGCGAGCAGCTCAGTGTAGCCTTTGATGGAGGTCATGGGGTTTTTGAGTTCGTGCGCCACGAAGGAGACGAAGTCGCTCTTGGCGTCGTTGGCGCGTTGAACCTCGGCGTAGAGTTGGGCATTGTAGATGGCGATGGCGGCGTTGTCGCTCAGGCGGTTGAGGAACGCCAGGTTTTCCTGAGAGTCGCTCATGCTTTCGAGCAGGAGCAGACCGATGACTTCGGTTTCACGGCGAATGGGGACGATGATTTGGGTGTGGGCGGCAGGCAGGAGTCCTTTTTCGCCTGTGGCAACGAGGGAGACCTGGCTGGGCTGTCCGCTGGCGAGGGCAGATTGGATGGTGGGCATGTCCAGGGGGAGGTGACCGTTGGACGGATCAGTGAAGATGCCTTCGTAGCCTTCCTGCGCCATGAGGCGGATGCGATTCCCTTCGATCATGCCAATCAGCCCGGCTTCGGCGTTGGACTGGCGCATTGCCCATTCGAGGGTGGTGCGCATGGCACGGTCCACGTCGAGGCTGGCGTTCAGTTCGCGGACGATGCGCCCCATGACCTGAAGTTCCTCGACGCGGGCGGCGAGTTCCTGGTCGGTGAGGGCGAGCAGGCGGGCGTTTTCGATGGCGACCGCCGCCTGCCCGGCAAAGGCAGTGAGGATGTTTTGGTCGTCTTCGATGAAGGGGAGTCCGTCGCGGCGGTTGATGACTTCGATGACGCCGAGGACGCGATCCTTGATTTGCATGGGGACAGCGAGCAGGGAACGTGAGATAAAGCCGGTCTGACGGTCGGTGGCGGTGAAGCGGGTGGATGATTTTTGCGCGTCGTTTTCGATGACGGGAGCGCGCGTTTGCGCGGCGCGGCCCGCCACGCCGGTTCCGGGGGGCAGGCGCTGTCCGAGCAGGTTGCCAGCCACAGGTCCAGTGGTGACGCGGAAGATGAGTTCGCCGGTCTGTTCGTCCATCAGGAAGAGGGTGCCGGCTTCGCAGTTCAAAATCTTGACGGCGTTGTCGAGGATGTTGCGGAGCAGGGGTTCCTGTTCGAGGGTGGAGGTGAGTTGACGGGTGATTTCGTTGAGGGTGGCGAGTTGATGCGCGCGCTGTTCGGTCTCCTGCAGCAGCCGCGCTTTGACAATGGCGCCTACGGTCTGGTCGGCGATGGATTGGAGGAGTTCGAGTTGGGCGCGGGTGTAGGTGACGGTGGGATCGTGACTGCCCACGCTGAGAGCGCCAATGGTTTCGGCCTCGGAGTTGAGGGGAACACCCATCCAGGCGTAGATGCCTGCGGTGGAGGGGGTGATGCTGCGAATCTGACACTCCTGGCGATAGTCCTGCGTAATGATGGCGCGCCCTTTGCGGATGATTTCCTGTCCCAGCCCGAAGTTGGGGGGAAGCGGTTGATTTTCGAGCGATTTCATGCGCTCGTTGTCGTCCACACGGAAGGCGTAATAGTAGTATTTGGCGGCTTTGTCGTACAGGCAGATGTGAAAGTAATTGGAAGGCAGGATGCGGGAGGTTTGGGCAAAGATTAGTTCGAGGACATCATCAAAAGTGAGGGTCACGTTGACGCCCTGCGAGACGAGGGAAAGGGCGTTCATTTCCTGCACGCGGCGTTCGAGGTTGGCGACCGTCTGCACGCGGGCGACGGCAAGCGATGCCTGGCTGGCGATGCTTTCGAGGTAATCGAGGTCTTGAGGGGTGTAGGGTGAACCGGAGAGGGGCGCTCCCACGGCAAGCCAGCCGATGGTTCTCCCTTCGCTTTGCAGGCGGATGAAAAGACGCGCTCCCAGCAGGGAAAGGCGCGCTTCATCGCCTTTGAGGAGCGTAGGCGGGTTGATGGTGTCGAGGTAAAGGGGGATGCTCTCTTTTTGAAAGTATTGAACCAGAGAACTGCTGGATGCAAAGCGAATGTCGCTGGTGGGTCGTCCGTCGTCGCCGGGCAGGGCGGCGTATTGGTCGTTGAGCGCGTCGTAGATGAAGATGTGCAGACGGTCGGGCATGAGGGTTTCCATCACATGCTCGCGGATGACGCGCGCGATGGAGGCAAGGTCGAGGGCGGCGGTGATGGCATGACTGAAACTGCGCAGGCGCTCTTCATAAGCACGCTGTCCGCGGAAGAAAATGTTGTCCACCATGCTTTGCAGACGAAGGCGCAGGGGGTTGAGCGTGACCGCAATGAGAAAGACCAAGCCGCCGATGAGATAAGGGTTGTCGGATGGCATGGGCAGGATGAGCGCCGTGCCGCTGACCAACAATCCATATGCCAGCACTACCAACACCGTGAGCAGAGCATAGACCAAGCCGCGGCGCACCCAGTAATCGGTGCGGAGCAGGCGGAAACGCAAAACAACATATCCGTTGACCAGCGGAAAGATGATGAGAAACGGGAGCAGGTAAGGATTGAACGATTCGCCTGAAAAGATGAACCACGCCGCCAGTGGTCCGAAGGCAAGCAGGGAACCTACCAGAATGGCGCGCGCCTGGCTTTTGACGACCGGCGAGCGGGAAGTGATGGCATGGTAGAACAACATGCCAAAGTAGAAAAACGCGGCAAAGCCGACAAATGCGTAAATGACCTGCCAGGCGGGAATGTAAGCGGTCGGTTCTTGGAAGTTGAAGAGAGTCTGATAGGCGTTGAGCGCCAAGACAAAGCCCGCCAGATACCCCGCCCAGCGCAGGTAGGGACGCCCCACGGCAAAGAGCACTTCGCGCGGAAAGCCCAGCGACAAATCCACCAATGAGCCGCCTGCCAATGCCACCGCCAGCGTCCACAAATAAGTAAGTTGATGGGATGTATAGATGTCGAACAGAGCGCAGGTGCTGATGGCAAGAGATGAAGTGAAGATTGAGAAGGCGCGCCCGACGGGTTCGGTGCGGCGCAGACCAAACACCCACAGGCTGACGACGAGGAAGACAACCCCCAAAAATTCGGGGATATAGAAGTAGGCGTAGCGGTCGGCGAGGGAAAGTTGCTGGAGGACAATGGGGACGGTTGTCGTCGTTCCGTCCGCCCGGCGCATCGTCACTGTGACCTGATCACCGGGCGCGTGAGCCCCAAGCATTGCCTTCAACCGAGCCGCGTCCGTGACCGGCTCGCCGTCCACGGCGAGGAGTTGGTCGCCCAGTGCAAAGCCCTGTGCATACATTGCCCAAGTCTTGCCTGGCTCGACGGTGTTCGAGCCGTTGAGGATGAAGGTATGTTCGAAAAAGCCGCCCAGGAAGGGGACCTTCAGCCAGTCGCCGGCAAGGTAGAGCGAGGCGGCAAAGACCGCCACAGCAACAAACTGATAGAGCAACACCATGATTTGCAACAGGCGGCTCAAAATATTCCGACGTGACGAGGATGGATATGTCATGGCTCCACTGGTTGCCGCATGGGACAGCGGTTTTGGAATTTTACACTACATCCCCCCTCGGCAACTATGGTACTTTCATAACAAAGAAGAAAGGCGGAGAAGAACATCTCTTCAGGCATTGTAGGGCGACATTAATGTCGCCCTACAGCAAAAGGCAAAGAAAACGTCCCGAAGAACAGGCTCTTCGGGACGGGGCAGGCTAAATGTCGAGGTTGCGAACCGCTTTGGCGTGGGTTTGGATGAATTTGCGGCGCGGGTCCACGGCGTCGCCCATCAGCATGTCGAAGGTGCGGTCTGCCTCGGCGGCATCCTCCACCGTGACGAGGAGCAGGGTGCGGTTTGCGGGGTTCATGGTCGTTTCCCACAACTGTTCGGGGTTCATTTCGCCGAGACCTTTGTAGCGCTGGATGCCAGCCTTCTCGCCGAGTTCTTTCAGGATTTTGTCTTTCTCCTTGTCGGTGTAGGCGTATTTGACCTGGTTCTTGTAGGCGATGCGGTAGAGCGGCGGCTGGGCGATGTAGAGATGACCGTCTTCGATCAACTGCGGCATGTAACGGAAGAAGAAGGTCAGCAAAAGGGTGCGGATGTGACTGCCGTCCACGTCGGCGTCGGTCATGATGATGATGCGCCCGTAGCGTAAGCCGGAGATGTCGAAGTTGTCGCCGATGCCGGTACCGAGGGCGGAGATGAGCGCCTTGATTTCGTTGGAGGAGAGGATTTTGTCGAGGCGGGCGCGTTCGGTGTTCATGATCTTGCCGCGCAGGGGCAAAATCGCCTGGAAATGTCGGTCGCGTCCCTGTTTGGCGGAGCCGCCTGCCGAGTCGCCTTCCACGATGTAGAGTTCGGTTTTGGACGAGTCGCGCTCGGAGCAGTCTGCCAGTTTGCCGGGCAGGGTGAGCGACTCGAGCGCAGACTTGCGGATGACAAGATCGCGCGCTTTGCGCGCCGCATCGCGGGCGCGGGCGGAGGTGAGACACTTGGCGATAATCGCCTTTGCCGCCTGCGGGTTTTCTTCCAGAAACGTGCTGAACGCTTCGCCTACCACCTGTGTGACATAGGTCTGCACTTCGGGGTTCATCAACTTGACTTTGGTCTGCGACTCGAACTGCGGTTCGGGGTGCTTGACCGAGACGATGGCGGTGAGACCTTCGCGGGTGTCGTCGCCGGAGAAGTTCGGGTCGGAATCTTTGAGCAGTCCGTTTTTGCGGGCGTAATCGTTGATGACGCGCGTGAGCGAGGCGCGCAGACCGGTCAGGTGTGTGCCGCCGTCAATGGTGTTGATGGTGTTGGCGAAGGAGTAGACGGATTCGGTGTAGGCATCGGTGTATTGAATGGCGGCTTCGATGCCGATGTTTTCGATGTCCTTTTCCACGTGGACGACCGGGTGCAGGGTTTCGCGGTTGCGGTTCAAATAGCGGACGAAGGAGGTCAGCCCGCCCTCGAAGTAGAAGGTCATCTGACGGTCGGCGCGTTCATCCACAAAGCGGATGGTGACGCCGCGCGTGACGAACGCCATTTCACGGAAGCGCTGGACGAGCGTGTCGAAGCGGTAGTCAATATCTTCGGTGAAGATTTGCTTGTCGAACTTGAAGGTTTGTTTGGTGCCGGTCTCTTCTTTGGGGACTTTGCCCACCAGTTGAATGCTGCCCTGCGGGACACCGCGTTTGTATTCCTGCCGCCACCATTTTCCGTCGCGTTTGACTTCGGTCACCATCCATTCGGAGAGGGCATTGACCGCGCTGACGCCCACGCCGTGCAAACCGCCGGAGACTTTGTAACCGCCTCCGCCAAATTTGCCGCCCGCGCCGATGACGGTCATCACCACGTCCACGGTTTCCATGGGGTTGCCTTTGGCGTCCTTTTTCGTCGGGTGCGGACCGACCGGGATGCCGCGCCCGTTGTCTTCCACGGTCACGCTGCTGTCGGCATGAATGGTGATTCCGATGCGCGTGCAGAAGCCTGCCAGCGCTTCGTCAATGGCATTATCCACCACTTCATAGACGAGGTGGTGCAATGCCTTGATGTCGGTGCCGCCCACGTACATGCCGGGGCGTTTGCGCACATGCTCGATACCTTCGAGCGCCTGAATGGCGTTTACGTCGTAAGTGACTGCTTGTTCTTTTGTAACCACAAAAACCTCCGGTATCATCCGCTTACAGCGCGGACGATGGAATCATCGTTCAAGGAGACGACTGCCCCAATTGGCGAAAACGCTCGTAGGCGTTTTTGAGCCAGTCGGTCATATCACGATAGTAAATGAAACTTGCCGCCAGCAGGACCGTTGTAATGAAGGCATGACCGGCAAAGCCTACCAGCGTCAGCCATTGATCGCTTTTGGGCGCGCTCCATAGCAAGTCCAAGCCGCGGGAGAGGAGAAAGGCGCTCAGCACGAACAGCCCGCTCGTCGGGAAAGTGAAGCGGCTCAGCCGCAGGCTGGAGTATATGGAGAGAAAGGCGTTTTGCCTGCGGACAAAAATCCCGTGCGGCGTGAAAAACAACGGCACAATCAGCCAGACGAAGAGAAACATCAGGATGAACATGGCAAAGTTCGCCAGCGACGGACTGACGAGCGCCAACAGCCCAATCCCGAATGTCAACGGCACGAACAGGATGACCATTCCAATCAGCCAGATAATTGAAAGCAGGAGACTCTGCAAAACAGCATTTGCCACACTGATGCCCGCTTCGTCCCCGCCTACAACGGATACCGCCACCTGGCGGAAGTACACACCGCCGCCGATCCATCCCAGCGGAATCAGCACCGCCATCAACCCCAGCACAATCCAAAACGAAGAAAGGACGATGACATACGGCGCGCCGAAAGGAGTATCTGGGGGAAGCGTTTGCGCAGCGAGGCTCGAAATGCCGATGGGGAACAACTGCAACTTGGACAACAGACTCAGCAAATTGAAATCTTGCAGGCTCTTCGTGACCAGCAGCTGGTATTGGTTGAAGCGATCCAAGTCGGCTTCTGCCACACTGAACCGTGCCTGCTCGAATACCAGACGAACATACGGAGCAAACAACGCGCTTATATTCAGCCGCGGACCCAGCCAGAGGAACAGGTCCAAGCCCAAGGGGAGAAGGATGAGCGCCACACGGTTGGCGACAACATCGAAGCCCGCGCGAAGCGAGCCAATCACCCCTGGCGGCGGGGGCAGTGTTTCCAGTTTTTGAACAGCCATAACCATTTGATTCTACCATACGGGCAGAAGCGTATCTTGGCATTCGCCGACGGGACAGGTACAATCTTCGGCGTGAACGAACAAGACCGTTTCCTGCCCGAACCGAACCGCATCGGGCTGCTGACCTCCACCGTGCTGTTGGCGCTGGCGCTGAGCCGCTGGATTCCGCCGCGAGGGATTACGTTCGAACTGCAGCTGCCCGGCTTTTTGCTGGCGCTGCCTTTGGACGCAGGGGCGCTGCTTAATATCCTGACCGCCGCGCTTGCCGCCGCCGGCATGGACTGGCTGCTGCGCGGTCACCCCTCCCTGAATGGACGCGCCACTTTTCAATGGTGGTACCTCCCCACGCTGACCACCTTTGTCGTCAGCATTGCCCTTTCCACACAGCCGGGCGGCGCGGCGTGGGTGGTTGGATTCTTGGTCGGCGGTGCGCTGGTGTTCTTTGTGTTTCTAGCGGAGTATGTGGTGGTGGACGCCGACTCGCCTCACTATACACTGGCGGTCGCAGGGCTGACCGCCATGTCTCATACGTTATTCTTCGTGCTGGCAGTGGCGCTGAGGTCGGGCGGAGTGCGGCTGTATCTGCTTTTGCCTGCTTTGTTTATGGCGGCGGCGCTGACAAGCCTGCGCATTCTGCATTTATGGATGGGCGGCAAATGGGAGACGGGCTGGTCGCTTGGCATCGGCTTGGCGTGCGTCCAATTGGCGGCAGGGCTGCATTATTTGCCTCTCACGCCCCTCCAGTTTGGGCTGCTGCTGATTGGTCCTCTGTATGGACTGACCAGTCTTGCAATCCGTTTGAACGAAGGCGCTGCGGTGCGGCGCGCCACCGTCGAACCTGTGATGGTGGCGGGGTTATGCTGGGGGCTGGCGCTTCTGATCCGATGACCGCAAACGGACTTGTCATAACGAAGGAACAAGCGCAGGAGATTCTGGCATACTTGGAGGCGCATGTGCCGCTGGAGGCATGCGGTCTGTTGGCGGGGAAGGGAAATCGGGTGGAGAAAGTGTTGTTCGTGCGGAATCAGGCTCAAAGTCCGGTGCGATTCGTTATGGATGCGGAGGAACAACTTCGCGCCTTCGAATGGATGGACGAACACGGGCTGGACCTGCTCGGCATCTTCCACTCGCATCCTGCCGGACCTGAAACCGTCTCCCCCACCGACATTGCAGAGGCGGCTTACGAGGTGGTGCATGTCGTGTGCTCCCGCAAGGGCGGAAAATGGACCTGGCGCGGGTTTTGGATCGAGAACGGCAAAGCGCGTGAAACGCCGTTGCACATCGAGACATAGAGAAACCATCAACACCGCTGTGTGTTTCAAGTTGTATAATCTTGTTGGAGGATTGCGATGCAAACGTGGATCGAAACGGCGGCTGTGGTGCTGGGCTATTTGCTAGGCTCCATACCCTTCGGGCTATTGATTGTAAAAGTGAAAACCGGGCGGGATCTCCGCGAGATCGAAAGCGGGCGCACCGGCGGAACCAATACCCTGCGGGCAGCCGGCTTTTGGGCAGGCTTGCTCACCGCCATCCTGGATATTCTCAAAGGCGCCGCCTCGGTGTGGATTGCCCAAAGGCTCGCGCCGGGCAATCACCTCGTTCAGGTGCTGGCGCCGGTGGCGGCGATTCTCGGGCATAACTATTCCATCTTTCTCATCCGCCGCGATGAGGACGGCAGATTGCGCTTTCATGGCGGGGCGGGCGGCGCCCCGGCGCTGGGCGGTGCAGTGGGATTATGGCTGCCCATGTTTCCGATTGCGTTTAGCGCCGGCGCGCTGATCTTTTTCACCGTCGGCATCGCCTCGGTCACCACCATGTCTATTGCGCTGATTGTGACCATTGTGTTTGCCATCCGCGCCTACCTTGGGCTTCAAAACCCGATTGACATCCTGTATGGGGTGTTGGCGCTGTTTTTGCTCGGATGGGCGCTGCGCCCCAACATCAAAAAACTGATCGAAGGCAAGGAACGAGTGGTGAGCATCAGCCTGCACGGCTGGCTGAAAGCAAGAAGGGAAGCCAAACAAAGCGAAAGCCGCTAAATCATAAAGTCCCCGCTTGGCGGGGACTTTTCGTTCGGCGCGCTTACCCGCCGTCCATTTTATACAGCAACGCCCGCAGGTTGCTTTGATGCAGCGTCTCTGCCAAGCCGCCGAGGTACACGCGGCTTTTGCCGCAATCCTCAATGCGAATTTCCTGCAGGAGTTCGGCGGCGTTCTTCTTTTTAGCGATGGCTTTTACCGACTTTTTTATGGCGTTCAGGTAATTGATGTTTTCCTTCACCGCCGCGTCTATCTCGCCGCGCAGGATGATGTCGCCGTGTCCCTGCACGATGTTTTCCAGCCCCAGTTTGAGGGTCTGCCGAATGGAGGCGATGTTCTCATCCACATCGCCGTCCACCACATGCGGAACAGGGATGAAAGAATCGCCCGCAAACAAGATGCGGTCTTCCTCCACCAGCACGGAAATACCGTCCTCGCTGTGACCGAAAGCGGGCGAAAGAATCAAGTTTTTCTTGCCCACGCGCAGGGTCAAATCGCCGCCGCTGAAGGTCATGTGCGGCAGGACAATCTTCACCTGGCGCAGAGCGGGGTTTTGCTTCTTCGCCGCCTCCAGCGAGGGGATGCCGCGCTCCTCCAACAGTTCGCGGCAGCGGGTATGCGCCACCACCGTCGCGCCGGGGAAAAAGCAATTCCCCCACGAATGGTCGGCATGATAATGCGTGTTGATGACATAACGAACCGGCACGCTCAACTCATGTTCGATAAATTCGCGGATGGACAACGTTTCATCCGGCAATGCCAACGTGTCAATCACCACCGCCCATTGCGGTCCCACCACCACTCCCGCAGTGACTTGTGCATAAACCTCACTCTGAAACCAATACACGTTCTCTGAAATACGTTCTCGATGCATGTAACGCCCTCACAAATTTTTCTCCATTATTAGCATAAACGGGCGTGAAAATCAAGTTGCATGTACAAATTTCAGAATAAAACTGGCATTTTCGTAAGCGGCTGAAATCGCCGCTGCTTGCCTCTGCCGCCTTGCCGTGATAAACTACTAAAGAAGAAAGAAGAAAAACTAGCAACCTGACAGTTTCAAATGGGACGCTGAAAAACGCAGATAAACGCAGAAAAAAAACAACTTAAATCAGCGTAAATCAGTGTTCATCTGCGTCCCAAAACAAAAGTGTCGGCTGACTAGAAGAAAAACGTCTCTTACGGGACGGAAACCTGAGCATTGAGTGGCAACTCAATGCCCCCAACTGATTTGTGACCATGTCCAACGACAATTTCCTCCCCAAGCCCTTTCGACACAATACAACGCCCAGCCCCGCTGTAGGTAAAAGTAACGAACTCTCCTGGCTGAGCGATGCCAACAAAGCCGCGCAACATCTTACGCGGCTCACGCTCGAATCCTCCGCGCAGGCGGCGCTGATCACCCGTCAGGGCAATATGTGGGCATACGCCGGTCAACTCTCGCAGGAGGCGGCAAAGGAATTGACGGTTGCCGTCACGCGTCACTGGGACGGTCAACGCGGAAGCGACCTGCTGCGCTTCGTCCGTTTGGAAAGCACCAAAGCCGAGCACATGCTCTACGCCACCCGCATCGCCGATGAGGTGGTACTGGCGCTCGTCTTCGACGCCGAAACGCCCTTCAGCACCATCCGCATGCAGGCGGGACAGTTGGTCAACCGTCTTTCCACGCCGGGACTGACCGAGGCGTTGGAACCGCTCCGGGAGCAGGAACCGTTGCCAGCGTCGCATGAAGCGCCGACTCAATTTACCGAGGAGGAAGGCGGAGCGGATCCTGAAATCCCCAACATTGCCAGCATCCTGCAGGATGTTCCTCCGCCTTCACCTTCCTTAAGCAAGGGACAACCTCAATCGCCCGACCAGAGCGGCGCTCCCTCTGCTTCACCGCGTCCCTTCAGCCGCGAGAGTTCGCCCGCTGTGCATGTAAACGACCTGCTCGTTTCCAACCAAAACGACCAGACGGTGGAACATGCGGTGGAGGAACTCAACGCCACCATGCCATCGAAATCGCGCCGGCGTCCCGAAACCCCTGTGCGAAGACCTGCGCCGGGTGAATTGGATGAAACCCGCCCCCACTCCATTACCGAAGTGGCGGGGCGCGTGATGCTCGAACCGATTACACCGGGGCTGTATAACCTCACCTACGCCTGCCTGCTCGTCCCCCGCTTCACCTCCCACTACCTGACCGGCGACCTCTCCGACCGGCTCTCCGAGTGGATTCCGCAGATTTGCATTGCCTTTGGCTGGCGGCTGGAATATCTTGCCGTGCGTCCGGAATATGTGCAGTGGGTGGTCAACGTCCCGCCTTCGGCTTCGCCGGGCTATCTTATGCGCATCATGCGTCAGCAGACCTCGGAAAAAATCTTCGCCGAATTCCCGCGTTTGAAAAAGGAAAACCCCTCCGGCGATTTTTGGGCGCCGGGCTATCTCATCATGGGCGGCACGCAGCCGCATCCTCCGCAACTGGTAAAGGATTACATCAAGCAAACCCGCGTGCGGCAGGGACTCGAACAACCCCGCCGTTGACACATTGACAGCCCATGAAGAAGCGCAGAGTATAATCACTCTGCGCTTCTTTTTTTATTTCTTCCACCAATCTTCGTCAATCTGCGCTTCTGTTCGCTATTATCGTGAAGATTGACGGATGTACCGGCTACCAACCACTGCCCCACTGATTACTGCTCACTGTTCACTGATCACTGATCACTGTTCACCGATCACTTGACTACCGACCACTTCCTCCGGAGCCTCCCATGCCCCCTACCCTCTACCTTATTGACGGACACGCGCTCGCCTACCGCATGTACTTCGCCCTGACGACAGGCGGAGGCGGAAGCCAGCGCTGGCAAACCTCCAAAGGCGAGCCAACCGCCGGCACTTACGGATTCGCGCGCGAACTGCTCCGCATCCTCGAACAGGAAAAGCCCGAATACATCGCCGTCGCCTTCGACGTGGGCAAAACCTTCCGCGACGACCTCTTCCCCGAATACAAAGGCACGCGCGACAAAATGCCCGACGACCTGCGCCCACAGATTGAACGCATCCGCCAGATGGTGGACGCATTCAACATCCCGCGCCTCGAAATGGAAGGCTACGAAGCAGATGACGTGCTCGGCTCGGTGGCGCGCCTCGCCGCGGCACAGGGGCTGGGCGTCAAAATCGTCACCGGCGACCGCGACCTCCTTCAGCTCGTGGATGAACGCACCGTCGTCTATCTCGCCGGCGACGACCAGACCTACATCCGCGAGGAAGATGTTGTCAAAAAACTCGGCGTCCGTCCCGACCAAGTGGTGGACTACAAAGCCCTCGTCGGCGACAAATCCGACAACATCCCCGGCGTGATGGGCATCGGCGAAAAGACCGCCATCACCCTGCTTCAAAAATACGGCACGCTCGACGGCATCTATCAACACCTCGACGAAATCGAAACCCGCTGGCGGACCAAACTCGAAGCCGGCAAATCCAACGCCTACCTCAGCCGCGACCTGGCGCGCATCCGCACCGACCTCAACATCAAACTTGACCTGAACCACGCCAAAGCCCGCGAATTGGATATCCCCGCCATCGAAGCCTTCTTCAAAGAGATGGAATTCCGCTCGCTTCTCAAGACCCTCGAACGGTTAACCGCTCCAACGGGCTTTGCCTCCGCCTCAGCCTCCTCCCCGCCAAAAGCGGCGGGACAGTTGTCCCTGTTCGGAGAAGAACCGCTTGTGATTGCCTCTCCAAAAGTCAAGTCGAATCTCGCAGTCACCATTGTGGATACCGACGACAAACTGGCGGAACTCATTCAAACGCTGAACCACGCCAGCGTCATCTCGTTCGATACGGAGACCACCTCCACCGAAGAGATGAAGGCAGACCTCGTGGGCATCTCGCTGGCAGTGAAAGAAGGCGAGGGCTATTACATCCCCGTTGGGCATCGCGGCGGGAACAATCTGCCTGTGGAAAAAGTTCTCTCCGCCTTGCGCGAACCGCTGACGAATCCGAACATCGGCAAGATCGCGCACAACGCCAAATACGATTACATCGTCCTTGCCAAACACGGCTTGCGCGTTTCGCCGCTCACCTTCGACACCATGCTGGCGGAGTTCATCATTGACCCGTCTTCGCGCAATCTCGGCTTGAAAAATCTCGCTCTCGTCAAACTCGGCGAGGAAATGACCTTCATCGAAGAACTGATTGGCAAGGGCAAAAAGCAAATCAGCATGGCGGAGGTGGCGGTGGAGTCTGTTGCGCCGTATGCGGCGGCAGATGCGGAGGCGGTCTTGCGCCTCATGCCCATCCTGCGGGCGGAACTCCAACGCGTCAACGGCGAACGATTGCTCGAAGAAATTGACCTGCCCCTCACCCCCGTCCTCGCAAACATGGAAATGGAAGGTATCCTGCTCGACCTGCCCTTCTTTGCCGCCATGTCGGCAGAATTGACTCGGCGCCTGCATGAAATCGAACAGCAGATTTTCGCTTTGGCAGGCAAGACCTTCAACGTCAACTCCACCCAGCAGCTTTCCGATGTGCTTTTCAAGACGCTTGGCTTGGAACCGCCGGATAAGGGCAACAAAACCGCCAGCGGACATTACTCCACCTCCGCCGGCGTGCTGGAATTGCTGCGCGGCAAACATCCCGTAGTGGACTGGGTGCTGGAACACCGCGAACTCTCCAAACTCAAGTCCACCTATCTCGATGCGCTGCCGCCCGCTGTGGACGCCAACGGGCGCGTGCATACCTCCTACAGCCAGGTCGGCGCAGTGACCGGACGCCTCTCCTCGAACAACCCAAACTTGCAAAACATCCCCATCCGCACCGAAACGGGACGCAGAGTCCGCAATGGGTTTATTGCAGGCGAAGGAAATGTGCTGCTTTCGGTGGACTACTCGCAAATCGAACTGCGCATCGTCGCGCACATGGCGCAGGACGAGGCGATGCTGGCGGCGTTCCGCGCCGGGGAGGACATCCATGCTACGACCGCCGCGGCAATTTACGGCGTCGCCCCCGAAGCGGTGACAAAGGAGATGCGTCGTCACGCCAAGGCAATCAACTTCGGTCTCATCTACGGCATGTCTGCGTTCGGTCTCACCCGCTCCACCGACCTGACTCTGGCGGAGGCGGAGGCGTTCGTCAAAACCTACTTTGAGAAATTCCCCGGCGTCAAAAAATATCTGGATGGCATCCGTCGGCAGGCGGCACAGCAGGGCTACGTCGAAACGCTGCTCGGACGACGCAGATATTTCCCCGCCCTGCAAAACAAATCCAACCCGCAAATGAAGAACCGCGAGGAACGCGAAGCCATCAACGCGCCCATTCAAGGCACCGCGGCGGACATTATGAAGATTGCCATGCTCAAAATCCCGCCGGCGCTTGAGAAGGCGGGGCTGAAAGCCAAAATGCTTTTGCAAGTGCACGACGAACTCGTGCTGGAATGTCCGCAGGAGGAACTGAAGGAGACCGCCCGTGTAGTGCAGTCCACCATGGCAGACGCCTACCCGTTGAGCATTCCGCTTTCCACCGAAGCGCGGTATGGAAAGAATTGGGGCGAGATGAAGAACATCGCAAGTTGACGGAGAGCAAAATTGCCAGGATGATAAGCTAAACCATGAACGGCGCGCCACAAGGTGGTTATACTACCCCAACCTGCGGCGATCGCATTGCAAGCGGAGCTGTTTCGCAAACAAAGAGCAAGATTGTTGTCAGCGTATTTGGCAAAACCTGGCAGGTGAAGACCGATCACACTTTTCTCAACAACAATACAGGATGGAGTTGGTATACGCCCAACAGTGTATCTAAATCTCTCTAACCTGCAAAACATCACACCTGCCCAAGAATTTCAATCATGATCAGGTATTATGCAATGCGCCTGTGGATAGTGCATATAGTATTGATTTGGAGCCTGTTGCTCAGCGGCTGCTCAAGTTCAACCGAGCCGACCACTCACGAACCAGAAACAATCGGCTGGGGCAATTTGCAAATTACCCCAGGAACAATCGACAACCTTTGCGTTGAAAAGTCTTTTGAAGATCTGGACCCCACCGGTGGACAAAGTAAACAAGATTTCTCCAGCGGCCTAGGTGTTGGTTTCTTACCTCAAAACGCTTCAACGGCAAACAAAATATTCCCCGCAACCTTTCTCTTAAACGCCAACGAGCAACCAACCTTCAACTTGATTTTTTTGTATCCCAAAGGGAATAAGGATGCGCTCAACCTGCGATTATTCGTTCTGTTGGATGAGCGCCAACTCGACAACGCGCTTCCCGAATCGGGCATTTACAACGACATCTCTCTGCAACCTGGCGATGACAAATCCATCACAATAACCATTCCTCCCCTTTCTCCCGGCGTTCATGAGGTGATTGCCGTGAGCGTTCCATACCCGGAGAATGAGCCTGATGAATACGGTGGAGTCACCGTGATACATCAGCGAATTACCTTGATCGTCGGAGAAACTCCCACTCCTCCATTCAGAACGATAGACTTCACCACCCTGCCAGCGGAGGGATCCTTCAAGCACGACGACCCTGCCATGGCTCTTGAATTGACCGTAAAAAAAGACGGCATTGACGTATGGAACTGGCCCCATCCCTGGCTCGACATCCAAGAAAATACTCCCTTCACCTTCTACGCCCTCGGCGGGCATCAGGACGTCACCAACCTGGATGCACCCGAGGTGGAACCGTTGAAATCTTCCTTCTCCGCCTTCCTCCTTTTCGTGGATTACCAACAAGTCGAGATCGCCCCCAACCAAACCTCCCTCTACGCCAAAATGGACAGCGACACGGCTTATGCCCGCCTCCCGATAACGCTCCCTCCGCTCCCTGCAGGAAAACATCACATCCTCGTCTTACGCATTGACACGCCCGGTGTGCCGATGTGTATTCTTTGGGGAAACTCTGATGAACGCATCCTGCCCAACAGCGTTTATGGTAAGTTGGTGGGGCTCAATGTCCTGCCGGAACCGTGAGAAATAAGACAAATGTAACGACAGCCATTCACGCCCTTACGTTATAATGGGGACATGCCCGGTCGAGAAGACATTTTCCAAAAAGCCATGAATGAGGGACATTCCTATGCCTGGGACCAGGAGTGGAGCAAAGCCGCCGCTGCCTATCGCAACGCCCTGCAGGAATTCCCCGACCACCCCAAGGCGCTCAACAGCCTGGGGTTGGCTTTGGTCCAACAGGGCGAATACGATGAAGCGCTGGAAATCTACAAACGCGCCGCGCAGGTCTCACCGCAGGACCCCGTTGCCATGGAAAAACTGGCGCAACTGCTCGAACGCACCGGGCAGCTCAAAGAAGCCATCGAAGCCGCCCTCAAAGCCGCCGACCTCTTCCTCAACCAACGCGACGTGGACAAAGCCATCGAAAACTGGGTGCGCGTCACCTCGCTCAACCCCGAACACATGCTTGCCCGCTCACGGCTGGCGCTTGCCCACGAACGGCTGGGACACAAAGTGCAGGCAGTCGCCGAATACCTCGCCGTGGCAAGCCTCGTCCAGCGCACAGGCAACCTCGAAAAAACGGTTGAACTCGTCAACAAAGCCCTGCAGATCATGCCCGAAAGCGCCGAAGCAAAACAAGCGCAGACTCTCCTGCGCGCCGGGCAGCTGCTCCCCAAACCCCTGCGTCCCAAAGGCGGGACGGGACCCATCGCCATGGCGCAGGTCAAACAACTGGACAAACCCAAAGAGACCGATTCTGGCTTGGACCCGGTAGCGGAAGCCCGCCAAAAAGCCCTTACGCGTCTGGCAGAGATTCTCTTCGACTACTCCAGCGAGGAAAACGCCTCCGCACAACAATCACGCCGCGGCATGCAGGCGCTTATGCGCGGCACCGCTCCGTTGAACATCCAGAAGAACGAGCAGGCAAAGGTCGTCCTGCACCTCGGTCAGGCAATTGACTTGCAGAGCAAAGGCAAAGACGCCCAAGCCGCCGAGGAACTCGAAGGCGCCCTCGAAGGTGGCTTCACCCATCCCGCTCTTTACTTCAACTTGGGCTTGCTGCGCGCCAACGAGGAACGCTTCGAATCCGCCTTGCGTCATCTGGTGCACGCCGTCAAACACAACGACTTCAACCTGGGCGCACGCTTGCTCATGGGGCAGATCAACCGCAAACTCGGGCGCTGGCAGCAAGCCGCTGTCGAATATCTCGAAGCGTTAAAAATCGCCGATGCCGCCGTCGTCCCGCCGGAACATGCGGATGAAATCCGTCAGATGTACGAACCGCTCATCGAGGCGCAGGCAGCCCAGGCGGAGGAAGAAGCGCACAAGCGTCTGTGCGAAAACATCCACACCTTGCTGATGCGTCCAAACTGGCGCGATCACCTGCATCAATCCCGTGAACAAATGCCCAAGAGCGAGATGCTCATGCCGCTGGCAGATGTCCTCCTGCAGGCGCAATCCAGTCAGGTGCTCGAAGCCATCAATCATATCCATCAACTGGCGCGTGCGGGACAATTGCGCACCGCCATGGAAGAAGCGTTCCACGCGCTGACCCATGCCCCCGCGTACCTGCCTCTTCACATCCTGATAGGCGACCTGCTGGTGCGCGAAAATCACATCCCCGAGGCAATTGCCAAGTTCTCGGCGGTGGCGCAGGCATACAGCGTGCGCGGCGAGGCGGCGCAGGCAGCCCGCATTTTGAAACGCGTCATCCAACTCTCGCCCATGGATATGAAAGCGCGTACCCGCCTGATCGATCAACTGGTGGCGCGCGGTCAGGTGGACGACGCGATCCGCGAATACCTCGAACTGGCAGACATCTACTATCGCCTGGCAGACCTCGATAACGCCCGCAAGACCTATACCACTGCCCTGCGCGTCGTCCAGCAAGCCAACGCAGACCGTCAATGGAACGTCCACATTCTGCAGCGCATGGCAGATATTGATATGCAGCGATTGGATTGGAAACAAGCCGTTCGCGTCTACGAGCAGATTCGCACGCTTCGCCCGGACGATGAGACGGCGCGTAAAAATTTGATTGACCTCAGTCTGCGGCTGGGGCAGCCGGCGCAAGCCGCCGCCGAGTTGGAGAGTTACCTCGCGTATTTGCAAACTCACGGCAACAGTGACCGCGCCATCCCCTTCATCGAAGGACTGCTCGAAGAACGCCCTGGCGATGCCACCCTGCGGCGCGGGCTGGCGCAGGCATATCATCAGGCTGGGCGTGTGGAAGACGCCGTGCGGGAACTCGACGCGCTCGCCGAATCCCTGCTGGATACCGGTAAAAAAGAAGAGGCGATTGTCATCATCAATCAAATCCTGTTAATGAACCCGCCCAACGCCGCCCAGTACCGTCAATTGCTGATGCAGTTGCAGGGGTAAAAATCAAAATCCCGCCCTTCCCGGCGGGATTTTTGTTGCCGTCCTCCTCAGGCTGGTCTATAAGCCGCATTCTGTCCATGGCGCCGGAGCGCCACTGGGCGATCATCTCTCTGGGCGGCGCGTTGCCGTGCCGCTCGATGCGACCTACCCGGGACTGACCCTCCCATCGCATGGGAGGGCGCTTATGAAGGCGAGCAGCCTCCCGCCATCAACCGATGGCTTCGTCCCTGCTTGGTCTTGCTCCCGACGGGGGTTACCTGGCCATCCGTATTACTACGGATGCCGGTGGTCTTTTACACCACCTTTTCACCCTCACCTCTGTGCCCGCCAAAAGCAGGCACAAAGGCAGTCTGTTTCTGTGGCCCTCATCCGGCAGGTTAGCTCCTCACGGAGGGTTCCCCGCCCCGGGTGCTGCCCGACGTCGTGCTCTATGGAGTGCGGACTTTCCTCGATCCCGTCAACGCAGGACCGCGACCGCCCGACCAGCCTGAGGCAACCTCATCATACACGCTCAAGAGATACAAGTCAACCGGCGGGCTGACACTCTTGAAAAGGATCAAACATTGGAAAATCCAGCAAAAGACATTAGAATACGAACACAGCATCCTACATTCATGGAGTCAACTTGAGCAACTGGCAAGGCAAAATCGTCATCGGTCTGACCGGCAACATCGCCACCGGCAAAAGCGTCGTGCGGCGCATGCTCGAACATCTCGGCGCCTACACCATTGACGCCGACGCTCTCGCCCACCGCGTCATCGCCAAAGGCGCGCCCGGCTACCAGCCCGTGCTGGATAAATTCGGCAAATGGCTGCTCGACCCCGACGGGCAAATCAACCGCGCCCGCTTGGGACGGCTCGTCTTTTCAGATAGTCAGGCGCTTGCCCAACTCGAAGACATCATCCACCCCTTCGTCGCTCAGGCAATTGACCTGCTCATCCGCCACGCCTCACAAAACGTGGTCGTCATCGAAGCCATCAAACTGCTCGAAACCGACCTCCGCCACAAGTGCGACAGCATCTGGGTCACCGAAGCAGACCAAAAGGTCCAGATCGAGCGGCTCCTCCAAAAACGCGGCATGAGCATGGAAGACGCCCTCCAGCGTATCCACGCCCAATCCCCGCAACAAGAAAAGATAAACGCTGCCACTGTTGTCCTCAAAAACAACGGCTCCATCGAAGACCTGTGGAAACAAGTGGACGCGGCATGGAAACGCATCCTTCCCGCCCCGCAAGCGGAACCTGCCGCCCGAACCCTCACCCAGCCCGAGGCAGGTCCCGAAGCCTTTTCCCTCCAGCGCGGCAGACCGCGCGACGCGCAAAAAATCGCCGACTTCATCACCCGCGTGAGCCGCGGCAGACGAACCGTGACCCGCGACGAAGTGATGAACGCCTTCGGCGACAAAGCCTTTCTCCTCCTTTACATGGGCAATGAACTCGTGGGTGTGGCAGGCTGGCAAGTGGAAAACCTGGTCGCCCGCACCACCGACCTATACCTCGACCCCAAAGCCTCCGCCGCCCGCGCCCTGCCCTTGCTGCTGAGCGAAATCGAACGCGCCGCCGGCGAACTGCAATGCGAGGCGTCGCTGGTCTTCCCGCCCATTGACCTGGTCGGCTTCGACGCCGTTTGGAAACAAACCGGTTACGAACGCCAAACCCCCGAAGGTCTCGGCGTGCAGGCATGGACCGACGCCGCCCTCGAATCCATGCCAAAAGGTTCGGCGTTATTCTTCAAGCAACTCCGCGCTGACCGCGTCCTCCGCCCCATCTGACACCGTAAGCATCCATCCTCACCCCGCTTACACTACCCGCCGGCAATACCGCAAACCATCAGACGGGTTTATCATAGGGCGGAAAGCACAAACAGTTCGAACAACCCCGCCTGGCAGATGGACCGGCAGGGGCGTTTATAGGATGCCTCTGCGCACACTCGAATGGCAACTTTCCTCGACAACCTCCTCTATATCTTCCAAAGACTCAACTGGCTGAGCGTCCTCGACATTCTGCTCGTCACGCTCATCTTCTTCGCTGTGCTTTACTCGTTCCGCGACACACAGGCGATGGTGTTACTGCGCGGCGTCATCTTTCTGGTTGTCACCTTGGTTCTCTTCACCACGCTGGTCGAACTGCCCGCCTTCTCATGGCTGGTGCAAAATGCCCTGCCTGCCCTGCTGGTGGCAATTCCTGTCGTCTTTGCCCCCGAAATCCGCCGCGCCCTCGAACGGCTGGGACGTGCCGGCATTTTTACCCTCGCCGCCACTACTGCCCGCCCCGCCGATGCGGATACCGCCAAAGTCCTCCGCGCCATTGTGGAAGCCGCCACCCGCCTCTCTGCCCGACAGCACGGCGCACTCATCGTCATCCAGCGGCAGGACAGCCTTGAGCAATACATCGAAACCGGTGTCCAAATGCGCGCCCACGTAACTCCCGAACTGCTCCTGCAAATCTTCTACCCCGATACCCCCCTGCACGATGGCGCTGTCATCATCGCTGAGGGGCGCATCGTCGCCGCGGCATGTGTCATGCCGCTCTCTGCCAGCGGCGTGCTCAACCGTTCGCCCGAACGCCAGATGGGGTTGAGGCACCGAGCCGCCCTCGGTGTGTCGGAGGTGAGTGACGCGGTATCCATTGTCGTGTCGGAACAGAGCGGGTCCATTTCCATTTCCCACGCCGGGCGCATGATCCGCCGCATAGACCCCGAACGGCTGGAAAAAATCCTCGCTGCGTTCTTTCGCCCGGAGATGACCACCCCTCAGCAGGTCTGGGTGAAGCGTTTCTTCCCTCACCGCCCCGCCAGGAAGGACGAATAAGATGCGCACATTCGCCGCCAACTTTCGCACCTTTCTGCTTGCGCTCGTGCTGGGCATTGCCGTTTGGGTATCTGCTGTCACCTCGGCAGACCCGGATGAAATCCGCATCTACCCCAGCCCCGTGCCGCTCGAAATCGTCGGCAAAGCGCCCACGCTGATCATCACCTCCGACGTTCCCAATACGGTGGAGGTCACTCTGCGTGCGCCCCGCTCCGTATGGGAACAACTCAACGCCACCGAACGCTCCGTGCAGGCAACACTGGACCTTTCGGGGCTCGACGCCGGCGAACATGAAGTCGCGGTTCAGATTCGCGTTCTGGCGCGCCCCTACCAAATCGTTCTTGTCTCGCCGGTAACGGTCACCGTCAAACTCGAACCGGTCGCCACCCGCACCCTGACCATCGAAAAACTGGTCAGCGGCATTCCCGCCCTCGGTTATCAGCCAGGCGAGGCGGTTCTTTCTCCAGAAATCGTGCTCATTTCCGGTCCGGAGTCGCTGGTCAATCAGGCTGTCCACGCGCGCGTTGTCATCAATCTGGCAAACGCACGCGAAAATCTGGAGCAGGCGCTTCCCATTCAGATTTTGGATGAAAACAACACCGTCCTGCAAGGGCTTACGCTCACGCCGGAGACCGTTCAAGTGAGCGTGCCGGTCAGCCAGCAGGGCGGCTTCCGCGATGTAGCGGTCAAAGTGATAGTGACCGGGCAAATCGCCCCCGGCTACCGGCTCGAGAACATCTCGGTCTTCCCGCCGGTGGTCACGGTCTTCGCATCCGATCCTGACTTGGTTGCCAGCCTGCCCGGCGTGGTGGAGACTCAGCCGCTCGACCTGCAAGGCGCAGACGAAGACATCACCACCCGCCTGGCACTCAACCTGCCTGAAAACGTCACCCTGGTCGGCGCACAGACCGTGCAGGTGACGGTGGGCATCTCGCCCATTCAAACCAGCCTGACCCTTCTCAATCAGGAGGTGCATGTCATCGGGCTGAGCGAAGGCATCACGGCGCGCATCCTACCGCAGACGGTGGATGTCATCATTTCCGGTCCCCTGCCCACGCTGGATTCGCTCACGCCGCAGGATGTCATTGTGACAGTGGACGTGAGCGGGCTGGGACCCGGCACGCATCAACTTACCCCGCTGGTGGATATTCTGCTCGAAAATGTGGAGGTCGAATCCATTTTGCCCGGGACGATAGAAGTGGTATTATCCTTGCCCGGCACACCGACCGTCACACCATCGCCATCGCCGTAAGAACCCTCACCCCTGACATCTCCCCAACACGGAGAGAGAAAAGAAGATATGAGCAAACCAATCGTCGCCATCGTTGGCAGGCCCAACGTCGGAAAAAGTACATTATTCAACCGTCTCGTCGGCGAACGTCTCGCCATTGTGGACGATACGCCCGGCACCACGCGCGACCGTCTCTTTGGCAAAGCCGAATGGAACGGACGCGCCTTTCACGTGGTGGATACCGGCGGCATTGACCCCACGCATGGCGGCAAGACTCCGCTTTCCATTGGCTCGGCGGATTTCATCGAGCAGATCAAGGCTCAGGCACAGGCGGCGATTCAGGAAGCGGATGCCATTCTCTTCGTCGTGGATGGCGAAGCGGGGGTGACCGCGCCCGACCTCGAAGTGGCAAACATTCTTCGCCGTTCCCAGAAAAAACAGGCGGACGGTTCGCTTCATCCCCCCATCCTGGTGGCGGTGAACAAATGCGAATCAAAGGAACGGCGCGACAACGCGGCTCAATTCTATGAACTGGGGCTGGGCGAACCCCTCCCCATCTCTGCCGTGCATGGGACGGGCACCGGCGACTTGCTCGATGTGTTGGTCGCCGCCTTCCCTGCGGAAGCAGCGGAGGAGGAAGACGAGAGCGTCAAAATTGCCATTGTCGGCAAGCCGAATGCGGGTAAGTCGAGCCTGTTGAACAAACTGGTCGGCGAGGAGCGCGCCATTGTCAGCCCCATCCCCGGCACCACGCGCGACGCCATAGATACGAAAATCGAATTCAACGGCTTGCCCATCACGCTGATTGACACGGCGGGCATCCGCAAGCGCGGAAAAATTGAACCGGGCGTGGAGCAGTTCAGCGTGCTGCGTTCTTTCAAAGCCATCGAACGGGCGGATGTTGCCCTGCTGGTCATTGATGCGACCACGGGCATCACCTCGCAGGATGCGCACATTGCCGGCTTTATCCTTGAACAGTGGAAATCGTGTGTGGTCATCGTCAACAAATGGGATGCCATCCCGAAGGATTCGTTCACGATGGAGGAATACACGCGCAAGATTCGCGCCGACTTGAATTTCATGGATTATGTGCCGCTGTTGTTCATCTCTGCCAAGACCGGTCAGCGCGTGGATCAGGTGTTGCCTATGGCGCTGCGCGTGCAGGAGGAACGTCTGGCGCGGCTGACCACTTCCAAAATCAACGAGGTCATCCACAAGGCGCAGGATGCGCACCCGCACCCGGCTCATGCCGGGCGGCAGTTGAAGATGTATTACGGCACCCAAGTCCGCTCCGACCCGCCGACGTTTATGATTTATGTCAACGACCCGACGTTGATGCACTTTTCGTACTTGCGTTATCTGGAAAATCAAATCCGCGCCGAGTATGGATTTTTGGGGACGCCGATACGGATTGTGATCAAGGGAAGAAGAGAATAGTGAGCAGTGAGCAGTAAGCAGTAAGCAGTAAGCAGTGATCAGTGATCAGTAAGCAGTGATCAGTAAGCAGTGATCAGACGCCCATGTTCAAAGCAATGATTGTTGTATGACGTCAACAAAAAAGAGTGTGGAAAAGAAAAAGGCGCGCGGAGTATAATTTTGTAAAGCCAGGCGCAGCAAGTTCTATCGGCTGCTGAGCAAGGGATATATCCGGTATAGAAGTGATCAAACACTATTTGAAACCAAGTGATACTCATCTCGCAAATAACTCTCACCTTTTTCATTAGCACAGGGGATGCAATACCATGAAACCTCTTCTAACAGGACTGCTCATCGGCATATTCTTCCTCACCGCGTGCGGAGGGACGCCGCTTCAGACTCAAACCGCGCCTGCCTCTGTTTCAAACAACTTAACCTCCACCCCATCCCCCACCCCCACGCGGACGCTCATCCCCTCCGCCACACCGACCGCCTCCATCACCCCTTTACCCACCATCCCCACCTTCACGCCAACCTTCGACGTTTCGACCGTTGTCACGGTTACGCCCGCCCCGAAGGCGGAGTGTCCGAAGCAAAACCCATCTCTCAAGCTATCTTTCAGTTTCAATGATCCAAATATCAAGCCTGAAGAAAAGATTTTGGAATTCTTAAACAATGGGGGCTCTACAAAGACTATCTTGGGTGCCTTGCCCTCATTTTATTACCCACATGATGTGAGGCTCGAAGACATAACAGGTGACGGAATTCCTGAATTAATGTACGTTCATAATAGCGGCTTTCGTAAATTTTATATTTTCACGTGCTCTGGCGGAAAATATACACTTTTTACGGGCAATGCGGAAAGCATATTTATCGAATTCTACGGTGTGTTCGACATGAATTCGAATGGACTACCAGAATTGATAGTCATTACACGTAGTTGCACCGGGGGAGGCTGTTACCGTTATTACATTCTGGAATGGAATGGAGAAACTTATACTGATCTTATTTCAGAGTCAGACATGTGGGTTGAGGGAGTAATCAGCGAAAAAGTTGCCGACACCAACAATGATGGCACTCTTGAATTAGTAATACGAAACGTACCACCGACTTGGTCTGTACCTTGGCGTGTTCAAGTAAAAACACTTTCTTGGAACGGGAAGTTTTTCTCAACACAATCGGAAGAATTTGATCAACCTATTTATCGGTTCCAAGCCGTCCAAGATGGTGACTTAGAAACTTTGCTCGGAAAATACAATACTGCCTTGAATTTTTATAGGCAGGTGATTTTTCAGGAAGATCTTGAGTGGTGGTCTGTAGAACGCAAGAAATATGAACAAGCTGTTCTAGATTCTTCGTGGTATGGCACTCCTACCCCTTCTGTAGATTTATCTGAAGACCCCACCGAATACCCCCGTCTCGCCGCGTATGCCTACTATCGCATCATGCTCCTCCACCTCGTGCAGGGTCAAGAAGCAGAAGCAAGCACAACCTACAACACCTTGCAACAGAAATTCGGCAATGACCCATACGCCCGTCCCTACGCCGAAATGGCGACCGCGTTCTGGAAGGCGTATCACTCCACGCAGAGAATGTACGATGGCTGCGCGGCGGCGATCCAATATGCGGTGGAACACTCTGAGATTCTCACTCCGCTGGGGAGCGATTATCACGGGTCGCAAGCCAGGATATACAAGCCGGAGGATGTCTGTCCCTTCAGGTAAAATACTCGTTATGTCATGCTGAGGCGTTTGCTGCCGAAGCATCTCCACGCCAGCATAAGAGACCCTTCGCTGCGTTCAGGGTTACGGCTCAGGGTGATGGATTGAAAATGAGATCCTGAAATGACAAAACAAGTTTACGACTACATCATCATCGGCTCCGGCTTTGGGGGCTCCGTCTCTGCCATGCGGCTGACTGAAAAGGGCTATTCTGTCCTCGTCCTCGAAAAGGGCAAGCGCTATGAGGACAAGGATTTCGCCAAGTCCAACTGGCAGTTTTGGAAATATCTCTGGATGCCCGCCCTGCGGGCGCATGGCATTCTGCAAATCAGCCTGCTCAAGGGCGTGATGGTGCTGCACGGGGCGGGCGTGGGCGGCGGCAGTTTGGGCTACGCCAACGTGCTGGAAGTCCCCGCTGAGGAAACCTTTGCCACCCCCGCTTGGAATCATCCGCTGAAGTGGGGGGAAGTTCTGCGTCCGCATTACGAGACTGCCAAACGGATGCTGGGCGCAGCGCGCAACCCCAAACTCTGGCGGGCGGATGAAATCCTGCGGCAGATGGCGGAAGAACGCGGCATGGGACACACCTTCCGCGCTACGGATGTCGGCGTATTCTTCGGGGAGGCTGGAGCAACCGTCCCCGACCCTTACTTTGGCGGCGAGGGTCCCGCGCGCGCCGGCTGCCGTCACTGCGGCGGGTGCATGGTGGGATGCCGCTACAATGCCAAGAACATCCTGCCCAAAAACTACCTGTACTTTGCGGAGAAGAACGGGGCGGTGGTGCTTCCCGAAGTGGAGGTAATTGACGTT
The DNA here is from genome assembly GCA_016223135.1 of Chloroflexota bacterium. Taxonomy (GTDB): domain Bacteria; phylum Chloroflexota; class Anaerolineae; order Anaerolineales; family Villigracilaceae; genus Defluviilinea. The sequence continues at coordinate 155,904 of JACRPQ010000015.1, read as the reverse complement.
CGACCTCTCTCGGATTTTAGCCAAGAGTCGAACATCGAAGGTCAAGCGCCCGAGGCGCGTTACGTCGTTGCCTATCGCTCCTCCACAAGTTTGTTCAAACGGACAAAAACCGTTTACGCAAAGAACGTCATCTTCTCGGCTGGCGTGATGGGGACGATGAAGCTTCTGCTCACCCTGCGCGACGTGAAAAAGTCATTGCCCAAACTGTCGGGGAGACTCGGCTCAATGGTGCGGACCAATTCGGAGGGTCTGTTGGGAAGCGTGGCGCGGAGGTCCGATGTCAATTATTCGGAGGGCGTCGCCATTTCATCCATCTACAATCATGACGAGCAGACACGCATCGAGCCGGTGCGCTATCCCGATGGTTCATCGCTGATGCGTTTCCTAGCTGCGCCGCTCATCGCCAGAGACGTGAGTGTGCCGCTGCGCATCCTGCGCTTTGCCTGGTGGGCGCTCACGCATCCGATGGATTTTGCGAAGGCGCTGTTCCTGCCCGGCTGGGCGCACAACGTGACCATCCTGCTCGTCATGCAACACGCCGACAATCGCATGCGCTTCCGCATCGGGCGCAGTCTGTTCACGCTCTTCCGCACGGGCTTGGTGGCGGAGGAGGAACCCGGCTACACCATCAATGCGCAGGTGGAAGGCTCGCACGAGATTACGCGCGAATTTGCCCGGCGCACGGACGGCATTCCGCTCGGCTCGGTGGGTGAAAATCTGCTGGGGATGCCGACGACGGCTCACATCCTCGGCGGCGCGCCGATTGGAAGGAACGCCGAAGAGGGCGTGGTGGACGAAAACTTCGAGATTCACAATTACCCCGGTCTGTACATCATTGACGGCTCGATCGTCCCTGCCAACCCCGGCGTCAACCCGTCGCTGACTATCACCGCGCTGGCGGAGTATGCGATGAGTAAGATGGAAAGTCGAAAGTAGAAGTTCACCTTACGCAGTGCATCGCACCATGCGGGACTATGGCTTTCTCAAAGTCTGGATGCGAGCCTTCTTTGTACACGGATTTCGCGGAATGAACGGTTTTCTTTCCGTTTTTCACGGAGAACTCTGTATCATCCGTGCGATCCGTGTACAAAATTGATTCCGTCAAGCGATAATGAGAAAGCCATACATACGGGACGGAAAAAGCACGAATTTTTTTAATGTCAGTTCGGGATAAGCGTCCCGAAGGCTGATTCTGCTCTCGAACCCGCTGCGTCAAAAGCCTTCGGGACGATTCAAAAGCCTTATCCCGAATTCAGGTTTTTTAGGTTTTCTCCGTGAAAGCCCATGCAAGCCGTATATTCCGTGTACGGCTTACGGAAACATCCAAAGAGCCTTCGCGTTGCTGCGTAACATGAGTGAAAAGTGTATACTTTCGCCTGTGCAGTTCATCCATCATCTACCGAAAGGAGAATGCAAGAGATGAATACCTCTCTTCCCCCTTCCTCCCCGGTCATCGAGCCGGTGGAGACCGAATCAAATCTGCTCCTGGGCTTGATCGGCGGCGGCGTTGCCATGCTGGCTGGCGCAATCGTGTGGGGTGCAATCACCTACTTCACCGAATATCAGATTGGCTGGATGGCAATCGGCATCGGTTTTCTGGTTGGCATTGCCGTTCGATACTTTGGAAAAGGCAGGTCTGCCATCTTCGGTATCGCCAGCGCAGCGCTCGCCCTGCTGGGATGTGTGCTGGGCAACCTGATGTTCTATTCGGGGGTGATTGCCCGTGAAGAGGGAGTGTCTTTTATTCGGGTATTCTTCTTCTTTCTCACAACCCCCGCCGCCCTGATCGAAGTCTTCACGATTGCCTTCGACTTCATGGATTTGCTGTTTTACGGACTCGCGGCATGGGTGGGATACAGCGCCGCAATGGAAGTGCGGCAGTACAAAAAAGCCTGAACCAAAACTAGCGACCTGACAGTTTCAAATGGGACGCTGAAAAAAGCAGATAAAACAACTTAAATCACTCACCTTACGCGGTAGCGCGAGATTTATCTCGCGTTTTCAGGCGATATAAATATCGCACTACGAATAAACTGTGTAACATCAGTTAAATCAGCGTTCATCTGCGTCCTAAAACAAAAGTGTCGGGTGACTAGTCTTTTTGGAAATTCTCAAATTCACGAAGGGAAAGCAGACCTTTAGGGTTTCTATGTACGGTAAAGAAAACGCAAAAAACTTAAATCCGCGTAAATCAGCGTTCATCTGCGTCCCAAAACAAAAGTGTTGGGTGGCTAGAACCAAATAAACCGGCGGGATGTTCCGCCGGTTTATTTTTTACGGTTGAAGCCGATGCGCTGAAAGAGCGTAATCCCTGCCGCCGCAGAGACGTTCAATGACTCGACCTTCGGGTTGATGGGAATGCGCGCCCGCATCGTCGCCGCGGCTTCGATTTCCGGCGAACAGCCCTCCTTCTCGCTGCCGAAAACAATCAACAGCCGCTGCGGAATGGAGGCGATTTCCTCCACGCTCATGTTGGCATCCATGTCGGTGACGAGCAGAGTCTCGCCGTTGGCTTTGCAATAGGCGAGGAACTCCGCCGTCGAAGCGGTCATGATGGGCAGGGAAAACATGTAGCCGCGGCTGGCGCGGATGAGACGGCGATCATACAAATCGAGCGGGTCCATGTTGAGCAGAATCATCCCGCCCAAGTCCAGCGCCAGAGACGTGCGGATGATGTTCCCGATGTTGCCCGAAATGCTCACATCCTCCAAGACGACAACGTCTCTTTGTGTGGCTTTCAGCCATTCCAAACCTTTGGACGGCGGCGTTTCGGCGATGGCAAAAATGCGTGAGAGTTTGTCGTTCTCGAAAATTTTCTTGGTTGTTCGTTTTGCCACCTCATGGATGGTCGCGCCGGGGGTCAGTTTGCTGCGCAGTTCGTCGGAAATCGTCTCGTCGCCGGCGTAATAGACCGACTCGATTTCCACGCCGGCTTCCAGCGCCTGCAGGATATTTTCTTCGTCGTCAATCAAAATGCGGTTCAATTCGCGCCGCCCGTCGCGGTGCAGCAACTGACGGATGGGTCCCGCCAGCGGATGGTTGAGCGAGTCAATCAAAAAGGGATTGTACGGTTCATTGGTCATGGCTGGATATTATGCCGGTCTGGGGAGGGTGTCAAGCAGATGCGGCAGGGTAAAATCAACTCATGAACATCCTCTTTGTTGATGAACACCTGCTCGTCCTCGACAAACCTGCCGGGCTTTCCGTCCTGCCGGATGGCTGGGAAAAGGACGCGCCGTATCTGGTCAAACTGCTTGAGGCGGAGTTTGGCAACCCTTCGACAGGCTCAGGGCGAGGAATCTTCATCGTCCACCGCCTCGATAAAATCACCAGCGGCGTGATGGTCTTTGCGCGCACCGCCGAAGCGCACCGCGCCCTCAGCCTGCAATTCGAAAAACGCGAAGCGGAAAAGACCTATCACGCCATCCTGGAGGGAGCTCCCAACTGGAACGAGAAGATTGCCCGCTTCCCTCTGCGCGCCAACGTGGGACACAAACACCGCACCGTGGTGGACCCCAAAGGCGGGAAACCGTCCGAGACGAGATTCGGCGTATTGAAACGGTATCAGGCTGGGGCGTGGGTCGAAGCGCAGCCGATGACGGGGAGAACGCATCAGATCCGCGTCCATGCTTACGCGCTGGGGCATCCGCTCTTGGGAGATGTCCTCTACGGCGCTTCCTCCACCGACCTGATTTCCCGCCCCGCGCTGCATGCCCGCACCCTCACCTTTACCCATCCTGCCACAGGCGAACGGTTGACCTTTCGGACAGAGCCGCCTGAAGATTTTGTCAGCGCATTGGAACGTTTGAGCGTTTGAAACGCCTTTGCTTGTATGGTATCCTTCGCCCGATGATTTCCAACCTGCCCAACCTGAAAATCCTTCCCATCGAGTCGCTCATCCTGCACGAAGACCACGACATGCAGCGCACCCTGCCGCTGGTGGAAAAACTGCGCGCCCAGGGCATTCTGCGCAACCCGCCCATTGTCATGCCCCTCAATGACGGCACTGACCGCTATATGGTGCTGGATGGCGCCAACCGCGTGACATCCCTGCGCGTCCTGGAATTTCCGCACATCGTGACGCAGGTCGTCGCCGCCAATGACCCGCACGTCAACCTGCAAACCTGGAATCACGTCGTTTGGGGAATGCCGCCCAAGGCGCTGACCGCCGCCCTTCGCAAAATAAAAGGCATCGAACTCGTCAAAGTGGACACGCGCAAATCGCTGGATGCGCCCAAGTACATGCCCATACAAATCCGCCTCGCCAACGATGCCTTCTTTCTTGTCAAAGAAGCCCCCAGCGACCTGGCGGCGCACATCCAGACCATGCACAACGTGGTCAACTGCTACAAAACCCGCGCCTCGCTCGACCGCACCAGCCAGACCCTCATCGAAACCTTCAAACGTCTCTACCCCGACCTGACCGCTCTCATTATCTTCCCTCACTTCAAAATCAAGACCATCCTCAAACTGGCAAGCCAGAACATCATGCTGCCCACGGGCATCACGCGCTTCACCGTCTCGCCGCGCGCCCTGCACCTCAACTATCCCCTGCACGAACTCTCCAGCGGCAAAGCCATCGAATACAAACAGGAATACCTCAACCATTGGGTGGAAGAACGCGTCAAAAAGAAAGGCGTCCGCTTTTACTCCGAAGCCACCTTCCTCTTCGACGAATAAGACGATTTACGATTTACGATTTGCGATTTACGATTTACGATTTTTGATTTTTGATTTTTGATTTGCGATTTGCAAACCTCACTTCAGATATTTCATCATCTGCCAACGACTATCCGACTACCAAACTAGAGACTCCCCCATGACCCTCGACTTCTTTTTCCCCGAAGACCACCTCAACAACCGCACCGCTCCCGAAGAGACGCGCATCACCTCCCTCGCCGCCGAACCCTACCCCGACGGACGCCGCGTGCGCGTCAACATCGAAATGACCCCCTTCCAAATCCGCCCGCACCTTGAAATCGTGCTGAGCAACGGCAATGGAGAGGAAGTCGCCACCGCCAGTTTCGTCGAACCGATGAATTGGAAAATCGAATTCACCATGCACATCCGCGGCGACCTGCTCAACCCTTACGCCATCGAAGCCCGCCTTTTCTACCCCGACGGACCCGCCGCCGAACCGCAGACCTTCGCCTTCGACGTCACCCCGCCTCCTCCCGGACCCGAAACTGACTCTGCCTGATTGACCTCTTCCATGCCCCGACCTCTTCTGCGCCATACGCTTGCCGTCCTGCTCGCAATAGTCATCCTCGCCGCCTGCTCCCAGCCGGCGCTCCCCACTCCCAGCGCAGCGGCGGATACTCCCTCGCCCACCGCCTCACAAACCGCCAGCTCTCCTCTCGCCAACAGCGCAGAAAATATCGTCATCCTCTCTCTCGAAGAGGACGGCTACGCTCACCTCTTTGCCTACGACCCGGCCGGCGGTGCGCTCACCCGCCTCACCAACGGCGACTGGGATGACATCACCCCCGCCCCCAGCCCCGACGGGACGAAACTTGCCTTTGCCTCCAACCGCCTCGGTCACTGGGACCTCTTCCTGCTCGACCTCGCCAGCGGCGAACTCACCCAACTCACCGACACCCCCGAATACGACGCCGCCCCCTCCTGGTCGCCCGACGGCTCCTTCCTCGCCTACGAAACCTACCGCGAGGACAACCTCGAAATCGTCATCGGTCCCGCCGCCGACCCCGCCAACGGCGCCATTCCCCTCACCCATTCCCCCGCCGCCGACCATTCTCCCGCCTGGGCGCCCGGCGGACGACAGATTGCCTTCATCTCCAACGGCGAAGTCATCCTCGCCGACCTCGACCGCCCCGGCGACGACCGCTTCCAAAACCTGAGCAATACTCCGCTCGCTTCCGAATCGCACCCCGTCTGGTCGCCGGATGGAACGCGCCTGGCATGGGCAGCGCAATCGCAAAACATCGGCAGAAGCGGCATCTACCTCTGGGAGGCGGGGCGTCAATTCCCTGCCCGCTGGATCGGCGACGGCAGCCTGCCCGCCTGGAACGCAGGCGGCGACCGTCTCATTACCATTGTCCCCGCCCCGAACACAAACTTCATCATCACCTACGCCCTCGACGGCAACATCCTCCAGCCGCTCACGCCCTTCCCCTATCAGGTGGGAAGCCTGGTCTGGCTGGATGCGCCTCTGCCTGCACCTCTGCCGGCGATGTTCGCCCAAGCCGCCCAATTCACGCCCGCTCCCCTCTGGGCGGCATTCGGAAACCCCATTGGAGAAGGCGCGGCGGGACGCTGGTCGCTGGTGGACCTCCCCGATGTGCAGGCGCCTTACCCCCAACTGCATGATTTGGCAGACGAAGCCTTCAACGCCCTGCGCCAGCGCCTGCAGTGGGAAGCCGGCTGGGATGCGCTTGCCAGCCTCGAGAACGCCTTCATCCCGCTCACTTCGGACCTCGATCCCGGCTTCAGCGAAGACTGGCTTTACACCGGGCGCGCCTTCGCCATCAACTCGCTGATGACCAACGCCGGCTGGATGGTTGCCGTGCGCGAGGATTTCGGCGCGCAAACCTACTGGCGGCTCTACATCCGCGCGCAGGCGCAGGACGGCACCCTCGGCATCCCCCTCCACGACCCGCCCTGGGACCTGCACGCCCGCTACAACCTCGACCCGCAAACCTACGAACAGGGCGGCGCCTACGCCGAAGTCCCGCCCGGCTACTGGGTGGATGTGACCGCCCTCGCCGCGCAATACGGCTGGGAACGGGTCCCTGCCCTGCCCAACTGGCGCACCTACTACCGCGGCGCGCGCTTCACCGAATTCGTCCTGACCGGCGGTCTCGACTGGCACACTGCCATGCTCCAACTCTACCCGCCCGAAGTGCTGGTCACGCCCACGCGCCTGCTGCCGCCCACCCTCACCCCCACGCGCACGCCCACCAACACCCCCACACCGACCAACACGCGCACGCCGCGTCCACCCACCCCCACGCGGACTCCCACGCCCACGCGCACGCCATCTCAAACGCCTGAGCCTTCCTCCACACCTGTCACGGTTGTGCCATGAATGCTTCCACCTTCAACAACCTGCCTTTGCAGCGCAGGGGCGGCGTTCTGCATTTGCTTTTATTCGTCCTGCTTGCCGCCTGCGCGCCCCTCACCACCGACGCGCGCGGAGCGGACCCGACGTCAACGGCGGTGATGGCTGGAGAAACAGCCGCCCAGCCTGCGTCAGGGTTTGAAGCGTCGCCGCATCCGAGCCTCGAACCGTTTCGTTTTGTCCTCCCCACGCCCGGCGCGGAGCCGGTCTCGGGTTGGCGTCCGCCTCTCTACCCCGTCCCTTGGGCGGTTTCGGCATACGATCATTTTTACTTCATCCGCCCCATCGCCGCCGATAACGTCAACTGGCCCCTGGCGGAGTACCGCTACGGCGGCGTATTCTTTGCACCGGATGTCATTCACACCGGCGTGGATATTGACGCGGCGGAGGGAACGCCCATTCTGGCGGCGGGACCCGGCACGGTGGTTTCGGCGGGTTGGGGGTTGTTTTCCGGCGCGGCGGACGACACCAGCGACCCGTATGGCAAGGCGGTGGTCATCAAACACGATTTCGGCTACAAAGGGCAGGAACTTTACACCGTCTATGCCCACATGAGCGAGATTACCGCCCTTGTCGGTCAGCATGTGGAAACGGGCGATGTCATCGGGCTGGTCGGCTCCACCGGCTTAACCACCGGTCCCCACCTGCACTTTGAAGTGCGGATGGGCGGCAATGCCTTCTACTTTACCTATAATCCCGAATTGTGGACTTCGCCGCCGCAGGGCTGGGGCGTGCTGGTTGGACGCGTCAGCGGGGAAAAGGGCAACTTGCTGTACTACTATCCGCTCGAAGTACGCCCGGAACCCTCTGGCGTTCCCTTGCGCCGCGCGTTGACGTACGCCCAAGGGGCGGTCAATTCCGACCCGTACTATCAGGAGAACCTCGTCCTGAGCGACCTGCCGGCTGGCATTTACAAAGTTACCATCAACTATAAGGAAAAGAATCTCCAAACCTGGGTGGAAATCTTCCCCGGTCAGGTGACGTACTTTACCTTCACCGACAAGGAAGGCTTCCAGGTCGTCCCGCCGCCCAAACCGAACCTGGACTTTCTGCCCATCACGCCGACGCCAACTCCCCCTGCCTCACCGCCTCCCTGACACCTTGACGCACTGAACATTTGTGCTATACTGCTCGACAGCATATCCCTTTGACTTATACACTGGTATTTGGAGAAAACCCCATGCCCCCTCGAAAAACAAAAGCATCCGCTGCGGCGGAGGAACGCCCCCTCGCCGGCGATAACAGCGCCAAACGCGCCGTACTCGATAAAGCCGTCGGCGACATCCTCAAACGCTACGGCGACGGTTCCATTGTGCGCCTGGGCGAGGCACAGCACATGCAAACGGAAACCTTCCCCACCGGCTCGCTCTCGCTCGACATCGCCCTCGGCGTGGGCGGCGTGCCGCGCGGGCGCATCACCGAAATCTACGGTCCCGAATCTTCGGGCAAGACCACCATCTGCCAGCACATCATCGCCGAAGCGCAGAAGATGGGCGGAGTCGCCGCCTTCATAGACATGGAACACGCCCTCGACCCGGTCTATGCCGCGCGCTGCGGCGTGGACATTGACAACCTGCTCGTCTCCCAGCCCGACACCGGCGAACAGGCGCTCGAAATCACCGAAACCCTCGTCCGCTCCGGCGGCATTGACGTCATCGTCATTGACTCAGTCGCCGCGCTCGTCCCGCGCTCCGAAATCGAAGGCGACATGGGCGACGCCACCATGGGCGTACAGGCGCGCCTCATGAGCCAGGCGCTGCGCAAACTCTCCGGTGCCATCAACCAGACCAAAACCGCCGTCATCTTCACCAACCAACTGCGCCAGAAAATCGGCGTCATGTTCGGCAACCCCGAAACCACCACCGGTGGGCAGGCGCTCAAATTTTACGCCTCCGTCCGCCTCGACGTGCGCCGCATCCAGGCAATCAAAATGGGCGAAGAAGTCATCGGCAACCGCACCCGCGTCAAAGTCGTCAAAAACAAAGTTGCGCCGCCGTTCCGCACCGCCGAGTTCGACATCATGTTCAACGAAGGCATCTCCAAAGCGGGCGATGTCCTCGATCTGGCGACCAAGTTCGAGGTCATTCAGAAGCGCGGCGCCTTCTTCTCCTACGGCGACATTCGCATCGGTCAGGGGCGCGAAAACGCCAAAGATTACCTCCGTCAGAATCCCGACCTCATGGCGGAAATCGAAGCCATCATCCGCCAGAAAGCCATGAGCGGCGAAATCGCCCTCCCGCTCGACATTGGCGGAGGCGAGTCCGGCGTGGACGACGAAGCATAGACCAATACGATCATCCCGGAGACACGGCGGCACGGAGTGTACCTTCTCTGTGTCCCCGTGTCTTTGTGGTTTAATACGGGAATGACCATCCGCTTCTTTCTCCGCCGCAGCCTGCTCTGCCTCATCGGCATTTTCTTCGCCTCAGCCTGTTCTCCTCTCGCCACCCCCACGCCTTTCATCCCGCCGACCAACCCACCGCCGCTCATCCAGCCGGACCTCATCATCCATCCCTCGCCCACCGCGCCGGCACAGATTCAAGTCATCCCCCTGCCCACCATCGTCCCCACCCTTGACCAGTCGAATTGCACCAACAACCTGACCTTCGTCGAAGACCTCACCATCCCCGACAACTCCTTCATCCCCTTTGGCGCGGCGATTGACAAACAATGGCTGGTCACGAACAGCGGCACCTGTCATTGGACCGCAGACTATCGTTTGCGGCGCGTGGGCGGAGCCGCGCTCGGCGCGCCCGATGAAATCGCCCTCTACCCTGCCAAAGCCGGCGCGCAGGCTGTCATTCAAATCCTCTTTACCGCACCGTTTGAGGAGGGCGTTTACGAATCATCCTGGCAGGCATTCGATCCCAACGGTCAGCCCTTTGGCGACCCGATTTACATTCGCATCGTGGTTTCGCCATAATCTTCCGACCGGGGGGAGGCGCAAGTATAATCGCCGCCATGCGACAGGGAATCTTCGAAAAAGAAATCTTCATCCGTTCCAATGCGGCGACTGTCATCCGCATCCTCGCCGACTACAGCCAGCATCACAAAATCCACCCCCTCATCGTCAAAGTGGAACGCGCGGCAGACGCGCCGCCCGGCGTGCGCCGTTACTACATCACCGACCGCCTGCAATGGGGACCCTTTCGATTCAAAATTAAATACCGCGCCGACATCCTCTCCATCAGCGGAAACAGCGTCCACACCGAAGCGTATCAGTCACCGGGCACCACCGTCACCAACGTCACGAAAATAACACCCAAAGACGACGGCGTCCTGCTGCACGAAACCATCACCCTCACAGCGCCCGACTTGCTCTTCAATTACGCCTTCCAGCAGGCAAACGCCGCCCATGAAGAAATGCTCCAGCGTATCAAACGGTTCATCGAAAGCAACCCCGTGATAGAATAGCCAACGAAGAAGCCCTTCAACGGGCTTCTTCCATGTATGCGGTAATGACGGCTTATGAACTTTGAGAAAATAATCTCGTAAACGCGTCTGTTGACGTTAGAGAACATCAACTACGCGCGGGTCGAGATTATATTTTTGCAACGTCATAAGTCGTTTCCGCGAAAGGAACATATTCATTCATGCACTACAACTTCCGCCTGTTCTGGCGCACCTTCTACCGCTCCTTCTTCGGAGCAAAAAACACTCCCGCCCGCCTCACTCGCAAACGACTGATCTTCCTGCTCCTGTTCTACTTGGTCTGGATACCCGGCACACTCCTCCACTGGTTCTGCTTCTGGCTCGACGATATTCTCTTCCCCGCCTACAAAAACCAACCCATCGAAAAGCCGCTCTTCATTCTCGGCAACCTGCGCAGCGGCTCCACCTTTCTGCACCGCCTGCTCTCACGCGACTCAGGCACCTTCACCAGCCTCACCACTTGGGACATCTACCTCACCCCCTCTGTCACCCAAAAGAAAATCACCCAATTCTTTGCGCGGCTCGACAAAAAATACCTCGGTGGCTTCCTGCACCGCGTCCTCTACGCCTTCGATCGCGCCACGCTCGGCAAAATCAAAATCCATCCCATTTCCTTCTTCCAGCCGGAAGAGGACGAAAACATCCACCTGCACATCTGGGACGGCTACTTCGTCACCTTCCTCTTCCCCTTCATGGACGAATTCCCCAACTATCAACACTTCGACGAAGCCCTCAGCCCCGAACACAAACGCCGCATCATGACCTTCTACAAATCCATGCTTCAGCGGCACATCTATGCCACCGGCGGAAAGAAATACTTCGTGGCGAAGAACCCCGCCTTCAGTCCCAAGATTGAAACGCTGCTTGAATTCTTCCCCGACGCGCGCATCATCTACCTCGCCCGCAACCCGCTCGACATGCTCCCCTCCACCATCTCGTGGATCAACTACGCCCGCCGTCAATTCACCGATCCCAAAGAGACCTGGCTCTACATTGACGAAATCGTGGACCTGACCCAGCACTGGTACCGCTACCCTCTCCGCTACCTCGACGCGCATCCCTCTCCCCGCCACCTGATCCTCAACTACGACGAACTGATCCAACGCCCCGAAGCGGTCATCCGCAAGTTCTACGAACAATTCGGCTACCCCGACAAACCCGGTCTCGAACTGCTCGTGGACGAAGCCGTCAAAGAAACCCTCACCTTCCGCAGCGACCATTCTTACTCCTACGAAGAGATGGGCTTCACGCGCGAACAAATCGTCGAGTTATACGCCGATATCTTCGAACGCTTCGGCTTCGACAAACGCGACCACGAAACGGCGCAGGTAAAATCCATCCCCCTCCACGCCGCGGATTAAACAAAATCGCCCGAGCCATTCGGGCGATTTTTATTTACTCACTCACCTTACGCAGTTCCTTCGTAGGGCGACATTTATGTCGCCCGAAAACGCGAGATAAATCTCGCGCTACCGCGTAAGGTGAGTTACTCACTCATCTTACGTAGTTTCTTCGTAGCGCGACACGCCGTCCCCGAAGGGGTTCATGTCGCCCTAAAACGCGAGATAAATCTCGCGCTACCGCGTAAGGTGAGTCACTCCGATTTGCGTGAGGAGGCTCTTTTCGCGGCAGCGCGCCTTGGACGAGGGGCTTCTTCCTCTTCATCTTCTTGCTGTTCTTCAATCTCTTCGGCGGGCTGCGCTTGCCCCGCGATATGATAGCTCTCCTCCCAAGTCTCGGCAAACGCCAGCGGAATTGCCTTATAACGCGCCATCAGCAAAATGGCGCCCCCCACCGCCATGACCGCCGCCGCGACCATCGAATACGTAATCAATGTGTCGCCAATTTTCGGCTGGTCGGGACGGAAGAACTCGATCCACGCACGCCCAATCCCCGCCAGCATCATCCAGCCGGCGAGGATGGTACCGGGCTTTATTTCATCGCGGTAGCGGTTCCAAAGCCAGAGCAAAACTCCAGCGGCGGCAAAGTTCCACAGCATTTCGTAGGCAAAAGTCGGGTGGAAGCGGGTTGTCTCGGGAAGAGCCGCAAATTGCGGCAGGCGGTGGAGGCGGTCAATGGGAATCCCCCACGGCAGTGTTGTCGGCGGACCGTATAACTCTTGATTGATGAAATTGGCGACGCGTCCGATGGCTTGCCCCACCAAAAGCGCCGGTCCCGCCGCGTCGAGGAACAGCCAGGGGTCCAGGTTGCGGCGTTTGAGGAAAAGGATAAGAGTGACTGCGCCGAGCACAAGTGCGCCGTAGATGTGAAGCCCGCCTTCCCAAATCTTGTAAATCTGCGACGGGTCCTCAACGTACAGGCGGCTTCCGCCCAGCGTTGCATTCGCCACATACCACAACCGCGCCCCGATGATGCCCATCGGCAGGACGCCGAGCGGCAATCCCAGGCGGAAACTGCCAATCGGGGTCTTGATGGTCGGTCCAAAAGATACCCACCAAACCAGTGCATCCCAAATGGCATCGGGGTTTTCACCGTAGCGTTTGAGAGTACGTTCCACCATCAGCGAACCGATGATAACCCCCGTCATCACAATCACGCCATACCAGCGCAGCGAGAAATTTCCAATCGTAAAGATTACAGGGTCTATCAATGTACACCTCGGAAGAGAATTTTGGGGGATTATAACATCTGCCATGCGGCGAAGAGGGAGATGCCAAAAGCGGATAAAAACCAGCGAATTTATCATATTACATCTATAACCATGTTTTTGTGATGAATCACATGGTTAGCCTTCGGCTCAAATGCTTACAATTCAAGTTAACGTTTATCATGATGGTAATGGTTTAACAGGAATTTCCTTATGCTCAAAATCAACCGCCAAACTGATTATGCCGTGCGAGTAGTGCTTGCCCTCGCCAAAAAGGCGCCTGGAACGCGCATCTCCACCTCCAAAATTGGAGATGAAATGCTCATCCCCCGCGCCCTGTTACAGCGCATTGTGGCGGAATTGGCAAGCGGCGGATTCATCGAAACGCAGGCGGGGCGTGATGGCGGCATCGCCCTCGCCCACCCACCGAGCCAAATCACCCTGCTGCAGGTGGTGGAACATTTTGAAGGGACCCTCCTGCTCTCCGAGTGTGTACAGCGCGAAGGCGACTGTCCCTTTGAACTCAAATGCCCCGTCAACTGCCAGTGGATTCGCCTGCGCGACCTTCTGCGGAATGAAATGGGACGCATCACTTTCGAACACTTGGCGGAGGACAGCAAACTGATCGAAGCCGGCTTGTCGCCGATCGCATCCTTCCAAGCCGCAAGTTGATCCTGTTCCGAACAAACGCATCCTCCCCGACGACATCACAGCATGAACAAATATTTCCTCCATGGGCTGTATGGCTTGCTAGGCGTCATCATGCTCTCTGCCATTGCCTTCAAAATCTTCCAACCGATTCAAGTGCTGCCGCGCATGCACCTCGCCCCTGCCTTCAACCTGATTGACCAGGACGGCAAACCGCTCACCAGCGAAGCCCTGCGCGGGCAGTTTGTCATTTTCACGTTCGCCTACAGCCATTGTCCCGCTCCTTGTTACGGCATTTTCGAAACGCTCCAAGATGTGCAATCGAGGCTGGACGAGGCGCAGCTGGAAGGGATTCCGGTCACGTTCGTCACCATTTCCTTCGACCCACAGCGCGATACGCCGGCTGTCTTGAACGCCTATGCCCAATCCATCGGCGCGGATACGCAGAGATGGAAATTTGCAACCACAACCAATCAGACCCTGCTCAAGACCATCATCGGCTCGGGCTTTGAAGTCTATTACGAAAGGAAAGAAGACGGCAATTTTGCCTTTGACCCAACCTTTGTGCTGGTGGACGGCTGGGGCATTGTCCGCGCGGAATATCGTTACGCGACCGAAGTCTCCAACGCAGACCGCATTTTGCGTCACCTTGGAGTGCTGGCGGAGGAGGTTCGCAACAGCAAAGGGACGGCAAAACTGGCTTACGAAGCAGCGCATTTGTTTTTGTGTTATGCGCCGTAATGTGGAAAGTAGATACACATGAAGGTCAAGGTTCTCATTTCGGTAGTTATAGTGCTTCTGGGGCTTGCGGCTGGGGCGTATTTCTTCCGCCCGCACAACTTCCACGGGACGGTGATTCAATCTCCCGACCCGGCGTACAACTTCACCCTAACCGGCGCGAAGGGGCAGGTTTCGCTGAGTGATTTTCGCGGGAAATTGGTGCTGCTTTATTTCGGCTACACCTTCTGTCCGGATATCTGCCCCGCCACGCTGGCAAACGTTGGGCAGGCGCTGCGCCTGCTGGGGGATAAAGCCGGGGACGTGCAAGTCATCATGGTCTCGCTCGACCCGGGGCGCGATACGCCCGCAAAACTCGCGGAATATGTGGCGCATTTCCATCCCTCCTTCCTTGGCGTGACCGGCGCGCAGGAAGAGATCGACAAGGTCGCTTCGTTATACGGGATTTTTTACCAAAAGACCGCAGGCTCCGCCAACACGGATTATCTGATTGACCACACCGCCACTCTGCTGGTCGTTGACCGTGAAGGCTATTTGAAACTGGTATTTCCATTCGGCGTGAGCGCGGAGGAGATCGCCGATGACTTGAAATACATGCTCAAGCAATAGGAGGTGGAACTGCATCAGTGTAGGAAAAACCCTTTTCCCGCCCGCAGTTTGCGGGTCCGCGTGAAGCGGCAAATATCCTAAATCCATTTGTGAGGAGAACGAATCATGACAAAGAAAGACAAAGCAGACGATGAATTCCGCCCAACCGGCACTGTCGTCATTCTGGCGATTTTTGTGGTCACACTCATCGTGATTTGGGCAACAATCTATATGATCCTGATCGGGCGCGGAGGCACGTTATGAGCACACAATCCATGCATATTGACGCCTACGAGCGTAATTGGATGATTTTCGGAATCGTGATGCTGGCGCTGTTTGCGGCGGCAGTCAGCGTGGCGGCTTTTGGCATGGGCATTCAGGTCCCTGCCCCGGAACAGCGCGTGGATCCCCGCACGGTGGCAACCGACCCCAACAGCCCGTGGTCGAATCCCGGTCTGCGCGAGATTGCGCCCGGCAAATATGACGCCTACATTCTGGCGCGTGCGATTCCCAAGTGGGAATACCTGCCCAACGAAATGACCGTTCCGGCCGGCTCCACGGTATCCTTTTATGTCACATCGGCTGATGTCCAGCATGGCTTCAAGATTCAAGATACCAACGCGAACTTCATGGTTCTGCCGGGGCAGGTTTCCAAGTTGACCATCACGTTCGACAAACCCGGCACATATAACTTCATCTGCACCGAATACTGCGGCAGCGGGCACGGCGTGATGTATGGGGCGATCATCGTCACGCCATAACAAAGGAAGGAACATCATGACACAATATCAACTTTCCACGGGCGAAAAGAAATTCATCGGCTGGCATCTTCTGGCTGCCATCCTGGCGTTTGCGGTCGGCAGTTTCTTTGGACCCTTGCAAGCCTTCGAACATGCCGGTTGGGATTTGTATCCCTACCTCAAGCCGCTGATCAAATCCTATTATCAGGGATTGACCATTCACGGCGTGTTGAACGCCCTGGTCTGGACGACCTTCTTCATCATGGGCTTCCTGACCTTCAACGTCATCTTCGGGTTGAAGCGCCCGCTAAAAAACATGACCCTGAACAAGGTCGGTTTTTGGATGATGGTAGTGGGCGTGCTGACGGCGGCGGTTCCGATTCTTGCCAACGAGGCGACGGTGCTCTTCACCTTCTATCCGCCCCTCAAAGCCAATCCGTTTTTCTACATCGGTCTGACGCTGGTCGTGGTCGGCAGTTGGGTGGAAGGCTGGGGCTTTTTCATGACCTATGCCGCCTGGCGCAAGGAGCATCCCAACGAACGCACGCCGTTCATCGCGTTTGGCTCCCTCGTCACCACCCTGCTCTGGCAGATTTGTACGTTGGGGGTGGCGGTTGAAATCCTCACCATGCTCTTGCCGTGGTCGCTCGGCTTGATCGAAGGCGTGGACCCGCAGTTGGCGCGCACATACTTCTGGTTCACCGGTCACCCGCTGGTGTACTTCTGGCTTCTGCCGGCATACATCTCGTGGTACGCCATGCTCCCCAAACAAGCAGGCGGCGGCAAGATGTTCAGCGACTCGCTTGCCCGCCTTGCCTTTTGGCTCTTCCTCGTCCTTTCCACACCGCTTGGCTTCCACCACCAATATGTGGACCCCGGCGTGCCGCCCGTCTGGAAGTTCATCCATGCCATGCTCACCTTTAGCGTGTTCTTCCCCTCGCTGATGACCGCCTTCACTGTGATCGCCTCGCTCGAATATGCGGGCCGCAAACAGGGCGGAACAGGCACGCTGCGCTGGATTGGCAAACTTAACTGGAGCAACCCTTCCGTGGCGGCTCAACTGTTGGCGGGCATCCTGTTCTTCTTTGGCGGCATCGGCGGTTTGGCGAATGCCTCCTATAACGTCAACCTCGTGCTGCATAACACCGCCTTTGTGCCGGGGCACTTCCACCTCACCGTGGCAACCGCTGTAACCTTGAGTTTCATGGGCATTTCCTATTGGCTCGTGCCTTATCTCACCGGCAAAAAGCTCTGGCAGCCCAAATGGGCAACCATCCAAGCGTGGGTTTGGTTTATCGGGATGATCATCTTCTCCAACTCGATGCATGTGCTGGGCTTGCTCGGTGCGCCCCGCCGTGTGCCGCTTGGGCTTGCTCCCTACATCCCCGCTGAATGGAACAGCCGCCTCTTCCAGGTCGGCGTGGGAGGCGCGATTCTCTTCGTCAGCGGCGTGCTTTATCTGGTGGTGATGTACAAGACCGCCACGAACAAGCAAACCGTCGAGAGCGAAGTGGAAGTTCCCATCGCCGAAGCCATGCAAGACCCTGCTCTCTCCCCGGTCTGGCTCGACCGCTGGTCGCCGTGGGTGTATGGCGCGCTGGCGCTGATTGTGATCGTCTATGGTCCGCAACTGTTCGATATGATCAAGAACATTGCGCTCACTTCCCCCGGGTTCCGGGTTTGGTAAGTGGTAATTGGTAATTCGTATTGCGTATTGCGTACCTCATCACAGGGCGCAATACGCAATACGTAACACCACACGCCCCCATGCCCTCCTCCAAAAAATTCACCGACATCCTTGCGGAGCGCAACCCCAGCGTGGATTGGAAAGCGCGCCTCGACTCTCCCAGCCGGCGCCTGCTTGGTTTTTTTGAGAACATTTCCCTGCGCCTGGAAGCGCCCATCCAATGGCTCATCCGCGACCCGCGTTTCAACCCGCTTTATCACACGGGGACAATCACCGTCTTCCTGCTCGTCGTCATCCTGCTCACGGGTATTTATCTGACGATGTTCTACCCGTTCGGCTTCACCTTTTCGTATCAGGCGGTTGCGAAGATGGAAGCCAACGCAATCAGCCGCATCATTCGGGCGCTGCACCGTTACGCCTCCGACGCGGCGGTCATCTTTGCGCTGCTGCACGGCTGGCGCACCTTCTTCCAAGACCGCTTCCGCGGACCGCGCTGGCTGGCTTGGGTCACGGGCGTCGGCATGGCGGCAGCGGTCTGGTTCATCGGCATTACCGGCTATTGGTTGATCTGGGACGAGCGCGCGCAGCTCCTCAACCAAAGCCTTTTCAAAATCTTTGGCGCTTTCAGGAGGGGGCAAGCCTTCATCGTGGATTATCTCGTGGGAGACGCGGCTGGAACGGGCTGGGTCTTCATGATGATCGTCATCGTCCTGCATCTCGGTCTCTCCGCGTTGACGGGCTACTTCCTCTGGCTGCACCTCAAACGCATGAGCCGCGCCAAATGGCTGCCGCCGCGTTATTGGATGGCGATTTTCATCGTCGTGCTTTTGCTTGCTTCGCTGTTCTTCCCCCTCGGCATGCTGCCTCCGCTCAACGCGGCGCGGCTGCCCGCCCAAGCCCCCATTGACTTGTTCTATTTGTTTTACCTGCCCGCCTTCCTGCGCGCGCCGCAAGCCTTGTTCTGGAGCGTTTTGCTTTTCATCCTCGGCGCCGCCTTTGCCCTGCCGTGGCTGCTGCCCCGCTCGAAAAATCTCCACCCGGTCAAAGTGGATTTGGCGCGCTGTGACGGCTGTACGCTGTGTGAAAGAGATTGCCCCTATTCCGCAATCAAAATGATCCCGCGCACCGACGGCGCCCGCCCCAAATTCCAGGCGGAGATTGACCCAAACCTGTGCGTCTCCTGCGGCGTGTGCATCGGCTCCTGCCCCGATAACGCGCTGACCTTTGGCGATTTGCCGCTCGACCCGCTGTGGCAAACAACGCTCGCGCAGATTGCCGGCAGGGAAAAAGTCAAAGTTGTATTCGCCTGCGAACGCCATGCCATGCAGGACGCCGGGGCTCACTTCAACGACCCAAACATTCACATTGTCCCGCTCACCTGCGTGGCAATGGCGAATCCCAACCTGGCGGCGCAGGCAATCGAAGCGGGCGCGGCGGAAGCGCTATTCGTCGGCTGCCCGGCGGGAGATTGCGCCAACCGCGAAGGCAACGTCTGGCTCGAGGAGCGCGTCGCAGGTCAACGCCTCCCCAAACTGAAATCGGCTTTCCTGCCGCATGTTCACACAGCCTGGGCGGCGCCCACAGACTTCGGGAGGGCAATCCGCTCACAGATTAAGTCCGAAGCGGACGCGTTCAAGTTCAAACCCAATCGAAGTCATATTCGTTTTATCGTTCCGCTGCTTGGCGTACTGGCGGTCGTCACTGCCGTTCAACTCTGGCTGAGCAACAGACCGATTCCTTTTTTCAATGAAGATACGGCGGCGCTCGCGATTCAGATGACTCATCACAGCGGCTACGCCATTCATGACGCCCCGCCTCCTCCCTCGCTGGAGCCTGATCTTGACCATCCGGTTCGCATTACGCTGGAAGTGGATCACAAACTGGTTCTCGATGAAACGTATGCCGCCACGAACAATCACATCAATCAGGGCGCGCGCATCTTCGAGCAGATTTTTCTGCCGGCGGGCGAACATCGCATCGCCATCAAAATGTACGACCGACCCGATGCAGGCATCGAGCAAGTCCTGTTCGATAAAACGATTCCGCTCGCGCCGCGCCAGGCATTGACCATCGCCTTCCGCGACATGCACATCCCCGACCCTGAGATGGGTAAAAAGATCTATTACGAAACGGCGGCGGGCGTGAACGCGGGCTGCCGCATCTGCCATTCGCTCGAAAAGGACGAAGTCATCATCGGACCTTCCTTCTACGGCATCGCCGACCGCGCAGGGGAGCGCATCGCCGGCATGACGGCGGAGGAATACCTGCGGCAGTCCATCCTCGAACCGAACGCTTTCATCGTCCCCGGCTATCCTGCGGGACAGATGATACAAAACTTCGGGCAAATTCTGACCGAAGAACAAATTCAGGACCTGATCGCATTCCTCCTGACGCTGAAGGAGAAATGAGCGGCAGGTCACGTAAACAATGTGCAAACGTTAGAGAACGTTTGCTGCGCGCCTCGTCAATGCGTAAGAGACGCTCTCTAGCGTCGGACACACTCACGCTACAGATAAGCAAACGAAACCACGGCGAACCCTACAAGAGGAACCATGAAACGAATCGGTCTTATCTTTTTGCTGCTCGCATTCAGTCTCTCGGCGTGCCGGGGCAAACCCGCTCCCCTGGGCGCAGACGCCCCCGCCGACCATGTGCCGAACATCATCGGCGAATATGCGTTGAATGCCACCGACGGCACAGGCGAGGCATACGGCGGCACGTTGATCATTTTTGCCGGCGAACAGCCGGGGGAATACAAATTGCAGTGGCTGATCTCCGGCGGCATCCACGAAGGGATTGGGATTCTCGAAGGCAATCAATTGACCTTCACCTGGCACAGCCTCACTGAAACGGAGATGAAACTCTCCGGCAAGGGCGTGTACACGGTTACAGTCAATGGAGAGTTGTACGGCTCCCGCTCAATTGACGGCATGGATGCGCCCAGCACGGAAGCGGCGTATCCCAACCCGAAGTAACGACCCCGGCAAGCTACGCCTCTTCAAACACAAGCATCGGTGTATTGCCGATGCTTTTTGCGTTTTTAACGACAAAAGTTCAGCAACTGCCAAAGACTACAAGTCAGTGACTTGACTGCCAATTCTTTACCGTACACAGAAACCCTAAAGGTCTGCTTACCCTCGTGAATTTGAGAATTTCCAAAAAGACCTTTAACGTCAGTTCGGGATAAGCGTCCCGAAGGCTGATTCTGCTCTCGAACCCGCTGCGTCAAAAGCCTTCGGGACGATTCAAAAGTCTTATCCCGAATTCAGGTACCTTTAGGTTTTTTCACGAGAGAAATGTACGGTAGAGAGACTGCCAAAAGGTCATTCACCGCCGAGCATCAGGGTACGCGGAGATATACAACTCTTGAAGAGCCTCTGCGGCAACTGCCAACACGCATATTTAGCGGTTTCCACGATCGCGTTGCGTGATGCACAAAGAGCGGCGCGACGCTTTTTGTGACTGCCGATAATTGTCACATCCAATTTGTGACACAATTCACATCGTGTTCTCACACATTACTCTTACAATTACAGTAATCGTTTACCAATTTGGTAATGGTTTCAGCCAATTTGGATAAACTTTGCCGACTATTCCTTTGGAGGAAGGCTTATGGACCCTATCACTCTTTCTCGATGGCAGTTTGGCTTGACCACTGTCTATCACTTTCTCTTTGTTCCCCTTACGCTGGGGCTGGGGTGGTTTGTAGCGTACATGCAAACCCGTTATTACCAAACGCGGGACGAAACTTTCCTCAAGATGGCGAAGTTCTGGGGCAAGTTGTTCCTCATTAACTTCGCCATTGGCGTTGTAACGGGTATTGTGCAGGAGTTTCAGTTCGGCATGAACTGGAGCGAATACAGCCGTTACGTGGGCGACATCTTCGGCGCGCCGCTGGCGGTGGAAGCCTTGCTGGCGTTCTTCATGGAAAGCACCTTCCTGGGCGTATGGATTTTCGGTGAAGGGCGCGTTCCCGAAAAAGTCCACCTGGCTTCAATCTGGCTTGTCGCGCTCGGTTCGAACTTCTCTGCGCTCTGGATTCTGCTTGCCAACGGCTGGATGCAGCACCCGGTCGGCTACGTCATCAACGAAGCCAAGGGACGCGCGGAACTGGTGGATTTCTTTGCCCTCATTGCCAACCCCAAAGGTTGGATGTTCTTCTGGCACACCATTTCCTCCGGTTTGGCAACCGCTGCTTTCCTTATCATCGGCGTGAGCGCCTACCACATCATCCGCAAACAAAACGTGGACCTGTTCAAACGCTCATTCCAAATGGCGGTGGTGGTGGGCTTGGTGACCAGCCTCTCGCTCTTCCTGGCAGGTCACACCATGGGGCAATACATGTATGAGACTCAGCCGATGAAGTTTGCTTCCGTCGAAGCGCACTGGGAGACCTCCGCGCCTGCCGATTTCTCCATCATCACCATCGGCGACTTGAGCGGCAAGCGCGAAGTCTGGTCGTGGCGTTTGCCGCGGGTGTTGAGTTTCCTGGCGTGCAACAACTTCGACTGCGAAGTACGCGGTGTAAACGACATTCAGGCGGAGTACGAGGCGTTGTACGGTCCCGGCGACTACATCCCGCTGATGGTCGTCACCTACTGGACATTCCGTTTCATGATGACCATCGGTTTCTTCATGATTGCAGCAAGCGCGTACTTCCTGTACCTCTCCCTGAATGACAAACTGGAAAAATCCAAGTGGTTGAGATGGATGCCGGCGATGATTTCCCTGCCCTATATCGCCAACATGAGCGGCTGGATTTTGACCGAAATGGGACGCCAACCCTGGATCGTTCAGGGCTTGCTCAAGGTGGAGGATGCCGTCTCCCCGAATCTCACCACGCTCGACCTGTGGATTTCGCTCATTGGCTATACCGTCGTGTACGGCGCGCTGGCAGTGGCGATGGTCAAACTGATGACAAAATATGCCAAGGCAGGTCCCGACGCCGCCATGCACGAATCAGTGGATGTTGTCCCCGCCCTCGTGGGCGCGGACGACTAACGGAGGTTCCACCATGTCTTACGAAACGCTTCAAACACTCTGGTTCATTCTGATTGCCATCCTGTGGATTGGCTTCTACTTCCTTGAAGGCTTCGACTTTGGCGTGGGCATGCTCCTGCCCTTCCTCGGCAAAAAGGATGAGGAACGCCGCGCCATCATCAACACCATCGGCTCGGTCTGGGACGGGAACGAGGTCTGGCTGCTGACCGCCGGCGGCGCGACCTTTGCCGCCTTCCCACATTGGTACGCCACCATGTTCAGCGGCTTCTACCTGCCGCTCTTCCTCCTGTTGGTTGGCTTGATCATTCGCGGCATCTCGTTCGAATACCGCTCCAAGGATCCCAACCCCGCCTGGCGCAATCGCTTCGACTGGATGATTGCCGTCGGCTCATTCCTTGCCGCGCTCCTGCTCGGCACGGCATTCGCCAATCTTGCCAAGGGCGTCCCCATTGATGCGAACATGAACTACGTCAGCCCGAACGGCTTCGTGACCACCCTCGGTTTGCTCAACCCCTACGGCTTGATCGGCGGTCTCACCACCGTGACGGTATTTCTGCTGCATGGCGCCAACTTCCTGACCCTCAAACTGGAAGGCGAACTGCGCGAACGCGCCCGCGCCATCTCCAAGAAACTCTACCTTGCCGCGGCGGCGCTTACCACGCTTCTGCTGATTGCCACCTACATCTACACCGACATCCGCACCAAACTGGGCGTCAATCCCGGCATCATCCCCATCGCCTCCTACGCCGCACTCCTGCTCACCATTTCCTTCATCAACCGCAAGATGGAAGGCTGGGCTTTCATCAGTGTTGCTGCGCACATCGTGCTGACCCAGATCACCTTCTTCACCCTCATGTTTCCGCGCGTGATGGTTTCCAGCCTCAACCCCGATTGGTCCCTGACCATCTACAACGCATCCTCCTCGCAATACACACTGACGGTCATGTCCATCGTCGCCCTCATCTTCGTCCCCATCGTACTCGCCTATCAGGGCTGGACGTACTACATGTTCCGCAAGCGCATCAGCACTGACAAGAAGACGCTGATCTACTAACAAGACGACGCTTGAACGTTTACAGGTTGGAAGGTTGACGGGGTATACTCTCCTCAACCTTCCAACTTTTTTGACTTTTGACTTTTGACTTTCGACTATTCGACCACCCCACTATCTGACTATCCGACTCTCCCCTCCCCCATGCACCGCCGTCTCCTCTCCCTCACCCGCGACGCCCGCCTCCCCCTCCTCCTCACGGTTCTTTCTGGACTTTTGGCTGGGCTGCTGACCATCAGCCAGGCATACCTCGTCGCCTCCACCGTAGACGGAGTCTTCCTCAAAGGACAGACCCTTGCTCAAGTCTCGAACTGGCTCCGCATCATCCTGTTCATCATCGCCGCGCGCGCCTTCCTCAGCTGGGTCAACGAGGTCAGCGCCAACGCTGTTGCCGTGCGCATCAAAACCGACCTGCGCGAGCGTCTCTTCGACCACATCCTCAAACTCGGTCCCGCCTACACACGCGGAGGACGTACCGGCGAATTGACCACAGCCGCCGTCGAAGGCATCGAAGCGCTGGATGCCTATTACAGCCAGTACCTCCCTCAACTCGTCATCACCGCACTCGTCCCCATCAGCATCCTGTTCTTCGTCTTCCCGATGGACCTGCTATCGGGCTTTATTCTCCTCATCACCGCCCCGCTCATTCCCTTCTTCATGATTATGATCGGCAAAGGCGCCGAGATCGTCACCAAACGCCAATACGAGACCCTCTCCCGTCTCTCCGCCTACTTCCTCGACAGCCTGCAGGGACTGACCACCCTCAAACTCTTTGGGCGATCCAAAGCCCACGCCAAGAACATTGCCCAAGTCAGCGAACAATACCGCGATACCACCCTCGGCGTCCTGCGCATCACCTTCCTCTCCGCCCTTGCGCTCGAACTATTGGCGACCATCAGCACCGCCATTATCGCTGTTGAAATCGGCTTCCGCCTGCTCTACAAAGTGATGGAATTCCGCGAAGCCTTCTTCCTGCTCATCCTCGCCCCCGAATTCTACATGCCGCTGCGCGCCCTCGGAGCAAGATTCCATGCCGGCATGTCTGGCACGACCGCGGCAAGGAGGATTTTCGAGATTTTGGATTTACCCGTCCCAGAGTCAAAAGTCGAAAGTCAAAGGTCACAGGTCAGCGACTTTAGACTCTCGACCTTCGACCTTCGACTTGAAAACGTCTCCTTCACCTATCCCGGCGAAACCACCCCTGCCCTCGAAAACATCAACCTGGAAATCAAAGCAGGTCAACACATCGCCCTCGTCGGCAAGACAGGAGCGGGCAAATCCACACTGGTTAATTTGCTGCTGGGTTTCATTCAACCGACATCAGGGCGTATACAAGTAAACACGTACACAGGTACACAATCCCCAATTACCAATTACCAATTACTCCCCCCCATCGCCTGGGTTCCTCAAAAACCTTACCTCTTCCACGACACCCTCGCCGCCAACATCCGCCTCGGCAAACCTGATGCCGCGCTCGAAGAAGTCATCCAAGCCGCCAAAGCCGCCCACCTGCACGACTTCATCGAGACCCTCCCCGAAAAATACGAGACCGTCATCGGCGAAGGCGGAGCGCGACTCAGCGGCGGACAGGCGCAGCGCCTTGCCCTCGCCCGCGCCTTCCTCATGGACGCGCCCATCCTCATCCTCGACGAACCCACCTCCAGCCTCGACCCCGAAACCGAATCCCTGCTCGAAGACTCCACCCGCCGCCTCATGCAGGGCAAAACGGCTTGTGGTGAGCAACGTCGAACCATCATCACCATCGCGCACCGTCTCAACACCATCTTCCAGGCAGATCACATCGTCGTCATCGAAGGCGGACGCATCATCGAACAAGGCACACATCGCGAACTACTCGCCCGCAATGGCGCGTATGCGGACATGGTCAAAGCCTATCAAATATCCAAGTCAAACGTCAAAAGTCAAACGTCAGACACTTCCGCCCTTCGACCTTCGACCTTCGACGTTCAACCTTCGACCTTCGACCATACACCAACAACCAATCGCAAATCGTCAATCGCAAATCAAAAATCAAAAATCCTCCCCCGCCTGCTCTCCTTCCTCAACGGCTCCTGGAACTGGGTTGCCCTCTCCGTCTTGCTCAGCGCCCTCACCATCGGCTCCAGCGTCGCGCTCATCGGCGTCTCGGCATGGCTCATTTCCACCGCCGCCATCGCCACGTCCGTCGCCGACCTGGGCGTCTCCGTTGTCGCCACGCGCCTCTTCGGCATCAGCCGCGCCGTCTTCCGCTACCTTGAACGCCTCGTCTCGCATAACGTTACCTTCCGCCTGCTCGCCCGTCTGCGCGTCTGGCTCTACGAACGCCTCGAACCCCTCGCCCCCGCCCGCCTGATGGACTACAAAAGCGGCGACCTGCTCGCCCGCATCATCGGCGATGTGGAGACGCTGGAAAACTTCTACGTCCGCGCCCTCTCGCCCTCCCTGACCGCCGTCATCGTGGGACTCTTCACCGCCCTGTTCTTCGCTTCTTTCTACCCGACGCTTGCCTTTGTCCTCATCGGCTTTTTCCTCACCTTGGGCTTGATCCTGCCACTGCTTGCCCAACTCATCAGCCGCAAACCCGGCGTACGCCTCATCAACCAGCGCGCCGCCCTCCACACCCAACTCGTGGACGGCATCCAGGGTCTCGCCGACTTGCTTGCCTTCGGTCGCGCTGATGACCGCGCCGCTCTCCTTGCTGCCACAAGCAAAGCCTACGGTCTCTCGCAGAAACAGATGGCGCGCATCAACGGCGTCCATGCGGCGCTCATGACTCTCCTCACCAACCTCGGGTTGTGGACAATGCTCGTGCTGGTCATTCCGCAGGTCACGGCGGGGAACATCAAGGGCGTGATGCTCGGAACGTTTGCGCTGATGACCTTTGCCTCGTTCGAAGCGGTCAACCCGCTACCCCTCGCCGCCCAAATGTGGAACGCTTCCCGCGAAGCGGCGAAGAGGCTGTTCGAGGTGGTGGATGCGGAGCCAGTGGTCAGTGATCAATTATCAGTGAGCAGTGAGCCGCCGACAATTACCAATGACCAATTACAGATCTCCAATCTCACTTTTACTTATCCCAATACAACCGCCCCCACCCTCGACGGCGTGACCTTCGACCTGCGACCTTTGACTTCGCTTGCCATCGTCGGTCCGAGCGGCGCGGGGAAGAGCACCATCGCCAATTTGCTGCTCCGCTTCTGGGAGTATAAGATGGGAGAAATAAGATTGGGCGGAGTATCGCTCAAATTGCTGAATCAGGATGAGGTCCGAAAACGATTCGCCCTCGTCTCGCAGAACAGTTACTTCTTCAACGCCTCCATCCGCGAGAATCTGCGGCTGGCGCGTCCCAAAGTCACACAGGAGGAGATGGAAGCGGCGGCGCGCGCGGCGCACATCCATGACTTCATCGTCAGCCTGCCCAAAGGCTACGACACCTTCATCGGTGAACAGGGAGTGCGGCTTTCGGGCGGAGAACGCCAGCGGCTGGCGATTGCGCGGGCGCTGCTCAAGGATGCGCCCATCCTGATTTTGGACGAACCCACCGCCAACCTCGACCCGCTCACCGAACAGCAGGTTTTGGAAACCTTGTTCCAGGCGATGAAGCAAAAAACATCTTTGCTGATTACCCATCGTCTGATCGGCTTGGAAAACGTGGACGAAATCATTGTGCTGGATCACGGGCGCATCGTCGAGCGCGGCACACACGCGGATTTGCTGGAACGCGGCGGGCTGTACCGCCGCCTGTGGGATTTGCAAAACAGAATGTTGTATGAGGTTCCAATATAACCATGCGCTCCTTCGAACTGACCGTCTTCATTGATTGCCCTCAAGAGACCGTTTACGATCATCTCTCGCAGCCCCTCAACATGCTCGGACTCCAACCGCTGCTCACAAAAGTAGAAGCGCTGGAAGAAAGACTGGATGACGACGGCATCGTGCTGCGACCATTCTACACAGTGGAGACCTTCCGCCTGCTGGGGCTTCCCGTTTACCACAACCGCATCTACTCGGTCATACATCTGACAAAGCCGAAGGACGAATTGCAGTTTCATGTGTACAGCAAACCGCGCATCGAAATTGTTTTCACCTACCGCTTCGAGCCGTTCAACGACGGCAAGACAAAAATCGTCCAAACAGTGGAATTCGTGAAATTGAGCAAACTGCTGGAAAAATTCGTCGTGGCACAGGCAAAGCAGGCGCAGCGCGCGCTCCTCTCAAATTTGAAAATTCGTCTGGAAAAGCATTGAAACTTTCTTGCCCGCTATTGTCGAAAGTGCTATAATATGGGCAATTCCCCCGTTGATTGACAATTTTTGAATTGCGCAATCCGTTCAAGGCGATTTACACCGCACGGGCGGCGCGTGAAATAAAGTTGATAGAACACCCAACCCATCATCACCAATAAAAAACCAGGGTATCCCCAAGCCTATTCACAGGCGCTGGGGTGGTTAATCTTGTCACCCATCATTCCACTCAAAGAGAAGTATCATGAAAATACTAGAACTGGAAAATGAACCCCTTACCAAACTGCGCGGCATGGCAAAGGCGCTCAACATCCCCAATGCCAACCGCCTCAAAAAGGAGACCCTCGCAATGGCAATCCGCGAGGCGGAAGCGCAGAAGGAAGGCATCGAACTGCGCGGCGGCATTCTGGAGATTATGAGCGAGGGCATCGGTTTCCTGCGGGCAACCAACTACCGCATCAGCGACCAGGATGTGTACGTCTCGCAGGCGCAGTTGCGAAGGCACGACCTCAGGGCAGGTGATCTCGTCATTGGGCAGGTGCGCCCGCCCCGCGAAAGCGAACGGCATTATGGATTATTGAAAGTAGAATCGATCAATGGGCTGGACCCCGAAGAAGCAACCCGCAGACCTCTTTTTGAAAACCTCACCCCCATCTTTCCCGACAAACGCTTCGACCTCGAAACCGACCACGACACCCTCGCCCCGCGCCTGATCAACCTGATTGCTCCCATCGGGCGCGGTCAACGCGGATTGATTGTTTCGCCTCCCAAAGCGGGGAAAACCACCATCCTCAAGCAAATTGCCAACTCCATTTCCACAAAATATCCCGATGTGCATCTCATTGTTGCCCTCATCGGCGAACGCCCCGAAGAAGTGACCGACATGGACCGTTCGGTGGATGCGGAAGTTGTCGCTTCCACCTTCGATGAACCGGTCACCTCGCACGTTCGCACCGCCGAACTCGCCTTAGAGCGCGCTAAGAGGCTGGTGGAGATTGGGCGCCACGTGGTAATCTTGATGGACTCAATCACCCGCCTGGCGCGCGCTTACAACCTCGTTGTCAACCCCTCGGGGCGCACGCTCTCAGGCGGCATGGACCCTTCAGCGCTCTACCCGCCCAAACGTTTCTTCGGCGCGGCGCGCAATATCGAAGAAGGCGGCTCGTTGACCATCATCGCCACCTGTCTCGTGGATACCGGCTCCCGCCTGGACGATGTGGTGTATGAAGAATTCAAAGGCACCGGCAACATGGAACTGCACCTCTCGCGCCGCCTGCAGGAACGCCGCATCTTCCCCGCGGTGGACATCGAGCGCTCCTCCACCCGCCGCGAAGAACTGCTGCTTGGTCCGGACCTGCTCCAGCGCGTCTGGCTGATGCGCCGCATGTACATTCAAATGGTCACGCCGCCGCCGCAGGGCGCCGGCATGGACCCGGCGGTCGCCACCGAAGCCATCATCACCCGCCTCAACCGCGCCCGCAACAATCAGGAATTCCTCGAAAACCTCGGAAGAGACGACTAACCCCCCGGTATAAAAGTTTCAATGACGAAACTCAGTTTATTCTTCAAAAAGAACGCTTTCAATCTCCTCAGTTGGCTGGTGACCCTTGCCATCGCAGCCGGAATCGTGTTTGGCGCGTTCGCGTGGAAAAAGTCCACCAGCGTGGCACAGGCTTCCGCGCCCGTGCCGACGGCGGCTCCAGACGAGAATCCGCCCGATGTGGCGATGCCAGCCTTGGGCGGTCCGGAAGCGTTTACTTCCATCTCCAGAGATATACAACTCAAGACCAATACGCCTGCCGATAAGCCGCGTTATAAGCCGGTCGAATACCGCGTGGTGCGCGGCGATTCGATCTTTGCCATCGCGGAAAAATTCCAACTGAAACCCGAAACAATCTTGTGGGCAAATTACGATGTACTGCAAGACGACCCGCACAGTTTGAAACCCGGTCAAGTGCTTCGCATCCCCCCCACCGACGGCATCTTCTATCAATGGAAGGAAAACGACACGCTCGAAACGGTGGCAAACGAATTCAAGGCAAATGTCGAAGACATTCTCAACTTTCCCGGCAACGACATTGACTTGACCGCCCCCAAGATTGCCTCCGGCGCGTGGGTGATGATCCCCGGCGGCGAACGCGAATTCGTCAAATGGCTGGTGCCGACGATTGCAAAGGGCGCCTCCGGCACATCTTCGACCAGTCAGAGCGCCTGCCCCAACGGCGCCGTAGGCAGTGGCGCGTTCGTTTGGCCCGCCGACAATCGTTTTCTCTCCGGCAACGATTATTGGTCCGGTCACCTCGGCATTGATATTGCCGCCGGCGAAGGCGCCCCCGTTTACGCAGCGGATAACGGCGTGGTGACCATGGCGCAGGGCGGCTGGAACTACGGCTACGGCAACGTCATCCAGATAGACCACGGCAACGGCTATTCCACCGTCTATGCCCACTTGAGCGTCATCGGCGTAGGGGTGTGCCAGAGCGTGTACGCCGGGCAGTGGATTGGCTCGGCGGGCAACACCGGCAACTCGCAGGGAGCGCATCTGCACTTTGAAGTGCGGCAGGGCGGCGGTTTCATCAACCCCTGGTTCGTGCTGCCATAACTGGAACTTGAGAAGATGAATCAACAGGAACTCGAATCGGCGCTTGCCAACCTGAACCTGGGAGCAATCCGTTATTTCGATTCCATCGGCTCCACCAACGACGAGGCGTTGGCGTGGGCGAAAAAAGGCGCCAAAGACCTCTCGCTGGTGGTGGCAGACGAACAGACCATGGGACGCGGGAGACTGGACCGCCCCTGGCTTACACCGCCGCAGACGGCTCTGGCGTTCAGCCTCATCCTGCGCCCCACCTTTGCGGAAAAACCGCTTCTTTCCCGGACCGTCGGACTCGCCGCCCTTGCCATCTCGGACGTTTTACAAACGCTGGGGCTGGATGCCCAGATCAAATGGCCCAACGACATCCTGCTGAATGGACGTAAAGCGGCGGGAATATTAATCGAAGCCGCCTGGCTCGAAGACGAAGTGCAAAGCATTGTGATTGGTGTGGGGGTTAATGTGGCAAAAGGCTCGGTTCCCGCCACCAACATCTTGAATTTCCCCGCCATCAGCCTGGAACACATGCTGGGCTACGCCCCCGACCGCAATGTTTTACTGCACGCCATCCTTGCCAATATCATCGCCCTGCGCCCCCACATGGGCACCGACTCGTTTCTCGCAGCCTGGGAGAAAAAACTCGCTTATTATGGCAGACAAGTGCGGGTGGAGTTGGGAGGCGAAAAAGCCGTCGCCGGAAAGGTGATTGGGTTGGAGTCGGATGGCAGTTTGAAAATCCGCGACGACAATGGCAAAATCATTCCAGTACGTTTCGGGGATGTGCGCCTGCGGCTGTTCACATGATATACTCTGCGCCGAGGTAAACCATGTTCGATAATCTGCGCGACCTTGCCGACGATTCCTTCTATGAAGAAGATCAAAAACAGGATACGCTCTTCGAAGATGCGGGGGAACAGGAGACGCCTGTTGCCAAGCCTGCGCCGAAAAAAAGGCGGCAGGGCAAGTTCCTCGGCATGACCGCCCCTCAGCGCTTTGTCCTTTCCGTCATGTTGATGTTTACCGTGCTTTTGCTCGGTACGCTGGTCATGTTCGTCTTTGGCAAAATGTCCATTGCCTTCTGATTGGTTTTGAAAACGATAGTCACGACAATATACCTTTCCTGTCTAACAACAAACCCCGGCTCAAACCTGTGCCGGGGTTTGCGTTTCAGACGGCTTCATCTATCGTGACAACGAGCGTGCGCTCAACAAGCGGTACACCATTTGTCCCACTTCCACGGTGGAGACGATGATGATGATGGTCAGCGCCAGCATGAGGGCTATATTCCCCAGCGCCGTGAACAACTGCGCTGAGCCTTCCCACGGCGTGCCAGCCAATTGCTCCGCCTTCAGGGCAACCAGTTCGGGACGTTGGGCAAATCTCATTTACTCTTTTTCTCGCGCGCTTTTTCCAGCCTTCGCAAAAACCGATACACGGGCGGTCCGAACAGCAAGACAATAAGCAGGAAAATCAACGCCCCCTCCCGCCAGCCGATTGCCAGCACAGGCTGACAGGCAAGTGCGCCAAACATCAACGCGGAGAGACCCGCATACATTCCTCTTTTCATCAGATTACTTCAACATCGGCATCTTGATGCCGTGACGTTTCGCCGCTTCGATGGCAATTTCATAGCCCGCGTCGGCGTGTCGGACGACGCCCATGCCGGGGTCGGTGGTCAGGACGCGCTCCAGCCGCCGAGCCGCTTCGGGAGTCCCGTCTGCCACGATGACCTGTCCCGCGTGCTGGCTGTACCCCATTCCCACACCGCCGCCGTGATGGAAGGAAACCCACGTCGCACCGCCGACGGCGTTGATGAGCGCGTTGAGGATTGCCCAGTCGGAGATGGCGTCCGAGCCGTCTTTCATCGCTTCGGTCTCGCGGTTGGGCGAAGCGACCGAACCGGCATCCAGATGGTCGCGCCCGATCACAATCGGCGCTTTGACCTTTCCACTGGCAACCAGTTCGTTGAACTTGAGTCCCGCTTTGACGCGTTCGCCGTATCCCAGCCAGCAGATGCGGGCGGGCAATCCCTGAAACGGCACTTTCTCGCGCGCCATCGTCAGCCAGCGGCGGAGATGTTCATCTTCGGGGAACAACTCCATGATCGCCTGGTCGGTGGTGTAAATGTCTTCTTTATCGCCAGAAAGCGCCACCCAGCGGAACGGTCCCTTGCCCTCGCAAAACAGCGGACGGATGTAGGCAGGCACGAAGCCCGGAAACTCGAAGGCATCCGTCACGCCGTTGTTGTATGCCTGCTGACGGATGTTGTTGCCATAGTCGAACACTTCTGCCCCGGCGCGCTGGAATTTCAACATGGCGCGCACATGCTGAGCCATCGAATCCATTGCCATCTTCTTGTACTTCGCGGGGTCGGACTTCCGCAGTTCGTTCGCGGCTGTCACCGACAAACCGGACGGCACATACATCAACGCCTCATGCGCCGACGTTTGGTCGGTCACTACATCGGGGATGACGCCGCGCTCCGCGAGTTCGTGATACACATCCGCCGCGTTGCCGATGAGACCGATGGACTTGGGAACCTGTTTATCTTTGAATTCCTCGACAAGCGTCATTGCCTCTTCGAGGTTGTCCACCACCATATCCACATAGCCGATGGCGCGGCGGCGCTCGGCGCGTTCGGGGTCCACTTCCACGATAAGACCGACGCCCTCGTTCATGGTAATTGCCAGCGGCTGTGCGCCGCCCATCCCGCCCAGCCCGGCGGTGAGGACAAATTTCCCTTTGAGCGAACCCCAGCCTTTGAGTTTGGCGAGCGCGCCGAAGGTCTCGTAGGTGCCTTGTAAAATGCCCTGCGTGCCGATGTAAATCCACGAGCCGGCGGTCATTTGCCCGTACATGATGAGACCTTTCTTGTCCAACTCATCAAAATGCTCCCATGTTGCCCAATACGGCACGAGGTTGGAGTTGGCAATCAGCACGCGCGGCGCGTCCTTGTGAGTTTTGAAGATGACCACCGGCTTGCCCGATTGGACGAGGAGCGTTTCGTCCTCTTCCAAATTCTTGAGCGACTCAAGAATGGCGTCGAACGCCTCCCACGAACGGGCGGCTTTGCCCCTCCCGCCATAGACGACGAGCTCCTCGGGCTTCTCCGCCACTTCCGGGTCGAGATTATTTTGGATCATGCGGTAGGCGGCTTCGCTGAGCCAGTTCTTGCAGGTGAGTGTGGCGCCCCTCGGGGCGCAGACGGTTCTAGGTCCAGACATGATGCGTCTCCTTGTCGAATGAAAAATCCCTCCCGGCTATTATACGACGGGAGGGATGATCTGATTTCTAGCCACCCGACACTTTTGTTTTGGGACGCAGATGAACGCTGATTTACGCTGATTTAAGTTGTTTTTTTCTGCGTTTATCTGCGTTTTTCAGCGTCCCATTTGAAACTATCAGGTCGCTAATCTGATTTTAGATTGCGCTATGGTTCGAGCAGTTGCACCGAATCCCCGATTTGTTTCAGAGCGGGCATGAGTTCGCCGGCGAATTGTTGGAGGGTGGCAAGTTGAATCATGAGCAACTTGTTTTTCGTCTGGAATAACAAGATACCGGAGCGCACACGGACTTTGGTCCCTATAGAGGTGGGGGTGGTTTGCTCGAATTCGAATTGTGTGGTTTCCACGCCGTTCGGATTTGCCTCGGCTGGATTGAAAGGCGAGATGATTTTTGCGCCGCCCTGCTTCATGTTTTCTTCCAATGAGCCGCTGACGAAATCCAGCGGCATGGAAGCCATGATCCGCTCATTGAAAGCAATCACGGTGATATTCGTTGCAAAACCGTTTGTCGTGTATTTCTTGTCCTTGTTGACGGCAATCAAGCGGACTACATCCGGGTCCAGTTGACTGAAGGTGTCGGCAATGCTTTTGATATCTGGATTGTCTTTGGAAAGTTCCTGAAGCATGCCGGCAATATCTTCGGTGGTGATGGGAATTGCCACCCAGCCGCCGGGGATGACCATTTGGAACTTGTTGTCATGGTCAATGAACAGGGTCGAGCCGTCTGCCTGTTTGTTGGTTTGAACGCCGGTGGGCAGGGGGGTGTTTGTAGGTGTTGGGGTGGACGTGGGAGTTGGCGTGTTTGTGGGTGTGAGGGTGGGTGTGGGAGTAAAGGTGAGAGTTGGGGTAGGCGTTGCGGTGGCGAAGATGCTCCCCAAGTCGAACGCGCCGCAGGACATGGCTGCGAGCGCCAGCACGCCAAGAAACGACACTAGCCGAAATAAGCGTTTTTTCACCATCACTTTTTCTCCTTTGAATAAAAAAAATACTCCTCCCACGCCTCCCCGTGGGAGGAGGAAAAGCCAAAGCCCTATGATGATTTAGCGAGCAAGTCAGCGAAATTTGTGCCTTTGAGCCGCCGCACCAGTTCCTCTTGTGCGTCGCACCACACGGGTTTGATTGGGCAATCCTTGTCGAACATGCAGGCGCCGCCGTCTCCCACGCATTCATTCAATTGGATGGGACCGTCAATTGCTTCCACCACTTCCAGCAGGGTGATGTCCTTGGGGTCGCGGGCAAGCGTCACGCCGCCGCGCGCCCCGCGCGAAGTGTGAAGCAAACCCGCAATCGAAAGCTGCGAAATGATCTTCGCTAAAAATGAAGGCGGGATGTTTTGCTCTTTTGCAATGGCGCTGGTGGCGGAGCGTTCCGCCCCACCAACCTTTGCCAAATGCAATACTGCCCGCACCGCATAATCTGCCTGACGTGTGATTTGCATGGTTACCTTCCTTCCATTCATGCTAAAAAATAGATAATCCCTGTCCCATAACACGATTTTATGAGTTGCACAAGCGTCAAACAAGTGATAGAGGTCACAGACGAATTATGACCTTTTACTCCAAATTAAAATAACATAAAAACGCTCAAAGCGTAAGTGATACTTTTCAGCCCCGCCAGGAACGAGAGCGTTCAGTTCTCACGCGCCTCCGCGCAACTCAAAAAAGATTCACTACCGTATAAATTTTGGGCAAAGGTCGTTTCCAACGCGGATGACGCGGATGTTTTTCTGAAAAAAAATCCGCGCCATCTGCCTAATCAGACGTCAGCTCGGGATAAGCGTCCCGAAGGCTGATTCTGCTCTCAAACCCGCTGCGTCAAAAGCCTTCGGGATGATTCAAAAGCCTTATCCCGAATTCAGGTTAATCAGCGTAATTCGCGTTGAGGTTCTGACTCTTGTACGGTACCCAAAAAAGAGCGGGGCTTTTCCCCGCCCCCGCCTAATCGGTGATGGTGAGAGTGCCAGCCGCCATCTTGACGATGATGGTCAGCGTGGGACCGCTGCCGTTTTGAATATAGGTGTTCCCGCTTTGCGACCAGTTGGAACTGAAGTTGACGCTTGCCAGCGCGCTGTCCACCGTCACTTTGGCGTTCACACTTTTGGGAATAACCAAGTGCACGTTGCCCGCGCCTGCCGAAATGTCCACCGTGCCATCTCGTTTCAACTCACCGCTGAAATCGAGTTTGTAATCGCCGGCGCCGCCGGCAAACATCAGCGTGGAAAAGTTCGCGTTGGCGAGCCCGCTCAAAGTCACGTTTGAAGCGCCCGTCTCATAGCGCAGGACCGACATCTCACTGAGATTCGGCTCCGCAAACGAAAGTTCCACTTGCGCCGCGCCATCCTTGACCGTGAGGCTGGTGAGCGACAAACCGCCCAATTCAAATCTGCCGCTGTAGGCGCCGGCGTTGATGTTCAGGTCGAGCGGCGCACTGCCGAGTTTCAAATCCCACTGATTCTTGATGTCGTTGAAATTGGCGATGTTCTTCAAGCCGCCCTGCTTGATTTCGACGCTGCCCTCGCTTTGGATGATTTCCGGCTTGAGGGCGGGAACGTTATAGACCGCCGTTCCTTCCACCAAACCTTCCGCGCCGGGAGAAAGATTCAACGACCCCGCGCCGAACGAGAGGGTCAAACGCGTCTCAGCGGACCCGGAACCTGCCACCACAATGGATTCCTTCACCTCCGCCCCAGGCGTGACTCTTTCGGGCAGGTCCACATTGAAACCGCACGCCAGGCTGGCGAGCGCCAGTACAAGAACTGCGGAAATGATCTTTAAGTTCATGGTGTATCTCCTTCTGCGTTTAACTACGGGCAGAGAGGAGAATGGTTGCCAACAAAAACCCTCTCCTTGCGGGAGAGGGCAGGCGGCGCACTGAGCTTGTCGAAGTGGTGAAGCATTACGCCACTTTTCGTCCCTTCGGCAGTTCGGGCAGTTTGAGCGCCGCATGCAGCGCTTCCTGCACCGACCGCACTTCGACAATCTCAATCCCCTTTGGATACCCTTCGCCTTTTCGCAAAGCCCTTGGCACGATGGCGGTCTTGAAGCCAAGTTTGGAGGCTTCCTTCAAACGTGCCTGCATTTGACCGGGCATGCGCAACTCACCCGCCAGCCCAATTTCACCGATGAGAACCGCATCCGCCTTGACCGGCACATCCTTCCAGGAGGAGGCGATGGCGGCGGCAATGGCGAGGTCGGCGGCGGGTTCGTCAATTTGCAAGCCGCCCACCACGTTGACGAAGATGTCCTGCTCGCCGAGTTTGAACCCGGCGCGGCGCGTCAGCACGGCGGCAATGAGCAGCAGACGGTTGAAGTCCACGCCGTTGGCGGTGCGGCGGGCGTTGCCGAACTGCGTGGGCGAGGTCAGTCCCTGAATTTCGACGAGGATGGGGCGTGTGCCTTCCATCGTCACAGCGATGGACGAACCTGCCGCATTGACCATCCGTTCTGCCAGAAATGCCTCGGAGGGATTCGCCACCTCCACCAGTCCGCTTTCGTGCATCTCAAAGACGCCCACTTCGGAGGTGGCGCCGAAACGGTTCTTGACCGAACGCAGCAGGCGGTACGCTTGGAAGCGGTCACCTTCGAGGTAGAGGACGGTGTCCACGATGTGTTCCAGCACGCGCGGACCGGCGATGGCGCCCTCCTTGGTCACATGCCCGATGACGAAGACCGAAATGCCGCTGGTCTTCGCCAGTTCGCGCAATTGCGAGGAACATTCCCGCACCTGACTGACCGAGCCGGCGGAGGAATCCAAGTCGGAGAGATAGACGGTCTGGATTGAGTCAACAATCAGCAGTTCGGGCTTAGTTTCGTTGATATGATTGAGAATGACTTCCAGATTGGTTTCGGTGACGAGCAGGAGATTTTGGGGCAAGTCCCGTTTGCCGCTCAAACGCAGTGCGCGCATTTTGATTTGCCGTTCCGATTCCTCGCCCGAAACATATAGCACGCGCTTGTGATGCGCCATTTCCATCGCCATTTGCAGCATCAGCGTGGACTTGCCGATGCCGGGGTCGCCGCCGACCAGCACGATGGAGCCTGGCACAATTCCGCCGCCCAGCACGCGCGCGAACTCGCCGATGGGCAGGTGGATGCGGTCTTCGGCGTCAGCGGAGACATCGCTGATCGGACGCGGGGCAGACCTCCCCGTCAGCCCGCGAACCGCCTTATTCTTCTGCGCCGATTCATCGTGGATGACTTCCTCCACCATGCTGTCGAACGATCCGCATTGGGGGCATTTCCCCATATAGGAGGCGGTCACCCGCCCGCATTGTTGACAAACGTAACGTGTTTGAGTTTTGGGCATGTCAATTTACCCCTCTCTCAAAGAGAGGCAGCGATCGAACAGTTTATTTGATAATTCCCCTGTCATCCAGGAATTCAACAGGGTCCTTATCCTTACCGTGTTCCCACATGAGGGAATAAAACCAGATACCGCTTTCGCCGATCCAGAAGTCTGCGGGAGTAAAGGTCATGTTCGAGTCGACAGGTTTCTTGTCGCTTTCCGGCGTATATTCCGCCTGCCAGCCGAAAATTTCCCCCCGCCAATGTTTGCCCAATTTGTGCAGATGTTCGGCAAAGGCTTTGACTTCTTTCAAATCAGGGACCGCCAGCGGAAGAATAGGTTCGTAACCCGCATGGGCAGGAATTTTCGCTTTAACCGTTAACATACTTTCTTTTCTCCTCGCTCCAAACGTTCAAAAGAAATTCCAGATTATCTTCAATAATTCGCTCAATATCTCGTAAGTCGCTTTTTCGGAATTTACCTGCACGGGCAATCCGCACAGGGTCAAGCCAGAACTTGGCTTCGCTCCCCTCTTTAGTGACATGAACGTGAGGAGGTTCATTCGCCAAATCTGCCTGGTAGAAGAAAAATTTGTAACCAGCCACGCGAAGGACAACAGGCATGAAAACTCCACAAACGATGACGGTTGAAAGTATTATAGCACCTTCATTCAACCCATCGCCGCGTAAACCTGCTCCAGCATCTCCAAAAACTCCCCTGACGGGCGCTCCTTCAAAATCTCCTTGCGCGAGTCACGGTCGAGCGTGCGGAGCAGCAGATATTGCACGGCGTACTTGCGAAACAAGCGCTGACCGTCCTCCTCGCCGTAGAACCGCACGCTCTTCTGCAAGTGTTCGCGGACGGTTTCCTGCACCATCTGCGGCGGGACCTGTTCGCGGTCCAAGCCGGCGAAAATCCACGGGTTGGCAATCGCGCCGCGCCCAATCATCACCGCATCGCAGTTCGTATGCCGCTTCATGCGCTGAATGTCGGCAACGCTTCTGACATCGCCCGAACCGATGACCGGAATTTTGACCAGCGACTTGACCTCGGCAATCGCATCCCAATCCGCGTTCCCGCTGTAACGCTGTTCCTTCGTCCGCCCGTGAATGGCAATCAGCGAGCCGCCCTCCTCCTCCACGATGCGGGCGATCAACTTGTAGTTCTTGTTCCGCTCCCAGCCCAGGCGCATCTTCCCCGTCACCGGCACGCGCAGCGCGCGCACCAGTTTACGGAACGTCCGCGCCACCTTGACAGGCGTCAGCATCATACCCACGCCCGCGCCGCGGTCTGCAATCGTCTTGGCGGGACAGCCCATGTTGATGTCAATGACATCCGGGTTCAACTCCTGCACCTTGAGCGCGGCTTTCAAAATCAAGTCGGGGTCATCGCCGTAAATCTGAAACACAACGGGACGCTCCGCCTCCTCGAAATACAGCCGCTTGGCTGGCTCTTTCGAGCGGCTCAAAATCTTCTCCACCTTCACAAACTCGGTATAACTCATGGCAGAGCCGAGCCGGCGGCACAGCGAACGGAAGGGCCAGTCTGAATAGCCGTCCATCGGCGCGAGAATCGTGTCGCCATAAATAGGCACATCGCGGACATAAAATGAGGGGAGTGTCTTCTCGTTCATAAAACGGTCAAAGTATAACAAAGTTTGTGATACCATTTTGCGCATGGACATCTCGCAAATCACCGACCACTTGTTCATCGGCAGACAGCCTGCGCTTACCGACTATGACCGTCTGCGTGAACTCGGGATTCGCCTCATCATCAACATGCGCTTCTCACGCGGACCTCAGCCTGATTCTCACCCCCAACCCATCTCCACGCTCTGGCTTCCCTCCATAGACAGCCCGCTCTTCCCCATCTCCCTCCGCAAATTGATGTGCGGAGCGCAAGCCGCGCTCGAGACCATCCGCGCGGGCGGCAAAGTGCTTGCCCACTGCGCCTACGGACGTCACCGCGGCGCGGCGATGGGCGCCTGCATCCTCATCGCCCAGGGATACGACCCGCGCGCAGCGATGGAACTCATCGTCCAGCGCCGACCCGCCGCCAACCCGTATGCCTTCTACATCCTGCCGCGCATCCTGAAGTTTGCAGCCTTGTGGAATTCGTAGGACGCGTCTTTGACCTACCCTCTCGATTATATGTATGACTTTACTGAAAAAAGGTCATTTCACCGCCGAGCCGCAAAGTACGCGGAGATATACAATAAAAAAACTCTGCGCTCTCCGCGGTGAGTTTTTGTAGCGGCCTCATGTATCGTTCCATCTTTTTATCTTTATTGGTTTGCCTGTTGGTCGCTTCCTGTGCGGGAGAACCGCTCTCCGCGCCGAAGGATAGCCCGCCCCTCGCGACTCCTGCTGCATCCTCCACCCCTGCCCTCACACAAACGCCGCGTCCGCTGGTTACCTTCTCACCCATCCCAACCAGCCCCCAGACCATCGTCACCCTGACCCTGCCGCCTCCCACTCTCGAACCGCAGGATTGGAAAAACTGGTCCGTCATCCCCTCCTACATTGACCCCAGCCTGAAAAACATCTACGAACTCGGTCTTTCGCTCGGCAACGACCCGCACGCCTTTTCCATCTTCGGCGATTGTCAAACCCGTCCCACCGAATTCTTCGGCGTCTTTGAGACCGACCCCGCCTCCCTGCAAGACCTCTCCCCCGAACTCCGCGAGACCGTTGCCTACTTCAGCGGCTCCTTCAACCGCGAATCTCCCACCGCGCAGGATGGCACCACGCCCGGCGCCTTATTGTGGATGCAGTGGCATCGCGGCGAATACGGCTGTACCTTCGCAGAGACGCCCGTCCAATGCGAACTGCGCACACACCGCCCCTCATTTGTCATCATCCAGATTGGGACACATTTTGAATCGCGCAACACCGACTACCTGCGCAAAATCATCAATCAATTGTTGGATGCCGGCGTCGTCCCCATTCTTGCCACCAAAGCCGACAACCGCGAAAAGGACGAGCGCATCAACCGCGACATGGCGCTGCTCGCCTCCGAATACGACCTGCCGCTCTGGAACTTCTGGGCAGCCGTCTCCCATCTCCCCAATCGCGGACTGTACACCCGCCCCGACCGTCCGCTTCAAGGCGACATCTACCTCACGGACGAAGCCGCCCGCATTCACCGCCTGACCGGGCTCGAGGCGCTCAACGCCGTCTGGCGCGCCGTCACTGCTCCCTGATCACTGCTCCCTGATTACTGATTACTGCTCACTGCCTCCTCCACTACCCCTTGAGCGGCGGCGCGTCCTTATCGTACACAAACACCTGAATATCCAACCCATCGTTGTTCAACAAGTCAATCGCGGGCTGGAATGTCGCATCTTTAATCGCCTGCATATCTCCCGCCGGCGCATACACGCTCAAACGCGCTTCCTCGTCCGACATCTTCACGGCTTTAATCTCCGCGCTTCCGCACACGGTTTTGATTTTTGCAGTCATTTGCTGGATGGCGTCATCAAGCGTCATAACAACCTCTTTTCAATCTCCACTCTCTACTTTCTCGACCTCTCCTATCTTACAAGGAAAATGCTTCGAACCTCCTCTTTCCCGCAGCGGAGGAAACTACCTCGCCAATTTGGCAACCGTCACGCCGGCGCCGCCTTCGTTATCTTTCGGCTCCTCGAACGAGACCACATACGGACTTTCCTTCAGCGCGTTTCGCACTGCCTCGCGCATCTTGCCGGTCCCCTTGCCGTGCACAATCCGCACGAACAACAGACCTGCCGCATAGGCTTTCTCCAAATACCGCTCCAACTCCTCCAGCCCTTCATCCACCAGTTTGCCGCGCAGATTCAACTCCAACCCCGGCGACTTCCTGGAGTCAAAGGTCGAAGGTCGAAGGTCGATTGACTTTTGACCCTTCGACAAGCTCAGGACTTCGCTTTCGACTTTTGACTCGTCACCCGACTTCCTCACCAACTCAGACAGCCTCGCCCTTACGCGCAGACTCCCAATTTGAACTTCCGCATCGGACTCACCCAAGGCTGTCACCACACCCTCGGCATTCAACGTGCCGACAGTGACTCGTTCTCCCAATTTGATCGCGCCAGTCGGACGTTCGACCTTTGACGTTTGACGTTCGATAGGTCGTTCCACCTTCTCCTCGATGACTTCCACCTTCTCCTCGATTGCCTTCAACGCCTCGAGCGGCTGCCGTGCTTTCTTCAATTGTGACTTCAAGGATTCGATGTTTTTCTTCAGGATGGCAACTTCCAATTCGCCCTCAGCGCGCGCCTTCGCCAACACTTCGCGGCGCTCGTCTTCGATCTTTTCCAGCCGCTGTTCGAGTTCGCGCGTTTGCGCTTCGAGGCGGGCGCGGGCTTTTTCCAGTTTCTCGCGTTCGCGCGAGGTACGGTTGCGTTCCTTGCGGATGTCGTCGAGCAGTTTGTCGGCGCGCAAATCGTCGGGGTGGATCTCTGCTTTTGCCGAATCAATAATCGGCTGGGGAAGCCCGAGGCGCTGGGCGATGAGCAGGGCGTTCGAGCGGCCGGGCAGTCCGATTTCGAGGCGATAGGTCGGGCGCAGAGTCTTGATATCGAATTCCAAAGAAGCGTTGACCACGCCCTCCGTCGAATGGGCGAAGGTCTTGAGTTCGGGGTAA
This sequence comes from Chloroflexota bacterium, assembly GCA_016223135.1. Taxonomy (GTDB): domain Bacteria; phylum Chloroflexota; class Anaerolineae; order Anaerolineales; family Villigracilaceae; genus Defluviilinea. Next base: position 113,308 of record JACRPQ010000015.1, on the reverse strand, counting down.
TGCGTGGCGACGAGAGTCGTACATCCCACTTGGAGCAAATGCTGGAGGATGGCGCGCGCCAGCGCCGCGCCCTCTTGCGGGTCAGTGCCGGCGCCCAGTTCGTCGAGGATGACGAGCGAGCGTTCGTCAATCTGTTTGAGGATGCGGATGATGTTGGTGATGTGACCGCTGAACGTGCTGAGCGATTGTTCGATGGATTGCTCGTCGCCAATATCGGCAAAGACATTGTGGAAGAACGGCAGTTCCGAGCCGCTGTGGGCGGGGATGTGCAATCCGCTTTGCGCCATGAGCGCGAGCAGCCCGACGGTTTTGAGCGAAACGGTCTTGCCGCCGGTGTTCGGACCCGTGATGACGATGGCGCGCGTGCCGGGCTGGGGGTTTACGTCAATCGGAACGACGGTTTTTGGATCGAGGAGAGGATGACGCGCCTTCACAAGGTTGATGCGCGGCGCGTCGAACGTCGAACGTTGAACGTCATCTGTTTTCGATGCTTGACCTTTGACTTTTGACGTTTGAGCTTTGACGTTCAATCTTTGACTCAAGACCGGCTCACTGGCGCGCAGTTCTTCCGCATACTTCGCCTTCGCAAAAACCAGGTCGAGCATGGCGAGGTTTTCGATGCCGTATTTGAACTCGACGGCATGTTCGCCCACCTGCATGGAAAGTTCGTGCAGGATGCGGCGTTCTTCCTCGCGCGCCTTCAGTTCGAGCTCGCGCAGTTCGTTGTTGAGTTCCACCACCGGCAAGGGTTCCACAAACAGGGTTGCGCCGCTGGAAGACTGGTCGTGAACAACCGCCTTGATTTGTCCTTTGAACTCCGCCCGCAGCGGAATGACGTATCGTCCGTCGCGCTGGGTGATGATAGGCTCTTGCAGTTTGTTGCCTGCCTCGGTGAGATACCTTTGCAGGCGCGACATGAGGCGGTCATGCGCGATTTTGATTTCGCGCCGCAGCGAGGCAAGTTTCGGGGAGGCGGAATCCAGCACCTCGCCGCGGTCGGAGAGGACGCGCGTGACGGCATCCACAATGCCGTGCGTTTCGGGGAGTCCCGCCGCAATTTGCGCCAGGCGCGGGTATTCCTCCGCTTTGCGCTCGAAGATTTTTTTCAGTTCGCGGCAGGAGATGAGCGTGGCTTTAATATCCAGCAGCTGCTGAGGGTCGAGCGTACCGCCGCGCGCTGCCAGGTCCACCGCCGGGCGGATGTCGTGTGCGCCACCGATGCCCACATCCTGCACGGAGAACAGACGCCGCGCTTCGGTCGTTTCGGCGAGGCGGGCGAGGGCAAGGTCGTAGGAATCGGTTGGCTCGAGGGCAAGCGCCAATTCCTGCGAAGCGGAAAAATCGCAGAACGACTTCAATCGCTCGCGTATCTTCGGGTATTCCAGAACTTGCAGGCTTTTCGTATCCATTGCAGGGAATTTAACCACAATACCCTTGTTTAGAAAATGGAAAGAGGAGGTTGAAACCTCCCAGCGGAAAAATCACCACGTACAGCGTTAATTAACGTCAGTTCGGGATAATCGTCCCGAAGGCTGATTCGGCTCTCGAACCCGCTGCGTCAAAAGCCTTCGGGACGATTTAAAAGCCTTATCCCGAATTCAGGTTAATTACCATAAACAAGTGATGCCAATTTTGGAGGAATTGGGTCTTGTAAATCTTTGTAAAAGGTTGTACAGTGTAAACACGAAAGGGAGGCTGCCTATGCATGACAAAAGTTGAGACCCCATTCAATTGTTCCAAATCAACCAAAGGAGAAAAATGAAAACGAAAACCTTCGCAGTGACAGTGATTATCGTTTTAACACTGTCACTTGCCTTGCCAGGTGGGGTGCTGGCGGCGCCGTCGAATGACAATTTCACGAACACAGAGATCCTTACCTCACTGACATACTCTGCGTTCCTGGATACCACCGGCGCAAGTTTCGAGGCGGATGAGCCTTACCCCACCTGCGGATCGGGTTTTCCGCTTAAAACCGTCTGGTTTGCCTACACTCCCCCAATGGACCAAACCCTGATTGCCAGAGCCAGCTACTATAATTTTCCAACGATCCTGGCAATTTACACCGGCAGTTCGCTGAACAGTCTTTCACAGGTAAATTGTGGAAATTGGTCTCCCACGCTTGCCCTACAAGCGCAGGCTGGCGTGACCTATTACTTCCAGGTTGCGGGATACTATGGAGACGAGGGAACGATCCCCTTCACGCTGGAAGTTGCCCCGCCTCCACAGGTCGGCATTTCCTACAGCCCATACGATCCCAGCGCATTTGATGTCATGTCGTTTTATGCCAGCACCTATGACCCGGCCGGCATCTACGGCTTTACCTATGCTTGGACATTCAGCGACGGCACAGTCTCAGATCAGGGATACTTCAACCATCAATTCGCTTCGGATGGCGATTACACCGTAGACTTGATTGCCACCACCGCCGATGGCAGATCCGCCTCCTCATCCACGATAATACAGGTTCGCACACGCGACATTTCCATCAGCAGATTCAGCGTTCCTCAGATGGCGTCATCCAACCAGACCAAAACCATCAGCGTCGACATCAAGAACAACCGTTATGCCGATTATGTGCAGGTGGTGTTGTATAAGGGACTGCCCGGAGGCGGCGAGCAACAGATTGGCGTCTTGACCATCTATGTTCCAGCCCGGGCGACGCGCGCAACAACCTTCAAGTTTAGTTACACATTTACAGCAGCAGATGCCGCGATAGGAAAAGTCACATTCCGGGCGGTGGCATACCTCATTAACGGACGCGATGCCTTGCCAGCGGATAACACATCCATTGACACGACCAACATAAACCGATAGTAACCGAATAGGAAAAGGGAAGAAACATAGAGGCGGTGGTTTTCCACCGCCTCTATGTTTCCTACTCTCTACCGTACATTTCTCTCGTGAAAAACCCTAAAGGTCTTTTTGGAAATTCTCAAATTCACGAAGGGAAAGCAGACCTTTAGGGTTTCTGTGCACGATAAAGAAATTTCCTAGAAAGAGATTTTTTGTGGGAAGCGCCATCCCCGGCTTTGAAACGAAATGAAATTGCCTCTGTCTTTTTTCGAAATCTATGATACACTCCGTGCGCTCTCGTTGAAGAGCGCAAATCTCTGGGAATTGTTTTGATCGCTTCGAACGAACGCCCGATGAACACAAACTCGGGCTTTTTTGTTGGGCGGATGCGTCTGCAAAGACAAATCTGATTGGCAGGAAGGAAGTGAAACGGAGTCATCAAAACGGGTCGCATGGTCGGTTAACCTCATAGTCTGATAGTCCGGACGAACCGCCTCTCGACCACCCCATTATCTGACCAACGACTATCAGACTAAAGGAAAACGATGACAACCGAATTTACCTCCCTCCACCTGCGCGATGAACTCATGCAGGCAATCGCCGAACTCGGCTATTCCACGCCGACGCCCATCCAAGCCGCGCTGATCCCCATCATGCTCACGGGCGCCGATGTAATCGGTCAGGCGCAGACCGGCACCGGCAAGACCGCCGCCTTTGCCCTCCCTATTCTCCACGACTTTCAACCGCAAAAACACGTACAAGCGCTGGTTCTCGCCCCCACACGCGAACTTGCCTTGCAGGTCGCCGATTCGATGACCGAGTATGGCAAATACCTCAACGTGCGCGTGCTGGCTGTTTATGGCGGTCAACCCTACGGACCGCAAATCAGCCGCCTCAACCGCGGGGTGGATGTGGTGGTCGGCACTCCGGGCCGCCTGCTCGACCTGCTCGAACGAAACGCCCTCAACATCAAACACATCCGCACGCTCGTGTTGGATGAAGCCGACGAAATGCTCAACATGGGTTTTATCGAAGACATCGAAAAGATTCTTGCGGAGACTCCCACCGAACGGCAGACCGCGCTCTTCAGCGCCACCCTGCCCCCGCGCATCCGCTCCCTCGCCAGCCGCTTCATGCGGGACCCGCAATCGGTCACCATCCAACGAAACTCTACCAACGCCTTAGCCATTGAACAACGCTGTTACCTCGTCCACGAATCGGACAAGACCAACGCCCTGATGCGTCTCTTCGAGATCGAGCCAATCAAGAGCGCGCTGATCTTCGCCCGCACCCGCGCCGAGACTGCCGCGCTTGCCAACGAACTGATCGTGCGCGGCATCTCCGCCGAAGCCATCCACGGCGACCTCGATCAGAACGCCCGCGAACGCGTGCTGGGACGTTTCCGCACCAACCAGTTGAAAGTGTTGGTCGCCACCGATGTCGCCGCCCGCGGGCTGGATATTGACGACATCTCGCACGTCTTCAACTATCACCTGCCCGACGACGCCGAAGTGTACGTCCACCGCATCGGGCGGACGGGACGCGCCGGCAAGACCGGCGTTGCCATCACTCTGCTTTCGCCAAAAGAAAAACGCCGCCTGCGCGAAGTGGAAGCGCTCACCAAACAGACCGTCACCAAGATGGAACTGCCCACCGTTGCCGATATTCACCGCCACCGCGAGGGCAAGGTGGTCGAGAATTTGAAAATCTGGCTCGGGCGCGGACGCTACAAGCGCGAACTCGAAATGGTGCAGGAACTGATCGAAGCCGGTCATGATCCGTTGAACATCGCCGCCGCCGCCATCAAGATCGCGCGCGCCGATGAGAAACAGCGTCCCATTGCGGAGATTGGGGAAGTGAAGGCTCGCGCCGATGAACGAAGAGTGGCTGGAAACGCCGAACCGAAATGGAAAGCGGAGCGTGGAAAGAAGGAAAAGTTCGGGCAGCGTGAAGAGCCGGGGCGCGGCAGCAGGCAAAGGCTTAAGGGCGATGCGTCCCATGAAGAGGGCATGGTCCGTTTGAAGATCAACAAGGGCAAAGCCAGCGGCATCCGTCCGAACGACATCGTCGGCACAATCGCCTTCCATGCGAACATCCCCGGCTACACCATCGGCAAAATCCGCATCGAGGACAAGGTCACGTTTGTGGATATTCCCGAAGACCTGCTCGAACAGGTGATGACGCACAATGGCAATTACCGCCTCGGGAAAGAAAAGGTCAGCCTGAGCAAGGCAAAATAAAACGACAGCCCCCGCTTGGGGGCTGTTTTCATTTGACAAACGTCAGTTCGGGATAAGCGTCCCGAAGGCTGATTCTGCTCTCGAACCCGCTGCGTCAAAAGCCTTCGGGACGATTCAAAAACCTTATCCCGAATTCATGTTGACAACCTTTTCTTATCCTCTGCACTGTTGGATCGGCAAAGCAGTATCACGCCGGCTGCTCGTCAAAAAGCCCCTTTTCCACGCGATAGCGCTGACGAACCTCGTCCAAAACAACCAAATGACCATTCTCCTGCAGGTACCAATGTTCCCATCCATTGCATGGAGCGTCGTTCATGTAATGACTGCCAGCCTTGTGAATGCTTCCTTCAAATCCATCTGCAGTACGCAGCCGTGCATCGGGCTTGATGGTGGCAAAACGCGATTTATCCTTTGCAAAAAATAATTTTTGACCCGGCTGCAGAAAACCATTTTCCACCAACGCCGAAAATTCCACCTTCGGCGCAGACCTGCTTTTGCTTTTTACATCGAACGTTTTGGCGTCAAACGCCTCAGGTTGAACGGCGTCAATTCGTTTCTGCGCCACGCGGATATATTTTTGCTCGCGCTCAATCCCAATCCAATTGCGATGAAGCCTTTTGGCGACCACGCCGGTTGTCCCGCTCCCAAAAAACGGATCAAGGACAACATCGCCAGGATTGCTTGATGAAAGAATGACGCGGTATAGCAAAGCCTCAGGTTTTTGTGTCGAGTGTGCTTTATCCCCGTTTTCGTCTTTGACTCGCTCCGAGCCGGTCGCCAAAGAAAGCAGCCACCAATCGGAACGCATTTGTTTTTCTTCGTTCAAGCCTTTCATGGCTTGATGATTGAAGGTGTACTTGGCGCCCTTGCCGGCGCTTGCCCAAATCAACGTCTCATGAGCATTGGTAAACCGCACGCCGCGAAAATTTGGCATGGGATTGGTCTTGACCCAAATCACATCGTTCAATATCCAAAAGCCCAAATCCTGCATGATTGCGCCGACGCGGAAGATGTTGTGATACGAGCCGATGACCCAAATTGTGCCTGTCGGCTTCAACACCCGCTTGCAGGCGGTCAACCATCTTCGCGTGAATTCATCGTAGGCGGCGAACGAATCGAATTGATCCCATTGATCGTTCACCGCGTCCACTTTGGTCATGTTCGGGCGGTGAAGTTCGTTTTGCAGCTGCAGGTTATAAGGGGGGTCGGCAAAGATCAGGTCAATGGACTTCTCAGGCAGGGAATTCAGAGTTTCGACACAATCGCCTTTGAGAATTTGGTTAAGCGGCAGGTTCATTAACAACACTCCGGTGTTGTTATTATAGTCGAAGGCATTTTGTTGCAAATCTCAACTTCGCGGCGTTCATCCGCGTGACCTGTACTGAACCTGTCCAAGCTCAACACTTTCCGCCCGCGCCTGAATCAACGACGATGTTGTAATAGTCTGTGGGGGGAGGGACTTTCACAGGTTTTCTTATAGCCTATTTTCGCAAGAATCTCACCCTATCGGCGGAGGGAGGATGAAAAGGCTGAGGGGCGAAGCGGTTTGTTCAGGGCAGGCAAGTATCGGGGCGGGTGGAGGCGGGCGCGGTTAGCCGGTCTATTTTTTGAGGGTGAGATCAACCGCATTGCCAAGGAGACCAATCGGCAAAGCGACAGCCAGTGCCGTCCCTGCCACGCGCGCCAGCGACCAGGCGTAGTCGTAGCGGAAGAGGGGAGTCAGTTGTTCGGGGGAGGAGGCGTATTGAGTGTGAAGCAGCCATGCTGCCAGAATGGTTCCAAAAACGGCGAGGCTGGCGAGGAGGGAACGAAAGAGATAGGAACGGCTAAGTCCACCGGCGGCAAAAGCCAGGGCAATGAGGAGGCAGCCGCCGCTGATGAGAAACCCCTGCGGCGGCGTTCGCACAAACAGCACGTGAAAGATGAGCAAGGCAAGGTTCATGAGCAACGCGCCGGCGAACGTCCCGGTCAGGAAACGGGGGAGAAGCCGCGAAGTGTGAAAGCGTTCCATCGCCGCGCGTGTGAGGAAGATGCCCAAGCCGAAAACGAAGCCGGTAATCAGCCCGCGTTCGAGGGAGATGGTAAGGCGGGCGCTGTCGAACAAGCCGGTGAGATTAATGGTCAGATATACCTGAACGGCAATGCCAAGCGACGACCCAAGAAACGCCATGAAGTAGGCGCTCACCAGGCTGACCGGTTTTTCGATGAGCCGTTGAAAAATCCACTCGAGGGAAAGGCGCAGGCGAATGCCGCCCCGCACAAACGAAGGCAGGCTTCCTGCTGTTTGCTGGATGAGCAGGAGCGCGTCCACGCTGCGGCGGTTATCGTGATGGTTGGCTATGACCTGTACGGCTGGGGCGGCGCGCAGGTGCCCGATGAGTTCGGCGGCGGCGTCGCCGCTCTCCGAGTCTTCGAGCGCCAATTCGCCAAGTTGTTGAATCTGGGCAATCCCCAACGGCAGTTTTTTTTCGCCCCACGTTCTTGAGGGAGGGATGAGGGCGCAGAGGTCTTGCAGAATGCGGCGGCATAGGTTCGGGTCGCCGGTGCGAAGTCCGATATCGAAGAGCGAAACGCTCACGCTTTGGGGCAGCCCTCGAGAGAAGGCGCGAATTTCCATGTCTGCCATGAGATGGTCGAGGATGCGCGAGGTGATGACGTCGCTATCGCGTTGGAGGAGCAGGGAGACAACATCCAGCCGTTCGCGCGGGTCGCTGACTGCCGCCCACCAGTAATCGTCCTGATAACCGTAGGTCAGCGCCTGAGAGAGTAGAAAACTGCCGAAGACGCGCGCATCAATCTGACTGCGCTCCAAGTCCACCACAGCAAAGCGGGTAAGCCCCAGGTTGTACATGCCTTCGGAGGATTTCCATTGCGCCAGCCCCTGCCAGAGCAGTTGTTCCACATCCTTTTGGTGCGCCGCCGCTTCATCGTGAGCGCTTTCATCGAGCGGCTGGTAAGGGACGCCAAAGAGGTGACAGATTACCCGCATCACTTCGCCTGCCGAACGCGGACGCAGGTCGGGGTCGGCGGCGGTGACGCGCCTTAACACATCTGCCAGGCGGGGCGGCAGCAAAGCGTTCACTTCGCGCGGGTCGGGCAGTTCGGCGTCGGAGTGGAGCTGCTCCATGCCCAGTTGTTTGCGTCCGTTCCAGGGCAGCTGCCCGGTGAACAATTCAAAAAGCAGAATGCCGAAACTGAAGATGTCGGATTTGGGGGTGATTTCCTTCAGGCGGTTTTGTTCGGGAGGGGCATAGGGCGGGGTGCCATGCCCGGTGTGGAAAGCCAGGGTGGAGGTCGAGACGACGCGCGCCAGTCCGAAGTCGGAGAGGTAGGCGCAGCCGCTCAGGTTCAGCAAAATATTCGATGACTTGAGATCGCGATGGATGACTCCCTTGGAGTGGAGGAAATCCAACGCCGAGGCGATTTCCATCCCATAACGGATCGCTTCTTCCGCCGACGGGGGGCTGGTTCTGATTTTCTGAGTCAGAGTCCCCCCGACAATGTATGGACTGACGGCAAAGCGTTTGCCGCCTTCCACGCCAAATTCACGCAGCGGCAGGATGTGAGGGTGTTTCAAATGGATGAGTTTTTCCTGCTGATGGGCGGTGCGCTCGTCATCCACCAGCGCCTCGTCGGTCTCCAAAATTTCGTTGAACTTGATGGCGTAGATGCGTTTTTCGAGCGGGTCCAACGCAGACCAAACCACACCCTGCCCGCCAGCGCCAATCTGTTCGAGCAGCGTGTACTGACGGAAAGCAGAGCCTGACACAAGGGTATTCAGCGGCAGACGGGCGGGGATGGTCATGTGGACATAATGAAAAGGGATGGCTATTTCGTTCCCACCACCTGACAGAAGGTACCACCGATGTCGAAGACGATATGGACTTCATACCCTGTTGCCTGCAAGTCGTTCAGGAATCGAATCACAAAATTGCGCGTCTCAGTATTTAAGATGGTGCGGCTGACGCCATTGTTCCATGGACTTTCGGCAGGTATGTCGGTCGGGGAGTTATTATCTGATGTGTTCCATAACAATGCGCCACTCAACAAAAGCCTGTCAATTTTTTGAGATTCAGGCGATTTCACCCAGTATGCAAAGAATCTTTCGATGGTAATATCTCCCCCGCTGTTATTAGTAATATTCATCCCTATTTCGTTGGCGGGTGAGTTCGTTATGGCGCCTAGGGTTACTGCCCCGCAAATTGGATCGGTTGGTCCCACAGGCGTGTTGGTGGGCGTGGGCGTGTGAGTAAAGGTCGGCGTGGCGGTGGCAGTCGCAGTGGGGGTAAAGGTGCTGGTGGGCGTGAAAGTGTTGGTGGGGGTAAACGTGTTGGTGGGCGTGAAGGTCGCTGTAGCAGTAGCAGTCGCAGTGGGAGTGAAGGTGTTGGTGGCGGTCGGCGTGCGCGTTTGTGTGGGGGTGTTAGTGCGGGTGAAGGTCGCTGTGATGGTGGGAGTGCGGGTGATGGTTGGCGTCCGCGTGGGCGTGCGGCTGGGACCAGGCGTCCGCGTGGGGGTACGCGTGGGGATGCGGGTAGGCGTCCGTGTGGGAGAGGAGATGGGAAGTACCAGCAGGGTGTTCGTCGGAAAGATGGTGGGCGAGGGGGTCAACGTGCGGGTGGGGGTGAGGGTCAGCGTGGGGGTGGAGGTGATTTGGCTCTCGATCTGACTGCGCGCCTGCTGTTCGGACACCGGCGTAATCTCCGCCGGAGAACAGAACTGCCCGGTCATGGTGCAAGCCATGTTCAGTTCCTGCTGGCTGAGCGGTTCCGGCGCAGACGGCGGGCTGATGGACTGGACGCCGCCCTCGCCTCCCAGTTTGACGCGGGATTTCTGCCCCGCCCCAACGTACTGTTCCTCGCCGTTGGAAACGATGCGGGTGGAGCCTTTGTACACGGTCACTTCCATATCGCCGTTTTTGATTGCCTTGATGCTGGCAGTGCCCATCACGGTCAATTCCGAGCCGTTGATCGTGAGGCGAATGCCGCTTCCATCCGGCGAGTTAATCAACAATCCGTCGAAGGGGACTTTCTCGCAAACCATCTGCCCCAGTTCGCTGGAGAAATAGAAGGACTCCAGACTTTCACTGTTTTTGCTCTGATTCTCCAGGGTGGCGCTGCCAAAGACCACCATCGTCACCGTTTCGCCGGGCAGGGAGCGGGGCAGGTTGGCAATCAGTTTGAAGACGGCAATCCCCCATTCCTGAGTGGTGAGGTTGAGCGGTGAGGCGGTCATACGGCTCAAATCGTGCACGGGAATGATGTCGCCGCGTTCGATAAATTGCTGAGAGGCGGTCTGCGCCAGTTCCGCTTCAATCATTGTGTTGCCATAGCAAACGCGGTTTGCGCCGGTATCTTCACAATAACTGCCCGACGCCTGAATTGCCCGGTCGATCAGCGCCTGGCAGTTGGCGTTGTTCTCGGCAATGGCGGTCGCCGTCAGATTTGCAAAGCCAAAGGGGATGTAACCGCTGCGCCAAAGGGCAATCCCGCCGATCCCCAGACACAAAATGGATACCAGAGACCCAAACAATAACAATAGCACAGCTGCTTCGCGTTGTTTTTTGCGCGCAGAGCGGGCAGAAGTTCTGCCCGTCGTACGTAGCGCCTCCAGCCGGCGTTTGGCGGCAGGGTGATGGGGGTCAATTGCCAGAATGCGCTTGAGGCAGTGCATCTCCTCGCGCACGTCATACACGGCGCGCCAGAGCAGTTCCCAAGTCGCCAAATTGTCGCGATCCAACTCGAGCGCCTCTTGCAGCACGCGGCGCGCCTCCTTTTTTTGACCGGCTCGCAGGAATTCAGCCGCATCGCGGAGTTTTTCGCTCAGAGGATCGCTGGAAGCGTTCATAGACTCAATGATAACCGATAAAGTTACTCTGGATTCTTCTTTTTGCGAGGATTATATAACACCAGCAAGCGCATGCGCCCCAAACGCAATTGTGCGCCGCTGACCAAACGATAGGGTTTGTTGGGGACCATCCGTTCCTCGTTCAGCCAGGAACCGTTCGTACTGAACAAATCAATAAGTTCATACCCTTCATCCGTGCGGCGGATCATGGCATGCCGCCTCGACAATCCCATTTGATACCCGCCCAATTCCGTCAGGTCGAGAATCGGCACATCCGACGGCTCGTCGGTTTTACGTCCAAAAATCAGTTCCGTATCGAAGCGCAGGTAGAGCGGTTTGGCGGAGCCGGCGGCATAAATGGCAATGCCATCTTCCGGTATCAATTCCTTTTCAATCGGCGCATTCAGGATTTCGCCGGCAATCAAATCGGGGATGTCGGCATTCTTGGTGGTCACCCCCGTCTCGGGCGGATAACGGTCAAACGACGCGCCGCAATGCACGCAGACTATTGCATCGCGGTCGTTCTTATTCTTGCAGACGGGACAAAACTTTTCTTTGAATTCCAAGCGGTTTTCTCCAAAAGCGAACCTCGGAAATCCGGACTTGTTGGTCAAATCATACCACCCTGGCGGTTAAACCGCCAATTTGCCAACAGAACAACCTCATTTCAAAAACGCAAACGCGATTTACAACCATATACAAGATGAAAAATATCATATTCGGTTACAACGGATTCGGTCACAGCCTGACGGCGGAACGCCTGCAGCGCTGGTACAATCAACTTACCCCCCACTCTTGAGAAAAAAAGGAGAATGACATGCCGGGCATAGATTACGATACAACACAGGAATACCTCGCCTCTCTCGTCCCGCCGCGCGAACCCGAAATGCAAAAAATGGAGGCGTATGCCGAGGAACATGGTTTTCCCATCATTGGTCCTGCCTGCGGATATTACTGTTATCAACTGGCGCGCATGATCGGGGCAAAATCGGTCTTTGAGCTCGGTTCCGGTTATGGCTACTCCACCGCCTGGTTTGCCAAAGCCGTGCGCGAGAACGGAGGCGGGGTGGTGCATCACACCGTCTGGGACGGGAGACTTTCCGCAATGGCGCGCGACCATCTCTCCAAACTGGGCTTCGATGGCTTGATCGAATACCACACAGCGGAAGCAGTGGAAACCCTCCGCAGCACAGCCGGCAAATTCGACATCATTTTCAACGACATTGACAAGGAGGCATATCCCGCCTCGCTCCCTGTGATCAAAGAAAAATTGAAGAGCGGCGGCGTGTTGATCGTTGACAATACGTTGTGGAGCGGGCGCATCCTCGACGCAACCAACATGGACAAATCCACCGAAGCCATCCGCCGCTTCACCCGCGCCATTACAACGGATCCCGCTTGGATCGCCTCCCTCGTCCCGATGCGGGACGGGATGATGGTGGCTTACAAACGATAAAACAGAGTCTCCCGTCACACGCGACGGGCTTTTTTTTCCATGAAATTCGATACCGTGCAAGGGCAAAACCTCAACGCGGATTACGCTGATTAGGCAGATTGCGCGGATTTTTCGGAAAGACATCAGCGTAATCCGCAAAATCCGCGGCATCCGCGTTGGAAACTATCTCTACCAAAAATTTGTACGGCAGAAAACCATGAAATAAAACTCTCTACCGTACATTTCTCTCGTGAAAAACCCTAAGAGAGCGTTTCTTAAGTCCTTATCGCCTTCTTTTAGTACACGGATTTCACGGAAAATACGGAAAAGAGCAGCTTTTTAATGGGTTTTTCCGTGAACTTCAGTGTAATCCGTGTTGTCCGTGTCCTAAAAAAAGAGTTAAGAAACAGTCTCTAAAGGTCTTTTTGGAAATTCTCAAATTCACGAAGGGAAAGCAGACCTTTAGGGTTTCTGTATACGGTAAAGAAAAATAAAAAAGACGGATGAGAAACCCGTTGCGGGAATGCCCATCCGTCGAAGGAAACGTACTATTAAGATGGCGGAAAGGAGCGGGGGATGTGCGCCTTCCTTTCGTTAGGGGAACGTCTGGTGCTAAAGCCGTACTCCTGCTTTTGACCAGCTCAAGGCTTCCCGGTCCTTCCGTGAGCGAAGATTTCCGGTGGAGTCTCTATGGGTACCTCCTTTCTGTTGCCATCATCATACAACAAATCGGAAGGCGTTGCATTAAAAGGAGTTTACAACCTTGCAATACGCGTCACAAATTTGCTGTGACAAAAAACATCAAGAACTGTCTGAGCCAATTTCATTCTGGCTCGATGTTTTCCGCCATCATGCCTTTTTGCCTTCGATTCAATGCTCTTGAAACCAATACCCCGGCCGGCGCGGCAAGCGCAAACGCCAGTACGGCGGATGCAGCCAACCCAATCCCTGCAAAGATTCCAACCCAAATGAACGCATAAGCAACCGGGTCCTCCTTGACCACATCACCATTCGCATCCACACACTGCATCACATAGGCGGTGCTGGGTTGGGGGGTGCCGAACTCATCGTTTGTAGTCGTTGCATACGTGCGGAATTTGGCAGTCGTCCCATGCGGACAAATCAGCGGTTCGAGGGTTTGCACAGCGAAATCCGTCATCCATGTGAATCCCCCAATCATCATCCCTGCCGGGACCAAACAAGAGCCAAGAAGTCCAAAAACGATAAACCAGATGACGCAACCAGATATTGCGCCTGCTTTTGTGGACTTCATGTTTTCTCCTCTCGCGATAATTGTCTACCGATAAAATGGTTGTGCAGTTTCCTGCGAGAGTATAATGCAATTGTTAGACAAATTTCAGGAGGAACCATGACCATCATTGACCTGACTGTGCATTCTGACCGGCGCGCGCGAGCCATTCAGCGCGCCCGCGAGCGCAACATCATCATCCCCACCTATGCCCAGATGAAAGACCCCTCGAAAATTCCTGCCAAAATCAAGGAAGAATTGAAAAACATTGGGCTGTGGGACCTTCACCCTCGTAACCTTTTCCGCATCAACTGGCACAATCAGCCCACCGCCTCCGGCGGGACCTTCGAGGGAGTCAATTTCCTCGAGCTTCCCTCCACGCTGACGGGAGTCCCGGCGCGCATCATTGCACTGATTGGCAAGTGGTTTCCAACCGGCGCGCACAAGGTCGGGGCGGCGTTCAGTTGTCTCGTCCCGCGGCTGGTCACAGGTCAGTTCGATCCGACCACACAGAAAGCGGTCTGGCCCTCCACAGGGAATTACTGCCGCGGCGGCGCATACGACTCCGCTTTGTTGGCGTGCGACTCCATCGCCATCCTGCCCGAAGGCATGTCCAAAGAACGCTTCGACTGGCTTGCCAGCGTGGCGGGAGAAGTCATCAAAACCCCCGGCTCCGAATCCAACGTCAAGGAAATCTTCGACAAGTGCTGGGAACTTCGCAAGTCTGGTCAGGACTTGATGATTTTCAATCAGTTCGAAGAGTTTGGCAATTATCTCTGGCACTACGAAGTGACCGGGCACGCGATGGAGGAAGTGCTGAAGCAGGTCATGGGTCCGCGCGACCGCTACCGCGGCATGGCGTCTGCCACCGGCTCAGCCGGAACGATTGCCAGCGGCGACTACATGAAGCAATTGTTCCCCGACAGCAAAATCGTCGCGAGCGAAGCGCTGCAATGCCCCACCCTGCTCGAAAACGGCTTCGGCGCACACCGCATCGAAGGCATCGGCGACAAACACGTCCCATGGATTCACAACGTCAAAAACACCGATGTCGTCGTCGCCATTGACGATAACGCGGTGGTCAACCTTGCCCGCCTGTTCAACGAGGAAAGCGGGCGCGCCTATCTGGTCGAACAAGGCGTCCCCGAAGCGGTGGTCAATCAACTCGACTTGCTTGGCTTTTCGGGGATTTCCAACGTACTCTCCTGCATCAAAACCGCCAAATACTACGAGATGGGCGAGGACGACATCATGCTCACCGTGCTGACCGACTCAATGGACCTCTACCGCTCGCGTCTGCACGAGATGAGGGAAGAATACGGCGAATATACCGAACGCGATGCCGCCGCCGACTTCGCCCACTACCTGCACGGTCAATCCACCGACAACCTGCTCGAACTGCGCTACACCGACCGCCGCCGCGTCCACAACCTGAAATACTACACCTGGGTCGAACAGCAGGGCAAAACCTACGAAGAAATTCAACAACAGTGGTACGAGCCGAATTATTGGACCGACGTGCAAAAGCAAGCAGACGAGATTGACGAACTGATTATCGAATTCAACAAGGAAGTTGGATTGATTTAATTTCCCTTGACAACCTGCCAGCGCGGTTTTTAAAATTTTCTCCAACCTTGAAAATTGGAGGTGCCGTATGGGTTATCGCGTTCGACGCCGACATGAACTCCTGCGAAGGCGGCACCGCCGCGAAAAAATCAAAAAGTTGAAGAAGAAACTGGCAGCGGCGGCAAAAGCCGAGCGGGAAAAACTGATTGCGAAAATCCACCGCATCAGTCCCTTTGAACCCGTTCCCGAAAAATAACCTTTAATTTCATGGAAAGTGGAAAGCAGCGAGTAAAATTCAATCACTGCTTTCCACTTTCCACTCCCCCCTTCGCATGACCCTTTCCCCCTCCTCCCTCATCCTTGTCTGCCTCCTCCCCTCTCCTCGTGACTTGGAAATCGCGCGGCTGCTCGGCTGGTACCGCATCCCGCTTCGCACCGCCCCGAAAGTTGTCGCCGTGGACTACCTGGCTTTTTACCAGCCCTCATCCTTTGGTAAACGCGGCGGACAGATCGAATACGTCACCGAGGTGCGCGGACACGAACTGACCACGCGCGCCGAACTGCTCAAGGACGAAGCCGATCATCCCCGCGCGCGGGAGGAGTATTACAAAATCCAAATTGGCGCACTGGAAAAACTCCCCCAACCCATCCGCGCAGACAAATGGAAGCGGCTGACCTTCCTCTACACCACCGGCGAATACCTGCTGAAAGCCCAATCCCTGAACGACCTGGTGGTGGACGGCGACGAACGTCATCTCCTCTGGCGCTCCCTGCGCGAACGGGCGGAAAACAGTCAACTCTACAAAACCGACCTCCCCGAAGCAGATATTCCGCCCGATGTGTTGATGGCGCTGCTGGGGATACGAGAATAGCCATGTTCGAGAAGCTTTCCTTCCGCTTCCCGTTCCGAAAATATCAGCGCATGATATTGGAACAAATCGTCGAGCAACAAAAAGACCACAAATATCACATCGTCGCGCCGCCAGGTTCGGGCAAGACCATCATCGGGTTGGAGTTGATTCGACAGTTCGACGCGCCCGCCGTCGTCTTCGCGCCCACGACCACCATTCAGGGACAATGGTTCGACAAACTGGGCATGTTTCTCCAGCCGCCGCTGACCATTTCGCAGTTCGCCAGCATGGATGCAAACCAGCGTGCGCCGATTCACATCTTCACCTACCAGTTGATTTCCACGCCGATACAGGCGCGCAAACAACTGCGCGAAGCGGCGCTTTTGCTGTGGAAGGAAAACCTCGTCCACGACGGGCAGGCGAAGGACTTGGTCGCGGCAGAGGTGCGGCAGGCGACCCTGCAAGCCAACAACCCCGCCGAATATCAAAAGGAAGTTTTGAAGTACACCAACCGCATTCGCAAGAAGTTGTTGCAGGAACCCAATGCAGACATCGCCCACTTTTTGCACCCGAATGCCCGCAAGTTGATTGACGAACTGGTTGCCTATGGAGTCAAAACCATCGTGTTGGACGAGTGCCATCATCTGCTCGATTATTGGGCAATCGTCCTGCGTTATCTCATCAGCCGCATTCAGGTGCCGCGAGTCATCGGTCTGACCGCCACCCTGCCCGATCCCGAAAACGACGCTGAATATGAAAACTACAACAGCCTGCTCGGTGACGTGGATTTTGAAGTGCCAACTCCCGCCGTGGTCAAGGAAGGCGACCTCGCCCCGTACCGCGATTTGGTGTACCTCGTCAAGCCAACTCCGCGCGAAACCGAATACCTCAAAAAGATTCAAACCGAGTTCGAGGCGGCGATTCGATTGTTGACGCAAGACCCCAACTTTAGGGCGTGGACTCAGCGTGTGATCGAGATTCCGCCCAACGCGTCCGACCCAGCCGTCGTTTGGCAAACATATTGGGACGAGAATCCGCTCGTGACGTTGGCATCGGCTCGCTTCCTGCACGCGAATCAAATTCCCCTGCCCCAAAATCTTCCCATTCCGATCGAAGCCAGCGACCCAATGGAAATGGAGGACTGGCTCAACCTGCTCGAACGCTACGGGCTGGATATTTTGAAGACCAGCCCCAGCAAGGACGACCACGAACTGCTGCAACATCTTCGCAAAGTGCTGTTGCCCTTCGGCTTGACCCTGACCGAGCGCGGGATCAGCCAGACGCGTTCCCCCGGCGATTTGGTGCTGACCTTCTCTGAGGCGAAAGACCATGCGGTGGCGCACATCCTCGCAGCAGAGTCGCGGGCGATGGGTGAAAAACTCCGCGCCGCGGTGGTGACTGATTTCGAGAAAGTTGGGACGGGCATTCCGCGCCTACGCGGCGTGTTGGAAGCGGACGCGGGCAGCGCGGTACGCGCCTTCCGCCTGCTGGTTTCGCACAGCGAGGTGCGCCACCTCAACCCCGTGCTGGTGACTGGTAAATCGTTTTTGATTCCCGCCGCGAACAAGGAAGAACTGCTGGTCGAATTCGCCAAATATTTCAAAGAGAAAAATTTCCGCGCTGCCTGCCTGCTGAAAAACACAAAAGACGAAGCCGTAATGGAAGTCGTCGGCGACGGGCGCGACTGGTCATCCCAAACATATGTGCGGATGATGACCGCCCTCTTTGACCGTGGCGTGGTCAAATGCCTGATTGGCACGCGCGGAATCTTTGGCGAGGGCTGGGACTCGCTCTCGCTCAACACGCTGATTGACCTAACCAGCGTCACGACCAGCACGTCGGTTCAGCAGTTGCGCGGACGTACCATCCGCCTCGACCCAAACTGGAAGCGCAAAGTTGCCCACAATTGGGACGTGGTCTGCGTCAGCAAAGAGTTCGAGCGCGGCGATGTGGACTTCAATCGCTTCCTCAAGCGACATGAACAATATTGGGGAATTGTCATCCGCAGCCAGTTGGATGAGGCGCTCCAAACTTTCAACGCGGCGCTCAACCAGCCTCCTGTTTCGTCGGATGGCAGGCGCTTCGTCCGCAACGATTCACCGAATCAAATCTCGAAGGGAATTTTGCACGTCAGCCCTGAACTGGTTCAAGACCTGATACACCTGCCGGGTTTGAAACGTCTGAACTTTGGCAAACACAACCGCCACATGATTCGGCAGACGATGTTCCGCGACAAGGTCTACGACCTATGGGGCGTGGGCGAAGATTACAGCAACTTCACCTACCGCGCCACTTCGATTGAGGCGCGCGACCTGAAAATCCGCACGGCGTTCACGTTGCAAAACACGCTCAAAGCGGTGGTAGTGAACGCCCTTGCGGCGTTTGTGCAAACCTTCCTTGTTTTGCTATTCACTGGACTCAGGGTGACGGTTTTCGCAGACCTGACCTGCCTGGTCATCATCTTCCCGGCGGCATTGCTTCTCTCCATCGGGTTCAACATCCGCAACCTGATTCGGGCAGGAAAAAAGCTCTTCGCCGAACAAGTCCCCGACGCGATCCTGATGGACGTGGCGCGGGCGCTGGTAGAAACCCTGCGCGAACTGGACCTCATCAGCCGCAGGCTCTCCAGTGATTATGTGCGCGTGACCGAAGACCGCTCCGTGTACAATATTATGCTCGATTACGCCTCGCCCGAAGACGCGACGACCTTCATTACTGCGCTGGAGGAAATCTTCGCGCCCGTGGTCAACCAGCGCTATCTCATCCGTCGCACCGAAGACCGGCTGCCCAATCTCGGCTTGCGCTTCCTCTGGCAGCCCATTCGACAGTTTGTGCGCGAGACAGGCATGTATCCGCCTGCGTATCATCCCGTTCCTAAAATCATCGCAAGCCGCAAAGAGCGCGTCGAAGTCTTTGCAAAATACTGGAAAAAATACATCGGCGGCGGAGAAATCGTCTCCACCCGCACCCCCCTCGGGCGCTCCATTTTGCTTGCCGCCCGTGCCGAACGCCGTCCGAAGGTCAAACAAATGGCTTTTGAATTGTGGAGATAGCGCGCGGAGATTAATCTCCGCTCTCAGGTACGAAGCCTGCTTTGCAGGCTCAAGTCGCCTTTAGGCGGCTTCGTAAAATGTAACCCCGACGTTAACGTCGGGGCGGACTGAATAATTATGCAGGAGGAACATGACTGCAAAACTCATCAAAAACGGCACGCTCATAACCGCCTCCCAAACCTTTCAGGCGGACATTCTCATCGAAGGCGAGACCATTTCAAAAATCGGCGAGAACCTGCAGCATCCCAGCGCCGACATCATTGACGCCGCCGGCAAACTCATCCTGCCCGGCGGCGTGGACCCGCATGTGCACCTCGACCTTCCCATGTTTGGCACGGTCTCCTCAGACGACCATTACACCGGTCACAAAGCCGCGGCGTTCGGCGGAACGACCACAGTCATGGACTTTGTTCCCCTCACCCCTCGCCCCTCTCCCAATGGGAGAGAGGATGGGGGTGAGGGTGATTTCAAATACTCGGTGGACATCTGGATGAAGATGGCGGAAAAAGCCGCGATTGACTATTCCTTCCACATGAACCTGACGAAGTTCAATGAGGCGATTGCAAAGGAAATTCCCTCCCTGCGTGAGATGGGCATCACCACGCTCAAGGTCTTCACCGCCTATAACGGACGCCTGCGCCTCGACGACGGCAGTATCTTCCGCGCCATGCAAATTGCGCGCGACAACGGCATGTTGGTCATGGCGCACTGCGAAAACGGCGATGTCATCGAAGTGTTGACGGAACAAGCATTAGCCGCCGGTCACACCACGCCCGAATGGCACGCGCGGACGCGTCCTGCCTGGGGGGTGGCGGAGTCCCTTTTGCGGGTGGCAGGCATGGCGTCCGCGGCAGATGCGCCGGTCTATATCGTCCACATGAACACCGCTGGCGAAGTGGATATGCTCAAGTACGCGCGCGAACGCGGCGTCAAAGTGATGGGGGAAACGTGTCCGCAATATCTGTTCTTCACGGTGGACGACTTGCGCAGACCCGACGGCGCAAAGTGGATTTGCTCCCCGCCGATGCGCACGAAGGAGGATAACGCCCGTTTGTGGGAGGGATTATCGCAGGGCATTTTGCAGACGGTCGGCACGGATCATTGTCCGTTCTTTTTCGACGGGACCAAGCCCATCGTCTATGAAGGAAGCGAGATTGCCATCCCCGGCAAAGAATTGGGCAGAGACGACTTCACCAAAATCCCAAACGGTCTGCCGGGCATCCAGGACCGTATGCCTGTGCTATGGACAACGGGCGTGCGGAGTGGAAGGATTACCGCGAATCAATTTGTCGCGTACATGAGCACGAACCCCGCAAAGATTTTCGGTCTCTATCCGCGCAAGGGCGCATTGCTCGAAGGCTCCGATGCGGATGTTGTGATTTGGGACCCCGAAAAAAAGGTGAAGTATGGGGTGGCAATGTCGCACCAGCGCACGGACTACAACCTGTACGAAGGCTGGGAGTTGACCGGCTACCCCGAAAAGGTTTTCCTGCGCGGGCAGTTGATTGTGGATGGCAGCGAGTGGAAAGGCAGGCGGGGGATGGGACGGTTTTTGAAAAGGGAAGAAGGTCAGGTGCTCTAAAAAAGACTCTAAGAAAAGGGGTCTAGCGACCTGACAGTTTTCAACTGGGACGCTGAAAAACGCAGATAAACGCAAAAAAACTAAATCAGCGTTCCTCTGCGTCCCCCAAAATAAAAGTGTCGGGTGGCTAGAAAAGGGTTGTGAAATTCGTTTAACCGCCGATGAACACAGAAAAAAAGACTGGGCAACATTGCAGCAACAGTTTTTTAGAATCGGCGTTTATCTGTGTTTATCTGTGGTGAATCCTGATTTTTATGGCGCGGGGATGAAGGTGAGAAAATCCGCCGCCGCCCAGCCGGCGCGATTCTCGTCGTAGGGAGCCACGATGTACCACCACACATACCCATCCGCCTCGCGCGGACCGTCTTTGACGAGGAAGACTTCCGAATCCAAACCGAGGAAGACCGGTTCGCCGGTCAAACCGGGCGCAGAACGGATGCGCAGACCGTCGCCGCCGGTGCCGGTGATTTGAGCGTAGCCGCCTATGGCGAGTCCCGTCGGCGTGGCGGAGGGGGCAAAGGGATCAATGGTCGCTGTCGGCGTGACATTGGGAGTGGCGGTTGGGGCGGGGATAATGGTCAGGTAGGCAGGAGCAAACCCCACGTCGGAGGATTGAGGCGGGGTGGTCCATCCGATCGAAAAAATAGTGATGAGCAGCAATAGTCCTGCCAGAGCGAGCGCTCCGAAGATGACCCATTTGTTGAACAGTTGACGAGCGTCCATGTTTACCTGTGTTTCAATAATTCCAAACCGTGCGGCGGCATGAGCATCCGCAGGGCGCGTGTGTGGATTTTGATTTCGGCGCTTTGGGCAGAGCCGCGCGGTTCGCCGTCGGTTTGAATCCAGAACGGCGAGGCGCTCTCGATGCGCAGACTGTTGAACGTGATGCGGCGGACATCCTGCGCGCTGATGTGATGCCCGCGCCACATGTTATAGGCATGACGCAGCGCGTCGCCCAGATGGTTGCCGCTGAAGAGCCAGATGTCGAGCAGTCCGTCGTCGAGATAGGCGTCGGGCGAAAGTTCCGCCAGCCCGCCGAGGTAATGGCGGATGTTGGTGGCGACCGCCACGATGTAATGCCCTTCCACCTCCACGCCATCTGCCCACAGGCGCAGCTCCACGCCGTTCCACTGCAGCGCCTGCCAGATGGTCTTTGCCGCGTATTCGGGCAGGGTGAAAAATTTTTCGAGACGGACGCGCGGCTCGAGGTTGTGAACGGTCAGCGCATCCAGCCCGATGCCCGCCCACATCATGAACGAATACTGGTTGCACGTGCCGACATCCACCGAATGGATGGGGGCGCGGGCAAGCAGGGCGGCGTTTTGTTTCAAGGTCCAGGGATGAGTCCACGCAAAGGGACGCAGCCCCAATTCGATGCTCCACACGTTCGCCGTGCCAGCCGGCAGGACGCCCAGCGCCGTTTCGCTGCCCATCAAGCCGTTGACCACGTTGCCGATGGTGCCGTCGCCGCCGACGGCAAAGACCGCCTCTCTTTTCTCCGCCGCAGCCTGCTTTGCCAGCTCGATGGTGTGTGCGCCGCTGAGAGTCTCTGCCGCGTCCACCTGCCAGCCGGCGGCTTCCAGCGTCCGCACAGCGGATTTGATGAATGGCTTGACGTTGAACCGTCCCGCCGCAGGGTTGTAGATGATGACTGCGCTTCGCATGAGAGGGATTATAACCTGCGCAAATGATATAATCCTCGCCATCATGGAAGAAGGCGCAGTCCTCAACAACCGCTATCAACTGCTGGAACGCATCGGCACCGGCGGCATGGCAGACGTGTTTCGCGCGCGCGACCTCATGCTCGAACGCACCGTCGCCATCAAAATCCTGCATGAGCATTACTCTGCCGAACACGGCTTTCAGGAACGCTTCAAAATGGAGGCGCGCGCCGCAGCCAACCTCTCGCACCCCAACATCGTCACCGTCCACGATTTCGGCTTCGACCATGACCAACTCTACATCGTCATGGAACATATCCCCGGCAAGGACCTCAAGACCGTCCTGCGCCAGCGCGGGCGTTACCCGGTGGAGGAAGCCATTCCCCTCATCGTCCAAGCCTGTGCCGGCATCGGCTACGCTCACCGCGCCGGGCTCGTCCACTGCGATGTGAAGCCGCACAACATGATCGTCACTCCCGACGGGCGGCTCAAAGTGACCGACTTCGGCATCGCCCGCGCCCTCTCCACCATCATGCCCGGCGAACGCGCCGACGTGGTGTGGGGATCGCCGCAATACTTCTCGCCGGAGCAAGCCGCCGGCGAGGCACCCTCGCCCGCCTCCGATGTCTATTCGCTGGGCATCGTGCTGTACGAAATGATCACCGGCGCGCTGCCCTTCAACGCCCCCACCAGCCAGGAACTCGCCCGCCTGCACCTCGAAAGTCATCCCATCCCGCCGCGCGAATACGTTCCCGACATCCCCCCCGCCCTCGAAGAAATCATCCTCAAAGTCCTCTCGAAGGAACCCTCCGCCCGCTACCGCACAGCAGATCAACTTGGGCGCGTCCTGCTGCGCTTCGGCACCCAGCGCGAGACACCCCCCACCCCGGCGCTCAGCCTGACCCCGGAGGCGGTTAACGCTTACAAAGAACCGGTCTCCCAGCCTCCGCCTTCTCCAACCAACGACAAACCTGCCATCACTCTGCCCGAAATCGAAATCCCCGAAGTCTATATCCCCGAAATAGACTGGGCGACCATCGGGCTGAGTCTGCTGGCGCTCATCGCCGTCCTCGGATTGATTCCATTCTGGATTTGGATCTTCAT
This sequence comes from Chloroflexota bacterium, assembly GCA_016223135.1. Lineage (GTDB taxonomy): Bacteria > Chloroflexota > Anaerolineae > Anaerolineales > Villigracilaceae > Defluviilinea. Next base: position 89,930 of record JACRPQ010000015.1, on the reverse strand, counting down.
CCTCTACAACCCGCGCTGACCCTTCGCCGCTTCTTCCATGACCTCTGCCATCCTCGCCCCCTCCATCCTCTCCGCCGACTTTGCCCGGCTCGGCGAGGAGATTCGCGCCTGTGAAGCCGCCGGCGCAGACTGGATTCACGTGGACGTGATGGATGGTCACTTCGTCCCCAACATCACCATGGGACCGTTCATCGTCGAGACCTGCAAACGCATCACCCGCCTGCCGCTGGATGTGCATCTGATGATCGAGCAGCCGGAGCGTCACTTGGAGGCGTTTGCCAAAGCCGGCGCAACCACCCTCAGCGTGCATGTGGAGACCTGTCCGCATTTGCACCGCACGCTGCAGCAAATCAAAGCGTTGGGATGCAAGGCGGGGGTGGTGTTGAATCCGGGTACTCCTGTGGGGGCGCTGGAGGCGGTTTTGAGCGAGGCGGATTTGGTATTGGTGATGAGCGTCAACCCGGGGTTTTCGGGGCAGGCGTTCATCCCGCAGTCTGTTGCGCGGGTGGCGGAAGTCCGCCGCCGCTTGGATGCCATCGGCTCCTCCGCCTGGCTGGAGGTGGACGGCGGCATCACAACGGAGAACGCCGGAAAACTACGGGAGGCGGGGGCAACTGCCTTTGTAGCGGCAACTGCCGTCTTCAAACATCCAAAGGGGACTGTGGAAGGCGTTAGGGCCCTAAAGGATGCGATACGCAATCCGTAGCGCGAGATTTATCTCGCGTTTTCAAGCGACATATTGCAGATTAACAATTTAACCTGCCCCCCCTGCTCTTGGCGCCGCACGGGGATTAACCCCCGTGCTATTCCTGCCAAGTCCGTGTGAGCATGGCAGATACCGCACTGGTATTGTCAGAATAATTGGGAAAAATTAAAATGTCGCGGTACGAATAAACTGCATAACATCAGTGGTTAACTCACCGTACGCTCTTGTGTACGCTGAAAACATATTGGGAGTTTGAATGTAACTCAAGTAAAGGCGTGTTCAATACATTAATCTATCTTACAAATTCATAGCTCGACCTTTGTCTATAAAAATAGAATTTTGACAACTGAACAAACAATTCATAAGGAGAAATTATTTTCACTATGGATTTCAACGGCGTTCTAACAACAGTTGTAGCGGCTATTATCATAAAATTAATAGAAAAAGGTTTTGAAGCGAAAGACCATGCTAGCAATGAAACGCTAACTCTATCGCAGATTCGTAGACAAAAAATTTTGAAATTTTTGAGTCAATTTGCTATATTCGCCACTGTAGCAATCTCCCTTACTTCTTTAGGATATGCTACCTTACGACAAAAATATTTTCCACGCATTGAAGGTTGCATAGAAAGTTCTAACGCTTATGTATATGATGTTCCGTCAGGCAATCGGGGCAGTCCTTTATCAGATGGTTGTTATTTTTTTGATAGACAAGACGAAAATGGCTATTGGGTGCGTTTGAGCGATAGGAATAAAAATATAGATGGGAAATGGGTTCAGACTTCATTAGTGAAGTTTAGACTTTGTAAACTAGACGACCCGAAAAAAGGTGGTACATTAGATTGTATCTTCAAAAAATAAAACGCCCAGCATTGCATGCAGGCGGACGGGCGAGGGCATTCGCCTCGCCCACAGGGATTCAGCCCCGAAAGCGGATTCTGCGCTTTGGGTTTTTCCTGCCAACTCCCCCACCAGCGGACAACACCAACCGTAAGCGGACGTTAGAGAACGTCCGCTGCGTCGCAGTGTAAGAGGCGCTCTCCAGCGTCGGACGACCGACAACATGGTATGGAAACTGCGGTTAAAACAAAAATCACGGCACGCTTCGCGCCGTGACTCTTGTGGTGGGGGGAAATCCTTAGGCGGCGGATTTTGCCATCGCCTTGATGCACTTGGTGCAGAGCAGTTTATGCACCTTGCGCCCCTTTTCGAGCACCAGCGTCTTCTGCAGGTTCGGTTTGAACGTGCGGTTGGTGGCGCGTTGGGAGAAGGAGCGGTTGTGCCCAAAGGTTGTGGATTTTCCACAGTGTGCGCATTTAGCCATTGTGATAACTTCCTTTCTTGCTATAATTCCAGTACGATGCCTTCCGTAAAGGCACGCCATTTTATCACGTGACCTTTTGGCAGGCAAGATGTTAAAATATGCAGGATGTGATTGCAGGTGTTCTCGAAACAATCGCCCGATCAGGTGGAAGATTGCTTCGCAGCCTGCACTCGCACTGACAACCAATGAGAGGAAACCATGGGCGAAGAAACGACAACTCTGGGCGGGATTCACGTCTCCCCGCATGCAGTGGCGACCATTGCTTATCACGCCGTGCTCCAATCCTACGGTGTGGTGGGGCTTGCGCCGATGAACCTGGCGGATGGCATCGTCAAATCCATCACACGCGAGCCGTCAAAGGGCGTCAAAGTGGAGTATGACGGCGAGAACATCAACATTGAAGTGCATATCATTGTCGAATACGGGACGCGCATCAACAGCGTGGCGGAAAGCGTGAAGAACACAGTGCGCTATCATGTGGAAAAGGCGCTGGGGCTGAAAGTGAATCGGGTGGACGTTCACGTGGCGGGACTGCGCATCAGCAATAACGACTAGGAGACAAGAAAACGAAATGGCAATGAATCCCGCGCGCGTGGAAAAACTCCGCAAAGCAAAAATTGACGGTCAATCGCTGAAACGACTGGTGGAGGCGGGCATGCTCTGGCTCCGCACCAATCAGCAGATTGTAAATTCGCTCAACGTGTTTCCCGTCCCCGACGGGGATACCGGCACCAACATGCTCCTCACGCTGACCTCGGCATATAACGAAATCAAGGATTCGGGCGAGAAGCATTTTGGGAGGATGGCAGGCATGGTTGCCAAAGGCGCGTTGATGGGGGCGCGCGGCAATTCAGGCGTCATTCTCTCACAGTTATGGCGCGGGTTCGCGCGCGGCGTGCAAGACCATGAAACGCTCGACGCCGAGACGATGGTGAAGGCGTTTGCCGAGGCGCGCGATACGGCGTATAAGGGCGTGGTCAAGCCGGTGGAGGGGACGATTCTCACCGTCGCCAAGGGAGCGGCGGCGGGCGCAGAGGCAGGTTGGAGGTCCGGAAAAGACGCGATTGGCATCCTCGAGGAGGTGGTGCGGGCGGCAGATGAGACGGTCGCACAGACTCCCGAACTGCTCCCCGTCCTCAAACAGGCTGGCGTGGTGGATTCGGGCGGCAAGGGACTGTTCTTCATCCTGGAAGGTATGCTGCGGCACGTCTATGGCGAGCCGCTGGATACGCCGCTGGCGAGCGTCCAGCCGCTTTCCGCGATGAACTTTGAAAACGCTCTGCAGGAAGTGGAAGAGGGACAGGATTACGAGGTGGTGGTGGATTTCTTCCCCGGCGAGCGTTTCGAACTGCAATCGTTTTATCGGCGGCTGGAGGAGATGGGCACGTCCATTCAGGTGGGCGAGGGCGAAGGCATGTACCGCATGCACATCCACGTGCCGCTGGAAAAACGCTACGAGCCGATTGATTACATCATGGGCATCGGCACCATCACCAAAGTGGCAATGGAAAACCTGCTGGCACAAATGGACGACATCCAAAAGAGCAAACAGCAGACAATCAATTTTACGGCGGTGGAGCCGGGACAGATTGCGGTGGTGGTGGTCTCGCCGGGCAACGGGCTGAGCCGCATCTTTGCGAGCCTCGGCGCGGCGGCGGTGGTGGCAGGCGGGCAGACGATGAATCCCTCCACGCAGGACATCCTTGCCGCCTTCGAAAACCTGCCGACCGATAAGGTGATCATCCTGCCGAACAACAAGAACATCATCATGGCGGCGAATCAAGCAAAGGAAGTGACCGTGAAGCAGGTGGCGGTGGTGCCAAGCAAAACCGTCCCGCAGGGACTCGCCGCCATGCTCGCGCTTCAACCGGACGGGGAACTGGGTGCGGTCGCCGAGAAGATGACCAAAGCCCTGAGCATGGTCAAGAGCGGCGAAATCACGGTCGCTGTGCGGAATGTGGAGATTGACGGGGTAAACGTGAAAGAGGGGCAGGTCATTGCCCTGCTCGACGGCAAATTGGTCGCTTCTGCCGAGACAATCGAAGACGGTGTGCTGAGCCTGCTGGAGAAAGCCGAGGCGGGCGAGCATGAACTCATCACGCTCTTTTACGGTCAGGATATGCCGCACGCGGAGGCGCACCGCATCGCCGACATGGTACGGGAAAAATATCCTTCGGCAGAAGTGGAAGTACAGGAGGGCGGACAGCCCCACTATCAGTTTTTGATTTCGGTGGAATAAGACCGTTTCATCGCAAAGGACACGAAGCACAATGGCTTTTCTTGAAGCCTTGGCGCCTTTCGTGTCCTTTGTGTTTAAGTAACTGATGTTACGCGGTAGCGCGAGATTCATCTCGCGGTTTCAGGCGACATGTTGCAGATTAACAATCCCCTGCTCTTGGCACCGCACGGGGATTAACCCCCGTGCTATTCCTGCCAAGTCCGCTCAAGCGGACTAGTCCCGCCAAGGCGGGACTTTGTACGAATAGCGTCCATGCGGGCATGGCAGATACCGCACTGGTTTTGTCAGAGTAATTGGGAAAAATACAAAATCTCGCGCTACCGCGTAAAGTGAGTAATTAACGTCAGTTCGGGATAAGCGTCCCGAAGGCTGATTCGGCTCTCGAACCCGCTGCGTCAAAAGCCTTCGGGACGATTTAAAAGCCTTATCCCGAATTCAGGTTAATTAATCTCCATTGACGATCTTTGCCGCGCCGCCGACTCCCGCTTTCAACACGTCCACCACTCCCCCTATCTCACGCAATTTCTTTTCCACGCCCGCCGCCTCTGCTTTCGGGCAAAGCACATGCACATTCGGACCCGCATCCACGGTGTAACAGACGGGCAGTCCCTCCCCCCGCCATTGACGCACCGCCTGCATCACGCTTAGCGAGGCGGGCTGCCAGTAGTGCAGCGCGGGCGAGGAGGTCATCATCACCGCGTGCATCATGTCCGAGTCAAGTTCCACGATGGAGGCAAGGGCGGCGAAGTCGCGCTCGAGAATGGCGCGCCGGCACAGGTCGAGGCGGCGAGGCGCATCCGCCACCCGCGCTTCTTGAAGCGGGCTGGTCGGCGCGAGGGCATGTCCCTCTGTGGAGCCGGTCTTCTTGTGCGAGGCGCTGACAATCGCCACGCAGTCCGCCAGTTCCCAATGTTCGGGCGCGGCGATGGAAAAGGCAAACGAGTCTTCATCGCCCGTTCCCGCCTGCCACTCCACGAAACCGCCGGGGATGGAGCGCGCAGCGGAACCGGAGCCGCGCCGGGCAAGACGCGAGAGTTCAGGCTCGGTCAGTTTCAGTCCAGCCGCCCGGCTTCCCGCCAATGCCAGCGCCGCAAACGCCGAGGCGGAGGAGGCAATCCCTGCACCGGATGGGAAGTTGTTTTCAGTGATGACCTCCGCCCGCTCTTGGATGCCCGCCATCTCACGGATAAGATTGAGGATGGTGGAAACGCGCTCCAAGCCGAGACCGGTCACCTCGCGCCCGTTGATGACCAATTCGTCGAACGGCAGAGAGGGCTGGAAACTGACCGTCGTGCGCGTGACCAAGCCCTCGAGGTTCATCGAAATCGAGCCGTTGACAGGCAGGCGGAGGGCGCTGTCACGGTTGCCCCAGTATTTGATAAAGGCGATGTTGGCGCAAGCGACAGCCGTTGCTGTGGGGTTACTCGACATTTGACGTAAATATGACCCTTTCATTTTCTTCTATTGTTAGTGTACCATGAACACCAGCATCTCCCGCACATGCTGTTTTTGGGGAGCGGCTAAAGTTATGGGCTTTTTACAAACTTACCCGTAACAATAGGCAAAAGCTCACTCAAATAGCCGCTGCCGTCGTAATCAGCGCGTGTGATTTCCCCCAGTCGTCCCTTCAACCGCCCAACCAACGGGAGGCTGAATTAGCCCTCCCAAGCGGGAAAATGGCGGGGGTATAATCCCAACACAGTGAAAAAGTCATTCCGCCCGGCGGCGCGGCTTTGAAAAAAGGTCTTTTTCGACAGTCTCGTTAGTCACCTCTTTGAAAATTATGTCAAACTTCGATACCTTTAGGTTTTCTTTTAGAGATCAACCTGCCGAGCGAAAATTACAGATTTTGCGTTCGGAATCTCTTCGTGAATTGACGATTATTCAAGAGTACACAGAATTATTGCGTCGTTCATTCGAGCAGTCGGAAACGAATGAAATAAAGACTGGGTTTCCAAAGTTGTTGAATCGACAACAACCATACGAGAATTGATTGACGCACTGACTTCATTCCATAATCAGAATGAACTTGGACTTCCAGAGCTTCAACCCTATGAAAATCTAGTAGATGCTGTGCGAGAAAAGGCTAAGAATTAGTTTTGCCCTTAGCAAGAGTACATTGAGTGAAATTCAAACGACATATCCAACCCATAAGAACGGTGGCTAACACAGCGTGCACGCAGCTAGTGGAACTCTGCGCGTTTTCGGGTAGTTTGCGTGGCTTGAAGTTGGCTCCGTTACAATGGTGCGGTCCCGTCCCGCCCACCAGCGAATAAGGCAATCCACTGGCACGCCCTTGCAAATCAAAGTAAATTTTGGGAGATAAAATCTAAACATGGCAGTTGCAAAAGAGAAATCAGGTTGTTTGAGTATCATTTTTCCTTTTTTGAAACGCTCGCAAAGAGAAACAACGTCTAAAGCACTTCCGTATCGCCTGCGTGATGATTTTCTTTCTCCAGCAGAGTTTTCGTTTTATAAAGTTCTTTCCTCTCTGGTTGGCGCACGATTAACAATTCAGTCAAAAGTAAGATTGGCTGATGTTTTCTTTGTGGCTCGCCCACATGAAAATGTCGCTTACTTCAACAGAATTGCCCAAAAACATTTAGATTTTCTCATATGCGATTCTGTCACGATGAAGCCATTGTTTGGTGTTGAGTTAGACGATGCAAGCCATAAACAAAGTGATAGACAAGAACGCGATGAGTTTGTAGAAAACGTTTGTAAAGTGGCTGGTTTGCCATTGTTGCGGTTGCCAGTTCAACGAGAGTACAATTCAAGAGAAATTGCGGCTAAAATCGCTCCATTTGTGAGCGAAAAAGTTAGCGCTTCCACTTTGCCACAGCCAGACGTAAATAAGCAGGCTGGTTCAGTTCCAGTTTGCCCCAAATGCGGTATCCCAATGATTTTACGGACGGTAGCTCAAGGTGAACATAAAGGAAAGCTGTTTTACGGTTGTCAAAATTATCCTCGCTGCCGTGAAGTGAAACCCGTTACTACATATAAGTGAGTCTTGCAAGTCAAAAGTGTGCCAACACCGTTTGCAGTGGAAGCGACTTTGCCGCTCCGGGTACGCACCGCGAGCCAGCGAAAACCCCAAGCGGGCGGCGCGGCACCGCAAGGAATTCATCCCCCGCTGGCGGAATTTCTCTTCATACTCCCGCTCCGACAGCCCCTGATAGGGCTGTTTTTCTTTCAACATGATGCACACTACCCGTTTGGAACGCGGGTCATGAATTACTCGTCTCGCCCCGGATAATCGTTATGCGTCCGTTGGGTGTATTCCAAAAAGAACGTCCCGAAGGCCTTCCGAAGAGGATAGGTTGCTTGTGCGACAGCCTTCGGGACAGTTTCAATATCAGGCATTTACACCGTCTTGGCAGAATTGCCACGCAACAGAACGATCCCCAGCCCAACGAACCAGACGATCTGTCCGATGCCAAAGAGTCCTGTGAAGTCGTTCAGCGCAGGGATGATCGTGATGATGCCCACCGCGCCGACCAACACGCCGAGGATGTTCAGTCCCTTGGGAAGTCCGCCCGTCCGCAACGCGGCGAGACTGACCAACAGCGTCAATGATCCGCCTAGAATCTCGCCATTGGCGTTACCCAGCCCGTTCGTGATGGACTCAATCGCCTGAAAGGTCAACGCGGCTTGGCTCGGGTCTTTGGCATAGAGCGCGACGACCGTTGCCAGTCCCGCGTTTGCAGCCATGCCGCTGGCGATGAGCGAACCAGCCCAGATAATCCCGATTGCAGTTGCAACCTGCATGAGCGCGGGCGCGCCCGATTTCATGCGGTCGTACAACGCCAGTGAGAGGACGATCAGCGCAAAGCCGAAGAACACATACATGAACAGGTTGGTCGAGAAGATGACCGTCTGCTTTTCGACATTCAACGCAACTTTTTGAGCAGGGTTGGTGATGCTGAGATAATCCAGCACAGCGAGGAAGATGACAATTCCGATCAGATGGCTGATCGCCATGTACAGCGCGGCGATACCGCCAGATTTTTGCAGAGTTTTCATTTTTGGCTCCTTTTCGTTTGAATCGGTCAGGCTTCGACGTTGCGCCAGGTCCACGCAAACCAGACGATCAGCAGCAGACAGAGCGTCTCCACCGTAGCGATAACAATGTAGTGAGGGTATGTCGTCATGCCGACCCAGATATAGGCAATGGTGACGATGCCCGCGACGATATTGACCCAGCGATTGATTTCGTACCTCAACACGCGGGATAGGATAATCATAGCAATGCCGAGTTGCCCCATAATCGCGCCGAAAAGCATCAATTGAGGAATGGATGCACCGACGCTGACAGAAGTCCTTGCTAACTCCTCCGCCATGGCGGGGATGAACCCTGAAAGGATGTCCGCTTTCAGCATGTTGATCATGACCACGATCCAGAGGGTCGAGAGCAGAACTTTCGTATCTATCTTCTTGATGGAATTCATTTTCATTTCTCCTTGTTTTGAATGATCTTGATGGGTTTCATCGAACTGAACCTGATTGACTGAGACCAATGGCATTCCCAAGTCACGTACTTTTTTCAACAGCCCGTGCAGGGCGGCTTGATCCGCCACAGGTCCAGAAAGAAGCGTGTTGCCGTCCTCTTCCAGCGTGACGGTTAAGCCTTCGAACCAATCCATCCATTGCGCGGACAGGTGTCCTGCAATTCGGATTTCGTAGAGGGGAGGAGGCGTGTCCATGTTCAACGCCAATATACCGACAGGGAGGTACTGTCGGGTAGCAACTTAAGTATTAGGTTGGAGTATTGTTTTTGGGGGATTAGATCAAACCCAACTCGCGGGCGCGGGCGACGGCTTCGGTGCGGTTTTCGGCTTGCAGTTTGTTGAAGATGCGCAGGTTATGTCCCTTGACCGTGCTGAGCGCCAGAAACAGCCGCTGACCGATCTCTGCGTTGGAATGTCCCTCTGCGATGAGACGCAGGATTTCAAGTTCGCGGTCGGTAAGAGGCTCGATGATTTTCGATTTTCGATTTACGATTTTGGATTGCGGGGAAAAATCCAGGATGCGATTCACATATCCGAGCAATGGATGAGCGCGGTTTGTAACCTTCCAAGTAGAAATTAACGAGCGCATGGCTTCGCCTTCATACACATAAACGCGGATGTAGCCCTCAGGCTCGGTCAGCGTCAACGCGCGTTCCAGCACGGCAAGGGCTTCGGAATGAGCGCCCTGCGCCTGATGGACGAGCGCCTGCGTCAACAGGATTTCGATCACGCTCCCCATTCGCTTTTGCGATTCAGCCAATGCCAGCAGGCGGTCGAGCAATTCATGGACTCCAGCGAATGAACCTTCGGCGAGATGGATTCGCGCCAGCGTGAGATGTTCGTACTCGCCCAGATAACTCGCTTCATCCTTGACCGAGAGCCCGCGTTCCCGCGCCCAAGCCTGAGCCTTGTCCAAGCGACCTTGTCTGAGGTGGACGCGCGCCTTGTGAGCCTCGATGGGTTGGAAGATGGGGATCGGGTTTTTGACGTAGACTCTCCGGGCGTCGTCCAAAGATTGGAGAGCGGCATCCCATTCCCCGTCTGATTCTTTGAGGCGGGCTTGGGCGAGATTCCAACGATGAGTCCAATCCACCAGAGTCGTCCGCTGACCCAGGTCCGCAGCAGTTTGCAGGGACTGCGCGAAGGCGGCATCGTCGCCTTTTTCGTAAGCAATCATTGCCAATCCCAAATGATGATGGGCGGTGATGACCTCCGCCTCCCGTCCATGTGCGGCGGCTTGCTGGACAGCCTGCCGAAGGGATGTTTCGGCGTCACTCAGGCGTCCCAATATCACCTGCATGTCAGCAATTGCAAAGGCGCTGGCAATTGCAAATATCTGATTCTCCAATCGTTGCATGTCCCCCACCCATGCATACATGGCGCGGAGGGACGCTTCCAGGTTGCCGGTAGCCCAATGGGTAAAACCCAGTGTGACGGCGGCTTGAGCGCGGAGATAATTATCATCCTCGGAGATGAACTGCAAAGATAACTCTGCGTATTTGACCGTTTCCTTCAGGTTACCTTCATTTTGGGCATTGGACGCGCGAGCCAGGGCAATGATCCCCGCCAGAGATTTTGACTCGTCTTGATCCATCGAGTCAGCCAGACCGCGTTCCGCGTTTTGCAGATATGTTTCGCTGGCTGGTATATCTCCAGCGTCTGAATAAGCCCGCCCGATCAGGACACACAATTTTGGCTTGGAGAAAACCACCTCATTAGGAAGTTTTTTCACCCAGTCAATCCAAACAATCGTCTGGAGACTACGTTCCATCTCTTGCCAGACTGTTTCAGCCAGACGCGCCGCCCGCTCAAAATCGCCAGCCGCGAGGGCATGGTGAAAGGCTTGGGGGAGGTCGGCGTTTGCCTCGTACCATTCGCTGGCGCGAAGATGGTATTCGGCAAGTTCCCGCGGTTGACCGAGACGCTGGCGCAGCAGATCGCCAAACAAGTGATGATAGCGATACCAACGCCGTTCATGATCCAACGGGACAATGAACAGGTTGGCGCGTTCGAGATGTTCCAGAATCTCTTGTCCAGATATGGAGGGGTCAAGTAGGACGGCGTCACACAGCGAGCCGCACATGCGATCGAGAATGGAAGTGCATAACAGGAAAGCCTGAATCTTGTCTGACTGTTGCCCCAAAACCTCTTCGATCAGATAGTCGAGCACAAAACGATGACTGCCCGTGAAAGATTTGATAAAACCGGCGGAGTCTTGATTTCCTTGCATGGAAAGCGCCGCCAATTGCAGACCAGCGATCCAGCCTTCAGTGCGGGATTCCAACGCGGCGACATCTTCATTGGAGAGGTTGAGTCCCATCACGCGGTTGAGGAACTCCGTCGCTTCGGCGGGGGTGAACTGCAAGTCGGCGGCGCGCAATTCGGTCAGTTGACCGCGCACGCGCAGACGAGCCAACGGCAGGGACGGGTCTTCGCGCGTGGCAATGACTAAATGCATCTGCGGCGGCAATCGCTCGACCAGAAAGGCAAGGGCTTCGTCCACGGGCTTGGAATCAATCAGGTGGTAATCGTCAAGGACGAGGAGGAATGAATCGGGAATGGCAGAGATTTCATTCAGCAGAGCCGTCAAAGCCATTTCGATTTGCAACTGCTCGTGAGATGGAAGAGTTGCTAAAACTCCCTCGCCAAGTCCCGCCTTAATCGTTTGCAATGCCGCGATCAGGTAAGAGATGAAGCGGAGGGGATCGTTGTCCCCTTCGTCCAGTGAAATCCATGCAGCCCTCACCCCTTCCCCTCTCCCAGTGGAAGAGGTGCTAGGGGTGAGGGAAGAAATCCATTCGCTGACTAATGTGGTCTTGCCGAATCCAGCCGAAGCGGAGATGAGCGTTAATTTGCAACCCATCGCCAGTCCCTCGTTCAGCCGCTCAATCAAGCGCGGACGCGGGACAAGGTTGGGACGGGGCGGGGGGATGTATAACTTCGTTGCCAGGATTGGCGCGGGCATAGCGACATTATAAGACAAGCACCGCGAACGAAGGCTTAAATCCTTCTCTCGTAACTCGCAGAGGATTTAACCTTTCAGGCTCTCCTGTAATTATGGCTTTCTCATTATTGCTCGACGGGATCAATTTTTGTACACGGATCGCACGGATAATACGGAATTCTCTGTGAAAAACGGAAAGAAATCCGTTCATTCCGCGAAATCCGTGTACAGAAGGCTCGCATCCAAACTTTGAGAAAGCCATACCTGTAATTACGGCAGACAAATCATGCCGGGCGGCTGAAAATTATCGAGCCAGTCTTTGCCAACATCTATTTTCACAAGCAAGCGCATGAACCGCTGGCTTTGGCATCGTCGCCTTGTGCCGTAAGTGGCTTTTCGGCGTGCTGGGCACTCATCATGGTTGTCACCTCTCGAACTTCTGCGTCGCCGGGTTATATGCTTGGAAATCTGCCATCTCACCCCGCGCCAATCGCGCTGCGATTTCATCTAGATCAGTCAGCCGGGTGAGGAAGATGGATCGAAACGTCTGCGACAAAATATCCAGACCTTGCTTTGCGATTCCGCGAATCACAATTGCATCGCAATCGCCAAGCAAGACGGCGATTCTTGGAGCGCGCTGGCTGACCTCGAGGTTCCACCAGGGGTTCTCGCGGTATGCGTTGACGCGCGTGTTATCTGAAATCTCCACCACGAAGAAATAGCGGCTTTCGCCAAAGTGGTGGGGATTAATGTTCTGTTGATCGTTCGTGCCAATTGCTATTTTCATTTGGGTACGACTCTTAACTCTCATTCTGCTGGAAGGCTCAGATCAGCAGTCGCAGCAGGTTGTCAACCAGCAGGAAGATCGCCAGCGCAATGACGAAAACGGCAAAGCCCTGCCGCAACCGATCCGCCGGAACGCGATGACCCAAGCGTGTGCCGGCCCATATCCCCATTATTCCCGCTGTCCCAAAAATCACCATGAGCGCCGCGTCCAGTGGTTCGCCGTTCAGGTGACCCAGCAGCCCGGCCAAGCTGGTGGCGGCAATGACCATTAATGACGTGCCAACCGCCTGTTTCATTGGCAACCCGACAAACATCACCAATGCTGGCACAATCAGGAATCCGCCTCCCACCCCCAGAATGCCAGTCAACAATCCCACGCCCGCACCGGCCGCCAGCGCCGCTGGCCAGTTGCGCGGCGCGTTGGCAGCGCTCCTTGGCGCGTGCGCCCTTCCGGAGAACATCAGCCCACCAATCACGAGCATTAACAGCGCAAAGGTCACGAGCAACGCGTTTGGCGAGAAAAGCCGGGACAGTCCTGCCGCCAGATACGCGGCGAGCATCCCGGCCCCGCCGAAGACCAGCGCCACGCGCCAGTTGAGCGTCCCTTGCCAGCCATGTAGCGACGCGCCCACCAAGCTGTTCGCGCCGACGAGGGCGAGCGAGGTGGTCACAGCCGCCTGCGGCGATTGACCGACAAGATATACCAGTGCGGGCACGGTCAGGATTGATCCGCCGCCGCCCAACAGACCGAGTGAGAACCCGATGCCGAAGCCCAGCATGAGATCAAGCAGCAGGCCAGGCATCACTTTGCGCCTTTACGGACCGGCAACCCGGCGCGCGACCAGGCAATCATCCCGCCGCGCAGGTTGATCGCTTTGAAGCCAGCCGAGGTCAGATGACGCACTGCCATCCGACTGCGGCTGCCCGAGCGGCAGACGCAGATGATCTCGCGGTCACGCGGCAGTTCCTTCGCGCGCTGCGCCAGTGCGCCGAGTGGGATGAGCTGTGCGCCGGGGATATGTCCGGCGGTGAATTCATGTGGCTCGCGCACGTCAAGCACCAGCGGACCGGCCCTTCCATCGAGACGGGCGTGGGCTGTCGCCGCGTCCAGTTCCGGTATCGCCGGTCCGAAGAGTTTGGCAAGGAAGTTCATAAACACCTCTCAGTTGCGTACAACCGGCAGACGGTTGCGCATCCAAGCCATCGTCCCGCCGAGCACGTTGTACACGGTCTTGAAGTTCTTCCGGCCGAGGAATGCTGCCGCAGACTGGCTGCGGTTGCCGGTTGCGCAGATCACCGCCACCGGCTGCTCAGGGTCGAGTTCGCCAACGCGCGCCGACAGTTCGCCCAACGGGATCAACACCGCGTCAGGCACGTGTCCCTGCCGATACTCCCACGGCTCGCGCACATCCAGCACGACAGGACGGTCGCTGTTGCTCGACTGGAGCAGCGCGTTCAGCTCAGCCGGCTCGATGTCGCGGATGTCGCCGCTGCCGACGGGCAAGCCCATCGCTTCCCATACGTCCAGGCTCTCAGCCAGATAGCCCGCAACGTTCTCGTAGCCCACGCGCGCCAAACTGAAGATGACGCGGCGAACTTCGGACGGGTCAGACAGCAACAGGATGATCGGGACATCGGGCGGCAGGATGAAACCAACACGGTTGCTCAACTGGTCATCCGCTTCCAGATGCACGGCGCCGGGCACGTGTTTCGCCACGAAATCGGCCTTGGGACGCGTATCGAGCAGCACCGCGCCGCTTTGAAAGTATGGAATGGATTCCTGAATGGTGAGCGGGCGCGGGTTCAACTCGCCGAGCGGCGCGGGCCCGCGCCGGTTCATGGTTTTGATGCGTTTGACGTTGGCGGGCTGCTCCGGCAGGTTGTCTACGTCCCACTGGATGAAATCCGTTTTGGCGCGCGGGGCAAGCGCCGGGTTGTATTTGCGCTCGAACCCAAGCGTGGTGCTGCGCATCGCGCCGATGGATTTGCCGCACAGCGAGCCTGCGCCGTGACCGGGGTAAATCAGCAGGCTGTCATTCTGCTTGAGCAGCTTGTCGAACAGGCTGGCGTACATCTGCCCGGCTAGTTGCCGCGCCGCGTCTGCTCCCACCAAGTCGGGCCGGCCCACGTCGCCGACGAAGAGCGTGTCACCGGTCAACGCCAACCAGGGCTCCTCGGCTCGGGTGGCGTCGGTAACGAGCAGGGTGATGCTCTCCGGGGTGTGTCCGGGCGTGTGCATTACATCCAGCCGTACGTTGCCCAACTGCAGGCGGTCGCCCTCCTTCACCGTCTTGTGGGGGAACTCAACCCCGCTCTGTTCGTGCAGGTAGATATCGGCGCCGGTACGGGCGGCTAGGTCGGTGTTGCCGGAAACGTGGTCGGCATGCAGGTGGGTCTCGACAATGTGAGTGATTTTCAAGCCGCGCGCCTGCGCCGCGTCGAGATATTTCTCGACGTCGCGGTCAGGATCAACTACCGCCGCCGCACCCGCGCTCTCACATCCGACGAGGTACGAGGCGCACCCTAAACCGTCGATAAAGAATTGTTGGATATACATCGTTTTTTCCTCCAATGATCGGCCCGAGCGGACCGCCTGAGAATGGTATCTAATTAGTTTGATGCTCGAATCTGAAAAAAGTGACAAATATGACCCGAAATGGGGGATATTTGTCACCACTCTATGAGGGTTCACCAAGACCATGGGGCGCAACTGGTCAGCCACTTCTTGAGCGTGTTGAACTTGAAGCCGCCCTACAACGGTCAGAAACTGACGAGGCCAGTGACAAGCAGGACAAAGCCGTTATTCTCCACCGTCACGCGACAGTTGGTGCACCCACCCGTAAGAACATGAAAACCAACTTGCCCAAAACACTGCTGTGACAACTTAGCGAAAGCAATGTTGAGATGCGCTTGGGCGGTAACGGTCGTATGAGGCGATGATACTACCTCTGCTATAATCCTTTCCATGATTCTCGTTACCGGCGCCACCGGTTTTATCGGACGTGCCCTCGTGCGCCACCTCACCGAAAGCGGAGAGCAGGTGCGCGTGCTCCTGCGCCCCTCGCCCAAGTCGCCGCGCCTGCCGAAAGGCGTGCCTGTGGAAGTGGCGGTCGTCTCACTCCACGACGAGCGCGGTCTGCGCGCCGCCCTGCGCGGCGTACATCAGATTTACCACCTTGCCAGCGCCGAATCGCTCGGACAGCACGGCGACCTCTTTGCCACCGACATCGAAGGCACGCGCCACCTTGCCCAAGTCGCCGCCGGCGCGGATATTGAACGCTTCATCTTCCTCAGCCACCTTGGCGCCGACCGCGCCTCCGCCTTCCCCGTCCACAAAGCAAAGGGCATCGCCGAAGAACACATCCGCAGGAGCGGCGTTCCCTACACCATCATCCGTTCCGCCCTCGTCTATGGACCTGAAGACCGTTTTACCACCTCGCTGGCGCGCTTCATCCTGCACTCGCCGGGCATTTTTCCCATCCCCGGCGACGGGCGCACCCTCGTCCAGCCCCTTTGGGTCGAAGACCTCGTCACCTGCCTGGTGTGGGCGCTGCACAACCCCGAAACCCTCCACCAAACCTACGAAATCGGCGGAGGAGAATACTTCACGGTGCGTCAAATCATCGAAACCCTCATGAACGTCCTGCACACCCGCCGCCTGCTGGTGCCCCTTTCTCCGCCTTACATGCGCGCCCTTTTCGTCACCCTCGACGCCCTCACCCCCCGCTTCAACTTCCCCACCTACTGGCTCGACTACGTTGCCGTCAACCGCACCTGCCCGGTGGATAACCTCCCCCGCGCCTTCGGGCTGATGCCCGCCCGCTTTGCCTACCGCCTCCACTACCTCCAACGCAAACCCCTCGCCCAGCGAATTTGGGAAGCGCTTCGCGCTCCGCGTCAAACCTGACCATATGCCCGAACTCACCATCAAACTGCTCGAAACCCCCGAAGAAATGACCCTCGTCGAAGAACTCCAGCGCCTCGTCTGGCCTGGCAGCGAAACCGACGTTGTCCCCGCCCACGTTTTCATCACTGCCGTCCACAACGGCGGGCTGGTCCTCGGCGCCTTCCAAAACGACGAACTCGTCGGCTTCGTCTTTGGCTTCCCCGGTCTCGACTTCACCCCCGATGGACCGCGCCCCAAACACTGCTCCCACATGATGGGCGTCAAGCCGGGGGCACGCGATTCAGGCATCGGCTTCGCCCTGAAGCGGGCGCAGTGGCAGATGGTCCGAAAACAAGGCGTAGACCATATCACTTGGACGTACGATCCCCTCCTCAGCCGCAACGCCCGCCTCAACATCGCCAAGCTGGGCGCCGTCTGCAACACCTACCGCCGCGCCGAATACGGTGAAATGCGCGACGGGCTGAACGCCGGGCTGCCCTCCGACCGCTTTCAGGTGGACTGGTGGGTCAACACCCGACGCGTCGAACGGCGCTTGAGCAAACGTCCGCGCCGCCCCCTGAAACTGGAAGACTTCTCCAAAGCCGACCTGCACCCCCTTTACACGCCTCTTTTCGGGACCCGCAGCCTGCCCCGCCCACCCGAACATTTTGCCCCGCTGGAAGGACGCCTGCTGCTCGCCGAAATCCCCTCCGACTTCCTTGCCCTCAAAGAAGCCGACTTTGCCCTCGCCCGCGACTGGCGCTTCTTCTCCCGCGAGGTCTTCGAAACGGCGTTTGCCGCAGGCTACCTCGTCACCGACTTCATCCACGACCAGGGGCGCAGCTTCTACGTCCTGACAGACGGCGAAAGCACGCTGGAATAGTAACCAAGCCTGCAATACTTCCGTCTTATTAGCGATGAAGAACCCGCGTCCCGACATCGAACACTGGTGGGCAGTGGAGGCGATGATTGCCTCCTACAATCACGTCTATCAGGTCACCTATAAGACCCAATACAAGGTTCACGGACCCATCGGCGTTTCCATCTATGATGGCGCGCCCATCGCCTCGTTTCAATACGAATTCCTCGCCTTGAGCGCCGACCCCCAAGCCGTGATGGACGCCGTGCTGGCATACCCCATCCCCGACGACAAACAATACGTAGTGGATGTCTTCCACCCTGCCCCGTCCAATCCTTCCTTGAAAGAACAGTACACCAAGTACGCTCACGAATTCGTCCGCACCGGCCCCATCCTGGGGCTCGACCTGCCTCCCAAAATCCAGACCATCCCCGCCCATGTCCATCAGGCGCTCACCATCCAGCAAGCGGAAACCGCCAACCACAACCTGACCAGCGAGGGCGAGCGCATCCACATCCAAACGCTGCGCGACAAGCACATCCACTCGTTTTATGTGGAGCATGAAGGCGAGGCGGTGGGATGGATTCAACTGGTCACCGCCTATCCCAAAGTGGGATACATCAACCAGTTGTACGTACTCAAGAACTACCGCAAACACCGATACGGCACGGCGCTCGTCCAGCGGGCGCATGCCCACGCGCTCGAATTGGGGGTCAAGCGCATGGTAGTCATTCCCTCCGAAGAGGCAATGCACCTCTACCGCCGGCTGGGATACCGCCCCTTGCTATACTTTTCCGCCTTCCGCCCCAGCGGCGGCGGTTAAAAGAACGTCCCGCAGGGTTGACATATCCTGCGGGACGCTGTTTTTGCATCAGACCCCATCGCTGGTCATAATGAACAGCGGCGTCATCTCGAAACTCTCGAACTTGGGGCGCAGGCGGTCGGTATTGTAGAAGCGCTCCACGTTGACGAACTTCTTCGCGCTGGTGACGATGTCCACCGGTATATTGTCGTAACGCCCGTTCTTGAGGACGACAAGACGCCCATGCACGTTTTTGATGATGAGGTCGAGCGCCAGGTTTCCATACGCCATCGGGACAATGGAGTCAATGGCGTCCGGGTCGCCGCAGCGGACGAGGTATCCCAGTTTCTGGTTGACCGTATCCACCGAACGTCCGTTGTTGAGTTGGGCGGTGAAATCCTTCAGGCGTTCCGAAATGAGGTCGCCGATTCCGCCCAGTTTGGCGTGACCGAAAGCATCGGTGGTCTTATCCTGAAAGACCATCTCCCCACCCTCGAACATGGCGCCCTCTGAAACCAGTACCACCGAATAGCGGCTTGGATTGTGTTTACGGTCGAGCATCAGCAGCTCGGCAAGCCGCTCGATTTTGAACTTGTATTCCGGGATGACACAGCGGTGCGCCGCGCCTGCCATGGTGGGAAGCATGGCGGTAAAGCCTGCATAGCGTCCAAAGACCTCCAGCACCATCAGACGCTCGTGCGAGCCAGCCACCGTCCGCAGACGGTTCGATAGTTCAATGGTGCGCGTGACACAGGTGCTGAACCCGATGCAGTAATCCGTCCCCGGCACGTCGTTATCCATCGTCTTGGGGATGGCGACCACCTTCACCCCCTCCTGATACAAGCGGACAGCGTAACTCAACGTATCGTCGCCGCCGATGGGGATGAGATAGTCAATCCCGATGAAATCCAGATTCTTGAGCACTTCCTCGGTGACATCGTTGACTTTATCCGGATACTTGTCGCGCAGATGGTCGGGAATACGATCCTGCTTGACCTTGGCGGGATTCGTCCGCGAGGTATGCAGGAACGTCCCCCCCGTCCTCCCCGCCTTATTGACGATTTCCTCGCTCAACACTTGAAAATTGTTGCTGTTGTCGGCGTCCTTCTCGCGGATGGTATCCACCAGCCCCGCCCAGCCGCGGCGGATGCCGATCACCTTATATCCCTCGCGCAGCGCGCGGATGGTCACAGCGCGGATGGCTGGGTTGAGCCCCGGCACATCACCGCCGCCGGTCAAAATGCCAATCGTGCCTGGTTTCCTGATATTCATGGGTGCCTCCTGGCGTTATTACTGATGTTACATAGAGGCTGCGGCGCAACACCGCACAACACGAGTTATTTACGGCAGTATGAAGGTCTGCAGAATATTTTACAACTTTTTCAGGCGGGCTGATATGGACCGCGACACTCCTTTGCGCGTAAAGCCCGCACTTCATTGTGCGCGACATTAATGTCGCGCTACACCCAAATTGCAAATTGCTGTCTGTACACCGATTTACTTGACGATATCCGCCTTTAGTAGTATAAACGCCGCCAATCAGGATCAGCATGTTCGACTATTCCTTCGCCAACTTCAACAACAACAATAATAATAATAACGCCGTCTTGCGCGGCGTTGGGCGAAGCGCGTCGAACCTGCAGACGTAATCCTGCAACCTTTTCTGGTTCGTCAACGCCCAGCGCACCTTGCGCCGGGCGTTTTTATTTTTTCACAAAGGAGTAAAAGAACATGAGCACGTTAATCATCCCCCCCGGCTATCGTTCTGCCTTGGATGTAAAGCAGACCGAGAAAGCCATCAAACTGGTCAAGGATTTCTTCGAGACCAACCTCGCCGCCGAACTCCGCCTCACCCGCGTCACGGCGCCGCTCTTTGTGCTGAGGGGCACCGGCATCAACGACGACCTGAACGGCGTCGAAGCGCCGGTCGCCTTCCCGGTTCCCGATATGGGCGGTCACACTGCAGAGGTCGTGCAGTCGCTGGCAAAATGGAAGCGCATGATGCTGGCGGATTACGGCATCCCCTACGGCTACGGACTCTACACCGACATGAACGCCATCCGTCCCTCCGAAGCGCTCGATAACATCCACTCGCTCTACGTGGATCAATGGGACTGGGAGCGCGTCATCAGCGAACAGGAACGCTCGCTGGATTTTCTCAAGACCATCGTGCGCAAAATCTATTCCGTGATGAAGCGCACTGAATTCCACGTCTGGGATCATTATCCCTTCCTCGAACCCGAACTGCCGGAAGACATCACCTTCATCCATTCGGAAGACCTGCAGCGGGAATATCCGCACCTCACGCCGCGCGAACGCGAGGATGAAATCGTCCGCAAATACAAGGCGGTCTTCATCATCGGCATTGGCAGCGCCCTGGCAGACGGCAAACCGCATGACGGACGCGCCCCCGACTACGACGATTGGACCACGCCAACCCTCAACGGCTATAAAGGCTTAAACGGCGACATCATCATCTGGAACAGCGTGCTGGGGCGCGCCTACGAAATCTCCTCCATGGGCATCCGCGTGGACCGCGAGGCGCTGCTGCGCCAGCTGGAACTGACCGGCGCACAGGAGCGCAAGGAACTGCTCTTCCACCGCCGCCTGCTCAACGGCGAACTGCCGCTCTCCATCGGCGGCGGCATCGGGCAGTCGCGTCTGTGCATGTACTACTTGCGCAAGGCGCACATTGGCGAGATTCAAGTCAGCCTGTGGCCCCCCGACATGGTGGAAAAATGCAAGGCAAGCAATATCTTCTTGCTGTAACAAAAAAGACTTCCGAAGTCTGAGACTTCGGAAGTCTTGCTTTACTGATACCCTTACACTTTCAAAATTTGGACGCAGATGAACGCTGATTCTTCTTGATTTTCTTGGCGGTTGCACTTGAAAATCTGCGCTCGTCTGCGTTTTTCAGCGTCCCGAATCAAAGTGTAAGGTAATCAATTGCTTTATATAAACGTCGGTTCGTGATACACGCCGAACACTTCTTTCATCACCTGCACAATCTCACCCAGCGTGGCATACGCATGGACGGCTTCCAGGATGTAGGGCATGGTGTTCTCCGTCCCTTCGAGGGCGATGCGCAGACGATCCAGCGCCTGACCGACGCGCCCGTTGTCGCGCGTTCGCCGCAGCTCGGCAAGACGTTTGACCTGTCTCTCGTACCCTTGCGGGTCCATCTCCAGGATGGGAATCGCCAGCGGCTTGTCTTCCACATAAGCGTTCACACCCACAATTTTGCGGATGCCCTCATCAATCTCGCGCTGATAGCGGTACGCCGCATCGGAAATCTCGCTTTGGAAAAAGCCCTTCTCGATGGCAGGGATGACGCCTCCCAATTCCTCGACGCGGCGGAAGTACTCGTATGCCTGCTTCTCGAGGCGGTCGGTCAACGCCTCGACGAAGAAACTGCCGCCCAGCGGATCCACCGTGTTCGCCACTCCAGACTCTTCCGCGATGATTTGTTGGGTGCGCAAAGCAATGGTGACCGCATGTTCGGAGGGCAGGGCGAGCGCTTCGTCGAGCGAGTTGGTGTGAAGCGACTGCGTTCCGCCCAGCACTGCCGCCAGCGCCTGAATCGCCACACGGACGACATTGTTTTGCGGCTGTTGAGCAGTCAGCGAAACGCCTGCCGTCTGCGTGTGGAAACGCAGCAGCCAGGAACGCGGATTCTTCGCCTTGAACGTCTCGCGCATCTCGCGCGCCCAAATGCGGCGGGCGGCGCGATATTTGGCAATCTCCTCGAAGAAGTCGTTATGGGCGTTGAAGAAGAAGGAGAGTCGCGGCGCGAACTCATCCACGTCCATGCCGCGCGCCATCCCCCAGCGGACATATTCCATCCCGTCGCCAAGAGTGAACGCCAGTTCCTGCGCGGCGGTGGAACCCGCCTCGCGGATGTGATAGCCGCTGATGGAAATCGTATTCCACTGCGGCACGTGCTTCGAGCCGAATTCCATCGTATCCACCACCAGCCGCATCGAAGGCTCCGGCGGAAAGATGAATTCCTTTTGAGCAATGAACTCTTTGAGGATGTCGTTTTGAATGGTGCCGCGCAACTGATCGGGGCGGATGCCCTTGTTTTCGGCGGCGGCAATATACATCGCCCAGATGATGGCGGCGGGCGAGTTGATGGTCATGCTGGTGGATACTTTATCGAGCGGGATGCCCTCGAGCAGAATCTCCATGTCTTTCAAGGAGGAGACCGCCACCCCGCACTTGCCAAATTCCCCCAGCGCCTCCGGCTGGTCGGTATCGTAGCCCATCAGAGTCGCCAGGTCAAAGGCGATGCTCAAGCCCGTTTGTCCCTGCTCCAGCAAGTATTTGAAACGCTGATTCGTCTCTTCTGCCGTGCCGAAGCCGGCGAACATCCTCATCGTCCACAGTTTGGAGCGGTGAAGCGTCGGGTGGATGCCGCGCGTGAAGGGGTATTCGCCCGGCAGTCCGAGGGAGGAAGCGTAGTCATGGTCTGCCACATCGAGCGGCGTATAGAGGCGGTTGACCGGTTCGGAGGAGGTCGTGATGAATTCGTCCTTCCGCTCAGGCAGAACGTCGAGTGACTTGCGCAGCGTGGTCTTTTCCCAATTTTCCAACTGCTTTTTGAGTTCTTCCAATTTTTGCTTGTCGTACATGGCGTCTCCTTCGTCAGGTTGTCTGCGATTATACTTTCCACTTTCCAGTTCTGGTATACTCACTTTGAAGGTTAGCCATGCCCCGCTTCGAAATTGACGTTGACCCTTGCGACCATATCACCGCCGACGCCATCGGCAAGCCCGGACAACGGGTGTTTTACATTCAAGCCTTTCAGGAACAGCGCACCATCACGGTCATCATCGAGAAGGCACAACTATATTCGCTTGCCATCGGCATCGAACAGTTTCTGGCGCAAATCGGCGAGCAGCACCCCGATCTCCCCGAAGCCTCCGGCGACTACATCGAGGACGTAATGCACATCCACCCGCCGGTGGACCCGCTCTTCCGCGCCGGCGAGATTGGCTTGGGCTACGACCGTCAACGCGATAAAGTTGTCGTGTTCGTCAAGGAAATTCTCACCGAGGAAGAAGACCCCGAAAACGCGGCGGTCATTCGTTTTTGGGCGACGCGCTCCCAAGTGCGGCGGCTGGCGCGCTGGGGCGTGGAGGTCGTCTCACGCGGACGCCCCATCTGCCCGCAGTGCGGTCAGCCTGAAGAGCCGGAAGGTCACTTCTGCCCGCGAAAGAACGGACATTTGCATTAATCCTTCCGTCGAAGGTCACAGGTCAACAAATGACGTTCGACTTTCGACGTTTACGAATGATGAACAACCCCAATCAAGCGCTATTAATGACCGCCTTCCAGCACGGCGACCTGACCATCAAAGGTCAATTCACATTCGGCTCGAATTACACCTTCCTCGTCGAAGTCTCGCACGAGGGAAAAACCTATCCCGCCGTTTACAAACCCACCCAGGGCGAACAGCCCCTGTGGGACTTCGAGGAAAGCACCCTTGCCCTGCGCGAGGTCGCCGCTTATCTCGTCAGCGAAGCGCTTGGCTTTCACATCGTCCCCTTCACCATGCTCCGCCAGGATGGTCCCTTTGGCGCCGGCTCGCTCCAGCAATACATCGCCCACGACCCAAACTACCACTACTTCAACTTCACCCCTGAAGACAAATTGCGCCTCAAACCCGTCGCCCTCTTCGACCTGCTCGTCAACAACGCCGACCGCAAGGGCAGTCACGTTTTTTTCTCGGCAGACGAACACCGCCTCTACGCCATTGATCACGGCATCTGCTTCCACGAAGAGGACAAACTCCGCACCGTGATTTGGGACTTCGGCGGGCAGGCGATTCCCGACGACCTGCTCGCGCGTCTTTCCCTGACCTCGAACCTGCTCGCCGACCTTCAGCCTTATCTCAGCCCAAACGAGATCCTCGCCCTTCAAGCCCGCGCACAAGCCCTCCGCCAGCACGGAGTCTTCCCCCGTCAGCCGCGCGACCGCCGCGCCATTCCCTGGCCCCCCTTATAATCACCGGTTATCAATTACGCATTACCACACCCATCCGCCCATTATTTGTAAATGGTAATTGGCAGCCTCACATCGTAACGCGACTTTCAAGTCGCAGCTCAAAGGCGACATAAATGTCGCCCTACAGAATCTTCGTGATCGGCGCAGTTTAAAGACCAATACTATAGGAGTTCACCCATGCACTACAACCTCTCCCTCATCGGCTTTGGCAACGTCGCCCGCGCCTTCGTCCGCCTGCTGGAACGCAAACGGGACCTGCTGCAATCGCAATACGGAATCACCTACGCAGTCACCGGCATCGCAACGGGAAGTCATGGCTTCGCGGTCAACCCCAACGGACTGGACACGAACAAAGCCCTCGAACTGGTCGAAAATAAACAATCCATTTCGGTTTTGAACAATTTCCATTTGCCAATCACCGATTCGCTGTCCGTCATACAACACTCCTCTGCCCACGTCATGTTCGAAAACTCGCCGGTCAACCACCACACCGGTCAACCCGCCCTGAACCACGTGCGCGCGGCGCTGGAGGCAGGACAGCACGTCATCACCGCCAACAAAGGGACGGTGGTACATGGCTACCGCGAACTGACCGCGCTGGCAAACGCAAAAGGCAAAAAATTTCTCTTCGAATCAACGGTGCTGGGCGGCGCGCCGCTGTTTTCGGTGTTCCGCGAAACGTTTCCGCTGGCAGAACTGCACTCATTCAAAGGCATACTCAACGCCACAACCAACCTCATCCTCTCGCGCATGGAAGCCGGCGAGACCTTCGACGAAGCAGTCAAATACTGCCAAGCCATCGGCGTCGCAGAGACCGATCCCTCCGCAGACGTGGACGGCTGGGACGCGGCAATCAAGGTGGCGGCGCTGGTCACAGTGCTGATGGGGATTCCGCTCAAGCCGCAGGAGGTGGAAAGAAAAGGCATTCGGGAGATTACGCCGCGGATGATCGAACAGGCAAAAGAGAGCGGGAAGCGCTACAAGCTGGTTTGTTCCGCAGAGCGGAGAGGCGATTCGGTCACAGCGCGCGTCGCGCCTGAACTGGTGGATGCCTCCTCCCCGCTGTATGGCATCATGCACTCTTCCTCGGGCGTCGTTTTCCGCACCGATGTCCTGCCCGATTACTCCATCATCGTGACAGAACGAGAAGGCATGTCCGGCGGACCGGTCGAAACGGCATACGGTCTGTTTGCAGATTTTGTCAGCCTGCTGAAATAATCCGTTTCACCATCGCTGATACGTCCAGCCGTTGGCTCGCACCCATTGCAGGATCTCGTCGGCGGTCTGCTCGGGTGGGTTGCCCTGGGTATAAGCAATGTGCTTGGCAAGGTCGTAGTTCGAGTGATGGCGGACGAAATGCTCGTTCACCGCCCACTGCTCCTCGGAGGCGTACTTATTGCGGGCATGCAAAATGTGGATGGATTCTTCGATGTCGGGCGAGGGCATGAGCAGGATGACATGCGGATACGGCTCGAAGGCTTTCCGCACCTGCTCAAAGAGCACATCATCTTCATAAACCGTCTGGCTGCCGCCAAAATCGAAGATACACTCGGAAAAATCCGCCAGCATGCGCTGCACGGCGTAAGCCTCAAAAGGCTTCCAATAACGGTATAGCCCCCAAAAACCCTCGGTTACGAATTTTTGCCTGGCGGTCTCCCTGTCGTAACCAATCTCATCGAAATATTTCCAGCGCAACAGGTCCATGGAACGATGCGGCAGCATGGTACGGATATGGAGCAATTCAGCAATGGTGGTCTTGCCGGAACCGATGGGACCGATAAGGAGGATGTCAGAGTTCATGAACGCTTCATAACCATTATCAATCAATTGTACCTTGAACAGGGTGGAATTCCCGTAGTGTAAAATAAGCGGAGAGTTGCAAATCCATAGCGAGAGGTCATCATGCCCATTACAAAGGAGCGCACGCTGGCGTATATCGAGCAGGAATGGGGAACCTACGTGGAGCGTTTTCAACGCCTGCCCAGGGAAAAGCAAGAACGGCGCGTTCGCGAACAGGGCTACGAACGATTCCGCGACATGCTGGCGCACATCCTCGCCTGGTGGGAGGAAGGCATGGGCGTCATCCGCGCGGTTGCCGAAGGACGCGAACCCGAACGCAAACAATATGACTTCGATGTTTTCAACGCCGAGGCGGTGGCAAAGTATCGGGATTGGGACGAAGCGGCGTTCATGGCTCATTTTGAGAAAATGCGTCAGAAAATGGCGGCAGACTTGAGGTCCATGCCTGATGCGCTGTTCGAGCATCGCCGCGTCCGCGCCTGGCTGCATGGCATCATCTTTCATCACGCCCGCGAGCACCTCGTCGCATTGAGCCGCTTCCTCGTCGCCGACATGCTGGAGAACGAGTGGGCGGAGTATCTCGCCAACTTCCAGCGTCTCGACGAAGCGAAGAAAAAGGAATTTTTGTCGAAGCAGGGGTTTGCGAATTTTCACGACCTCGTGGCGCACGTCATCGGCTGGTGGGAGGAGGGCGCGCGCATTATTACAGGCATCCTCGACAGTCCTTCCTTCACCTGGCAGCCGCCCAACACCGATGCCTTCAACCGCGAACTGATTCAAAAATATGCCGCCTGGTCGGACGCTGATTTGTTTCGTCACTTCGAAGCCGTGCGGTTGGGATTGCTCGACCTGATTGCCGACCTGCCCGACGATGCCTTTTTGAACGAGGACATCGAAGGCTGGCTGAGAGACGACGTGGTGGCGCACTACGACGATCACCCCCTCCCTGCCTGACGCCTCACACCGACCTCGAACCTGTTCCCGGAGAACGGACATGGAACACACCGTTTACCTTTCCCTCGGCTCGAACCTCGGCGACCGCGCCGCCAACCTGCGGCAAGCGGTTGCCCTGCTTCCCCCGCAAATGACCGTGCGGGCGAAGTCAAACATCTACGAAACGCCGCCCTGGGGCTACACGGAGCAGGAGGCATTCCTCAATCAGGCAGTGCGGGCGGAAACTTATCTCGAACCCGAACCCCTGCTCAAACACATCAAACGGCTGGAGGCGGCGCTGGGTAGAACCGAGACCTTTCGTTACGGTCCGCGCCTGATTGACATTGACATCCTCTTTTACGATAACCTGATTCTCAACACCCCTCTGCTTACCATCCCGCATCCGCACCTGCACGAGCGCGGCTTCGTCCTTGTTCCCCTGATGGACATTGCTCCCGATCATGTTCATCCGCTCAGCGGAAAAAGCGTCCGCGAGATGCTCGCCGCCTGCGACGCCACAGGCATACGGCTGTATGCCAAGCCGCCCAGGGAGCAGAGGGTATAATCCACACACATTTACCCGGAGGCAACGCATGACCGAAATTAAACCCCTGAACTGGAAACCAAAGCCCGGCGTGGGCATGTCGGTGGTGCGCCGCGGCGACGGCGGCATGACCCTGACTTTTACCGATCTCTCCGATGCCACCATCAACGAATGGCGCGAGTTTGCGTTGGAGCATTTGCTCGGTCTTTCGGGACGCACACGCAACCTGTACGACCTGCGCGCCGTGAAGGACATTCCCGAAAAAGCAATCAAAATGGCGGTGGAGGCAAACAGCGACCCGGCGGCGCGCAACATCCGCGTGGCGGTGGTGGTGGCAGATGAAGCCGCCGCCGAAGCCATCCGCAAGGTGGCGGCGCTGGCTCTGCCCGAAACCGCCGCGGCGCTGAAACTGTTCACCGACATCAACGAAGCCGAAGCCTGGCTCGCCCGTCCGCTGGATCAGATTCCGTGAGAAGGTAGACAGGTAAACAGGTACACAGGTACACAGGTACACAGGTAGACAGGTACACAGGCAGACGGGCTTATGAAATCCGCGTCGTTGCAGGTCGGGAATTTCACATTCGAGTGGAATAGCCGCACTTATGTGATGGGCATCCTCAACGTCACGCCCGATTCGTTTTCAGGCGACGGCTTGATGGCATACGGCAACCGCATCGAGCAGGCAGTGCGGCAGGCAGAACATTTCCTCAAATACGGCGCAGATATTCTCGACGTGGGCGGCGAATCGACGCGCCCCGGTTCGCAGCCCGTCAGCGCGGAGGAAGAGCTGGAGCGCGTGATTCCCGTCATTCAGGCGCTTGCCGGCGAATTCCCCGACGCATTGATTTCGATTGACACCTACAAGGCAAAAGTGGCGGAAGAAGCCTTGCGGGCAGGCGCACACATCATCAACGACGTGTGGGGGCTGCGCGCCGACCCGGCGCTGGCAAACGTGGCGGCAGTGCATCAAGCCCCTGTCATCCTCATGCACAACCGCAGCAATCCTGCCAGTGTGGAGGTCCGCGAACAGTTGGGGAATGCCTACCTCGGCGCGGAATACGAGGACCTCATCGAAGACGTGAAGCGTGAATTGCTCGTCAGCGTGGAATTGGCGAAGCAGGCTGGGGTGGAGGAAAGGCGCATTATCCTCGATCCAGGCATCGGCTTTGGAAAGACGCGCGAGCATAATCTGGAACTTATCAACCGCCTCGGCGAAATCCGCGCGCTGGGTTATCCAATCCTGCTGGGTCCCTCGCGCAAATCGTTCATCGGCTTTACGCTCGACCTGCCTCCCGATCAACGCCTGGAAGGGACCGCCGCCGCGATTGCGGTGGGCATCGTGCGCGGCGCCGACATCGTCCGCGTGCATGACGTGAAGGAGATGGCGCGCGTGGCAAAGATGACCGATGCGATTGTGAGATCGAGCAGCCATGCTTGACACCTACGGCAAAGACCTGTTGCGCAGCGGAATCATCGAAGCGAAAGCGGGACGCAAAGACACGGCGCGGCGCTACCTCGACCGCGCCATTTATTCGCTCAGCGACCACGACGAACTTGCCGAAGCCTGGTTCTGGATGGCGCAGGTGACGGACGATCCGAAGGAAAAACGGAGCGCCGTCGAAAACTGCCTTGCCCACGACCTGCAGCACGCGCGCGCTCGCAAACTGCTGGCAATCCTTGACGGCAAACTCAAAGAGGACGAACTCGTGGACGCCGACCATTTGCCGCCCGCCCCCGAAGGTCTGCGCGCCGTGAACGCCGAACGTTTCATGTGTCCCAAATGCGGCGGACGAATGGCATTTGCGCCCGACGGTCAGTCGCTGGTGTGCGATTACTGCACGCGGCATCAGGCGGTTGGCTTTTCCCGCGCACCGGCAAACGAGAAGGATTTCGTCACTGCCATGGCAACCATGCGCGGACACGGCAAGCCGCTCAACCAGCAGGTCTTTCACTGCGAGGGATGCGGCTCCGAATTTCTCCTGCCGCCGAAACAGATTTCCGCCAATTGCCTGTACTGCGGCTCGCCGCACGTGGTGAATTGGGAGGATACGAAAGACCTGCTCGCGCCCGACGCCGTCGTGACACATCAGTTCAGCAAGCGGCAGGCAGTCAAACTGCTGGTCAACTGGGTGGAAGGTAATCACATCCAGCCGGAGAAACGGGTGGAAATGCCGCGCGGGTTGTATCTGCCGCTCTGGACGTTCGACCTCGGCGGCGAAATCGAGTACACCGGCGAAGTGTACGAAGATGAAGACAACCCCTTTCACGGGCGTTCCAGCCAGCGCCGCGTGAAACGTGTGACAGATAACTACCCCGTCCTGATAAACGACCTCGCGCTTCCCGCCTCCCGAAAACTGTCCGCTGTTTTCCTGAGGCTGATTCCCACCTTCGACCTTTCCGCTTCCAAGCCCTACGATCCGCGCTTCCTGGCAGACTGGACCGCCGAAGTGTACGACATCCCCCTGGCGGAGGCGTCGCTCGACGCGCGCGCCCAGGCGTATGCCCGATACAAAGAGGAATTGCCCCAGCGCCTCGCGCCCATGCGCATCATACACTCGTCTTCGGCAAAGATGGCAGTGGAATCGTTCAAACTGGTCCTCGTCCCCGTGTGGATGACCGAATTATCCTTCGGCGGACGCGCCCACCTCCTCCTCATCAATGGGCAGAACGGCGTCACGGTCAGCGACCTGCCGCAGCAAAAAGAGAAGAAAAGCAGGCTGATGGACTGGCTGGGGGATTTGCTGGAAGGATAACCTGCTAATTATCCTCAATCAATTTCCTCGATTGCTCCACATACGCCAGGCTTTGATGGCGGAAATACGTGTTGTACAACACGGCGTAATGTCCGCCCTGCGCGAGCAAGCCTGCGTGATTTCCCTCCTCGATAATCCTGCCCTTCTCCATCACCACAATCCGATCCGCCGCCTTGACCGTTGACAGGCGATGCGCGATGAGAATACTCGTCGAGTTTTTCAGGATGAGGTTCAGCGCCTGTTGAATCTGCCATTCGGTGAAGGGGTCTATGCTGGCGGTGGCTTCGTCGAGGATGAAGATGGCGGGCTTCTGCATGAGGACGCGCATCAACGCCACGAGTTGACGCTGTCCCATCGAGAGACGTCCGCCTCTTTCCCCGACCTCGGTCTGGATTCCGTTGGAAAGAGTCTCCAGCCACTCCCCATCTCCAATGCGGCGCGCCATGGTGAGAATCTCCGCGTCTGAGACGTGCGGCGCGGCGTAGCGGATGTTATCTGCCACCGTGCCGGAAAACAGGAACGGGACTTGTGAGACGATGCCCAACTGCCGGCGGTATTGCGAAAGGTTGAAGGTGCGGATGTCGTGACCGTCTATGAGCAGGCGTCCTTGCTGGAATTCGTAGAAGCGCGCAATCAACTTGGCGATGGATGACTTCCCCGCACCGGTATGCCCCACCAAGGCAAGAGTCTCTCCGGGCTGAACGAGCAGGTTGAAGTGAGTCAGAACCGGTTCGTTGTCGGTATAACGGAAATGAACATCCTCGAATTGGATGCGTCCCTGAAGGGGAGGCACGTCGCGTTCCTCCGTCTGGACGACATTGGGGTCGGCGTCAATCAGGGCAAAGACGCGCTCGGCAGCGGAGAGTCCCGCCTGAATCTGCGCCCAAAAGGCGGAGAGGTTGAGCACGGGGAAGAAGAACTGGTCGAGGCTCATGATGAAGAGATACCACGCCCCCACCGAGATGACGCCTTGCGCCGCGCTGAACCCGCCGACATATACGAGGATGGCGGTAAAGATGCCGCCCAGCGCGTTGAGCGTGGGAAAGACCAGCGAAAGCACGAACCCGCGCTGAACGTTGACGTGGTAAGACTGCTGATTCGATTCGTCGAATGCCTGGAAGATGCTCGCTTCCTGACGGAAGTTCTTGGCGATGGCAATGCCGCTGATGGTCTCCTTGATGGCGGCGTTGACATCTGCCATGGCTTTCATGCCGCGCTTGGTGACGCGGCGCGCCAGAGTGCGAAAGAGCGACGCCACACCGAAGATGACCGGCAGGAATGCCGTGAGCATCAGCGAGAGTTTCAGGTCGGTGCGGAAGAGGACCACGCCGAGAATGACCGCCTGGACGATTTGCGCCCCCACATCAGTGACGATGACAATCAACTGACCGAAGTCATTGGTATCGGAGGTGATGCGCGAGACGATGCGCCCGGAGGAAAACTGGTCATAGAAGGAAAGGTCGTGTTCGGCGGCGGCGCGAAAGGCGCGCGTGCGCAGGTCTAACACGGCATCGCCCACAGCGCGCACGACGAGACTGCGCCGCGCCCAGTTCAGTCCCCACAAGCCGATGCCAATAAGCAGGACCACCACGCTCACAAGACCGATGGCAGTGAAGGATGGCTGTCCCTTCAGCAGATTGACCATGTTGCTGACCACCACCGGCAGCGCCGCGCCGATGCCTGCCAGCACAACAACCAGCAGGGAGACCACTGCCAGCCGCCTTGCCTGCGGTTTGAAGTAGCCGAGGATGCGCCGCATCAGTTCACGGTCACTGTATTGGCGGTCGTATTTTTCGTCGTTAAGTCCGGCAAAGAAGCCCATTTTGATTTTCGATTTGCGATTTGCGATTTGCGATTTACGATTTGCGATTTGGGATTTTCGATTTGCGATTTAGGCTCTATACCTACTCTCGAAATATCCTCGCATACGCTTCGGAGGTTTTCATCAATTCCTCATGCGTGCCGATGGCGGCGATGCGTCCCTTGCGCAGCACGATGATGAGATCCGCCCAGCGGATTTGGGAAAGGCGGTGGGTGATGATGAAGGTTGTGCGTCCGCGGGCGGCGTTGGCGATGGCGCGCTGGATTTTGTCTTCGGTGGCGGAGTCAATGGCAGAGGTGGAGTCGTCGAGGATGAGGATGTGGGGGTTGGTGAGAAAGGCGCGGGCAAGGGCGATGCGCTGACGCTGTCCTCCCGAGAGCGTGACGCCGCGTTCGCCGACAACGGTATCGTAGCCTTTATCGAAAGCGCGGATGAACTCATCCGCCTGAGCAGACTGCGCCGCCGCTTCGATCTCGCTTTGAGTTGCTCCCGGTTTCCCAAAAGCGATGTTCTCACCGACGGTGCGCGAGAAGAGGAAGATGTCCTGCTCGATCATGGAAATCTGCGAACGGAGCGAGGCAAGATTCCAATCGCGCACGTCCACGCCATCCACCAGCACCTGCCCTCTTGTGACATCGTAGGTGCGGTTGATGAGTTTGACGAGCGAGGTCTTGCCGGCGCCGGTCTGCCCGACGATGGCGACAGTCTGCCCGGGTTTGACTTTGAACGAAATGCCGTTTAGGACGCTTTCACTTCTCTTGTCTCTTGTCTCTTCCATGGTGGGGTAGGCAAAATCCACGTCACGGAACTCGACTTCGCCCCTCATCGGCTGGGCGTATCCCTGTGCGTTCTGGTCGAGTTTGGTCTCGCGGTTCATGAGTTCCAGGATGCGGCGCGCGCCGGAGAGACCGAGGGAAATTTGAGAGTAGGCAAACGTGGATGTGAAAGTGGGAAATTCCAGCAGGCGCAGGAGACCGAAGTATGCCACCACATCGCCGAGGTTAAGCTGTCCGCTGCGGAAAAGCATGAGAGCATGAAACAAGCCGAAGGCGTAGGCAGAACCGAGCAGAAGCATCGCGACGTAGCGCCCCTCGAGGTCACCCTGTTTGACGAAGGCGTCGCGCACGCGGCTGGCATTCATCACGAACTTGTCCACTTCGGCATCTTCCTGCGAGGCGCCCTTGACCACTTCCACGCCATCCAGCGATTCAGCGAGGTGGGTGTTCATCGTGCCGAAGGAAGCGCGCACTTCGTCGGTGACAGGGGCAAGGGTTTTGAGGTAACGGGAAAGGAAGTAGAAATACAAAACGATAAAGACCAGCGGTGTGAGAACCAGCGCAGGGTGATACCGCCCGGCGACAAAGATGGGCATGAGGATGAAAATGAACGATCCCACCACCAGGTTGAGACCGGGGCTGAACATGAAGTTGATTTCGCGCACGTCGTTGGTGGCGCGCGCCATCGTGTCGCCCACAGGCTGCAGGCTGTGGAAGGTCATGCTCTTGCCGAGCAGGGAGAGGTAGAGTTCGTCGCGCACCTGCCGCTCCAGCCTTTGCGCCAGCAGTTCCGCGCCGAAGTTGCGTCCCAGTTGCAGCACGCCGCGGATGATCTGCGAAAAGCCAATGGTGAGCGCGAGCGGGAGCAGGACGCTGGTGTCGGGAACCGCCTTGAGCATGGCGTTGAAGGCGTCGCCGGTCAGCACCGGCACGACCGCCGCCAGCGCGGCATTGCCCACCGCGCCGATGATCATCATGACGATGATCCAGCCGTGCCGGCGGGCGTGCGACCAGATCCAGCGCACGGGGCTGGCGCGGTCATAAGCAACGGGGCGCTGCAAGGAAAATTCAGCGGGGGCGGTGAGTATAGTCATAGGAGGTGATTCTACCATTCAGGTTTCCCCTTTTAAAAACTCGAGAGAACGGTCTTTTATCAAAACAAAATATCCTTGTTACGCCCAATCGCCTGCAGGTTCCGTAACTGCCGCATCACGTCAGTGTTTATTTAATCAACAGGTTCATGAAACCTGAATCAATTTCTCAAAGGAGAATGTGAAATGAAAATGCCGTCTGCTCTTTCAACCTGGTTCATGGTCCTATTCTTCTTGTTTACAGCGCTTGCCGCCTTCGGCGTCTTCAGTAACGGAATGCTGACAGGGATTCTCGCCTTGGGCGCTGCTGTGTTCCTTTTCCTCGGACGCTGAGCCAGGCATAACAACAATAAATACAGCCTCCTCTGTTCGGGAGGCTGTATTGCTTTAATCCCGCGAGCATCTCCGCAAAACTTACAGCATGTTCCCTTCGCCTGCCGCCTTCCTCGTCCTCCCAGACGCTGAACAGTCCCTGTTTGTCTCTCCACCAGTGGAAGGTATGAACGTAGTCCGCTTTTTCGCTGGAGTGTTCTTTGATGACCTGTTTGGTCAGGGTGCAGATGCGCCAGCCGAAGTCAACGCAACGACCTGTCAGCGCAAGAAATCACACCGGGAACAACTTCTCGAACACCTCGGGGCAATACTTCTGCACCATCTCGCTGGTGAGACCGTTCTCTTTGCAAATTTCGGCATAGAGGTCGGCGCTGGGGCGTTTCGTCCGCTTTTGGGTTTCGGGGTCCAGCGCCCAAAGACCGAAGCGCTGAGTCCAGCCGCGTTCCCATTCGAAGTTATCCACCAGCGACCAGTGGAAATATCCCTTCACGGGGAAATTGAAGTTGACCGCGCGCCAAACCTGATGAATGTGCTGGGCAAGGTAACGCGGACGCAGCCTGTCTTCGGCGTCTTCCACGCCGTTTTCGGTAATGAGGATGGGCAGGTTGGGGTACGTCCGCACCGCCCACTTGAGGGAGTCGAAGATGCCTTCCGGGATGTTGGCGATGAACTTCGTCCCGCTCAAGTCGGAGCCTTCAGGATAATACCGCCTTCCGAACATCTCTTTGGGATTCGTAACGTCAAACTTGACTGTATCCACAGAATAGTAGTTCAGACCGAGATAATCCTGCGTTCCTTTCGCTTCGGGGATGCGCACACTGCCCAGCGGCGATTTCATCACGCCTGTGCTGATGGCGCTGGGGAACGCCATGTTGATGCCATTGTATTGAATGTTTCGCATCCACACATCGAGCGGCGACCATGCGTTCTTCGCCTTCATGGGGCGGTAATGCAGGGCGTATCCCACGCGCGATTCGGGTTGAATCTCGTGAATGGCGCGGTACGCCGCAGCGTGCGCGCGCAACATGTTCGCCTGCACCTGCACGGCAACGTTCAAGCCTTTGTTGCAGGCAGGAAACGTCCCCGCCACATAACCGCTCAAGGCATAAACGTTCGGTTCGTTGATGGTACACCACAGCGTGCAGTATTCCTTGAGCGCGCCCACCACCTTGCGCACAAATTTCTCAAACAATGGAATCGCCGCCTCCGTTTCCCAGCCGCACTGTTCATACAGCCACAGCGGGTCGGAAAAATGATGCAGCGTGACCAGCGCCGTCATGCCGCGTTCGCGCAGTCCCCTCAACATGGCGCGGTAGCGTTCGAGCGCATCTTCATCCCAGGTATCGGGCGTCGGCTGGATGCGGCTCCACTCCACCGACATACGGTGCGCGTTCTGTCCGCCTTCAGCGGCGCGATCGAAGTCCTCGCGCCAGCGTCCGCCCCACCAATCGCAGGCAAGACCAGAGGTCCCGTTCGTATGACCGTCCTGTTCCCACTGCCACCACTGATTGTTGGTGTTGTTGCCTTCCACTTGATGCGCGGAAGTCGCCGTACCCCATAAAAATCCGCGCGGGAAATGATAGGATGCTTGAACCATAATCGTCTGATAGTCTCCTAGTCTTTCTCTAGTCTTGTTAGATACGCCAGATACAATACCACCGAACCCGCCGCCGCAGCGTTGAGGGATTCGATCTGTCCGCGCATGGGAAGTTTCAACACGACATCGCACTTCGCGCGCGTAAGTTGACGGATGCCCTCGCCCTCGCTTCCAACCACGACGGCAACTGCTCCCGCCAAATGACGCTTTGTCTTCGCCCCGACCGCTTCCCCGTCCTGATCCAGCCCGACAACCCAAACATTCTCTTTTCTCAATGCCTCAATCGCCTGCGCCAGATTCGACCGCGCCACCAACACATGCTCACTCGCCCCCGATGAGGCGTTGACCACAGCCGGCGTGACCTCCACCGTATGCGCCAGCGGAATGACCACGCCATGCACGCCCACCGCTTCCGCCGTGCGGATGAGCGCGCCGAAGTTCTGCGGGTCGTTCAACGCATCCAGCAGCAGCACGAAGGGCGGTTCGTTTTTTGTGCGGGCGTTCTCCAGAATATCGAGCAAATCCACATACGGATAGCCGCTCACCTCCGCTGCAACGCCTTGATGGTTGGCGTGAATTTTATCCAACCGCGCTCGCGGCACACGTTCCACTTGAATTCGCTGCTCTTTTGCCAGTTTCACAATTTGCCCAAGCCGTTCCTTCTCCTGCACCCCCTCCGCGATTTGGATTCGGAAGACCTGCCTGCGTTTGGCTCGCAGGGTTTCATAGACAGCGTTACGCGAGTAAATGAATTCTTTCATATTCCCCCATTATAAGAGACTTCTGAAGCCATGCGAAAATAACCGCTTGGGATCAAAAGCTGGAGGCTGCCCGCGAATGTCGCGTGCAAACTCCACTCCAAATTTTTTCACCGTACAAATTTTGGGCAAAGACCGTTTCCAACGCGGATGTCGCGGATTTTGCGGATAGCGCTGATGTTTTTCCGAAAAAATCCGCGCCATCTGCCGAATCAGCGTAATTCACATTGATGGTTTGGCGCTTGGACGGTACCGAAATCCAAATAAATAACTCTCTACCGTACATTTCTCTCGTGAAAAACCCTAAAGGTCTTTTTGGAAATTCTCAAATTCACGAAGGGAAAGCAGACCTTTAGGGCTTCTGTGTATGGTAAGAAATAAATAAAAGCGTTCCCAGCGCACATGGAGGAAAAAGAACTCTGCGGTCCTGTGTCTTCGTAGTTCAACCCTTTTTGGTTTCGGCTCGTCCGAGGGAGAGCGCAAGGGGTATGAGTTTATGAGACACTACCGCCTGATTTCACATCTCCACCCGCACTTCGATAATCCGATCCAGCCGAAAATTGCGTTCGGCGTTGCGCAGGTGACAATACGCCTGCAAATACACGTAATCCGCCAGCCCAATTACCTGCCGCGGCGTAATCCAGCGCTGGGTTTCTTTGCCGTCGCCGTCAAGGTAGCGGATGAACAGCCGCTTGTTGCTGTAGATCGCTTCGCCCAGTTCGGTCGGTAGTTGTATGCCGTCGGCGGGCCAGGCAGGCGAGTTGTAAATGCCAATGTAGGAGTCGAGCGGGCGCTTGAACCGCTTCAGCCCGTCCATCATGGCGAAGAAAATACCGCGTAAGGTGCGGGCATCGTCGAGGGCGCGGTGCACGGCGCTCATCGGCACGTGGAATGCCTCTGCAATCGAAAGAAGGCTATACGAAGGAAGGTCATAGAATTCACGCGCCAGTTTCAACGTGTCAATCAGGTTGGGAATTTGAATTTCATGCCCCAGTCGTTTGAACTCGCTGTCCAAAAACTGGATGTCGAACTGGGCATTGTGACAAACCACCACCGTATCGCTCAACAACCCCAACACTTTGGGGGCGACTTCCTCGAACAGCGGCGCGGACTTCAACTCTCGCTCCGACAATCCGTTCGTGGAGGCGGCGCCCGGCGAAAGCGGACGTTCGGGATTCACGAGGGTCTGATACTGTTCCTTGATGCGTTTCCCCTCGCTGATGACAATCCCCACTTCACAGATGCGGTCGCCAAACCAAGGCGAGAGACCAGTGGTTTCCAAATCCAAAAAGGCAAAACGGGCATTTGAAATATCGAACATAGGTGCTATTATATGTCATTCTTCGTTGGGGCGCTTCGCGGCTCAGAACGACATGATGATGGATTTTTCGCCCGCTTTGTACGTTTCGATATTCCCATCCCGATATAACGTCACCCCGCTGCGACCATACACAGTCCACGACTTGTTATCGCCGTCATTCAGTATGGCGGTTTGTTCGTCAATGCCGAGCAAAGTCACA
The DNA here is from genome assembly GCA_016223135.1 of Chloroflexota bacterium. Classification (GTDB taxonomy): domain Bacteria; phylum Chloroflexota; class Anaerolineae; order Anaerolineales; family Villigracilaceae; genus Defluviilinea. The sequence goes on along the minus strand of JACRPQ010000015.1, from coordinate 51,944 downwards.
GTGGGAACCTGCTGAAGCAATTGGGGAGCCCAACTTTTTCCAAAGGCGTTGTGATGCGGCAGGAGGAGCGTATTGGGGACCAGGTTCAACCCTTCGTGGGTTTTCCCTTCATAAGGGTCATAATAAAACTGACACAGCACCATCGCCCCGGCGCTCGAACCTGCAATCACCGCCCCGTTTCGATACGCATCCAGCACGGCACTCCAAGCCAAACTGCCCTTCAACGTTTGAGCGAGATAATGGGGAAAGCCGCCGAGCAGATAAATCAACCTGGCTGCACGCAGAGACCTTGCGATTCCCTCGTCGTTTGCGCTTGCCTTGTCAATCAAAGGGAGCGAGTCCACATCCCTCGCTCCGAGACTCTGAAACCAGCGGATGCCGTTGTTTCCAGCGTGGATGTGGTTGTGGTCCGGCGCGGCAGCTGTCGGCAGGATGCGAAGCGGGGCGTCGAAGCCGCCAGCCAATTCGAGGGCGCGCAAATCGGGTTCGCGCATCCGCCCGCCGAATTCCGCTCCGCCCTCCAAAAGCAGATAGCCCATTCACTGCCTCGTGAAATATTTTTCCCAGACGCGTCTCTTTTCCTCCGCCGGGATGAACGACGCTTCGTACGCAAAACGGTTGCATGCCGCAATCTCGTCCATGCTCATGCCCAGCACCTCGTGCGCGATGCGATACTCGTTGTTGAGATTGGTCTCCAGCACTTCGGGGTCGTCGGAGTTGATGGTCACCTTCACGCCGAGATCGAACAACCGCTTGAGGGGATGTTCCTCGATGGTTCGCACGGCGTTGGTGAGGTAATTGCTCCAGGGGTTGACTTCGAGCGTGATCCCGCGTTCTTTGAGCAGTTCCACAACCTGCATATCTTCGATGGCGTGAATGCCGTGTCCGATGCGGTCGGGACTGGCGAGTTCGATAGTTTCCTTTACAAACGAAGCGGGAGTATCCTCGCCGGTGTGAATGGTCACTTTCAAGCCCGCCTCCTGTGCCTTCCTCACGGAGGGCACAAATTCGCGCAGCGGAAAATCGCGCTCGCTGTCGGCAAGGTCAATGCCGACGATATGTTCCCTGTGGCGGATCGCCCAATCCACAGTTTTGACGCAGGACTCGGGTCCCATACTGCGCGAGGTGATGGCAATGTAACCGATTGCCATATCGAACTCCGCTTCGGCGCGTGACTTTGCCCTGAGCAGCCCATCCAGGCATTCATCCCAATCCAGGCTGTGACCGTGAAACGCCCAGTCGGGCGAGAAGCGCACCTCGAAGAGTTTGATGTTTTGCCGCGCCGCATCCTCGAACAACTCCCACGCAATGCGTTCGACGACTTCGGGCGAGGCAATGCTGCGTTGGAAGATCTCGAACGCTTCCAGCACGGCGTGCAGGTCGCGCATCTGGTCATAGACCTTGACATGCCGGTCCAATTCGCCGACCTCATACGCCGGCAGGGGCAGGCGATATTGCCGCGCCACGTCAATGATGGTCTGTGTGCGGATCGAACCTTCGAGGTGGATATGGATTTCGGTTTTGGGGAGGTCGTTGTATTTTGGGTCGAAGTTTTTCATGGCGCCTCGGGAGAATTTTCACTTTCCACTCGCTACATTCTACTTCCATTTTCTCTCCCAAACCTCCCTCGCAATCAACTCCTGATCCACGGGCGTCCGGTCAACCCGCACGCCGACCGCGTTGTAGATGGCGTTCGTAATCGCGGGTGTGGTGGGGATGCTGCAAATTTCGCCCACGCCCTTCGCACCGTAGGGTCCCTCCGCCGTCGGATGCTCCACGATGATGGGGATAATCTCAGGGGTGAGCATAATGCCCGGGACGCGGTAACGCGCCAAACGGTCCGTGACGACGCGCCCTTCTTCCACGATGAATTCCTCGGTCAGCGCGTGACCCAGTCCCATCATCACGCCGCCTTCGACTTGTCCCTGTAATCCCAAGGGGTTGACCGCCATGCCCACGTCGTTGGCGGAGATGACGCGCAGCACGCGCACTTCGCCCGTCAGTTTGTTGACTTCCACTTCAGCGGCTTGCACGCCGAACGAGAAGGCGAAGTGCATGTCGCCGCCTGTGCCGAGCGGCTGGGTCTTGGGCGCTTCGTATTCGTACCTGACGCGCGGCTGCTGCCCGAGGGCGGTCATTTCTTTGTAAACGTCGGCGTAGGTGAGCGAATGCCCGTTCACGTGGACGACGCCATTCTCGAAGCGAATCTGCTCGGGGCGCACGTCGAATTTTTCGGCGAGGGCGGCGGAGATTTCGTCGCGCAGAGTCTTGGCGGCGTAGCGCGAGGCGTTGCCCGTCACATAGGTCTGGCGCGAGGCGGTGGTCGGTCCGCCGTTCGGGGCGAGGTCGGTGTCCATCACGAGGACGCGCACCTGTTCCGGCGGCACGGACATCTCCTCCGCCACCACCAGCCGCATCACCGTGACCAGCCCCTGCCCCATCTCGGCGGAGGAACTGCGCACCTCGAACGTGCCGTCGGCGTAGAGTTCCACGTCCGCGCCGGCTTTGTCGGGCGCGCCGCCGCCGAGACCGGTGTTCTTGTACGCCGCGGCAAAACCCCAAGCGCGCACGAGGCTGCCCTCCTGAGCGGAGGGTCGAGTAGAGCGAGCGCTTTTCTCGCTCGTATCGAGACCCGCCGCCAGAGGACGATTTTCATGAGCAGCCTGCGCTTCGACTTCGGGTTTCGATACGGCGGACAAACACCGCCTACTCAACCCTCCGCTTTGTGAGGGAACCACACGCGGCTTGAACAACTCATCGCGGCTCAAACCTGAGACCTGACACATGACACTTGAAACCTTCTCAATACACTCCATCAACCCGACCGACTCGCGCAAGACCTGTCCCGTGTTCGTCACGCTCCCCACGTGCAGGGCGTTCATGCGGCGCAGTTCGATGGGATCAACGCCCAATTTTTCGGCGAGCATGTCCATCATGGATTCGACTGCGAAGGCGGACTGCGTCACGCCGAAGCCGCGGAACGCGCCGGCTGGCGGGTTGTTGGTGTACATGGCGTAGCAGTCGGCGCGCACGTGCGGGACGTCGTAGGGTCCCGCCGAGTGGGTGGTGGCGCGGGTCATCACCTTTTCGCCAAGCGAGGCATACGCGCCCGTGTCGCCGTAGAGTTCGGTCTCCACTGCGGTCAGCCGCCCGTCCTTCTTCGCGCCGACCTTGACGCGGATTTGCGTGGCGTGCCGCTTGGGGTGGACGAGCAAACTCTCGTGACGGTCAAAGAGCAATTTCACCGGGCGTCCCGTCGCGTGCGCCAGCATCGCCGCGTGGATTTGTCCCATCACGTCTTCCTTGCCGCCAAAGCCGCCGCCCATCAACTGTCCCACAATCCGCACGCGCGACTCATCCCAGCCCATCACGCGCGCCACCTGCGCCCGGTCCTGGTACGGGATTTGCGAGCCGACGTAAATTTCCATGCGCCCGTCGGAGGTCGGCACGGCGATACTGCATTCAGGCTCCATGAAGGCGTGGTCGGTGGTCTGTGTGTAAAACGTATGCTCCAGGATGACATCCGCTTCGGCGAATCCCTGCTCCACATCGCCCTTGCGGACTTTGATATGTTTGAGCAGATTGCCCTTCTCGTGGATTTGCGGGACATCATCCCGCCGCGCCATGACTGGATTGGTAATGACGGGCTGCGGATCGAACTCCGCTTCAATCAGACCCGCAGCCTGCTCGGCGATCTCAGGGCTTTCTGCCGCGACGATAGCGATCGCATCCCCCACATAGCGGACGCGTTCCCCCACGCCCACCATCACGGGCCAGTCATAGATGACCAATCCGTGATTCTTTTCTGCGGGAATGTCATCGGCTGTCAACACTGCCGCGACGCCGGGCAGGGCTTTGGCTTTGGAAATATCGAGTTTGGTCAAAAAGCCGTGCGGGATCATCGCGCGCCGCACTTTGGCGTACAACATCCCCTCGAACTTCAAGTCATCGGTGAAAATGGCTTTGCCTGTGACTTTGTCCACCGCATCGTGACGCGTGTGCGTGTGTCCCACCGCTTTGTGAGGGTGGATCGAATCGGGGATGTAAGGCTTCTTCACGGGTTCGCCCGTTCGCAGCGATTCTGCCGCGGCGAGAATTGCCTTCTCGATGGACGGATAGCCTCCGCAACGGCAGAGAGTGTCCTTGAGCGCAAAGCGAATCTCCTCCCGCGTCGGGCTTGGGTTGCGCTGAAGAAGCGCGTACGCCGTCATAATCTGCCCGGGGATGCAAAATCCGCACTGCACCGCGCCGTGTTCCACGAAGGCTTCTTGAAGAGGGTGGAGTCCTCTACCCCCCTCGTCCCTTCGGGACACTCCCCCCAAATTCCCTGAATTTGGGGGGAGACGGAGGGGGGTCAGCCCCTCAATCGTCACCACATTCTTCCCATCCGCTCGCTCGGCGGGATAGACGCACGAGACCACCGGCTCGCCGTCCACCAGGACGGTGCACGCGCCGCACTCCGCCTCTTCGCAGCCGATCTTCGTCCCTGTGAGGCGCAGCCGCTCGCGCAGTAGGGTGGAGAGCGTCTCGCCGGGGATGGCTTGGAGGGTATGGGATTGTCCGTTAACAGTAAGAGAGATTTGGTTGGTCATAATTTCTCCAAAGGTTAAAACACGGAGACGCAGAGACACGGAGTTTTTTATCTTGTTTGGTAGTGGTCTACAAATAAGTGGTGACAGCCTGCAAAATCGCCAATTTTCACTTCGACTTGACCACTACCCTTGTTTTCTCTGAGTCTCCGTGTCTCGGTGGTTAGGTCCTTGGGTCTTTACAGAGTTATTTTCTCCGGGTTACAAGACGCGGCGGTAGATGCCGTCTTTTAGAACAGGGACGTTGAAGTTGAGCAATAGACCAACGCGGATGCCCGTCAATCTCATGTACGTCAGCAATTGGGCTTCATGAACAGGAAGGATAACCTCGACTGCCTTTAACTCTACAACGACCCTCTTATCATAAATGAGGTCAATTTTATAACCCGCATCCAATTCAATGCCTTTGTATTTCAAGGGGATACGCACTTGTGATTCAAAGGGTAATTTTTGCAGTCTGCTTTCATGTTCCATACAAACCTGATACGAAGATTCAAGCAAACCAGGACCCAGCGTACGATGAACCTCCATGGCTGCGCCAATGATTTTGTCGGTTAATTCCTTTTCCAGAAGCGGCAGTGGAGCGCGCGGACTTTTGAGAACAGGGAAATTTCGATTCATATAACGCTCCTCCAATTCAAGTATAAAAATATCTCCGTGACTCGGCGTCTTCGTGGTTAGCCTGCCCGTGACCACGCAGTTTCCAGAGCCTCCCTGAACAACCCGCTGACAATATGCCTACGATGGTCCGCGCTGGTACGGCGGATAAAGATAATCATCTTCACTCCACGGGAATTTCAATGACATCCACCAACTTTGACGCCTTCGCGCGCTGCTCGATGTCAAAAGTGACCAGGGGAATTTTCAGTGTGGATGCAACTGCAATGTAAATGGAATCTGCGCCGCGTACGCCATATTGCGCGGCAATACGCGACGCGTCATCCATCAGGGCTTTGTCCATATCCACAATACGGACATTGGGCAGGTTTTCGATTTTTTGGATGGCGTTCAAGCCAAGTTCGGGTTTTCCCGTTACTCGGCTGATGACGCCGCCAACTTCCGCCAACAGAAGTGACGGGGAAACAAAAGTGGTATCTTGCTCACGTTGGGCGTTCATCCAATCCTTTACAGGTATGTGAAACTCATCGTTTTCCACAAGGCGTGATACCCAAACGCTGGCGTCTACAACGACGAACATTACCTGCGTCCCTCTGAAACAGCCCTTGCCGCAGACAGTCCCTTCTTCCAGTTGACGCTGATTTCGGCGGCAAGATTGTCGAGCTGCGTCCATGCACGCTCTGCATTTTTGCTCTTTGTCTTATTGACAGGAACCAGCAGAGCAACCACCTTTCCATGGTACGTAACTTGGATTTCACTCCCTGTCTCTCGCACCAGGCGGATTAATTCACTGGTCTGTTGTTTCAATTCACGAATACCGACGGTTACCATATCATCCTCCAATATGTCTACAAATGTGGTCACATTGTAACACAAGTCCAGACTACTTTGCTCTCCCCCACGCCGACTCGAGCGTATCGCGGAACAACGTTGCCGCCAAATGACGCCGATACTCGGCGCTGGCGCGGCGCGGGCTGGTGCGGAATTGCGCCTGGGCAAGCAATGCATCGAGCGCAGATTGAAACGCCGCCTCGTTGAAGGATTTGCCGCGTAAAACATCTTCGGCTTGGGTGGCGCGGAAGGGAATCGCGCCGGCGGGACCCACGGCGATGCGAACATCCTGAACGATGTCGCTTTCGCGCGCAAGCCACACGGCGCAGTTGAGAATGGGAAGCGCTACGCCCTGCGGACGCATGATGCGTTTGAAGCAGGAACCCTGATGGTAATTGGGAATTGGTAAATGGAATCCGACGAGGAGTTCTTCGCCGTGTTTGAGGGAGGATTTACCGGGACCGAGAAAGAGGGAAAGGAGCGGGACGCGGCGGGTCCCCGCTGCGGAGGCGATCTCTGCTTGCGCGTCGAGGGCAAGCAGGGCAATCGTCCCGTCGGCGGCGGGGAGGGCGTGGGCAACGTTGCCTCCGAGAGTCGCCACATTGCGGACTTGCGGTCCGGCGATCAAATTACAGGCTTCGGTCAAGGCTTGGGCGTGCGCGCCCGTCAACGGGTCCAGGGCGATGCGGTTGACCGGGACGGCGGCGCCGATGAAGAGCGAGTCGCCCCGCACCTCGAGGGCGGTCATCTCGGCGACGGAGGTCACGTCAATCAAAGTTTGGACGGGCGGATGGCGTCCCTGTTCGAGGTCGAGCAGTAAATCGGTTCCCCCGGCAATCGGCGCCAGCGGACGCGGCGCGCGCGCAAGCGCATTCAACGCTTCGGAGAGCGTTTTGGGTCGAAGATAGTTTTGCCAAAGGTTCATGGTGGCGTCCTTTCTGACGGCGGCACTTTTCGATGGGCGTTCGCCCAACGCCGTTGATGTTTTTCACATCAGCGACCACCGAACCGATGGATATATCTATTTTACAACAGGCGCGCCCTCCTCGGGATGAACGCCTGCCATGAGCAAGCCAAGTTTTTCAGGGGTTGCCTCGTCGCGCGGGAGGATGTCCATGATTCTGCCCTCGTAGATGACGGCAATGCGGTCGGAGAGGGCAAGGATTTCGTCGAGGTCTTCCGAGATGAGCAGAATGGCGGCGCCTTGTTTGCGCTGTTGGAGCAGTTGTGCGCGGACGTATTCGGTCGCGCCGATGTCGAGCCCGCGCGTGGGCTGGGCGGCGACGATGACACGCGGCTTGCGCGAGAGTTCGCGCGCAAGCACCATTTTCTGGATGTTGCCGCCGGAAAGATTTTTGGCAAGCGTATCGCGCGAAGGGGTTTTTACGCGATACGTTTTGATCAATTGGTCAGCGTGATTGGCAATGCTGCGTAAATTCAAAAAGCCGTTTTGTGAGAAGGGTCGTTTGTGATGTTCGCGGAGGATGAGGTTTTCGGCGACGGTGAAGTCCTTGATCATGCCGTCGCGCATGCGTTCTTCGGGGATGTAGGACAACATGCGCTCGGTCAGTTCGGCAGGCGGGAAGTTGGCGACCTCCTGCCCTTCGAGGCGGATGTGTCCGCTCGTAATCTTTCTGAGACCTGTGATGGTCTCTGCCAATTCACGTTGACCGTTGCCCGAAACGCCGGCAATCCCGAGGATTTCGCCGGAGCGCACCTCCAGGCTGACGCCGCGCAAGCCGGGCGTGCCGCGGTCACTGCCACAATGGACGTTTTCCAATTGCAGGCGCACCATGCCGGGAATCGTCTCGCCGCGTTCGGGCGCGAAGCCCACTTCCCGCCCAACCATCCAATTGGCGAGGTCCTGCTTGGTGGTCTCGGAAGTGGGGCGCGTGCCGATCTTGCGCCCATCGCGCAGGACGGTGACGCGATGGCTGATCTCGACCACTTCATGCAGTTTGTGCGAAATGAAGATGAGCGCATGTCCGTCCTTCACCATCTGGCGCATGATGGCAAACAATTCATCCACCTCCTGCGGGGTGAGGACAGCGGTCGGTTCGTCGAGGATGAGCAGCGCCGCGCCGCGATATAAGGCTTTGATGATTTCGACGCGCTGCTGCTGTCCCACCGAGAGCTGCCAAACGTAAGCAGACGGGTCAATCTTCAAGCCATAGATATCCGCCAGTTCGATGATGCGCTTCGAGACGTGGTCAAGGTCGGTCAGCGCGCCGCGCGAGGAGGGCAGTCCCAGCGCCACATTTTCCGCCACAGTCATCGTCGGCACAAGCATGAAGTGCTGGTGAATCATGCCGATGCCCAGACGGATCGCATCCGTCGGCGAGGCAATATGGACGGCTTTGCCGTTGACCAGAATCTCTCCCTCGTCCGGGCGGTATAAGCCATACAATATTTTCATCAGCGTACTTTTGCCCGCGCCGTTCTCCCCCAGCAGGGCATGGACCTCGCCGGCGCGCACGTCGAAATCCACGCGGTCATTGGCAAGCACGCCGGGGAAACGCTTGGTAATGCCGCGCATCTCAAGGCTTTCAATGCGAGTTCGACCAGAGGGGAGTTTGTTGGATTCGGTCATGACGCCATCCTGCCCTCACCCATCCCCTCTCCCGTGAGGAGATGGGCAACGGGGTGAGGGGTCTTTTTAGTTACGGCAGGGAGATCTTGATGCTTCCGTCAACGATTCCCTGAATGGTCTTTTCTGCCAGCGCCTTGGCGTTGGCATCCAGCGGATAATCGGGGTTGAACTCGATGACTTCGCCGCCGTTGGCAAGGTTGGCGGTGAAGGACTTGCCGCCGAGCGTGCCGTTCTGGATGAGCGAAATCATCTCACGCAAAACGACCTCCCAGTGATACACCTGGCTGGCAACCACAATGTTCGGCGCCAGCGACGACTGGTTGGACTGCGTGCCAAACCACAGCACATTGGCTTCCTTGGCTTTGCCGATGGCGCCCACCACCATTTGAGCGGTGCCGGTCATCGCATCGGCGCCGGCAGCGATGTGAGTCGTTGCGGCTTCCGAGGCAAGCGCCACGTCGGAGAACGAACCGATGTAGTTTACGTTCACCTGCACGGTCGGGTCGGTTGCCATCACGCCGGCTTTGAAGCCGTCCACATACAATTTCGCGTCGCCGGTTTCGATGGGACCGACCACGCCAATCACCTTGCTCTTCGTGAGAGTCGCCGCCAGCACGCCGTTGACATAACCGCCCTCGTGCGAGGCGGCTTCATAAGCAAAGATATTCGGCTGACCGAAGGTATCCACCGTGGTGCCCCAGGCAAAACTGGTGTTCGGGAAGTCCGGCGCAATCTCCTGCAGCGACGAGCCGTACTGCGAACCGTGCGCAATCACCAGGTTATAGCCCTGCGTGGCATAGTCGCGGATCGCCGCCGCCGCATCGTCCACCACAAACATGCCGTCCGAATAGACGAACTCGAACTTCTCGGGTCCGCCCATTTCGGTCTGGATGCGCACCAGCGCATCGTACATGCTCTGGCTGAACGCCAGGTCATTGATCGCGCTCGGCATGACCACCGCCACGCGGAACTTCTCCGGCGCAGCGGGTTTCTCCGCCTGCGTGCCGCACGCGCTCAACACGAGCGACAAAAGCGCCAAAACGCTGATAAACCAGAGTGACTTTTTCATCTTCTTCTCCTTCTTGTTGTGGATTCGAACGCTTCTTTCCAACGGGACACTTGATTCTGTTTCGAGGAACCTTTTCTTCAACTGACAGCGCCACCTCCTTCCTACATCCATCAGTTCTCTCTTTCAAAGGGCTTCGTCAACGCCGACGGCGCGCGCACCTTTGAGACGGTTGCAACCAAAACCAGAATGGTCAACACATAAGGCAGCATCACGGCAATATCCGAAGGGATAGGTACACTCTTTACCTGCATCCACAACTGGAGCGAGTTCACCATGCTGAACAACAACGCTCCGCCCAGCACCCCTGCCGGGCGCCACGCTCCAAAATACACCAGCGCCACGGCGATGAAGCCCTGCCCGCTGGTCATGTTCTGCTGGAAGACATTCAACAGCGCAATCGAAAGCGATGCGCCGGCGATGCCCGAAAGGGTCCCGCCGAGGATGATGGTGAAATAGCGGATGCGCCCCACGTTCACCCCCAGCGAATCCGCCGCGTCGGGGTTTTCGCCCACAGCGCGGATCTTCAACCCCAGCGTGGTCTTGTTCAACACAAACCACGCCAGCGGCACGAGCAGATACGCCCCATAAACCAGAATATTCTGACTGAAAAAGATTTCCCCAATTCCCGGAATGTCGCTCAAGAATGGAATGTAAATCTTTGGAAACCCCCTCACCGTTTCCACCGTTCCCATCAGCCGCTGGAAGAGCAAGTCGCTCATCCCCAGCCCAAAGAGATAGAACCCGATGCCGCTGATGCCCTGCTGCGCTTGCAGGTTGACGGTCACGTATGCCATTGCCAGTCCCATGAGCGCCCCAACCAGCATGGCGGTCAGCAAACCCAGCCAGAGACTGCCCGTGTTCAGCGAGACGTAGAACGCCGCAAACGCGCCAAGCAGCATCTGCCCTTCCACGCCGAGGTTGAGCACACCGCTCTTCTGACTGAACGTCTCGCCAATGGCGGCATATAAATAGGGCGTCGCCAGGCGGATGCCCGAAGCCAGGATGCCAATCAACACGGTGACGGAAAAAAGGTCGGAAATCATGCGCCTGCCTCCGCTCTGCCGGTCTCTGCACGCGGGGGTTCTTCCTCCTCATGGTCGGCAGCCGCCAGCCGTTGTCTCTGCCGCCTGCGTCTCCAAATCTCACTGCTGACCACGAAGACCACCACCAGCCCGTTCAGCGCAATGACCAGCGCCGACGGCACCTGCACCATCCTTTGCATTTTATTCGCGCCCACCAGCAGCGCGCCAAACAGGACAGACGCCGGTATGGACCAGATGGGATGTAACTGCCCGAACAACGCCGCCACAATGCCGTTGAAGCCGGCGCTTCCTGTGAACCCCGAAGCAGAACCATCGGTAATCATGCGATAGTTTACGCCGTAAACCTGTGTCGCCCCTGCCAGCCCGGAGAACGCCCCGCTGAGCAAAAGCGCCAGCACCATGTAGCGCTGTACTTGAATGCCTGCATAGCGCGCCGCGTGCGGGTTCTGTCCCACCGCGCGGATGCGGTAGCCGAGCGTGGTACGCCACAACAGAATATAGACGAGGATGGCAAGAATGACCGCAATCAACGCCCCAAGATGCAACCGTGTCGGCACAAGGCGCGGCAGACGAAACACATCGAGCAGAGGCGCCGTTTGAGGAATTTTCGAGGCAAGTTCAGCCTGGGCGGGGTCTATCATCGGTCCGCGCAGGAGGTAATTCATCAACTGCACGGCAATGGCGTTCATCATTACCGTGCTGAGAATTTCATTGACGTTGAAATATGCTTTGAGGAATCCCGGAATGCCCCCCCACAGCGCGCCCCCCAAAAAACCCGCCAGCATGGCAAAGGTAATGACCAGCCAGCCGGGCAGTGTTGTAAACGTCAATCCAACCCACGTGGCAAGGATTGCACCCACAATCATCTGCCCCTCGCCGCCAATGTTGATCACGTCCCCGCGAAACGAGATGCAAATGCCAAGAGCGACCAACAACAGGGGCGTGGCTTTGACCAGCGTCTCGGCAATGGCGTTGGAACTTCCAAAGGCGCCGTCCCACAGGGCTTTATACGCCTCAAGAGGATTGACTCTCAGAAATAACAGCATGACAGCCCCAATGAACAGGGCGGCAAGCGTGGCAAACACCGGCAAAAGCGAGTCCAAAAGGCGGGAAAGCCATTCGCGCGGCGGTCGTTTTTTCACGGCGGGCATAGTTGCTCCAGTTTTTATTCAGTATACTGAAAGCCGTTTGAATTGTCCGATAATTTGTAATTGTTCTCTTGTGATGATTGTCCTGTGCTGCGTGGTTAGACTTTATCCGCATCAACGCGTTGCGCCGCAAAGTTTACTTCGCGGATTATTTTTCTTGTTTCTAGCCACCCGACACTTTTGTTTTGGGACGCAGATGAACGCTGATTTACGCTGATATAAATTTTTTTCTGCGTTTATCTGCGTTTTTCAGCGTCCCATTTGAAACTGTCAGGTCACTCCGCCGAGACGCAGAGAACGCTGAGGAAACTCCCAAAAATCTCTGCGAACAGCGTCTCGGCGGTAAATTTTCAGACGCGAGCGTTTATCCCGAACTGACGTTTATTCCATTTCGGCAGGAAACATCAATCCCGCTCGAAAGGCACGCCCAACGCGGCGGGTGGCGAGGTGCGCATGGCGCGCAAAAGTTTCGCAAAGACCCGGCGAGCCGAGTCGGGCATGGCGGCGAGCGCACGCTCCACCCATTCGGCGTTGCCGATGTTGACAAAGAGCAGGGTGAGAATCATCAGCGGGAAGGGCGCCACCTGGAGCACCTGCGAGGGAACCTGCGTCAGCACCGGCTGAAGCACCAGCCCCAGCCATTGAAGCAGTGCAAAGAGGTACGTGCCGAACGCACCGCGCAGTGGATTCCAACCGCCAAAAATGGTGATGGACAGCGCGATCCAGCCGAAGCCATCGAGACCGGAGATGGTCCCCATCCAACCGGCGCGGGTGGCAAGTGAAAAGGCAGGACCCGCCAAGCCAATCAACGCGCCGCCAATGACGGTATAGATATAGCGCATCAAATTGACGTTTGCGCCTCGAATGTACGCCGCGGCAGGCTTCTCGCCGATGCCTTGCAGCATCAGCCCCGGCCGCGTGCGGAAAATCCACGCCCAGGCGAGGAAAATGGCGGCAAAACTGATATAGGTGATGACATCATGCTGGAAGAACAACCGCCCCACCACCGGCAGGTCGCTCAACACGGGAATGGGAACCGCCTGCAGCCGCGGACCGGATACGCCCATGTACGGATTGCCGAGAAAGTAGGAAAGGTCACGGCAGGTGAGCGCGAGGACGAATCCGACCGCCACCTGCGATTGTTTCAACGTGATGCCGGCGAACGCCACAATCAGCGCCACCACTGCGCCGATGAGCATCCCCGTCAGGAAGCCAAGCAAAATGTTGTTTGTGTTGTAGGCGACGGCAAAACTGCCCATGGCGGCGAGCAAAATCGTCCCGTTCATGGAGAGGTTGATCACGCCCGCCCGTTCGGAGAGCGTTTCACCGATGACCGCAAAGATGAGGGGAGAGGCAGAGGCAAGCACCCCTGCCAGACCGATGAGGATGGTTTCCTGTGTCATGAGTTTGCCCTCCCCCCGAATTTCTGACGGACGCCCTCTCCCAGCAAAACGAACAACACCAGCACACCTTGTAAAACGCCCGCCAGGGATGAGTCGAGTTTCATGAGAATGGGAAGTTGAATACTGCCGATATTCAGCGCCGCAAAGAATAACGCCACCGGCACCGCCCAAACCGCCTGATAGTTAATAAGCATGGCAACCATCAAACCAAGATAGCCGTAGCCGCTGGAGATGGAGGGGATGAGACGATGATACACCGCCGCAACCTGTATGGCTCCCGCCGCACCCGCCAGCGCGCCGCAGATGAGGAAGGAATACATGGAATATTGCCAGGTGGGAATGCCCAGTAAATATGCCGCACGGAAGTTCTTTCCCACCGCCTTGAGGCGCAAGCCAAAATATGTTCCCTGCAAAAGAAAATAGACGAACACAATGCCCATCAGCGCCAGCGCCAGCGCCCAGGGACTGATGCGCAAATCGGTCAACAGCGGAAGCGAAAATTCGTCCGGGAAGGGAACCGTCCCGCTCATGGAGGCGACGCCCGGACGCTTCCAGGGACCGAAGATGAGATAGATGGTGAGAGCGGTGGCGACAAAATTCAAGCCCAGCCCGCCGAAGATTTCGTTCACGCCGCCAAACACCTTGAGCAGACCCGCCAACGCCGCCCAGAGCGCGCCGCCGAGCATCCCGCCGAGGATGGCAAGCAGGATGACGAGTGCAGGAGGCAGGCTGCTGTCGAGGAAGAAGCGATAGACCCATGTCGTGGCGATTGCCCCCAGCACCACCTGTCCCTCCACGCCGATGTTCCATAAGCCGGCGGCAAAGGTCACCAATAAACCGGCGGTGACGAGCAGCAGCGGCACAAAGGCAACCAGCACTTCGGCAAATTTCCGCATCGAGCCGAAGGAACCGTTGAACATGTTCCGGAACGCTTCCATCGGCGAGGCGCCCACTGCCAGCAATATCAGCGAAACTACGCCAAAGGAAAGCAGGAGCGCCCCAAGTTGATATGCCAGATTTCCCAAACGCCCTTTAAGCATGTGTCTCTCCCATCTCTGCCCAGCCTTTCCCGCCAATCAACTGACCGAGCTGCTCCACGGTCGTGTTTGCCGCATCGAGCGGCGGCGATACGCGCCCGCTGAAGAAGACCAGCACACGGTCGCTGTATTGCAAAATCTCCTCCAGGTCGGATGAGATGAAAATGATGGCGGTTTTCAAACGACAGCGTTCTTTGAGTTTGCTCCAGATGTAAATCACCGATTCGATATCCAACCCGCGCGTGGGATGTTCGAGCAGGACCAGCGAAAGCGGGGTTTGCAGCAACGCCAGTTCGGCGCGCTGCTGATTGCCGCCCGAAAGCGATTCCACCGGGGAAAGCGGCGCGCCGCGGATGTTGAAGGCTTTGATGCGTTCCTCGGCAAGCTGCAAACCGGCTTGGCGGTCAATGAACAGCCCTCGCGGCGCTTCCGCCAGGACAAAATGGTCGCTGAGGCTCAAACCGGGAATCAACCCCTCCTCGAGACGCGCCGCCGGCAGGAAGTTGACGCCCGCGCGTTTGAAGACGTGATACGACTTGCCGGTCAGATCCCGACCTTTGAGCAGGATTCGCCCACCGACGGGTCTCACCAACCCGGCGCAGGCGCGGATGAACAAGTCCTGCCCGGAGCCTTCCATGCCCGCCAGCCCAATCACTTCGCCGGCGCGCACATCGAGGGAAACGTTGCGAATCTTCAGGCGCACATCCTCCAGCGAAACGTTTTGCAGAGCAAGGACAATCTCATCCTGCTGTGCGCTTTGCCGTTCGCCGAGAGTGATCTCCTTGCCGAACATCATCTCCACCAGTTTGGCGGTGACGTAGGGAGGCTTTGCCTCTCCCACCAATTCGCCGGCGCGCAGGACGGCGACCTTGTCGCAAAGGTGTTCCACGTCTTCGAGTTTATGCGAGACGAAGATGACCGTCATGCCCTGTTCGGCGAGTTTCTTGAGAGTGGCAAAGAGCTTTGCCTTTTGCGAGGCGCTGATACCGGTGGTCGGCTCGTCGAGGATGAGGACGCGCGCGCCCAGCCACAGCAGGCGGATGATTTCAAGCTGCTGGCGCTCGCCGACGGTGAGCGAGTCCACGTAACCGTCGGGGTCGAGGGAAAAGTCGAATTGTTCGGCGAGTCGCTTGAAGTCCCGTGCGACCGCGGTGCGGTTGGGGAAGAGTCCGCCCGATTGCCCAAGCAGGAAGTTATCCAACACGCGCATGGGAGGAAAGTCCAGCGGGTCCTGATGAAGCATGCCGATGCCCACGTGAATGGCGTCGGCAGGCGAGTGAATAACGACGGGTTTTCCATCCAAAAGAATCTCGCCGCCGGGATCGGCTTGGATGAAGCCCGAGAGGATTTTCATCAGCGTACTTTTGCCGGCGCCGTTTTCTCCCAAAATGCCTTGAATGGAGCCGGAGGGGATGACTAAGTTGATGCCCTTGTTGGCATGGACACTGCCAAAGTGTTTGTGGATGTTTTTCAGTTCGACATTCATGGAGGGCGCTGCTCCGTGTGCGCAGGTAACGAAAGGGGCGCAGGTGAGTCTGCGCCCCTTGAGAGACGATGTTGAAGTTTATTCGGAGGCGCTCAAGCCTTCCATACCTTCGAGCAACTGCGGCAGATACCAAACCTGCTGGTCGGTGGCAACTTCGCCGTCGGCGAGGTAGGGGGTGCCATCCTGCAGGTTAAGCGGACCCGTCCACAGGTTCAGCCCGCCCGCCAGTTCGGCGATGAAGGCATCCAGCGCGGTGGAGGCTTCGGCGCTCAGCGCCTTGCCCTTCACAAAGCCGACCATGGAGGTGTCGCGGCTGTTGATGTCGCTCCAGTCGGGACCCGACCAAACGAACTGCGACTGCCATGTGCCATCCATTGCGGATTTGACGGCTTTGGCGTAATCGGGACCCCAGTTGAAGTACGGCACGCCCAGGCAGACATCGGGAGCGGCATCGCAGGCGGCAACGTAATCGTAGGCGATGCCATAGGAGGGTTTCCCTTCGGCGGTCTGCTTTTGGGCTTCGGTCAGGTTGACGGGGTTGTCAATGCCGGAGATGACCACGTCGTAGCCGGTGGTGTAGAAATCGTTGGAGACCTGCACCGGGTCGGTCGTCACGCCGGGGATGTGGAACCAGAAGCCGATCCACGTCACTTTGAATTGCAGTTTGGCGGGGTCGTTGCCGGCTTTCTCCCAGCAGTGCTTTGCGCCGAGGTAGGCGGAGGAGGCGAGGCGGCGGGTCTCATCGTTGATCAGCGGTCCTAGGTAGCCGATTTGACCGGTTTTGGTGGTGAGGGCGGCGGCGCAGCCGGCGATCATCTTGCCGTATTCCATGCGCCCCATGATGTTGGTGAGGTTGGGAATTTCTTCATACGCCTTGCCGTCCTTCCAGACCTGATCGCCGGAAGCCATGATGACCTTGATGTCGGGGTGTTTCTTGGCAAAGGCGGTGGAGGCGTCCTTCATGTCGTCGGAATTGAAGATAATCAATTTCGCGCCCTGGGCAACCAGTTCCTCGGCGAGTTGATCGGGGGTGGTGCCCTGGCGGTCGGCGGGGTTGACCTTATCGAGGTAGATCATCTTGGCGCCGAGTTTTTCCTCCACATACAAACCGGCTTCGTAGTGCGCCTGGCTCCAACCATTGTCGTTATACGGACCGACCAGGAGCATGCCAAAGGTAAACGGTTCTTCCGTAGGCGCAGCCGTCGGCGCGGGCGCCTGGGTGACGGCTGGCTGGCAAGCCGAGAGCGCCAGCGACAGCACAACCAACAGTAGTGCAACTTGCAAAAGTGTCTTGCGCATTTCAACTCCTCTTTTGTGTATTGGGTGATGACGAGACAGCACGAACGGTAAGGTGATTTTCGATTCCGGTCAGCCTCCTTTCATCCTGTTGAACTGCGGACTTGCCTGTACACAAACCAGATGGTATCACAAAGCGGAAAACACCGCTATTCTAGAACAAACCTACCGCTTCAACAAGTACATTGTTCACAGATCGCAAGCGAACATGCTCCGAACTTTGTCCAGCGCATCGCGTCCCTGACTTTCGTCTGTCTCTGCCGCGATTCTTCTCCACAACCGACAGAGCATTTTGCCCGTCCCCTCCGGCGAGACTTCATACACCCGTTTCGACAATTCCAGCGCGCGCTCCCACTGCCCGGCGTGGGCATAGACTTCGATGAACAGCAAATGTTCGGCAGGTTCATAGGGATGCGCATCGAAGGACAGGGCGGTTTCAACGAATTGTACCGCTTCCTGCCACCGCCCGTACTGCCGGGCGAGGTCTGCCTTTTGATAGTAATAGCAAAAATCGTGCGTGGGTTCCGGTCCATAGGCGGCAGGCATGACCGCTCCCGGTCCATCGCGAATGAGCGCAGGGTCGGTCAGGCGCGCGGCGTAGCGCATCAGGCTGCCTTCGGGAATCAGGTAGTTGGCGCGTTCCACATCCGGGTCGAGCAGGCGTAAACAGCCGGGCGGGGCGTAATAAAACGCCAGGGTCTGCGAAGTGTTTCCGTTGAATTCCCCCGCCAGATAATCGAAGTACACCGGCAGGTCGGGGGCGATGTCGGGCAGGGCGTTTTTGAAGCGCGTGGTGGGATAGAACAGCACGTAGGGAATGCGGTCGCTGTGATTGTCCGGGGCATAGACCCAGTTCAGCACCGCGCTCAGGGAATTATCGGCGTAAAAGTGAAGCGCGCCCTCGTTCATGAGGACGAGCGTCCCCGGCGCAATGGACGGGGCGCGCCAGGTCATCTGCCAGAACAGGCTTTTTTGCGTCTGCCAATCCTGTAAATATTCATGCGAGGTGAGGTATTGCTTTCCCGCCGCCATGCCCACCAGCGAAACCAGCAGGACGAGGCGTGCTTTCTCCCAGGGAATGAGGGAGATGAAACCGGCAAAGAGCAGAGCCACCCCCAGCATGAACGGTAAAGTGAAACGGCTGGCGGGCCAGTTCAACGACGGGGCAAAGCCAATCAGCCAGAAGGGACCGCCGGCAAGCAGGGCGGTCAGTCCGCCCAGCGCAATCATCCAGAGGCTGTCGGCAATGTTCCGGCGGAGGGTCTTAACAGCCTCGCGCGGCACGAGCAGGAAGCCAGCCGCAGCAATCATCACAACAACCGCCACCACCAGATAATAGGATCGCAAAATGGTCTCGGCGTTTGCAATGTCGGGCAGTTCGAAGATCTTCAACCAGGCATCCCAGAGGGCAAGTTCGAGGGTCTTTTTGACGATGCGCGCCAGTGCAATCAACGTTTCGAGCGGAGCGGATTTCAACTGACTGGTCAGGCTGATGCCATAAACCTGATTGTTGAAAACGAACAGACGAGATAAAACTGCCAGCGTGAACACAGCCAGGTATGGCGTCCACAGGCTGAGTGTCCGTTTGAGGCGTTGGAGGAGGGTCAGGTTTTCGTCGCGGGCAGCGGTCAGAATGAATCCGACGCGCGCCAGTTCCAGCACGTAGAAATATTCCATCATCCACAGGTTGAGGGCGGAGAAAAACAAGCCGGCGGCTGTCCATGCCCAATAACGGCGCGGCTGTTCGATGGCAAGCAACATGCACAAAAGCGAGAACAGGAAGAAGAACAGCACCATGTAAAAATGACTGTAAAGGTACGCCGCCCAGTGCTGGTTGAAGCCGGGGTACACAAGAAAAAGCAGGCTCACGCCCAGCGCCAGCCTGCCTTTGTCCCTCCAAAGTTTTGCAACGATGAGGAAAACAACAACCGCGCCCAGCCAGCGCCACACGAGCGCAAAGACCTGCCACCAAGCGGGAACTTGCGGAATAAGCCGCGTGGTGACTTGATGCAGCAGTCCCCAGATCGGGCGGTTCGTCGAGAAATAACGCGTCAACGCTTCGGGACCGAGGGTGTAGCGAATCCACGTGATGGGCAGGTCGTCCCAGTAAAAGCCCAGGCGCAGACTGAGCAAGCCATACGCCAACACGGCGACGAGGAATAAGACGAGGGCGGGGATGAATTTTTTCATGGCGTTGAACAGGCAAACCTTTGCCGGGCTTCGGCTATCGCTTCGCTTCGCTTCGACTGGCTCAGCGCGTCGCGCTCCTGACTGGAGGCTGTTTCTGCCTCGATGCGCTTCCACAACTGACAGAGCAGCGGTCCCACATACTCCTTCGAGATTTTATAACTGACCTTCGAGTATTCGAGCGCATCTTCCCAGCGTCCCACGTGGGCATAACCTTCGATGAACACAAAGCGCTCGATGGGGTCATTGGGGTAATCGTCGAGTTGGAAGGCGGCATCGCCCAGGCGGGCAACTTCCTCCCAATCGCCCAACTGCCGGGCGAGGTCCGCTTTTTGGAAGTAGTAGCACCAGCCATGCGGCGGTTCGGGGAAGTAGAGAGGAGGCATCACAGCCTGTTGGACGGCAGTGATTCTATCAGCGTTGGATAAGGCGGAGGCTTCGCGCATCAGGCTTTCGGCAGGGATGAGGCGGTTTTCGGCGTCAAGGTCTGGTTCGAGCAGGCGCAGGCAGGCGGGTGGATTGTAGTAAAAAGCGAGCGCATGGGAGGTGTTCCCCTCGAAGGATGCGGCGAGGAAATCGTAGCGGATGGGCAGACCAGGCTCGAGCGCCGGAAGCGAAGCGCCGAGGCGGTTGGTCGGGTAGAGCAGGATGTACCCCACCTGACGGGTGCGCGTCCCCGGCGCATAGATCCAGTTGAGCGGCGCGCTGAGGGAGTTATCGGCGTTGAACTCCAATTCCTCGTTCATCAAAACGATGGTGCCGGGTTCAATGCCGGGCGCGCGCCAGGTCATCTGCCAGAAGAGGTTCTTTTGCGATTCCCAGTCGCGCAGGTACTCCACCGACCAGAGGAACTGCCGCCCGGCAGAGAGTGAAACGAGCAGAACGGCGGCGGCATATCGGATGCGCGGCGGAAGCAGATCGAGCAAGCCAAGCAGGAGGAAGCACGCGCCGAACATGAACGAGAGCAAGGCGCGGTTGGCGGGGAAGCCAAGCGTGACCGGCAAGTTGGTCACCCAATAGGGGACGCCGCCGAGGAACAGCATCACCGCGCCGAGTCCGATCAGCCAATAGGTATCCTGTTTCTTGGCGGCTTCGGTCGTTTCACCGCTCAGTCGCTTGAGGAAGACAAGCGCTCCCCCTATTAGGACAACAAAGAGATACAAAACAGTCGTGCGTACTCCGTTGACGGCAGGCGTGGGGAATTGGAACACTTGCAGCCACGCGCCAACCGCCGCCGTCCACAGGCTGGAAAGGATATGCTGAACAAGCTGCGTGAGGGTCGCAATTGGCGCACGGGCGACCTCCTCAGTGAGGCTGTAGCCAAAGCCCGGATGAGTGTACACCAGCGCGCGATATAGGACGGCAAAGAGGATAACCGCAAGGTAGGGTATCCACGCTTTGAACACCTTGACAAACCGCTCGCGAAGCGTCAAGGTCTCTTCGCGGATGGACATCAGAAGGATGAACGGGCGCATGAATTCAAGCATGAAAAAATACTCGAACATCACCAGGTTCAACGCCGAAAAAATCATCGCCGGGAGAGTCTTGCCGCGCAGCATCAAATGCCATGAGAACAGCAAAAAGAACAGCACAATGAAGAAGTGCGAATACACATAACTGACCCACTGCTGGTTGAAGCCGGGGTACAGCAGCAACAGCAAGGAAAGGAAAAAGGCAATCTCTTTGCGTTTGGGGAAGAGTCCCGTCATTACCAGCCAGAAGACGTACACCCCCGCCCAGCGCCAGAACATGCCAAATAACTGCCAGAGCGCTGGCTTTTGCGGAAGGAGAAAGCCGCTGATTTGATACAACAGCGCCCACACCGGGCGCGAATCGGAAAAGTAGCGCGTGGTCGCTTCCACCCCCAACTGGTAGCGGATCCACGAAATGGGCTGGTCATCCCAATAGAACCCCAACCGCCAAAAGAACAGTCCGTAGGCAAGGAAGGTCACTGCCAACAGGATGAGGGGAACGACAAGGGGATGTTCTGCAAAGGATGCGATTCTCTTGAGCAAGTTTTTCATGGATGGCTATATCTTACCTGAAATCGTTAAATCCAATTTATCTGTGTTCTCTCTACCGTACATTTCTCTCGTGAAAAACCCTAAAGGTCTTTTTGGAAATTCTCAAATTCACGACGGGAAAGCAGACCTTTAGGTTTTTTGTGTACGGTAAAGAATCTGTGTTCATCTGTGGTTGGAAAACGAATTTCAAAACGCTCTCTGATGGTCTTTGTTTATTGAACGGATTTTTTGGCAGGGCGATCGAACCAGTAGACGACCCCTCCAACGAGACTGCCCGCCAGGTTCAGGGCAAAGACCGTGAGTGAGAAGGCAACCGCATCCGCAGCGAGGATGCCCCACGAGGCGGCGAACAGCACGAAGACGCTCTCGCGGATGCCGATGCCGTTCAACGACAACGGAAGCAGGATTGCCAAATAGAGCAGCGGGACGAAGAGGAACAGGTCGTGGAGTGTGACGGGCAATTGGATGGCGGCAGCGACAAGGCTGAACGCAAACACATCCGTAATTTGAATGAGGAAGGAAAGCAGGAATACGCTAATCAACATGGCGGGATGACGCACTTTGAATTGGAAACTCTTGAGCCAGTCGTTCAAACGGAGTTTACGCGCGAAGGAGAACCGTTCCATGAGGGAGTTTATCCATTGCTCGAAGACAGGAATGGATGAGACAGCCGCGAGAGTCAACAATCCGATCAGCGCGCCAATCAGGATCAGCCAGAACAACCAATCGTCAGCGTGGCGGGGATGGGTTGAAAGCGCAACCAAGCCCAAGGTCACGAGAGAGGCGTAACTGAGGACGCGCTCGTAGAAAATTGTGGCGGCAACGTCCTCCAGTTTGCCGGTATCGCGCGCGCCGGAGTAGAGTCGGTAAGCATCTCCGCCCAGACTGCCCGGCAGGAAGTTATTCATGAACAGCCCGGTCAAAATGTAGCGGAGCAGTGTCGTCAGGCGCGCCTGCACATCCCAGGCGCGGAGCAGAGTCTTCCAACGCACGGATGTGAAGAACACGGAGGCAAAATACAATGCAAAAAAGCCAAGCAAATAAAGCGGGTTGATGCGGCGGAAGGCGCGCGCAATCTCGCTAAACGCCGAAAGATGGACAAGGTACGTCAGCAGGAGCGCGCTGACCGTCACGCGCAGGACAAGCGACACCGCCGGCTTTCTGAGAAAGCTCCACAGACGGGAGAGGGACACAGGGGAATCCATTCGCTAGTTGGCAGGCTTCAGCCGAAGGATGTATCCTTCGGGCGCTTCATGCCGGACCTCGAAGCGGGGATGGCGGACAAACGCCATGTTCCCCTGTGGATGCAAATGCACCACCCACACCTCGCGCGGCGTCTGATCATAGGATCGTAGAATGTTGCCGATGACCTTCTCTGTCACCGCCTCGTTGAACGGGTTGGAGAAGAACATCAGGTTGGCGTCGGCGGGAATCTCGTATTCGGAGGCGTCCATGTGAAGGATTTCGAACTCTGTTTTGCTCCTCGATTTCGCTTTGAAAACTTCGAGGTTGCGGCGACAGATCTCGACCAGTTCGATGGAAAATTCCACGCCGATTACCTTGCGGAAACCGCGCTCCGCCGCCATGAAGAGGGCTTTGCCCTTGCCGCTTCCAAAATCCACGAAGACGCTTTGGGACGGTTCGAGTTTGACCAGCGAGATCATCTTCTGAAAGATATAGGCATTCGTCCCTTCGTAGTAGATTCCGTCTTTTTTGTTGGGCGAATCAATGGAAAGGTTATCAAGTTGTTCGGTGTTGATGGTGTCTATCTTGTACTTCATATCGAACAACAGGTCGGAGACAATGTAGCGGGCGGTGGTCACGAGTCCCACTCTGCGGATGTTGCGCAGGACCTTTCTGAAGTTTTCCACGTTGATAATCTCGAGAAGAGCCATGAAACAGTTTTCCTTTCGGGCAAATGTCAAGTTGAACAATTGACTTTACTGCAAAAACCTTGCATTCTCACCGCGGAGACACGGAGTTCTTTTTCATTTTTATCTCGGTGTCTCCGTGTCTTCGTGGTTTGATTTTGGCTTCTTGCAGTGGACTCACCTACAAGAAGAAACGGATAATCGGCGAGAGGAACGTAGTAATCAGCGGAGCGGGCAGTTTTGCGATGATCTTCCTCGTCCAGCCAACGCGGTCAAAGAGGCGCGGCGCCGGCTCGGTGAGACGACCAGGGATGAAGTAGCGGCGCGGTTCGAGGACTTCCGTCCCCCAGCCGCGCTTGAAATGGTTCAAGCCGTGATGCTCGCGGGCGGCTTCGCCCATGTTGAACTGGCGGTAACCTTCCGCTGCGGCATCCTGTATGATTTTCCAGATGAGAAAGTGCGTCGGGTGATGGAGGCTATCCGGCAAGACCGCCGACCAGCCGTAATATACTTCATGGTGCGCCCAGAAGGTGAACATCGCGCCGACAAACTGCCCCTTGACCTTTGCCAGGTAGATGCGCGCCGCACCGCGCGGGAAGTGTTTGAAAATGGCGCGGAAGAGCCGCTTGCCGTGCGGAATGAAACCGTGCTTGCCCGCGTAGATGCCAACGTATAGTTTATGGAACGCGTCGAGATGACTCCCATCCATGTCCACGAGCAGTTCCATGTCGGTCAACACGTCCGTCTTGCGCAGGATGCGTTTGTAGTCGCGGCTGAGGGAGTTGAAGACCGCCTCCACGCCCTGGGTCAGGTCCACAACATAGGTGAAATCGAGTTTGTCCACAAAGGGGAGTAACTCGCCTCCTTCGGCGGGGAGAGGCACAGGCGTCAGCACTTCCGCGTGATGTACCTCGGCGGTTTGGGAGCGGATTGCCTCCAACAGCGCGGTCAGCGCCGCGTCAGAGTCATACAACGGTCCGCAATACGTTGGGAAGGGATTGGTCACGTAGTGTGCGCCGCCGAAGAGCGGCTTGCACAAAAAGAACGGGCATATTCCCACCACCCTCTCTCCCTCCAGCGCAACAAGGTGACGGCTTTCCACGCCGTAGGCATCGCGCAGAGTCCGCGCCCAGGCGAGGTCATGCCCGAAGCGCGAGTCCAGCCTCCCGTCCACGTAGGAGGCGTAGCGGTCGTAGAGGGATTCGTCCAGCGTGACGACGCGTATCACACAATCCCCCGAATCAAATGCGGACCGAGCGCCCGCACCACGAACGACGGCAGCCGTTTCCATGCCCAAATCGCCAGTTGGAATTTGGCGCTCTTCTGGTTCAACTCAGGGATGGGTCCGCCTTTGGGCAAATAATACCAATAGGCGAGCGGCGCTTTACGCGGATGCCACTTCATCTTGTAGGTCTCGTTGCCCGAGCCGTTCAAACTGCGTCCCATGTCACAGACCTTCATGCCCTTTTGGCAGTAATGCTCCAGCAAAGACCAGTACAGGAACTCGCCTGCGTAGTCCGTGCGGAAATCGCGCAGAATGTTGGCGTGCAGGTTGGAGGCGATGCCGCCCTGATAAATCAACACCGCCGCGCCCGCCAGCCTGCCCTTGGCATCCCGCACGATGGCGAACTCCAAATCGCCTCCCAGCAAGGCTGCCATATCGCGCAGGTATCGTTTCGAATGATACGGCGAACCGAGTTCGTGCATGCTCTGCGCCAGCGCCTCGTAAGCCTCGTCGAGAAGTTCGAGATGACCGAATTGAATCTGAAACCCTTTTCGCAATGCCTGCCGTGTGTGCTTGCGATGCTGTGACCCGAACCTGCCCCACAATTCCTCGGCGTCGCGCGGCAGGTCAATGAAGTAGGTGGAATAGATGGGATGCTGAACCCAGGGAGCGGGCGGCGTGCCGCCATCTTCCATGAAGCGAAGCACGCAATACGCAACCTCCAACTCATCGGATAACGCTTGGGCGGTATCGAGCAGCGCCTTCTTTGCTTCGGCTGTTGTGAATGCAAAACCGCCGTAACTGCCGAACGGCGCAGTCGCCAGGTAATTTCCAAAAATGGGATGACGGACATGCGTGAGCGCAAGGATGCCCGTCACCTGGTCATTCTCCAGCGCCTCGAAGCGGTGGACTGCGTAACCGTAGGTCTGTCGAACCAGTTGCGTCCACGCATCGAGCGCGGTGAACGTGACGGAGGAGAGGAGCGCATCATCCCACGCCGCAGGCTGGTCCTGTTCCAATTTGCGGATTCTCACCTCAGGCATTGGGCTGTCCTTGTGCGGCGAGCGCCTCGTCGAGGTATGCGCCGAGCGGCGAGACCGGGAAACGCTCCAGCAGGGCTTTGAGGAATCCCGCTTTGTTGCGGCGGAAAGGCAAAAGATGTGGATTCAGGATCAGGTCCCGTGCGAGGCGGGCGGAGAGGGGCAGAGTCGCCAGTTCGTAGGGATGCAGGATGATGGAGGGACTCAATCCGCGCTTCAAATCCCGTTCAATGAACTTGAAGATCTGTCCGCCCAGCAGTCCGATGCTGAAACTGGAACCGTAGGGGAATTCGCCGCCCAGCAGGAGTTTGAAGGTGAAATCGCGCGGCGCGGCATACCCTCCGTTCCTGCGCGAGCGCGTGGTGCTGACGGGAATTTCCCAAACATTGCCTTTTTTCAACAGCACGCCGGCCGGGGCATAAATGGAAGAACTGTAGGCAAAGCCGTTATCTGCAAGCAGTTGATACGCCGCCTCACGGATGCCCACCATCGGCGCGCGGTAGCCGCGCACGCCATACTGCCTGATCCAGTGCGCCGAGGCGCGGATGTCTTGCGCCAGTTCGCTGGTATCTTTGAGCGGACGATGGATGTGACAGTGCAAGCCCAGTTCGTGCCCCGCCGCCGCAATCTTTTGCGGCACTTCGGGGTACCAGTCGGCGATTTCGCCCACCAGGTAGAAACTGGCTTTGGCATCCCCCAGCAGGTCGAGGATGGGGTCAAGGGCGCGACGCGCAAAACCGCCGTCTAGGTCACGGCGCTGCTGCGGGTCGGTCAGGTTGTCGTAACGGCGGAAGAGGGCAAACCAGGGTTCGTAATCTATGCTGAGAAGCACACGCGGAGAGATGGACATCGGCGCAATTATAAACGCGGCAGCTGGTTTCCCGGCGCTTACCGTTGTGTAACCGTCACCTGAATGATGGCGGTATCCACACGCTGGTCGCTGCGGATGACCTGCAATTGCACAGCGTACAACCCGCTTATCCCGCTGGTATCCCACTCCGCCAGCAAACCGTTGGCAACGGCTTCCGTCCCTTCGCCGATTTGAATCCACTCGCGCGGGTCCAAGCCCTGTCCCACCAGCACGCGATACGAGACAAAGTCCGCCCCTGCCGCCGTGCCTTCGATGCGCACCGTGCCGCTGACCTCGGCAAAAAGGGCGGGCGTGGAGATGTTCACATCGGGGTTGAAGGGCGGCGCTTGAATCACATCATAGGCGGAGGGAGGGATTGCCAGCCCGGCGCCTTCCGCCCAGGCGCGCGCCTCCGGCGGAACAACCAGATACACGCGCTCCTCGATGAGCTGCGGCAGGGTGAACACCGTCGCCAGCAGGTTTGTCTCGCGGTTGACGGCAAAGCGGCGGTACATGGTATCGGCATGCTGCGGCTCACTGCCGTGGAGGAAAACTTCGTTGACGATATTGGGGCAATCGGGCGTGGGCAGCATCCCCGAAGGGTCACACACATTGACCACCGAAACCTCCAGCGGCAGCGCCCAATCCTCGGGCGGGAGGTTCTGCGAGGCAGCCTGCATGAGCGCCTTCCAAAGCGTTGCCGGCGCACGGGGGGAAAGTTTGGTGTCGGCGCGCGAACCCGTCCAAACCGCAACCACGCGCAAAGGCGAATAGCCGATTGTCCAGGTGTCGAAGCCGTTTTCCGTTTGTCCCAATTTCACGGCGGCGGGTCTGTCCACCTCCAGCAGGCGGGTGTCGCGCAGCCAGCCTGTGCGGGCAGTTTCATCGCTCAGGGAATGATTCACCAGATATGCCAGCCCGGGCGTGACCACCGGCTTTACCTGCGGCGTGGACCAATCCAGCCAGACGCTCCCGTCGCCGCCCTCCACACGCAGAATCGTGACCGGTACAAAGTCACCGCCCACGTTCTGCCCAAAGTACACGCCGTTCTGCGCGAAGACCCCATACGCTCCCGCCGCCTTCCATAAACTCACCGGCGCATCCCGCGAGACGCCGAACGACTCCGCAATCTTGGTCACGTTCTCGGCGCCCATCTGCGCCAGCACTTGCGCGGCGGGCGCGGGATAATCGTTTGCCAGCGCCACCCGCAGACGCATCGGTCCATGATGGACGCCGTCGAAGTTTTGGACGGAGGTCTTGCCGGGGATGTCCCAAATCAGCGAGGCGGGACTCAAGCCGCGCGTGAAAGCGGTCAGATAAACGAACGCATCCAAACTGGACCCCGGGCTGTGTGCGCCGACCAGAGGCGTTTCCTGCGCCTGAAACGTCTCTCCCACCAGCGCAAGGACTTGTCCCTTTTTGGGATCGGTGATGATGGCGCTGGCGGATGAATCCGCCGATGTGAGACCGGGCGGCAGCGCAGGAAGGTAGCGCAGCGCATCGCATTCGATGAGCGGGTCGGGTAAACCTGCCAGCCGCGCGGCATAGAAGGCGGTGAGGCAGGAGGCTTGCTTTTGCAAGTCAAAGTCCAGCGTGGAGATGATGGTCAGTCCGCCGCGCTCGATGCGTTCGCGCGGGAATTGGGAATCCAATTGGGCGAGGAGCAGGTTGACGAAGGCAGGAGCAGGCTGAGGCGGAGTCGGAGGCGGGGGCTGAAAGCGGGGGGATTCGCCCAAAGCGTTGGCGGTCGCCTCGTCGGAAAGAAGTCCGAGTGCAGACATCTTCCGAATGGTTTCCTCGCCGCGTTCGAGGGCGGTCTGGGGGGCGTCGTGCGGGTTGAGGCTGGGCGCGTCGCTGACGGCGGCAAGGATGGCGGCTTCGGCTGCCGTCAGTTCGGCGGCAGATTTGCCGAAATAGAGTTGAGCGGCGGCTTCGGCGCCAAAGGCATAGCGACCGAAGTTTGCAGAGTTGAGATACCACTCGAGGATTTGGGTGCGTCCAAATTCGGCGGTAATTTGCGCGGCAAGGAGGCGTTCGCGCAGGGCGCGGCGCAGGGAGGGCGGTTCATTGAAAAGCAGCAGGTCAAAGACGAGGCGCTGGGCGAGGGTATCGTGTAATTGGTAATTGGTAAGTGAGGTCAGGTTGTAGCCGGCGTGCTTCCAGAAGTTTGGGTCGGAGCGGGCGATGACGGCGTCGGCGAGGGCTTGGGGCAGGCGCTGCGGATTGGTCTCGCCGAGGGGAATGTAACGGCGCGGCGAATCGGAGGGAGCGAAGGTGTAGAGGGTATGTTCGCCCGTGCGGTCGGTGATGCGTGTGGGCTGGAGGAGCAGCCCGTCGGGCGGGTTGAGCAGGAGGGGGATGAGTTGGGGGGAGGGCAGGCTGCGCGTCAGGTCGGCGTAGAGGAAGGCGGCGGCGAGGAGGAGGGCGGCGGTCAGCAGGGAGAGGAGCATTCCCGCGCTGAGCAGGAAACTGCGCGAGCGATCTGCCCGTTCGCGCCGCCGGGCAATGCGTCGTTCGCGCCGCGCGCGCAGGATGGGGAGGATGGAGGGCATAAGGGTATTAAACCACAAAGCCTGCTCTTATCCCATATCCAAACAGCAGCGCCCTATGGCTTTCTTAAAGTCTGGATGCGAGCCTTCTTTGTACACGGATTTCGCGGAATGAACGGCTTTATTTCCGTTTTTCACGGAGAATTCCGTAGCATCCGTGTGATCCGTGTACAAAAATTGATTCCGTCGAGCGATAATGAGAAAGCCATAAGCGGCGCCCCCTTAGCAGACCGTAAAGGTCTTGAAGGAAACCTTTAGGATCTATGCGTTTCGCTAGTGATGGATGCCGAGGAACAGTTCCACCACGTACGGGTCGAAGTGTTTGCCGGATTGTTCGTGGATGTAGGCAAGGGCTTGTTCGGCGGACCAGGCGGGGCGGTAGGGACGGTCAGAGGTCAAGGCATCCCACACGTCCACAACGGCGAAGAGACGGGCGGAGAGCGGAATCTCTTCGCCCTTCAAGCGGCGCGGGTAGCCGGTGCCGTCCCATTTTTCGTGATGACAGTAGGGAATTTCGATGGCGGGGCGCAGGTATTCGATGGGATACAGCATGTCGTATGCCATTTGCGGATGCTGGCGCATGAGTTCCCATTCGTCCTCGTCGAGGTTGGAGGGTTTCAGCAGAACGGAGTCGGGGATGCCGAGTTTGCCGATGTCGTGCAGGAGCGCGCCGCGGCGGATGTGGACGAGCGTTTCATCATCCAGCCCGGCGGCTTTGGCAAGGGCAAGGGTGAGTTGGGTGACGCGCTGCGAATGTCCTTCGGTTTCCTTGTCGCGCAGGTCAAGAGCGCGCGACCAGCCTTCGATGGTCTGGTCATAGGCGTTCAGAAGCTGGCGATGCGCATCTTCGAGTTTTTTGCGTTCATCCAGCAGTTTACGGAAGCGGTTCAACTGGGTAATGGTGCGCAGGCGCGTGCGCAGTTCATGGCGGTTGAAGGGTTTGGTGATGAAGTCATCGCCGCCGGCAGCGATGCCGGTGATTCGGGAATCGTGGTCATCGAGGGCAGTGAGGAACAGGATGGGCACTTCGGCAAGTTTTTGTTCCGCTCGAATCTGGCGGCAGACTTCGAAGCCGTTCATGCCGGGCATCATCACGTCCAGCAGGATGACATCCGGCTGAATGGTCTTTGCCTGTTCGAGCGCCTGCCAGCCGTTTTCGGCGGTTGCCAGTTGGTAGCCTTCCGGCTCGAGCATGGACAGGAGGGTTTCGCGGTTGGCAGGGTCGTCGTCCACGATGAGGATGGTGCTGATGTTTCCGTTCATTGCAATTGTGTCTCCTCTTTTTCGCGGGTTTCGGGAACGGCAAGTTCCACTGTGACGCCGGCGCCCGTCTCGCGGTTCATGATGCGGCAGGAACCGCCCGCGCCCCATACAATGGCGTTGACGGTGGAAAGCCCCAGCCCCATGCCGGGCGCCTCGCCGGTGAAGTCCTTTTCACCCTGATAGTAGGGCAGCATGGCAATGGACAACTGCCGCGGCGAGAGCGTCACGCCGTCGTCGCTGAGGCGCAGGGTGATTTGCCCCGCACGACTGCGAAAGACATCCACTGTAACGACGGGGGAACCGGCAGGATGGAATTTTTTGGAGTTGCCCAGTATTTCCCACAACACAACCTCCAGCGAAGGCAGCGAAAGCGCCAGTTTCGCTTCCTGCACCTCGGCGGAGATTGTGACCGCCAGCGAGGAAATGCCGACTTCCGCCGCAATTCGCTCCAGCAGGGGCTTCAAATTGACAAGCGGGAATCCGCCAGCCGAATCGGCGGAGGGGATGATGTTGGAGTATTTGAGAATGCGGTCGAGCGTTTCCTGCAGGCGTTTGGCGCCCCGCAAGGCGGTGCCAGCCAGTTGGGAAATTTCATCCGCCGAGAGTTTGGGCGCCAGGCGGGCGAGCAGGTCGAGGCTGGAGACGATGTGAGTGACCGGCGTGCGGATTTTGTGGGTGACCGCTTCGCCAAAACTGCGGGTGTTGCGGCGGTTCAGGATTTCGGCGGTCACGTCGCGCAGGCGCAGGATGCGCGTTTGAGGCATGTCCTCGTGGACCGAGGGAGGCTCGAAGACCGCCGCCTCCAGCCAGAATTCATGCGCGGACTCGGTTTCGGGGCGGACGAGGAAGCGGTTTTGCGCCGGGTTTTGCAGGGCAAGGGGCCAGCCCGCCCAGGCAGGCTCCGGATGAAGCATGTATTGACGCGAGACGAGTTCCAAAAATGTCTCGGAGACCGGTTCTTTGGATTGCGGATCCAAGCCGAGGTAGAAGCGGGCGCGCTGGTTGATGAAGAGGATGTGGTCTTCGGTATCCACTTGCAGGTAACCGTCGCTGGCTTTTTCCGCGATCCATGTGGTGATCAGGTCGCGGTCATGCAGGAGGCGGTAGCGGTTGAGGCGGGTGATGGTGCGGACGCGGGCGCGCAGTTCGGCGCGGTCGAACGGTTTGGTGATGAAGTCGTCGGCGCCGGCGTCCAGACAGGCAATGCGCAGGTTGCGGTCGTCGAGGGCGGTGACCATGACCACCGGCACTTCTGCCAGTTCCCGGTCGCTGCGCAGGCGCTGGCAGACCTGCATGCCGTCCATTTCAGGCATCATCAGGTCCAGCAGAATCAGGTCGGGTTTGAGCGCTTTGGCTTTCTTGAGCGCGTCTCGCCCGTTGACGGCAAACTCCAGGGTATAGCCCTGGTTGAACAGGACGGATTCGATGACGTTCCGTCCGGCAGGTTCATCGTCCACAATCAGGATGGTGCTCATGCGGCGGATGCCTCCGATTTGGGAAGGTGATCTTGGATGACTTGAACGAGCGCTTTGAGGTCCACAGGTTTGCTGATGTAGCCGTTCATGCCGGCTTCGAAACAGCGCTCGCGGTCGCCGCGCATGGCAAGCGCGGTGAGGGCAATGATAGGCACATGCTGGAGAGAGGGGATTTGCCGAATTTTGCGGGTGGCTTCCAGCCCGTCCATGGCTGGCATTTGCACGTCCATGAGGATGAGGCTGGGCTGTACGATTTCCGCCTGGGTAATGCCCTCAATGCCATTATGGGCAATTGCCACTTTGAAACCGTTGTATTCCAGATAGTCGCGGATGAGCATGATCACTTCTTCGGTGTCATCCACCAAGAGGATAGTATGTTTTCTGTTTTCGGCGTGTTTTTGTTCCGGCCGGAGTTTGCCGGTTTTCCATTCCTGCAGGGGACCGGTTACCAGCGCCGATTCCCAAGGCAGGTGAATCGTGAAACGACTGCCCTGGCCGGGCTGGCTTTCCACCCCCACCCTGCCGCCGTGCAGCGCCGCCATTTTCGCCACCAGCGCCAGCCCCAGCCCCGTGCCGCTTGCCTGGCGCGCCAGGTTGGCATCCAATTACACAAAGGGCTTGAAGAGACGCGGCAGGTCTTTTTCTGAAATGCCAATGCCCGTATCCCAAACGGTGAAGGTGATGATGTTCTTTTCGCGGTCACCGCGCACCTGCAAGCCGAGTTTGCCGTTCTCTGGCGTGAACTTGACGGCGTTGCTGAGCAGGTTGACCAGCATCTGCTTGAGGCGGCGTTCATCCGCCCAAACGGCGCCAATGCTGGCATCCGCTTCAAACGTGACCTCGTGATTCTTTTTCATCGCCAGCTGCTTGATCATGCGCAGACTCGACTGGCAGACCGCCGTCACATCCACTTTTTCGCGGTTGAGGACCGCCTGCCCGGATTCGATTTTGGCGAGGTCGAGGATGTCGTTGATGAGTTCGAGCAGATGCTGCCCGCTTTCGCGGATGGTGGCGACGTAGCGGCGCTGTTTTTCGTTCAGGGGTCCGGCGGTTTCCTCCGCCAGGCTGTCGGAGAGACCGATGACGGCGTTGAGCGGCGTGCGCAGTTCGTGGCTCATGTTGGCGAGGAACTCGTCCTTGACGCGCAGCGCCTGCTGGAGTTCGAAGTTGACGCGTTGAATATCGGCGGTGCGTTCTTCGATGCGTTTTTCCAATTCAAGATGCGACTTTCTGAGTTCTTCTTCAACGAGCCTTTTTTCCAGCAGTTCGTGCTGTAAATCGTTGAATAATTGGGTGTTTTCGATGGCAATTGCCGCCTGCCCTGCCAGCGCATCCAGCAGGCTGAACCATTCTTCATCGTGAGAGACTGCCGAGCGGTGGAACACTTCCAGCACGCCCAGCACCCTGCCTTTGACGATGAGCGGCATGCCATAATAACTGACAAAACCCTCATGGCGCAGAAAGCCGCGCCCAAAGCGGTTGTTGGGGTCGCGCGCCAGGTCCGCAATTTGGATGAGGCGCCGTTCTTCTGCGGCGCGCCCTGCGTAACTTTCACTGAGTTTTACCTGGGTATTTTTCGGCAGGCTGGTGCGGAAGCCAACGTCCGCTTCGAGGTAAAGCATGTCGGAGGAAGGGTTGACGAGCAGGACATCGGCGGCGTCTGCCGCGAGGAGTTTGACCGCGCGGGAGAGCAGGAAATTCAGGCTCACCCGCATATCGAAGTTGGAGATGATTGCCTGGTCAATTTCGCGCAGAGCGGAGAGGTATTCCACCTGGCGGCGGATGCGTTCCTCCGCCTGTTTATGAGCGGTGATGTCGAACATGACGCCATGCAGCCATGCCTCGCCATTGGGAGCGGGAAGAATCCGCGCGGTATCGTGAACCCAAATCATACTTCCATCGCCGCGTATCACGCGGTATTCCAAATCATACGGTTCACGGGAGGTCGCGAGGCGCCGGTAGGCTTCGAGCGCCCGTTCGCGGTCTTCTGGATGAATGTGAGTGAGCCAGATGGAAATGTCGGCTTGCATCCATTCCTCTACAGAAACGCCGAAGAGGTTTTCAATCTGATGGCTGACGAACAGCGTTTCTCCGTTTCCATCCAGACGGTCAATGTACACCACAGCGGGCAATTGTTCGACCAGCGAGCGGTATTTCAGTTCGCTTTCCCGCAATACTTCCTCGGCGTGTTTGCGGCTGGAGATATCCTGCTTGACGCCGATGAAGTGTGTGATTTGTCCCTGCGAATCCAGCAGAGGGGTGATGGTCTGTTCTTCGTGATAGAGCGAGCCGTCCTTGCGTTTGTTGACGAGTTCGCCGCGCCAGACTTTCCCGGAAAGGATGGTCTCCCAGAGTTGTTTGTAGAATGTTTCATCCTGTATGCCGGAGTAGAGAATGCGGGGAGTCTTGCCAACGGATTCTTCCAGAGTGTAACCGGTCAGGCGGGTGTAGGCGCTGTTAACCCACTGAATGGTACCCTTTCGGTCGGTGATGACAATGGCGTTGGCGACGACTTCGAGAGCGGCGCTTTGCAGGCGCATGACGGCTTGCGCTTCCTTGACTGCCGTGATGTCTTGCACGACGCCCTGTATATGAAGCGGCTTGCCGTTTTCGTCGGTTTGAACAGAGGCGGTATCGCGCACCCAAATGAGGCGCCCGTCGCGCCTGAACAGGCGGTATTCCTCGTCAAAAAGCGAACCATCCCGCATAGCGGTAAGGTAGCGGTTGACGACTCTTTCACGGTCTTCGGGGTGGATGCTGCGTATCCAGATTTCGAAGTCACCTGCCATCCACTCCTCGGGCGAGTAACCCACAAGTTCCCGAATGCGCGGGCTGACAAAGCGCGTGACGGGAAGCTCGGTTTGCGCATCGTCCAGATAGACGACCACCGGAATCTGCTCGATAAGAGTACGGTATTTCGCTTCGCTCTCCGCCAGGGCTTTTTGGACCTGTTTTCTTTCCTCCAGTTCCCGGCGGGCGGCGGAAAAAAGGGTGGCATTTTCGATGGCGAGCGAGGCAAGGTGGGCGAATTGGGTCAGGATTTCAATATCGGCATGGGTCAGTTTCTTGTGCGAGGCAAATTCATAGCCGAGAGCAAGTACGCCGATTACCTCTCCGTTGAAGATGAGCGGCACACCGGCAAGCGAGGAAATCAACCCTTTGGGCAACGAGGGAAGGCGGTTTTCCCAGTGGTCGTAGTCATAAACAAGCAGAGGCTGACCCGTTTGCCAGACAACGCCGGTCACCCCCTCGCCCAGCCTCACCTCATGGTGAAGTATCTCGGCAAGAACACCCCTGCCCACGCGCGGAATCATTTTGCCGCTCTGCGGGTCGAGCAGTTGAAGAAAACCGGCATCTGTGCCAACCAGCGCGCCCGCCCGCTCGACGATGTTCTCCAGGAGGGTGTCGAGGTCCAATTGGGAGAGCAGTTCGAGGGTCGTTTTTTGAAGCGCCGCCAGGTAGGCGTTCTGCCAGCGGATGGCTTCCTCGGTTTTCTTGCGCTCGCTGATGTCGCGCACGATGATGAGCAGGATTTCCCTGCCGCCGAGGGTTTGCACTCTGCCGCTTATTTCCACGGGGAAACGTTCGCCGTTGGCGCGCAGGTTGTAGGTTTCGAGGGCGGGGCGGGAAATCGTTTCTTTCTCGCTTATCTCAATGGGCTGGTCGGGCGGAATCAGGTCGGCAATCGTCTTGGTGAGGAATTCCTCGCGGGTGTAGCCATACATTTCGCAAGCGCGGTCATTGACCGCCAGGATTCTGCCGTCGAAGGTTTCGACCAGGATGGCATCCTGCACGCCGTTGAAGATGGCACGGTAGTGTTCCTCGCGTTCGCGGAGCGCCGCCTCCGCTTGTACACGTTCTGTTATATCCAGAGCAGTTACGAGGACGGCGGGGCGTCCGTGGTAAGGGAGCGTGTGGGAGTGGATTTCGACATCAATGATGCTTCCATCCTTGCGGCGGTGCCGCCAAATGCCCGAATGCTGAAGCGCGGGGCGTTCTCGTTTCAGGTCTTCCAACAGGCGCGGCACATCCTCCTCAGGGCGGATGTCGGTAATGCGCATGGAGAGGAATTCCTCGCGCGAGTAGCCGTACTGGTCCACAGCGGCGTCGTTGACGGCAAGGAAACGATACGTCTCCAAGTCATAGACCCACATGGGCAGAGGATTGTTTTGAAACAGTACTTCCTGCCCCGCGCCATTGTCTCCCTCGGTTAGAGATGGGGAAGCGGCAGTTTGTTTCATCGTTGTCTATTCCTCACAGTCAGCACTTCACAAAGACAGGTATTGGTTGTTTTCGATTCTACCGTTTTTAACGGGAAAACCATTTTCCACAAAGGACACGAAGGTCACGAAGGGAAAATGCATCTAAAATTCACACCTTTCCTCCCTTTGTGCACACTTCGGCAGGCTCAGGGCAGGCTTTGTCTCCTTCGTGTTTAGGTTCTTTCCCATTGATAACGGAAGAGTCTGGTTTTCTAAACGACCGCCTGCCGTGCATGGTAAGGAGGATCGGTTTAAGAAATATCATCGGCAGGAGGAATCACAAGGTCGGTAATGACTGAAATCAGTTTGCGGCTCATTTCGGTTTTACGCACGAAGGCATCTGCCCCCGCCTGAAGGGCGGCGGCTCGGTAGGGTTCCTCTTCCATGACGGTGAGAATGATGATTTTTATGCCAGGAGCGTTTATTTTTATCAGCGGAATTAATTCCAAACCGGAGCGCTCTCCCACGTTCAAGTCGAGCAGGATGACATCGGGCGCAATCGCGCGGATTTGCGCGAGCATGCCCTGCGGTTCACCCGCCACGCCGACGACGTTGAAGTTTTCCTGCAGGAGCAGAAAATCGCGCGCGGCGGCAAGGAAGTAGGGACTATCGTCCACGAGCAGAATGCGGATGGGGGAATTCATGGGAGCCTCTCATTTCGATTTAAATACACTTCTAAGATACCAAATCCTGCTCCCTTGGGGCATTAGGGATTGTACGATATTTTGGGCGTCTTTGCCCTACAGTTTTGCAAACGCCCCCTTGCCATGAACACACAAACAAAAAAGGCAGGCTCAAAAACAAGTTAACCTGAATTCGGGATAAATATTCGCATCTGAAAATTTACCGCAGAGACGCTGAGCTCGCAGAGATTTTTTGGCTCTCTCAGCGTTCTCTGCGTCTTTGCGGTGAGAACGTCCTTATCCCGAATTCAAGTTAATTACTTGACCTCTTGCATAAGTCAGCCGACGTTAGAGAACGTCTCTTACGCAAAGGCGTATTGTGCGCTCTCTAGCGCACTTTTGCAAGAGGTCTACTGATGTTACGCAGTTTATTCGTAGCGCGGGTTATGTCGCCTGAAAACGCGAGATATCCTTCGGCAGGCTCAGGGCAAGAATCTCGCGCTACCGCGTAAGGTGAGTTAATTACACCAGCCCCCGTTTGAGGGCGTACTTGACCAGGTCGGTTTGGGTTTTCAGCCCAAGTTTTTGCATGAGGTGAGCGCGGTGCATTTCCACCGTGCGCGGGCTGATGGATAGTTTTTCGGCAATTTGCGGGTTGTTCAGTCCTTCGGCGGCAAGCTGCAAGACCTCGCGCTCGCGGTCGGTGAGCAGGTCGAAGGGGTCGGGGATGTGCGCCTCGCGCGAGTGTTGGATGTAGGACTGAAGGGCGCGTTCGTTGAGCGAGGGGCTGAGGTATAAACCGCCCGCCAGCGTCTGACGGATGGCAGAGAGCAGTTCCTGCGAAGAACTTTGCTTGAGCACATATCCAGCCGCGCCCGCCGCGAGTGAGTCCATCACATAGGCTTCGGCGTCGTACATCGAGAGGATGATGACTTTTGTAGCGGGGGAAAGGCGTTTCGTCCGCCTCGCCACTTCCAGTCCGGAAAGACCCGGCATCCTCATGTCCACAATCAACACGTCGGGACGGTGCTTCTCCACGAGCGCCGCCGCCTCCAGCCCGTCGCCCGTTTCGGCAACGACGTGAAAATCGGGCTGGCTTTCGAGCAGAAAGCGCAGCGCTTCGCGCAAAACCTGATGGTCGTCGGCAAGCAGGATGGTGGTCACAGGCGCGCTTCTTTCAGCGGCAAGCGGATGGAGAGGCGTGTGCCTTCGCCCGGCCTGGATTGGATGTGGAAGGAGCCGCCCGTCAGCAGTACACGTTCGCGCATGCCGTTCAAGCCGCGGTTCTTCTCCAGCGCCGCCTGCGGATCAAAGCCCCGTCCGTCGTCTTCAACTTCGATGCGCAGTTCGCCGCTGTCTGCCTGGACCTCGAGCCGAATCCCCTTTGCCTCGGCATACCGCGCGGCGTTGGTCAGCGCTTCCTGCACGACGCGGTAGGCGGCGGTTTCGATTTCAGGAGTAAAGCGCCGCCCTTGAATGCCCTGATGCGTAAAGCGAACTTGAATGCCGCTTTGTTCGTGAAAGCGGTTGACGTGCCAGAGCAAGGCGGGGGCGAGA
Source organism: Chloroflexota bacterium (assembly GCA_016223135.1). GTDB lineage: Bacteria > Chloroflexota > Anaerolineae > Anaerolineales > Villigracilaceae > Defluviilinea. The sequence goes on along the minus strand of JACRPQ010000015.1, from coordinate 13,908 downwards.
CCGAGGTCGTCGAGCATGGGCGGACGCAGGTCGAGCGAGATGCGGCTGACGCGGGCGATCAGGTCGTCGGTCAATTTTTGAGCGGCTGCCAGTTTCTTTTCCGCCAAGTCAGGCGAGAGTTGAGACGCCATATCGAGGGTCAATTTGAGGGCGGTGAGCATCTGCCCAAACTGGTCGTGCAGTTCGCGTCCCAGAACGCGGCGTTCGTTTTCCTGCGCTTCGAGCAGTTGGCGTGAGAGTTCCGCCAGGCGGTCGCGGTGACGGCGGAGTTCGTCTTCGGTGCGTTTGCGTTCGGTGATGTCGAGGATGATTGCCAGAAAAATTTCGCTGCCGGCGCGCTCAATGAGCTGAAGGTGAACTTCCACAGGGTACAGGCTGCCGTCCGCACGGCGGTGGTCGGCTTCAAAGGTGAGCGTTTCCTGTTCGTGACGTAGGAGGGGGGCAATTAATTCTCGAAACGTCGCCTCCGTGAAGGCAGGTTTCAGGTCGAACGGCGTCATGGTTTTGAGCTGTTCCAGAGAATATCCCAAGTTGCGGCGCGCCCCCTGATTAACGTATTGAAATTTGAGCGAATGCGGATCGAAGAGGTAAATCTCGTTCAGACTGGAGTCGAGGACTTCCAGCAAGTATTTCTGCTCATCCTCCGTTTTCTTGCGCTCGGTGATGTCAATCCACACCCCTTGCAAGAGATGGCGGCGCCCGCTTGCATCGGGAATCGTCACAGCCTGGTCATGCACCCATACCACGCGTCCGTCGCGTGCGAGCAGGCGGTAGTCCTCGGAAAAGGGTTCGCCTGTGGCGTAGCAATGTTTGTTATGAGCCAGCACCCGCTCGCGATCGTCGGGGTGCAAGCGCTTCGACCAAAATTTCGGATCAGCCAGCCAATCGCTGTACGGGAATCCCAACAAGGTCTCCACCTGAGGGCTGATAAAAAGCGACTCATCCGGTGTATCCAGATCGGCAATATAGACTACGCCGGGGATGCTCTCGATGAGCGTTCGATAACGCTCCTCGCTTTCGCGCAGATTCTGTTCGGCGCTCCTGCGGCGGTTTGCTTCCTGCTGTAAGAGCAGAAAAATCAACAGGGCGCTGGCAAAGACAAATGCCCAACCTTTGTAGGTTTGCAGGCGGGTTAACGTATCCAGGTCGGTCACCAAGGCGGCAAGCAGACGGTCAGAGAGTAGTATCCACAATCCGCCAAAGAGCAGGTAGAGAAGGGAAATCCGGCCGTCCAGTAAAAAGCGTTTTTTGTTCATGACAACTCCGCACCGAAAATACCAACAAAGGCATGCCAGCATTGGCAGCACAACCGAGTTATCATGAATTGTAATGTTCCCTCACCGCCGGTGAAAGGGGGAATTTGGCAGGATAGCGTCAAAACACGGCGGAGAGGCAGCGGGCTTCCCCTCACAAGGCGCGAAATGCCCGCTCCGCCGCCTCAATCGTTTTGTCAATCACCTCGTCTGTGTGCATGATCGAGATGAATCCCGCTTCGAATTGCGATGGCGCGAGATAGACTCCGTTCTCCAACATCTTCTGGAAGAACTTCCCGAATCGAACTTTATCCGCCGCCTTGACCGTGTTCCAGCCAACGGGCTTGGTCTCGCTGAAGAAGGTCGTGAACATCGTGCCGACTCGTGTTTGCTGGATGGGGACTCCCGCGCGTTTCGCCGCCTCCCCGATTCCCGCTTCCAACCGACCCGCAGCCTGCTCCAGTTTCCTCCAAACGTTTTCCCCCCGAATCAGATTCAACGCCGCGACGCCCGCGCTCATCGCCAGCGGATTGCCCGAAAGCGTCCCCGCCTGATACATCGGTCCGAGCGGCGCGACGAGTTGCATAATCTCGCGCTTCCCCCCGTACGCGCCGACGGGGAGTCCGCCGCCGATGACCTTGCCCAGCGTGGTCAGGTCAGGTTTGATGTTGTACAACGTCTGCGCGCCGCCTTTGTGGACGCGGAAGCCTGTCATCACTTCGTCGAAGATCAAGACCGCGCCGTATTGTGACGTGAGTGAGCGCAGTCCTTCCAAGAATCCAGGTTGCGGCGGGACAACGCCCATGTTCCCCGCCACAGGCTCGACGATGACGCCCGCGATTTGGTCGGGGTATTTTTTGAATAAGGCTTCCACCGATTCCAAATCGTTGAATTGCGCCACCAGCGTATCCGCCGCGACGGCGCTCGGCACGCCGGGCGAATCGGGCAAGCCGAGAGTCGCCACGCCCGAACCCGCCTGCACCAACAGCATATCCGCGTGACCGTGATAACAGCCGTCGAACTTGATAATCTTCTCGCGCTTGGTGTAGGCGCGGGCAAGTCGCAGTGCGGACATGGTCGCTTCCGTCCCCGAGTTGACAAAGCGAATCATCTCGATGTTCGGCATGAAGTCCATGATGCTTTTTGCCAGTTCGATTTCCAACGGGCTGGGCGCGCCGTAGGATGTGCCGTTGAGGGCGGTCTCCTGAATGGCTTTCACCACGTCGGGATGGGCATGCCCCGTGATGAGCGGTCCCCACGAAAGGACGTAGTCAATGTAGCGGTTGCCGTCCACGTCGAAGAGATACGGTCCTTCACCGCGCTGGATGAAGAGCGGCTGTCCGCCCACGGCGCGGAAAGCGCGCACAGGCGAGTTCACCCCGCCAGGGAAGAGGGTTTGGGCTTGTTGGAAGAGGTTGATTGAGTTTTGGATGTTCATGAAGTAACTCCAATGATCTTGTTTGAAGGCTTGAAGGTTTACAGGTTTACAGGTTTGAAGGCTTGAAGGTTTGAAGGTTTCAACGTTCAAACGTTCAAACTTCTCAACTCGCAAACCCGTTTTACTGCTTCTTCCCCCGACCGAATGCAATCAGGGATTCCGATGCCGCGATAGCCGTTGCCAGCCAGCGCGAGGGTGGGATATTTTTCGAGCGCGGCGTCAATCCGTTTGAGGATGTCGGGATGACCAAGGTTGTACTGCGGCATGGCGTTCTCCCACATGAAGACGCGGGAGAGGAGCGGTTCGGCGGTGATGCCGAGGGTGAGGCGCAGTTCTTCTTGAGCGATGGCGAGGAGTTCGCCCTCACCCCTTTTCTCCCTCACCCCTCGCCCCTCTCCCTGTGGGAGAGGGGTTGGGGTGAGGGTCTGCCCTGCCCTACCAACGAAGACGCGAATGAGGGCATAGCCTTCAGGAGCGCGGTGCGGGAATTTGGTGGAGGTCCATGTGCAGGCGAGGGCTTTGCGTCCTTCGCGGCGCGGGATGACGTAGCCGTAGCCGTCCAGGTCGCGGGGGAGGTCGCTCAGGCGGTAGGCGAGGGAGACGGTGGCGGTCGAGGCGTAGGGAATGCTTCGGAGGGCAGAGGCAAGTTCGGGGTCGAATGAGGCGAGGAGTTGGGCGGAGATAAAGGCTGGGGTGGCGAGGATGAGAGCGTCGGCGGTGAGAGTCTCGCCTGTGTCCAAGTCCACTTGGTAATTGGTAATTGGAGATTGGTAATTGGTGATTTTTACTGCTCGCGTGTTGAGGCGTAGATCAACCTGATGAGATTGAAGATGAGCGACCAGCGCTTCGACAATTTCGGCGAGACCTGTGGTGGGCGTGAGAAACGCGGAGCGCGAACCTTGAACGGCTTTGCCGTTGGATTGCTGTCGCATTTTCAACGCGCCGCGCGCGAGACTGCCATGTCTGAGTTCGAGGTCGCGCAGATAGGGGAACGTGGAGGCGAGACTGAGTTGGTCGCCGTCGCCCGCATAGATTCCAGACATGAGCGGCTCGATGAGATTCTCGTACGCCTCACGCCCCAGCCGACGGCTGATAAATGACCCGAGGCTTTCATCGCCGTTGACGTGTTTCGCGGGGAGGAGGAAGTCCAGCCCCATGCGCGCTTTGCCTGCCCACGAGAGCAGACGCGAGCGCAGAATGGACGGCACGTCCGAGGGAATCATCATGGCGAGACCATCGGGCAGGGGCAGCAGGCGACCTTTGTTGAGAACGTAGGTGTTTTTCTTGTGCGGGTTCGTGCCATGCAAGCGCTCGCCGAGACCGAGTTCCTTGCAGAGCGCCACGCCCCAGGGTTTGGTGGCGAGGAAGGTATCGGGTCCGCCTTCGATGATTAAGTCTCCGCCATCGAAGGGGATGCGCTCGGTGGCGATTTTTCCGCCCCAGCGCGAGTCGGATTCGAGAAGGGTAATTTGTGAATAGTAATTGGTAATTGAGGCGTAGTACGCGGCTGAAAGTCCAGCGATCCCGCCGCCGACAATGATAATTCGATTCATAGCCAACCTGCTTCTTTCGCCTTTTCGCGGACTAAACCTGCCAGCCCCGCGATCATCTCTGGCGCGGTGTTGAGCATTTCGATGCGTTCGAGATGAACGCCCAGCGACCTGGCAAGTTTTTGATAAACGATGTCAATGTCATACAGGATTTCTACATGTTCGCAGACGAACCCGATCGGGCAGAGCAAAATATGTTGGTTGCCTTCCGCCACAAGGCGTTCGATGACTTCACCCGCGTCGGGTCCGAGCCAGGGGATGGTGGAAATGGCGGCAGATTGATAGGCGAACTCGTGCGGCTGTGAGCCGAGTTTCTCCATCACAGCCGAGACGGTTTCGCGCAACTGCGCGGGGTATGGATCGTTCCATTCCAGAATCTTTTCGGGCAGGCTGTGCGCCGTGAAGATGACAGGAACATTCGCGCGGACTTCTTCGGGAAATCGTTTCAACGCATCCCGCACACGATGAGCAAGCGCGCTGATGTAGCCTTTGTCCAAATGCCAATTCTCAAGGCATGAAAACACGATTGGCGAATCGGCTTCTTCGATTTTCTTGATGTACGCGCCGATGCTCATGCGCGAATAATGCGGCGCCATCACCACGCCCACCGCCTTTTCAATTCCGTCCGCTTGCATGTTCGCCAACGCATCTTTGATGAACGGATGCCAGTGACGCATACCCACATAGGCTTTGAATTGACCGCCGTCCACATTCAACGCGGATTCGAGCGCGTCCGCCTGCGCTTGGGTTTGCTCCAGAATGGAAGAGCGTCCGCCGATCTCACGATAACGCTCACGCACCTCGTGAATGATCTCTTGTGAAGTCGGGCGATAGCCGCGCACATCCATTAAATATGGCTCGACCTCATCCAGATCGTTTGGTCCGCCGTATGCCATTACCAGTATTCCAATCATAGATGAGGAGCCTTCCATTTTTTGATGACCTCTTCAAAAGGCGGCTTGATTTTGTTTGCATTGAACGGGAACCAGCCCAACTCTGCACGGACGGCTTGTTCCTTGAGTTCGGTCGAACCCCAGACAAATGTCGCGCCCAGCACGCCTGTCACAACAGACAACCAATCTGTTGATATGAAGAGAGACGCGATGATGATGAGGAAGCCGATGCCCATCATGTAGGGCCACCACAAGTAGCCTAAGTATCTTTCGCCGCGGATGACGAGCGGGAAGCCGAGCCCGATGATGGTAAAGGTGACGAGTCCGATGAGGATGCCGAAGGGGTTCATGGTTATCAGTAATCAGTGATCAGTGAACAGTTATCAGTGGGCAGTGATCAGTGGGTGATGAGTTTAGGCGCTTCGTCGGGAGGGACGGGGCGCCCGACGGGGTCGCGTTTGAGGAGGTCGAGGGTGGTGGCGGTGGAATGTTCCGCAAGGATTTTGGCATGGCGCGGGTTGTTCGGATTAGCGGGGGCATGTCCATGTTTGACGCGCTTTTCCTGGCGGTGGAGTTCGAACGCGTCCCAGAGCAGGGTGACGCCGAGAATGCCGAGGGCGGTTTTCAGTGACAAGTTATCAGTGATCAGTGAACAGTATTCAGTGATCAGTCCAAGTGCAAGCGCGGTGATAGTTGGAATCCAAATGGTACGCGATGTCGCTTCGATTTTGCGGACGGCGACGTGTCCAAGCCAGATGGAGAGGAAGGCGGTGAGCGCGGCGGTGAGACCGAGAGTATTGATTTCCATGTATGCTCCATGAGTGAGTAGACAAGTACACACGTAGACAAGTAGACAGGTAAACAAGTTCCTTATCTACGTGTCACTTGTGTACCTGTGTACCTGTGTACCTGTGTACCTGTGTGTACGTACTCATGCACCATATCCACAACCGCCTTCACGTTGTCAACGGGCGTGTGTTGCAAGATGCCATGACCCAAATTGAAGATGTGACCAGGTCTGCCGTCTGCGCGGCGCAGGACATCATGCACGCGCGCTTTGAGTTCAGGGAGAGGCGCGAAGAGCGCGATGGGGTCAAGATTCCCTTGAACGGCGACATCGTCTCCGAGCAGAGACCAGCCATCGTCAAGTGGGATGCGCCAGTCGAGTCCGATCACGTCGCCGCCCGCGCGTTTCATCAATGGCAGTAGCGTCGTCGTGTTCGTCCCGAAGTGGATGACGGGGACGCCTTCGTTCTTCGCCGCCGCCAACACCTTTTGCGAATAGGGCAAAACGAACGCTTCATAATCCGACGGGCTAAGCGCGCCGACCCACGAATCAAAGACCTGCACCGCCTGCGCCCCCGCGCGAATCTGCGCCGTGAGGTAATCGCTCAACACATCGGCGAGTTTGTCCATCAGGGCATGGAAAACGTCAGGCGCGGAATACATCATCGTTTTGGTCTTGAGGAATTCGCGCGACGACCCGCCTTCGATGATATAGGATGCGACCGTGAACGGTGCGCCGCAAAAGCCGATGAGCGGAGTGTCCGTGAGTTCCCTGCGCAGGATGCGGATCGCTTCCATGACGTAGCCGAGATCTGATTCTGCGTTGACAGGTCTCAACGCCCTGACATCGTCCAGCGTGCGGACAGGATTCTGCAAGACGGGACCTTCGCCCTTGGCAAACTCCAAACCGACGCCCAGCGGAATGGCGGGCAGCAAAATATCGGCGAAGAGAATCGCCGCATCCACCCCAAAGGCGCGGACAGGTTGAAGCGTCACTTCGGCGGCGAGTTCGGGCTGGTAACAAATTTCGAGCAGGGAATACTTCTCGCGGATGGCGCGGTATTCGGGCATGTAACGTCCCGCCTGGCGCATGAACCAGACGGGAGTTGCGTCAACGGGTTTGCGTTGACAGGCTTGTAAAAAACGGCTGTTCATTTCCATAAGGCAAGGGTCGCATCGGCGGGATGATAGATGGCGGTATGCAAGGGCGTATCGCGCAGGGTGTAGCGGCGCGCTTCGGTGTCGCGCAGTTCATTGACCAGATCCGAGAAGCGGGTCAGGTCGTCGGTCTCGTACACTACGACAAATTCCTGGTTCTGCAAGCCAAAGGAATAAAGCAGCAATTGGCTGATGTCTTCGTATTGCTTGCCGATGCGGATGTGTTCGTTCATCATGCCCTGACGCGCCTCACGGCTCATCAGGTACCATTCAGTCGTTTTGGAAAACGGATAAATGATCAAGTATGGTTTGCGCTCATCGGAGAACGGGTCAATTTCCTGTTTGGAGCGAGCCTTTGAATATTGCGACGGGCGTGTAAACCCCCAGAGCGAATCCTTTTGCTCGAGCAGGTGACGATAGGGCGTCAGCGCTTTTGCAAATTTTTCAAAGAAGACAGCCGCGTCCTGATTGTCTTTTACCGTTAAGGCAGACCAGACGATCAAGTCCACATCATGTTCAGTACCTTGATACAGGTCCACTTTTTGGGCGGAAGCGCGCAAAGCAGCCAGCCAGTTCTTGTGGAAGTCCGCACGTTCATCCGCGCTCAGAGACCAATAAGCATCCTTGAAGGAAAATAAAGCGTAGTGGTTGAACGTGCGCTGAGATTGTTCGGTGGTATCCGTTGTCATTTACGCTCCTTGTATTCGATAAACGTCCCGAAGGTTTTATGGGAATACGCATGCTGAATTTTACAAACCTTCGGGACGCTGATTTACTTTGGGAATATACAAACAGGCGGGGTCGGACTCGAGATAATCTCCAGTTACGCCATAGGCGCGCCCGCGCTGACCTCCGCAGACATCGCGATATTCGCAGATGCCGCAGCGCCCTTTGAGTTTGTTGGGGTCGCGCAAATCGGTGAACAATTGCGAATGACGATAGACCTCCACCACATCGTCCGTGCGGACGTTGCCAGCGGTAATCGGCAAAAAGCCAGAGGGTTGAATTTCGCCGATGTGGGAGATGAATAGAAATCCGTTGCCGTCATTGACGCCGCGCGTCGGGCGGTTGAGTCCATCCGCATATTGAAAGCCAGCGCCCTGAAAAGTGACGGGTTTACCACCGCCCTGCTCCGCGCGTTTACGCTCGATGGCAACGCGGCGGTACATCGGCGCGGCGGTGGCTTTGATATCGAAGGGGGCAGTCTTTGAAAGGTCATACAGCCAGTTGAAAACGCGCTCGTGTTGTTCGGGGGAGATCATATTTTCTGCTTGCGCGCGTCCTGTAGGGACAAGGAAGAACAGCGACCATTGCACTGCTCCAACTTCCTGCAGGAAGGGAACCATTTCATCTAAAATATCCACATTATGTTTTGCCACCGTGGTGTTGACCTGCACGCTCACCCCGATGGACTGGGCGCGGTGAAGGATATCCATGGTGCGCTGCCACGAACCTTTGACCTGGCGGAAATTGTCGTGGATTTCGGGACGCGGCGCATCGAGCGAGAGCGCAATGCGGCGAATGCCTGCATCGCGAACTTTCTCAAGCCGCGCCGTGGTGGGCAGGGCAGTGGCGGTGGGCGTCAACGAGCAGCGCAGTCCCTTTTGCGCGGCATAGGCAATCAACTCATGCAGATCCTTGCGCATCATCGGGTCGCCGCCCGTGAAGATCAGGATCGGGGAACCGAACTCCGCCAGACGGTCAATGAGGCGCAACGATTCTTCCGTGGTCAACTCATTCGGGTCGGGTGTGTGCATCGCATCCGCGCGGCAATGGACGCAGGCATACGCGCAGGCGCGTGTCACCTCCCAAGCGATGGTGAAGGGAGCGAGATTGAAATCGGCGTGGGTCATGCGTTCGTTGTGCAGTGACCGTTCAGCGGCGGCGCGGGGGGAGAGAGTCTCCAAAGTCATTTTGTCTCCTTTTTTGGTAATTGGTAATTGGTAAATGGTAATTACCAATTACCAATTACTTCAACCACTTCGCCGCATCTACGGCATGATAGGTGATAATCACATCGGCGCCTGCGCGCTTGATGGCGGTCAGCGTTTCGAGCGTGACCTTCGCTTCGTCCACCCAGCCGTTCGCGGCGGCAGCCTTAATCATGGCGTACTCGCCGCTGACGTTGTACGCCGCCATCGGCAACTCAGGAAAGGCATCCTTCACCACGCGGATCACATCGAGATACGCCAGCGCGGGTTTGACCATCAGCATGTCCGCGCCTTCTTCCACGTCCAGTGCGGCTTCGCGCAGAGCCTCACGCACGTTGGCGGGATCCATCTGGTGCGATTTCCTGTCGCCAAATTTTGGCGCGCCTTCCGCCGCATCGCGGAACGGACCGTAAAACGACGACGCATATTTCACGGCATACGACAAAATGGGCGTGTTCTCGTACCCCGCCTCATCCAAGCCTGCGCGGATCGCCGCCACCATGCCGTCCATCATGCCGCTCGGCGCAACAATGTCCGCGCCGCACTCAGCGTGCGAGACCGCCACCTTCGCCAGCACGTCCAGCGTCGGGTCGTTCAGCACGTAGCCCTCAGGCAAGCCCGCGTGAAAATGTTCGCCCGTATTCAAAATGCCGCAGTGTCCATGATCCGTGTACTCGCACAGGCACACATCGGTCACCACAACCATCTCAGGGATTTCCTTCTTGATGGCGCGAATCGCCTGCTGGACGATTCCATCGTCGGCGAAATTCTCCAGCCCGACAGGGTCTTTGTGCGCGGGGATTCCAAACAAAATCACCGCGTTCACACCCGACCTCATGGCGGCTTCCGCCTCCCGAACCGCTTCCTCCACTGACAGTTGATACACGCCAGGCATCGAGTCGATGGCGGTTCGTCCCGTCCCGTGCCGCACGAAGAGCGGATAGATGAAATCGCGCGGGTTGAGTTCCGTCTCGCGGATCATGGCGCGCAGGGCGGGGGTGGCGCGTAATCTTCGCGGACGGGAAATTAGTGATTGGTAATTGGTAATTGATTTTGTTCGTTCGAGTTCAAGCATAGTCATGGCGCCTCCGTAAGGTGTACACAGGTACACAGGTATACAGGTACACACGTCACCCGTTTACTTGTCTACTTGTGTACCTGTCTACTTGTCTACTTGTGTACCTGTTTACTATTTCCTCAACCAATCCATCAGTCGTGTATTCCTCTGCAACAACAACATTCTCAAAGCCTGCCTCCCGCGCGGCTTGTTCTGTGATGGGTCCAATGCAGGCGATGAGCGGATTGTTCGGCAGGTTCAGCGGGTCGAGGCGGTTTTGTTTGCAGATGGCAACGAAGTTTTCCACAGTGGACGCGCTGGTAAAGGTGACCACGTCCACGCCGCTTTTGAGCGCATTCAAACCGTTGGGGTCAACGGTTGCGGGCAATGTTCGATAAACAATAATCTCATGTGGAATGCCGCCCGCTTTGGCAATCGCTTCGGGCAGGTCGGCGCGGGCGATTTCGGCGCGCGGGAGCAAAACCCATTTGCCTTGCAAATCTCCCAGCCCAGGCAGGATGGCTTCAGCGACGTATTCGTCAGGGACAAAGTCGGGTTCAATGCTGCGCTTGCGGAGCGCCTCGGCGGTTTTGGGTCCGATGGCGGCGATCTTCGCCCCCCTCCAACTCCCCCCATTTTCTTTGAAAATGGGGGGAGTGTCCCGAAGGGACGAGGGGGGCAAAAACACCGCATCCACCGCATTGACCGACGTAAACACCACCCATTCATAGCAGTTCAATTTTTCAAGAGCGCGTTCCAGCGCGATATTGTTCTCAATCGGTTGGATTTCAATGACGGGAAAAAGAATCGGTTCAAACCCCGCAGAACGCAGTTTGTCTGCGAAGTCGTCGGCTTGGGCGCGGGGGCGGGTGATGAGGATTTTCATGGTCATCAGTGAACAAGTAATCAGTGATCAGTAATCAGTGATCAGTAAATCAGTGGGCAGTAATCAGTTTGAGGATTTCGTCTGCGCCGTTTTGAATGGCTTGCTGTGCGAGCGCTTTGCCCAGTTCAAGCGCGTCCATGCCTTCACCACTTACTTTCACAACCTTCTTCCCATCTTCCGAAATCACCAATCCCGTCAGACTGATCACTGATAACTGATCACTGACCACTTCCGCGTAAGCGGCAACTGGCACCGCGCACCCTCCCCCCAGCCCCTGCAAAAACGCCCGTTCGGCTGTCACACACTTGCGCGTGGACACATCTTCGAGCGCGGAGAGAATTTCGAGCGTGGTCGCGTCGTCGGCGCGGCATTGGACGGCGAGCGCGCCCTGCCCAGGCGCGGGGAGCATCACATCGAGCGAGAGCCATTCGGTGACGTGAGAGTCCAAGCCGAGACGGGTCAGCCCCGCGCCCGCGAGAATGATGGCGTCGTATTGACCGTCGAGGGCTTTGCGGACGCGCGTGTCCACGTTGCCGCGCAGGGGCAGGAGGCGAAGGTCTGGGCGGAGGGAAAGGAGTTGGGCGGCGCGGCGCAGGCTCGAGGTCCCGATGGAAGCGTTGGGAGGGAGTTCCGCAAGTCTCAGATTTGCTCTACTAATCAGCGCGTCACGCGCTTCGGCTCGCGCGGGGATACATCCAATGGTCAAGCCAGCGGGGTTATCAACGGGCAAGTCCTTGAGCGAGTGAACCGCGCAATGCACCGCGCCCGAAAGCAATTCCGATTCGAGTTCCTGCGTGAAGAGTCCCTTGCCGCCGATTTCGGGCAGGGGCTTGTCGAGAATTTTGTCGCCCTGCGTCGTGATGATTTTTTCTTCGCATTCGAGATTCGGATGAAGCGCTTGCAAAGCGTGGATGACCCACTGTGTTTGCCAGCGGGCGAGGGCGGAGGGGCGGGTGGCGAAGGTGAGTTTCATAGTTGCCAGTGAGCAGTGATCAGTAATCAGTGAGCAGTAATCAGTGATCAGTCGGCGGGGGCGGTTGCAGGTTGAAGGTCAAAAATCACATTCGACCTTTGACTTTCGACGTTTGACTCAATTCCATATGGCTTGCCCGAAAGACCGCGCATACCATCATCCAAACCAAATAATGTGCGGGCGACGGCGGCATATTCGGACGCATGTGGAGAGGACGCTTCGGCGCGCAGACGTTGGGTGGGCGCGTGCAAAATTTGCTTGACCAGCGCCTGAGTCATGGCTTCGATGCGGGCGCGCTCTTCGTCGGTCAGGTCGGGCAGGCGGCGCAGGGTTTTGGCAAGTTCTTCGCGGCGGATGGTTTCGGCGCGCTGACGGATGTCGGCGATGAGCGGAAGCATTTCCAGCGATTTCATGTATTCTTCAAATTCTTTGATCTCTTCATCGAGAATGGATTTGACCTGCGGCACTTCTGCCATGCGTTCGGCAAGCGCGCCTTCGAGTTTTGCGTTCAGGTTATCAATGTCATAAAGTTTGACATGCGGGATATTCGCCGCGCCGGGGTCAATGTCGCGCGGGACGGCGATGTCAATCAGCGCGAGCGGGCGGTGAGGACGGGCGGTCATCGCGGCGCGCACCATGTCTTCGGTCAGGATGAGATGCGGCGCGCCCGTGGACGAGAGCAGAATGTCGGCGGAGAGGAGCGCGTCGTTCAGGTTCTCGAAGGTGGCGGCTTGCGCGTCCCAACGGTCGGCGAGGGCGCAGGCGCGTTCGAGCGTGCGGTTGACGACGAGAATTTTCTGCGCGCCGCGCTTCCGCAATGCCTCGACGGCGAGTTCCGCCATCTCTCCCGCGCCGATGACCACCACCTGCGCTTCGGCAATCGGATGAACAACCCGCTCCGCGAGCGACGCGGCAAGCGACGACACCGAGGCGGGGTTGCGGCTGATGTGCGTCTCGGTGCGGGCGCGCTTGCCCGCGTGAATGGCGGCTTGGAAGAGGCGATTGAGGACGGGTCCCGCCATGTTTTGCCCGCGCGCCAGTTCAAGGGCACGGACGATTTGTCCCAAAATCTGCGGCTCGCCGATGACGAGCGAGTCGAGTCCCGCCGCCACGTCGAAGAGATGGCGGGCGGCGTCTGCGTCACGGTAACGATAGAGGTGCGGACGAAAGTCGTTCACTGGCACGTCGCAGACGTCCGACAAAAAATTCTCCAGTTCAGCAAAGGCGGGCTGACTGGAGACGGCATAAAGTTCGGTGCGATTACAGGTGGAGAGAATGACGAGTTCGGCGAGGGCGGAGGCGGATCCTCCGCAGGAGAGGCGGGAGAGCGCCGAACGAACGGCGTCTTCGCCCAGCGACAGTTTTTCGCGGAGGGCGATGGAGGCAGTGGTGTGATTGAGTCCGAGGGCGAGGATGCGCATGGAGTGTCGCTTTTGAATCAGTAGATCACGATGGCGTTGCGTAAATTGCGTTCTGTGTGCAGCATGGAATCGGGCGTTACACCTGCAAACTCAGGGGAGAACCCCAAACGTACGCTTTCGTGAAGTACTGAAAATGAATGATGTAAATGTATTTTCAAACAGCCCCAAGCACAAGAGAAATTTGTGAAGGTTTTCTTTAATAAAGAATGAGTATTACAACGCAAAGTTCGATGCGACAATCCAGTAGTGACACGATAATCCATAAACAATAAAGCCCCTCAGGATTGACCTGGAGGGGCTTTATTGTGGAATATGGGAATTTTATGGCTTGCTAACCATCACACTATTATTCATATACACCGAGTCATACCAGGTGAACCAGTATTCGGTGGTGAGCTGGTTGGCTGGGATGCCCATGAATTCGTTGAAGGCGTTGGTCGGCACGGTGAAGACACGCTCCGAGGCAAAGACCGGAATGTCGCTCACCACCCGCACCGGTCCGCTCTGCACGCCCACCCAGCGCGGGGTGACATTCGCCCCCGGCGCGATGGAGTAACTGCCC
>JACRPQ010000017.1 GCA_016223135.1 Chloroflexota bacterium | reverse complement strand
CGCTCCTCCTGCTCCAGTGGCGAAAACGACCCACACTGATTATGGGACAGCATCTATGATATGAAATTGTTAATGTGCAAACCTGTTACAACTTTTCCAGATTCTCGAACGGGTACGAGTTTAACAGGTCTTACAACCTGTCTACCTGTTTACGTGTCTACCTGTCTACCTGTGTACGTATCTGCCTGCCCACTTGTGCACATTCACACCCAAAGGAACAAACATGAAAGATTGGAAACGCTGGCTCCCGGGAGCCGTCATCAGCATTGGCTTGATTATCGCCATCCTTTCCGTCGTGGACTTGCGGGCGATGGTCGCAGCCATTCGCAACGCCAACTACGTGCGTCTTTCCGTCGGGCTGGCGATTGGCTTCGTTTGGATGGCGATCCGCGGCATGGTGTGGTGGACGCTCCTGCGCAATCGCGGAGCGTTCAAGGATGTCTTCTGGTCGCTGAGCGCCGGTTACCTGCTCAACAACGTCCTGCCCTTTCGCCTCGGCGAACTGGGGCGCGCCTTTCTGCTCAGCCGCAGGAGCGATTTGAAATTCATGGAAATCCTGCCGACCGTGGTCATCGAGCGGGTGGTGGACCTCGGCTTCTCGGCGGCGCTCCTGCTGGCGGCTCTGCCCTTTGTGGTGAACGTGGAAGGCGCCGACCGCGCGGCGTACATCGTCGGCGCGGTGGTGGTGATTGGACTGCTCGTTATGTACATTTTGGCGCGCACTCACCAGTGGGCGCTCGACCTCTTTCACAAACTCAGCGCGCGCTGGACCCCGCTTCAGCGCGCCGGCGGCAGATTTCTCGAATCGTTTTTTGCCGGCTTGAGCGTCCTCACCGATGGCTGGTTGTTCCTGCGCTTTTTGTTTTGGATGACGGTCAACTGGGGTACAGCCATCGTCTCGTACTATTTCATCATCACCTCGTTCTTCCCGCAGGCAACCGTCATTTGGGCGATGTTTGGGCTGGGGATGGCGGCGTTCGGCGGCGCGATTCCCTCCCTGCCGGGCGCGGTGGGCACCTTCGAAGGCGTTTACACCTACGCCATGACCGTGCTCTCCGGCGACGAGTCGACCTCCTTCGCCGTGGCATTGACCACGCGCTTTTACAACTATCTCAACAGCATGGCGCTGGGAGCCATCGGGCTGTCCATTCAGGGGCAGACCCTTTCCGGCGTCTATCAACAATTGATGAACTTGAGGAACAAACAGAGCAATGACTAGGAAGTATCTTATTACAGGCGGGGCGGGATTCATCGGTTCGAACTACGCCCGCAGGCTGATTCAACGAAATGAGCATGTCACTATCTTCGACAACCTCTCCCGCGCGGGCGCTCCGCGGAACATTGACTGGTTGAAGAGTCAGTTTGGGGACGACGCGTTCCGTCTCATCGTCGGGGATGTGCGAAGCGCCGACCGGATTGCAGAAGCGGCAAAGGATGCGGATGTCATCGTCCATTTGGCGGGGCAGGTGGCAGTCACGACATCCGTCACAAATCCAAGAGAGGATTTCGAAGCGAACGCGCTCGGCACGTTCAACGCGCTCGAAGCCGCGCGGCTTTCGGGGCGCAATCCGATCTTCGTTTACGCATCCACCAACAAAGTGTATGGCGGGATGGAGGATGTGAAGGTTGTCGAGGAAGCCACGCGTTGGCGTTATGCGGAATTGGAACACGGCTGTCCCGAAAGCCAGCCGATTGATTTTCACTCGCCCTATGGGTGCAGCAAGGGCGCGGGCGACCAGTACGTGCGCGATTACGCGCGCATTTACGGTCTGCGGACTGTGGTCTTCCGTCAGAGTTGTATTTACGGACCGCGGCAGTTCGGCATCGAAGATCAGGGCTGGCTGGCATGGATGATCATCGCCGCGGTGACAGGACGTCAAATCACCATCTACGGCGACGGCAAACAGGTGCGCGATGTGCTACACGTGGAAGATTTGCTGAACGCCTATGACGCTGCCATTGAAAGGATTGATGTTGCTAAAGGGCAGATTTACAACATGGGCGGCGGCGCGCGTAATGTGATGTCCATCTGGGCGGAGTTCGGTCCCATCCTGGAACGCCTGCTCGGCAAAAAGATAGAAGTCGCCCGCGCCGATTGGCGTCCCGGCGACCAAAAGGTCTTCTACGCCGATACGCGCAAGGCAAAACAGGAATTAGGCTGGGAGCCGAAAATCGGTTTGGAAGAGGGCATCGAGATGTTGTTCAATTGGGTGAAGGAGAATCGGGAGTTGTTTTAGGGGATTGGGTTGGGATGATGACATGCAAAAGAAAATCGGCAGCCGATTAGGAATTATTTGTTTACTGCTGGTGACATTGCTGACTGGTTCAGTGATGCTGAATTTTTCCTTGTTTAACTATAGTCGGCTGTATTACTTTCAGCTTAATGATTTGCGCTTAGATCCATTGAATCTTGAATTTTTTCCGATGGAGGAACCACAAACAGAAACCTTGAATTCTGAAACCACACATGTTGTATTCTTTGGCGATTCCAGAGCCGCAAATTGGCCATCGCCTTCTCTTGATGGGTTCAAATTCACCAATCGCGGTATAGGCTCTCAAACATCCACACAAGTTCTTCAACGCTACAGCGCCCATGTTCAGCCTTTATATCCAGATATACTTGTTATCCAGGTCTGCATCAATGACTTGAAGACCATTCCTTTGTTCCCAGAGAAGAAATCTGACATCATCATGGATTGCAAAAACAACATTCAGCAAATAATTGGTTTGGCGCGTGAACAAGGGGCAATGGTAATCATAACCACAGTTTTCCCTGTTGGCGAATATCCAATCCAGAGAAGAATATTTTGGTCTGAAGATATCCCATTGGCGATAAAAGATGTCAATATATTCATCAAATCTCTTGCTGATGATAAAGTCGTTGTCTTTGACACCTTTGCGATTTTGGCTGATGAAAACGGAAGGCTGCGTGATATGTATCAGATCGATGAATTGCACTTGAATACTGCAGGATATGATGCGATCAATCAAGAATTTGTGTCATTGTTGAAAACAATCAGGGAATGACACATTTTTTGCTATACCATTCATAGTTGCGTTTACTTCTTCCGATACAACACCGATAACACCAGCGCCCCCGAAACCCCCAAAATCAAATCCACAATCGTATCTTCCAACCCGCGCACCATGTGCGTGCCGAGGAAATGGTCGGCGAAGTTTTCGTAGAACTCCCAAAAGACGGTCGTTGTCCCTGTGCAGGTAAAAGCAAAGACAACCTGAATAGGCGGCGGAATCTCTCCAACTAACCGCTGTGCATTGCGAATGGCAATGCGATAGAAATAGGTAATGACCACACCGCCCATGAAATGCGTGGGAACATCCAGCGGGGGAAACAAGTCATACAGGCGGGTAAACAACCCAAAGACGTAAAATCCAAAGACTGCCAGCGGCGCCCAAGCCGCTTCTTTCAATGTTGTGATGAACCAAAGGAAAGTTTTGTTTTGCATGGATGACCTCGGTGCATTGATTGTATCAAACGGAGATTATTTTGCCTGCCGCCGATGAGGGATGACGATAGAGACCGCCAAATACGCATGACAACAGTAACCTTGTTATAATCCCCGCGCTTATGAAAATTCTGACCGTACTTACCTACTACCGCCCGCACACATCGGGTCTCACCATCTACGCCGAGCGTCTGGCGCGCGCCTTCGCCCAACGCGGACATCAAGTGACCGTGATGACCACGCAATACGACCCATCCCTTCCGCTCGAAGAGACCATGGGCGGCGTCAAAGTCCTCCGCGTCCCTGTTGCGGCGCGCATCAGCAAGGGCGTCATCGCTCCCACGTTCGGCTTTGTAGCCACCAAACTCGTGGCACAGCACGATGTCGTTCAGTTGCACCTCCCCCAGTTCGATGCGCCCGGCGTTGCCTTCCGCGCCCGACTGTTCGGCAAGCCCGCCGTGCTCACCTATCACTGCGACTTGCAACTTCCCAGCGGACTTTTTAACCGCTTCGTCAACGCCGTGGTGGACTTTCAAAACAACATGGCGGGGATTTTGGCGAATCACATCGTGACCTACACCCAGGACTACGCGGACAACTCGCCCTATCTCTCGCGCTACGCCTCCAAACTGACCCCGATCCTGCCTCCCGTTGAACTGCCGCCGCCGCTGCCCGGCGCGGTAGAAGCGTTCGCGCAGAAGCATCACATCCGCGAACGGCGTCCCGTCATCGGCATGGCGGCGCGCTTCGCCGCCGAAAAGGGCGTGGAGGTATTGCTCGATGCCTTGCCCATCATCCTGCAAAAATACCCGCAGGCGCAGGTGCTGTTTGCCGGCACGTACCAAAACGTGATGGGCGAACAGGCATATTACGACCGCCTCATACCGCGCATCCGTGAATACGAAATCGCGGGGCATTGGACGTTTCTCGGCAACCTCGACCCCGTTCAAATGGCGGCGTTCTACCCCAACCTCGACGTGCTGACCGTCCCTTCGCTCAACTCCACCGAGGCGTTCGGTCTCGTGCAAATCGAAGCGATGATGAACGGCGTGCCGTGCGTCCCGTCCGCTTTGCCGGGCGTGCGTCAGCCCGTGATGATGCACGGCATGGGACGAGTCGCCAAAATTGGGGATGCGGTCAGTTTGGCGGAATCCATCCTCGAGGTCCTGGATGAACCGCAAAAATTCAAAGGCGATGTGGATTCAATCAGGAAGACGTATAATCCTGATTCGATTGCACAAGAATACGAAAAGCTATTCGAACGTTTGATAAAGAAAGGAAGGTAAACATGCAAGTCGTCGGAATCAATGTCGGATTTCTGCTCGTTCAGCTGCTCTCCATCATTTTGCTGATCGGCTTGCCAATTATTTCGCTGATTGACCTTTCAAAGAAAAAGTTGAGCGGTGCGCCGCTGGCGATTTGGGCGCTTCTTATCTGCGCTGTCCCCATTTTGGGCGCCCTGGCGTACTGGATTGTCAAACCCACTGCTGAGACCAGGAATTGAAAAAAGACTTTTTATTTTTACACCTGCGCGATTTGCCCTACTTTCGCGCCTTTTTGCGCGCGGTGGAAAGCTCGTATTATCAGGATTTGCCCCTGCCTGCCCCCGTCCTCGATGTGGGCTGCGGCGACGGTCACTTTGCCTCGCTGACCTTCGAACAGAAAATTGACGTGGGGCTCGACCCCTGGCACGCTCCCATCCACGAGGCGAAGCGTTATGGCGCTTACACATCCCTCATCGAAGCGGACGGTTCCCGCGTCCCTTTTCCTGATGCTTATTTCGCCAGCGGATTCAGCAACTCGGTCCTCGAACACATCCCGCATATTGACAACGTCCTTCAGGAAACCGCCCGCGTGCTGAAGCCCGGCGCGCCGTTTTATTTCTGTGTGCCAAATCCGCGCTACCTGAGCGAACTCTCGCTCTCGCGCCTGTTGGGCAAAGGCTACACCGAATGGTTTCGCAAAATCTCGCGCGTCCACCATGCGGATGATCCCGATGTCTGGCAGGAACGCCTCGAGCGTGCAGGATTCGAACTGGTACGTTGGTGGCATTACTTCTCTCCCGCCTCGATGCGCGTGTTAGAATGGGGACATTATTTCGGCGTTCCATCGCTGTTCGCGCGCGCCCTGGCAGGCAAATGGATCCTCTCGCGGACGAGATGGAATTTGTTTTTTACGAGGAAATTCGTGGAACGCTACGCCTCGCCCGAACCGCTGGAGAATGGAACGTTCACGTTTTATATTGCGAGAAGAAAGTAAACACGTACACACGTACACAGGTACACACGTAAACACGTACCGACTTGTCTACCTGTCTACCTGTCTACTTGTGTACCTGTCCGCTTAAACCATGTCCTTCGACGAAACATACTTTTCCTCCCACACCTACGCCAACGTCTCCTTTGCCAAATACAGCATGTACTGGTGGTCGAACCGCTTCTATGCCATGCTGGCGCGGCGTTATGGGAAGCGCGGCGCGCGCCTGCTCGAAGTCGGGTCAGGCATGGGGCATCTCGTTGCTCAACTCGAAGACACCTTCAAAACCTACGGTGTTGACATCAATCACTGGGCGGTGAAAAAATCCAAAGAGGTCGTCAGCGCCTCCCGCTTGCAGACTGCCAGCGCCCAGGAATTGCCATTTACCAACCGCTCATTTAACGTCGTTATCATCAAGCACATTGTGGAACACCTGCCCGACCCCCAAAAGGCGATTCAAGAAATCGCGCGTGTGACCGAGCCGGGCGGCACGCTCATCCTCGCCACCCCCAACCTCGATTCCCTGCTCAAGCCATGGAAAGGCGACCGCTGGATCGGCTACCAGGACCCGACACACATCTCCCTCAAACGTCCCGCCGAGTGGATGTCCTATATCGAAGACGCAGGTTTTGCCGTTCAACGCATCTTTGCCGATGGCTTCTGGGATGTCCCCTACATCCGCTTTGTGCCGCCCATGATTCAAAAACTGTTCTTCGGTTCGCTTGGCGGATTTCAGGCGATGACAGGTTTGGTTTTCCTTCCTTACCGATGGGGGGAAAGCATCATTGTGATTGCGAAAAAACGCTAAATTCAGTAATCAAGTAATCAGTTGAAGAATGAGCAACGAGACACAGCAGCCCGAACCACAAGAACCCAGCGTTCTCGATTACGTCAAATCCCTGTTTCGATTCGGCGGCGAACGGATTCAACTGGAAGAGCAGTCAGCAGCCGTTGATGAGGGACAGTCGGCATTGGGCGAAAAATCGGAAGAAGCCCAATTACCAATCGCCAATTACCAATCAATTCCCTTCCCCTGGCGCTCCCTCCTCGCCCTGTTCCTTGCGCTGATTGGGCAGAACACTTTCGAGCCGCCTTCCACCGCCTCCCCGTTGGGAATTGCCTTTTACCTCGCCGCCTTTGCCCTGCTCGGCTGGGCAATCCAGCGCGGCGAATGGAATCTTCCCTCACCCCTGCGCTCCTCTCCCACTGGGAGATGGAATGGGGGAGAAGGAACCGACCCCCTCACCTACCGGCGTCTCGCCCTGCTGTTTAGCATCCCGCTGGGATTTGCGGCGTTTGTGCTCTTCAAAGGCAACCTTTTCACGGCGACCAATCTCATCGTCTGGTTGACGGCGGTGGCGTTGTTTGTATTCGCCTTTTGGGTGAAACAGCCGCGGACACTCACCCCCTTACGCTTCAACAGTTGGACGCTCCTCCTCATTGCCGTCACTGCGCTGATCTTCTTCTTCCGCTTCTACCAAACCTCCAGCGTCCCACCCGAACCGTTCAGCGACCACGCCGAAAAAATCCTCGACGTGTACGACGTTTCGCAAGGGCAGACCCGCATCTTCTTCCCGCGCAACACCGGGCGCGAAGCCTTCCAAATGTACTGGACGCTGCTCGTCGCAAAACTCTTCGGCACCGGACTGTCGTTCCTCAGCCTCAAACTTGGCACCGCCATCCTCGGTTTTTTGACTCTGCCGTTCGTTTACCTGTTGGGCAAAGAGATTGGCGGCGCGCGCGTGGGACTCTTTGCCTTCATCCTCACAGGGATTGGCTACTGGCCCAACGTCATCAGCCGCGTGGGATTACGCTTCCCGCTCTATCCCCTCTTCGCCGCGGCGACGCTTCTCTTCCTCATCCGCGGCTTGCAGACTCGCAGCCGCAACGACTTTCTCCTCGCTGGTCTCTTCCTCGGACTCGGCTTGCACGGGTACAGCCCCATGCGCATCGTGCCGTTTGTCGTCGTGGCTGCCTTCGTCCTCTATTGGCTTCATCCCCAGTCCAAAGGCGCTCGCAAGGATTTGCCCATCTGGCTGACGCTGCTTGCGTTCACCTCGTTGTTCGTCTTCCTGCCTCTCCTGCGTTACTGGACCGAGCATCCCGCCGAGTTCGGCTTCCGCGCCTTCTCGCGCCTGAGCGGAACGGAACAACCACTGCCGGGACCCGCTTACGAAATCTTTTTCAGCAACGTCTGGAACGCGCTCAAAATGTTCAACCTCGACGACGGCGAGATTTGGGTGCATTCCGTCACCCACCGCCCCGCGCTGGACGTGGTCTCCGCGGCGTTGTTTGCGCTGGGCGTGATTCTGGTTCTCGTGCGCTACCTCCGCCGCCGTCACTGGCTGGATTTGTTCCTGCTGCTCTCCATTCCCATGCTGCAACTGCCTTCGTCGCTCTCGCTGGCGTTTCCCGCCGAGAACCCAGCCCTCAACCGCGCCGGTGCGGCGTACATACCGGCGTTCATTCTCGGGGCGATGGCGCTCGATGGTCTGGTGACAGGTTTCGGCGTGGAAAAGAAGCGCAGGGTCTTTGCCGGGATTGTGGCAGGCATCCTGTTGGCGGTCTCTGCTTATCAAAATTATGACCTGGTCTTCAATCAATATTACAACTCGTTCCGGCAGGGTTCGTGGAACACATCCGACATGGGGCAGGTCATCAAGGAGTTCGAGCGGAACTACGGCCGCACCGACACCGTCTGGATCGTGCCGTACCCGCATTGGGTGGATACGCGCCTGCCAGCGGTCTGGGCGGGCATCCCCAACCGCGACATGGCGATGTGGCGCGAAAACCTGCCCTCCACGCTGGCAGTGACGGGACCCAAGTTGTTCATGGTGCGCGCAAACGTGGAAGCGGCGGAGTTCAACGACACAGAGACCTTGAACGTGCTGAAAGCGTTGTACCCAAACGGGCAGCTGCGCCTGTTCGACTCGGACGTGCCCGGTCACGATTTTTGGATTTATTTTGTGCCTGAGAATTGACGAACCGCCCGCTTTGCGAAAGCCGCGAAGACTTTTTCCTCATTTGCGCTCTTTCGCGTGCTTTGCGGTAACAAAGAGATTTATGACTCGCGAAAAACATTCCTGGATTTTTGACTTCCTCTTCGTGCTGGTCTTTTTGCTGGCAGGCTATTTGCGTTTGAGCGGCGTGAACTGGGGCGAAGGACAGCACCAGCACCCCGACGAAAACTTCCTGACCGGCGTGCTGGGCAGCCTGCGCGCCCAGGTCTGTACGGATGGCGTCACCCCGGTGGATGCCTGCCCCCCCGATCAGAAACGTTGGCTCACCCCCGGCGAATACTTCGACAGCAAAACCTCGCCCCTCAATCCCTACAACCGCGGCTACAACTTCTTTGTCTATGGCAACCTGCCGATGACCATCGTGCGCATTGCGGCAGATGTGACCGGCGCGCTCGACGTGAAGACATTGGGACGTCAGTTCTCCGCGCTGGCAGACTTGTTCACGATCTTTTTCCTCTACCTGCTCGTCTCGCGCATGTACGGGCGCAAGGTGGGGCTTCTCGCCTCGCTCTTCTCCGCCCTGACCGTCATGCAAATCCAGCAGTCGCACTTCTTCACCACCGACCTGTTCGTCAACGCCTTCGCCTTCCTTGCCATCTACTTTGCAGTGCGGATTCTGGACGCCCCCTCTTCCAATTACCAATTACCAATCACCAATCGCCAATCGCCAGCCGCCCGTTACTTCTCACTACTTTCCCATCCCCTCTTCCTCCTCAGCCTCGGCTTCGGCTTTGCCTTCGGCATGGCGATGGCTTCGAAAGTCAACATCTACCCGCTGGCTCTTTTGCTGCCGGGCGCATTCATCCTGCGTTACTTCATTACAGACCGTCAGGCTCTTGAAGCCCCTCTCCCTGAGGGAGAGGAACAAGGTGAGGAGAAACGCTCACTGACCGCTGACTACTGGTTCCTGATTACTATATTCCTCATCGCCGGCGGACTCGCCGCTCTGATCTCCTTCCGCATCTTCCAACCCTACGCCTTCGACGGACTGCTCCCCAACCCGGAATGGATTGCCGACATCCAGGAACAGCGCGTTCAGGCAAAAGGCGACGCCGACCTGCCCTGGAACCTGCAATGGGCGCGGCGTTCACATTTGTATTCGTTCCAAAACCTCACCCTGTGGGGGCTTGGTCTTCCGCTTGGCATCCTCGCCTGGGCAGGATTCCTCTACATGGGCTGGCGCATCCTCAAAGGCGAGTGGCGTCACGCCCTGCTGTGGGGCTGGACTGCCGCCTACTTCATCTGGCAGTCGCTCCAGTTCAACCCCACCATGCGCTACCAACTGCCCATCTACCCGCTCCTCGCCATGATGGCGGCATGGTTCGTCTTCGAACCATTACCATTCACCAATTATCGTTTACGAAGCACCGCACACCTCACCCGCTCCCTCCTCGCCATCGTCGTCATCACCCTCACTGCCGGTTGGGCGTTTGCCTTTCAAAGCATCTACCTGCGCGACGAACCCCGCATCGCCGCCTCGCGCTGGATCTTCCAGAACGTGCCGGGTCCCATCAACATCCAATACCAAACGCCAGACGGTCTCTACAACCAACCCATCCCCTTCCCCAGCGGCGGCTTCATTGACGCGCAGTTTCCATACGACACCTCCTTCGTCGCCAACGCCGACGGCGTGATTCAATCCATCACGCTCGGATACGCCGCCAACACATCCGCTTCTCCCTCGACCCTTCGCCTGCTCCTCTCCAATACGCCTGCTCCCACCCCCGAACAGACACTCGCCACTGCCGCGCTGACAGCCGACCTCTCTCCCACCAGCGACCCGCGCGGACGCTCCATCACCCTCACCCTCGACAAACCCATCCCCGCCTCACGCGGACAGCAATTCTTCCTCCGCTTCGAACTCGACTCGGGACGCCTGCTCATCAACGGCTCTGCCATCGTCAACGAAACCGACTACGATTACGGTCTGCCCTTCCGCATTGACGGCTACGATGCCTTCGGCGGCATCTACCGCGGCGATCTCAACCTCCAGGTCTATTGGGACGACAACGAAGACAAACTCAACCGCTTCGTCAATACCCTTGCCGAAGCCGATTACATCTTCATCCCCACCAACCATCAATACGCCCAAATCACGCGCCTGCCGGAGCGTTACCCTCTCACCACGCTCTACTACCGCGAGTTGATGGGCTGCCCTCCTGCCGCAGACATCATCGCCTGTTACCACGAAGCCCACCCCGGCGACTACCAGGGACGCCTCGGCTTTGACCTCATCGCCGTCTTCGAGACCTTCCCTCAACTCGACCTGCCTCTGCTCGGCAAAATCGAAATCAACGACCAGTACGCCGAAGAAGCCTTCACCTTCTACGATCATCCCAAAGTCTTCATCTTCAAAAAGAACGCCGGTTTCAACCCCGAACAAGTCCGCGCCGCGCTTGAAACCGTTGACCTGAGCAAAGTCGTCCGCCTCACGCCGCGCCAATTCGACGAATTCTCCACCCTGCTCCTCCCTCCGCAAAGACTTGCTGCTCAACGCGCCGGCGGGACGTGGTCCGACCTCTTCGATTACGACTGGCTCCAAAACAAATACCCCGTCGTCGGATTGGTCATCTGGTATCTCTTCGTCTTCATTCTCGGCTTGGCGGCATATTCCCTCATTCGTCTCGCCATGCCCGGCTTGGCAGATAAAGGCTACCCCCTCAGCCGCGCGCTGGGGCTGGTGCTCCTCGCCTACTTCTCGTGGCTGGCTGGCTCGCTCGGCATTCCCTACACGCGCGCGCTCATTGCGCTGGTCTTCGGGGCGCTCCTCATTGCAGGCGCGGCGCTTGCCTGGCAGCAGCGCGCCGAACTGCGCGAGGAATGGCGCACCCGCCGCCGCTACTTCCTGACCGTCGAAGGTCTCTTCATCGCCTTCTTCCTGTTCGACCTGCTCATCCGCCTCGGCAACCCCGACATGTGGCATCCCTTCAAAGGCGGCGAGCGTCCCATGGACTTCTCCTACTTCAACGCCGTCATCAAAAGCACGCTCTTTCCGCCTTACGACCCCTGGTTCGCGGGCGGCTACATCAACTACTACTATTACGGCTTTGTCATTGTTGGCACGCCGGTCAAACTGCTTGGCATTGTTCCCTCCATCGCCTACAACTTCATCCTCCCCACCCTCTTCGCCGTCGTCGGCATCTCCGCGTTCTCTCTCGGCTGGAATATGGTTGAAGGTCGAAAGCCAAACGTCGCAGGCGAGGGAAGTTCGACCTTTGACCTTCGACTGATTTCCGGTCTCTCCGCCTCCGCCCTCGCCATTCTGCTCGGCAACCTCGGCACGCTCCAACTCCTCTATCAGAAGATGCAGCAGCTTGGCGCGGCGGGAACCTTCGACTGGAACGCCCCCTTCTTTCAACGCACTGCTTGGGCGATACAGGGATTCCTCATGACCATCAAGGGCGTCCCGCTTCCCATCGGACCCGGAGACTGGTACTGGAACCCCAGCCGCGTCGTCCCGCCCGGACCCGATAACTCCATCACCGAATTTCCGCTCTTCACCTTCCTCTACAGCGACTTGCACGCGCACATGCTCGTCATGCCCATCGCGCTGCTCGCGCTCAGTTGGGCGTTGTCAGCGGTGGCGGCGCGCGCGAGGTGGAAGAATCAGGCGTCGGCGGGGTTGGGAATCGTCGTTGGCGCGCTCATCGCCGGCGCGGCGTATCCTACGAATCTCTCCGACTCGTACACCTATCTCCTTGTCTGCATCATCGCGCTGGGATATTCCATCCTGCGTTATTCCGAAGTTGAGAACCTCTACAAACGTCTCGGGCTGACGCTCGGAGCGGTTGCCGCGTTCTATCTGCTTGCGCGTTTCCTCTACGAACCGTATCGCGTCTGGTACAGCCAGGCATACAGCGCCCTCGAACCCTGGCGCGGACCGTTCACGCCATTCGCCTCGTACCTGACGATGTGGGGCGTGTTCCTGTTCATCGCCGCGGCGTGGATGGCGTGGGAAACGCGCGAATGGATGCGCCTGACGCCGCTCTCTGCTCTGCAAAAACTCAAGCCATATCAACTGCTCATCGAAGGCGTGCTGGTGACGCTGGTCGTCGTTATCCTTGCGCTTCAGTATCACGGCACAAGCGTCGGCTGGATTGCCGTGCCGCTTGCGGCGTGGGCGGGCGTCCTGCTGTTGAACCCGCACCTGAGCGACGAGAAACGCTTTGCCCTCTTCCTGATTGGCGCAGCGTTGTTCATCACCGTCATCGTCGAAGTAGTCGTGGTGCGCGGCGACATCGGACGGCAAAACACCATCTTCAAGTTCTACCTGCAAGCCTGGCTCATGCTTGCCGCCGCCTGCGGCGCCGCCCTGGCATGGACCCTGCCCGCCATCCCTCAATGGCTGCCTGGCTGGCGCGCCTTCTGGCAGGGCATGATGATGTTCCTCATCTCCGGCGCGCTGCTGTTCACCATCACCGGCGCCTCCGGCAAAATCCGCGACCGCTGGATTCCCGAAGCGCCTCGCACGCTCGACGCCATGACCTTCATGCAATACGCCCACTACGATGACTTTGGTCAGCGCCTCGACCTGAGCGAAGACTACCGCGCCATCCGCTGGATGCAGGATAACGTGCAAGGCTCGCCCGTCATCGTGGAGGCAAACTGTCCCGAATACCGCTGGTGTACGCGCTTCACCATCTACACCGGCTTGCCCGGCGTTGTCGGCTGGAATTGGCATCAGCGCCAACAGCGCGTCTATACCGCCAACTGGGTGCAGGACCGCGTCAACGAAGTCGGCGAGTTTTACAACAGCCTGACCGCCGCCTATGCCCGCAGTTTCCTGCAAAAATACGGCGTACAATACATCATCGTCGGTCAACTCGAACGCGCCGCCTATATACCGGAAGGTATCGCCAAATTCGAGCAATTCGATGGCACGCTCTGGCGCTCCGTCTACCGCGACGGGCAGACGGTCATCTACGAAGTGATACCTTAACTATTCTCTCACCCCAACCCTTCTCCCGTTGTGAGAGAAGGGCTGGGGATGAGGGCAAGGATCTGCCATGATCTTCCACATCACCTCCCGCACAGATTGGGAAGCCGCGCAGGCAAAGGGCGAATACACCGCTCCCAGCCTGCAGACCGAAGGCTTCATTCACTGCTCCACCGCCGCCCAAATCCTGCCGGTGGCTGAAAAATTCTACAAGGGACAAAGCGGACTCCTCCTGCTCATGATTGACCCCTCGCTTCTCACCTCGACCTTGAAATGGGAGCCGCCCTCCGGCGGGACTCCACCCCCCGGCGTCCCTGCAAGCGACCTCTTCCCGCACATCTACGGACCCATCAACCTGAATGCCGTCGTCAATGTCTTCGACTTCGTTTTCGACTCCACCGGCTCCTTCACCCTGCCCAATTTTTAATAACCACTTACTGATTACCAATTACAAACTTGCGCAAGAGAGCGCAAACTACGCGGAATTTCGGATGAATCACAACAAAGCCATCTGAAATCCAAACCGTCAATCGCAAATCCAAAATCGCAAATCGCAAATCGTAAATCGTAAATCGAATGCCCTCCTTCCTCTCCTGGTACCTCCTCATCACCCTGCTTGGCTGGATCGCCTTCCCGCTGGCGTACCGTCTCTTCCCCGCGCTGGCAGACCGCGGCTACACCCTCTCCCGCGCCCTCGGGCTGATGTTGTGGGGTTACATCTTCTGGCTGTTTGCCAACCTGAGCATCTCCCAAAACGACCTGGGCGGACTGCTGCTTGCGTTGGCGGTCCTCATCGCCTTGAGCACTTGGGCATTCCTCACCAATTACCAATTTCCAATTACCACATTCACCGCCTGGCTCAAAGACAACGCCAAACTCATCCTTGCCTCCGAGCTTCTCTTCCTCCTTGCCTTCGGCTTCCTGGCGTTCTTCCGTTCGGCAAACCCTGAAATCCTCGGCACCGAAAAACCGATGGAGTTGATGTTCATCAGCGGCATCATGAACTCGCCGACGTTTCCTCCGCGCGACCTGTGGCTTTCGGGATACTCCATCTCCTATTACTACTTCGGCTACGTGATGACTGCCATGCTGGCAAAATTCACCGGCGTCCCGGCGACGGCGGCGTTCAACCTCATGCTGGCGCTGATCTTCGGTCTGGCTGCCCTCGGCGCGTATGGAATTTTGTATAACCTTCTCAAGGATTACCAATCACCAATTACCAATCACCAATCCGAAATCGAAAATCGTAAATCTGCAATCGCAAATTCTTTCCTCGCCCCTCTCTTCCTCCTGCTCGTCTCCAATCTCGAAGGCTTCCTCGAAGTCATCCACGCGCGCGGACTCTTCTGGCGCGACGGCTCCAACTTCTGGACCTGGCTCGACATCCCTGAACTACGCAATCCCCCGCCGCCAATCCCGCAGTGGATTCCCGACCGCTTCTGGTGGTGGTGGCGCGCCTCCCGCGTGGTGCAAGACTACGACCTCAACGGCGGCTTCCGCGAAGCCATTGACGAATTCCCTGCCTTTTCCTTCCTGCTCGGCGATCTGCATCCGCATGTGCTGTCCATCCCCTTCTTCCTGCTGGCAATTGCCTTTGCCTTGAACCTGTTCCTCGGCGGCTTTCGCGGGCGGCTCAATGTGTACTTTGGCGAATTGCACCTCAGCAAGAGCGGCTTCCTCATGGCGGCGTTTCTGCTCGGCGGCATGGCGTTCCTCAACACGTGGGACATTCTGCCCGTCGCGGCGGCGATTGTTTTCAGTTATGCGCTGGCTCGGGTGCGGGAAGCAGGCTGGGGCTGGGAAAGAATCGAGGACATCCTGCTGTTCGGCGTCCCGCTTCTCGTCGCCGCCTATGTCCTCTATCTGCCGTTCTTCATCGGTTTCGATTCACAGGCGGGCGGCATCGTGCCGAACTTCATGTACGTCACGCGCGGTGCGCATCTGTGGGTGATGTGGGGGACGCTCTTCGTGCCGCTCTTGGCATGGCTCATTTATCTTTGGCGCACTAACACACCCGCCGACTGGGGTAGTGGAATCTTCGCATCGTTGGGCATCGTCCTCCTGCTGCTCCTCACCATGCTGGCGATGGGACTTCTCGCCTACCGCCTGCGCCCGGAACTCGTCCTGCCCATCCTGCAGGGACAGGGACGCGACGCCGCCACCTTCCTCGCCGACAGTTTCACGCGCCGCCTCCGCCACATCGGAAGCCTGCTCACCCTGCTTGGGCTTTTGATTCCCACCCTGGCATTTTTGTTCTCAAAGCGGGACCATTCGACGGATGAACAGGCATTCATCCTTTATCCTTCAACCTTCGTCCTTTTATTGATTGCCCTCGGCAGCCTCCTCATCCTCGGTCCCGATTTCCTCTACCTTCAGGACAATTTCGGCTACCGCATCAACACCGTCTTCAAGTTTTATTACCAAGCATGGATTTTGCTCAGCCTCGCCGCTGCTTATGGAGCGGCTGTTTTGCTGAAGAATTTACGCGGCGCGGCGAATGCCGTTTTCAGTGTCGTCTTCCTCCTCGTCCTGCTCGCCGGGCTGACCTATCCCGTGCTGGGATTTCCGAACAAAGCAAACAACTTTCAGCCGCCCTTCGGCTTCACCCTCGACGACTTCGACCGCCTGCAGCGCGAAAACCTCGACGAAGCCGCCGCCATCCTCTGGCTGAAATCTGCCCCCGATGGAATTATCCTTGAAGCGACCGGCAACCCCTACTCCAGTTATGGGCGCATCTCCATCTACAGCGGTTTACCGACCATCCTCGGCTGGGGCAACCACGAAGGTCAATGGCGTGGAATCGATTTTCAAGGCATCCTTGCCCAGCGCACAAGTGACATCGAAACCCTCTACACCACCCCCGACTGGCAGACCACCCAAACTCTCCTCCAGCAATACAACGTCCGTTACGTCTTTGTCGGCACGCTGGAACGCAGTGCCTACCGCGTCAACGAGGCGAAATTCAATAACTTCCTCCAGCCTGTCTTCCAACAGGGAAGCGTTACGATTTATGAAGTTCCGTAACCCTGTAGGACAAGTCTATAGACTTGTCCTACAGGCACATTGACGAAATAAACACAGGTAAAATAATCCCATGACCTCCCACCAACCCAAATACGAAGGCTGGCTGTATGGACTGGCTTTTCTGATTGCACTTGGCTTTCGCCTCATTCAACTGGGAGCCAGCCCCCTCACCGACTCCGAAGCCCGCCTTGCCCTGCAAGCCCTTCACCTTGCACAAGGGCAGCGCCCCCTCCTCGACCCTCAACCTGCCTACCTCCTCTTCACCAGCCTGCTGTTCTTCCTCACGCAAGCGACCAACTTCACGGCGCGCCTTTTCCCCGCCCTCGCAGGAAGCCTCCTCGTCCTTGCCCCCCGCCTCTTCCGCGACCGCCTCAAACCGCTCCCGGCGCTTCTGCTCGCCTTTCTCCTCGCCTTTGACCCTGCCCTCGCCGCCCTCTCCCGTCAGGCAAACGGGACGATATTCGCCCTGACCTTCCTCCTCTTCGCTTGGGGAAACTGGCGGAACGGACGCGCCATCCCGTCCGGCATCTTCGCCGGGCTTGCGCTTCTCTCTGGACCTTCAATCTGGTCCGGTTTCCTGATGCTGATCCTCCCCCTTCTCCTCCTCCAGCGCAGAACCCTCTCCCAAGCCCCCCTTACCAATTACCAATTACGCAATACTGGCTTTTCCCTCCTCTCCACTCTTCTCCTCGGCGGCACCCTCTTCTTCACCATCCCCAGCGGACTGAGCGCCTTCTTCGCCTCCCTGCCTGCCTACCTGCAGGGTTGGGTTGTCCCGCCCGTTTTCAGCCCGGGACGTGTGCTGTTTACATTCCTCGCGTATGAACCGCTGGGAATCTTCCTGGCAGTTTTCGCATTGATCCGCGGCTTTCGCCTCGGCAGTCTGCGTGTGAGCCGCTTGAGCGTCTGGTTGGGAGTTTCCCTTTTGCTCGCCGTCTTCTATCGCCAGCCGGGCGAACTTGTCTGGGTGGTCATTCCCCTGCTCATCCTTGCCGCGCAGGAACTTGCCCGCCTTCTCGACATGTATCCCGAGGAACGCATTGAGGTCAGCGTTGTCGCCGGTGCCATGCTGATTTTGCTCATCTACATCTGGTTCAACATTGCCAACATTGCGCTCAACCCCTACGAACACTTCACGCCAACGTCCATCGCATTTTTGGGCAGGGTCGTCACCCTGCCGTTTGGACCGCGATATGTGGTTTTATTCGGCGCAGCGCTGATTCTGGTCGTCAGCACGATCCTGGTTGCTTTCGGCTGGTCGCCGCGCACGGCGAGGCTGGGAATGACGTGGTCGTTTTCGTTGTTCCTCGGCGTTTACACCCTCGCTGCTGCCTGGGGCGCCAGCGGCGTGCGTCTTCCCAACAGCGCCGAACTATGGTCGGCAGACCAGCCGCCGGTTCATGAGAACCTGCTCGTCTCTTCCGTTCAGCAGGCTTCTCTCCTCAGCACCGGCAACATCGCGACACAACCCGTCACCGTCGTGGGCATTCAATCGACGGCGCTCGAATGGGCACTGCGAAATCATCCGCTGCAAGTGGTCACCGCCCTCGACCCGTTGAACCCGCCGCCCATCGTCATTACCCCGCTGGTGGATGAGCCGAGTCTATCCGCCGCCTATCGCGGACAGGACTTCACCTGGCGTCAGCCCATTGCCTGGGCAAACATCCAGCGCCCCGACTGGTTCCGCTGGCTGGTCTATCGCCAGCTGCCGCGTGAGACCGAAGCCATCATTCTCTGGGTACGCGACGACCTCTTCCCCGATGCACGCCAGAACGGACAACCCTAACTCCATGACCAAAACCCATCCTCCCTCCATCATCGCCATTGACGGTCCTGCCGCCTCCGGTAAATCCACGTTGGGGTTGAAACTGGCGCAAGCGCTCGGCTACCTGTTCTTCGATACGGGCGTCATGTACCGCGCCATCACCTGGCTCGCCCTCGACCGTGACATTGACGTGCGGGACGAGGCGCAGATCACAGCCTTGGCGGAGGGAACGCCCATTGATGTGGCGCCCGCCTCCAGGTCCGATGGACGCGTTTGCGATGTCCTCGTGGGAGGCAAAGACATCACTTGGGAGACGCGTCTTCCCATCGTGGACGCCAACGTCTCGGTTGTCTCCGCTTATCCCGGCGTGCGGGCGGCGTTGAGCAAACAACAGCGGCGCATCGGTCAGCGCGGGCGCGTGGTGATGGTGGGGCGCGACATCGGCACGGTTGTCCTGCCCGAAGCGGATTTGAAGATTTACCTCGACGCCTCCGCCGAAGAACGCGCGCGGCGGCGATACAACGAATTGATTGCGCGCGGCGCAAATGTGAAGTATGAGGATATTCTGGCGAAGGTCATCGAACGCGACCGCATTGATTCGACCCGCGACGTGGCTCCGCTCAAAGCCGCGCCCGATGCCATCATTATTGACTCGGATAAAATGAGCATAGACGAAGTATTCGAAAAGGTGCTGGCGTTGTGCAAATGAACGGTGCATACCGTGTCCCATTGAAGTTCAGGTTGAGCCGCCCGCTCCTGCGCGCGGTCTTTCGGGGGATTTTTCATATTCTTGCCAATGTAAAAATCAGCGGCACAGAAAACATTCCGCGCCATGGGGCGTATGTGGCTGCCATGAATCATGTTTCCATTTACGACCCGCCGTTTGCAGCGGCATTCTGGACCCGCCCGCTGGAAATCATCGGCGCGTCCGATGTGTTCGACAAACCCGCTCAGGGACAGTTGCTGCGCGCCTACGGCGTCATCCCGGTCCATCGCGGCGAATATGACCGCGCCTTGTTTCAACGTATCATCGCCGTGCTTCAAGCCGGCTTCCCGCTGTTGATGGCGCCGGAGGGCGGACGTTCGCACGTCCCTGCCATGCGGCGCGCCCTGCCCGGCATCGCCTACATCGTCGAGCAGACCAAAGTGCCCGTTGTGCCGGCGGCAATTGTCGGCACCACCGAAGATTTCTGGCAGCGCGCCCGGCGCGGCGAACGCCCGACGCTCGAACTGCGCATCGGCAAGCCCATCCTCCTGCCCGAAAACACCGCCAAAGGCAGGGAACGACATGAAATCCGACAGGCGAATGCCGACCTCGTCATGCGGCATCTCGCCGGGCTGCTGCCCGAGGAATACCGCGGCGTCTATGCAGACTCAGCCATCTTCCCCGCCTAAGCCCGTCACCGATTGGTGGCGCCCCGAACTGGTTTTCCTTCCTCCTCTCACCCTGCCCCGCCGCGCGTTTCGCATCCTTGCGCGCGGGCTGGCAAAACTGCTCACCTTCCTCTTTCTCAAACCCGTCATTCGCGGCGTGGAAAACTTCCCCACACGCGGACCGGCGCTGGTCGTCATCAACCACCTGGGCGATGCGGATGTCGTCCTGCTTGCCGCCGCCGTCCCTGCGCTTTTGGACGGGAT
This sequence comes from Chloroflexota bacterium, assembly GCA_016223135.1. Taxonomy (GTDB): domain Bacteria; phylum Chloroflexota; class Anaerolineae; order Anaerolineales; family Villigracilaceae; genus Defluviilinea. Next base: position 146,061 of record JACRPQ010000017.1, on the reverse strand, counting down.
GGGAAAAATCGAACTGAACGCCCACTGGCTGGTGGGACCGCTCTTCCGCGCCTATGGCGTCATCTGGGTCCACCGCGGCAAACCGGACCGTAAGGCTGTGCGCGCCGCCCTCGAGGCTTTATCTCAGGGACGGTTGGTTGCCCTCGCGCCGGAAGGACGGCAGTCGCTCATTCGCGGCTTGGAGGAAGGAACGGAAGGCGCGGCATTTCTGGCTCTCAAATCCGGCGCGCCGATTGTCCCCGTCGCTTTGACCGGCACAGAGAACGACAACGTCTATGGTCACATGCGCCGCTTCAAACGTGCGCCCGTCACGCTCACGGTGGGCAAGCCGTTTTATCTGAAAGAGACGGGCGATCACCATCAATCGCTGCAAGAGGGAACACAGCGCATCATGCGCTCGCTGGCAGAACTGCTCCCCGAATCCTATCGCGGAACGTATGCGCACAAATAGACGCAGGAACACGCATCCGAGCGCCTCCGGGCGCGGTATAATTCTTTTTGTTCGAGGAGCATTTTATGCGTATCAATTGGCAGGAATATATCTCCGCTGATCCCGAAATTCACCATGGCGAGCCGTGCATCAAAGGCACGCGCATTCCCGTTTCGATAATTGTGGGAAGCATCGCCGATGGCATGACAATTGATGAAATCATCGCCTCCTATCCCCAGTTGCAGAAAGAAACAGTTCAGGCGGCGCTGGCGTATGCCGCGGATGTGATCCGTCATGAAGTTTTTCTCCCGCTGGCAGGATAGAACATGGCGCTGAAAGTCACAGTGGATGAGGACTTGCCGCGTCAGGCTGTGCAATTATTGCGGGAGCATGGCTATGATGCGGCAAGTGTTATTGAGCAGGGCATGGGCGGTTGGAAAGATCACCAGTTATGGCTTGTCATCCAAAAAGAAGGAAGATATTTTGTCACCGCCGACAAAGGATTTGGCGATATTCGCATGTATCCGCCTGCTACCCATTATGGCGTTCTGCTATTACGCCCCGATGAAGACGGAATACGCCCGATTGTCGAACTGTTGCAAAAAGTTTTAAATGCTTACCGCCTGGAAGATCTTGTCGGGGCAACGACGGTTGCTACTCCTAAAGGCATTCGCTTGAGAAGAGGGTAGTTTAGAGCAGACTTTGTCAAGTTAAGCCGTTGCTCGACGAAGTTCACGAAGAAGCGTGAATACTTTTCTCTTTTTTCGCAACTACCTATCCTCCCTCTAACCATCTCCCAGCGGGAGAGGAACTGGGGGTGATGGGAGTGGACAGTTACCTTTTTTCGTGAAAATTCGTGTACTTCGTGGATAATGTAAGCGCCTCTGGTGCAACCTGCGCTACGCAAACAATTACCGCATCCTCTCGCTCTCTTTAGTTAACGTCAGTTCGGGATAAGCGTCCCGAAGGCTGATTTTGCCCTTAAAACCGCTGTCTCAAGAGCCTTCGGGACGGTCCAAATGCCTTATCCCGAATTCAGGTTAGTTAGGGTCTGCAATTTAGGGCTATAATTTTCCCCATGCGTTTCATCGCCTCGCTGCTAACCAGCCTGCCGTATTTCAACCCCATTCCGCCGGCGGGCTGGCTGGTATGGCTTGGACTTGCCGGTTTGCTGGGACTGGCGCTTTACAACTGGCGGGGCTACCAAACAGCATGGAACCGCCGCACAGGCGGCATCTTCGCTGCTCTGTTCGCCGCCTCTCTTCCCGCCTCTCTGTTGATTGGCTTGAAATTCTCCGCTGCCTCCCTGCCCATGCCGGGACTGCCTGCCGACCCGCCCGGCTCCACGCTGATGTTCCTTTCCGCCCTCCCGTGGATGCTCGCCGGCGGCTGGCTCGGACCGTTGGCTGCCGCCGCGCTCGGAATCCTCAGCGGCTTCCTGCGCGGATTTTGGGACACCCACAACGCCTTCACGACTCTCGACCTCGCTTTGATGGCAGGCTTGTTTGCGGTCTTTGTGCGGCAAAATTACCGCACGCCGTTTTTTCGCTTCCTGCGCCAACCCCTTGCCGCAGCGCTCAGCCTGATACCTTTCCACGTCCTCGTTTTCATCGTCGGTGCGTTCTTCGCTGTTCCCTCCGCACCGGTCACCGAGCGGCTGGATTACGTCCTAAGCAACGCCGGGCTGGCGGCATTGGCGTTTGGCGGCGAAATGCTCCTCGCCGGTCTTGCCGCGCAAATCGTAATGGCGGCGTTCCCCGTTCACTGGGGAAGCGTTGGCTCTCTCCAGCCCTCGCCTGCCGAACGAAGCATTGAGACGCGCTTCCTCTCCGGCGCAGGGACCGTCATCGTCCTCCTGCTGGTCACCCTGCTGCTCGGAGATTGGTTCCTCGCCGGACGCGCCGCGCGCGACCTGCTGGAAAGACGTCTCGCCAGCGCAGCGCAGAGCGCCTCCCAAAGCGTGCCGCTGTTCATCGAAGCTGGACAGAACCTCGCCAGTCAGATTGCCTCCGATCCACGCCTGAGCGAAGGCTCGGGCGACCTCTCCAGCCTGCTGGGCGAACAGATGCGTTCCGTCCCCTATTTCAATCAACTGATTCTGCTCGAGGCTGCATCCAATGCCGTCCTCGCCAGTTATCCACCCGAAGTCTCCTCCCAACCGACAGTGCAGGAAGAAATGGGCACAGCGATTGCAATGCAAGGCGTGCCTTTCCAAATGTACGCCATCCCGCCCGGCGAAACCGGCGGCGCGCGCATCGCCTTCCTTGCCGCCCTGCCCGGCAGCGGACGCGTGCTCATTGCCCGCACCGACCTGCAAACCAACCCCTACCTGCGCTCCCTGGCAGACAGCCTCAACAGCCTGCAAGACCTCAACGGCGCCGGCATGTTGGTGGACGAACAGGGCATGATCCTCTACCACCCCCACGCCTCGCGCATTATGACTCCCTACACCGGCGGGCGCCCGCCGCAGGCCGGCTTCTACCAGGAAACTGCCCCCAACGGCGCGCGGCAATTGGTCTATTACCAGCCCGTCCCCGGCGCACCCTGGTCCATCGTGCTGACCGTCCCTGCGCAGGAAACGCAAAAAATCGCCATTGACATCGCCCTGCCTATCTCGGTCATGATCGTTTTGCTCGGCTTGTTCGCACTGATCTCCCTGCGGCTCAGCCTGCGGACGGTCACCGGCTCTCTGCAGAGCCTCGCCGTTGAGGCAAAACACATCGCCGCCGGCAAACTCGACCGTCCCCTTGCGACCGGCGGTGTGGACGAAGTGGGCGAACTGCGCCGCGCCTTCGAGCAGATGCGCGTCAGCCTGCAGGGACGCCTCGACGAACTCAACCGCCTGCTTGCCGCCAGTCAGGGCGTCGCCTCCACTCTGCAACTGGACGAAGCGTTGAGCGCCATCCTCAAAGCGGTGGTCGAAAGCGGCGCCAGCGCGGCGCGCATCGTCCTCGTGCGTGAGATGATGCCCGGGCTCGTGGAAATCCCCATCCGCTACGCCAGCGGACCCGACAAAGACCTCTACGCCCACCTCGACCAACCGATTCTCGACCTGACCGAACGACAGGAGCGGCTCGTCATGGCGGCTCTCTCACGGACCCGCGGACTGGACCTCGACCCCAACCTGCCTCGCCCCGAATCCCTCTCTGCCGTTGCCCTGCGGCACGAAAACCGTTACTTTGGCGTGTTGTGGGCGGCATACAAAAAACAAAAAATCTTCAACGATGCCGACCTGCGCTTCCTCGCCACGCTGGCATCCCAGGCGGCGCTTGCCGTTGCCAACATCCGCCTCTTCCTGGCGGTGGATGCCAGCCGTCGTCAGTTGGAAACCATTCTCAACTCCACGCCCGACCCGGTGCTGGTCACCGACGCCTCGAACCGGCTCATCCTGGCTAACCCGGCGGCAAGTCAACTCTTCAACGTCATCATCCGCCGCGGCGAACGTCAGGACCTTCAGCGCACCATCCAAATCAAACCGCTCTACGACCTGCTGCAGGAAGCGTCCGCCGAGAAGCGCACCGCCGAAATCAAAATGCCCGACGGCAAGACCTTCCTCGCCACCGCCTCCGCCATGACCGCCGACGGGCGCACGGTGGGACGTGTGTGCATCCTGCGCGACGTGACGCAGCTCAAGGAGATTGACACGCTCAAATCGGAATTCGTCTCCACCGTGAGCCATGACCTGCGCTCGCCCCTCACGCTGATGCGCGGTTATGCCACCATGCTCGAAACCTCCGGTGACTTGAACGAACAGCAAAAAAGCTATGTGCGCATGATTGTGCAGGGCGTGGAAAATATGTCGCGGCTTGTCAACAACCTGCTCGACCTCGGGCGCATTGACTTTGGCGTCGGCTTGCAGGTGGAAGATGTCCCCGTGCTGGATATCCTCGAGCGTGTCACCGCTGACCTGCAAATGGCGGCGCGCAGCAAAAACATCGCGCTCTCGATGGAACTCCCGCGCGACATGCCGCACGCCGTGGAAGCCGACCCGGCGCTCTTGCATCAGGCGGTCTATAATCTGGTTGAAAACGCCATCAAATACACCCCCGATGGCGGCGAAGTGACCGTCAACCTGCTGACCGCGCCCGACGCCCTGACCTTTGCCATCCACGACAGCGGCATTGGCATTCAGCCGGAGGACATGAAGCGCCTGTTCGAGAAGTTCTTTCGCGGCACCCACCGTGAAGCGCTGGCACAGCGCGGCACCGGGCTGGGGCTTGCCATCGTCAAATCCATTGCCGAGCGGCATCATGGCAAAGTGTGGGCGGAAAGCGAACTGGGCAAGGGCAGCACCTTCTTCCTGCAAATTCCATTGACACAGCCAAAAGAAACCAGAAAAAGCGAAGTTCGCTAAAAGTACCGTATAATAATGCGTCATCCATGCCGCAGATGGATGCTTGTATCAATCATGATTAACCCTGAGACCAACCAAGATACATCTCTGATACACCGCGCCGCCGAATACACCCCCCCGCGAAGCATCCGTCATCTTCTAGTTGGACGCCCGCTTCAAACTGCAGATGCCCCTCACGAAACCATTGGCAAGGCAGTCGGACTGGCGGTATTTGCCTCCGATGCGTTGTCTTCCAACGCCTACGCTACGCAGGAAATCCTCGTCATCCTGGCTGCAGCAGGGACGGTTGCCTTTGGATATGTCTTCCCCATTTCGATTGTCATCGTTGTCTTACTGGCTATCGTGGTTATTTCCTACGAACAGATTATCCACGCCTATCCCAACGGCGGAGGCGCCTATATTGTTGCCTATGACAATTTTGGGCGTTTTCCTGCACTGATGGCAGGGGCGGCGTTGCTCACAGATTACATCCTGACAGTATCCGTTTCGGTTTCTTCTGGAGTGGCGCAAATCATCTCTGCTTACCCGCAACTGTTCGAATACCGCGTTGCCATTTCGGTCGCCTGCGTGGCATTTATCACGCTGGTCAACTTGCGCGGCGTGAGGGAATCGGGCATAGCCTTTGCCATTCCCAGTTACTTTTTCATTTTCATCATGTTCTTAACCATCAGCACAGGACTTTTTCGCACATTCACTGGCGACTTGGCGAGAGTGGTCAATCCGCCTCCCATCGAACATTTTGGCGAGGCGATTCCCACTGTGACAACGTTCCTGCTCTTGCATGCTTTTTCCAGCGGCACGGCTGCCTTGACCGGCGTGGAAGCCATCTCCAACGGTATCACCGCTTTTAAGGAACCGCGCAGCCGCAATGCCGCCATTACGCTCATCTGGATGGCTTTCATTCTGGCGTTTCTCTTTTTGGGTATTTCATTTCTGGCACGCGAGATCCAAGCAGTCCCTTCTGAAGCGGAGACGGTCATCTCGCAATTGGCGCGCACGGTTTTTGGCGGTCAGGGTGTGCTGTATCTGTTGGTCATTATTGCAACGACCGTCATCCTGATTCTCGCCGCCAACACCGCCTTTGCAGGATTTCCACGCTTGGGCGCCATGCTTGCCAGCGACGGCTTCCTGCCTCGTCAACTGACTTTCCGCGGCAGCCGCCTGGTCTATTCGTATGGCATTGTCTCGCTGGGGGCGCTTGCCTCTATTTTGATAATCGTCTTTCAGGCAAGCGTCACCCGCCTCATTCCGTTGTACGCTATTGGCGTTTTCCTTTCCTTCACCCTTGCTCAGTCTGGCATGGCGCGCCGTTGGTGGCGTTCGGGGCGGCTCAAAGGTCAGCCGCAGCAATCATCAACCTCTATGTTGCACTACGATCCGCGCTGGGCAATCAAGATGATAAGCAATGGCGTCGGGGCGCTCTGTACTGGGATTGTCATGTTTGTATTTGCCATCACCAAGTTCCGAGATGGCGCATGGATCGTGCTCATCCTCACTCCGCTCCTGATTGGCATGTTCCTATGGATCAAACGCCACTACTCCTTATTGGCAAGCCGCCTTTCTCTGGAAAATTATGGCGAACCTCCGCCTTACGATACCCGTCACCGCGTTATTGTTCCCATCAGCAATGTTCATCAGGGAACGCTGGCTGCGCTCCGGTATGCGCGGATGTTATCGGATGACGTGACAGCCGTCCATATCTCGATGGAACCGGATGATACAGAGAAAGTTCGTAAAAAATGGGAAACATGGGGACGCGGTACGCGTCTTGTTATTGTAGATTCGCCCTATCGTCTATTCCTCGAACCTCTGTTGGATTACATCAAGGATATTTTGTCTGTGCGGCAGCCCAATGAAACGATTACCATTGTTGTTCCACATTTTGTCCCGGAACATAAAATTCACAATGCCCTGCACATGCAAACTGCAGAAATGCTCCGCCGTGAATTACTTTCCACGCCGGGCGTAGTGATTACGGAAGTACCCTACCAAGTGCCATAACGGCAATTTTAGTTACTCACCTTACGCGGTAGCGCGAGATTTATCTCGCGTTTTCAGGCGACATAAATGTCGCGGTATGAATAAGCTGCATAACATCAGTTAGTTAAGATAAAAATCATGACAATTTCCGAACACGAACACACCGAGATTATGAGGCGGCAGAGCGACTACCAGCCGCCACGTTCCCTAACTCACTGGTTCATCGGGCGTCCCCTCTCCACCGCCGATGCGCCCCATCAGACCATTGGCAAAGCCGTTGGGCTGGCGGTTTTCGCCTCCGACGCGTTATCGTCCACCGCCTATGCCACGCAGGAAATCATGGTCATCCTGGCGGCGGCGGGAACGGTGGCGTTCGGGTACGTTTTCCCGATTGCGCTTGCCATTGTCGTATTGATGGCAATCGTCACCTTCTCTTATGAGCAAACCATTCACGCCTATCCGGACGGAGGCGGCGCATACATCGTTTCCCGTGATAACCTGGGCGAAGCGACCGCTCAAATTGCGGGCGCGGCGCTGCTCACCGATTACATCCTGACCGTGGCTGTCTCCATTTCGGCTGGGGTGGCGCAAATCGTTTCGGCATATCCGCAACTCTTTCCCTACCGCGTTTGGCTCTCGGTCGCTGCCGTTTTCTTGATCATGTTGATCAACCTGCGGGGCGTGAAGGAATCGGGCATCGCTTTTTCCATTCCCACCTATTTCTTCGTCGCGATGATGTTCATTACCGTAGGGACGGGACTGGTGCGCTACTTCACCGGCACACTGGGCGTTGTCATAGACCCGCCTCACCTCGAGATCGAAGGAGCGCTGACAGCAATTACGCCTTTTCTCCTCCTGCATGCCTTTTCGAGCGGCACTGCTGCGCTGACCGGCATTGAAGCCATCTCTAATGGCATCACCGCTTTCAAGGAACCGCGCAGCCGCAATGCAGGAATTACTCTGATTTGGATGGCGTTTATCCTGGCGACGTTGTTCTTGGGCATTTCCTTCCTTGTCACTCACATCGGCGCGACACCCTCCGAAACGGAAACCGTCATCTCCCAACTGGGACGCACCGTCTTTGGCGGGCGCGGGATTTTGTACCTGATGATCATCACGGCAACCACCGTCATCCTCATCATGGCGGCAAATACCGCTTTTGCCGATTTTCCCCGTCTGAGCGCGCTGGTCGCAAAGGACGGTTACCTCCCCCGCCAGTTGACGTTCCGCGGGAGCCGTCTCGTGTATTCGAACGGCATTGCCACGCTATCGGTCATCGCATCCCTCCTGATCATTCTCTTCAATGCCAGCGTCACTTTGCTCATTCCGCTTTATGCCATTGGCGTTTTTCTTTCCTTTACCCTTTCGCAAACCGGCATGGCGATGCGCTGGTGGAAAATCGGTCACATTCCGGAAGGGAAGGAAGTTGTCGAACCAGGTTCGGTGTTACGATACGACAAACACTGGCTGCAAAAGATGATAATCAATGGCTTTGGCGCTTTGTGTACCTTCATCGTGATGATCATCTTTGCCGTCACAAAATTCACCGAGGGGGCTTGGGTCGTGTTGATTATCATCCCGACACTGGTCTGGCTGTTCTTTACCATCCACCACCATTACAAAGACCTGGCGGCGCACCTCTCTCTGGATAAATTTTATGGGCTGCCCTCCCGCCAGACGCGCCACCGCGTCATTTTAGCGGTGAGCGGCGTGCATCAGGGAACGTTGGAAGCATTGCGTTATGCGCGCCTGCTTTCGGATGACGTCACCGCCGTCCACGTTTCGATTGACCCCGCGGAAACGGAGAAGGTGCAAAAGAAATGGAAAATCTGGGGCGAAGGCACGCGCATGGTCATCCTCGATTCCCCCTTCCGTTTGCTGATCGAACCGCTGCTTGACTATTTGACAGAGGTTATTGAACATCGTCAGCCTGGCGAAGCCATCACCATCGTCGTGCCGCAGTTTATCCCCTCGAAGCGCTGGCATAAAGCCCTGCACATGCGCACAGCAGATGTGCTGCGACAGGAATTATTGAACAAGCACGGCGTCGTTGTCACCGACGTTCCCTATCACGTGCGTCAGGAAAAAAAGGAGTAAGATAAGACATGAATTTCATCATTATCGGATGCGGCCGCGTGGGCGCGGAGTTATCCTACCACCTATATAAAAGCGGGCATCGCGTCGTTGTCGTGGATGTCAACAAACAGGCATTTAACCGCCTGCATCCCGATTTTCGCGGGCGCACGCTGGAAGGCGAAGGTCTGGCAGAAACGGTGCTGGAACGCGCCGGCATCCAGGAGGCAGACGGGCTGGCGGCGGTCACCAACTCCGACGCTCTCAACGCTGTGGTTTGCCATGCGGCGCGCGAATTCTACAATATCCCTGTGGTGGTCGCCCGCAACTACGACCCCAGCCTGCGCAGCGTCATCGAAGCGTTCGGGTTGCAAACCGTCGGCTCCACCACGTGGGGCGCGCAGCGCGTCGAGGAACTGCTCATCAACCCGTCCGAAAAAGTCGTCTATTCCGCCGGCAACGGCGAAGTGGAAATCTACGAGGTTCGCATTCCAGAACTGTGGAATGGGCGCACATTGGGCGAGTTGCTTGGAAACATCCGCGAGTGCCGCCCCGTTGCTTTGACCAGAGCAGGGCGCTCGTTCCTGCCTGAAATGGATACCGTCCTGCAAGAAGGCGACCTGCTCGACGTCAGTTCCACATTCAAAGGCATTGGCGAATTGACAGCCTGTATTTCAGGCAAGGCGGAGGCGTAATATGTTCGTACTCATTGCTGGCGGCGGACGCACAGGCGCGCGTCTTGCCAACTTGTTAATCAATCAGAATTACAAAGTGTGCCTGGTCGAAGACCGCCGCGACCTGCTTTCCCATTTACACCAGGAACTTCCCACCGAAGTGATTTACGAAGGACACCCCGTCAATCCCAGCGTGCTGGAGGCGGCGGGCGCACGCGAAGCGCATGTCATTGCTGCTGTTACCAGCGAAGACGCATCCAACCTGGCAATTTGCTACCTTGCCAAAACCCTGTTCCATGTTCCCCGCACCATCGCGCGCGTCAACAACCCCAATAACGCCTGGTTGTTCAACGACAAATTCAAAGTGGACGTGGCGCTCAACGCCGCCGATGTGTTGGCGCACCTCATCCAGGAAGAAATGTCGCTGGGCGACATGATGACCCTCTTCAAAATCCGCCGTGGACGTTATGCCGTGGTGGAGGAAAAAGTGCCAACCGGCGCAAAAGCCATCGGCGTTCCTCTCAAAGACATGGACCTGGCGGAACACTGCGTCATTGCCGCCATCATCCGCGACGGCGTCATGACGCTGCCGCGCGGCGACAGCACCTTGCGCGAAAACGACGAAATCATCGCTGTTGCCAGCCCCGAAGGCGTAAAACGCCTCGCCGACCTGCTTGCCTTTCCGGTTTACCCCGTCCGAAACGGGAAGAATCCGTCCGCCGCATGAATTGACCGATTCGAAATCCTTACGGTATAATGCCTTGCCTTGCAAGAAAGCGGGCAGTATGCCAAAGCAATTATTTTTGAGACGAGGAAGATAGAATGCCAAAACGAACGTACCAACCGAAAATCCGCCGACGCGTGCGCGTGCACGGCTTCCGCAAACGCATGTCCACCGCCGATGGGCGCGCCGTTCTCAAACGCCGCCGCCTGCGCGGGCGTCACCAATTGACGGTCACTGCCAACGAACACGTCAAAAAGGTTCGCTGGTAAAACAGCGTAAACGAGTCTCGGGTGCAGAGAAGGTTTCGTCTGACCCGGTCCGAAGATTTCAAGCGGGTGCGGCGTTCCGGCAAGTCTTATGCCCACCCGCTTGTTGTGTTGATGGTGCAAAAAAGCGAGCAGCCTCGCTTGCGTGTAGGAATAGCAGCCGGTAAGACCGTAGGCACTGCCATCCGACGCAACCGCGCAAAACGAATCCTGCGGGAAGCGATGCGCAGCCTCATCCCCCACATCGCCTCCCACTTCGACCTGATCTTGATTGCCCGCCCCAGCCTTGCCCGCGCCTCCTTCGAAGAAACCCGCCGGGCTTTGCTTGACCTCTTCCAGCGCGCCAGACTCATCACCCCGCCGCATGAATCCTGAATTTCACCTTCACGATTACTCCAGCGAGCCGCGCTTGCGCGATATGCCGCGCACCCTCACAAATCTCCCGCGCATTGCCCTGTTGGCGCTCATCCGCCTGTACCAAATGACAATCTCGAAGGGACTCCCTCCCAATACCTGCCGCTTCTACCCTTCCTGTTCCCACTACGGCTACCAGGCAGTGTATAAATATGGCGTTCTCAAAGGTTCGCTCATGGCGGCGTGGCGCGTTTTACGCTGTAACCCGTTCAATCCCGGGGGCTACGACCCCGTTCCATAGGAGTACGAAATCCAAATGAAGAAAATCCTTTTGCTGACACTGGTTCTGTTCGGCGCCCTCCTCCTGAGCGCCTGCGGCGGAACCGTGCGCGGCACCACCTGGCCCGGTCTTGCCGCCGACGAAACCACTGCTTACCTGGCGGACTTATCCCACGTGTACGGCATCAACATCCAAGACGGCGCCGAAGTCTGGCGCTTCTCCGACCCCAACGACAACAAAGCGCAATTCTACGCCACCCCTGTCCTCACCTCTGACGGTCTTGTTATCGTTGGTAGCGCCGGCAGCAAACACATTCTCTACGCCCTCGACCCGCATGACCTCATCACCAACGGCGACTTCAAAAACCCCGCCGTCAAATGGACCTTCACCGGCGCCGGCGGTGCTTGGGTGGCTGCCCCCTTGATTGTAGAGGACAAACTCTTCGCCCCCAACGCCGACGGCAACCTCTATGTTCTCGACTTGAGCGATGGACAATCGCAAAAACAGCCCATCGCCACAATTGAACTGGGCGGGCGGCTGTGGGCGCAGCCCGTCACCGACGGAGAACGCATTTACGTCACATCCCTTGACCATCGCGTCCATGCCGTGAACCTTGCCGATTATGCCATCGCTTGGCAGGCAGACATTGCCGCCGCCATCCCCGGCGCTCCCGCTCTTGGTCCCGATGGCAGACTCTACGTCGGCTCGCTCGCCTCGAAGCTCGAACAATTCGACCCCGAAACCGGCGCGCACCAATCTGTTCTCGACGCACAATACTGGCTGTGGAGCACCCCCGTCTTTGACGGCGACACCCTCTACTTTGGCGACCTCAAAGGCAACTTCTACTCCTTCGACGCCGCCAACAACAAACTGAACTGGAGCATCCAGCCCGATGGCGCCATCACCGCCAACGCCATCTTGCAAAACGACCACCTCCTGCTTGCCACCGAATCCGGCAATCTCTACGCCATTGGCAAGGACGGAAAGACCCTGTGGTTCGAAGCAGTGGGCGGCAAGATTTACACCACCCCGGTCGTCGCCGGTGACCTGATTCTGGTTGCCCCGCTCGAAACCGATTTCTACCTCGCCGCGCTCGATTCCAACGGCCGCCAGGTATGGACCTTCCCCCCGAAGAAATAGAGGCACCATGTGGAATCTCTTCGTTTCCCTTTTCATTAACATCCTGTTGTGGATTTACAACATCATCGGTCAGAACTTTGGCGTTGCCATCATCCTCTTCACCATCCTGATTCGCATCGTCACCTGGCCCCTCAACGCCCAGCAAATGAAGGGCGCCAAAGCCATGCAGGATTTGCAAAACGACAAGGAATGGCAGGCAATTCAAAAGAAATACGCCAAAGACCGCGAAAAACTGGCGCAGGAACAAATGCGCATCTACCGCGAACGAGGCATCAATCCTTTCGGTTCCTGTCTGCCCACCCTCATTCAGTTCCCCATCCTCATCGCCCTCTACCAGAGCATCATCCGCGCCCTCGCCGCCACCCCGCTCGACCTGCTCAAACTCTCACAGAGCATCAACCCCAACTTTCTCGATGTCGCCAACCTCATCCCGCTCAACAGCAAATTCCTGTGGATGAACCTCGGTCAGCCTGAACCGTATTACATCCTCGCCATCATTGTTGCGGCGACCACCTACATCCAATCCAAACTCACCCTGCCGCCTGCCACCAACCCCAACGACCAAAGCGCCGCCATGGGACAGTCCATGGCAATCACCATGCCGCTCATGCTCGGCTGGTTTGCCCTCACCTTTCCCTCAGGCTTGTCGGTCTATTTCATCACCAGCAACCTGCTCGGCATCATCCAATATGCGGCGCAGGGCAAAGCCAATTGGAGCAATCTTCTGCCGAAGAGCATGAGAAAAGAATAAGGAGGCGGACATGAACGCACGCACCACTCTGGAAATCATCGCGCCGACCGTGGAAGAAGCCATTGCACAAGGGCTTGCCCAACTGGGTCTCACTGCCGATGCCGTCCGCGTGGAAGTGCTGGACGCCGGCAGCCGCGGCTTGTTCGGATTTGGAAAAGCGCAAGTGCGCGTCCGCCTGACGGTCAATGCTCCGGCGGAGGAACCTCCCCTCGAAACCGCATCAGCCGCTTCTGAGTCCGAACCGACGCCTGTTCCCGTCCGAGAAGCCGAATCGCAGCCGGAACATGATCCCCTGCTCGACCAGGCTGAATCCATTGTCTCCAAACTCCTGCACCTGATGGGACTGCAGGCGCAGGTCTCGGCGCACTACGCCGAAAACGACCGTTCCGACCGCCGCGTCATCAACGTGGACGTGCGCGGCGACGACCTGAGCGTGCTGATCGGGCGCCGCTCCGAAACGCTCAACGCCTTCCAATACGTTGCCTCGCTCCTCCTCGGCAAAGCGGCGGAACAGTTCGTACAACTCGTCGTGGACGTGGAAGGGTACCGCAGCCGCCGCGAACGACAATTGATTCAAATGGCAAAACGCATGGCAGAGCAGGTCGTCAAAAACAAGCGCAAACAAACGCTCGAACCCATGCCCTCCGCCGAACGCCGCATCATTCACCTTGCCCTGCGCGACCATCCCTTTGTCGCCACCGAAAGCACCGGCGAAGAACCATACCGTAAAGTGGTGATTTACCCGAAGGAAGACTGATCACCCTCTTCGCTCGTAATCTCTTTCCTCTTTTGTCTTTCCTTGCCAGCCTCGAAAGACAAAAGAGGAAAGGCTCTTTAACGGGCTTGACAAATCTTCTCACGGTATAATTCACCCATGCACAGCCTCGTTCCGCGCGAAACGGTGGATTACCTCGTCATCGGTCACGCCGCGCGCGACCTGACCCCTCACGGCGCACGCCTGGGCGGAACGGTTGCCTACGCCGCATTGACCGCCCGCGCCCTCGGCTTGCGTGTGGGCATCGTCACCGCCGCAGGCGCAGACCTTTCCCTCGAACCGCTGAACGGCATTTCCATCCTCACTCTTCCATCGCAGACCAGCACCACTTACGAAAACCTCTACACCGCAGACGGACGCGTCCAATACCTGCGCGCCCGCGCCGACCGCATCCCCCTGGACCTCGTGCCTGCTGCCTGGCGCTCCGCTCCCATCCTTCACCTCGCCCCCATCGCCAATGAGGTGGACGCCATCCTGCCAGAAGGGTTTTCCCCATCCCTGTTTGGACTCACCCCGCAAGGCTGGATGCGCCAATGGGATTCAAGCGGACGCGTCTCCCCCTGCGCATGGACAGATGCAGAGCCCGCCCTGGCGCGGGCAGACGCGGTGGTCATCAGCCGCGAAGACGTGAACGGCGACGACCTGCTCATCGAACACATGGCAGAACAAACCAAAATCCTCGTCGTGACCGAAGGCGCAGCCGGCGCAGTCCTTCACTGGCACGGCGACCGCCGCCGCTTCCGCGCGCCGTCCGTCCGCGAGGTGGATGCCACCGGCGCAGGCGACATCTTCGCCGCCGCCTTCTTCTTCCGCTACCTGACCACCCGCGACCCATGGGAAGCCGCCCGCTTTGCCACCTTGCTCGCCTCCCACTCCGTCGAACGCGAAGGCTTGAACAGCATCCCCACCCCGCAGGAAATCGAACAAAGCATGATGGTGGTCATCCCGTAACGCGACCTTCGAGTCGCAACCAAAGGCGGCATAAATGTCGCGCTGCAGAAGCTTCGCGCTTGTGATAGATTCTCAAAAGTAATTAGAGCGTACCGGGCGTTTTCTTACGCCAATCGTAAATCGCCAATCGCAAATCGCCAATCGTAAATCGTAAATCGCAAATCCAATGACTCGCACCTACACCCTCGTCAACCAAAAAGGCGGAGTGGGAAAAACCACCACCGCCATCAACCTCGCCGCCTACCTCGCCCAACTGGGACAGCGCGTCCTTGTGGTGGACCTCGACCCGCAAGCCAACGCCACCTCCAGCCTCGGCGTGGACAAACACACCGTGCAGGCAGGCACCTACGAGGCGCTCATCAACGGCGAAGCGTTGTCCTCTTCCATCCTCTTCAACGAACGCCTGCGGCTCTCGCTCCTGCCCTCCTCCCCTGCGCTGGCAGGCGCCGAAGTGGAACTGGTGGACGAACCCGGGCGTGAATTCCGCCTCAAAACCGCCCTCGAATCGCTCGACCATAAATACGACTACATCCTCATTGACTGCCCGCCCTCCCTCGGTCTCCTGACCGTCAACGGGCTGGTTGCCGCCAAAGACGGCGTGCTCGTCCCCGTGCAGTGCGAATACCTCGCCCTCGAAGGACTTGGTCAACTTACCCAAACCATCGGGCGCGTCCAATCGCTTCTCTTCCCGGACCTGAAAGTGCGCGGCGTCATCCTGACCATGTACGACGCCCGCACCACCCTCGCCCACGATGTGGTGAAGGAAGTCAACAACCACTTCCCGGGGCAGGTCTTTAAAAGCGTCGTGCCGCGCAGCATCCGCCTGGCAGAAGCGCCCTCCTACGGGCTGCCCATCTCTGCTTACGCGCCGGCTTCTGTGGGCGCCGCCGCCTACGAAGCGCTGGCAAAGGAACTGCTCAAAGGCGATGGAGTAAAAATAAATTAATCACTGATATTACGCGGTAGCGCGAGATTTATCTCGCGTTTTCGGGCGACATGAAAGTCGCCCTACGAAGAAATTGCGTAAGGTGAGTTAATCTCATTGATGTTACGCAGAGGGTGCGTCGCACCTTCGCTGCCAAAGAAAGTGCTTGGCGGCGTTTGGACTGTTTTTGCGGGTATATTTGCCCGTATGGTGCGACGCACTGCGCAAGGCGAAAAGGAGTAGTCATGCCCAAACGAACCGGTCTCGGCAAAGGTCTCGACGCCCTCATCCCGGCGGGAGAAATCAAACCCGGCAGCGAAGGGGGCGGTGTCACGCAAGTTGCCATTGACCTGATCCAGCGCAATCCCCGCCAGCCGCGAGAAAACTTCGACCCGCAGGAACTGGAAAACCTCGCCGCTTCCATCCGCGAGCATGGCATCATCCAACCGCTCATCGTGGCGCCCGGCAAAAACGGCGTCTACACCCTCATTGCCGGCGAACGCCGCCTGCAGGCAGCGCGCAGCGCCGGGTTGAAAAGTGTGCCGGTCGTCATCCGCAGCGCCACCGACCAGCAGTTGCTCGAACTGGCGCTCATTGAAAACGTCCAGCGCGCCGACCTCAACCCCATCGAAGAAGCAGAAGCGTACCAGCAGCTTGCCAAAGAGTTCAAACTCTCTCACGAGAAAATCGCCGAGCGCGTCGGCAAGAGCCGCGTGGCAGTGACCAACACCCTGCGCCTGCTCGACGCCTCCGCCGCCGTCAAACAAGCGCTGGTGGACGGGCGCATCAGCGAAGGACACGCCCGCGCCATGCTGCCGCTCTCCGCCAAAGCGCAGGAAGCCCTGCTCAAACAAGTCATCAACCTCGACCTGAGCGTCCGTCAGACCGAAGCGTTGGCAGGGAAATATTCCGGGAAGAAAATGCTTTCGGGCAAACGGGCAGGTTCGAGCGCGGAAGTGACCGACGTCGAGCGCCGGCTGCGAATCAGCCTCGGGACGAAAGTCGCCGTCAAGCACGGCAAAAATGGCGGCAGGGTCATCATCTACTACTACTCCGATGAGGAGCTGGACTCCCTGCTCGGAAAACTTACATGAGACTCCTCCACAACGCCCGCATCTACACCCAAAACCCGGCACAGCCAGCCGCCTCCGCCATCGTCATTGACCGTGACCGCATCATCGCCGTCGGCGGCACAGACGAACTGTTCAACCGCTTCACCCGCGCCGAGCCGGAAAACATGGGCGGGCGTTTCATTTTTCCCGGACTTACCGACGCGCACATCCACTTGCAGCACTACGCCCTCAGCCTGCAAAAAGTGGACTGCGAAACCGACACGCTGGAAGAATGCCTGCGCCGTGTGGCGGAGCGCGTAAAACAAGCCAAACCCGGCGAATGGATCCTCGGTCACGGCTGGAACCAGAACACTTGGCTCTCCTCTCCCGCCGGGAGAGGGGCTGCGGGTGAGGGGGTGCCCCACGCCTCTCACCTCGATGCCATCGCCCCGAACAACCCCGTTTACCTCACCGCCAAATCGCTCCATGCCGGCTGGGTCAACACCGCCGCCATGCGGCTGGCGAACATCACCAGCCAAACCGCCGACCCGCCCAACGGGCGCATCCAGCGCGACGCGCACGGCAATCCCACCGGCATCCTGCTCGAAACCGCCATGTCGCTTGCCAGCGATGTCATCCCCGCCCCCAGCCTCCAGCAGATTGCCGAAGCCATCGAAAGAGCGCAGCCCATCCTGTGGCGCATGGGGCTGACCGGCGTCCACGACTTCGACCGCCGCGAAGCCTTCATGGCATTGCAAACACTGCACGCGCAGGGCAAACTCAAACTGCGCGTCCTCAAAAATCTTCCTGTTGAACTGCTCGACCATGCTCACGAACTTGGACTGCGCGGCGGCTTTGGCGATGATATGCTCCGCATCGGCAATGTCAAAGTCTTCATGGATGGCGCCCTCGGTCCGCATACCGCCGCCATGTTTCAGCCTTATCTCGGCGAAGAAAACAATCGCGGTATCCTCAACATGGACAGCGAAGAACTCTTCGAACACGGGCGCAAAGCCGCCAGCCTCGGCATGGGCATGACCGTCCACGCCATCGGCGACCGCGCCAACCACGAAGTCCTCAACGCCTACGAACAACTCCGCCGCTACGAAACCGAAAACCACCTGCCTGCCTTGCGCCACCGCATCGAACACGTCCAAGTGCTTCACCCCGATGACCTCTCCCGCCTCGGCGCACTCAACGTCATCGCCTCCATGCAGCCCATCCATGCCATCTCCGACATGAAAATGGCGGACGACTATTGGGGAGCCGAACGTTCCCGCTACGCCTACGCCTGGCGCACCCAACTGGACAACGGCGCGCGGCTCGCTTTTGGCTCAGACGCGCCGGTCGAATCGCCGAATCCCTTCTGGGGTTTGCACGCCGCCATCACCCGCCGCCGCGCCGACGGTTCTCCCTCCGCCGACGGCTGGTACCCCGAACAAAAATTGACCCTCGCCCAAGCCTGGGAGGCGTACACCCTCGCTCCCGCCTACGCGGCGTATATGGAGAACCGCCTCGGACGGCTCGCCCCCGGCTGCCTCGCCGACCTGATCGTCCTCGAAAAGAACCCCTTCGATTGTCATGCAGATGAATTGTTCGCCATGCACTCTTCCGCTACAATGGTTAATGGAGAATGGGTGTACCAGACATGACGCAATCTCTGCCGCGCCTCTCGCCTGAAATGCTCGTGCCGCGCATGGGGGATTACCTCATCCAAAAAGGACTCATCACGCCTGAACACCTGAAAGCCGCTCTCGACTACCAACAGGAACAAACCGCAAAAGGAACTCCCGTTCTGCTTGGGCAGGCGCTTGTGGATTTGGGCTTTCTCAGCCGCACCGACCTCGACCAGGCGGTCACCGAACAGATTTTGCAATTGCGCTCCGCCCTGCAAGCCGCCAACCGCACCCTCGAACGCCGCGTGCAGGAGCGCACCGCCGAACTGGAAAAAGCACTTCAGCGCGTCTCCGAGCTCAGCCAGTTGAAAGCCAACTTCATCGCCAACATCTCCCACGAACTGCGCACCCCCCTCACCCACATCAAAGGCTACATCGAACTGCTCATCTCCGAATCGCTCGGACCGCTCACCGAAGAGCAGCGCCATGCGCTTCAAATCAGCCAGCAGTCCTCCTCCAAACTCGAAGGACTGATCGAAGACCTCATCATGGTTGCGCTTGCCTCGCGCGGCGAACTGAGCATCAAAATGGAGAACATAGACATCCGCCGCATCGCCAGCCTGGCGGTCAAATCGTTTATGGGGCAGGCGCAAACGCGCGGTATCACTCTGCGTGCCATCGTTGACGATGATGTGCCTCTCGTCCAGGGCGACCCGCAGAAAATCGGCTGGGTGTTGAGTCAGCTCATTGATAACGGCATCAAGTTCACGTCGGCGGGCGGAAGCGTAACGGTCAGCGTCCGCCGTGAAGGCAAGAACCTGGTCATCGTCTCCGTCTCCGATACCGGCATCGGCATTCCCTCCCACCGCCTCGAGGAAATCTTCGAACCGTTCCATCAACTGGACGGTTCGCCAACCCGTCATTACGGCGGCACGGGGCTGGGGCTTTCTCTGGTGCGTCAAATCATCGAAGCGCACGGCTCGATGATTGAAGTGCACTCGGTGGAGGGACGCGGCAGTACCTTCAAGTTCCCTCTACTGGTGGCGAAATAACATGGACGCGCAAACCGTTTCCTACGTCAACGAATTGCTCAAAATCATCAACGGCGCGGATGAAACGCGTCTGGTAATCGAAAGATTCCTGACGGCGCTGCGCCACGAACTTGTCTTCGACAATGTGGCAGCATACCTGCAGGATAACGAAAGCGGCGCGCTTGAAATCGTCTATGCCCGAGCGGTGGGACGCGCCAAAACCGCCGAAGCCGACGCCGCCTGGGGCGAGGAAATCGCCAGTCAGGTGTTGGCGAACAAACAACTTCTGCTTCAAGAACCTACCAGCCTCTCCGCCTCTGATGACCGCGTCCATCAACCGTTCCTGCTGGGGCTGCCTCTCCATACGGAAGGCGTAGTGAACGGCGCGCTGGTTTTTGTCCGTTTTGGAGGTCCTGCCTACGCGCCGGGGCATATCTCTCTGGCGGCGTTGGGCGCCAGCCTGCTCTCGCTGCTTTTTGAACGGCGCACCTGGCGTAAAATGAACGAAGAGATGGGAAAACTCAAACAGCAAATCCAACTGCAGGAAGATTTCGTCAGCACCATCTCACACGAACTGCGTACCCCGCTGGGGTTCATCAAAGGCTACAGCACCAGCCTGCTGCGCGACGATACCTCGTGGGACGCCGAAACCCAGAAGGAATTCCTCACCATCATTGACGAGGAAGCCGACCGTCTCTCGCTGCTCATCGAGAACGTGCTTGAATCGGCGCGCCTGCAAAGCAAGACGCTCCCTCTGCGCTTCCAGCCTCTGCGGTTGGATGCCGTCCTGCGCGACGTTTCCACCCGTGTCCGCTCCCGCTACAAAGATTTGGATGTGACCCTCGACCTGCGCTCCTCCACCACCATCCAGGCAGACGGCGTGCGTATCGCTCAAGTCTTCGAGAACCTGTTCAACAATGCCATCAAGTACGCGCCCGGCTCCCCCATCATCGTGGGATTGAAACAGGTGGGGCATCTCATGGTCGTTACCTTTACGGATTACGGACCCGGCATTCCGCCCGAATCCCTGCCGTTGATTTTCGAGCGCTTCTACCGCCTTCGCACCGAAAACGCCACCGGCACCGGCCTCGGACTCTACATTTGCAAACAAATTATCGAGGCGCATCGTGGTAAGATTTGGGCAGAGTCAAAGCCCGGTCAGGGAACCACGTTCTTCATCGAACTGCCCGTCAACCAAACCGCAATCACCTGAAGGAGGCTGTATGGCAAAACGCATTCTCATTGTGGATGACGAACCGCGCTACCTGCGCCTGCTGGAAGCGAATCTGCGCACCGAAGGCTACGAAGTGGTCACCGCCTCCGACGGCGTGCAGGCGGTGGATGTCTTTTCCAATCAGCCGATAGACCTTGTCCTCATGGATGTGATGATGCCCAAACTGGACGGGTTTGGCGCTACACAACGCATCCGCGAGTTTTCCAACACCCCCATCATCATCCTCACCGCCAAAGGCGACGAGCAGGATCGTGTGCGCGGGCTGGACTTGGGCGCCGACGATTACCTTGTCAAACCGTTTTCCGCCACCGAATTGCTGGCGCGCGTTCGCGCCGTTTTGCGCCGCGCCCAACCTACTCCCGAGGTGGGAGGGCAGGCTCGTTTCTTTACCCACGGCAACCTGAAAATAGATTTTGCCCGCGCTGAGGTCTGGAAAGGCGAGGTCCCCGTCTCGCTCTCGGCAACCGAATACCGCTTGCTGCTCCAATTTGCCCATCACGTTGGCAAGGTAATGTCGTCAGAAGACCTGCTCACCAGCGTCTGGGGTCCTGAATACCGCAACGACAAGGAAATCCTGTGGGTGAGCATCGCCCGCTTGAGGCAAAAACTCGAAGACGACGCGCACAGACCCGAGCATATCGTGACCCGCTCAGGGCTGGGATACCTCATGCCGCCCATCGAGGAATAAACGAAGGATACAACCGCCTCAAAGCGCCTGCTTGCTTTGAAGGGCGTAATTTCCATAAAAGGCGTAATGGGCGTTTTCCAACGTCCCCAACTCACGCTGCAAAGCCTCGCCGCTGCGACGCCTTGTGCTGCAAGAAGCCTTTTTTCAAGGAGAAACCATGTCTGGCAAAACCGTTCTGATTGTGGACGAGAATCAAGCGACGCGCGCCTATCTTGCAAACATATTGCGCGAGCGGCTCTTCGACATCCTTGAAGCGGGGTCGGGCAAAGAGGCTCTCATCTCCGCCTGGCGCGACCAACCGGACCTCATCCTGTTTGATCCCAACTTTTCAGACCTTTCCGAACTGGAGTTCATTCACAAACTGCGTCAGAATGCCCGCACCGAAAAGACTCCCCTCATCGCCTTCGCCAGCGACCCTTCGCCTGCCCGCCGCGAAGCCTGCCTGAACGCCGGCGCCAACGAGTACATTGTCAAAGCCTCCGGCGCAATCTTGCGCCTGAATCAAGCGCTCGAGCGCATATTTGGCGGAGAAGCGCCCGCAGGAGAAAGTCCCCAAGGTGGTAGCAGCCGCGGCAAAGGCTTACTGTTTACTTTTTTGAGCGCCAAAGGCGGTACCGGCACATCATCCCTGTGCGCTAACATCGCCATGACCATCCAGGAACAGCATCCCGAGGCGCGCGTGGTTGTGGTTGACCTCGTCCTGCCAATTGGCTCCATTGCGCAAATTGTGGGCTATGAAGGGGAACAAAACATTGTCGCCGTGGCGAACCTGTCTGCCCGCGAGCTGAGCGGAGACTACTTGATCAAAAACCTGCCCCAGCCTGAGTTGTGGAAGTTCCACCTGCTGGCGGGTTCCTACGACCCTCACCAGGCGGGAAATTTGCGAGTCGAACGCATCGGTCCCATTGTGGACATCCTCCGCGCCTCCTTCGACTTCGTCATCCTCGACCTCGGACGTTCTCTCTCGCGCATCAGCCTGCCCCTCATCCAACAAGCCGACCTCATCCCTCTCATCGTCGCCACCGACCTCAGCACCGTGCGCCTGACCAAAACCGTATGGGAATATTTGAGCGAACAAGGCATAGACGCGCCAAACGTATATGGCATCCTGAACCGCGCCGTGGGGCTGGAAGGCTTGACCAAAGCCGAGGCGGAGCAAATCATCGGCTTTCCCATCAAGACCACCCTGCCCTATATGGGCAGTAATTTTACGCTGGCAAACAACCTCAACCAGCCCATCATTACCAAGTATCCTAAAGACACTGCTGCCATCGTCTTCAAAACCACCGCCGAAGAGATGGTCAAACTTGCCCGCCAATTACGCGCCCGCGCCGGGCTTAATTGATGTTACGCAGTAGCGCGAGATTTATCTCGCGTTTTCGGGCGACATGCCCCTCTTCGGAGACGATGTGTCGCGCTGCGAAAAAACTGCGTAAGGTGAGTTAATTACTGATGTTACGCGGTAGCGCGAGATTTATCTCGCGTTTTCGGGCGACATAAATGTCGCCCTACGAAGGAACTGCGTAAGGTGAGTTAATTAAAATGCAAAGCAATTTGCCACTTAATTCGGCTACACTTCAGTTATCCAGTACACCCCCAGGAAACAACACCGCTTCTGTTTGAACCGCTTCCTTGCCGGACGGTGCGGTGTATTCTCTCAGAGTAACTATTCAGCCATCCTTGCAAAGGCAGACCCTAAAGGTTTTCCCGGCAAATTGAGCTGACCTTTTGCAGAGAAATCCTGTTTGAAATGCGCGCTGGATTGCACAGAAAACCTTTAGGGTCTCGATTCCAGAGATGCCTGAATAGTTACGTCTCAGGATAACAAGAGGTTGCCATGACAATCGAATACGACGAAAAGGGAAAAATCTTTACCGACATTGTTACGAAGGTACCTGTCTTCGTAACTCTTCAGACCACCACCCATCTCATGCGCGGACACATGCACGTGCGCCGCGACCAGCGTGTCAAAGACGAACTCGACCAGGATGAAAAATTTCTGGCGCTTACCGATGTGCAGGTGCAGGGTCCCGATGGGCAGACCCTGTTCCATGCGCCGTTCCTTGCTGTCCGCCGCGACCAGATCGTTTGGGTCATGCCTGATACGCAAGGGGGAATGAGCAAATGACGACACCCATCTCTTCCAACCCAAACCGCCTCACATCCGCCGACCTGCTCAAATTCAAACGCTATCTGGTCGAAAGCGTCAGCCGTTCGCTGGAGGGCGAGCCTCTGCAGCTGGGTGACCGTGCCGAACTGGTGCGCCAGCGGTTGACCGAAATCTACGCCCAGACCCGCGTCAACCTGCCCGAAGACATGCGCAAGCATCTCTTCCACGAAATCGTGGACGAGTTCACCGGCTTTGGTCCCATTCAGCCCCTGCTCGATGACCCCGAAGTCAGCGAAATCATGGTCAACGGACCCAAGAAGGTCTTTATCGAAAAGAACGGCAAGTTGACGAAGAGCGGCGTCACCTTCGACGATGACGACCATGTCATGCGCATCATTGACCGCATCATCCTGCCCCTCGGTCGCCGCGTGGACGCCGACAGTCCCACCGTGGACGCGCGTCTGCCCGACGGTTCCCGCGTCAACGCTGTGATCCGTCCCGTCGCCATTGACGGTCCCTGCATCACCATCCGCAAATTCAAAAAGGATAAACTCTCCATCGAAAAGTTGATTGAATTCGGCTCGCTCACCAAAAACATGGCGGAGTTCCTGCGTGCTTGTGTGCATGCCCACCTCAACATCGTCGTTTCGGGCGGCACCGGCTCAGGCAAAACGACGCTTCTCAACGTCCTCTCCAGTTTCATCCCTGAAAACGAACGCATCATCACCATCGAAGACGCGGCGGAACTGCAGCTTCAGCAGGAACATGTCCTCCGCCTGGAAACAAAAGCGCCAAACATAGACGGCAAAGGCGCGGTCACCATCCGCGACCTCGTCCGCAACGCCCTGCGCATGCGCCCCGACCGCATCGTGGTGGGTGAGTGCCGCGGCGGCGAGACGCTGGACATGCTCCAAGCCATGAACACCGGTCATGACGGCTCGCTTACCACCTTGCACGCCAACTCCCCGCGCGACGCCATCTCCCGTATGGAAACCATGGTCTTGATGGCAGGTATGGACCTGCCCCTCAAAGTGGTGCGGCAGCAAATCTCCTCTGCCATTGACCTCATCATCCAGCAGACGCGTCTGAAAGACGGCGCGCGCAAAGTCACTGCCATCACCGAGGTGGCGGGCATGGAAGGTGAAATCGTGGTGCTGACCGACATCTTTAAATTCGAACAAACCGGCACCACCGCCGACGGCAAAGTGTTGGGCGAATTGAAAGCCACCGGCATCCGTCCCATCTTCACTCCGCGGTTGGAGGCGGCTGGCTTCAAACTCAGCGGCGACGTCTTCATGCCGCCCGGAGGCATTGGAGGAAAAAGGTAAAACCGCCTGCCTCTGCTATAATCGGGCATTGAGGACCCATGGACAAAAAGACCCAAATTACCATCCGCGCAAAAAAGTTGGGTGTCTTGATCCGCGATGCCCGCCTTGCTGCCCGCCGCAGCATTGGCGAATGCGCCAAAGCAGTCGGCGTCAAGAGCGCAACCTTCCGCGCCTACGAGGAGGGACGCAAAGCCCCCTCTCTGCCCGAGCTGGAAGCGCTCGTTTACTATCTTGATTTGCCCATGGACCACTTTTGGGGTAAACAAACCAAATCGAATGCGCCTCAGCCCATTGAGAGCCTCGACCTGCCCAAACTCATGGCTGTCCGCCAGCGAAAAATCGGCGCGCTGCTGCGGCAGGAACGCACAAATGCCAGCATCTCCATTCGCAGCCTGGCGCTTGAAACCGGCATCTCCGGCGCGCGCATCAAGGCGTATGAACTGGGGGAACGCCCCATCCCATTGCCGGAACTGGAGGCGCTCGTCTCCACCCTCGGCGGGCGCATCGAATCCTTCTTTGACCGCAGCGGACCCATCGGGCAGTGGCTGATCAACGAAGAAGCCATCCAAAATTTCCTCGAACTGCCGGAAGAACTGCGTCAGTTTGTGGCGCTTCCGGTCAATCGACCTTATTTGGAACTGGCGAAGAAATTGAGCGGCATGTCCAAGGAAAAACTGCGCTCGGTGGCGGAAGACCTCCTGGATATTACGCTATAGGTGCGGACATGGAAAGCGCTTCTCCCCTTCAATTGGCTGAACAAGGTAAAGAGGAATATGGCAAGGGAAATTACGATACGGCAGCGCGCCTCTTTGCCCAAGCCGCACAGGTGTATGCCAGCGTGCAGGATGAATTGAACGCGGCAGAGATGAAGAACAATCAGAGCGTGGCGCTTTTACAGGCGGGCAAAGCACAAGAAGCGCTCGAAGCCACCGACGGAACGGAAAGCATTTTCCAAAAAGCGGGCGATTTGAAACGGCAGGGCATTGCGGTGAGCAACCGCGCCGCCGCTTTGGAAGCGCTCAAAAAGGTGGACGAGGCTCTGGCAGAATATGAACGCGCCGCTCAACTGCTCGAACAGGCGGGCGAAGGCGATATGCACTCCATCGTCCGCAAAGCCGCCGCCAACCTCAATCTCAAACGCGGACGCATCACCGCCGCCCAAATGGACGTGTACGACTCGCTGCGCCTCGTCGAAAAGCCCAATCTCACCCAGCGGATTTTGAAGTTTTTTAGACGCATTGGATTTATCAAGTAGTGATTACCACACACGCTCGTATAGCAGAACCCAGCGATCATCAGCGCCTGTCGAACCTCATCTTCTTCGAGACCCGTTCCCACCGCCACTTGGACTGGCGTTCGCCCCTCGAATGGCTGGGCGACCGGTTCTTCTGGACGATCGAGGAAGGCTCGCAACTCACAGCCGCACTGGCATGCCCCGAGGAAACCAAAGGGATTGCCTGGGTGCGGTTGTTTGTTCATACGGGATATTGGTCGGCGGAGAATGCCTGGGCGGTGTTGTGGTCTGCCGCACGCAGGGACATTGCCCTCGCCGGCGGAGCCACCGTCGCCGCCATTGTCCAGCACACGTGGTTTCAAAGGGTGCTGGAGTGGCACGAATTTGAGAGCCGTCAGAGTATTGTGATGCTCGAGTGGACGTATCAGCCCTGGGCGGGGAGCGAAGCGGCGGGCGTCCGCATCCGCACAATGACCGAGGCGGACCTGCCCGCCGTCACTGCGGTGGACGGCGCAGCGTTCGATCCGCTATGGCACAATTCGCAGGAGACGCTGCGCCGCGCGCTGGCGCAGTCCCTCTTTGCAAGGGTGGCGGAGAGTCGTGATGGGGTGGTCGGCTATCAAATCACAACCGGCACGGGAACGCGGGCGCATCTGGCGCGCCTGGCGGTGCATCCCGTTATGCAAGGACGTGGCGTGGGCAGGGCGCTGCTGGGCGACCTGTTTGGGCGGCTCGTGCAAAATGGGTATCTCAAACTGACGGTCAACACCCAAAGCGACAATCGAACGTCGCTGGCGCTATACCAACGGATGGGCTTTCAGCGCACGGGTGAAGCGTATCCCGTGTATACTTTTCGTGTGCAGGGCATCTAGCCCGGCAGAAAGTGGCTTGCCGCGTATGTTTCCAGCCAATCAAAGGAGGCAGGTATGACAACCAGAGACGATGCCGTCATCATCAATTCGCTGGTGCGCCAGGCGCTGGTCTCGATGCAGGAAGTGATGGGAGATAACGGCTTGAACGCCGTGCTCAAATCGTGCGGACTGGAAAGGTTCGTGAACAACTTCCCGCCCAACAACCTGGAACCCGCCATCAAGACCTCGCAATATGCCCAGTTGAATCAAGCCATCGAGGATTTCTACGGGCGCGGCGGACGAGGCATGCTACGCCGCATCGGCAAGGCTTCCTTTCAGTATGCCGTGCGCGAACAAGCCGCATTATTGGGCGTTGCCGGCGTCGCCTTGAAACTCCTCCCCGAACGCCAGCGCATCAAATTCATCTTGAACAGCATGGCAGATGCCCTCAAAAAGAGCAACCCGCAGGTCAACGCCTGGGTGGATGAGGGCGGCAGCCGCCTCGCCTATGTGGACGCCACCTGCGCCATCTGTCACGGGCGTCACAGCGATCATCCCATTTGTTACCTCTACATCGGCTCCATCGCCGAAGCGGTGCAGTGGGCAACCGGCAAAGAATACGAAATCGTCGAAACGCACTGCACTGCCAAAGGCGATGAGTTCTGCCGCTTCGAGGTGGGCGAGGTGCGCGAGTGAGCCTTCCCCAATTGCCTGCGCGGGTCTTGCGTTGCTTTGTCGCGACGGTTGCCAAAGAACTGGGCAGCGAGTCGTTCAATGCCATGCTGTCCATTTCCAAATTGCCCCTCGAATGGGCGCTGCCGCAAACCTTTATCAAAAGCGATCCGCACGAAGCCGCCCGCATCTATGCCTCTTTGCAATCCGCGCTGCGCACCTATTACGGACGCGGCGCACGCGGCGCGCTCATTCGCGTGGGCGAAAGCCTGTGGCTGCGTTTACTGGAAGACGCCTCCCTCAACGGCAGGATGCATGCCGCTATCATCAAACGACTTCCCCTTGCCGCGCGCCGCAAACCGACCCTCGATCTGCTCGCCAAACTCATCAGCGCGGCGCCCGGCGACATGACGCTTCACACCCTCGACCTCGACCTGCTCCTCGCCGACCATGCCTCTCCCTCCGCTGACGGTCAATCCGCCTCCGCGCCGATTTGCTACGTCACCCAGGGACTCATCCGCGAAAGTCTGCGCTGGGCAACCGGTCACACCTTCGACGTGGAAGAAACCTCCTGTAAAGCCACAGGCGAGCCGACCTGCGAATTCACCATCACCGGCGGGAAAGTGTAGGAGGCGGTCTCCTGCGCCCGTCGTTACAAAGCGAGAACATCCATGACATCCTCATCCACCTCCGAAATGAACGATGACATCACCTTCTACATGCAGGGCTGGGAACCACAAGGGACTCCCAAAGCCATCGTCTGTCTTGTGCACGGGCTGGGCGAACATACCGGGCGTTATGCCCATGTGGGCAAAGCGCTCAACGACGCCGGCTATGCCCTCGTCGGCTTCGACCTGCGCGGTCACGGGCAAAGCGGCGGTCCGCGCGGACATTTCCCCTCGCTCGAAACTGTCCTCAACGATATTCACAACTTCGTCCACTTTCAGCGGCAGAGTCACCCCCGCCTGCCGTTATTCCTCTACGGTCACAGCTTGGGAGGGCTGCTTACCCTCACCTATGCCCTCCGGCATCCCGAAGGCTTGCAGGGCGTCATCGTGACGGGCGCCGGCTTGCGCTCTGCCTTGCAGGAACAAAAAGCCAAAATCATGCTGGTCAAGGCGCTTGGTTCGCTCATTCCCACCCTGTCCCTGAAGAGCGAACTGGAAGTAAACGGGCTTTCCCATGACGCGGCGGTGGTGCAGGCATACGTCAACGACCCGCTCGTCCACGACAAAGTCAGCCTGGGCTTGGGCAAAGCCGGGCTGGATGCCATCGAATTTTGCTTTGCACGCGCCAGAGATTTCCGCCCGCCGCTTCTCATCATGCACGGCGGCGCAGACCGCATCACCTATCCCAGCGGCAGTGAAGACTTTGCCAAACTGGCAGGCGAAACCAACAAGGATGTCACCCTGAAAATCTGGGAGGGGCTGTATCACGAAATCCACAACGAACCCCAGCAGGCGGACGTGTTCCAGACGATGATCGAGTGGCTGAACCGCCATCTCTAGGCATACATCCTCATCCCTGCCATTCTCCCAATATGAGGATTCGGTAATTCATAAAGTACGTCCAGCGCCTCTCGATTGACGTGTAATTGGCGTTTTCCCCTGGCACCGCCCGCTCCCTGACACCTTCCCGTCAGGGACAGGTGCAGGGCAGGTGTAACGCCATGTTTGCGCTAGAGAGCGCATCCTACGCATATTTTTGATGTTTATGGACAAATTACCGAATCCTCTCTACTTTTTTTCGATATATTTCACGCCATCCAAATCTTTGAAGTGTTCATCCTGCGTCCAGAGAACTGCATCATTGGCGCGGGCGGTTGCAAGGATGAGACTGTCCGCCATTGGCAGTTTCAGGTCTGCGGAGAGTTTTGCGGCGCTCAAAGCCAGCGATTCGTCAAGTTCGATGATCTTCCCCTGTTTCATATCGCTGACATGGACTTGCGCTTCGTTGATTCCGCTTTGCTGGAGAATCTTTTTGAACACTTCGTAAAGGCAGATAACAGGCACGAGCAGGCTTTTCGTATCTTCGATGGCGGGAGCGAAAAAGTCGGCGTTACCGCCATCGGCAAAGTATTCCAGCCAGCCCGAAGAGTCGACGACGTTCATACGCGATCCTCTTCGTCGCGCTCGATTTTCGTGTCAATGCCCTTCAGTGTCCCGCGCGCCTGTTTGATCGGGCGGACGGGGATGAACACCACCATGTTGTCGTAGGCGATGACGTGCATTTTTTGTCCGGGCTTGACGCGCATCTGCTTGCGCACTTTCAAGGGGATCACAACCTGATATTTTGGGGAAACAGTTACGGCATCCATACGGAACTCCTATCGAACAAGAAATCGTATAACGATTATATCACCGCTTCGATTTTCTTTTCCGCTTCGGAATAGGCTGTACACAGCGCAAAACTGTGTTACCCGCCAAATGCAAGGCGCAAAGATTTGACATCCTCCTTTTCTTCTGCTACACTAAATTTGTCAGACAAATGCAGTCTAGTCAGATTATCTAAATTCCCCTCATTTAACCTCATGGCGACTTTACTCATCAAACACGCCCACATCCTCACCATGGACGACCGCCAAACCGAATTTTCGGATGGTGGTCTTTTTATCCGCGACGGCTTCATCGAACAGGTAGGACAAGTCTCAGACTTGCCCTACAAAGATGCCGACGAAGTTCTTGACCTCAGCGGGCATGTCCTTGCACCCGGGTTGATTAACACCCATCATCACTTCTACCAAACCCTCACCCGTGCCGTCCCCGCCGCACAGGACGCCAATCTCTTCAACTGGCTCAAGACCCTCTACCCCATCTGGGCGCGCCTCCAGCCGGAAGACATCTTCATCTCGACCCAGACTGCTCTGACCGAACTTGCCCTTTCGGGATGTACCGCTGCCTCCGACCACCTCTATCTTTTCCCCAACGGTTCAACACTGGACGATGAGATT
This sequence comes from Chloroflexota bacterium, assembly GCA_016223135.1. Taxonomy (GTDB): domain Bacteria; phylum Chloroflexota; class Anaerolineae; order Anaerolineales; family Villigracilaceae; genus Defluviilinea. Next base: position 115,618 of record JACRPQ010000017.1, on the reverse strand, counting down.
GCCGCCGCCTCCGAAGTGGGACTCCGCCTCCACGCCTCGCGCGGCTCGATGTCGCTGGGCGAATCGAAAGGCGGACTGCCCCCCGACAGCGTGGTGGACACGGAAGAGAACATCCTCAAAGATTCCCAGCGGCTCATCCAGCGTTATCACGATCCGAAGCCCGGTTCGATGGTGCAAATCGTCCTTGCGCCGTGTTCCCCCTTCAGCGTGACGGGCGAACTGATGAAACAATCCGCCAGCCTGGCGCGCGAATATGGCGTGCATCTTCACACCCACCTCGCCGAGACCGAAGATGAAGAACAATTTTGTTTGCAAAAATTCGGTCACCGCCCCGTCGCTTACATGCAGGAAGTGGATTGGGTGGGCGGCGACGTGTGGTTTGCTCATGCAGTCTGGGTCAACGATGAGGAGATTCAAGTCTTCGCCAAACACAACTGCGGCGTGGCGCACTGTCCCACCTCGAACATGCGGCTGGCATCGGGCATTGCGCCGGTCAAGGAATATCGCAAGGCGGGCGTGAATGTCGGTTTGGGCGTGGATGGCTCCGCCTCCAACGACGGCTCGCATCTGCTGGCGGAGGTTCGCAATGCGATGCTGGTCTCGCGAGTGAAGGAGGGATTAACAGGCTATTCCCTCTCGAACGATCCAAACCGAAAACTGATGACCGCACGCGAGGCGCTATATCTTGGCACGCGCGGCGGCGCAGCGGTTCTGGGGCGCACCGACATCGGCTCGCTCGAACCCGGCAAATGCGCCGACTTCTTCGCCGTGAACCTGAACCGCATCGAATTCAGCGGCATGCACGACCCCGCCGCCGCCATCGTGTTCGGTCAACCCGTCCGCGTGGATTATACGGTGGTGGGCGGCAGGTTTATCGTCAAGGAAGGACGCGTTGTGACTGTAGATGAGAGAAGCCTGATCGAGAAGCACAACCGGTCTGCGAAACGGCTGTTGGAAGGTTAGTCTGTCAGTCTGCGAACCGCTTTGATTCAAACGAAAGGAGAAGCCCAATGTATATCAAGGATTATCGTGACCTGCCTCTCGAACCCAGCGGCGTGGATGGCTTGACCGTGCGTTGGGCAATCAACGCCTCGCAGGGCGCAAGCAACTTTGCCATGCGCATCCTCGATTTGGAGCCGGGCAAATCCTCCACCATGCACCAGCACGACACCGAGCATGAGATTTTTGTGCTGGCTGGCAGCGGCGAGGTGGAATCGGATGATGGGGTGCATCCCATTGCAGAAGGGGCGGTGCTGTACGTTGCGCCGCATGAGAGTCATCAGTTCCACAACACCGGCGCGGAGGTCATGCGCTTCATTGACGTGGTGAGATTCCCGCTCATCCTCCCAAAATAGAGGAGTGCGCCAGAGCCTCGCCGCTTTGTTCCATCGCATTCGTTTGCATTCGTTGACACGTTCACCCGTCACTCTCAATCCGTTGAAGGGAGCCTTTATGCCAGCATCCTCAAAACTTACCCGTGCACTCGTAGATACCGCCATGGGGCGCCTCCCCGCCGACACGGTCATTCTGAACGGTCAGTGGGTCTGTGTTCAATCGGGCGAAATCATCCCCGCCACCGACATCGCCATCAAAGACGGGCATGTCGCCTATGTGGGCGAAAGCGCGCGCCATACCATCGGTAAAAAGACCAAGGTCATTGACGCCAAAGGACGTTACCTCGTGCCGGGCTTGCTCGACGGTCACATGCACGTCGAATCGGGCATGGTCACGGTGACGGAATTCGTGCGCGCGGTGGCGGTGCGCGGCACGACCGGCATATTCATTGACCCGCATGAAATCGCCAATGTCTTCGGTTTGAAGGGCGTCAAATTGATGGTGGACGAAGCGCAGAATCAGCCCATTCACGTCTGGGTGCAGATGCCTTCCTGCGTCCCCTCGGCGCCCGGTCTGGAGACGCCCGGCGCGTCCATCGGACCGAAGGAGGTTGCCAAAGCCATGAAGTGGAAGGGCGTCATCGGCTTGGGTGAGATGATGAACTTCCCCGGCGTGTTCATGGGCGATAAAAAGATGCTCGAAGAGATGGCGGTCACTCACGCGCACGGCAAAACGGTCGGCGGGCATTACGCCTCGCCGGACCTCGGGCTTCCCTTCCATGCTTACGCAGCCGGCGGCGCGGAGGACGACCACGAAGGGACGCGCCTCGAGGATGCCGTTGCCCGCGTGCGGCAGGGGATGAAAGCCATGCTCCGTTATGGCTCCGCCTGGCTGGACGTGGCTTCGCAGGTGAAGGCGGTGACAGAACTGGGACTCGACCCGCGTCACTTCATCCTCGTCACTGACGACTCACACGCGCAGACGCTCTCCCACGAAGGTCACATGGACCGCGTCCTGCGTCACGCCATTGAGCAGGGGCTGCCGCCCATGACTGCCATCCAAATGATGACCATCAACACCGCTGAGCATTTCGGCGTCGCAAAGGAGATGGGCATGATTGCCCCCGGCCGCTGGGCAGATGTGGTGATTGTCGAAGACCTGCGGGACTTTCACGCCGATCTGGTCATCGCCAAAGGGCAGGTAATCGCCGAGCAGGGAAAATGGAAAGTGAGCCTGCCGAAGTTCAGTTATCCCGCATGGGCGGTGAACTCAGTGCATTTGAAGAAGAACCTGACGGCAAGTGACTTTAAGATCGTCACAAGTTACACATCAAACGTCAAAGCCAATGTCATTGGTGTGATAGAGAACCAGGCGCCCACGCGGCATTTGACCTTCGACATTCAACCCCAAAATGGAGAAATCAAGCCAGACATTGCGCGTGACATTGCCAAGATTGCGCTGGTCGAACGGCACAAGGGAACGGGCGGCGTCACGGTGGGGCTGGTGAGCGGCTTTGGCTTTACCGAAAAATGCGCCGTCGCCTCCACGGTGGCGCACGACTCGCATCACATGATCGTTGTCGGGACGGATGAGGCTTCGATGGCAGTGGCAGCCAACAGTCTGGCGCGAAGCGGGGGCGGGCAGGTGGTGGTCAAGGACGGCAAGGTCATTGGCAAGGTCGAGTTGAAAATCGCGGGGCTGATGTCCACCGAACGCGCGGAGGCGGTTGCCCGCAAGGCGGAGACCATCCTGCAGGGCTTCAGGGCGTGCGGCTGCAGGCTCAATAATCCGAATATGCAGTTATCCCTGCTGGCGCTGGTGGTCATCCCTGAATTGCGAATTTCCGACAAGGGACTGGTGGACGTTACTCAGTTCAAATTTATCCCTGTTCTGGAGAAATGATGGCACACTTTCCGTTTCAAAGATTACAGGCAGACCTGGCGAATCTGATTGCGCGTACGCCGCCCGGTCAACGCCTGACCTCGGAACCCGAGCTGGCAAAGCAATTGGGCGTTTCGCGCGCCACCCTGCGCGAAGCAATGCGCGCCTTCGAGACGCAGGGTCTCATCCGCCGCCGGCAGGGGTCTGGCACGTATGTGGTGGGCAAAGTGCCGGTTATTGACGCCGGGCTGGAAGTGCTGGAAAGCCTCGACACCATGGCGCGGCGCATGAACCTGGCAGTCACGTTGGGAGAATTACACGTCGAGCAGGTGGAAGCGGACAAGGGAACGGCGGAAGGTTTGGGTGTCCCAGAGAGGACCCTTCTCACGCGCATCCGCCGCGTGATGTGCGCCGAGGGGCGACCGGTTGCCTACCTGGTGGATACTCTCCCCGCCGACCGCCTCAAGCCGCAAGAACTGCCGGAAAAATTCAACGGTTCTGTTCTGGACTTTATGCTGGGACGCGGCGACCGGCTGACCGTCTCCCGCGCCGCCATCAGCGCCGCCAACGCGACCGCCGAAGTGGCGAAAGCGCTCGAAATTCAGCGCGGCGATGTGCTGCTGCAATTTGTCTCACAACTCTACGACGAGAGCGGCAAGGTGGTGGACTATACGATAAGTTATTTCATCCCCGGCTATTTCCACTTCCATGTGGTGCGGCGGATTGGGGATAATCTGCCACAGAGATCACAGAGCAAATGAGAACTTCACGAAAGCGCGTATTGGCGGTCTCTACTACCGCTTTTGCGTGCTGAGCAAAGAGCGCATTCTACGCAAAGTTTTCGTGATCTGCCGATTCTCGGCGCTCTTTGTGGTAAATCATTTATAAACGAGGTAAATATGACAGTACAAGAAATCAAAAAGCGAGTGGAAGAAAACCGCGAAAACATCATCAACTTCCTGCGCGAGATTGTCGCCATCCCTTCGATGGAGTCGCAGATTGGCGAGGTCGGCAAACGCATCCAGGAAGAGATGAAGAAGCTTGGCTACGACGAGATCCGCTACGATAAGATGGGCAACACCATCGGGCGCATCGGCAACGGCAAAAGGGTCATCGTCTTCGATTCGCATATTGATACGGTGGGGATTGGCGATCCTGCCTCATGGCAATGGGATCCGTTCCAGGGCAAGGTCGAGAACGGAATCCTTTATGCCCGCGGCGCCTGCGATGAAAAGGGCAGCACGCCCGGCATGATCTACGGTCTTGCCATTGCGCGCGATCTCGGTCTGCTCGACGGCTGGACGGCGTATTATTTTGGGAATATGGAAGAGTGGTGCGACGGCATCGCCCCGAACGCTTTTGTGGAAGTTGACCCCAAGGTGAAGCCCGATTTTGTCGTCATCGGCGAACCGACCAAGATGATGGTCTATCGCGGACACAAGGGGCGTCTTGAAATGAAAGTAACCGCGAAGGGCAAGTCCGCTCATGCGGCGAGCAACCACCTCGGCGACAATGCCATTTACAAATTACTGCCGGTCATTGCGGGCATCCGCGATCTCGAGCCGCAACTGGGCGACCATGAATTTCTCGGTCATGGAAAGATCACGGTCAGCGATATGCGCGTCAGGACCCCATCCATCAACGCCGTCCCCGATGAAGCGGTCATTTACATTGACCGCCGCATGACCTTCGGCGAGACAAAGGAGGCGGTCAGAAAACAGGTTGAAGATCTGATCCCCGCCGAGTTCAAGGACACGGTCAAACTCGAAGAACTCTTCTACGATGAGCCTTCTTATACAGGCTTTGTCTTCCCGGTGGATAAATACTTCCCGGCTTGGGCGTATGAAGAATCGCATCCTTTGGTTGTTGCCGGTCAGAAAGCCCGCGCACTGATCGGTCTGCCCGAGGCGAAACCCGGCAAGTGGAATTTTTCGACGAACGGAATCTATTGGGCGGGCAAGGCTGGCATTCCGTCCATTGGGTTTGGTCCCGGCGATGAAGAGACGGCTCATACCGTCAATGATTCTGTATCGCTGGATGACGTGGTCAAGGCGACGGAATTCTACGCAATCCTGCCGAGTCTGATCAAATAATTTAACGGCTCCATGAAAATATGATCGGTGGATTACTGCGAAGGCGCGCGCCTCTTCTGGGAGGACGGTCGTTTCGTGCGCGGAGAAGTTTTACGCGTATCAAAAAAATAAGCATTTCGTTGAATTGATCAATGAATGCAAACGAAGGCTAAAAGACAAAAGGAGACTAAATTATGCAAACAAACTTTCGCGGTCGCGATTTCATCGGCGACCTGGACTTCACCAAAGAGGAAGTCGAAACCGTTTTGGAGGTAGCCTGGGATTTGAAGCGCAAACGCGCCCTGGGCGAACCGCATCCCTACCTGCGCGACAAAGTGCTGGCGATGCTGTTCTTCTTCTCATCCACCCGCACGCGCGGATCGTTCGAGGCGGGCATGGCGCAGTTGGGCGGTCATGCCGCGTTCATTGACAGCAACACCACCCAGATCTCGCACGGCGATACGCCGGTCGAAATCGGTGAAATTTTCGGACGCTACTTCGACGGCATCGCCATCCGTCACTGCGACTTTGGCGACGGCAACAAGTACCTCAACGAAGTCGCCAAACACTCGCGCGCGCCCGTCCTCAACATGCAGTGCGACGTTTACCATCCCTTCCAATGCCTCGCCGACCTGATGACCATCATGGAGAAAAAGGGACGCGACCTGCGCCGCAAGAAGATTGTCGTCTCGTGGGCATACGCCGCCTCTTACCTCAAACCGATTTCTGTTCCTCAATCCCTGATTCTGCAAATGCCCCGCTTCGGCATGGACGTGACGCTTGCCTACCCGCCCGGCTTCCACCTCATGCCCGACATCGTGGAGCAGGCAAAGGAACAGGCGCGCCTCGCCGGCACCGCCTTTGAAATCATCGAAGACAAGGATGGCATGACTGAAGCCTGCAAAGACGCCGACGTCATCTATGCCAAATCGTGGGGTCCGCTGTTGACCACCAACGACAAGACAGAGGGCAAGAAACTCCAGGATTCCTTCAAAAACTGGATCATGGACGACGCCAAACTCAAAGTCGCCAAGCCCGACGCCATCTACATGCACCCGCTTCCCGCCGATCGCGACATCGAAGTCACCAGCGCCGTGCTGGATGGTCCGAACTCGGTCGTGTTCGACGAAGCCGAAAACCGCCTGCACGCGCAAAAAGCCGTGATGGCGTTGACGATGGCATAAGTTAGTCTCATAGTCAACGAGTCTCATAGTCTGATAGTTTTATGGTTACCCTTCTAACCATTCGACTATCAGACTACCGACTATCAGACTAATGACTATCAGACTAATGACTATCAGACTGACGACTATTAGACTGATTAGACTAACAACTATTCGACCATTAGAGGAGACTTTACTTTATGGCTAACAAACTTGCTGTCGTCGCCATTGGCGGCAACTCCCTTATCAAAGATGAGGCGCACAAGACCGTCGAAGACCAATATCAAGCCGCAAAGGAAACAACCCATCACATTGCGGATATGATCGAGGCGGGTTGGGACGTGGCAATCGGTCACGGCAATGGACCACAGGTTGGTTTCATTTTGCGGCGCTCGGAAATCGCCGCGAAAGTCGAGGGCATGCACGAAGTCCCGCTCGATGTGTGCGGCGCGGATTCACAAGGCGCCATCGGTTATGCCCTCCAGCAGAATCTTCAAAACGAACTGTATCGGCGCGGAATCAAGAAACCTGTCGCTACCGTCGTGACGCAGGTGCTGGTGGACAAGGACGATCCCGCCTTCAAGAACCCCACCAAGCCCATCGGCTCGTTCATGGACGAGGCGGAAGCAAAGCGGCGTCAGAAAGAAATGGGCTGGAGCGTCGTCGAAGATGCGGGCAGAGGCTGGCGCAGAGTCGTCGCCTCGCCGCTCCCCAAGGAAGTGGTCGAACTGGATGCGGTCAAGACTCTGTTGAATGCCGGCACGGTCGTCATCACTGTGGGCGGCGGCGGCATTCCCGTCATTGACGTGGGCGATCACGAGTACAAAGGCGTTGCGGCGGTCATTGACAAAGACTACGCATCCTCCCTGCTGGCGCGTTTGCTCAAGGCGGATTTGTTCCTGATTTCCACCGCCGTGGAGAAGGTCGCCATCAACTTTGGAAAACCCAACCAGAAATGGCTGGACCGCATCACGCTCGACGAAGCCAAAGCCTACCTTGCCGAAGGCACGCACTTTGCCAAAGGTTCGATGGCGCCGAAGATTCAAGCCATCATCTGGTACCTCGAAAATGGCGGCAAAGAGGCGCTCATCACCAACCCCGAAAACATCGGGCGCGCTCTCAAAGGCGAGACGGGCACATGGATTGTCAAGTGAGTCTGCCCAACTTCGCTACCCCCTTTGTTGATGGGTAATTACCTTTTACCAATTACCAATTTATAAAACTCCTCCGCCCGTTGCATGTTCATCCTGTACTCTGCTCGTGCGGCGATGAGTTCCCCGTTCAAGCCTGCGGCTTTTTCCCGCAGGCTTTCGTTTTCGATGGCATGGATGATTGCCTCGGCGATGGATTGCGGGTCGTTCGAATCGAACAGCAAACCGTTCTCTCCCGGCGTAATCCACTCGCGGATGGATTCCAAATCGCCCGCCGCAGGGAAACAACCGCACGCCATGCCCTCCAGCAGTGTGTTCGGCGTTCCGTCGTGAATGCTCGGCGAGACCAAAACCTGCGCGCGGCGGTACACCTTTGCCATCTCCATGTGCGGCATGGGCGCAAGCAGTTCCACCGCCTGCCCGATGCCCAATTCCCGAATCCATTGCAGCGCCTGACCATCGCCCGCCATCGCCGCGCACAGAAACTTCGCATTCGGGTGTTTCTTCAACACCAGCGGGATTGCCTTGAAAAAACAATCGTTGCGGACATACGGACGGATTCCGCGCGGATTCAAAACGACCGGCTCATCCACCGCTTTTGCCGGCGGATAAAAGACCTCGCTTCGGATTCCGCCGTTGCCTGGCGCCACCAAACTAAGTCTTCTCGCCCCGAATCCCCATTCGTGCGCCAGCCGCACATCGCGCGCGCAGTCGGCGTGCAGCGCATCGGCGACCTGCATCGCCCAGCGCGTGTAGTGACGCATCAGCGGCGTGGACGGCGCATGCAGGGTGAAGTCATTGCCCCAAATGGACACCGCCAGCGGAATGCCTGTATATGCGTCGGCGGCGAGCATCCCCTCGTAGGGAATCCGCATCGCGTGGACGAGGTCCGGTTTCACCTCCTCGATGAACGCGCGCAGTTTTCTCGCCGCGCGATACACCGTCAGCGGACCGAGCCAATGCCGCAGAGCGGTGCGCAGATTCAATGTCCGCGAAGCGCCGCCGGGGCGCTGACCCGCCTTTTTGACCGAGGAAAAGGCAACCGGGATGACTTCCAGCCGCCGTACAGCAATATCCAATTGAACGGGAAACGTAGAGGCGATGAACACCTCATCCTCCCCGCGTTCCACGAAGTGGCGAATCCAGTTCATGGCGATGGGGGAGCGGGCATCTACAACAAAAAGAAGGCGCATAGCGTGATTATACGTTATTGCCCGTATGCGGGAGACGCGGTATATTTGGCGGCAATGAGCAAGGGACGCATTCTTATCGTTGAAGATAATATGGATAACTACGAACTCGTGCGCCTTGTGCTGGAACGCGCCGGCTACGATGTGTTCCTTGCCGTGAACGGACGCGACGGCGTGAATGCGGCGCGCGCCCAAAAACCCGATTTGATCCTGTTGGACATGGGATTGCCGGAAATAGACGGCTGGGGAGCGGCAAAAGCGCTCAAGTCCAGCGAAGAGACCAAAGCCATCCCGCTCTACGCCCTCACCGCCCACACCCTTCCCCATGAACGAAAACGCGCCATCCTGGCGGGCTGCGACGGCTATGTCGCCAAACCCATTCACATGAAGGGGTTTTTGGAAATTGTGGAACAAGCCCTGCTCGCCGCCCGTCTCAAAAAAGGAGAGACCGGACGGGAGCAGCAAAACGTGTAGCCATTCGGGGATTTTTCCGTCTCGTAATCGGCGTTTTTTACAGCGCTGAGATAAAGTGCAATGGGCGTTCTCTAACGCCCCATAACATCAAGAAACAAAGAGGACCATCAGCATGAAACAAATTTGTGTCGTCGGCGTGGGTTATGTCGGTCTCGTCACCGCCGCCTGCTTTGCCGACTTGGGAAATCGCGTTGTCGCCTTGGATGTGGACGAAAAACGCATTGAGAATCTCAAAAAGGGCATCATGCCCATCTACGAGCCGGGGCTCGAAGAATTGGTCAAACGCAACGTGAAGGGCGGTCGGTTGTCCTTCACCACCTCCTACGATGATGCGTTGAAAGGGACGGAGTTTGCCTTCATTGCCGTAGGCACTCCCTCCGGCGTGGACGGCAACGCCGACCTGCAATACGTGGAACTCGCCGCGCGTTCCATCGCCAAAGCCATGACTGCGCCGCTCATCATCATCAACAAATCCACCGTCCCCATCGGCACCGGCGACTGGGTCGCCGACATTGTGAAAAGCGCCCAGCCCAAACCGATTGACTTTGCGGTTGTCTCCTGTCCCGAATTTCTGCGCGAAGGCTCCGCCATCGCCGACTTCATGAATCCCCATCGCAACGTCATCGGCTCGCTCGACAGAGACGCCGCCAACAAGGTTGCCCAACTGCACCTGCCCCTGCGCGCCCCCATCGTCATCACCGATCTGCGCACGGCAGAGATGATTAAATATGCCAGCAATGCCTTCCTTGCCACCAAAATCTCCTTCATCAACGAACTGGCTGACCTGTGCGAACGCGTCGGCGCGGACGTGAAAGAGGTGGCAGCCGGCATGGGCTACGACGCCCGCATTGGACGGCACTTCCTCGATGCCGGTCTGGGCTGGGGCGGCTCGTGCTTCCCCAAGGACGTGCAGGCGCTCGCTTACATGGCAAAAGAAAGGGGACTCAACCCGCGCATCCTCAACGAAGTCATGAACGTCAACTATGACCGCCGCAAACAGGTCTCCAAACAAGTAGAGTCCATGCTTGGCGGCAGTCTCAAAGGCAAAGTCGTTGGCTTGCTGGGGCTGGCATTCAAAGAAAACACCGACGACATGCGCGACGCCCCCTCGGTTGACATCGCCAACGCCCTCATTGCCGGGGGCGCCCAGGTGCGCGGCTACGACCCGGTGGCGCGAGGAACCGCCGCTCCGCTCATGCCCGCCGTCGAAATCTTCGATGATGTGTACAAAATGGCGGAAGGCTGCGATGCGCTGATTGTCGTCACCCCCTGGAACGAATTCAAACAACTCGACCTCGAAAAGGTCAGGGCGCTGCTTAGAACTCCCGTCATCTACGATGGACGCAACATCTACGATCCGGCACGCATGCGCGAACTGGGCTTCACCTATCGCGCCATCGGACGCGGATTCAATGGGAGTGAGGCAAAGAGTCAAATAGGCAAATAGGCAAGTAGGCAAATAGGCAAAGAGTCAAATAGTCGAATAGTCAAAAAGGCAAAAACTTGGGCGGTGGGGTACAATATCCCGCCGTCCGAGTTTCTATTTTGCCTCATGACCATCCGTCGCTGTGCTCAAACCAGCAACTATCAGACCGGCGACTATTAGACCATAGACTATCACACCAACGACTATCAGACTCATGACTCACCCTCCCGTTTGCAACTACGAAGGCTCCGACTACCAAACCTCCTTTTGGGATCGGGGCGGGCGCGAATACGAAGACCGCGTCGAAGCCATCGCCATCAAACGCCTGCTGCCTGCGGGCGGACGCCTCCTGCTCGAACTCGGGGCGGGCGCCGGGCGAAACACCCCCCGTTACATCGGCTTCGACCGCATTGTCCTGCTCGATTACTCGCGCACCCAACTGGAGCAGGCGCAGGCGCGCCTCGGCACATCGGACAAATATATCTACGTCGCGGCGGACGCCTACCGTCTGCCCTTTGTGGATGGGGTGTTCGACGCGGCGACCATGATTCGCGTCCTGCATCACATGGCAGACGCTCCCCGCGCCCTGGCACAGGTAAAAAACGCCCTCGCCTCCGGCGGGACCTTCATCCTCGAATTCGCCAACAAGCAGAATCTCAAGGCAATCTTTCGCTACCTGCTCGGCAGGCAAAAGTGGAGTCCGTTTACGCGGGAGCCGGTCGAGTTTGTGAAGTTGAATTTCGACTTTCACCCCAAGGCTGTTCGGCAGTGGCTGGAGATGTTGGGGTTCACCGTCGTGCGGACGCTTACCCTCTCTCATTTCCGCGTGGGGCTCCTCAAGCGTCTCGTTCCCACGAGGATATTGGTCTTTCTTGACGCGCTGCTCCAGTGGACGGGGGCGTGGTGGCAGTTGACGCCGTCAGTGTTTGTGAAGGCTGTTTTGGGGAATCAGGCTGGGGGGAGTCCGAAGCGGATAACGTCCCTTTTAGAGTTGTTCAAATGTCCCGATTGTGGAACGTCGCCTTTGAAGGATGAATCCGCTTATCTCGAATGTCCGAGTTGTCAGAAGCAGTGGGGGGTGAGGGATGGCATCTACGATTTTCGTGCGCCGCTGAACCGCCCGTGAGGCGGTTTTTTTTTATTCTTCCAGCAAATCGTCGGCGACGGCGAGTTTCATGGCGACTGCATTTGCGGCGGGTACGATAGGCTTGCCGATGGCGGCGCCATACACCAGGGCAAACTTTGCGCCGAAGAAAATGATTTGCGCGGTATATGCCATCCAGATCATCAGGACGACGAGCGACCCTGCCGCGCCGAGGATGGTTTGCGGCTTGCCATAGCCCAGATAGAGACCGATTAGAAACGCGCCCAGGTTGAATAGCGCGGAGGTGACGAGCGCGCCCACCCACACAACCTGCCAGGCAATTTTCACATCGGGCAGAAGTTTGAAGGTGAGGGCAAAGAGCAGGGTCATCAAGCCCAAGCCTGTCAGCAGGTTTCCGCCTTTCAAGAGAAAAGATGTGTTGGGGGTGATGATGGTTTGCAGCCACCCGTTCAGCACGGTGAGGCTGGCGCTGATGGCGAGCGCCGCCAAGAGAAGGATGCCCAGGCTGAGCACCATGACGGTGGCGAGCAGACGGTCATGGGCGATTTCGATGACGCCGCCCAGGAAGTGATTGCGCGGCTTGCGGCGCACGTTCCACATGGTGTTGAGCGCATCGCGCAACTGACTGAAGAAATTGGTCGCGCCGATGATGAGAAGGATACTGCTGACGACTGTGGAAACCAGACGCGAGCCGGCGGCGTGAACATCCGCCAGCAGGCGTTCAACGGACGCCGCAGTATCGGGACCTACTTGATCTGTGATGGCTGCGACAATCTTCCCCTCCGCCGCCGCCTCTCCATACACCGCTCCTGCAATGGTGATCATGATGACAAGGAGCGGGGCGAGGGAGAAGAGGGCGTAATACGCCAACGCCGCGCCAATCCGCGCCGCACGGTCATGCGACCATTCTCGGTAGGCATCGGCGAAGAGACGAAAGATGAGTTTGAAGGTTTTCATGGTCAGGGTGGATTATATTTCGTTATGCAGTTTCCTGCGGAAGGGTTGGATGAGGTGAATCGGCTTTCTCACCGCAACGGCGCAGGGAACGCGGAGTCCCCAAAAAATCTCTGCGAACTCAGCGCCTCGCCGGTAAATTTTCGGACGCGAACGTTTATCCCGAATGTTTTTTTTCTGTTATTCACAGAAGAGCCAGTGACTTATGTTACGCGGTAGCGCGAGATTTATCTCGCGTTTTCAGGCGACATGAACCCCCTTCGGGGACGATGAATCAAAAAGACACCCTGTAACTATTACTAGATGCAGGGTGTCTCCAAATGGAAAGGGGTTGTCAAAAATCAACTTTCAGGACGCGTTTTCCGGTTGGGGCATCGCTTCCGCCGGCCGGCTCGATGGTGACGCCGATGCCGAGGTAGTTGGCAAAGGGCTGGGAGGGGGAAAGGGGTTGGATGGTGTAAGTTCCTCCGCTTTCGGGATGGAAGGTTCCAGCGCTTACTCTTCCGTTATCGGGCTGTACCAACCAGATTTGGTAGGTTTGTTCCGGGGGCAGAGGAGGAAGGTTGCGGGTGACCAATACGGCTTGATTGTTTTCCCAGTCGAGCAAAAGTGTGCCGCTGGCTTGTTCGCTTTCGATGGGCAGGGTTTGCACGTTCGGAGAGGAGAGAAAGGTCAGCGCCACTTGGGCGTTTTCCACGCGGGTCAGCAGGGCGGCTTGTTGCGCCTGAATTTGCCGCAATTGAATGAGGGAGAAGACGTTCAGAATGAACAGGGCAAGAACCGCCAATCCCAAGGCGGGGGTGAAGGAGAAATTCCAGCGCGGTTGAGCGGGTCTTTGCGCGCCGGGCAGGCGACTTCGCAGGCGTTTGCGTAAAGCGGCAGACGGTTGTTTGGGCGGGACAGCCGTCAGCAGGGATTGGCTCAGGGCGCGGTATTCAGCCAGTTCGGTCTGGCAGGATGCGCAGGTTTCGAGGTGCGTTTCGAGGGCGGCGGTTTCGTCCGCGTCCAGCGCGCCGAGGGCGTAGGCGGGGATGTTTTCACGAAAGAGAGTATGTTCGTCGGGCGTCATGTGCTTTCACTCCAAATAAGGATACGTTGCGGGCGGAAAAATTGGATTTAGGTTTTGCTCCAGATTTCACGTAGATTTTGCATGGCGGCGCGCAGGCGGGTTTTGACGGTTCCGAGAGGCAAGCCGAGGACTTCGGCAATTTCGCTCTGGCTCATGCCCTGATAATAGGCAAGTTCGATGACTGCGCGCTGGTCGGGGTGCAGGTTTTGCACGGCGAAATATAAAGTGCGCCAGCGTGCTTCGTCCGTGTTTGAATCGCTGTCAGGAATGTTTTGCCAGGTTTGGTCGGGGTCGGTGGAATCGGAGAGGGCGGGGCGGCGGGATTCGAGACGGAGGCGGTCGAGCGCGACGCGGCGGGCGATGGTCAATAGCCAGGGGAGGAAGGGTCCGCGTTCGGCGAGGTATTGACGGGCGCGGCTCCAGAGTTTGAGGAAGGTATCCTGTGCGGCTTCTTCTGCCAGCATGGGGTCGCCGAGAATGCGCAGGGTGAGACCGTACACGCGGCTGGCGTGGCGGTCGTAGATTTCCAAAAAGGCACGTTCATCTCCTCGTGCAATTTTGGCAATCAGTTGGCTTTCCTCTGAGTCTGTCACGGGTTGATTGTACCGAATTTGTGTTGTTTGGTCACGGCGGGATGAGGTCGAAATCCAAAACGCTATGCGGCGGCGTATTAAGGGGTGAGGACCAAGAGGTCGTCAAACCCCAACCACTCACGGAGGAACAAATGAAAAAACTTATGCTTCTCACCCTGACACTGATGCTGGCGCTCAGTACATTCCTGTTCGCAGGGTCAGTATCCACAGCAAACGCCGATGAGTCGAAATTGCTGGAATTCAATTCGATGATCGGCGTGCCGCGTCCGTACACCGGCTCGGCGAATGCCATCCGCGGCGTGCCGGGCGGCGGTTTGCCCTGGGTTATTTATTTTGGCAAGGGCAAGGTCAGCCCGGAAGGCATGGTGGATGTGAAGGTCAAGGGATTGGTGTTCGATCCCAACGATCAGGCGGTGATTGACCGCGGACTTGCCGGCATTAATACCGTGCCGAATTTCAAGGTCATCATCAGTTGCCTGAGCAAGGATGCGAGCGGAAATCCGATAACCGTCAATGTTTCGACGGGTCTCTTCCCGGCGGATGCGGCAGGGAACGCGCACATCAAAGATACCGTTGAACTGCCTCAGCCGTGTATTGCGCCTATTCTGTTCGTGACCAGCCCAGGCGGGGCATGGTTTGCCAGCACCGGCTTCTAAAACCTGATTTCCAACTCTCTAGCGTACATTTCTCTCGTGAAAAACCCTAAAGGTCTTTTTGGAAATTCTCAAATTCACGAAGGGAAAGCAGACCTTTAGGGTTTCTGTGTAAAACAAAAAACAAAGCGGTCGGGAATTCCCGTCCGCTTTGTTGCTTTTAGAGAAAGACCAGCCACCCGACACTTTTGTTTTGGGACGCAGATGAACGCTGATTTACGCTGATTAACTCACCTTACGCGGTAGCGCGAGATTTATCTCGCGTTTTCGGGCGACATAAATGTCGCCCTACGAAGGAACTGCGTAAGGTGAGTGATTAAGTTTTTTGCATTTATCTGCGTTTTTCAGCGTCTCATTTGAAACTGTCAGGTCGCTAGGAGAAAGATGACTCATCAGGAGGGTTTGCGCAGGATTTTGGAGGAGAGCAACCCTGTCAGCGCCCGCCAGATGGGACAACGGTCATAGACGCCCAGAAACGCGACGATCCCGCCGATTCCCAAAACCAGCCAGTTGCCGGTCGAAATGCCAACCATCGCCAGCAATGCGCCGACGCCGAGCCGTAACATGCGGTCGAAAGGGGATAAGGGGATTTTCACTTGCCTGCCTTCCGCCAGCGCCTCGAACAGGGCGCGATACGCCGCTTCGTTCTGCGCGCCGGTTACGCGTCCCACCACTTCGCCGTCCCGCAGGGTCAGCACGGTGGGAATGCCAAAAATCCGAAAATGCTCAAGCAATTCGCGCGACTCGTCCGCGTTGACGGGCAGGAAGGCGACCTTGTCCTTGTATTCCCGCGCGAGTGTTTCGAGGATGGGTTTGGTCAGCCGGCAGGGCGCGCACCACGGCGCCCAAAAGTCCACCACGACGGGTTTGCCGGAGGAGGAAACAGCCTGTTGAAATTGAGTCAGGTTCATGGTCAGGTAAAGAAGCGGAAACGTCCCGAAGGTTTTGACTTCCTTCGGGACGCTGCGTCGCATCGCCGAATTAGCCCTTATAGGTGCTGAATTTGAAGGGCGCGTAGAGCGGGCAGAACGCCACAATCGAAGTCAGCACGAACACTGCCGCCACCACCAGCAGGACGATGCCGAAGGCGCCCGTCACAGCGCCGCTGAAGTACAGGTAGGCGAACAAGGCGGCGACGATGACGCGGATGATACGGTCGGTATTGGACATATTGCGTTTCATGGTAACTCTCCTTTGGTTGATTGATTTTGATGCCCACATTCTAGGAGGTTTCCTGTATTCTGTCTGTGATAAAGTCACATAACTGCGCGAGATTCCAATCCCTCCAAATCCAACACTTCGATGGTTCCCCGCCCCGATTCGATCAACCCCGCTTTGGAAAAGTCCTCCAGAATACGGCTGATCACCTCGCGGGAACTGCCCAACTCGGCGGCGATTTCCTGATGGGTGATGCGCATCGGATTCTGGACCTGAGCCTGATTCAACAAAAAGGAAGCGACTCGGCGATCCATGCGTTTGAAAACCACCTCGTCCACCACCGCCAGCACGGTGGCGAGGCGTTCGGAGAGCAGGTCGAAGACGAACTCGCGCCACAAGTCATATTGATTGACCCATGTGCGGAAAATTTCAGCGGGAATGATGACCGCCTCGGCATCCTCCTCCACAGTGGCAATGGCAGGGAAGGATTTCTGGCTCAGAATGGCGTTGGCGCTCAGGATGCAGCTCTGCCCCAAGCCGAATCGGTAGAGGGTGATTTCCCGTCCGGTCTCGCCGATTTTATAGACGCGCACCACGCCAGAGAGAAGAAGTGCAATTCCGTCCACGCGGTCGCCGTCCACGAAGATGTCGTGTCCGGCGGGGATGCGGGCAAACTGGGCGTGCCGCATGAGTTCACGCTTGAGGGTCTCGTCCGCTTTTTGCAGGAAGGGCATGGCAAAAGCGATCCGGTTAAATTGAGTGTTGTCGAGCATGGGACGCCTCTATGTTCTTTCCACAACCCAGAAGTGAGACAAGCCGAAGACCTTCAGGGGTGTTTTTTCCAGAAACTGCAGGACGGCTCGCAGGAATTTGCCAAACGCGCCGAAGCGGCTGATGAGGTTGTCGTATGCGCCGAAGATGATGGTTTGCTCGATGATGCGGATGGGCAAATCGGCAAACAGCGCTTTCATGTCTTGCGCCGAATAGACCCTGACATGCGGAGCGAGTTTGTCGCGCAGAAAACGCGGCAGGTAATTGACGAACAGTTTGTTGCCGAAGTGATATTTTCCTTGCCAGTAGATGCCGTGCGTCTCGAAGGGATAGCCGCGGTTGGGGCAGAAGATGACGGCGCGCCCGCCGGGCCGCAGTACTCGTATCATTTCACGGATGGCGGCGCGGTCATCCTGCACGTGTTCGATGACTTCGTGGCTGAGGATCAGGTCGAAGGTCGAAGAGGGAAACGGCAGAGTTTCGCCGGCGGCGTTGAGAATGTGGGGGGAACGGAGGCGCGCTTCAGCGGCGCGTTCGAAATCGTATTCCAGCCCGATGACTGTCCCGCCGAAAGGGGAGAGGTGTTCCACATACATGCCGACACCGCATCCGTTTTCGAGGATTCTTCCCCGGATGCGTTCGCCGGCGGCTTTGAGAATCATTTCGAGGCGGCGCTGCTGTCCTGCCCGCCAAACGTAGGAGGGTTCACCGCGCAATGCGGCTTTGGTGAGGTTTCTGTGAGTCATGGATTTCTGATGTGAAAGATGGGCAAATAAGCAAATAGGCAAATGGGCAAATGGGCAAATGGACAGGGGTTAGCGTCCCTTTTGGCGGTTAATTTCGGTCAGGATGAGGGCAACAACTTCACTGGCGAGGTTGAGCCGTTTGTTGAGAGTTTCGAGTGTGTAAAATGCCTTTGCTCGATATATCCGTCCTTTTGTTTCGCGGGCAGATCCCAGGGAATAAACGTAGAATTGCACAAGTTGTTTTCCCAAGTCGCGTCCAAAGCCTTCTTCGATATTTGAGCAGATCGAATCGGAACTTCCAATGATTTGTTTTGAAAGCGCCTGACCGCGTTCATCCTTCCGCCATTTCTCGGTATCCTCCCAAAGGAGGCTGTAAAGATACAGGGCTTTTTGATAAGCAATCAATGACCAGAATTTTTCAGCCCGTATTGTTTCGGGGACTGCCTTTTGCCATTCTTCAAAGGTTGGTTCTTTTTCGCTCATTTTTCAAAAACTCTTCAGTTCTGTATGTTTGCACATTTGCTCCTTTGCACATTTGTTCCCGTATTATATCTTGCAACTTTTCCCCCACCGTGCTAAAATATGGGCGCACGTCGAACTGATGATCGAACACACCGAGAAGTGGGCGCCCCCCACTTTTCTGCTTGTAATAAGGAGTACACGGAGCAACCGGCATGGCGAAGAATGAATTTCTCCTGGCTTTCAACGATGTGTTGGAAGACAAACAACTTTCCAAGGAAGTGATTATTTCCGCGATCGAATCCGCGATGGTGTCAGCCTATCGGCGGGCTGTGGGCGCATCTGCTGCCCAGCACGTGGAAGCCAGGATTGACCCCGAAACCGGCAAGGTAACCGTCTTTGCCGAAAAGGAAGTCGTCGAAGACGTCATCGAACCCAAGACCGAAGTCCTGCTGGAAGAGGCGCGCAAGGTCAAGCCGGATGCGCAGGTGGGCGACATGGTCATCGTCGAATCCACGCCCGCCGATTTCGGACGTGTTGCCGCGCAAACGGCGCGTCAGGTCATCCAGCAGCGCATCCGTGAAGCGGAACGCGCCAACCAGATGCAGTACTTCGAGCGGCAAATCGGTGAAATCGTCAGCGGTGTGGTGCAGGCGACCAACGCGCAAAGCACCACCGTCGGGCTGGATATGAAGGCAGAAGGCACGCTGCCTGCCAGCCAGCGCATCCCTGGCGAGCGCTTCAAAGTGCATGACCGCATCCGCGCGGTGGTGCTGGAAGTGAAGGACGGACCGCGCGGTCCGCAAATCATCCTCTCGCGGGCGCACCGCAATTTCCTGCGCCGCCTGCTCGAAAACGAAGTGCCGGAAATCTATCACGGCGTGGTGGAGATTCGTGCCATTGCCCGCGAGCCGGGCGCCCGCGCCAAAGTGGCGGTGAGCGCCACCCAGCCGGGCATTGACCCGGTCGGCGCGTGCGTGGGCATCAAGGGCGTGCGCATTCAAGCAATCGTCAAAGAATTGCATGACGAGAAGATTGACATCATCGAATGGCATCCCGACCCGCTGGTGTACATTACCAAAGCCATCAGCCCGGCGCGTGTGACAGGGGTGTACCTCGCCGACTCGGAAGGCGCGCGTACCGCGACTGTTGTGGTGAGTGAGGACCAGTTGAGTCTGGCAATTGGGCGCGACGGACAGAACGCCCGCCTCGCCGCCAAACTGACCGGCTGGCGCATTGACATCAAATCCATCATCGAAGCCGCCGCCGAGACTATCGTCAAACTGCAAAACGATCCCGAACTTGCCGCGCTGCTGCCCGGCGCCGTCGAATCCATTCCTGCTGTGGAGGAAGTCCTCGCCAAAAAGGCGGAGGGCAAACCTGTCACGCCGGAAGAGTATGACATGCTCGCCAAGTTCATTGACCGCGTAGAACGCCGCACCAGCGAAATGAAAGCCGAAGCGGTGCGCGTGGCGGAAGTGAACGTCTCGCTTGCCGAACAGGCGGGCGTGCCGGCGGCGGCATTCTCCATGCCGCTCGAACAGGCGGGCATCAAGGAACACGTCTATAACATTCTGACCGAAGCCGGCATTGAAACGGTCGGCAGTTTGATGGTCAAAATGAAACTCGACCCCAACAGCGTGCTCGGACTGCCCGGCATCGGACCGAAAGCCATTCAGAACATCGAAGAAGCCCTTGCCGCGTTGACCTTCCCCGAGCCGCCTCCCGCCGAGCCGCAGCCTGCTCCTGCTCCCGAGGCTGTGACCGAACCCGCGGCAGAAGCGGCGACCGAACCTCCAGCGGCAGAAATGCCCGTTGCCGAGAAACAGGCGCCGGCGAAGAAAGAAGCGAAGAAAGCCGCCGAAGAGGCGGAGGACGAAGGTCACAAGGATGGCGTCTCGCTGGACGAACTCTTCTCCCTCAAGCCGGAAATCTTCCAAACTGCTGCCGTGGATGAGGATGAAGAGTCGAAGGACAAGAAGAAAGGCAAAAAAGGCAAGAAGAAAGGCGTGGCGCTGGAGTACGATGAAAAACTTGGCGAAGTGGTCAGCCGCAAGAAGCATAAGCGCGGTGGCGATGACTTCGGCGAGGACTGGTAAACCTTTGCGCGAGACCGAAGGTGCCTAAAAAGAAGCCTGTTCAGCGTGTAAAGCATGTGCCCCAGCGGACGTGCGTGGGCTGCCGTGAAGTTCTGCCCAAACGGACAATGATCCGCATTGTGCGAACTGCCCAGGGCGTGCAGATTGACCCGACGGGCAAACTGGCGGGGCGGGGCGCCTACCTGCATGACCGCCGCGACTGCTGGGAACGAGGCTTGAGGGGCGCGCTTGCCCATGCTCTGAAGACGACGATTTCTCCGGACGAGCGCGCAACGCTTGAAGATTTTATGAACTCATTGCCGCAAGAGGCAAGTGAAGGGGAGACCCTGTGATGTAAGCCGTAGACAACTCACGGGGCTCCGCCGGCGAAAGTGCGCAAACTGCAAGCCTGCGCACCGCCATTTCCCTTGCTCTGCATGGCTGCAGACTTGCGTTTTGCTGATTTGTGGAGGTCCCATGAGTAACAACGGAAACAAGATTGAATTGCCGAGTAGTATTGTAGTGCGCGATTTGGCGCAGAAAATCGGTAAGAGTCCCATTGATTTAATCAAAAAACTGATGTCCAACGGGGTGATGGCAACCATCAACCAGTCCGTGGATTTCGATACTGCCGCGATTGTGGTGGGGGAGTATGGGTTTGAAGCCGTTCCCGAAGTCGTTGAAGAGGCGGCGGTTGAAAGCGGTGAAATTCCTCTGTGGCGGCAAATGATTGCCGGCGAAGATAAGACGAAGTTGAAGCCGCGTCCGCCGGTGGTAACGATTTTGGGGCATGTGGATCACGGTAAAACCAGCCTGCTGGACGCCATTCGCCAGACGAATGTGGCGGCGGGCGAGGCGGGCGGAATCACCCAGCACATCGGCGCGTATCAGGTGGAGATGAAGGGACGCCTGATTACGTTCCTGGATACGCCCGGTCACGCCGCCTTTACGCAGATGCGGGCGCGCGGCGCTCAGGGCGCGGATATTGTCATCCTCGTCGTGGCGGCGGATGACGGCGTCATGCCACAGACGAAGGAAGCCATTGCCCACGCCAAGGCGGCGCGCGTGCCGATTATTGTGGCGCTTAACAAGGTGGATAAGGACAACGCCAACCCCGACCTGGTCAAGAAACAACTTGCCGAGCAGGAACTCGTGCCGGACGAATGGGGCGGCAACACCATGGTCATCCCGGTCTCTGCCAAGATGAGGCAGGGCATAGACGATTTGCTCGAAGCCATTTTGCTGGTGGCGGATAATATGCAAATCAACGCCAACCCGGCCGGCAAGGTGATTGGAACGGTCATTGAAGCGCAATTGGATAAAAGCAAGGGAGTCATTGCCACCCTCCTCGTTCAAAACGGCACGCTTTCTGTGGGCGATGTGGTGGTGGCAGGTACCGCCTACGGCAAACTGCGCGCCCTTTCCGATTACAAAGGGAAACCGGTCAAAAAGGCTGGTCCTTCCACGCCGGTGCAGGTGTTGGGATTGAATGAAGTCCCCTCCGCCGGCGACCTGTTCCAGGTGGTGCCTTCGGAAAAGGAAGCGCGCGTCATCGTGACGGAGCGGCTGAACGCGGCGAAAGAACAGGCGCAGTCAAGGAAGAAGGTCTCGCTGGAGGATTTGTTTGCCAATGTTCAAGCCGGCGAGGCAAAAGAACTCAACCTGATCGTCAAGGCGGATGTGCAGGGATCGCTCGACCCGATCGTCTCCGAGTTGAATAAACTGGGCGGCGGCGAGATTGGCATCAAAATCATCTACTCCGAAACCGGCAACATCACCGATAACGACATCATGCTTGCATCCGCTTCTCACGCCATCATCATTGGCTTCAACGTCCAGGCGGATGTTTCCGCCCGCCGCCTCGCTGAAAAAGAAGGCGTGGATATTCGCCTCTACGACATCATCTACCGCATGACCGAAGACATCGAAAAGGCGCTCAAAGGTATGCTCGAGCCGGTGGTGCAGGAAAGAATCATCGGGCGCGCTCAGGTGCTGGCGGTCTTCACCGCTTCCAAGTTCGGCAAAGTGGCAGGCTGCCGTGTAACCGAAGGTGAACTGCGCCGCAACGCAAAGGTCAGGTTGTATCGCGGCAGCGACATCGTCTATGAGGGCGAAATGAGTTCGCTGCGCCATGAGAAAGAGGACGTCAAGGAAATCCGCCAGGGATTCGAGTGCGGCGTTGGTTTCAAGAATTTCAAAGACATTCAGGTCGGCGATCAACTGGTTTGCTACCTCCTCGAATAAGGAAACGCGACATGCCATCCGGTCTACGACTTCAGCGCATCGCGGACCGCATCCGCGAAGAACTCTCGGAAATGCTTATCCGCGAAATCAGCGACCCGCGCCTGCATCTCATCTACGTCACCGACGTGAAAGTGGATAAGGAGCTGGCGTATGCGGATATTTACGTCTCTGCGGTGGAGGGCGTTTCGCGTTCCAAAGACGTTCTTGCCGGACTGGAATCTGCTGCCGGTTTCATCCGGCGGACGCTCGCCTCGCGCATCGAACTGCGCACCTTTCCCCGTCTGCGCTTCCACTGGGATATGACGCCCGAAAACGCCGACCATATCGAAAGACTGCTGGCGGAATTGAGAAACAAAAAACGATAAAAGTCTTAATATACCCTTAACCATTGCAACGTTATATTTATGGTAAAACGCACGGAGAGATAAATAGAAATGGACAAAGAAACAACAGGGGCGATCAAAGAACGGCTTGCCAAAGCAAACAAAGTGATAGTGGCGTCGCACGTCCGCCCGGATGGCGATGCTATCGGTTCCCTGCTCGGTTTGGGGCTGGCGCTCATGGACGCCGGCAAATCGGTGCAGATGGTGTTGGCAGACGGCATCCCCGCCTCCTTCCGACATTTGGAAGGCAGCGAACTCGTCCTCAAAGCGCCCAGCGGCGAATACGACACCTTCATCACTGTGGACTGCGCCGATTTCAAACGCACGGGCAAGGTCTTTGAAAACTTCGGGCAGCCCGACATCAACATTGACCATCACATCACCAACGAGAAGTACGGCAAAATCAACCTCATCGAAGCCGACGAGGTGGCAACTGCCGCCATCCTCACCAATCACCTGCCGGAATGGGGCTTCGCCATCACCAAACCCATCGCAGCCGCGCTGCTGACCGGCATCATCACCGACACGCTTGGCTTCCGCACCTCGAATACCACCCCCGAGGCGCTTCGCCAGTGCGCCATGCTCATGGAAACCGGCGTCAACATGCCGGACCTGTACCTGCGCTCGCTGGTCAAAAAAACATTCCCTGCGGCAAAATATTGGGGCGCAGGTCTTTCCAGTTTGGAACACGCCAACGGCATCGTTTGGGGTACGCTCACGCTTGAAGATCGCAAACGTGCAGGCTATGGCGGCAACGACGACGCCGACCTCATCAACATGATTTCCGCCATTGACGGGAACAAAGTGGGAATGGTTTTCGTCGAACAAAACGACAATCATGTGAAAATTTCCTGGCGCGCTTTGGAGCCGGACATTGATGTTTCAAAGGTGGCAAAGCATTTCAACGGTGGGGGGCATGCTGCCGCGGCAGGGGCAGATATACCGGGAAAACTCGCAGAGGTTCAACCATTGGTACTAAAAACAACCCGCGAAATGTTGGGACTCTAACTATAAATCGGATAATTGTGTCATAATTAGAAGCATGAATACTTCAGGAGGAAAAATGAACAGTCAGGATATTAAAAACGCCATCTCGGGCGTGCTGGTTGTGGATAAACCCGTGGGCATGACATCCCACGATGTAGTGCAGGCAATCCGCAACGGCACCGGTCTGCGCCGGGCAGGTCACACCGGCACCTTGGACCCGCGCGCATCCGGCGTGCTGGTCATTCTGGTAGGACCGGCGGTGCGGTTGAGTGAATATGTTTCTGCCTCAGACAAACGTTACCAAGCCATCATCCGTCTTGGTGCCAAGACCGACACCTTCGATGCGGATGGAAAATTTACCCAGAGCAATCAGCCCATCAATATTACCGAACAGCAATTCGAAGAAGTGTTGAAAACCTTCATCGGCGAAATCGAACAGACGCCGCCGCCTTATTCCGCCGTCAAAGTGCAGG
Source organism: Chloroflexota bacterium (assembly GCA_016223135.1). GTDB lineage: Bacteria > Chloroflexota > Anaerolineae > Anaerolineales > Villigracilaceae > Defluviilinea. The sequence goes on along the minus strand of JACRPQ010000017.1, from coordinate 91,253 downwards.
GACGCAAGGCGTATGAAATGGCGCGCAAAGGCGAAGAGGTGGACCTCGCGCCGCGCAAAATCACCGTCCATCACCTCGAAGTGCTGGAATGGGCGCCGCCCGAAGTGGTCATAGACGTGCATTGCTCGTCCGGCACCTACGTCCGCTCGCTGGCAAATGACCTCGGTGAAAAACTCGGCTGCGGCGCTTACCTGGTTGGCTTGCGCCGTACCAAAAGCGGACGTTTCTCCCTGCGCGATGCCGTACCCCTGCGCAAACTGCAAGAAGCGTTTCAGGCAGGCAACTGGTATCAATATCTGATTCCCGCCGCCGAAGCGCTCGCCGACTGGCCCGCCATCGAACTCAACCCGGATGAAGTGGAAGGCGTGCGTCACGGTCATCGCGTCAAAGCCGAAGCCGATACGCCGGTGGGCAAACGTGTGCGCGGCGTCAGCACCCAAGGCGAACTGGTTGCCTTGCTGGAATGCGTCATTGATGAAGACGGCGCCCCCGCCTGGCAGCCCAAAAAAGTCTTCTTTACCAGCGACTAACAGATATTCTGCTCCAGCCTCCCGAACCGCTGAGAGCGAACTCCCGCCATGCTGCATTACCGCTCCCTTGAGGAAGTCACCCTCCCCGGTTCATGGCTGACCGTCGGCGTGTTCGATGGCGTCCACCGCGGGCATCAACAAATCATCAACAAACTGGTGGCAGGCGCCCATGCCGATGGGCTGCCTGCCGTCGTTTTAACGTTCGACCCGCATCCCGCCAAAGTCTTTGGGCGCGGCGACATCAAACTGCTCACCCTGCCCGGCGAACGCGCCCGGCTGCTTGGCGAATTCGGCGTGGACGTGGTCATCACGCAGACCTTCGACCGTCAACTTGCCGAGATCACCGCCTACGACTTCATGAAACGCCTCAAGACTCAACTGGGGCTGGTGCGCCTCATCCTCGGCTACGACTCCACGCTGGGAAAGGATCGCGAAGGCAACGCCGCGCGGCTGGCTGAAATCGGCTTGGAGTTGGGATACGGCGTCGAAACGGTATCAGCCCTGGGCGACGAAAGCGGCGTCGTCTCGTCCACCGAAATCCGCAAACTGATCAGCGTCGGAAAGGTGGAGGAAGCCGCCCGTTTATTGGGACATCCCTATCAATTGCAGGGACTGGTGACGAACGGCGACCGGCGCGGGCGAACCATCGGCTTCCCTACCGCCAATCTCGAATATGCCCGTGAAAAGGTCCTGCCTGCGGGCGGCATCTATGCCTGCTGGGCGTATCTTGGCAGTGAGCGATACATGGCGGCGGTCAATCTCGGAACCAACCCCACCTTCACACCCGACAAGCAAACCATCAACGTGGAGGCATATCTGCTCGATTTCAACCGCGACATCTACGGCGAAATGCTGCGGTTGGAGTTCATCGCCCGTCTGCGCGACGAGTTGAAGTACGACTCGGTGGAGGCGCTCCTTCAGCAGATCAGGCGCGATGTGGAACAAACCCGCGCAATTCTGGGAACGGCGTAAGCCGTTCCCTTTTTGTTTGCGCAGGGTTGTATCAGATACATCAAGGAGACTCTCATGCCGCAGGCTGGAATTCACGGAATGGTTGCCATTGCATCCCGCAAGTGGATGCCAAAACGGGAATGGTTTTTGCTTGGGGTGGTGCTGGGCAGCGTGTTTCCCGATTTGGATAACTTTGTCGTTGCCTATGCTGTGCTTGCCAAACTACCCAACCCCGAAGGCTACCACCGCACATTCACGCACAGCCTCTTTACCGTTTTGGCAGTGATCTTTGTGTTCTACATCCTCTCGCTCGCGTTGAAGAACGAAAAATGGAAGAACTTCGGCAACGGCTTGGGCGCAGGGATTCTGATGCACATTGCCCTTGACCTTGTGTTGTGGTTTGGCGGAGTGAGACTGCTCTGGCCCCTTTCCTTCGAGTTGAATTTCTGGCGTTGGTTCGTCACCCCTGCCTGGCTGAAGATTCTTCTCGAAACGGGTGAGTTTCTGGCGTTTGGGTTGTATTTCCTCCTGCTTGACTCTCTCGCTCTGCGCTTCAGCACCGACCTGCACAGCAGGCGCTCCCTGCGAATGTGGGCGTCTTTGCAATTTGCGCTGTTCATCCTGTTTACATTGCTCTTTTTCATCCTTGGTTCAAAAGGGCTGTCCTATCAAGTTTATGGAGGGTTGTACCTGCTGTCGTTGGTTGTGATATTCGTGATCACATTACGGATGAAGCGAACAATTGAAACGACCTGACGATGAAACATCGGGCGGCTCGCGAGCCGCCCTTTTCTTTGCCCGCACGGTATAATGCGCCAGACCTTCAGAGGAGAGACCCCATGCCCGCACGTGAAATCTACCTGCTTTCCCCTCGCGCGCTCAGCCCCGAAACGATTGCCGTTGCCTTCGCCAAGACCTCGCGCTCGCCCGAATCCTTCCGCGAGATTGCCGCCGAGTTGAGCGACGAGTCCTCCGCGAAATTCCACGAAAAATGGGTGGTCGGATACGGTCATGCCTCGGTGGCGGAACATGCCGTCTTGCACATCGCCTTCGAGAACGTTTCGCGCCTCGCCATCGAGAGCATCGAAAGCAACCGCCTTGCCTCCTACACCGAAAAATCCACGCGCTACCAAAAATGGGGACAGGATGATTTTTGGATTCCCGCCGAATTGGACGGACATCCGCTGCGTGACGAATACATAAAGACCGTCCGCTTCCTTTTCCAGACCTATGCCGATTCGCTGGACCCGGTCCGTTCCCTCATCCTTGAGCGTTTCCCGCGCCGCGAAAACGAATCCGACGAAGCCTGGGATCGCCGCATCCGTTCCAAGTACGTGGACGTGTGCCGCTTCCTCCTGCCCGCCGCCGCGCTTGCCAACGTGGGCATGACCGCCAACGCCCGCGTCATCGAAAGCATGATTCGCAAAATGCTCTCGCACGAACTGGCGGAGGTGCGGGAGATTGGCGCAAAGGTCAAGGAAGTTGCCAAAGCCGAAACGCCCACGCTGGTGAAATATGCGGATGTTGTCCCCTACCTCATTGAAACCACTGCCGGCTTGAGCAATCGTCAACCTGAAATCATCAATCGTAAATCCGATGAGTGGTGCCGCTTGATTGATTACGACAAAAACGGCGAGACTAAAGTCCTCGCCGCGGCGCTCTATCGCTTTGGCGAAATGACCTATGCCGATGCGTTATCGCATGTCGAGGCGTTGACCGAGGAAGCCAAATCCAATCTTGCCGAGTCGCTGCTGGGCAGGCTGGGCAGGTACGACGCGCCGCTCCGCGAACTGGAATACTGCACCTACACCTTCGACCTGGTCATGGATCAGGGTGCGTATGCCGAGTTCAAACGTCACCGCATGATGACGCAGACGCCGCAGCGACTGACGACGCGGCTGGGGTACGCGACTCCGCGTTTGATGGTGGAGGCAGGCTTCGGGTCCAGATATGAAGCGGCGATGGAAGCGGCGGCGAAGATGTTCGAGAAATTGTACGAGTTCAGTCCCCTCATGGCGCAATACGTCGTCCCGAATGGTTATAACCGCCGCGTTCTGGCGCAGTTCAACCTGCGGGAGGCGTATGCGTTCTGTCAACTGCGTTCCGCCGCCAACGCGCACTTTTCCATCCGCCGCGTGGCGCAGCGAATGTACGAGGAGATGGCGCGCGTCCATCCGTTGTTGACGCGGTATATGAAGTTGCCCGAGGAAACCTGGCAGGGGATTGAAGAAGAGTGTTTTACGAAGCGGGGTTAGAGTGAGGGTGTGGGTCTTTCACGATCAGCCACAAAATCAGCCACATCACAAGCGATAAAAGGGCGGAGATGCCGAAGGTAAGTTCGAAGCCTTGCGTGTCTGCCATCCAGCCGCCGATGAGCGGCGCGAGGATGGTGGCAGGCGCGGTGAGCGTTTGCGCCAGCCCGATGTAAAACGGACGCTCGGTTTCGCTGCTGAAGGTGGTGGACATGGTCAGCCCGTTTGTCCAAATGGAGACGTTGGCAAGCGCCGCGAGGATGAAAACGGGGAAGAACCAGGCGAGCGAGGGGGCGAACCAGGCGAGCAGTGAACTCAGCATTGCCGCCGCCGCGCCGAGGATGAGCATGGCGCGATGACCGAAACGGTCGCCCAGCCAGCCCATGCCCACGTTAGCGGCGGTTTGTGAAATGGTCAGTGCGGCGGTGAGGTAGCCGAGAACGACTGCCTCAGCGTTGAAACGGCGCAGTGCGTAGATGATGTAAAACGAAAAGCCCATTGTTGCAAATTGCGAGAGAAAACGCGCCGCCAGAAACCAGCGGAAGTTGGGGTTGCTGCGCAGGATTTTGGCGGCTCCCTGCCAGAAGGGAGATGGCTTCTCCTCGATGACCTTGTCGTAGTCTGTCGGTTCGCGCGTGAGCGCCAGCGCCAACCACGAAATGGTGAAAAAGAGGGCGGCAAGCAGGAAACAGTACACGAAGTTGAGCGGCGTTGCGTACCAATCCAGCAGATACCCTGCGCCGACCGCCGAGAGACTGATGAACAAATTGGCGATTGCGGCTTGCGTTCCAAAAAATGTGCCGCGATAGTCGGACGGCATGATCTTCGAAATCATGCTGGTCCATGCGTTGGCGGTGAAGCCGCCTCCCAGTCCCTGCCAGGTGAGCAGCAGAAAAGTGGCGACCAGCCCTGCCTGCGGTCCGATCTTGGGGAGGAGCAGGGCAATGATGGCAAACCCTACAAACGGAAGCCGCTCATGGATGGTATTGAGCAGCACGGTGCGTTTATATCTCCGCAGGCGCGAAGTGTGACTCGCTGTGAACAATTGCGGCAGGAGCCAGCCCGCCGCATGAATGGCGGGGACGAGACCGATGAGGGTGGCAGAATCGGTCATCGTGTCCACGAAGAGCGGCAGGATCGTCCCAAACGAGGCGAAGCCCAGCGCTACACCAAAAAAACCGGCATCGGTCAGGTTGACGATGACATTATGCCGCAGGTGCTTGCGCGTAAATTGTTCGACGGGGGAAAGGGGATGCATATCAAGATTCTACCATTCCGTTTTTTCTTCTTGACAAATATTCCCAGTTGGGACTACAATGAAAAACGAACGGTCGTTCATTTTTTCATTTGTGAGAATTCCCATGCCCAAAACAAGACTCAAAAAAGGAGAAATCACCCGCCTTGCCATCGAAGACGCGGCGATTGAATTGTTCATGGAGCAAGGGTATCACGCCACCTCCATGCGGCAGATCGCCGAACGCGCCGGACTGGCGCTCGGCGGAATTTACAATCACTTTGCCAGCAAAGACGAAATTTTCGAAGCCATCATCGTGGACAAGCATCCCTACAAGCGCATCCTCCCGCTGGTGATGGATGCGCCCGGTGAAACCGCCGAGGAGTTCCTGCGAAACGCCTTCAAAATCACCGTGACTGAATTTAGCAACAATCCCGTATACATCAAACTCATGTTGATTGAACTTGTGGAGTTTGGCGGCAGACACGGCGCAAGGATGTTGAAAGAAATTTTTCCCCGCGTTCTGCCTATGTTCGAGCAAATGTTGAAAATCCGCAAGGGATTGCGAATATCCAATCCCGCCATGTTCCTGCGTTCCTTCTTCGGAATGATGATTTCCTATTTCATCACAGAAATGATCATCTCCAACTCGGTGGTCAGCAAACTCATGCCGAAAGACGCGGCGGATGCGTATGTTGATATTTATTTGCACGGCGTATTACAGTAAATGGTAATTAGCCATTGGTAATTACCATTTACCACTCACCAGCCTGGAGCCTCCATGAACTCCCGTCTCCTCTCCATCATCCGCAAGGAATTCATCCAAATCTTTCGCGACACGCGCACGCTGATGTTGATTCTGGTCATTCCCATCATGCAGTTGTTCCTGCTCGGCTACTCCGCCACCAACGACGTGCGTAACGTGCCGCTGGCGGTGCTGGATCGCAGCCGCAGCGCCGAATCGCGCGCCCTGCTCGAATCCTACCGCGCCGCCGATTACTTCCGCATCGCCTATGTGGTGGACTCGGAATCTGAAATCGAAGACTTGATCATGGCAGGCAAGGCGCGCGCAGCGGTCATCATCCCGCCCGATTACGCCCAGCGCCTCGCCGATGGGAACGCGCAAATCGCTTTTCTCCTCGACGGCTCCGACCCGACCAGCGCCTCCACCGCGCTTTCCGCCTCACAACTTATCGGGCAGGCGCACGCCTTGAGCATCCTCCTGCAAAAGTTTGAGCGCAGCGGCATGAGCCTGCGCGTCCAGCCGCCTGTCGAAGTTCGCACCACCGTCTGGTTCAACCCCGACTTGATCAGCGCGCACTTCATGATCCCGGGCGTAATCGGCATGATTCTCTATGCCATTGCCGCCATCCTCACTGCGACGTCGGTTGTGCGCGAACGCGAGCGCGGCACCATCGAACAACTCATCGTCACGCCCATCCGCCCCTGGGAGCTCATCGTCGGCAAACTCACGCCCTACGTTATTCTCGGCTTCTTCAATACCATCGAAGTCCTCGCCGTGGGGCATTGGTGGTTCGGCGTGCCTATTCGCGGCGACCTCGCTCTCATCATCCTGCTTTCGGGCATCTTCATGGTCACGGGGCTGGGCATCGGTCTGCTCGCCTCCACCATCGCCAATACCCAGCAGGAAGCCATGCTCACGGTGTGGATGACCCTCCTGCCGAGCATTTTCCTCTCGGGCTTTTTCTTTCCGCTCGAAGCCATGCCCAAAATCCTGCAATGGATTTCCTACCTCATGCCCCTGCGTTACTACCTTGTCATCATCCGTTCGTTGCTGCTCAAAGGCGTGGGTCTCGAAATAATTCAGACCGATGTCCTTGCCATGACCCTCTTCGCCGTCGGCATCATGACCCTCGCCGCGTTGCGATTTAGAAAACGACTTGATTAACCTTCACCCCAACCCTCTCTCTAGGGAGAGGGCGTCAAGGAGTTCAACATGCACAAACCACCTCTTGCCCTCCGTATTGTTGTCATTTTGCTTGTCCTCTCCACAATCCTTTATTACGCCTTCCGTTCGCTCACTGCCGACGAAAACGGCGCGCTCAAAGCCTCGGGCGTCATCGAAGCGACGCAGGTCAACATCGCGCCCGAATTGGCTGGCAGAGTGAAGGACGTCTTCGTGACGGAGGGACAAACCGTTCGGAAGGGAGACCCGCTTCTTGCCCTCGACGATAGCCTGCTGGCTGCCCAACGCGCCGTTGCCTCCGCCCAGGTTGATTCTGCCAAAGCCGCCCTCAACACCGCATCCGCCGCCTACGCCGCCGCCCAACAGCAATACGACGTGACCCTCACCAACGCCATTGCGCAGGAAGCCGCTACGCGTCTGGCGGTCTGGCGCGCGCCCAAGCCCAGTCAATTCGACCAGCCTGTCTGGTACTTCTCCAAAGCCGAGCGACTCGCCGCCGCCCAAGCCGAAGTGGACGCCGCCGCCGTGAAGTTGGAAGAGGCAAAGAAAAAACTGGAAGACTTGCAAAAGACCGAAGGCGGCGCAAAGTTCCTCGAAATCGAAACCGCGCTCAATCAAGCGCGCCTTGCCTACCAGAACGCAAAAGCCGTGTATGACAAAACCTCGGGCGCCTCCGACAGCCAAAAGTTGCGCGATGCCGCCCAGATCGTCCTCGATGAGGCGGAACTTGCCCTCGAAGACGCACAAAAGGCTTACGACGACGCGCTGGACTCCACCGCCGCAGACGACCTCCTCGAAGCCCGCTCCAATCTCATCATTGCGCAGGAAGTTTACGACACCGCTGCAGACAATCTCCGCGCCCTGCAAACGGGACTGAATTCACCTGCCGTCCTCGCCGCCGAAAAAGCCCTTGAACAGGCAAAAGCCGCCATGGAGCAGGCACACGCTGCGGTCAAAACCGCCGAAGCGAATTTGGCGTTGATTGACACCCAAATATCCAAACTCACCGTCTATGCTCCGATGGACGGCGTCATCCTCACGCGCAGCGTCGAACCCGGCGAATTCGTCCAGCCCGGCTCAGTGGCGTTGACGATGGCGGACATCAGCGAATTGACAATTACCGTTTACGTCCCCGAACCGCGCCTCAACGAAATTCATCTTGGACAGTCCGCCTCCGTCACCATTGACGTCGCCTCGGGCGCAAGCCCCATCTTCGACGCCGAAGTCATCCACATTGCCGACAAAGCCGAATTCACCCCGCGCAACGTCCAAACCGTGGCAGGACGCAGTTCGACCGTGTTCGCTGTAAAGTTAAAAGTGAGCGATCCCGAAGGGAAGTTGAAGATCGGTATGCCGGCGGACGTGGTGTTCAAATAAAGGTCAAAGGTCGAAAGTCGAAGGTCTATTGTCAAATATCAATTCATATATCAAAAGGAGAATAACATGGCGGGCATCACTCGCTTTGAAGAGATTGAGGCGTGGAAGACTGCAAGGCAGTTGACCAACACGGCTTATGAGCTGAGCAATCAGGCAGGTTTCAATCGGGATTTCGGTTTGCGCGACCAGATTCGTCGAGCGAGTATCTCTGTGATGAGCAATATCGCGGAAGGATTTGAAAGCCGAACCGATACCCAGTTCATCAATTTTCTCGGAATGGCAAAAGCCTCGGCTGGCGAAGCGCGGGCGCAACTTTATGTCGCGCTCGATCAAAAATATATTGCCGAGGAACAATTCAAAGACGCCTATTCTATGGCTGAAACCTGTGCCCGTCAGATTGCAAAATTCATCGCGTATTTGGAATCCAACCCACGAAAACATCGCATTTCCGATGACGAAGCAGACTACGAAGTCCGACCGTCAACCGACCTTTGACTTTTGACTTTTGACTTTCGACCGACCATGAACAACCTCCTTGTCTCCGCCTCCCACCTCAAAAAACATTTCGGCGATGTTCAAGCCGTAAGTGACGTCTCTCTTCAAATCAAACCTGGCGAAATCTACGGGCTCGTCGGTGCGGACGGAGCGGGGAAGACGACTACGATTCGCCTCCTCGTTGGCGCGCTCAAGGCAGACGCGGGCGAAGTGCACATCTGCGGTTACGACATCAACAAGCAAACCGAACAGGCGCGTTCACAGTTCGGTTACCTCTCGCAAAGGTTTTCCCTCTACGAAGACCTGACCGTCCTCGAAAACATCCGCTTCTTTGCCGAAGTGCGCGGACTGAAACCAAACGAGTGGCTGCCGCGCTGCCTGGAAATCCTCGAATTCGTGGGGCTGGAGAAATTCACGAATCGAAAAGCAGGTCAACTTTCGGGCGGCATGAAACAAAAATTGGGACTGGCGTCTGCTCTGGTCACAAAGCCGCGCGTGCTGCTGCTCGATGAACCCACCACAGGCGTTGACCCCGTGACGCGTCAGGATTTCTGGCAGTTGGTGATCAAACTTGTTTCGACCCCCCTCCATCTCCCCCCAAATGCGGGGAATTTGGGGGGAGTGCCCCGAAGGGACGAGGGGGGCGTCGCCGTCCTCATCTCCACCCCCTACATGGACGAAGCCTCGCGCTGTCACCGCGTCGGTTTCATGAAGGATGGAAAACTCATCGCCGAAGATACGCCCTCGAACCTGCGCGCCCGCCTCAACGGACGCATCCTCGAACTGCGCGGCTCGCCGTTGGGACTCCTTCGTCACATTGCGCATCAGGATGAAGATGTCGAAGACGTGCAGGCGTTCGGCGATAGACTCCACCTCCGCGTCGGGGAAGGAAAGGCTCAAGGTGTTTTGAGCAGGCTCAAGTCCAGGATAAGAAGCGAGGGCGGTCGCGTGGATGAACTCCGTTCCGTGCCGCCCGTCCTCGAAGATGTGTTCATCGCGCTTTCATCCTCCCATCTCGCCTTGAAGTCCGCGCCAGATGAGGGAACTACAAAAAAGGGGTCGGTGTCCAAATGAGCGAAGCGGTCATCAAAGTGGAAAATCTCACGCGGCGCTTCGGCGATTTCATCGCGGTGGATCATGTCAATTTCGAGGTGCATGCCGGCGAGGTGGTCGGGTATCTCGGTCCGAACGGTTCGGGCAAGACAACCACCATCCGCATGTTGCTCGGTCTGCTCGAGCCAAGCGCAGGCAAAGCGACCGTGCTCGGCTTCGACGCGTTCAAACAAAGCGAACAAGTGCGGAGACAGGCGGGATACATGTCGCAGAAGTTTGCGATTTACGACGACTTGACTGTGCTGGAAAACCTGACTTTTTACGGCGGCGTGTACGGCATCACCGACAAAACCCGCATCGCGCGGACCCTTGAACTGGTCGGGCTTCGTGGGCATGAGTCCACGCTGACGCATTCTCTTTCGGCGGGTTGGCGTCAGCGGCTGGCGCTGGGCATCGCGCTGGTGCATGAACCAAAACTGCTCTTCCTCGACGAGCCCACCTCAGGCGTGGACCCGACCGCCCGCCGCGCCTTCTGGGACCTGATCTACGAACTCGCTGATAACGGCGTGACGATCCTCGTCACCACGCACTACATGGACGAAGCCGAATACTGCGAACGAGTCGGCATCATGCGCGACGGCAAACTGCTGGCAATGGACACGCCCTCCAACCTGAAACGCGACATCATCCCCGGCGATGTGTGGGAGGTCTATGCCGAACCGCTGGAGGCGGGATTGGAGATTCTGCCTGAAATTGAGGGGGTGCTACGCGTAGGGCTGGCTGGCGATCATTTGAGGACGATTGTGGAAAAGGGGATGAAGCGAGATGATTTGTTGAGAGCGTTGAAGGTGAAGAATGTGCATGTGCGCGATGTCGTTGTGGGGGAGGCGACGCTGGAGGATGTGTTTATTTCGCTGGCGAGGTGAGCAAGGGAAAGACGGCGTTGTGGGGAAGATGGGGGATTTTCCGTATTGAAACGCTTGAGAAAATGGGTATTCTTAATGTGAGCGCTCAGACGTAAAACTTATCTCATACGCTTTACCGTACATTTCTCTCGTGAAAAACCCTAAAGGTCTTTTTGGAAATTCTCAAATTCACGAAGGGAAAGCAGACCTTTAGGGTTTCTGTATACGGTAAAGAAATCTCATATAGGATATCCAGATGAATATCAATTTCACCAAAGTAATAATTTGTAGTATCGCTGCGCTGCTTTTGTTCGGATGTCAGCCGCTGGAAACTCCGCCTGCATCCGCGACTCCGCTGGTGGAAGTTCAGGTGTTAGAACCAATGACAGAGACACCTGTCCCCGCATGTGTGCTTCTTCCTGATGTTGAACTGTCTGTTGATCTAATATCTGAAGATTCGGTTCACATTCGAATAACAGGACTCCTTCCAAACGAAACTGTTCACGCAATATTCGGCTCAAAAACGAAAGATCGGGCAGTGGAAACAGTTGTAAGCGGATCGGCAGATGAAAAAGGCGTCTTTGAGTATTCTGAAAACCTGCGTGGTCATGAAACTCTCTCTGCATTCAAAGATTGGCAAATACGCGTGGTGCATTCAAGGGGTTCCACTTGTACGGAGATTTCCCTGCCCGAAAAATAAGGTTCGTGAAGAAATATTTGAGTTCAACATCAAAAAGACCAGGCATCTCACCTGGTCTTTTTTGATCTACATCACAGGTCAGTAATGCATTTTTGCTGGTTTGGATAAAGCCCTTTAGATGGCAAAGCGCAATTGCATCTGCTTCGGTGCGTATGTACACCGACGCTGGCGAAGTAGGGAAGTTGGATTGACAGATTCATTGGGGGAGGTAAAAATTGCCCCATGACGTATAGACAAAATGCAGGAAGCAACCCATGTTGAAACACCCTGAAAAGAAAATTTCCGTATTGATCGTGGACGATCATCCGCCATTGCGGGCGGGAGTTCGTGCCATGCTGGAAAAAACGCCTGATATTTATGTCATCGGTGAAGCAGGGAGCGGAGAAGAAGCGGAAAGATTGCTTGATGAACTGCGCCCCCATATTATTCTGCTCGATCTGAAAATGCCCAATTTCTCCCCTTCAGCCTTTGAAAAATGGGCGCGCGAAAATTATCCCGAAACGATTACATTGGTCTTGACCGCACATGATCGTGACGCGTACCTTGCCAGTATGATGGAGGCTGGCGCGGTTGGCTTTTTGGATAAAGAGGCGAGAGCCGAGCAGCTGATCGAGGCAATTCGCCGCGCGGCTTCGGGGGAAAGCCTTTATGATGAATGGCAGAAGAAGAGAGCGCACAAATGGCGCGAGGAAGTTGAGAAGAGGTGGAGTAGTTTATCGGAAAGGGAACGACAGGTTTTGCGCTTGCTGGCGGAAGGGCTAAACAACAGGGACATTGCCTCGAGATTGGGCATTACTATCAAGACGCTCGATAAGCATTTTGAGAAGATTTATCAAAAACTCGAAGTGACTTCACGGACCGAGGCGGCTTTGTGGGGAAAGGAGCATATGGGGGATTTTCCGTATTGAAGTACTCGGTTAAGTTGAGTATCTTTACCATGATCACTAAAAGCAAAATAGTAACTCACCTTACGCAATTTCTTCGTAGGGCGACATTTATGTCGCCCGAAAACGCGAGATAAATCTCGCGCTACCGCGTAACATCAGATAATAATTCAAAAAGGATGCTCAAATGAATTAGTGGTATTTTTCTCCACCTTTTGGTTATTCGTATTCTGGCGGTACATTTCCGAATGAGACAGTTTATACAAAAATGTTAGGCCCTACTTACAGCGCGCAAGCCTGTGGAGCGATGAATACATCACCTATTTCAGTGCCACTTCCAATGAATAATAGTTGGTATTGTACGGGATGGTGGTAGGCTGATTGTAGGTTTATATAACTGGAGATAATAATGAAATCAACTAAAAAACAAACTGCAAGACTTTTTCGATCTGTTGAGAATTGGGGCGTGCTTATTGTACCGTTCATAAGTGTTTTGTTGATAGGCATATTGGCGCGTTCTTGGGGGACTGGGTCGATTGTTCAGGCAGAAAGCATTATCGGACAATCTAACTTGGGTGCACAAGATCTCACCGACAACGCTTCTGCTTTGAGTCCTCTCCAAGGTGGTGAAATTCCCGATTCTTCGTTTGTAATTTCAGTAGCGAATGGAATCAATTTTTTCGCCGGAAATTACCGGCTGGATGCTAATGGTAAACTGGCAATTGATTTTTGCTTTGACCAAATTGATACTGGTGACTGGATGATATGGGCTTCAAGTGTTACCGATAAGCAGGGATTATCTGCTACGCCCTCTGGAGGAGAACTTCTTGAGATCCGTTTCCCTCCGGTACTCATTGATGGTAAGCCCAAACAGCAAATTATGGATTTCCGAGGCGAAACTGCCAGCGAATTGAAAGATTATTATATTGATGCCGATCCGAGTCAGCGAATTGGTCAACGCTGCGTTACAATGACCTACAATCTTCCACAAAAGTTCGATCTATCTAATTTCACGGTTACTATTGACAGCATCGTTGCATATCCTGATGAAAATGCGCAATGCTCTGAGGCTTCGTTTTTGAAAATTCAAAAGAAATTGGACAATGGACAAACCGGGATAAAGGTAAAGATGAAAACGGGCACGTCAGATGGTGGAGGTGTATGTGGCTTTGAAATTACACAAAAACCTGAAGACATGTCATTCGAGGAAGCCATGTCTATAATAGGCAGTAACGAAATGATAATAGACCTATATGGAATTCGAGGACCTTGGATTTTTGAAGGCAATGTGAAATAACAGTTGAAGTTCTTTCATGTAGGATTTTGACTATATAAAAAAGACCAGGCTTCTCCCCCTCGTCTTTTCGTTTACTGTGATTGTGTCGTTGGCTGTTCTGGGACGACCAGCGCCATGATCAGATACACGATCGCAATTCCACCGAAACCGGTGAAGAACGCCAGCAGTGTCAACAGGCGGACGATGGTCGGGTCAATGCCGAGATATTCACCCAAGCCTGCGCACACGCCTGCGATCATGCGGTTGGATGTACTGCGGGTCAGTTGCTTGTATGGAGTGTTCATAAGGAATTCCTTTCGATGAGTTTCAAAATTACATACGTCAGCATTGGGGCGAAGTTGCAGAATGCTTTGTTGCAAACAGAGTAGGTGCAGAAATAAAACAAGGGCGCAAGTGCGCCCTTGTTAATTCATGTTCCGCCTTTCCCTATATCAAGGCAGGTTGAGGTTCGTTCTTATCCTCTTCCATCATGGAAGCGCCTGCCTTTTTCAAGTCATCGGCAGAGATGCGGGCAACGGAGGCGACGCTGTCGCCCGGTTGAGGCTTGATGAGGTGTACGCCCCGTGTGGCGCGTCCCGCCTGCTTGACGGTCTTGTTTTTGATGCGAATGGCGAGACCGTTGGCGGTGATGATGGTCAGGTCGTCATCCTGTTGCACCACACGCGCCGCCACAATCTTGCCGATATCCTTCAATGCTTTCTGGTCAATGGTGGCAATGCCGCTGGTGGCGCGCCCTTTGGGAGTATATTCCTTGAGCGGGGTTTGTTTGCCGTATCCGCCCGAAGTCACGACCAGAAGCGAGCCGTCCTTCTCCACCACGTCCATGCTGGTGACCAGATCGTCCTTCCTCAGTTTGATTGCCTGCACGCCTGCCGCCTGCCGCCCCATCGCGCGGACTTTGGTCTCATGGAAGCGCAGCGCCTGACCATTTTCCGTTACAAAGATCACCTCGTCGTTGCCGCTGGTGAGGCGCGCCCAGCCGAGGGTGTCGCCTTCCTCCAGGTTCATGGCAATCAAGCCCGAGGGGCGGACGGATGCGAACTCTTCCATCAACACGCGCTTGACCTTGCCGCGCGCCGTCGCCAGCATACAGTATCCGTGCGCCGAAAAATCCGAAACGGGGATGGCGGCGGTGATGCGCTCGTTGGGTTCCAGTGCAAGGATGTTCACCAACGGGATGCCCTTGGCGGTTCGATCTGCATCGGGGATTTGATACACCTTCTCGGAATAGACCTTGCCCTTATCCGAGAAGAACAGCATCGTATCGAGACTGCGGGCGGGGATGAGCGCTACGACTTCATCCTCTTCCTTCGTCTCATGACCTTTCACTCCGCGCCCGCCTCGGCTCTGGGACCTGAAAGCGGTCGCCGCCACCCGTTTGATGTACCCACGCTCGGTCAGGCTGATGAGAACCGCCTCATCGGGGACGAGGTCCTCCTCGCTGAGTTCATCGGTGGCGTCGGCAGCGACGCGCGTGCGGCGGTCGTCGCCGTATTTCTCGGCAAGGTCGCGCATGTCGTCTTGAATGAGCGCGAGGATTTTCTTGGGATGGGCGAGCAGGTCTTCAAAGTAGGCAATTTGTTCTGTGACCTGTTTGTGTTCCTCTTCGATTTTCCAGCGTTCGAGGGCGGCGAGACGGCGCAACTGCATATCGAGGATTGCCTGCGCCTGCACATCGGTCAGTTTGAAGCGGGTTATCAGGTTGGTCTTGGCGTCGTCGGCATCCTGTGATTGGCGGATGGTCTGAATGACGGCATCGAGGTTTGCCAGCGCGATAAGCAAGCCGTCCAGAATGTGCTGACGCGCCCGCGCTTTTGCCAAATCGTGGTTCGTGCGGCGGACGATGACCGTCTGGCGGTGTTCGATGAAGATTTGCAGGGCGCGTTTGAGAGGCAGGGTGCGCGGCTCGCCATCCACCAGCGCCAGCATTTGCACGCCAAAAGTGGTTTGCAGATTGGTGTATTTGTAGAGTTGGTTGAGGACTTTCTTGGGCTGTGCGCCGCGCTTGAGCTCGATGACAATGCTCATGCCGCGGCGGTCCGATTCGTCGCGCAGGTCGGCGATTTGATCTATCTTCTCGTCGCGCACCAATTCGGCGATGCGTTCGATGAGGGACGCCTTGTTGACCTGATAAGGAATCTCCGTAATGACGATGTTATACCTGCCGCCTTTGCCCTCTTCGATGTGTGCCATGCCGCGCACCACCAGCCTGCCCCTGCCTGTGCCATAAGCGGCTTCGATACCCTCCCGCCCGATGATGATGCCGCCGGTGGGAAAATCCGGTCCGTGAATGTGCTTCATCAATTCGTCCAGGGCGATGTCGTCCAAGCGATCGTAGTTGTCAATCAAAAAGATGACAGCGTCCGTCAGTTCGCGCAGATTGTGCGGGGGGATGTTGGTTGCCATGCCCACAGCAATGCCGGATGTCCCGTTGAGGAGCATGTGAGGCACGCGCGCCGGCAGGACGAGCGGCTCTTGAAGCGTATCGTCAAAGTTGGGACCGAAGTCCACGGTGTCTTTGTCTAAATCTGCCAGCAATTCTTCTGCCAGCCGGTGGAGGCGGGCTTCGGTGTAGCGCATGGCGGCGGGAGCGTCGCCGTCAATTGAACCAAAGTTGCCTTGTCCGTCCACAAGGGGATAGCGCATGGAAAAATCCTGCGCCATGCGTGCCATGGTTTCATAGACCGCCGAGTCGCCGTGCGGGTGGTATTTGCCCAGTACTTCGCCTACGATACGGGCGGATTTCTTATAAGCCGTATTGGAACGAAGCCCCAATTCCTGCATGGCGTACAAAATGCGGCGGTGGACGGGCTTCAAGCCATCGCGCGCGTCGGGCAGGGCGCGCGCCACGATAACGCTCATGGCGTAATCAAGGTATGCCTCGCGCATTTGAGCGTCAATGTCAACTTGTTGGATGTTTCCGGTTTGGAGCGTGGTCTCTTCTGCCATTTTTTCTCTCTGAAATGGGAATTTGGCATAAAAAAGACACGGAAGTGTGAGGGATTCCGCGACTCCGCGTCTTAATTAAAGAAGAACTTGCCTAATTTGCTCTAATTATACCACCTTCGCTTCAGCCTTTTTGCCCCAAGCAGGGCTAACTCCTGAAGGAACTGGCTAAAATCCCCGCATCATCTGTAAGCAATATGCCAATGTTGGAGAGCGTTTGCTGCGCGTTTCATAGCCGCGCAAGAGACGCCCTCCAGCGGCCGGCGCACGCACTCAATACATGAGCAAAATCACTACCGTGGAATGCGGAGAGTTCTCTGGAAAGAAAGGCGTCGCTGGACGCTCTGTGACTCTATATCCAAGTGCAGGAAAACAAAAAGACCCGCATGAGGGGTCTTTTTTGATGTATCGCAGTGCCGAAGGTGGGACTTGAACCCACATGAGGGAACCCTCACTACGCCCTGAACGTAGCGCGTCTGCCAATTCCGCCACTTCGGCAATCGTGTAGCGGACTGAATTTTATCCCAAAGGATGTTTTTGTCAACCTGGTGTCATGGCTTTCATAAAGTCGGTAAAAGGAGTCGAAAAGGACCTTCCTGAGGTATGCTTTTTAAGCACCAAAATACAACTGTGTTCTGCCGTCCGCTCGACCGGCAGCGGGTGTCGCCGCTCAAGACCGCCTTCGGCTGGTCTGACACGGTTCAGCACGGAACCTTTGTGCGGTACTTTCTGATTGCGTTAAAAAAACTTGGGGTGAAATTGTCCCTGATGACGGTCTGGCGGTTGATTCGCATGGATGACAGCCTTGCCAACCTCGTGCCCGGCTTGCGGCGGCTGGGGAGCAGCATTGCTCTGTTGGGAACCAAATCGTCAGCCGTATCTCAGGCTTCAAGACAATAAACTTTTGGCAAACGCCAGAAAACCCTGCACGTCTTTGAAATTGGTGACCATGCCGACGGAAACCCGCACTGCGCCGCTGGATTTGCCGTCTATGCAGTGACGGAAATCTTCGATGGTGAGGCGGCTTTCGTGACCGGGCTGAGTGAAGCAGACATCCAGTTCGACGCGCGAAATACCAAGCGCCACCTCGCCGGCGCCGGGATTGCAGAAGCATCCCGTCCGCAGAGAGATGTTGACCTTGTTTGCCTGCTCTTCGATGAAACGATGGTCGAATGCCTTGTCGTCCTTGTCATAGAAGTTGACCGTTACCGCTCCGCCTCTGTCTTCCATGCGGGTGGGTCCATAGACCCGTACCAACGGCACGCCGCTGCTGTGCTTCATCTCAGTTAGATTCTTCAACAGCCAGCCGGTCAGACAGTGGACGCGTTCGCTGATGACATCGTAGCCGATGGACTCGATGTGTTTCAGTCCGATTTCGATGGCGGGGATGTTGAGATAGTCGAGCGTGCCGTCTTCAAAGGCGGCGGCGCCCTCGGCGAGGTAATACTTGCCGCCCTGCACCGAAGCGACGGTAATAGTGCCGCCTGCAAACCAGGGGCGGCGAAGTTTTTGCAGAGCCGGCTTGCGCGCCAGCAGCGCCCCCACGCCGGTCGGATAGCCGAATATTTTATAGAAGGAGATGGGGACGAAGTCGGGTTTGACGCGGCTCAAGTCGAGTTGGCTGGTAGGGACGAAGGCGGCGGCGTCGAGCAGCACATCCCAGCCGTGCGCGTGCGCTTTTTCGATCCATGCCAGCGGATGCTTGACAGACGAGAAGTTCGATTGGGCAGGATAGGCAAAGAGGTTGTGTCCGCGTTTGGAGGGCTGGGCAAGTTCACGGTCCAGTTGAGAAGCGTCCACGCGCATATCGGGCAGGGCGACCGGGATATAGGTCACCGTGCCGCCGCGCGCGTGGGCAAATTCGCGGATGCCGTTCACTGAGTTGTGGTTATCGAAGGTCAACAGGTACCGCCCGTTGGCAAAGGGATACGATTCGCCGATTAACTTCAGCGCGCCGCTGGCATTCGGCGTGAAGATGGCGACGTATTCATCAGGATCGGCATTGAAGAATTTGAGGATGTATTCGCGCGTGTGTTCCACCAGTTGGGTGGCGGCTTGCGAGGTGGGGTTGCCGGAATGGGGATTGCCGAAGACATGCTCAGCCAGCAGGCGGTGATGACGGCGCAACTGCGACTCGGCATATAACCCGCCGCCTGTGTAATCAAGGTAGATATGACCGCCCAAATCGAGGCGGGCATATTCCACAGCGCGCAGGTCGTCAATGATGTGGGTGGTGGGGTAGGTGGGAAACTCTCTCAAAAAAGCCACAAAGTCCGGGTCGTGTTGGGTCATCGTCGCCTCCCCGTCTATTTAACCACAGAGTCTGCTGTGGCACAAACGGCTATAATACCCCCCATGCCTCGTATCTGTATCGTGCCGCGTGTCAATGGATTGGCGGGTGTGGCGTCTTTTCGGCTCAAATTCGAGAACGGATTGCGCACCCGTGGCGTGGATGTAACTTACGACCTTTCCGAACCCTCGGATGTCATCCTCGTTCTTGCCGGGACCCGCAGCCTGTTTTCGCTGCGGAGAGCGCATTCTCGCGGACGGCGAATCGTGCAGCGCCTCGATGGAATCAACTGGGTGCATCGCGCCCGCTGGGCAGGGATGCGCTATACCCTGCGCGCCATCTACGGCAATTGGAATCTTTCTTTTATCCGCGCCCATTTGGCGGATGAGGTGATTTATCAGAGTCAATTCATTCGCCGCTGGTGGGAGGAATGGTATCGCCCGGCGCGCGTTCCCTCGTCGGTCATCCTCAACGGCGTTGACTTGACCCAGTACACGCCGCACGGTTTGCATGAACGTCCGTCCATGCACCATCGGCTGTTGATTGTGGAGGGGAGCCTGGCAGGCGGTTTGAACGCCGGCTTGTTCCAGGCGGTGGAACTGGCAGCGCGGCTCTCGCGCAAATTCAAAATCGAATTGCACATCGCCGGGCAGGTGGACTCGCGCACGAAAAACAGACTGGAAAATCAAACCGCCTTTCGCATTCAATTTCTCGGCGCAGTCAAGCGCGAGCATATCCCCTGGCTGATGCGCTCCTCGCATTTGTTGTACTCCGCCGAGGTCAACCCGCCCTGCCCCAATTCGGTCATCGAAGCGCTGGCGTGCGGATTGCCCGTTATCGGGTTCGACACCGGCTCGCTCTCTGAACTCGTGCAAGGCGGCGCCGGGCGGCTCGTCCCTTACGGCGCAAATCCCTGGAAACTGGAAACGCCCGACATTCCCGCGCTTGCCGAGGCGGCGGAGGAAGTTTTGCGGGAGAATGAGAAATTCAGGCAGGCGGCGCGGGCAGAGGCAGAGCGCCGCCTCGGTCTGGAGCAAATGGTCGAACAATATCTCAAAATTCTGTTGAAATAGGAGGCAAGATGCCCGAGCGGGAAGTCCTCGCATTTTTGAAAAAATACCTGCAAGCCATTCAGGAAAACGACCCATCATGAATCGTTTCTCCGGCAAACTTGCCGTTCAACAGCGCGTTCTTCCCACTTACCGCGTTCCCTTCTTTGACCTGCTCGCCTCCGCCTGCGATGGGGGCATGAGTCTGTTCACAGGTCTGCCGCGCCCCAATGAAGGCATTGCCACTGCCAGCCAATTGCAGATTGCCCAATACCGTTTGGGTCAAAACATTCACATCTTCGACGGCGCATTGTATTTGTTTTATCAAAGCGGAGTGCTGGACTGGCTCGAAGAACAAAACCCCGATGCCCTGATTGTGGATGCCAACCCGCGCTGTCTCTCCACCTCCGCTGTCATCCGTTGGATGCACGCCCGCCATCGCCCGGTCATCGGCTGGGGATTGGGCGCGCCGCCTCTCTCTGGACCTCTAGCCCGATTCCGCCAACTGCGCCGACTCTCCTCCCTGCGCCGCTTCGACGCGCTGATTACCTACAGCCGCCGCGGCGCGGAGGAATACGCCGCCCTCGGCTTCCCGCGCGACAAAATCTTCGTGGCATACAACGCCGTTTCCCCTGCGCCTTCCCATCCGCTCCCCTCCCGCCCGTTGACCTTTGACCGGCGCCCCGTCATTCTCTTCGTGGGCAGACTGCAAGCACGAAAGCGGGTGGATTTCCTCCTGCGCGCCTGCGCCGCGATTCAAAACGTGCGGCTGGTCATCGTGGGCGATGGACCCGAACGCGCCGCGCTCGAAGCGCTCGCCAAAGACGTGTACCCGCAGGCGGAGTTTGTCGGGGCAAGGCATGGAGCGGAGTTAAAGCCCTTTTTCGAGGCGGCAGACCTTTTTGTCCTGCCGGGAACCGGCGGGCTGGCAGTTCAGGAGGCGATGAGTTACGGTCTGCCCGTCATCGTGGCGCAGGGCGACGGCACACAGGACGACCTCGTCCGCCCCGCCAACGGCTGGCAGATTCCGCCGGACGATTTCGAGGCGCTGGTAGCTTCAATCAAAGACGCGCTCTCAGACCCGGCGCGCCTGCGCCGCATGGGGGCGGAATCCTATCGGATTGTCAGGGAAGAAATCAACCTCGAACGAATGGCGGAAATGTTTGTCGCCGCTTTGAATGCGCTGACGTGAACCTCTAGGGCGTTTCGGTTGGGAGCGGCGGCGTGCGCTCCACATTGACCCACATTTGCACGCCGTCGGTGGAAATTTCAATCCAGCCGTTCTGGTCCGTGCGCAGGATGGCGTAATCTTTCACGGCTTCGAGAGTGTCGCTGTCGGGTAAGCCATTGGGGTCGGCGGCGGCGACGCTCAATACGACCAATGCAGGATTGAGATTGACAATCCAGTCTTCAGGGTTGGAGGGGGCGTATCCCGAATCTGCCAGCAGCAGAACGCTCACGCCGCCCAAGTCTTCTCCATACCCCAGTTCATCCAGCGCATCAAAACTCATGCCTATTGGCAGCATCGCCCGGAAGTTGTGATATTCCAACAGCAGCACCGCCCCGCGCGGACCTGTCGTCAGCGCCGTCAGCGTAGCGCCGTCGCCCAAGTCGAGCACTTGCCCACTTTTTGCCTCGGTGACGGGAATGCCCTTGATCGAGAGATACTCATTCAAAATGCCCGCCGAAAACGAAGCCTGACGGTTGCCGCTCCACCACACCGCGCCCGGCGGATAACGCTCCAGCACGCGCGGCAGGGCAGCGACCTGTTCCTCCTCGGTGGATGCAACCACCAGCCAGTCCAGTTTGCGGTCAAACGATGAAATGCGCCTGCCTAACTGATCCGCCAACTTTGTTACGCTCTCTCCGCCGTTGATCAAAATTTTCCTACCCGACGGCGTTTGGATGAGAATCCCATCTGCGGAGCCGGCATCCAAAAAGGTGACGTGCAGACGTCCATCGGGGATGGCGGAGGCGGCGCGCCAGGTCAACAGCAGGGCGACGGCGAGGAGGATGATTCCGCCTCCGACTCCGACCGCGCCTGCTTTCTGCTCGAGGGAGCGAATCCACCCCTTGAAATTGGACCAGCCAACGGCGCCGCCCTGAGCGAAGAGAAAGGTCAGCGCGAAAAGCGCCGCATAGAATAAAACCGCGAACCAGACCGAGAAATCCCCCAAATAGAGTGTGCCGTGCGGCACGCGGTCGAACAATTCCACAATGCGGATGGTGTACACGACGAAGGGCAGGGCAATCCACGCCGCCGCCTGCCCGAGCGCAAACCACAGGTGGCTGAGCAGAACCGCCAGCCCGCCAAGGATCATCACCGCCGGCTGGGCGGGCAGGATGAACGGATTGGCGATGAATGAAACGAGCGAGATGCGTTGAAAGTGATATGCCATGATGGGAAGGGTGGTCAGTTGAGCGGCGAGGGTGAGCAGGACGAATTCGGAGAACAATTTGGCGGCTCTTTCGCCTGTGGAACTTGGAAGATACCTTGTGATGATTCTATTCGCAAATTCGGAAAACGGCTGGGCGTAAAGAATCAGCCCCAGCGTGGCGAAGAACGAGAGTTGGAAGCCCACATCCCAAACGTAGCGCGGATTCCACAGGCACATGAGCAGCGCCACCGCCAGCAGAGTATTCAAAGCGACCTGCCGTCGTCCGACCTGCCTTGCCAGCAAAGCCAGAGTCCCCATGATGGCGGCGCGCACCACCGCCGCATCGCCGCCGACCAGCGCCGTGTAGAGGACGATGGCAATGACCGCCAGCGCCGCGCCTTTCCGCTCGCCAAGAAAACGGCTGAAGAAGGTGATGAAGATGCCTGCAATGATGCTGATGTTGAAGCCCGAAATGGCGATAATGTGCGCCGTGCCGGTGTTCTTGAAGGCTTGCTGGAGTTCCTTCGTGAGACCCGTATCCACCCCCAGCAGGATGCCCGCCAAAAGGGACGCTTCCGGGTCGGGGAAGAGGCGGTAAATGTTGGTCAGCGAACGTTCCTTGAACGCATATAACGCGCGCAGGAGCGGGTTTCCTGCCTGTTTGGGCAGAACCGTGACAGCCGCAGTGGGCATGTACGAATGAATGCCCTGCCTGGCGAGATACTCACGGTAGGAGAAATCTTCGTTTTCGGGCGGGGTCTTTACTTTGCCGCGCAGGCGCACCATTTGCCCGTATTCAAAAATCTGATTGGCGGGAACGCGCACAAGCAGCAAGCCGGCGGCTTCGAGATCGCCGTCGCCGGTGTCCACTTTGGTCACTTGAATGCGGAGGTTGGTATAAGTATCGCGGTAATCGGGAGGCTCTATAAGGTAACCAGTAATTAGTAAATCGTAATTACGGTCGTTGTAAAAGGCGATGTGGAACGCATCAAAGCGGGGGACGGAGAATTGATACCGCGCCGCGCCGAGGGAGGCGGCGATGAGAAGGATGAATATAAAAGTGGCAAGTGGAAAGTGGAAGGTCGGCAAGAAGCGGGCAAGGATGGCAAGCAGAAGGAAGTACAGAGCAAAGAGTCCCCATCCCCACAGCGGAAGCGAGACCAGCCTGCCCAGCACAATACCGCCGAGAAAGGCAAGCGAAAACCACATCAGCGGCGGCTGGGCGGTCAATCGTTCGCGCAGGGAAAGGGAGGGCTGTTCTGCCTGCATGGATGCCGCGTATCATAGCATGGAATTAAGGTAGCAGGATAAAATTGAAACGAAAGGCTGAATCACCGAGACATAACTTCAGCAAGGCTCAAAAACTCACCTTACACAGAACGTCCCGCAGGTTTCTTGAGTTCGGCTTTGATTTTGACCTCTCTACCGTACATTTCTCTCGTGAAAAACCCTAAAGGTCTTTTTGGAAATTCTCAAATTCGCGAAGGGAAAGCAGACCTTGAGGGTTTCTGTGTACGGTAAAGAAGAAAAAAACAAAATGTTCGTGTCTCGGTGTCTGTGACAAAAATGTCTCTCTCCAAACCCATCCTGGTTACTGGCGCAACCGGCTATGTCGGCGGGCGGCTGGTGCCGCGTCTCATCGAAGCCGGGCACCGCGTGCGCGTCCTCGTGCGCGACCCGGCGCGTCTGTACGGACGTCCCTGGCTGGACAAGGTCGAGGTCGTGACCGGCGACGCGCTCATTCCCTCCACGCTGACCGAAGCCCTGCGCGGCGTCTCAACGGCGTACTATCTCATCCACGGCAAGCAGGGAGGCAGGGTCAACGCCGAACGCGACCTGACCATGGCGCGCCACTTCGCCGACGCCGCCCGTCAGGCGGGAGTGGAACACATCATCTACCTCGGCGAATTGGTGGACCCCACCGCCGACCTCTCCCCCTACCTGCGCGCCCGCCACGAGAGCGGTTACATTCTGCGCGCCAGCGGCGTGCCGGTCACCGAATTCCGTGCGGGCATGATTGTCGGCTCCGGCTCGACGCTGTTCGAGATGATCCGCTATTTGAGCGAGCGCGAGCCGCTGCTCATCTGCCCGGCTTGGTTCTTCTCACAAGCACAGCCCATTGCCATTCGCGATGTGCTGGCATACCTCATCGCCGCCCTGCATACGCCGCAAGCGGTTGGCAGGCTGATCGAAATCGGCGGTCCGAACCGCCTGACCTACGCCGAGATGCTCCTCGAATACGCCAGAGAGCGCGGACTCAAACGTTACCTCATTCGCACGCCGTTCCATGCGCCGCGCCTTTCCGCTTATTGGGTGCACATGGTCACGCCGCTGCATTGGCGTCTGGTGCTGCCGCTGATTGAGGGTCTGCGCGCGAATCTCATCGTCCGGGATGAAGCGGCGCGGGCGCTCTTCCCGCGCATCCATCCCATAGACTTTCGCACCGCCGTCCATCTGGCGCTGGGACGCATTCAGCGCGACAACGTCGAAACCAGTTGGGCGGATGCGCTCGTCACCACTGCCGGCGAAGTCAAGCCCTACACCTTCACCGTTGAAGACGGCATGTTCATCGAGAGACGGCAGGCGCTTCTCGACCTTCCGCTCGAAGCGGTCTTCCGTTCCTACATGGGCATCGGCGGCGGGCGCGGCTGGCTCTACATGGATTGGGCGTGGGCAATGCGCGGCTGGCTGGACAAAGCGGTGGGCGGCGTGGGGTTGAGGCGCGGGCGGCGGCATCCCGATGAAATCCGCGCGGGCGAGGCGCTCGATTTTTGGCGCGTCGAACAAGTGGAAGCGAACCGCCTCCTGCGTTTGCGCGCCGAAATGAAACTGCCCGGCAAAGCCTGGCTCGAATTCCGCTCCGACCCGCAGGATGGAAAAACCCTCTTCACCGTCACCGCCTACTTTGCGCCGCACGGCTTTTTTGGCTTTGCCTACTGGTATGCCATGTGGCCCTTCCACAAATTCATCTTCGACGGGCTGACCAATCGGCTGGCATCGAGGGCGCGTGTCCTCGCACATTAGCCTGCTTTCTACTTTCCACTTTTGTGGAAAGTAGAGTGGAAAGTGGATTCTTTGACTTCTCCCCTCATCCTCGTTACCGGCGCCACTGGATACATTGCCAGCCGACTGATTCCCCGCCTGTTGGATTCCGACTGCCGTGTCCGCGCCCTCGCCCGGGAACCGCGTCGTCTCTACGGGCGCGCCTGGTTCGACCAAATTGAGATAGTCCACGCGGACGTCACTCTCCCCGACACCCTCCCCCGCGCCCTTGAGGGTGTTCACACCGCCTATTATCTCGTCCACAACATGGCGCACGGACGCGGCTACACTGCCCTCGAACTGGAAGCCGCCCGCGCTTTTGCATCAGCCGCAGAGCGCGCCGGTGTGAAACACATCATCTACCTCGGCGGATTGGCAGACCCCGAACAGCACCTCGCCCCGCACATGCGCTCACGCATCGAGACCGGGAAGGTCTTGCGGCAGGGAAAGGTGCCGGTCACTGAATTTCGCGCCGGCGTCATTGCCGGCTCCGGCAGCATTTCCTTTGAAATGATCCGCTTTATGACCGAGTTGTTTCCGCTCGTGCCGGGTCCCCTCTGGCTGAAGAACAAGTCGCAGCCCATCGCCATCCAAAACGTCATTGACTACCTCCTCGCCGCGCTAACCAACCCCAACGGGCGCGGCGGAGTTTTCGAAATCGGCGGAGCGCATATTTACACCTATGCCGACTTATTGCTTCGCTATGCCCGCCTTCGCGGACTCAACCGCCGCATGTTCCTCCTGCCCGGCGTCCCCCTATGGTTCATGGCGCTCGGTGTGGCGCTGATGACGCCGGTTCCCTATCCCATTGCCCATGCGCTCATCGGCGGACTCTCTGCCGACAGCGTGGTCAAACACCCCGAAGCCTTGCAAGCCTTCCCTGAGGTCACGCTGATAGATTTCGACACTGCCGTCCGCGATGCCCTCCAGCGCACCCATCCCGATCACATCGAACGCGTTTGGGTGGATGGCAGAGCGGGCGTCAAGTCGCTCAAGCATGAAGGATGCTTTATTCTTCATCTTGATTCTCATCTCCCACAGGAAAGGGGGGTGGGGGTGAGGGAGTTTCGTCATACCCCGTTCGGCGAAATGTGGCTTGAACGCGATCAAAACTCCCGAACCATACTCTTCGCTCCGCGCGGATTCTTTGGCTTTCTCTATTGGTATTTGCTCTACCCGTTTCGCTGGCTGAAATTTTACGTTTTGCTTTGGATGCGCAAACAGCAAAAATCAATGCGGCATTGACTTTCCCCTCGTACTGCCATACAATACACTCAATCAAATCAGACCAGCCAGCGGCGAAGTCCGGTGCAAGTCCGGCGCTGTCCCGCAACTGTGATGTTAGTCAATGAGTCTGATAGTCGAATAGTCACATAGTCTGATAGTCACTAAGCTATGAGACTATGAGACTATGAGACTATGAGACTATGAGACTATAAGACTCAAGACTATAAGACTAACTAAGTCAGGTCGCCCGCTCTGGTCGGTTCGCCCACTTCTCGCGGAAAGGAGGTGGAGAACGGCTAGCTCGGATTGCCTCTCCAACCTCCCCAGCCTCGGCTGGGGATTTTGATTCTGTACGGCGATATTCATGTCGCCACACCACCGCGACATTCATGTCGTGTTACCTTAGGAGAAAACCATGCTTCGCAAGACCCTGATTTTGACTTTGCTGTTCGCATTTGCCCTCGCAGCCTGCGCGCCCGCCTCAACCCCGACCGAAGCGCCTGCTCCTGCTCCGACGGAGGTCCCCGCCACCGCTGCCCCGACCCCGCAAGCCCCCGTCGCCGTCGCCCCCGAACATAACCTCACCGACGGCTGCGTCGCAGAAGGTCAGTTCGACCCCAACGTGGATTATTTCCCCGAAAAAGCGACCCTTGCCTACACCGAAAATTTCAGCATTGAATATCACAACAATTACAAAGTGGTGACCGTTGCCACGCCCTATCCCGGCGCGACCGAATCGGTGGAATATGTCCTCGTTCAATGCGGCACGCCCGCGCCCGAAGGCTTCCTCGACGAGCAAATCATCGAAGTCCCCGTGCAGACCATCGTCACCATGTCCACATCCTACCTGCCCTTCCTCGACGAATTGGGTCTGCTCGACCGCCTCGTCGGTTTGGATGACGCCACTTACGTCAGCAACCCGACCGTGCTGAAAATGGCGGAAGAAGGCAAATTGACCATGCTCGGCTACGGCTCCGGCGTGAACGTGGAAAAGGCGCTCGAACTCGCCCCGGACCTCATCATGACCTACGGCTCCGGCGCGCCGGAGTATGACGCGCATCCCGTTCTGCTTCAGGCGGGCTTGAAAGTGGTATTAAACGCCGAATGGATGGACACCTCCCCGCTTGGACGTGCCGAATGGGGCAAGTTCATCGCCGCGTTCTTCAACAAGGAAGCCGAAGCTGAAACGCTCTTTGCGGCGAAGGCGCAAAAATACGAAGAGTTGAAAGCCCTTGCCGCCGGCGTGACCGAAAAACCGACCGTCTTCACCGGCACCGCTTATCAAGGGACGTGGAACGTGCCAGGCGGAAAGAGCTTTGCTGCCGCCTTCCTCACCGATGCGGGCGCCGCCTACCTTTGGGCAGACGATGCCTCCACGGGCAGCCTTCCGCTCTCCTTTGAAGCCGTCTTCGAAAAAGCCAAAGAGGCTGACTTCTGGCTCAACCTGCCCTTTGTGGCAACCCTCGAAGACCTCAAAGCCCTCGATGCCCGCTATGCAGACTTCGCCGCTTTCCAAAACGGCAACGTGTGGAACAACGATGCCAAAACCTCCCCCAACGGCGGCAATGACTACTACGAAAGCGCGGTGGCGCACCCCGAACTCGTGCTTGCCGACCTGATCAAAATCTTCCACCCCGACCTGCTGCCTGATCACGAGTTGGTGTATTACAGGCAATTGAAGTAACAAGTCAAGGTCTAAACTCCCAATCCCAAGTCGAAAGTCGAAGGTCACACGTCGAAGTCAGAGACGGTTTTGACCTTTGACTTTCGACCTTCAACCTCCAACCTTTGACCTTCGACCTTTGACTTTCGACCTTCAACATCCAACCTTTGACTTTCGACCTTTGACCACACCCCACTTACTACTTACCAATTACCAACCACTGATCACCATCCGCTCAAAACCACCCACCGCTCACTGATAACTGATTACTGATCACTGATTACTGAATCCCATGCCCACCCCCTTCCCAAAACTTGGACTACGCCCCTGGCTCTTTCTTCTCCTGCTTTTCCTCCTCGTCCTGGCATTCACCCTCAGCCTGATGCTTGGCTCGGTGAACATTCCCCCTCAACAGGTGGCGCAGATTCTCCTCGGCGGCGCGCCTGCGAAAGCCTCCTGGGCAGACATCCTCTTCAAGTTCCGCCTGCCCAAAGCCGTGACCGCTGTCCTCGTCGGCGCGGCGCTCTCAACGGCGGGCTTGCAAATGCAGACCCTCTTCCGCAACCCCCTCGCTGACCCGTTCATCCTCGGCGTGAGTTCCGGCGCCAGCCTTGGCGTGGCGCTGGTCATCCTCGGAATCGGCGCCGCCAGCACACTCACATTCACCGCCGGCTTGAGCGTCTTCGGCGACCTGACCCTCGCCATCGCGGCGAGTTTGGGCGCGGGGCTGGTGCTGGGAGCGGTGCTGGTCGTTGCGCGCCGCGTGCAAAACACCCTCACCCTGCTGGTGGTTGGACTGATGTTTGGCTACCTTGCCAGCGCCGTCGTCACACTGCTCATTTACTTCAGCCAGCCCGAACGCGTGCAGCTCTTCAGCCTGTGGTCTTCGGGCAGTTTCGGCGGCGTGACGTGGAGTCAGATGCGCGTCTTCGCTCCCGCTGCCATACTGGGACTGCTGCTCGGCTTTGCCATGATGAAACCGCTCAACGCCCTGCTGCTCGGCGATGACTACGCCCGCTCGCTTGGTCTCAACGTCCGCCGCGCCCGCTTCTGGATCATCCTGAGCGCATCGCTCCTCGCCGGCGCCTCCACCGCCTTTTGCGGACCCATCTGGTTCATCGGCGTTGCCGTGCCGCACGTCGCGCGTTCCCTGCTGCGCACCGCCGACCACCGCACCCTGCTCCCCGCTTCGATGCTGATGGGCGCATCCTTCGCCCTCGTCGCCGATGTCATCGCCCAAGCACCGGGCAGCCAGCACGTCCTGCCGCTCAACGTCGTCATGTCCCTCTTTGGCGTTCCCATCATCCTCTGGATCATCCTCCGCCAGCGTCAACTGCGCTTCTCCTAACCACTGATTACTGATTACTGATCACTGAAATGCTCACCTCCTCCTCCCTCGCCATCGGCTACCCCCGCCGCCTCATCGCCTCGAACCTCGACCTTGAGCTGCGTCCCGCCGAACTCGTCTGCCTCATCGGTCCCAACGGCGCGGGCAAATCCACCCTGCTGCGCACCCTGGCGGGAATGCTCCCTCCGCTGGGGGGCATCGTCAGGCTGGACGGTGAAAATCTCCACGCCATGCCCTCCCTCGAACTGGCAAAACGCCTCGCCATTGTCCTGACGGGAGGCGTGGAGGCAGGCAGCCTCTCGGCGCGGCTGCTGGTCTCGCTGGGGAGGCATCCGCACACCGATTGGCTGGGCAGGCTTACGGTCCAGGATGAAGCGGCAATCGAGCGCGCCATGCGGCTCACCGATACGCTTGCCTTTGCGCATCGTCCCATCCATGAATTGAGCGACGGCGAACGTCAGCGCGTGATGATTGCCCGCGCCCTCGCCCAAATTCTCCCATCTCCTGCAGTGGGAGAGGGGCTGGGGGTGAGGGACAACATCCTCCTCCTCGACGAACCGACCGCCTTCCTCGACCTGCCCCGCCGCGTCGAACTCCTCCAACTCCTCAAACGCCTCTCGCGCGAGACAAACTGCGCCATCCTGCTCACCACCCACGACCTCGACCTTGCGCTGCGCATCGCCGACCAACTCTGGCTGCTCTCCTCGCAGGGTGAATTCCACTGCGGCATCCCGGAAGAACTTGCCCTCAATGGCGTCATCGCGCGCGTCTTTCGCAGCGAAGGCGTCGAATTCGACCGTGCCAGCGGCGCGTTCAAAATCCATCAGCCCGTTTGCGGACCCATCAGCCTGCACGGCGACCGCGACGGCGTTGCCACCGCCTGGACTTGGCGCGCCCTCGAACGCATCGGCTACGAAGTCCACAACAACGGCATCCGCCGCCCCGTCCATGTGGACGTGCTGGATTCGGGTCACTGGCGCCTCACCACCCTGCACGGACACAGCGAACACCCCACCCTCGCCTCCCTCCTCGCCGCCCTCACAACCCCTCTCCCAGTGGAAGAAGTGCAGGGGCGAGGATAGACTATCAGACCATCCGACCATCAGACTATGAAACTCTATTGCGATCCCCTCCGCGACTACGTCCACCTCCCCGAACACCCGCGCCGCATCGTCTCCCTCGCCTCCGGTCTCACCGAAGCCCTCGTCCATATGGGGCACAGCGACGCCATCGTCGGCATCTCCGAATTCTGTCCCCGTTACGTTCCCAGCCTGCAAGCCCCCATCGTGGGCGACTACCTCAAAGTGGACGCCGCCGCCCTGCGCGAAGTCCAGCCCGACCTCATCCTGCTCACCACAGGCATCCAGCGCACGCTGGCGTACAAACTGCACCAACAGGGCTTGCCCGTGTACCTCCTGCCGCTTCCCAACAGTCTGCAGGGAGTTTTGGAAAACGTGTTGACTCTCGGTGCGCTGGTGGACGACATCCCCGCCGCCCGCGCTCTCGTCCAAACGTGGAACCGCCTCTTTCTGGACCTCGAAGCGGATTCCCCGACCCCCAAGCCGCGAATCTACGCCGAACTCTGGTTCGGCAAACACGTCCGCATGACGGGCGGGCTGACCTTTGTCCACGACATCATCCAAACCGCAGGCGGCGAGAACATCTTCGGCGATGTCCGCACGGGCTATCTCGAACTGGACATGAAAGAAGTCGAGCGCCGTCAGCCTGACCTCTTCCTGTGCTTCTCCGAACCCGAACACCCCGTCCAAGCCGTTGACCTGATGCGCGAGCGCGGCTGGGACTTCCCCTACATCCAAGCCGACGTCCAGCCCGAACACAACCTCATCCACGATGGACCCTCGATGATGAAAGCCGCCCAATGGCTGCACCAGCAATTGGTAGGACGACATTAATGTCGTCCTACACCAGAATCCTCCTCTCTTGGTCTTCAGGCAAAGACAGCGCCTGGGCGCTCCACACCCTGCGCCGGCAACGCGATGTAGAAATCGTCGGTTTGCTTACCACCTTCAACGAGACCAACAACCGCGTCGCCATGCACGGCGTGCGCATGGAACTGGTTAAAAAGCAGGCGGAAGCGGCGGGCGTGCCGCTCTGGTCTGTGCCGCTGCCCTTCCCATGCTCGAATGAAGAATACGAAGCAAGGATGCGCGCCGTCATCGAACGCGCCCGCCGCGAAGGCGTGACCCATGTCGCATTCGGCGACCTGTTCCTCGAGGACATCCGCGCCTACCGCGAACGGATGATGACCGGCACGGGCATTCAACCGCTCTTCCCCCTTTGGCGGGCGCGGGACGACACAAAAGCCCTCGCCGACGAAATGCTCGCCGGCGGTTTGCGCGCCGCGCTGACAACCATTGACCCCAAACAACTTGACCCAACTTTTGCCGGGCGCATGTACGATGAGCGCCTGCTCGCCGAACTTCCCGCCTCTGTTGACCCCTGCGGCGAAAACGGCGAATTCCACACCTTCTGCTTCGCCGGTCCCATGTTCGAGCATCCCATTCCGATTCGCGTCGGTGAGATTGTCACCCGTGACGGATTTGTCTTCAGCGATCTTCTTCCTGCCGCATAGCACCCACATTCTCTCACAACGCCCGCCTGCACCCATAGCGCGGACGTTCAAACATTGCTCTGTTGCAATCATCAAAAAAAATCTGCGTAGTTTGCGCTCTCTTGCGCAAACCCGGCGGTAGAGACCGCCGAGTACGCTCGGAAAAATCCTTGCAACAGAGCGATTTACCATGCCTATCTCATGTTTGCCACAGAGCATTCAAACATAAATAACGTCAGTTCGGGATAAGCGTCCCGAAGGCTGATTCTGCTCTCGAACCCGCTGCGTCACAAGCCTTCGGGACGATTCAAAAGTCTTATCCCGAATTCAGGTTAAATATCTCGCTGCAGAATCTTTGCGGTGACGATAGATTTGATCTCTTGCAAAAGTGCGTTCTCCAGTGC
Organism: Chloroflexota bacterium; assembly: GCA_016223135.1. Lineage (GTDB taxonomy): Bacteria > Chloroflexota > Anaerolineae > Anaerolineales > Villigracilaceae > Defluviilinea. The sequence continues at coordinate 58,729 of JACRPQ010000017.1, read as the reverse complement.
GCTTTTGCAAGAAATCTGCTCTCGTGACAAACGCTTGTGGATACCTTCTAGCGCCCATTGACTTTGCGCTGGAAGGCTCCACCGCTGCCCGGCACATCCATTAGCGGGGATGATGATTTTTCTGTCCATCATACAAATTAAGTGATATTCAACACTATATAAATCCCCAACCATAATTAGAATAGACTTAGAGTATTGTGATAAAACTCACAAACACAATCGGTTTTATCTTTTTTTTCGTCTCAAGTGCAAAAATCATTAAAGAGGAGAATGACGCATGAAGAAATTCGTCCCTCATCTTGGAATGTCTGCATGTGTGACGTTTTCTCTGGTCTTTGCGATAGGTCTTGCCGTGGGGGCGTTATCCAGCTTGTCGAAACCTGCCTTTGCTGCCGCCGACCCGGCGCCTGCCCTGCAGGAAGGAACGCAATACGTCACGTCCAATACGTGCGCCGCCTTCCATGAAAAGGAATATGAACGTTTGACAAGCGGAGCGGTTCAAGTCAAGCCGGGAGTGAAGAAGTGAAGCGATTATACGTTTACCTTATTGTTATGGGCATTGCGGTTCTCCTTGTCAGCGGGGGAGCCGCTGTTTCGGAAGCCGCCGCAGGTTCGAGGTCCGGGAGTGAGGCGGCGATAAGGCAATCGTCATCCTTTCAGGCGGAGAACGATGCCTGTCTGGCGTGTCATTCCCAGCCGGGCTTCAGCGTCCAGTTGAAAAGCGGCGAACCTCTGCCGTTGACCATTGACCCGGCTGTGTATGCCGAAAGCACGCACGGCTCCAATAATGTGACCTGTGTGACCTGCCACTCCGACATCGAGGGTTTCCCACACCCCGAACGGACGGCGGAGTCGCTGCGCGAGTTTAAATTGGAGTATTACACGGTCTGTAAGAACTGCCACGAGGAGCAGTTCAATCTGACGCTCGATAGCGTGCATGAGAGCGCGCTCGCCGCAGGGAATACAAACGCCGCCGTCTGCACCGATTGCCATAATCCACACACCCAGGCGCGGCTGACGAACCCCGACACTGGCAAACTGCTCGGTTACGCCCGCCTGCACATCCCGCAGACATGCGCCCAATGCCACAGCGCGATTTACAATCAGTACAAGGAGAGCGTTCACGGCAAGGCGCTGACCGAGGACGGCAACCTGGATGTGCCGACCTGCATTGATTGTCACGGGGTGCATAACATTTCCAACCCCGTCACAGCGTCGTTCCACAACAGCATCCCGTTCCTGTGCGCGGAGTGTCATACCAATAATGCCTTGATGCAGAAGTATGGTCTTTCCACGCAGGTGTTGAACACCTATGTGGCGGATTTTCACGGCACGACGGTGGTGTTGTTCGAAAAGACTTTCCCCGACCAGCCGACGAACAAACCGGTCTGCACCGACTGTCATGGGGTTCACGATATTGCCCGCTCAGATGACCCCAACAAGGGGCTGGCTGTGCGCGAGAATTTGCTGGCGCGCTGCCAGACCTGTCATCCGGGCGCGACGGCGAATTTCCCTGAAGCGTGGATGTCGCATTACATCCCCTCGCCGGAAAAGTATCCCCTCGTTTATTACGTGAATCTGTTTTACAAATTCTTTATCCCCGCCGTGCTGGGACCGATGCTCCTGCTCGTCATCATGGACTTCAGCCGGGCGATGATCAATCGTTACAAGGAGAAAAAGGCTGTGAAGCTGGTTGCCTCGCCTGCGGATGCGCCCGCTGAGACCGAAATGCACGCTGAAGAAACGCCCGTCGCCGAAGCGGTGGAAGCGATCGAACCATTGGAAGAAACAGCGATGGCGGAATCGCCCGCCGAGGCGCAGGAAGAGCCGTCGGTGGAGGAACAGCCGGTGGAGGCAGAGCAGGCGCCGGCGGAGTCGGAAGCGGCGGACGAGTCGAAATCATCGGATGAAGAGGAGACCTCCCATGACTGATACTTCTCACGCATCCGAGCCGCAAAAATACGTCCGCTTCGACCCGCTTCAACGGGTGCAGCACCTCATCTTCCTGATTTCCTTTACGCTCCTGGCGCTCACCGGTCTAGCGCAGAAGTATGCTCTTGCGCCGTTCAGCATTTGGTTTTTCAACCTCATCGGCGGCGTCGAAACCGCCCGCCAAATTCATCATGCTGCGGCGATTGTGATGATGATTGTCAGCGTGGTACACGTGCTGGATGTGACCTACCGTGTGCTCGTGCTGCGCAACCCCATCAGCATGATCCCGTGGATTGACGACCTCCAGCATCTCATTCACGATATCCAATATTACCTGGGACGCAAGAAACACAAGGCGTATTACGGGCGTTATACCTACGCCGAGAAGATCGAATATCTGGCGCTCATTTGGGGAACCATCGTGATGGGGCTGACCGGTTTCATCATGTGGAACCCGATTTCCGCACTGCGGTTTTTGCCGGGCGAGGCGGTGCCGGCAGCCAAGGCGGCGCACGGCGGCGAGGCGCTGCTGGCAGTGCTGGCAATTCTCATCTGGCACTTCTACCACGTCCATTTCAAGACTTTCAACAAGAGCATGTTCACCGGCACGCTCACCCGTGAAGAGATGGAACATGAACATCCCGCCGAACTGGCATTGATTGAATCGGGCAAATACCACGAACCGATTCCGGCGGATGTTCTCAAAAAGCGCCAGCGGATTTATGCCATCATTGCCGCCGCCATTTTGGCGCTCTTCGGCTTCGGCTTTTATTACTTTGTCGGCTATGAGACAACGGCGACTCTGCCGGTGGTCACGCAGACCGTTCCTGTGTTTGTGAGACAGACATCCACCCCCACGCCGACTCCCACCTCGACGCCGACCGCCACCCCCACCCTCCCGCCAACGGAAACCCCGCTTCCCACCGCCGCCGGGACCGATCCTGTTTCCGAACTGCCTTCTCCCACTCCCGAAGCGGTCACTGCCGCCGGTCCCACATGGGACGGGCAAATCGGCGCGCTCTTTGCCGCCCAATGCCTCACCTGTCATGGATCGGCGGCTTCGGGCGGGCTGAACCTTTCCACCTATGCCGACGCCATCCGAGGCGGTGTGAACGGACCGTTTTTCATCGCCGGTGATGCCGCCAACAGCCTGATCATCACAAAATTCGAGGGCGGCAAGCATCCTTATGCCCAGTTGACCGCCGACGAACTCGCCCTCATCAAGGAATGGATCAACGCCGGCGGATTGGAAAAATAACGCAGCAAACGCGTAATAACGCTTTCTAACGTCGTTTTCTTGCAAACATAACAGAAGGCGCTCCGCAGGCGCCTTCTGTTATTCAATTAGAGGTTACGCACCCTCTCGAAGGTTTTGGTCAAAATCAATTCCAAACTCGCGGCATCGGTGGTTTTCTCTCATACGTTTAGGTAACAAGGGGCTGTTTTACCTCGAAATTGTAGATTTTGTGTAGTTTTTATACACTTTGTGAAATTTGTTACTTTCATCTATGCTGCCAAGTGACACTTATTCTTACCTATGGCAGGTGCTTATATTAAAATGAGTTTTAGATTAAAACGACTAATAATCTTAAATCCCCAGTTGCAACACAACTTTTGAAGCGTCATTTCAATGGCAGATGAATAACGCGCTACCGATCTTCACGGTTGCGATGGATGCTCGCAAGTAACAAGTAATACGATAAGGAGGTGCATAGCGGCTAATTCATATATCCATCTTCCCCAAACCCACTGAAAGGAGAAATGCAATTCGATGAAAAAGACTTTAATGCTTCTCGGTTCTCTGCTTTTGGCGGCTGTCCTCATTACCGCTTGCGGCGCTGAACCCACCGAAGCCCCCGCCCCTCCCACCGAACCTCCCGCTCCTGCCCCGACGGAAGAGGTTGTTACACAGCCTGAGGTGGAAGTTCCCTATCTCGCTGCCTGGGAGGGCTCTGCCCATAACGCCAGTGACACCGAAGCGTTCCGCCATTGGGACGAAGAAGATCCAGCAGAAGTGCCCACTGCCTGTGCCAAATGCCACAGCACCCAGGGTTATCAGGATTTCCTGGGTGTGGACGGTTCTGAAGCGGGAAAGGTTGACCTGGCTGTGCCTGCCAAGGAGGTCTTTGGCATTCAGTGCGTGGCGTGCCACAACTCCGTTACCCTCACCAAGACCGAAGTAACATTCCCGTCCGGTGTAACGATTGCCGCCGGAGACGACAGCCGCTGTATGGAATGCCATCAGGGACGTGAATCCAAGGTGAGCGTGGATAAGGCAATTGCGGACTATAACGCTGTGGACGCTCCCGACGCCGTTCCCGCTCCCGTCAATGACCGCCCCTTCGGCTTCCGCAACGTACATTACTATCCGGCGGCTGCCACTCTCTATGGCGGCGTTGTGCAAGGCGGCTATCAATACGACGGCAAGACCTACGATGGCAAATTCCGCCATGTGGAAGGATACGACACTTGCACCGGCTGTCATGACCCGCATACTCTGCAGGTCAAAATTGACCAGTGCGCCTTCTGCCATGAGGGCGTTGCCAGCGTGGATGACTTGAAGAACATCCGCATGGTCTCCTCCGCCTCCGATTACGACGGCGATGGCGACACAGAAGAAGGCATCTACTACGAACTCCAAGGGCTGCAGGACCTGCTGCTGGCTGAAATCCAAAAGTACGCTGTCAACACAGCCGGCGCCGAAATCAAATACAACGCGGCTGCCTATCCCTACTGGTTCGGCGCAGATGACAAACCGTATCCCAACTGGACCCCGCGCCTGCTCAAAGCCGCCTACAACTATCAACTCGCCCAGAAAGATCCGGGCAAATTTGCTCACGGCGGCAAATACGTCATTCAACTGCTGATTGACTCCATCGAAGACCTCGGCGGCGATGTCAGCGGTTTGGCGCGCAACGACGCCGGTCACTTTGCCGGCAACACCGAACCCTTCCGCCATTGGGACGAAGAAGGCGAAGTTCCCGCCGCCTGCACCAAATGCCACACGGCTGAGGGCGTTCCGTTCTTCTTGAAGAACGGTCTCAACATCGCAGGCGAACCTTCCAACGGGTTCATGTGCACCACCTGCCATAACGAGGAAGCCTGGCCCGAGCGCTATGCAGTTGCCTCTGTAAAATTCCCCTCCGGCGTCGAAGTCAGCTTTGGCGGCAAGGATGCCGAAGGCAAATTCGTAGCCGATGACGGCAACCTGTGTCTGCTGTGCCACCAGGGACGCTCTTCCAAAGTCACAGTGGATGGCGCCATTCGCGCTTCCGGCGCCGCCAATGATGACTCCGGTCCTGCTGAAGGCAAACGCCTGAGCTTCAGCAACATCCACTATTTTGCCGCTGGCGCCACCCTGTTCGGCTCTGAAGTGCAGGGCGCCTATATGTATGACGGCAAGGAATACGTGGGCGCTTTCACAGCCCATCCGCTCAACAAGTGCCAGGACTGCCACAACGTCCATGCGCTTGAACCCAAGGTTGAGGCTTGTGCCGCTTGTCACGCTAACAGCACCGAAGTCGAGACCTACCGCATCGGCGACCATGACTATGACGGCGACGGCGACGTCACTGAAGGCGTGAAGGCTGAACTCGACGCTCTGGCTGAGGCGCTGTATGCCCAAATTCAGGCGTATGGTGAAAGCAAAGGCACGCCCATCACCTACAACCCAGCCGCCTACCCGTACTTCTTCGGCGCAGACGGTAAGAGCTTTTCCGCCTGGACGCCTCGCCTGCTCAAAGCCGCCTTCAACTACCAGTACTACCAGAAGGACCCGGGCGCGTTTGTACATAACGGCAAATTCATCGCCCAGATTTTGATCGACTCGATTGCCGATCTTGGTGGCAACGTTTCGACGTACAAGCGTCCATAAGGACGAACCCGCAAAGAGGGGAAGAAGCAAAAGATGACGGGCGCACCAGCGCCCGTCATCTTTTGCTTCGTGTTATTGCATTAGCCCTTTTACGCGGTTTACCTGCTCGATTTCACCGCAGCTTGCTCCCACACACACGGCAGAAGCGGTCGCCTGGCTGTGAGCGCGTGCCGCATTCAGGGCAGTAACCTGGCACACTTGTCTCTTCCTGCTTTTGTAAACGCTTGCGCGGCTTTGCGGAACGCGCCGAAGCGGATTGACCGCGAAAGAAATATACCAGCGCCGCTACGATGAGCGCCATGCCAAACCCGCCGAGTACCAGAGGCAGGTTCTTGAGCGTTGCGCGCCCGTCTGCGTTCTCATCCACCGGCGTGAGCGGTTCAACTTGAGAGGAAACAGCCGTCGCCACAGGCGTTTCGCTCGAGCGGGCGTATTCCAATTGCAATTGATAGGTTTGCCCTTCAGCGAGGGCATTCAGGCGTGCGCCGCCGGTGAACGAAGAAGCGCTTTGCATCAGCGGAATGACCGGCTCCGTCTTGGCGCCTTTGCTGTCGGCGGGCAATTGCACATCGACATTGAACTCATTGACGGCATAATCGCCCGTCCATTGATACGTAAATGACCTCGTTTCGCCGCTGCGTTTGAGAGGCTGATAATACTCGATGTGATAAGTCGTGCGCTCGGTAAGAAAAATCTGAATTGCCTGCCATTGCCCGTTTTCGATGGTGAGCGGTTGATACTGCGCCAGCAGCAATTCGCCGCCGCTCTCATACGCCACAGCCGTGATATTGGCGTCGGCGGGGAAACGCAGAGTCACATTCGCAGGCACAGTTGTATCCTCGGTGACTGTGAATTTGTAAATGACCAGCATACTCGGCTGGTCATATTCCGACCAGAGCATGACGTTTAAGGTATCCAGTTTGACAGCCCCGCTCTCCTGCGCCTGCACGGACGAGGGAAACAGCAAAATTACCAGCGCCAAAAGAATAAGCCATTTGCGCATGAATGCCTCCATGTCGTAATTTGGGCTTTATCTTACCATGTGTGCAGAGGAGTGAAGGAGAGTTAGTTTGTCCTCCTGTGGGTTCGCTTGGAGCGCCTTCACCAAGCGCCAGCACACCCAATTGACGGGCGCATCGAGGCGGTGCTTTTCCGCCGTTTGCACCACCGCTCCGCAAATCGCATCAATCTCGGTTGGCGCGCCGCGCAAGACATCCTGCAGCATGGAGGATGTGTTGGCGGCGGTCTTTTGCGCCACTTCTTCCACTTTGGCAATCGGGTCATCGAATGGCAGGACGATATGTTCTGCGCGGGCGACTTCGGCGGCTTCACGCGCCAATGCCCGCATGACCTCGCACGCAAATGGGTCTTCCAGCAATACGCCGTTTTTTACGCGCAGCAGCGCCGTCAGCGGATTGATGGCGGCATTGATGACCAGTTTGCCCCAAACCAGCGCATCGGGATTATCCACCGGCTGCACGCTGAAACGGGCTGACGTCAACGCTTCCACAAGCGGACCGAGAGCCGGATTCTGTTCCAACGAAACGACTCCTTCCCCTCCAGCCTTGACCAGCCCGGGACCCAGTAAAGTGGCTCCAGTGGTGGTACTGCCCAGGGCGACGCGCCCCGTTCCCAGGTCCCGTATGAGCGTTTCGCGGTTGCCGAGTCCGTTTTGGAGAGTGAGGGCGAGTCCGTCGTCTGCCAGACAATCCCGCAGTTGACGCGCGGCGCGTTCCGTCTGCCAGGCTTTGACCAGCACAATGGCGTACTTTACCCTGCCGCATTCGCGCGGATCGCTTGCAGCGCGGACAGGGAAGCGCCATTCCCGGTTTTGCGCATCCACCAGCCGCACGCCTTCGCGGTTGAGCGCTTCGATGCCCGCCTGCCACGTGCCGAGCATGGTGACGGTGTGTTTTGCCTGCGCCAGCCGCGCGGCGAAGAGGCAGGCAAGCGCGCCGGTACCGACGATAAGAATGTTCATGTGATTCCTGCGGCGAGGCGCGTCAGCCCAATTCCTTCAACAGCCCTTCCCATTCACGGTCGTCCATCTCCACCGTGTGTTCGGGAGCGGGAAAGCGGCGGGTCTCCACGTCCTCGATGTAATCGGCAAACGCCCTTTGCATTTCGGCGTGAAGGTTGGCGTATTTTTTTACGAACTTGGGGGTGAAGCGTTCGAACAGACCGAGCAAGTCGTGCGTGACGAGCACCTGACCGTCGCAGCCCGCGCCTGCGCCGATGCCGATGGTGGGGATGGACAGCCGCTTCGAGATGAGCGCCGCCAGCCGCGCAGGGACGGATTCAAGCACGATGCTGAAACAGCCCGCCTCTTCGAGCAGGAGAGCGTCCTCCACGAGGCGCTTTGCGGCGGCGGTGGTCTTGCCCTGCGCACGGAAGCCGCCCAGTTGATGGACGGATTGCGGCGTCAGACCGATGTGTCCCATGACGGGAATGCCTGCGCCGGTGATGGCGCGGATGGCGTCTGCGCGTTCGCGTCCGCCCTCCAGTTTGACTGCGTCCATGCCGCCTTGCTGAAGGAATCTGCCGGCGTTGCGGACGGCTTCCTCAACCGAAACCTGATACGACATGAACGGCATATCGCCGACGAGCAGCGCGGTCTTCGCGCCGCGCGCCACCGCCCGGCAGTGATGGAGCATCTCTTCCATGGTGACGGGAAGCGTGTTCTCATAACCCAGAACGACCATCCCCAGCGAATCGCCCACGAGGATGGAATCAACGCCGGCTTTATCCATTGCCAGCGCGGTGGGGTAATCGTAGGCGGTGAGCATGGTGATGACTTCGCCGCGTTCCTTTTTCTGGCGGAAGGTGAGCGTGGTGACTTTTTTGCGCGCCGCAGCAGGCGCACCGGTGGAAACAGGAGCAGGTGTGGACATGGTATCCTCCAATCGTATGGTAGGAGCCGTTGTATGGTTGCGGTCATCCCCTGATTTGCCGCGCCTTGAACAGCCTTGAGTATGATGCCGTGGCGTTCCGAAACAGATACACCCGGCGCTTTGATTATTCCACAAAATCCGAATTTCATCTATAATCGTTTCAGCAGAATCTTGTCATGCGAGGAGGGCGCAGCCCGATGAAGCAATCCCCATTGCTTTCCAAAGGTCGCAATGACACTAACAAGGAGAATTCATCATGCGAAGAATATTCGGCTTTCTGATTGGAATCTTGGTCGGCGGGCTGGTGGGTGCGGTGATCGCCCTGCTGCTGACGCCAGAACCGGGCGAAGAGCTGCGTTCCCAACTCCGCGAGCGCGGACAGAAATTTTTCGAGGAAATCCGCCACGCGGCAGACGAACGCAAGATCGAACTGCGTCAGCGGCTGGATGAAATGCGCGCGCCGAGGGAGGGGTGAGGCGGAAGCCATCCCCTCGCCCTTCACGACCAACCCCGCCTTGTTGAAATCTCCGTGCGATTTTTACGGGGCGGCAGTAAAGTCAGCCCTGAACACTTGCGTCAGCGCGCAAGCGCAGGTGTGACCTGTTGTCTCCGAAAGCGCCTCCCAAACTTATTTACCCGCTTGGAGTTCACATAAATAGAAGGGGTCTACTGACCTGACAGTTTCAAATGGGACGCTGAAAAACGCAGATAAATGCAGAAAAAAACTAAATCAGCGTTCATCTGCGTCCCAAAACAAAAATGTCGGGTGGCTAGGAAGGGGCAAGGCTTGCGAATTATCTTTATCGGAACCGAAGGAGAATGACATGAAAACACACCCCTGCCCCAAGTGCAATACGTCAATGGACGAAGGCTACATGAGTTGGTCTGGAAGCGGACAGTCTGGGTACGTATCCAAAAAGCAGACGGGGATGCTCAGGGTGGTCACCAAAATTACGCTGGCGCGCGCCTGTCCCAACTGCGGGTATGTGGAAATGTATTTGGACCCGCAAGAGTTGAAAGGGAGGATTGGGTAAGTTTCGCGGAGACCTGATGGGGGTTCCATAGAACCGCGATTGACCGAGCATTTGTAGAAGAATAAAGCGCTCAAGAGAGGCGGTGTTCACCTATTTCCACTTGCAGGGTTGGTTTCTTTTTTCTTGTTTCTTGGTTTTTACCTGTTGTCGTGGTGCCTCCCCATATGAGGATGCTTTTCGCCTAATAAAGGTTTTTCATGCCTAAATAATGGATGAAACCCGGCAAATTCTAGAGAGTCTTTCTTTTCTTGTTGGATTGACAGATTGCGCGGGTATAATTATTACAATAGGACTATGAAGCCAAAGATTACTACACCGATTACGCTGCGAGGGAGAAAATTCACAGCATCTTCAATAGGTGTGGTCAAATCATGTGTAAAGAGATACTATAAGTTCGGAAGAACTCGAATTTCAAAAGAAGTTTGTAAAAGGCTAAACTGGAGACAACCAAATGGCTGGCTAAAAGATAGGGCTTGCCGTGATGTTTTAATACAACTGGAGAAAAGGGGAGTGATCAAACTACCTGAACCAAAAGTAACAAGGAAAACTAAAAAAGAAAACAATGCCCCAATACCTAAACTTGAAAAATATATCATTCCAAATGAAGTAACTCAAATTCCCAACTTAATTGATTTTGTTTTAGCAAAGAGTAACAAAGAGGAACAAATTTGGAATTACCTAGTCGAGCAATACCACTATTTGGGTCACAAGGTTACAGTTGGACGTACTCTCAAATATCTAATCGTTTCTGAGAATATCATTTTGGGTGCTATTGCCTATTCCTCACCTGCTTGGAATCTCAGTCCAAGAAATCAGATTCTCCAAAAATTGGGCTTTACGCGCGAAGACATCTTGAATAAGGTAATCAACAACAGCCGATTTTTGATTTTGCCGACAGTGAAAGTGAAAAATCTTGCTTCAAAAATTCTTTCCCTGTCAACAGAGAAGGTTGTTTCCGATTGGGCTTGGTATTATTCAATTACTCCATTAATTGCAGAGACCTTTGTGCAACCATCAAGATATTTAGGAACAAGTTATAAAGCAGCAAACTGGCTAGAAATAGGCATAACAAAAGGCTATGCAAAAAGTGGAATGTCATATCGAAATAGCCAAGAACCCAAGAAAATATATCTTTATGGATTAAATAAGGAAACTCGTTTAAAGTTGATAAAAGTTTTATCTCCTGAAGGTGAAACAGAACAAAAATGATGTTTCTCGTTCAATCATTTTCCAAAAATTTACCGTTGGCGGATTTGCTTGCATTGCATATCGGAGAAAACGTTACCATTTATCGCGTTTTGAATAGTGTAAACGGTTGGTGCTCTTGGAATAAAAAAGAAATTCTCAAAGATTTCATGACCTTTAATTAAAACTGACTATGCCCGAAGTAAATAATACACCCTTTGCCGAATTGCCTGCCGCGCTGGTAGATGAAGTGCTAATACAAACGAAAGATGTTAGCCAGAGATTGCTTTCCGCTTTTGGTGATTTAAAAACCAAGAAAGAAACTTGGCGAAGCGAACTATTCCAAAAAAATTTAATCCACAAGCAAATTGCCCTCCCTTTTGTCAACGCTCCTACAACATGCGGCGTAGATGGAAGCATGGCGATTGAACGTCTACTTGCGTTAGATTTAGTGGCAGTTGGCGCAGTGGCCGTCGAGGGCTTGACACCACCATCCGAGGCGCGTTATTGGCCTGAGCCACGTCATTTAGTTTATGTCAATACAGAAATCCATCATGCCGATACTGGCTCAGTATTACAAGGTATTATGGCGGGCAATGAAATGCAACTTGCAAAAGACGCTCCTCATGAGGTGGTCTTTTTGGACGGCTCCCTAACTACACCGACTATCTTTTTTAACCAGGCGTTAAGCAAAATAGCCGAAGCGCCTTATTTACGCGTTAGCAAATATTTACTCGAGACCGCCCTTGCTTATTTAGAGTCTTATCGTACAATTTTACAATCCACACGTTCCGATCATTTTTGGGTAGCAATGCCAAAGTATACAACCAGACGCGAGATTGGCGAATTGGCTGGTTGGCATAGCGCCTATGAAGACCGGGGAATCTTGAGTCTTGTCATGGAGCCTGGCGAATATACCCATCCTATGCCTTTAACTGCTCCTGAAACCCCATGGCATATCAACATTTCTGCCCTCAAGGAAAACAAGGAACAAGCAAAAAAGGTGGTAGATGAAATCATTAAACTTTTAAATGGGGTTAAAGTTATCTACTATCGTCCTGTCCAGTGGTGGCCAGCGTTGCGGCTGGAATTGGCACAATCAATTGCAGACAACCCATCCCGTCTGAGCATTGTTCTCAAAGGTATTGAACATCAATGCCAGGCAACTGCCATCATGGAACCGTTCCCGCTTTATATGGCTGACCGCATGGTAAAACATCTGGCGCGTTCTATTCCCGTTTTTCGTCAAATTGCCAGCCAAAACTTGGCCGAAAACTACGATGGCGATATTGGCGAAGTTTTCATGAGTCTGCATGGATATCGTACAGAAACAGGAGCATAAGACATGGCACTGGAGCAACTTGTCGCCAAAGCCGAGCGAATCGGCGTGATTGGGTCTCCCTCCTCAACTAACGAACTTGCACTCGACATTATGGCAAGCGCAGTGAACAAAAAACTGGTTGGTGAATTAGCCTTTTTCCCATATAGCCAGGAGGCTTACACAAATTACGCGCTGGGTCAAATTACCGAAATTACCCTGCGTAACATCTGGCATGAAGACCCAACCATGCGAAGCCTGATTCGTCAACGCGGGCGAGTTGATTCCATTAGCGAACGACAGGATACACATCAGGGGCAGATGATAATCAGCGCGGTGTTTGCTAACGAGAACGGCAACTATCATCCCAGCATTCTCGGTACTGTCCCTGCTACTGGCACGCCAATTTATCTTGCCGACGATGACATTCTGAAAGAATTACTCTCGCCCTATCAATCACAGTTGTTCTATCTTGGTCATGTGTACGGCTCCAAGCCAAAATTGCCGCTATGGTTCAAACATTTTGATAGCGGTCAAGACGGAGCAGGGGAAGCCTATCATCTTGGTATCTTTGGCAAAACTGGCTCTGGTAAATCTGTGTTGGCGAAGATGATTCTGCTGGCTTATATGCGCCATAAAAAGATGGGATTGTTTGTTCTAGATCCACAAGGGGAATTCTCCCTCGATTTGCAAAGTACTCAGCCCACTCCTACGATGGGACGAATTTTGCACTCTGCATTAATTAAAGGAATAGGTAGAACTGTCGAAGTTTACAACTTGGACAAGTTTAGGTTGGACTCGTGGGAGCTATTCACCGAATTGCTAACTGAATTTGGATTCTTTTTTGATTTAGGTATCAAAGCGGCTGATTACCAAAATATTGCTGCCGCGTACTTAACCGACTATTTTCGCGAGAGCAGAAAACATAAATTATCAGCGATTGATGATGAGGCGCTACTTTCGGCATTGTCTCACTTGCACCAAAACGTTCATCGCATTTACAGCGGTGGAGCGGGAATTGAACGAGTACAAGGATTTATCCAAGAGACAATTCAAAAATCGAGGGACGGTCAGTATGTAGCTGTTAAAGAGAAATGGCATAATGTCGCAAAATTCTTCGCCGAAACAGGCGGTAAAAGTTCAATCGAGGCAATTGTCAAGAAGGCTCTAACCACTTTCAACAACAATAGCCGCCCTGTCATTGTAGTTGACCTTTCCAAACGACCAAGTGGAATTTCAACAGGGGTGTGGGATGAAAAAATTAAACCACTCCTGATAGACGCTTTCTTGGGCGTTCTAATCCGAGAGGCTGAAGACGCCTATCAGGGAGAAAAAAGCCTCAATACTCTTGTTGTATTGGACGAAGCCCATCGTTTCGCGCCGCAAGAACGCGACAATAACGAGCGCAAGCAGCGTATCAAGCGCAATTTAGTAGACGCTGTTCGCACTACGCGCAAATATGGCTTGGGGTGGATGTTCTTAAGTCAAACTCTGTCAAGTCTGGATAACGAAATTGTCCAGCAATTGCGTATTTCGTTCTTTGGTTTTGGCTTGAGCATGGGAACGGAGTTCAGAAAATTGCAGGAGTTGGTAGGAGGCAAAGGAGAATATTTGAAACTCTATCAACAGTTCCGCGACCCACATTCATCTTTCGACATAACCAGCCGAGAGTATTCCTTTATGACCATTGGACCCGTTTCGCCGCTCTCGTTTGCAGGGACCCCTTTGTTTCTCAACGCTTTTAGTAGCGTAGATGAGTTTATCAAATCAAACGGTTTGATAACACAAGGAAAAATGCTCTAATCCCATTGGTTGCGATTGGCGTCTTATCAATTTTTAGATCTTGATAAATAAGCCAGTCAATCTCCAATCATCATGTCCTCCACATCCCTCGTCATCTACCCCACGTCTGTCTAATCCTTATACCCACACAATCTTAATCTCGCCTTCCAGCGGCTTGAATTCCTTATCCCCTGTCACCAACTCCGCCTTCTTCAACTTCGCCAATGCCGCCGCAAAACAATCGGCGTATGAAATATTCCCATTCGCCTTGAACACAGCGGCTTGACGGGTCAAATTCCAATCCGCTTCCACAATTTCAATGCCCATGCCCTTGATTTCATGAATGTACTGATCTGCAATTTCAGGGGAGGTATTGCGGGCAATGGCATACCAAACCTCCCCCAAATTGACGACGGTCATCAGCAAGGTTACATCACCTTCCACGGCTTTGTGAATCAGCCCCCTCACGAAGTCCGCGCCTGGCTCGTCTTCAAAGAAAGCCAGCAAGGCATACGAGTCAAGGACTTTGGCTGCCATGTTTACTTTTCCCTTTCCTTGTCTTTTTGACGTTCATTCATCAATGTTTTTAGCCCGCCTTTGCCTTTGAGCGAGCCTTGCAGGCTCCTGAGATACTGTTCCGTCACAGGTTTCAAAACAATCGCATCGCCAGTATCCGTGACGATGATTTTTGTGCCGTTCTTAATCCCGTATTTTCTCCGTAACGCCGCAGGAATGACAATTTGACCTTTTACGGTTGCGTAAGTTTCCATTTTAAATATCTCCTTCAATTGCTGATATACTACATCAATTCAAATAGTAAGTCAAGATTAAAAATGTATTACTCTTTACGTCTACCACCCCATGCAGGCTAACAGCACGGCATAACGCCCCTCGAAATCGAACCAACCTCCAGTTAAAAACGAAGCGGGTATTTCATCTTCCCCAAAAAATCATCCCCGTTCTTCGCGCTCTTTGTGCCCTGAACGAAGTCGAGGATGGTCAAAAAGTTCATCCTTCATCATTCATCCTTTCCCACTCTTTAATTCAATATGCCCCAATCTCCACTGACCATATCCGACAAAACCCCATAAATTATCTACTCCATGGACAAAGCGTTTTTTGCCTTGTGATATAATGACGGAAAGTATACGTCACAAGACGGACAATAACCGTCGCCTAAGGTGAGGTTCTCCAATGATCGAGGTTCTGCTCGGCTCAAAAAACGCGGAACGAGTCCTGATTTATATCTTTGCGCGCGGGGAGGGATATCCACGTGAGATTGCGCGTTTCTTCAAGACGGATTTGAAGTCCATTCAAAACCAAATGGACAAATTCGAAGCGGGCGGCGTGCTGGTCAGCCGCGCAATCGGGCGGACGCGTCCCTACCAGTTCAATCCCCGCTACCCGTTTTTGAATGAGTTGAAGTCCCTGCTGGAAAAGGCGCTTTCTTTTTATCCTGCGAAAGAGCAGGAAGAATTGATCATGAATCGCCGTAGACCGCGGTCACGGGGCAAGGAATTATGAAGCGCCTCAAAAACATGAGTCAGGCGGAACTGGCGGCATATATTCAAGACGCTTTGCAGGTGACGGAATCCATGTTGTTCTTTCAGGCGGCAGCGCGGTTTCCTTTTACAGCGGCGACAAATACGTCTCAAAAGATTTGGATTTGATCAATGCCAATTTCGCCAAACGGAGCAAAATCAAAACGGTAATGGAGAAATTGGGCTTTCACGAGCAGGGACGTTATTTCATCCACCCCGAAACGGCATTCTTTGTGGAATTTCCCGACGGTCCGCTTTCAGTAGGCGAAGAGCCAGTGAAGGATATCAGCGAGTTTACGTTGTCTACGGGAACGCTGAAGATTCTATCCCCCACCGATTGCGTCAAAGACAGGTTGTGCGCCTTCTATTTTTGGAATGACCTGCAAGGGCTGGAGCAGGCTGTGTTGGTTGCCCAAAACAATCCCGTGGATGTGAAGGAGATCAAACGCTGGTCAAAAGTTGAAGGAAAAGAAAAAGAATTTTCTGTCTTCGCAAAGAAACTTTCCGCACTCTGATACAATACGCCCCAATTACCAATCGCCAATTACCAATTACCAACACCCATGTCCAACGAAACCACCCAAGTCATCTACTCCATGAACCGCGTTGGGAAGATCGTCCCTCCCAACAAACAAATCCTGCGCGACATCTCGCTCGGCTTCTACTACGGCGCAAAGATCGGCGTGCTCGGACTCAACGGCGCGGGCAAATCCACGCTGCTCCGCATCATGGCGGGCGTGGACAAAGACTACGTCGGCGAAATCTCCATGAGCAAGGGCTACACCGTCGGCTTGCTGGAGCAGGAGCCAAAACTCGACGAAAGCAAGACCGTCCTCGAGGTCGTGAAAGAAGCGGTCGCGCCCATCGTCGCCATGCTGGCGCGCTTCGATGAAGTCAACGCCAAATTCGCCGAACCCGACGCTGACTTCGACGCGCTCGTCGCCGAGCAAGCCAAGTTGCAGGAAGAACTCGACAAGCACGACGCCTGGAATCTCGACAGCCGCCTCGAACTGGCGATGGACGCCCTGCGCTGTCCGCCTGGGGATACGCCCATCAAAATCTGTTCGGGCGGAGAACGCCGCCGCGTCGCGCTCACCCGCCTCCTGCTCACCGAACCCGACATCCTCCTGCTCGACGAACCCACCAACCACCTCGACGCCGAGTCGGTGGCGTGGCTCGAACATCACCTGCGCGACTACAAAGGCACGGTCATCGCCGTCACCCACGACCGCTACTTCCTCGATAACGTGGCAGGCTGGATTCTCGAACTCGACCGCGGCTACGGCATCCCCTGGAAGGGCAACTACTCCTCGTGGCTGGAACAAAAGCAGGAGCGCATCCGCCTCGAAGAGAAATCCGAATCGAAACGCCAGAAGACGCTGGAGCGCGAACTCGAATGGATTCGCATGTCGCCCAAAGCGCGGCAGGCAAAGGGACAGGCGCGCGTCGCCGCCTACGAAAAACTGCTTTCCCAGGAGACCGAGAAACGCCGCGAAGATTTGGAAATCTACATCCCGCCCGGACCGCGCCTCGGCGACGTGGTCTTTGAATTTGACAACGTGACCAAGTATTTCGACGACCGCCTCATTCTGGACCGTTTTATGGCTACCGTTCCCCCAGGCGCTATCGTCGGGATAGTGGGTCCGAACGGCGCGGGCAAGACCACCCTGCTCAAGATGATTGTCGGCGTGGAAAAACCCGACAGCGGCACGATAAAAATCGGCGAGACGGTCAAACTCGCCTACGCCGACCAAAGCCGCACGCTCGACCCCGAAAAGACCGTCTATGAAGAAATCTCGCAGGGACAGGAAACCCTCGAACTCGGCAAGCGCAAAATCAACGCGCGCGCCTATTGCGCCTCGTTTAACTTTCTCGGCTCTGACCAGCAGAAAAAAGTCGGCGTGCTTTCAGGCGGCGAGCGCAACCGTGTCCACCTCGCCAAGACCCTGACCGAAGGCGCGAATGTGATTCTGCTCGACGAGCCCACCAACGACCTCGACGTGAACACCCTGCGCGCCCTCGAAGAAGCGCTGGAAGAATTTGCAGGCACGGCGCTCGTCGTCAGCCACGACCGCTGGTTCCTCGATAGAATCTGCACCCACCTGATTGTGTTCGAGGGCGACTCGGTTGCGAAGATGTATATCGGCAACTGGTCCGACTATGAAACGATGATGAGGGAGAAATTTGGAAAAGACCTCACCCCGCATCGGGTCAAGTACCGAACGTTGAAGAGATAACGCGAGATTTATCTCGCAAAGGCGGCATGAATGTCGCGGTACATGAGACGGCAACTAGTACGATTACAAAGCGATAATGTGTGGAACGTTGAAACGATAAAAAAACGTCCCGAAGGTTCGCCCTGAACGGAGTGAAGGGTCTCAACCTTCGGGATGTTTGTTCTGGGAGAAGGAGTCCTTTGGGCGGCAACGAATCCCTCGCCTGAATAGCAACGTTAGTGGATTGTAATCTTTCAATGCGCCAAAGCGCATATAATTTCCCTTCATGAATTCTCTCTTATCCTTCTTCAATCGCATCTTTTCCCCCGCCCTGCCTGAAGACTCGCCGGACTGGTACCGCGCCCGCCTGACCATGGTGGTCAGCGGCTTGACCCTGTTCTTTTACTTCATCCCTGAACTGATTGCCCACCTGCTCGCCCCGCCCGCTCCCGTCTCATTGATCAAAGTGCTGATTATCCTGTTCGGAACAACACTGACTCTGACGGGGTTCCTGGCAGCGAAACGGGGCTTCGTCCACCCTGCCGTCTGGCTCACCCTGCTTGGCTGGACACTCGACATCCTGCTCGACACTGCCTTGGGCGAAGGCATGGAAGTGGGCGCTACAATGGGAATATGGGTGATGCTCGGCATGGTGATGGCATTCCTGCTGCTTGACCTGCGTCAGTATATTATCTTTGCCGTCCTGCACATGCTTTCCACCTGGCTGGTGGAATGGCTGCGCTACCGCGTCGGATTGATGAGTGCCAACGTGGAACTTCACCTCGCCGCAACTGTCTTGCTTGGGTTGGGAACTTGGCTGCGCGAACGCGACCAGCATCAGCGGGCGGAGGCGGTTGCCGCCCTTCAGAAACAGAAGGAATATTTGCAAAGCGTGATTGACGGTGTGCAATCGCCTTTTTACGTTATAGATGTGAAAGACTACCGCATTCGTCTGGCGAACCGCGCCGCCCGCGAACTGGGACTGCTGGAAGAGCGCGTCACCTGCTATGCCCTTACGCATCGCCGCTCCGAACCCTGCGGCGGGGACGAACACCCCTGCCCGCTCCAGCGCGTCCGCATCGAGCGCCAACCTTATGCAACTGAACATATCCACTACCGCCCCGACGGCTCTACCTATTACGCCGAAGTGCGCGGCTACCCGCTCTTCGACGAACACGGCGAAGTGACTCAAATGGTCGAATACTCGGTGGACATTACCGAGCGCAAACGCCAGGAAGCCGAAATTCGCAAATTACAGCAGGCGGTGGAGCATGCCGCTTCGGGCGTCGCCATTACTAATCCGCAGGGCGTCTTTGAATACGTCAACCCGACCTTCGAGCGCATGACGGGCTACACCCGCGAAGAAGTCATCGGGCAAACGCCGCGCCTCCTCAAATCGGGCAAACATCCCAAAGAGTTTTATGATGAAATGTGGCGCACCATCCAAAGCGGACAGATCTGGCAAGGTGAGATGAACAACCGACGGAAGGACGGCTCCCTCTATTGGGAGTTCCAAACCATCGCCCCCGTCTCCGCCAACGGCAAAATCACCCATTATGTGGCGGTGAAATTGGACATCACCACCCAAAAAGAATTGGAAGAGCAGCTGCGCGAGAACGAAGCCCGCTTCCGCCAGCTTGTCGAAAACGCTAGTGACATTATCTATCGCACCGACGCGCTTGGTCATTTCATCTATGTCAATCCGGTAGCTGTCAATCTCATGGGTTTCCATAGCGAGGCTGAAGTGTTAGGGCGTCACTACCTGGAATTAGCCCATCCCGAATGGCACGCCCGACTGCAGCACTTCTATGGGCGTCAATTTATCCAGGGTATTCCTAACACTTACTATGAATTTGAAGCCGTTGCCGCCGATGGACGCAAAGTGTGGATTGGTCAAAATGTTCAAATCATTCGTCACAATGGCGTAGTGACCGGCTTTCAGGCGGTTGCGCGTGATATTACCGAGCTTAAAAAGGCGCAGCACGCGCTGGAAGAAGCTCGCGACGAGGCGTTGGAAGCCAGTCGTTTCAAAAGCCAGTTACTCTCCCGCGTCAGCCACGAACTGCGCACGCCGCTGGGAGGCATATTGGGATACGCCGAACTCATGCAGGCAGATGCCTTTGGCGCTCTCAATGACCAGCAGCACGAAGCTGCCGCCAATATTCTTGACAGCGCACATTACTTGAATCAAATGGTCAACGACCTGCTGAACGAGGCAGAAATTGCCGCCCGTTCCATCAAACTGCAAAACGACTGGTTCTCTCCCGTTGAATTGCTCGAACAGGCAAGCGCCAGCCTCTCGGTGCAGGCAATCAAAAAGGGCTTGTCATTTGTTACAGAACATTCGCCTGATCTCCCCGAAAAGCTCTTCGGCGATGTTCACCGCCTGCAGCAAATCCTCATCAACCTGGTTGGGAATGCGATTAAATTTACCGAGCGCGGCGAAGTGCGCGTACGCCTCGCCTGCCCCGCGCCCGGACAATGGGCAATTGTGGTCAGCGATACCGGTGCGGGCATTCCCAAAGAGGCGCAGGAGTACATCTTTGAACCCTTCCGTCAGGTGGATAACCGCATCACCCGCGAAAACCGCGGCTCCGGGCTGGGTCTTTCCATTGCCAAGCATTTGATAGAATTAATGGGCGGGCAGATCACCCTCGAAAGCGAAGTGGGAAAAGGCAGCACATTCACCGTCACTTTGCCCATCCTCGCTGCCTCTGGCGAACCGGTCATGAGCAAACCCTATGCTCTTGTTATTGAAGATGATCCTGCACTTTCCCGTATTTACACCATAGCCCTGCAGGAGGCTGGTTTCGATGCCGCGCTGGACATCAACGGCAATCAGTATCCCTCCCTCGTTACCGCAAGAAAACCCGCTCTGGTTCTCCTCGACCTGCACCTCCCCTATGCCTCCGGCGCCAACATCTTGCATGACCTCCGCGCCAAATGCCCCGATGCCGTGATTGCGGTCGTTACGGCAGATTTCATCAAGGCAAAATCCCTGCCCGACAAGGCAGACCACATCCTCATCAAGCCGGTCAGCGTGGAGCGTCTCAAAAAAATTGCTCAAGAAGCGAAAGGAGCAGTTAACACATGACCAAGCCGCTTGTCATCATCGTCGAGGACGACCCGCAACTCAACCAGATTTTCACCCTCGCGCTTCAGAACGACTTTACGGTGGAATCATTCGGAGACGGCGACTCTGCGCTGGCACGGCTTTCCCAAGTCAAACCCCGCCTCCTGCTCCTCGACCTGCACCTGCCCGGCGCAACGGGGAGCGACATCCTCTCCCGCCTCCGCGCCGACGAGAACCTGTGTGACCTCACTGTCATCCTCTGCACTGCCGACGACCGCCAGGCAGACGCCCTGCGTGAGCAGGCGGATTTCGTCTTGCTCAAACCGGTCAGTCCCATTCAGTTGCGTCAACTCGCGGCACGGCTGAAGTAAAACCACCCCCACATCAGCCTCTTGACGAAAACCATCCCGAAGGCTTGCCCTGAACAGACTGAAGGGGCTTAGCCTTCGGGATGGTGTATTTGCTACTTCACCTCCACCAGCACAGCGCGGACCATACGGCGGAAGAGATAGTTGCCCATCAGCGGGTTGTAGCCCTCGCAGGTGAGCAGGGTCACCCAGTCCAGTTCCTCGTGCTTGAAGACCTTGTCCACGCGGTTCGCGCCCCGTTACGATGCTCGCGAAACGCCAATTTTTTCCTTGACTCACAGGGTTTTCCGCATATAATTTGACTGCTGGATGAAATCAAACAACAAAACACCGCAAGCGCTTGAGGAAAACCCTCGAAGCGCTTGCCTTTGTTTGTCTCTTATACAGGACGCCTGCACATCGTCCCGTGTCTTTGACAGAATTTTTCTAAGGAGAGGAACCAGTGGAAACCAAGGGACTGACCGCACTCCGCATCAGCCTCGCATCGCCCCAGACCATTTTGTCATGGTCGTATGGCGAGGTGCTTAAACCTGAAACCATCAACTACCGCCGCCTGCGCCCCGAAAAGGATGGCTTGTTTTGTGAAGCCATTTTCGGTCCCCAACGGGACTGGCAGTGCTACTGCGGCAAATACAAAAACCCCCGCTACAAAGGCATCGTCTGCGACAAGTGCGGTGTCGAGGTAACACGTTCCTCCGTCCGCCGCGAGCGCATGGGACACATTGCCCTGGCAACACCGGTGGCGCACATCTGGTATACCCGCCGCATCCCCTCCTACTTGGGCATGCTGTTGGATATTTCCCGCCGCAATCTCGACCGTGTGCTTTACTTCGCTCAATACATCGTCACCTACGTGGACGAGGAAGCCCGCACCAAAGCCCTTAAACGCCTCGAAGACGAAATCTCCGTTTCCGAGCGCGAACAGGCGGCGGAAGTCAACGCCAAGATTGCCGAAATCAAAACCAAACGCGACCATACCCTGAACGAACTCAAGCAAAAGATTGCCAGCCTTGAGCAAGGCTACGATGAAGTCATCGCTGAAAAGCTTGACCCGGTCATCAAGGAAGGGCAGAAACTGGAAAAACTGCTTCAGGACCAGATGGGCGAACCCGCCAAAAAGGCAATCACTTTCGCACTGACCGGCGAAAAGATCCTCGACGCCGGCGACAAGGTTGCTGCAAAGCATATTTCCCAAGTACAGAAAATCGTCAAGAGCAAACTGGAAGCGCTCGAAAACGAGCTGAAAGACCAGCGCGCCAAAGAAATCGAAGAGCTCAAAATGGAAGCCGGGCGCATCAAGGCGGAAGCCGACAAGCAGATGGAAGCCCTGCGCTCCCAATTGGAAGAACAGACCTCCGTTTCCTCCAACCAGTCCTCGCGCATGCGCGACGAATTGCTCGAACTGCGCCCCTTCACCTTCCTCAGTGAAACCCGCTACCGCGAACTCAAACAGCGTTGGGGACAGGTCTTCCGCGCCGACATGGGCGCCGAAGCCTTCTACGACATCCTCCAACGCCTCGACCTCGACAAACTGGCAGATGAACTCTGGCACGAGGTAAAAACCACCAAGTCCAAACAGAAGCGCAAGAAAGCCACCACCCGCCTCAAAGTAGTGGAAGCCTTCCGCCGCTCGGGCAACCGCCCCGAATGGATGATCCTCACCATCCTGCCGGTGATTCCTCCCGACCTGCGCCCGATGGTGCAACTCGACGGCGGACGCTTCGCCACCTCCGACCTCAACGACCTGTACCGCCGCGTCATCAACCGCAACAACCGCCTCAAGCGCCTGCTCGAACTCGGCGCGCCGGATGTCATCATCCGCAACGAGAAACGCATGTTACAGGAGGCGGTGGACAGCCTCATTGACAACAGCCAGCGCGGCAAAGCCCTCTCCCGCCGCGGACGACGCGAGCTCAAATCCCTGAGCGACATGCTCAAAGGTAAAAAGGGACGCTTCCGCCGCAACCTGCTCGGCAAACGCGTGGACTATTCCGGGCGTTCGGTCATCGTCGTTGGTCCGCAATTGAAACTCAACCAGTGTGGTCTGCCCAAGACCATGGCGCTGGAACTCTACCGTCCGTTTGTGATTGCCAAACTGGTGCAGAACGGCTACGCCGCCAACGTGAAGGGCGCGCGCCGTCTCATCGAGCGCAACCGCCCCGAAGTCTGGGAAGCGCTCGAAGGCGTGATCGGCGAACGCCCTGTTCTGTTGAACCGCGCCCCCACGCTGCACCGCTTGGGCATTCAGGCATTCGAGCCGATTCTCATCGAAGGTTCCGCCATCCAACTGCATCCGCTCGTCACCACCGCTTTCAACGCCGACTTCGACGGCGACCAGATGGCGGTGCATGTGCCGCTCTCGCAAAAAGCCGTGCAGGAAGCGCGCCAGTTGATGCTTGCCTCCAAGAACTTGCTCAAACCTGCCGACGGCGAACCCATCATTTCCCCCTCCAAAGATATGGTGCTGGGCGTCTATTATCTGACCATGTTGCAGAAGGCGGCGCACAAAGGCGACGGGCGCGCCTTTGCCAGCATGGACGAAGTGGAAATGGCATACGAACTGGGGCAGGTGCATGTTCATTCCGAAATCAAACTGCTGACCAAAACCTGGTACGACGACCAGGGCAACCGCCTCCCCGAACCTCAGACGCGCGTCATTGATACGACCGTCGGGCGCGTGCTCTTCAACCGCGTTCTCCCCGAAGAAGTGCAATTCGTCAACGAAAAACTGGACAAAGGCGGCGTGAAAGACCTCATCGCCGACGTGTACGAACTCTGCGGACAGGAAAAGACAACCGACGTCGCCGACAAAATCAAGGCAATCGGCTTTGAATACGCCATGAAATCCGGCACCACCCTCGCGGTTGCCGACATCTCCATCCCGCCGGAACGCAAACCCATCATTGAAGAAGCGCTCAAACAAGTCGAACTCGTTCAGCGCGACTTCCGCCGCGGTTTGCTCACCGAGCAGGAAAAGAACGAACGCGAAATCGAAATCTGGCAGGAAACCACCGACAAGGTGGCAGACGCCGTCAAGAAACACATGGACCCCGACGGCAACCTTTCCACCATGGCGACCTCCGGCGCCACCAAAGGCGGTTTCTCCACCATCTCGCAGTTGGCAGGCATGCGCGGTCTTATGGCAGATCCGTCCGGACGCATCATCCCCATGCCCATCCGCTCGAACTTCCGCGAAGGACTTAACGCCCAGGAATACTTCATCTCCACCCACGGCGCGCGCAAAGGTCTGGCGGATACCGCCCTGCGTACCGCAGACGCCGGTTACCTCACTCGCCGCCTCGTGGATATTGCCCAGGACATTATCATCAACGAATACGACTGCGGAACGACCGACGGCATCTGGATTCGCCGCCGCGACGATGTGGCAGGTCAGTCCATGTCCAGCCGCCTCTACAGCCGTGTGCTGGCGGAACAAGTGATTGACCCGCAGACCGGCGAAGTCATTGCCGAAAACGGCGACGTCATCAACTATGAAATCGCGCGCCGCATCTCAGCCTCGGGCGTGGCGGAAGTCAAAGTGCGCTCCCCCCTGACCTGCGAACTCCAGCACGGCATCTGCGCCAAATGCTACGGCATTGACCTGGGACGCGGCACCATGGTTGAACTTGGCGCGGCAGTCGGCATCGTCGCCGCCCAGTCCATCGGCGAGCCCGGCACACAGTTGACCCTCCGCACCTTCCACACCGGCGGCGTTGCTGCCGGCGGTGCCGACATCACCACCGGTCTTCCCCGCGTGGAGGAACTCTTCGAAGCCCGCAAACAACCCAAGGGCGAAGCCTTCATCGCCGAAATCAGCGGCACGCTTCATATTGACCAGTCCGAAAAATACGCTGACCTGCGTGAAGTCGTCATCGAAAACAGCCAGTTGGTCAGCGATGAGTACACCATCCCCCAAGACTGGAAGATCGAAGTCAAAGACGAAAGCGAGGTCAAGGCTGGGGACGTGCTGGCAACCTTGGGCGAGGCAAAGATCGTCGCCCAACACGCCGGGCGCGTGCGCGTGGAGAAAAAGGAACGCAAGGTCATTGTCTCCTACGACCACAAAGAATCCGTCACCTACGAAATCCCCACCACCTCCCGCCTGCTGGTGAAAAACAATGACCGCGTGGAAGCCGGTCAACCGCTGACCGAAGGCTCGCTCAACCCGCACCGTGTGTTGAAAATTCAAGGGCGCGAAGCCTGTCAGATGTACCTGCTTACCGAAGTCCAAAGAGTGTATCGCTCGCAGGGTCAAAACATCCACGACAAACACTTTGAAACCATCATCCGCAAGATGATGAGCAAAGTGCAAATCACCCGCCCCGGCGATGCTCCCTACTTGCCTGGCGACGTTGTGGACCGCCTCGAAATCCGCAAAGTCAACGAACGCCTCCTGGCGGAAGGCAAACAGCCGGCTAAATTCTCCGAGGTCCTGCTCGGCGTGACAAAAGCCTCCCTCAGCACCGACTCGTTCCTTTCAGCCTCCTCCTTCCAGCATACCATCAAGGTACTGGCGGGTGCAGCCATCGCCTCCGCCACCGACCCGCTCATCGGCTTGAAAGAAAACGTCATCATCGGCAAACTGATTCCGGCAGGAACCGGCTTCAACTATGCGCGCCTC
Organism: Chloroflexota bacterium; assembly: GCA_016223135.1. Lineage (GTDB taxonomy): Bacteria > Chloroflexota > Anaerolineae > Anaerolineales > Villigracilaceae > Defluviilinea. The sequence continues at coordinate 32,894 of JACRPQ010000017.1, read as the reverse complement.
GCCAAACAGATGGAAAAGACCTCCCCGGCGGGCGCCGAACCGCAAAGCAAACTTCCCGACACCAAAGCGGGCGACTAAACCGCACATCCACCGTTCACAAACTCACCCTTGAGAATGCTCAGGGGTGAGTTTCTTTTTATAATCACAGCCATGCCGCGCACCCAAAAACCGCTCGGACAACCCACCCGCGGAAAGACCGCCTCCAACCGCCTGCGCCGCGTGGACACCTTCCTCCTGCTCTACGAACCCTCGCTTCTCACACGGACCGATGGACTCTTCGCCGATTCCCTTTTCGTGGACCTCGGCTATGGCTTCGACCCCCGCACCACCCTCGAAGCGGCGCAGCGCTTCCGCCGTCTCAATCCCCATCTCAAAATCCTCGGCGTGGAAATTGACCGCGAACGCGTCGAAGCCGCCCAACCCTTCGCCGACGAACAAACCTTCTTCCGCCTCGGCGGCTTCAACCTGCCGCTTCAGCCCGGCGAACACGTGCGGCTCCTGCGCGCCTTCAACGTCCTGCGTCAATACGAAGAAGCCGATGTCGTCCCTGCTTACCAAATGCTGGTGCAGTACCTCCTGCCTGGTGGGCTAATCATCGAAGGAACATCTAATCCGTTTGGGAGCATTTGGGCGGCGAACCTGGCAAGAAAAAAGGAAGATGGAACGTGGAAGTTTGAAGCGCTGGTCTTCAGCACCAACTTCCGGCTCGGGTTCGACCCGGTCGAATTTCAGACCATCCTGCCAAAGAACCTCATCCACCGCGTCGTGCCGGGCGAACCCATCCACGACTTCTTTCAGGCATGGAAACGCGCCGCCGCCGAAACCTCCGCCGCCAAAACCTATGGTTTGCGTCAATGGTTTATCGCTGCGGCGGAGCGGCTCGAAGCCAAAGGCTACCGCGTGGCGCTGCAACGCCGATGGCTCTCCCGCGGTTACCTCATCTGGCGGTTATAAAATTTGGTATGATGACACTAACAAAAGGAGCCGTATGCGAAAGCGACATATTCCTCTCGCCGCCCTTATCATCCTGCTCGCCGCCTCGCTCGCCTGCGAACTAGCCGTCCCTGCCGCAACTGCAGACCCGAACGCCCCTGCCACATCCATTGTGCAGACGATCGCTGCCCGCCAGACCGAAGCCGCCCGCGCTAACCCTCCCACCGCTACCTTCACCGCCTCTCCCCCGACCCTCAGCCCGGTCCCCCTCCCAAGCCTCACCCCCACCTCCGACTTTACCGCCACCCCCGAAATTCCCCTCATCAGCGTCTCGGTAGATACCCACTGTCGGACGGGTCCCGGCAAGTTATATCAGAGTGTGGGAATACTCCTCGTGGGCGAAACAGCCGAAATCGTCGGGCGCGAACCGAAGGGAGAGTATTGGTACATTCGCAATCCCGATCAAAGTCCCGAATTTTGCTGGGTGTGGGGCAACTACGCCACTGTCTCAGGGAATACCCTCTACATTGCCTACATTTCCCCCGAGCCTCCGCCCGCCAGCAGTTTCACTATCTCCTTCCAGCGGGTGGGAAACTGCAAAGTCTGGTGGGTGGACTTTCGCCTGACCAACTCGAGCTCGGCGGCGTTTCAATCCTTCTCGCTGACCATGCGCGACATAACCGCCAACACCACCGCCTCACTCGAAGCCAACGACTTCACGCAGCGCGATGGCTGTAACGCCCCCGTCACGACAGATATGCTCATCCCCGGCGGCGCAGTGACCATCAGTTCGCCGCCGCTGGCGGCAAATCCTGCCGGACATTCCATGAGCGCTTCCATCACCGCCTGCACCGACCCCGACCTCAAAGGCTCCTGCCTGACGCGCGAAATCACCTTCAAGCCGTAACCGTTTCTTTCACTGTCCTTGAGCCGCTCCTGAAAAGAGGAGCGGCTCGCTGCTTTTCCTGCCTTGAGGAACTCGTTTGGCAGTGATTTCGTCTATAAAACACGGCTCTTCCGTTATCAACTGGAAAGAACCTAAACACGAAGGATACAAAGGGAGGGAAGGTGTGAATTGTAGAGGCGTTTTTTCCTTCGTGTCCTTCGTGGGTAATAGTCTTTTGAAAAAAGGAGAAACATGTTCAAGCTCTCTCCGTTGCGTATCATTGTGATTGTCCTGACGGTCGGTGCGGCGGCTTGCGCACCACTCGGCATGACCGCCACGCCCAACCCCAATCTCGTCAACACGCTGGTCGCCCAGACCCTCGCGGTCATCCAAACTCAGAGCGCACAGCCGGGCATCCCGCCGGGCGCCACGTTCACCCCTGCCCCGCCCACAGCATCTCCCACTATTACCTTCACCCCCACGCCGGAATTCACCGCCACCCCCTCCGTGCCGCTCATCAGCGTCTCGGTTGCCACCAACTGCCGCGTAGGTCCCGGCAAAGCGTATGACCGGGTGGGAGCGCTCCTGGTGGGCGAGACGACGGAGGTCTATGGGCGCGACGCGCTTGGCAATTACTGGTATGTCGCCAACCCGGATGTGGATGGGGGATTCTGCTGGCTGTGGGGGGAATACGCCACACTGGTTGGCAACGTTCAGGCGCTGCCGGTCTTCACGCCTCCCCCCACGCCGACACCTGCTCCCGATTTCGCGGTGGAATACACCGGGCTGGAAGCATGCACCGGCACCGGCTGGTGGGTGGAATTCAAACTGCAAAACAGCGGCGGCATTACGTTCCGCTCCATCTCCATGTCGGTGCAGGATACCGACGCCAAAATCACCCTCTCGCTGAGCGACAACAATTTCACAAACCGTAACGGCTGCTCCGATATTGACGCAAAAAAGGCGCTGGCTCTTGGCGAAAAACTGATTGTCAGTTCGCCCGTCTTCAATTACGATCCCAGCGGACATAAATTCCGCGCGACGCTTACCCTTTGCTCTGAAGACGGCGTAAATGGCATGTGCGTCACGCGCAACATCGAATTCAAGCCCTGAACAGGCACCGGGCAGGCAGAAAGACCTGCCCGGTTTTTACTCACCTTACGCGGTAGCGCGAGATTTATCTCGCGTTTTCGGGCGACATTTATGTCGCCCTACGAAGGAACTGCGTAAGGTGAGGTTTTAATTCAAAAAGAGGATACAATATCTCCCCAGCCGGGCGGGACCGGCTGTTATGGGAGTCATCAGATGTTATCCACCATCCTACTTTTCACCGCAGGACTGATCGTCCTCATCCTCGGCGCGGAGCTTCTCGTGCGGGGCGCTTCGCGTTTGGCGGCGGCTTTCGGCGTTTCGCCACTCGTCATCGGTTTGACCGTTGTCGCGGTAGGCACCGCCTCGCCGGAGATTGCCGTCTCTTTGCAAGCCGCCGTCAGCGGACAGGGAGACATCACCGTTGGCAACATCATCGGCTCGAACATCTTCAACATCCTGTTCGTGCTGGGCGTGAGCGCCGTGTTTGCGCCTCTGCTCATCGCCGAGCAGCTCATCCGTCTCGATGCGCCCATCATGGTTGGCATTTCTTTGCTCGCCTACCTGTTGGCGGCGGATGGGAAATTCGGCAAACTGGACAGCGCGCTTCTTTTCAGCGGCGTCATTGCTTACACCCTATTTTCGCTGCGCCAAAGCCGGCAGGAGCATAAAAACGTCCAGCAGGAATACGCCCAGGAATACGCCCAAAGGGAAGCCTCTACGCCGCGTAACATCCTAAAATACCTCCTGCTCATTGCCGCCGGGCTGGGCTTGCTGGTGCTGGGCGCGCGCTGGCTGGTCAACGCGGCGACCGACATTGCCGTGGCGCTGGGCGTGAGCGAACTGGTGATTGGCTTGACCATCGTCGCCGCCGGCACCTCTCTGCCTGAGGTTGCCACCTCCGTCGTCGCTGCGCTGCGCGGCGAAAGCGATATTGCCGTTGGCAACGCAGTGGGAAGCAACATCTACAACCTGCTCGGCGTGCTGGGGATTGCCGGCTTGGTGGCGCCGGGCGGCATTGACGTTGCCGAACATGCCCTCCGCTTCGATTTTCCGGTCATGATTTTTGTTGCCGTTGCCACCCTGCCCATCTTCTACATTGACAGCCGCATCTCGCGCTTTGAAGGCGGACTGTTGTTCTCCTACTACCTGATCTACACTACCTATCTCGTCCTGCGTTCATCGGAAAGCGCGGCTCTTCCCGCCCTGACGGCGTTTGCTCTTTTCTACGCGCCTTTCACCTTCCTGATCATTTCCATCATGGCGTTTCGCTCCTATCTGGGCAAAAGGCGCGTCACTTGACGCCCTCTCCCTTTGCCCGTAAGATTGTCCCCGCTCATAGAACAAACATTCAATTACCACAAAGGGCACAAAGGTACACCAAGGTTTTTACTCACCTGTGCTTGCCTTCGGCGCAAGCGACGTGCTCCTTGGTGTCCTTTCGTGGTTAAGAAGAATTTGGAGTTTTCATGGACCTTGGAACCATCCGCAAAATAGACATTGACCGCGAAATGCAGCAATCGTATCTCGATTACGCCATGAGCGTGATCGTGGCGCGCGCCCTCCCCGACGCCCGCGACGGACTCAAACCCGTCCAGCGCCGCATCCTCTACGCCATGTACGACATGGGCATCCGCGCCGATTCCCCCTACAAAAAATCCGCCCGTATCGTAGGCGAAGTGTTGGGTAAATATCACCCGCACGGCGATGCCGCCGTCTATGAAGCCATGGCGCGCATGGCGCAGGACTTCTCCATGCGTACCCTGCTCGTGGACGGTCAGGGCAACTTCGGCTCGGTGGATGGCGACCCCCCCGCCGCCATGCGCTACACCGAAGCGCGCCTCACCCCCGCTGCGCTCGACCTGCTTGCCGACCTCAACAAGAACACCGTTGACTTCGTCCCCAACTTCGACGACACGCTGACCGAACCGAGCGTGCTGCCCGCCGCCCTCCCCAACCTGTTGGTCAACGGTGCGACCGGCATCGCCGTCGGCATGGCAACCTCCATTCCGCCCCACAACCTCGGCGAGGTGATTGACGCCATCGTCTATATGCTCGAGAAGTGGGAAAAGCTCGACGACATTGACGTGGAAACCCTGATGAAGTTCGTGCAGGGACCCGACTTTCCCACCGGCGGCATCATCGTGCTCGACGACAAGGAAGAGAATCCCATCGAAGCGGCGTATGGTTCGGGGCGCGGACGCATCACCGTGCAGGCAAAGGCGCACGTCGAAGAGATGGAGCGCGGCAAGAACCGCATCATCGTCACCGAACTGCCCTACACCGTCAACAAATCCAGCCTCATCGAGCGCATCGCCGACCTTGCCCGCGAGGGCTACCTCGAAGGGCTCTCCGACCTGCGCGACGAATCGGACCGTCAGGGCATGCGCATCGTCCTCGAACTGACCAAAAACGCCGACCCCGACGCCGTCCTGCGCGAACTCTACAAGCGCACGCCCATGCAGACCACCTTCAGCATCAACCTGCTGGCGCTGGTGGACGGCGAGCCGCGCACACTCACTCTCAAGCAGGCATTACGCGTCTATATCGAGCACCGGCTGACGGTCATTAAGAGACGCGCCGAATTCGATTTGGAAAAGGCAAAGGCGCGGGCGCACATCCTGGAGGGGTACCTCGTCGCGTTGAAGAATCTGGAAGAAATCATCGAACTCATCCGCTCCGCTCCTGACGTGGACACCGCCCGCTCCCGCCTGATGAAACGCTACAAACTGACGGAACTTCAAGCCACCGCCATCCTTGACATGCAGTTGCGCCGGCTTGCCGCACTCGAACGCAAGAAGATCGAAACCGAATACAAGGAAGTGACCGCGCTCATCAAGGAACTGACCACGCTCCTCAAATCGCCCAAGTTAATGCGCGGCGTGGTGGCGGACGAATTGCTCAAAGTCAAGGCGCAATACGCCGACCGCCGCCGCACACAGATCGTGGACGTGACGAAGCGCGGAAAAGCCGCCAAAGCCCTCACCGCCTCCGACATCCTGCCTCAGCAGCAGGTGTGGATTGGCGTGACCGCCGACGGGCTGGTCTCGCGCACCGCAGACGAAAAAGAGCCGAAACACTCCGGCAACGACGCGCCGCGCTGGCTCGTCAAAGCCTCCACCACCGATACCGTCTATTTCGTCGCCAAATCGGGGCGCGCGGCGGCGGTGGCGGTGCATGTCATCCCGCAAGCCGAAAGGTTGACGCAAGGCTCGCTGTTTTACAAGGTCACGCCGCTGCAGGAGACGGATTCGCTGGCGGCAGTGTTTGCCCTGCCCTCGCGTAAGACTGCCCTGCCCGAAGAGACCTGCGTTGTCACCTGCACACGCTTCGGCATGATCAAGAAAAGCCTCATCAGCGAACTGCCCGGTCCTTCGGCGCAGACTTTCACGCTGGTCAAAGTGAATGAAGGCGACCGCTTGATTTCCGTCGGCTTGACCGATAACAAGACCAAGCACATTTTGCTCGTCACGGCAGGCGGCATGGCAATCCGCTTCAAGGAGGACGACGTGCGCCCCATGGGGCTCGTTGCCGCGGGCGTCAACGGCATGAAACTGGACGATAACGACGAGGTCGTTGGCATGGAAATCCTGCCGGCGGCGGGCGAACTCTTCCTGCTCACCACCAACGGCACAGCCAAACGTGTGGAGGAAAAAGACTTCCCGGTGCAGGGACGTTACGGCAAGGGCGTCATCGCCTGGGAACTGACGGGCAAGACCAAACTCGCCGGCGTGGTCAGCGACAAACCGAATCACATGGCGACCATCCATTTGAGCAAGGGCGCGCCCAAATCCACGCGGCTGGATGCAGCCGCCCTGCGCAAACGCGCCGCCGCAAAAGGCGACGCGGTGGTGGAAGTGAAACCCGGCGAAGAAGTCGTCTCCGTCAACGTGGCGTGGACAGTGGAAAAGTTCATCCGCGAAGAGAAAAAAGCCGGCAGTAAGGTAAAACCGAAGAAAGCAGCGAAGGCAAAGACCTCTGCCAAATCCAAAACAAAGAAGCCGGCGGCAAAGGCAAAGAAATAAACCATCGTCCACAAAGAACACGACTGATCAAAAATGCAGCGTGAAGGTAAATCCAGTAAAAAAGCGCATCGAACAGGATGTACAGGATAAGCAGGATATTTTTCCCTTGCCGAAGGCTTATCCTGAGCATCCTGTCTATCCTGTTTGGCAGGGTAGGCAGTTACGGCGGCGCAAAGTTTTCGTGATCTACCGAATATGGTATCCTTAACCCAACTTATCCTCTGGAGCGCAATTCATGTATGTTGCCATTGAAGGGGTGATCGGAGTAGGAAAGACCACCCTCGCCCGCCTGTTACAACCCGCCTTCGACGCCGAACTCCTGCTCGAAGTGTTCGAAGAAAACCCGTTCCTGTCCGACTTCTACAGCGACCGCGCGCGCTACGCCTTTCAAACGCAAATCTTCTTCCTGCTCAGCCGCTACCACCAGCAGCGCCGCACCGTCAACGAACTTCTTGCCAGCGGCAAAAACATCATCGCCGATTACACCTTCGCCAAAGACGCCCTCTTCGCCCGCATCAACCTCAAAGGCGACGAACTCGACATGTACTACAAAGTCCACGAGGCGCTGGCGGAGAAAATCCAAAAGCCCGACCTGCTCGTTTACCTGCAAGCCAGCACCGACACCCTCATGCAGCGCATCGCCCTGCGCGACCGCCCCTACGAACGCCAGATGGAGCGTTCCTACATCCACGAACTCAACCTCGCCTACGAAGATTTCTTCTCGAAACCCTTCGACCATACGCCCGTGCTGACCATTGACACCAACCACCTGAACATCGTCCAAAACCCCGAACACCTCAAACTGATCGAAAACCGCATCCGCCAAAGCCTGAACCTGTCTCCCTTTCAACAGCCTTTGCCCCTCCCCGAAGTCTGATCTCCTCTCCGCCGGCTTTGACAGAATGACACGTTGAAGAACGTGCCTTGCGCAAACACCAGGAAGATACTTATGCGAGTCACACGCGAATCCCTTATAAAAATTGCACGCGAAACCGCCCAGGAACGCGCCTACAACGACAAGGGCATCATCGCCGCCTACCTGACCGGCGCCCTCGCCGATGACCAGACTGACCCGCTCCTCGGCGGCGCCGCCGACATTGACATCATCTTCGTCCACGCCGACGAACCGCGTCACCGCCGCGAATTCATCAAACTAACCCCCGACTTTCACATAGACATCGGTCACCGCGCCAAAGCGGAGTTCAAACGTCCGCGCGAACTGCGCCTCGACCCCTGGCTGGGCTGGGAAATGTACGACCCCATGCTGCTCTATGAGCGCGAGAAGTTTTTCGAGTTTGTGCAGGCTGGCTTGCGAGCAGGGTCCGAATTCAACGCCCCGGCGCCTGCCTTGCACCGCTCGCGCGAACTGCTCTCGCATGGACGGCAGATTTGGCGCGACCTGCTCGAAGTGAGCGGATCGGTCACCCCCACCGACGTGGCAAAATACATGAAATCACTCTACCATGCGGTCAACGCCGTGGCGGAGTTATCCGGTCCGCCGTTGCAGGAGAGGCGTCTGATATTGGAATTTGCCGAACGGGCAGAGACGGCTGGACGTCCCGGCATGGACGCGGCGCTTGCCGCCTTGATGGGCGTCCCCGCGCTGGAGCCGTCCACCATCCAAGCCTGGCTTCCCGATTGGCGTCTTGCATTCGAAGCCGCAGCGAAAAACAATCGCGTGGATTCGAGAATCCATCCGGCGCGCATGAATTACTACGAGAAGGCAATCCTGGCAATGCTTGCCGGCGACAAGCCGCACGCCGCTTTGTGGTCTCTTCTGCAAACCTGGACGCTTGCCGTGAGCGTTGTGCCAGAATTGGAAAGCCCTTGGCGCGCCGCGTGCGGTCAATTGGGGCTGGTGGCAGGCATGAGCGAACGCGTGGAAGCGCTCGATCATTTCCTCGATGAAGTGGAGGCGCTGCTCGACGACCTGGCAGCACAATACGGTCTGGAGACTTCGACAAGTATCTAAAATCAAACCGTGAAGACGTTAGGGAACCCTTATAAAGACAGGACTTACGCAAAAAGGCTTTCTCCTCCACCAATCTGCATCACTCTTCGCGAATACAGATTAGCGGAGATTAGTGATGATTAGCGGATTAAAACGCAGCATCTGCGTAAATCCTGTAGAGAGTCTCTTTGCGCCTTCGCGGTGAATATTTGGGAGATTCAATGACTCGTGATGAAGCCCTATCCCTTGTGCGCGAATATGTAAAGAACGAAAGCCTGGTGCGCCACATGCTTTCAGTGGAAGCCGTCATGCGCTTCTACGCCGAAAAATTCGGCGAAGACGTGGAACGCTGGGGCTTGATTGGTCTGCTGCATGACTTTGACTGGGAAATTCACCCCACCCTCGAACAGCACCCGCAGGACGGTGCGCCCATCCTGCGCGAACGCGGCGTCCCCGAAGACATCATTCAGGATATTTTGAGTCACGCCGACCACATGAACATGCCGCGCGATACGCTGGTGCGCAAAGCCATCGCCGCCTGTGACGAAATCACAGGATTGATTACCGCCGTCGCGCTGGTGCGCCCCTCCCGCTCGCTTTATGACCTCGAGCCTGCCTCCGTCAAAAAGAAGTGGAAGGACAAAGCCTTTGCCGCCGGCACCTCCCGCCCCGAAATGGAACACGCCGCACAGGAATTCGGCGTCGAATTGTGGGAGCATGTGGGCAACGTGATCCAAGCGATGAGAAAAATCGCGCCGGAATTAGGGCTGGAAGGAAACCTTCAAAAACCATGAATGAATCGAGCGGGCGGCTGACGTCCCGCTCTTTTCTTTTTGGTGTCTCGTTGATTTTTCTTGCCGCGCCGCGCGCCCGAATGACTCCTTGAGCCTTGCGATATAATCCCCCATGGAGATGCAGGCATGAAAATTCTTGTTCTCGATAACGATGAAGTGGAGCGTTCCGTCATCCAGCAGACGCTTCAGCAAGACGGGCATGAGACCATCCTGGCGGAAAACAGCGAGGATGCCATGCAGCTCCTTCGGGAGGGGGAGGCGCGTTTTGTCATCGTGAACCGCGAAACGACAGACGCCGGCGAAGCCCATTTCGTCCAGCGCGTGCGCGAGGCGCAGCCGCCCTACTACATCTACATCCTGTTGATTGCCTCCAAGCTGGAGGATGACGACGTCGCCCCCTCGCGCGGCGGAGCGGATGATTACCTGCACAAGCCCATTACACCGCTCGAATTGAGATCCCGCCTGCACATCGGTCTGCGAATGCTCGGCTTGAGGGATCACCTCGTCAGTGCAAAAGGCGCGCTCGAACAGACCGCCATGTTCGACCCGCTGACCAAAGTCCTGAATGAAAAAGCCTTTCTCGCCCTTTCACGCGGCGAGCTTGAACGTGCCCGCCGCGCCCAATCGCCCCTCAGCCTCGTCGCCATCGAAGTCGAAAATTACCGCGAGATTGCTCAACAGCACGGCGAAGACACCGCCGGCGACGCGCTCGTCCTCATCGCGCAAACCATCCGCGAAAAGAGCCGTCCCTACGATGGCGTTGGGCGGGTGGGCGAAAGTCTCTTTCTCATCCCACTGCCCGGGGTCATCGGGCAGGATGCAGAAAAAATCGCCGCCCGCATCCTCAAGGGCATTCAAAGCGCCAATATCTCCCTGCTCGACGGCACCGCCCTCGACCTGAAACTCGGCGCGGGCGTCGTCACCGTCATGCGGGTCACGGCGGCGACCGAAATTGAAATGCTGGTTGAAAAGGGACATGAGGCGCTCGCCGCTGCACGTCAGGCGGCGGACGGTCAGGTTTACGCCGTTTTCCTCTAACTTACATCCAGTATTGCAGCGTCAACAGTATCGCCATCCCCGCCACGATGGTGATAAGCGTGTTTCTGCTGAACCACGCCGTCAGAATGGCGGCGAGACCAGCCAGCAGGCGCGTATTCGACAGCGAAACATCCAAAACCCCATCCGATAAAAACAACTCCGGAAAGATGATGGCAGACAGCACCGCCGGCGGGACGTAGTGCAGCGCGCGGCGCATCGTCTCCGGGACCTGAAACCTGCCAAACAAATAAATCAGCGAGAACCTCATCCCAAACGTGACCAGCCCGCCGAAGATCATCACCAGCCAGATGTTCACAGTGCGCCTCCTTTACGGGCTTCCCACCCTTCCAAAACCGTTCCCACAGCGATGCCGGTCAGCGCGGCAAGAATCAAGCCGAGTTTGAACGGCAGGGCATGGGCAATCAAAGCCACCGTCCCGGCAGAGAGAGCGGCGGCGATGTAGGGGCGTCCTTTGAGGACTGGCACAACCATAGCGATGAACGTCAATGGCAGGGCAAAATCCAGCGACCATGAATCGGGGATGGCAGCGCCCAGAAAGATGCCCAGCGCCGTGCTCGCCTGCCAAGTGGACCAGAGCGCCAGCCCCGCCCCCAGCAGAAACCAGTGACCGAACGGCTGTACGCCGTTGCGTTCATAATGAAGGATGGTCGGGGCGTATGCCTCGTCGGTGAGCAGGTAGGCTAACAGCGTTTTCCAGCGCGTCGAAAGGGAGGCAATATACGGGGCGAGCGAAGCGGAGTAGAGCATGTGCCGCAGGTTGACGACTGCAATCGTCAGCACAATCACCAGCCCCGGCGCCGATTCGTGAATCAACTGCGCCGCCACAAATTGCGAAGACCCCGCAAATACAATGGAGGACATCATCTGCGCCGCAGATTTCGATAACCCCGCGCTCAATGCCAGCGCGCCGTAAATCATGCCGAAGGGGAAAACGCCCACCAGCAGCGGCAGTTCGGCGCGCACGCCCGCCCAGAAGTGTCTGACTTTTTCATTCGAGAGTGTGAACATTCTTGAAATATCTCATTCCTTGTTTTCTAATAGACCTCTTGCAGAAGTAACAATCCGGCATATTCGCAAACCGTCCCGAAGGTTTTTTTCAAGGCGATATGCGGCATAGCCGACAGCCTTCGGGACGCTTATGGAAGAGGTCTAATGTTTTTCCAGACGTTAGAGAACCTCCGCTGCTCGCTTCGCTCCCCGCCGGAACCTGCCCGGACCAAACCAACCTTATCTACCCGCCAGCATTTCCACCAGCGCCCGCAGCCCCAGCGCATACGACCTCCACCCGAAGCCTGCGATTTTCCCCACGCACACCGCCGAAATCATGGAGCGATGCCTGAATTCCTCGCGCGCGTACATATTCGAAAGATGAACTTCAACGACGGGGATGCCAATTGCGGCGACAGCGTCCCGCAGCGCCACGGACGTGTGGGTGTACCCGCCGGGGTTGAAGACCACACCGTCTGCCCAGCCGCGCGCCTCGTGCAGGGCGTCAATCAATGCGCCTTCGTGATTCGATTGCAGGCAGGTCACTTCCGCGCCCAACTCTTTTCCCAAGGCAGTCAATTTTTCGTTGATGTCGTTCAGCGTCAGCGTGCCGTAAATTTCGGGTTCGCGTGTGCCGAGCAGGTTGATGTTGGGTCCGTGCAAAATTAATATTTTCATTTTTGTGTATCCTCATTGGAGGTAAATGGTAACTGGTAAGTGGTAATTACCATTTACCAATTACCTCTTCCAGATCCGTCGCCTCCACCAACTCCACCCGCCCAACCTCGGCAGGCAGGGCGAAACGGATGGAGTGTGCGTTTTTCTTCTTGTCCACGCGCATGGCGCGGAGGATGGCATCGCGCGGCAATTCCTTCGGGATTTCGATGGGCAAGCCTAAAGAAGATAACACCCTGCCCAGTGTATCGGCTACACCTGCTTTGGCAATTCCGCTTCGTTCGGCGTATCTGGCTTCGGCAGTCATGCCGATGGCAATCGCCTCGCCGTGACTCAACTTGAAGCCGCTGACCAATTCAACGGCATGACCGACGGTATGTCCCAGGTTCAGCATGGCGCGGACGCCCTTTTCATACGGGTCTGCCTCGATGATTTGTATCTTCACTGCCATGGCGCGCTTGACGATGGTTTCGAGATTGGCTTTCACCCATTCCATGCCGTTGGAGCACATCTCGAACAATTCAGGGTCGGCGATGACGCCGTGCTTCACCACTTCCGCCATGCCGGAGCGCAGTTCGCGGTCGCTGAGGGTGAGCAAAAGGCTTGGGTCGGCGAGGACAAGTTTCGGCGGATGAAAAGAGCCGATGAGGTTTTTCCCCTCGGGCAGGTCAATGCCGGTTTTTCCTCCGAGCGAAGCGTCCACCATGGCAAGTAAAGTTGTCGGCAGGGCAATCCAATCCACGCCGCGCATGTAGGTCGAGGCGGCAAAGCCGGTCAGGTCGCTGATTACGCCGCCGCCCAACGCAATGACCGTGCTTTTGCGGTCGAGTCCGTTTTCGAGGAAGGCTTGCCACAGACGCGAGACGGTTTCGAGATTTTTATGCTCTTCGCCCGCAGGGAGGACGATGGACTTGACGCCTTGGATTTTGTCGAGATGATGCTTCGCCACATTTTCATCGGTGACGAGGAGAGAACCCGGGCGGCAGGACAAATTGGAAATTTGTCCTACAATGACATCGTATGCGCCCATGGCAGAGAGGTGATGTCTGCCTGCAACGACTTGAATTTGGCGGGCAAGTTGCTCTGCCGATTTTCCGTCCACGTGCAGGCGCACGGGGAACGAGGCGTAGTGTTCTTTGCGGGCTGCGAGGAGAGAGGTCAGTTTTTGGCGCAGGTCTCCGGCGAGCAGGGGGCGTTGGTGCGGGTCGGCATTGAGCCTTGCGTGCAGGGTTTCCATCTCTGCCATGAGCAGGATGATGACGCCGCTGGCTTCGGCAATGGCGCGGTTTTCTTCGCGCAGGAGCGCGCCGCCGCCGAGGGCGATGACAGTTTCCCCTCTCCCTAAGGGAGAGGGGTTAGGGGCGAGGGCGATTTCCCTCAACGCGGCGGTTTCCATATCCCGAAACGCAGTTTCGCCCTCCCTTTCCATGATTTGCGGAATGGACATGCCCGCCCGCGACTCGATGAGGCGGTCAAGGTCAATGAAGGGCAGACGCAGGTTATCGGCGAGCCGCTGTCCGATGGTGGTTTTGCCTGTGCCGGGTGGACCGTAGAGGAAGAGGTGGGGCATGGTGGTAATTGGTAAATGGTAATTAGTGATGCAGTGATCAGTGATCAGTGATCAGTGGGCAAGTAATCAGTGGATGGGCGGGTGGGTGATGATATAGACGTAAGCGAAGATGTGGCGGGGCTGGAGGCTGAGGCGCTGAAGAAGTTGAGAATATGTCCATCCGAAGACGCGGAAGACGCCATAGCCAATTAGAACGCCAGCCGCATTGAGAATCACGTCGTTGATGTCCACGACGCGGTAGGATGTGCGGAATGTGAGCGAGATGGCGAGTTGGATGAATTCCAGCGTCAAGCCGACGCCTGCCGCCAGCCTCCAAATCTGCCTGGGCTTGATGCGGGCGATGAAGTTGACGCCAAAGCCGAAAGGCACAGTAAGCAGGATGTTTTCGTAGATTTGCCTGAAGCACAGTTCGATGCCGCGCGGGTCGCAGTGTCCGAAGTTGAAGGGGATGAGGTTGAGGTTCGGTTTGAAATTTTCATAAGGAATGTCAATTGGAAACGGAAAGATGGCAAGGCTGATCACCTGTATCAGGTATAACCCAAACAGCGAGAAAAAGAACAGCCAGGGGAGGCTCTTGCCCTTCCGCCGCAGGACAATCAGGATGACGATGAGGGCGACGAGTCCGTAGAGCGGGTTGAATTCGACAAACATGGAGAATCCTTTTGGGGGAAGTGGAGGATGCCAGTGATCAGTGATCAGTGATCAGTAATCAGTGATCAGTGGCGAGTGAGGCGTCATTCCCAGAAGACGTGCGGGAAGTTGTCCATTGGCAAATCATTGAGTGTGGCTTTTCGCAGTGTCTCAAAGCGCGGTTTGATTTCGTCCAGCGAGTCGCCGCCGAGTTTTTCGAGCAGGGCATCTGCCAGCACAAAGGCGACCATCGCCTCCAAGATGGGAACGGCGCGCGGAACGGGGCAGAAGTCGGAGCGTTCGTAGCGGGTGGGGGCTTCGGTTTGGGTCGCCAGGTCAACCGTCGGCTGGGGAAGAAGCGTGGTGGCTATCGGTTTCATCGCGGCGCGGATGACGATGGGTTGTCCGTTGCTAATGCCGCCTTCGATGCCGCCGGCGCGGTTCGTCGAACGTTGAAGGTCGAAGGTCGAAGGTTGAAGGTGGATGGGGTCGTGGGATTCGGCGCCGAGTCGTTTTGCATTTTCAAAGGCGTCGCCCACTTCCACGCCCTTGATTGCCTGCACGGACATGACCGCCATGGCAAGCCGGGCTTCGAGACGTTTGTCCCATTGGGCGAAACTGCCGAGACCGACGGGAACATCGAGCGCGACGATTTCGAGGACGCCGCCGAGGGTGTTTTTGCCGTGAATGGCTTTTTCGATTTCGTCGCGCATCGCTTGCGCGGACCTCGGGACTGGGCAGCGGACTTCGGACTCTTCCGCCCGCTGAAAGCGTTCTTCGTAGGGCATGTCGCCGAGGTCGGCTTGCACCTTGCCGATGGAGAGGACGTATCCGCCGATGCGGATGCCGAACTGCGCGAGAAAATGTTTGCAGATTGCGCCGACGGCGACGCGCATGGCGGTCTCTCTGGCGGAGGCGCGTTCGAGGGCAGGGCGCAGGTCTTTGTAGCCGTACTTGACTGCGCCGGTGAGGTCCGCATGACCGGGACGGGGAGCGGTCATGGGTTCGATGGGTTTGCCCTTCCACTTGACGTGGTCGGCGTTGGGGACGAGCAGGGCAATTGGCGCGCCTGTGGTTTGCCCTGCCATGACGCCGCCGAGGATTTGCACGGCGTCGTGTTCGATTTTCATGCGTCCGCCGGAGCCGTAGCCTTTTTGGCGGCGGGCAAGTTCGAGGTCAATGATGGAGGCGGTGAGAGGTAAGCCGGCAGGGATGCCTTCGAGGATGGCGGTGAGGGCAGGTCCATGGGATTCGCCGGCGGTGAGGAAGCGGAGGGGCATGAGGGTCTCCAGGGGGTAGTGGGTAGTGAGCAGTGATCAGTAATCAGTGATCAGTGATCAGTAATCAGTGATCAGTGAGCAGTGAGTTGTAAAGGGCTTGGCGCGGAGGGTTGTAGCCGGTCCAAATTTGAAAGGATAATGCGGCTTGTTCGATGAGCATGCCCAAGCCGCTGACGGCGCGACAGCCTTGCGCTTTCGCCTGCCGCACGAGTTTGGTTTCGCGCGGGTTATAGACCAAATCATAAACGATTGTGCCCGGCCGGAAAGTTGCGGTTTCGGGCAGGGGAGAGGTTTCGATGTTCGGGGTCATGCCGAGGGGGGTGGTGTTGACTATGAGGTCAAAGGTCAAAGGTCGAAGGTCGAAGGTCGAAGGTCGAAGGTCGAAGGTTGTGATTTGTAATTGGTAATTGGCAAATGAGCCAGCAAGTTGTTCGGCTTGTTCGATGCGGCGGGCGGCGAGGGTGACGTTCCAGCCGTCGTTGAGCAGGGCATGGACAACGGCGCGTGCAGAGCCGCCGGCGCCCAAGACGATTGCTGATTTCTCCCTCACCCCTGTCCCCTCTCCCAAAATGGGAGAGGGGGATTCTGCTAAAAATTTTTTGAGGTCTGCTAAAAAACCTGCTGCGTCGGTGTTGTCGCCGATGAGTTTGCCTCCCTGCATGTAAATTGTATTGACTGCGCCAATGGCTTGGGCAGTGGGGGTGAGTTCATCGAGGAATGGAATCACATTTTGCTTGTGCGGAATGGTGACGTTGAGTCCGTGAAGGTCGCCAGCGCGGAGGCGGCGGAGGATATTTTTCAAGCCTTGTGTATCGTTTGGGTAAATGGTAAATGGTACATATTCGCCCTGCAATCCGCAGGCTTGGAGAGCGGCGGCGTGAATTTTGGGCGAGAGGGTGTGGCTGAGAGGGTAGCCGATGAGACCCAAGTGGTAATTGGTGATTGGTAATTGGTGATTGGTGAGCGGCGATTGGTGAGCGGTTGAGTTCATGAGATGCGAGTTACCTGTGTACTTGTGTACCTATATACTTGTGCACCTATGTACCTGCCTACGATAACTTTCCGAGAATCTCAAAAAAATTCGGAAATGTCTTTGAGACGCAGGACGGATTCTCGATGACGATGCCTTCGACGCGCAGACCGATGAGGGAGAAAGCCATTGCCATGCGGTGGTCGTTGTAGGTTTGGATGCTGGCAGGTTTGAAGGTTTGACAGGGGTAGATGGTCATGCCGTCCGGATGTTCCTCCACGCGGACGCCGAGGCGGGTCAGTTCGGTGCATGTCGCGTGGATGCGGTCGGTCTCCTTGAGACGGGCGGAGGCGATGCCGCGGATGCGGGTGGGAGAATCGGCAAAGGGGGCGATGGCAGCGAGGGTTTGGGCGGTGTCGGGGATGTCGCGCATGTCCACGTCTATGCCGCGTAACTGCGAGTGACCAGTGATCAGTAAACAGTTATCAGTTTCTTGGACGGTGCAGCCCATTTGAGTCAGCACATCGAGGAAGGCGATGTCGCCTTGTTTGGAGCGGCGGGAGATGTTCTCGACTTTGACCCTCCCGCCGCAGATGGCAGGGGCGGCGAAGAAGTAGGATGCGGCGGTGGCGTCGGATTCGATTGGGTAAGTGGGAGGTGGTGACCCTTCGACTGCGCTCAGGGCAGGCTGGTAATTGGTAAGCGGTAAGCGGTAAGCGGTAAGGGGAATGGTGAAAGAGCGATAGCCATTGCGTTGAACTTCCACGCCGAAGTCGCGCATGACGGCGAGGGTCATGTCCACGTAGGGTTGGGAGTTGAGGTCGGTGGTGAGTTCGATTTCGACGGGCGTTTGAGCATAAGGGGCGACCATGAGCAGGGCGGAGAGGAATTGGGAGGAGATGTCGCCAGCTAGTCTGGCTTTGCCGCCGGGTAAGCCATTGGCGAGGATTTTGAGGGGAGGACAAATTTCTGACCGCAGACCATGGACGACAGACGGTAACACGGTCTGCCGTCTATCGTCCATCGTCGTTACGGATGCGCCCAATTGTTCCAGCGCCTCTACCAAATCGCCGATGGGGCGTTCGCGCATGCGGGCGTCGCCGTCGAGGAGATATTCGCCGTGAGCGAGGGTAAGGAAGGCGGTGAGGAAGCGGGCGGCAGTGCCGGCATTGCCGATGAAGAGTTCGGCTCGCTGTGCGGGGATTTTTCCGCCCAAGCCGGTGACGGTCATGGTTGAATTGGTTTCGTCCATGTGAACGTCGAAGCCGAGGGCGCGGAGGGCGTTGGCGAAGTAGCGCGAGTCGTCGGAGAAGAGGGCGTTGGTGAGGCGGGTTTGTCCATTGGCGAGGGCGGCGATGAGCAGGGCGCGGTTGGTCAGAGATTTGGAGCCGGGCACGCGGACGGTGGCGTTGAGGGGGCGGCGGAGGGGGCGGATGGGGAGAGAGGAAGGGTAGAGAGGGGGCATGGAGGGAGGGGAAAGTAATCAGTGAGCAGTGAGCAGTGATCAGTGATCAGTGGTCAGTGAGGGAGTGGTAGGCGGCGCGGGAGTGGTGGAGGAAGTCTTCGAGGCGGGTGTAGTCTTCGTTTTTGAGCGCCGATTCGATTTCATCCAGCGAGGCGCGGAAGGTTTGGAGGGCGTTAAGGATGTTATCACGGTTTGATTCAAGGACGCCCAGCATCATGTGAGAGGGTGTGCCTGCCAGGCGCGAGGCGGAGCGGAAGCCTGGTCCAATGAGAGGAGCAAATTCTTTCGGTGTGGCATGAGTAAGAGCAGAAGAGAGCAGGAAGGGCAGGTGACTTGTGGCGGCAAGGACGCGGTCATGTTCTTCGGCGGTCATTTCGATAGGACGAGCGCCAATGGCGGCGATGAGTTGTTTGGCAAGGCGGATGGCGCGCTGTGAGGTACGCTCCAGAGGGGTGAGGATGAAGGGAGCGTTTTGATACAGGCTGGGTTCGGCGTTTTCGAGTCCGAGTTTTTCCTTGCCGCAGATGGGATGCCCGCCGAGGGGGTCGAAGTTGGCAGGCAGTTTCGACATGGCTTGAACGATGCCGCGTTTGGTGGAGCCGAGGTCTAAAATAGTAATTGGTAGTTGATAATTGGTACGTTGCAGATGGCGGAGGATGTCGAGGATGGCTGGGACGGGGGAGGCGAGGATGAGGAGGTCAATTTCCCTCTCCCACCGGGAGAGGGGTTGGGGGTGAGGGAGGGCGTGGTCAATGATTCCTTTGGAAAGAGCAAGTTCGAGCGTGGGATGATGCGAGTCGAATCCGACGATGCGGGCGCACTTGCCTTTGAGCGCCAAGGCGAGCGAGCCGCCCATGAGTCCCAATCCAATGATTCCAACGGTTGCATGTTCGAGCGAAAAGCCGTCCTCCATGTTCACCATCCAACAACAAGGGGTTTGCCGACGGGGGCGATGCGGCGTCCCATCACTTCGGCAATGGCTTTGACCTGTTTGACCATTTCGGCGAATTTTTCAGGCTTGAGCGATTGCTTGCCGTCGGAGACGGCGCGCGCGGGGTCGGGGTGGACTTCGACGATGAGTCCGTCGGCGCCGGCGGCGATGGCGGCGCGCGCAATGGCGGAGACGTAATCGGCGTGACCGGTGGCGTGGGATGGGTCGAGGATGACGGGCAGGTGGGTGAGGTTTTTGAGGACGGGGATGGCGTTGATGTCGGTGGTGTTGCGCGTGGCGGTCTCGAAGGTGCGGATGCCGCGCTCGCACAGGATGACTTGTTTGTTGCCGCCGGCAAGGATGTATTCGGCGGACATGAGCAATTCTTCGATGGTGGCGGAAAGTCCGCGCTTCAGGAGGACGGTTTTGCGCGTTTCGCCGAGGGCGCGCAGGAGGTTGAAGTTTTGCATGTTGCGCGCGCCGACTTGGAAGACATCCACGTATTTGAGCATGAGGTCGAGTTGGGTCTGCGACATGATTTCGACGACGATGGGCATGCCGGTCTGCTCGCGCGCTTCGGCGAGGTGTTCGAGACCTTGCTCGCCGAGTCCCTGGAAGGAATAGGGAGAGGTGCGCGGTTTGAAGACGCCGCCGCGCAAGGCGTTCGCGCCCGCTTCTCTGACGGCGTGGGCGGTTTCCAAAATCTGGGAGCGGCTCTCCACCGAACACGGTCCGGCGATAAGGACAATGTCGTTTCCGCCGACTTTGAAGCCGTCAATGGGAAAGACGGAGTTTTCGGGATGGAATTGCCGCGAGGCGAGTTTGAAGGGCTGGGTGATGCGTTTGACCATGTCCACGCCGTCCAAGACTTCGAAGGTTTCGGTGGACATGTCGTGGGTCTCGCCGATGGCGCCGATGAGGGTGGTTTCGATGCCTTGTGAGAGATGGGCGGCAAGTCCCGTTTGTTTGATGTGTTGAACGACGTTCTCGATTTGCTGGGGGGTGGCGTTGGGTTTCATGATGATCAACATGGGAGGCTCCTTGGGGTGGTTGTAAGATAGGTATACAGGTACACAGGTACACAGGTACACAGGTATACAGGTATACGATATGCAGGTGTTGCGTGTTCCGTTGTCTACGTGTGTACGTGTCTACGTGTGTACGTGTTTACGTGTGTACATGTCTCCGTGTCTACGTGTTTACACTCTCACTGCGCGGCGACGAGGTCGGGTCGGAGTTTGACCGCTTCACGCAGATAGACATGGGCAATTTGATTCTGCGGGATTTCTGTGTTCCAATGCACTAGCACGCGGATGACGCGCGGCAGGCTGTTCGGCACGGGGATTTCGCGCGCGCAGAGCATGGGGACGAGGTCCCAGCCCATTTGGCGCGCCGCCTGCGCCGGGAAGGTGGAAGCGAGGTCTTCGGTGACGGTGAAGAAGGCGCTGGCGATGTCTTCGGGGCGCATGGTTTCGTTTGCGCGGAGGATTTCCTCGAGCAGTTCGCGCGTGGCTGCGAGGATGAGGTCAGGGTCGTCGGCGGGGACGGTGGTGGCGCCGCGGATTCCACGAATGGGCATAAATTCTTCTCCTTTGCCCTCTCCCCCCTTCGGCGTCCCTCTCCCTGAGGGAGAGGGGACGGGGGTGAGGGATAAAAAATAAAAGAGCGAGACCGTTGGGGTCTCGCTCTTGTGTCAACAGACTGATGCTGCCTGCTTAAGCGCCGCCAACGGTAACCGAGCCTCGGAAACCGTAATAAAAATAGAACGCAAACCAGCGGACAGACTTAAGCATATTGGGCGCAATTCTATGCGTGAGAGGCGGATGCGTCAAGGGTTGACCGTAAGGCGCTTCGGAACGCCGCCGCAAACTGTTTTGCGGTTTCGACAGGCTTTTTGCTCCCCCCGATCGTTTTCACACACGCCGAACCGACGATGACGCCGTCTGCCATCCTGCCTACTTCTTTGGCTTGTTCGGGCGTGCTGATGCCAAATCCGACGCAGACCGGCGCGGAGGTGTGTTCACGCACGCGGGCGATCAACTCGCCGAGTCCTTCCGCAATGGATTTGCGTTCGCCCGTCACGCCTGTCACGGAGACGAGATAGATAAATCCCCTGGCGCTCCGTGCAATCAGTTCCATGCGTTCGGGAGGGGTGGTAGGGGCGAGCATTCGTATCAGCGGAAAATCGCCCGCCACATTTTCAAATTCCCTCGACTCTTCCAGCGGCAAATCCGGGACAATGAATCCATCCGCGCCCGCCTCGGCTGCGTCACGGACGAAATTTTCCAGTCCATACGCCAGCATGGGGTTATAGTAGCCCATCAAAATCAAGGGGATGTTCACGCCGCGCCGCCGCAATTCCTTCAGGGCGGCGAGCGATTTTTTGACGGTGATGCCTTTTTCGAGGGCGGTTTGTGTGGCGTGTTGAATGACGGGTCCGTCTGCGAGCGGGTCGGAGAAGGATAAGCCCACTTCGATCAAGTCCGCGCCGTTGTTGGCGAGCGCTTCGATCACGTCAATGGACGTATCCAAGGCAGGGTAGCCCAAAGGAAAGTAAGGCATGAAGATGGGTTTGCTTTTGAATGTATCTTCGATTCGGCTGGTCATTTCCATTCCTTATCTTTTTTCGATGGCGTTTTGCGCTGAAACTGCTTGCGTTGACCACCATCCTTTTTCTTTTGTTTCGCTAAAGCCGAACGTCAGGAGCAACAAAAATATATTTGTCAAAATCCAAAATATATTTGGCAATATGCCGCTATTCATTGACGGGAACACATAGCCGGTCAGGTTGAGGGTATTGGCAACTCCATAAGATGCCATGGCGCAAAACAGCAGCAGGAAGAATTTAGCCTGCCAGCCCTCTTGCACAGCGCGAAATCTGAACCAGGCGAGCATAATGAGCGCAGTATCCAAAGCAGGGTACATCGCCAAGCCCAGAAAACCTGTCCAATCTCCGCCGCGAATCTTCATGGCGGGGTTGAAATAAATCGCCCAAATCATGATATTCGCAATGACCGTGACGGCGCCCGCCCATATTCCATCCCTGCGAGATAACGGCATTGGATAGAGCCAAATCGCAATGCCAATCAACACGTAGCGCGCACCGTAGAACAGGTCAACAGCGGAAAATGTATTCAAGGGGGTTCCGGTTGTCAGGTCATGAATCACCCAGGCAATATTTCCGAATAAATTCATTGTCCAGGCTAAAGCAACCAGCATCCAGAATGTACGAATTTCATGACGGCGAATCACCTTCCCTGCAAGAACAATCAGAATTATCAATAACAACAAATAATCGGCGGATTGAAGAATCTGTGATGTTGTATCCATTTTTTCTCCTGCGAACTTATTTTACGTCAGTTCGGGATAATCGTCCCGAAGGCTGATTCTGCTTTCGAACCCGCTGCGTCAAAAGCCTTCGGGACGATTCAAAAGCCTTATCCCGAATTCAGGTTATTTTGTTTCCTTGATCACCGTATTCAAATCCTTATCCCCCCGCCCCGACAAATTGACCAGAATCACCTGGTCGCGCCGCATCTTGGGCGCTCGCTTAATCGCCTCTGCCACCGCATGGGACGACTCCAGCGCCGGGATGATTCCCTCGGTGCGGCACAAGGTTTGGAATGCGTTCAACGCTTCCTCGTCGGTTGCGAAGGTGTAAAACGCCCGTTCGGCATCGCGCATCAACGCATGTTCGGGACCGACTGCTGCGTAATCCAACCCTGCCGAGATGGAATGCGTCTCCGCGATCTGACCGTCTTCATCCTGCAGTACATACGTCCGCGTGCCGTGAATCACACCAACCCGCCCTCTCGACGGGTCGCCGAAGCGCGCCGCGTGTTTGCCCGTTTCGATTCCGCTTCCGCCGGCTTCAACGCCGATCAACTCCACATCAGCGTCATTCACAAATCCGCTAAAAATACCAATGGCATTCGAGCCGCCGCCTACACAGGCAATGACGGTATCGGGCAGTCGTCCCACTTCCATCATCATCTGTTCGCGCGCCTCCCGCCCAATCACAGACTGGAACTCGCGCACCATCGTGGGGTATGGATGCGGTCCCAGCGCCGAGCCGAGCAGGTAATGGGTGTCGCGCACGTTCGTCACCCAATCGCGGATGGCTTCGTTGATGGCGTCCTTCAATGTCTTTGTCCCCGAACTGACGGGACGCACCTCCGCGCCGAGCAATTTCATGCGAAACACATTCGGCTCCTGCCGCGCGATGTCCACCTCGCCCATATATACCACGCATTCGAGACCCAGCAGCGCCGCCGCCGTTGCCGAGGCAACGCCATGCTGCCCCGCGCCCGTCTCTGCCACGATGCGCCGCTTGCCCATGCGCTTGACGAGCAGCGCCTGCCCCAGCGCATTGTTGATCTTGTGTGCGCCGGTGTGCGCCAAATCTTCGCGCTTCAAATAGATTTGCGCGCCGCCCAACGCCTCCGAGAGACGTTTGGCATAGGTCAATGGCGTTGGTCGCCCGACGAACGACGCCATCAATTTGTCGAACTCTGCTTGAAAGGCGGCATCTCCCCGCGCCGACACAAACGCCTCTTCCAGCTCAATCAATGCGGGCATCAACGTTTCGGGGACGAACTGTCCGCCGTAGGGACCGAATTTTGGGGGTAGTAGTGTTGTCATAAGACCTCTTGGTGATTGGTAATTGGTAAATAGTAATTGGGGAGCGGACAATTGCCACTTACTATTTACCAATCTCTACGCTCTTGACCTCTCTCACGAAGCTTGCCATCTTCTCCGCATCTTTCTTCCCCGGGGCTGATTCCACCCCCGAAGCCACGTCCACCCCCCAGGGCTTGACTCTGCAAATCGCCTCCGCGACGTTTTCTGGAGTCAAGCCGCCCGCCAGGAAGAACGGATATTTGTTTGCCAGTTCTGCCGCTTTATCCCAATCGGTTGTCACACCGCTCCCGCCATAGACGCCTTTGACGGACGCATCCAGCAGGAATGCGGGCGGCTGATTTCTGGCAAATTCATCCACGCTTTCAGGGATTCCGCGAAAGGCTTTGAAGGCTTTGCCGTTGAGGCGCTTCAACATCTCAACCGATTCATCGCCATGCAACTGCGCCAGGCTCAACCCGCAAGCCTCCATCGTTGCCTGAATCTCCTCCGCCGAGGCGTTGACGAACACGCCGACGAGTTTGATTTGCGGATGTTCGCCCTGCAGCACGGATGCGATTTCTGCGCAGGCGGATTTTTCGACGAAGCGGACGCTCTTGGGATAGAAGTTGAAGCCAAGATAATCCGCGCCTGCTTGGATGGCGGCGAGGGCGTCTGTCAGGGTTTTGATTCCGCAGATCTTTATCTTCGTCATAGGTCGAAAGTCAGGCGTCACAAGTCAATTTGGTTGGCAGGCATACGACCCTCGACCTTTGACGTTTGCCCTGAGAGTTCACGCACTTTGGCGGGAATATCATCGGAGGTCACCAGCGCTTCGCCGACAAGAATCGCGTCCACGTTTGCCTTTGCCAGGCGCTCCACGTCGCTGGCGGTGAAGATGCCGCTTTCGGCGACGACGGCGATTTCAGCCGGAATCATTGGGCGGAGTCTTTCCGTTGTTTCCAGCGAGACTTCAAAAGTGGAAAGATTGCGGTTGTTGATGCCGATAAGTTTCACATCTTTCAATTTCAGGGCGCGTTCGGTCTCTGCTTCGTCGTGGACTTCGAGCAGGGGCGTCAAGCCAAGTTCCAGCGCAAGGGCGTGTAGATCAGCGAGGAGCGCATCGTCGGTCAGCGCCGCAGCGATGAGGAGCACCGCGTCGGCGCCGTTGACGCGGGATTCGTAGAGTTGGGATTCGGAGATGATGAAGTCCTTGCGCAGGAGCGGTAATTGGTGATTGGAGGCTGGAGACTGATAACTGGTAATCGGTAATTGGCGAAGTTGGCGAAGTGTTGCGAGGCTGCCCATGAAGAACTTTTCGTCGGTGAGGACGGAGATGGCGGACGCGCCGTTTTGAGCGTAGATGTCTGCAACTTGAAACAAGTCGAGGTGTGGGGCGAGGAGTCCCTTGGAGGGAGAGGCGCGTTTGAGTTCAGCGATGAGGCTCACCCTCACCCCTTGCCCCTCTCCCTTAGGGAGAGGGGTTGGGGTGAGGGAAGAAAGAAAATCTCGGGGCGCAGGAGAAGAGTCTGCGGCGCGGCGTAAGGCTGAGGCGTCGAGCGCTGCGATTTCCATCTTCTTGTGTGCGATGATTTGGGCGAGGATGCTCATTGAATGGTCTGGAACTGCTGGGTAAATTCGACCAGCGCGTTGAGTTTGGCGAGGGCGGCGCCGCTTTCGAGCGAGGCTTGGGCTTCGGCGAGGGCGGATTGGAAATCGCCCGTTTCGGCGGCGAGGGCGGCGGCGGCGTTGAGGAGGACGGCGTCGCGGCGCGCGCCGTTTAGTTTGTTGGAGAGCAGGTCGCGCATCATTTGCGCGGATTCGTCAGGCGTGCCGCCGCGCAGATCTGCCACGCTGGCTGGCGCAAGACCGAGGTCGGCGGGATGGAGGTCATAGGTCTCGACCGAACCGCCTTTCAGATGGCTGACGCGATTGACGCCTGTGGTGTTGAGTTCGTCGAGTCCGTTCGCGCCGTGAATGACGAGGGCGGCTTTGCTGCCAAGTTCTTTGAGGACGTGCGCGAGCGGCTCGGTGAGTTGGGGATCGAAGACGCCCGTGAGTTGGATGTGCGCGCCCGCAGGGTTGGTGAGCGGACCGAGAATGTTGAAGATGGTGCGCTGTCCGATTTCTTTGCGCGGACCGACGGCATGCTTCATGGCGGGGTGAAACTTGGGCGCGAACATAAAGCCGATGCCAACCTGTTCGATGGCTTGGGCAACTTGTTCGGGCGTGAGGTCGAGGTTGACGCCGAGGGCGGAGAGGACATCGGCGCTGCCGCATTGGGAGGAGGCGGCGCGGTTGCCGTGCTTGGCGACTTTGCGCCCCGTGCCTGCCAGGACGAAGGCGGCGGCGGTGGAGATGTTGAAGGTGTGCGCCCCGTCGCCGCCTGTGCCGACGATGTCGTAAAGGGGTTCGTCCGTGTCCAGTTTGACCTTGACCGCGTTGGCGCGCATGGCGCGCACGGAGCCGGTGATTTCGGGGATGGTCTCGCCTTTCATGCGGAGGGCGACGAGGTAGGCGCCGATTTGCGCCGGCGTGGCTTGACCGGTCATGATGATGTTCATGGCTTGCTCGGCTTCATCGGCGGTGAGGTCTGTGCGGTTGATGGCTTTGGCGATAAAGGATTTGAGCATGGCGGGTTCTCCTTTCGCGGCGGGAGCGGGGTTTAGGTCGAGAAAGTTTTTGAGAATCTGTTTGCCGTGTTCCGTAAGGATGGATTCGGGGTGGAACTGCACGCCGTAGGTGTGATGCTCTTTGTGTTTGAGTCCCATGATTTCTTCTTCGGGCGTGATGGCGGTCACTTCAAGTTCGGGAGGAATCGGGTCGTAAACCACGAGCGAGTGATAACGCATCGCTTCGAACGGGGAGGGGATGCCCTTGAAGATGCCCTGTCCGTTGTGGGTCACTTTGGAGGTCTTGCCGTGCATGAGACGCTGGGCGCGGTCCACTTTGCCGCCGAAGACCGCCGCGAGGGCTTGATGACCGAGGCAGACGCCCAACACGGGAATTTTGCCGTCGAAGTATTGGATGGCTTCGGAGGAGATGCCGTCGTCCTTGATGGGTTCGCCGGGACCGGGGGAGATGACGAGGTGAGAGGGGTTGAGGGCAATCAGTTGGTTCAGCGTCACCTGGTCGTTGCGGAAGACTTTGACCTCCGCGCCGAGTTCGCCGAAGTATTGGACGAGGTTGTAGGTAAAGGAGTCGTAGTTGTCTATGAGGACGAGCATGGTTGTGAGCCTTTCTTAACCACTGAGACCGGCAACACTGAGACTTTTTATGTTGAATCTCCGTGCCTCAGTGACTGTGGTTAGGGTTTAAGAATTCATTTCTGCCATTTCAATTGCTCTTAACATTGCGCTGGCTTTGTTGACCGTTTCTTGATACTCCGTCGTCGGGTTTGAGTCGGCGACGATGCCTGCGCCAGCCTGCACGTTGAAGACGCTGCCATGCGCGACCATCGTGCGGAGGGCGAGACAGGTGTCCATGTTGCCGTCGAAGCCGAAGTAGCCGACCAGACCCGCATACGCGCCGCGCGCATCGGGTTCGAGTTCGGCGATGATTTCAAGGGCGCGGACTTTCGGCGCGCCGCTGACGGTCCCTGCGGGGAAGGAAGCGCGCACCAAATCGAAGGCGGTCAGTTCGGGACGCAGTTTGCCTTCCACGTGCGAAACGATGTGCATGACGTGAGAATATTTTTCGATGGTGAAGAAGTCGGAGACTCTGACTGTACCATACTCGCACACGCGCCCCAAGTCGTTGCGTCCCAGGTCCACCAGCATGACATGCTCGGCGCGTTCCTTCGGGTCGGCAAGCAGTTCCTGCGCGAGCGCGGCGTCAGCGTTGGAATCGGCTCCTCGAGGGCGCGTCCCGGCAATCGGTCGGAGCGAGGCGGTTCGTCCCTCCAAACGCACGAACATTTCCGGCGATGAACCGACCAAAAAGAGCGGCTCGCCGTCCACCATCCCGAAATCGAAAAAGAACATGTACGGCGAGGGGTTGAGGCGGCGCACGGCGCGATAGACATCGAACGGCTCGACGTCCGTTTCGCGCGTGAAGCGCTGCGAAAGCACCACTTGAAAAATATCTCCCGCCGCAATGAACTCCTTGGCGTCGCGCACCATGTCTTCGAAACGTCCCTGCGTCATGTTCGAGCGCGTCCTGGACGGCTTGACCTCACGAGGCTGCGCGGGCGGCAGCGGCGCATGGATGCGCGCCTCGATTTCATCGAGTTTGCGGTTGGCAGATTCGACATCCCCATCGAGGACATTTGCAATGAGCGAAAGACTGCGGCGCGCGTGGTCGAAGGCGACAATGGTATCGGCAAGGAGGAAGATGCCGTCGGGTATCGCCGCCCGCTTCACCCTGGACTTTAGAACTGGTTCAAAAAACCGAACCGCTTCAAAGCCGAGAAATCCCACCAGCCCGCCGATGAAGCGCGGCGCGCCCGGTTGGGATTTGAAATTGAAGCGGCTCATTTCCTCCTGCAGGAAATAGGTGGGATCATTGGTGTAAGTGGTAATTTGTGAGCGGTAATCATCCTTGATTTCAATGTCATGTCCGCGGATGATGTATTGTGCTTTGGGCTGGATGCCGATGAACGAATAGCGCGCAATCCGCTCTCCGCCTTCGACGGATTCAAGCAAAAACGACGCGCCGCCGCCGCGCAGTTTCATATAGACGCTGATGGGGGTTTCCAAATCGGCGGAAATTTCGCGGATGACAGTTTGGGTGGTTGTTGCTTCGAGTAACATATCGGCTCCTTGCTTGGCAAATTACCAATTACTATTTACTGCATGGTAATTAGTAAGTGGTTGTTGTGGTTAAAACAGACTCCCCTCCAGTCCATTGGGACGAGAGGGGAGTCTCGTGGTGCCACCCAAATTACGCCTGCTTGAAACAAAAATCCCTGCCGGTGATGCAACAGGGAGGAAAAGCCAGCGTCACTCTTGTAGTCTGCTAGCCGCTAGTCTGATGGTCTGCTAGCCGCTAAGAGACTCTGCGGGGTAACGGGTGCAGTTCCCGTCTCTGGTACTCGCCTGACCAGCCGGCTATGTGACTAGTGACTATCAGACTTTCCCTTCACACTCGGAGGTCCATTCGACTTCTGCGCTTTTGCCTTGCTCGCACCGCGTTGGTCTCGCTGCCTTCGTACTTGACCGACGGCTTGGCTCTCTGAAAACCGCTTTGAAGTGTACTCGTCCTCGTCAGCGTTTTGGGTATTGAGTTGCGCGGGATTGTATGACGGAGGGGGGAGGATGTCAAGAGCAAAAAACAGTCATTAATTTTGACAAAGCCTGCGGGGCGCTTATTTCGGCTTGCGGTTATATGCGATGAAGAAGCCTCCAACGATCAGGACCAGCACGGCAAAGGGGATCCACGTCAGGCGGGCGCGTTCGGCAAGCGCGGCGCGAAAGGGTTGCTCGGCGGCGGGGTTCGCCGTGTACCATTTGCCGTCGTACTCCGAAGAACCGTTCACCAACCCGTCGTAGAACACGTATCCTGTATAAGGATAATAGTGCAACTGATCGAAAGGCGTCGGCGAGGGCTTGCCGTTCACCGTCTCAACATACACGCGCACAACCTGATACCCTTCCCCTGCCTCAGCCGGCGCGGGAATCTCCCCTTGCGAGAAATCGGCAAAGGCAAAGAAGTCGCCCGTCAACGCGGGGTTGGTGATGTTGATCTCGCCCGTAATGCCGGGTCCCTTTACGGCGAGGTAATCGAAGCTCCCTTTGGCGAAAACAGCCGTGACGGACAGTAGGACGCCGAAAGCAAACGATAAGAAAATCAGTCTCTTGAACATGTTATTTCTCCTGAAAGAGTGTTTTATAAATCGAGATTCACCACAGATAAACGCAGATGAACGCTGATTTTGATGAAAAACGTGATGAAATCACCCTTAAATCCAATTGATCTGTGTTCATCTGTGGTTGGAAAATGAATTTCAAAACACTCTCTGATGGGTTTGAACACATTGTACAGGAAAGCGCGCAAACAGTCTGTGACAGAAGTCTGATTTGATGGTTTAATTTGACAACCATGACCAACCGCCTTCCCATCCCATTTCTCTTTCTTGCCATTCTTGCCCTGCTTGCCGCGCTGTGGGCGGGGCTGCTGCGCCTCGGATGGCAACTGCCCGCGCTCACCCCCTCGCTGGCGATGACGCACGGTCTCCTCATGATTTCTGGATTTTTGGGGACTCTGATTACGCTGGAGCGCGCCGTCGCAATCCAAAAGAAGTGGATGTACCTCCCTCCGCTTCTTTCCGGACTGGGATGGCTGGTTGCCCTCCTCATGCCTTCGCCTCCGCTGGGAGCGATTCTCCTCACCCTCGCCAGTCTGGGCGGGGTCGCCATCTTGGTTGAGATGACCCGCCGCGAAACTGCGCTCCACACGATCACCATGCTTCTCGGCGCGGCGGCGTGGTTGACGGGTAATCTGCTCTGGTTGTTTGGCTGGCAGGTCTTTCAGGTGGTTTTCTTCTGGCAGGCGTTTCTCGTGTTGACCATCGCAGGCGAACGCCTGGAATTGAGCCGCGTGCTGCGCCCTTCGCGGAATCAACAGACAGCGTTTGGGGGCATCGTGATTGTTCTCCTGACTGGCGTCATCGTATCCCTGTTCGATTTGCAGAGCGGCACACGGCTGAACGGCGCGGCTTTGCTTGCTCTGGCGCTTTGGTCGCTCCGCAGCGACATTGCATGGCGAAACTTGAAACACAACCTTCCGTTGACGCGATACATCGCGCACTGTCTTGCGCTGGGGTTCGTCTGGCTGGGCGTCGGCGGGGGATTAAGCCTGGGGTTTGGCGCGCAGGCTGCAGGTCCAAGATACGATGCGGCGCTGCATGTCGTCTTCGTCGGGTTTGTCATCTCGATGATTTTCGGTCATGCGCCCATCATCTTTCCCGCCATCCTGGGCGTGCCGATCAACTTTCAGCCTGCGTTTTATGTCCATTTGATTCTGTTGCACGCCTCGCTCGCCCTGCGCGTGTTCGCCGATTATGCCAACCTGCACACCCTGCGCATGTGGGGCGGATTGTTGAACGAGGTCGCAATTTTGTTGTTCATCGGCATGACGGTTTATTCGGTGCGGAAAGGAATCTCCGGCAGGTGACGGGCGAAAGCGTCACGCAGCCGCAGGGGGCGCATCTACTTGAGCAGCGCGGCGCCGCTGGAAGCGTGCGAGATGTAGATTTCGGGGTGCAGGCTTGTTTCTGCTTCGTATCGCTCTGCCAGCGCCTGGGAAAATTCATGCGCCTTTTCGCTTGCGACCAAATTCACCGTGCAGCCGCCGAAGCCTGCTCCCGTGAACCGCGCGCCGTAACACCCCTCCAGCGACTGGGCAATGTCCACCATTGCGTTCAATTCGGGACATGAGACTTCATACAGATCGCGCAGGCTGACGTGACATTCGTTCATCAACCTGCCAAACTCACGGATATTTCCCGCTTCCAACAACGCCTCAGCCTGTCTCGTCCTCTCAATCTCTTCCACCACGTGACGCGCTCTCCGCCTCACCTCGGGGGGGAGTTTACCTGCCAGCCGATTGAATTCCTCCACGCTGATATCTCTCAACGCTTGGATGTGCGGCAAATCCTGCTGCAGCAGGCGCACCGCCGCCTCACATGCGGCGCGGCGTTGGTTGTATTCGCCGCTGGTCAACTTGCGGCGCACGCTGGTATCGGCAATGACAATGGACACATCCTTTGGCAATGGGATGGTTTTCCATTCGAGCGAGCGGCAATCGAGCAGGAGCAGTCTGTCCTCCACGCCGCAGGCAGAGGCAAATTGATCCATGATGCCGCAGTTGACGCCGACGTATTGATTCTCGGCTTTTTGTCCGAGCAGGGCGCGCTGCATGGGCGGCAGAGTCCAGCCGCCGAGGGTTTGCCAGGCGAGCAGGAAAGCCATCTCCACCGAGGCTGATGAACTCAACCCTGCTCCGCGCGGCACATCGGAGGCAAAGACCGCGTTCATGGAGGGGACGGACAGCCCCGCCTCCATCAGCGCCCACATCACGCCGGCGGGGTAGAGACTCCAGTCGGGCAGGGGGGAGGAGTCGGCTTGGGTTTTGGTGCGAACGGAGGCAGGGGAGAAGGAGGCGCGCTGGTCGAAGTCCACAGCCAGGAGGGTGGAGTGAGACGCATTGGTCGGGGAGAAGGCGATGTAGGTGGCGCGGTCAATGGCGGCGGGCAGGACGAAGCCGTCGTTGTAGTCCACATGTTCGCCCAGCAGGTTCACACGTCCCGGCGCGCGGACGATATGGGCGGGGAAATCACCAAAGGTTTGGCGGTAAATCGTTG
This sequence comes from Chloroflexota bacterium, assembly GCA_016223135.1. Classification (GTDB taxonomy): domain Bacteria; phylum Chloroflexota; class Anaerolineae; order Anaerolineales; family Villigracilaceae; genus Defluviilinea. The sequence continues at coordinate 730 of JACRPQ010000017.1, read as the reverse complement.
CGAGGCGGTCAATGAGCGGCATGTTCGAGTCTATTGCAAAGTGGTGATCGTCCACGAAGAGCACAAAGAAGCGAGGCAATTTTAACTTCGTGTCCTGTGTGCCTTTCGTGAAAAAGTGCAATTATGTTTGCAATTGGCGGTGGGAGAATGCGCAAGGCATGGGTTGCGCAAATCTCCGCCGCGATGCGAAGGCGGCAGCCGTGGGGAAAGATAACATACAAAAATGGCGAAAACATTAACCAAGGATTAGGCGTCCAGTCCAATGGGGGATACACATACAAGAGGAATGTTTTATAAACCAAATTGGTTTTATCGTAGTGGTCTTTAAAAACTACGCCGATTGCGAAGATTGTACAGCGCGACATTTTGCAGATTAACAATTTACCCTGACAATCCCCCTCCTCTTGGCGCCGCATGGGGATTACCCCCGTGCGGGCGTGGCAGATACCACCCTGGTTTTGTCAGAATAATTGGAAAAAAATACAATATGCCGCCTTTGGGTTGTGGAAAGATTCTGTGCCGGTTGTTGTGAATCCAAACATTAACCTATCCCGTGAAAATTACAAGGCGGCAGGACGGTCAAGTAGAATAGCGCAACATTTTCGTATGCAGGATGGTAGAAATGAACAAGCATGTTATTTTCTTGAAGAAGGCGTTTGCCTTGCTGGTCTTCAGTCAAATCATTGCCGCCTCTCTCTTTCCGTCAGGCGCTGTGCCGGCGCTGGCGGCT
>JACRPQ010000016.1 GCA_016223135.1 Chloroflexota bacterium | reverse complement strand
CAGTCGATGTAGCCAGTATTGTGAGCCTGGTCATAAGTGCGTCCCTCCGGCAATGAATACGCCGCCAGAGGCGCTGCATGGGTGGACGCGGATGTCCACAAAAAGAGAATGGGAAGGAATAGGATTATCCCAATCCATTGAAAACGCTTCATAACTAACTCCTAATATTCCTGGAAATCCCGGATGCCGAGATGGAAGAGGAAGAACAACAAAATCACCAACGCCAGAAGCACAAGACAGGCGATCATGAACACCTGGATCGAAATCACGAGTCCCAGCAGATAGCCACTAAAGATGCCGACACCCAGGCCGGCAAGGAAGCGCATCATCTCACTGCCCAGTTTCCGATTCCACGATCATCTTCAACCGTACAGGGTCCAGGTTGCGCCACCAGGCAATTTCAAAGGAAATGGTGCGGTATTCCCAAAGCATGCCCTGCGCCGGCAGGGATTCCAGCCAGGTCTTCAGAGCCGACTTGAATCCTTCCTGCATGTCTGACCCGCGAAGAACGGCGATGTCCATATCAAGGACATTGCCTGTGAGGACCTTCATGCTGCCACTATGAGCCGCCAGCCAATTCAGGAACATTCGCAAACGCAGGTCATCGAGCTGATAAGCCTGTGTTGCGATGTCCAATATCATTTGGTCGATCAACACATTTAACTCACTCATCGATCCCATCCATTGTCTCGCCGGGACATTCTCCAGGCGGAATAAATAACGCCAATACACGTCAATACGCAGGCAAGCGAACCGCCACACACCACCAATAGAAAACGCAACATCATCGCTGTCATCAGAAACCCAACCGCCTTTCATCTTCCTGTGGCGCTGGCTGCTGTATTTGGGTATTGTTTTGCTCCTCGATCCACGCCGCTAAAAATTCACCCAGGAGGGGCGCCAGAGCCTTGGGGAGCATGTCCTTCAGCGCACGTGATGCCTGCTCCTGCCAGCCGTTCGCTGGCAGATAATCACGGGGATGGACAGCGATCACTTCCTCGATCAATGCCCGGACTCTTGCGGTATCCGCACGCGGCAGAGGTTTGATCTGTGTCAGGGTCGGCGGCTGCCAGCGCCCACCAATACGCGCCCGCAGCCAGCACTGCAACGAAGGCAGGTCAAGGGTCATGTTCCCGTAACGCACCGTGGAACTCAAGGTGGCGCGGATCAGGTCGGCATCCTCCGGGTCGGGGGAAAAGAACATCTGCGTGGAGGTATTGGCAAGCATTGCCTGTACGACCGGCTCCATGCCTTCCACCTTGCGCATCATGGATAAGGACTGCGCCAGCACGAACATGCGTGCGCCGAACTTGGCGCCTTCCGCCAGCATTGACTCCAGTCGCATGCCCGAACCGATCTCCTGCGCTTCATCGACGATGAAATAAAAGGGTACAGGTTTCTCCAAGGTCGCTTTGCGATAAGCAGCCTCGAAGACGTTGTAGAGAACGGAGGCGGTCAACCTTGCCCCTTCACGTCCCATTTCACCGGAAGGCAGACGTAATACGATCCAGGCGCGTTCGTCGATCCATTGATTGAGGTCCACGAAACTTTCCTGGTGCATGGCGGAGAACAGCCACGGCGAGAGTTCCAAAGCCATGACCTTCGAGAGTACCGGGCTGATCACCTCCGTGATCCAACTCTGACTCTTTTTATCCTCCTCCCCGATCTGACCCAGCAGGGCATCCAGCGCCAGGGCGCCCATGCGTTCGCCGGGCGGCAGCAACGCCATTGCCGTGTGCCGCCATCTCTTATTGAAGGCCATGAAAACGATATGCAAGAGTCCCAGTCCCGCTTCCGGATGATGCTGGTTCCAGACATGAGCCAGACGAAACAGTCCAAGCAACGCTGCTTGCATACGCGGACCCCAGTAGTCATCCCAGATGCGTCGCCCGACTTGTACGATGGCGTTGCCGGCCCAGGTGAAGTCGGGGACAGCAAGAAGATTCAGGGGAATGACCTGTGGCTGATCCGGAGTGATTACCCGTAATCTCTTGATTGCTTTTTGCTTTTGTTCCTCCGGCAATTGAGCAATCGCATCCAGGAAGGCATCTGCCAGGGAGACGTGCGGGTCAACGAGAAATATGCCTGGCGCATCATCGCCACGGGCGATCAACTGTTCCAACATCGAATACACAAATGAAGATTTACCCGAACGGCTACCGCCTGTTGCAAGACCATGTCCATCCGGATCGACGCCCACCTTTTCGCCAGTGGCGACACTCTGTCCGATCTTGAAGCCCGCTTCGAGCAAGGGTTGAGATGGCGGCGGTGCTGGCACTTCCTGCCAAACGGCACGATCCAACAAGCCCGATCCTTCACCTAATTGTAGGGGAGCGATGAGACCTGCAAGTTCACCGGCTGGCAAGGGGAATGTGTGTTTCTGGATTGCAGGCCAGACTGATTCAATGGGTTGCCAAGTCTGTTCTCCAGCCAATAACGGAAGTTGGATCGGTTCAGCGATGGAAAAGGCAACCTTCAACAACGGCTCCTGTATCCGTCTCTCTACAACTTCCTTAGGGATTGATCTCCAGGCAAGCCAGTCCCGAATGCCCAATGCAGAGGCAACACAGATCGTAATGCCAGCAATCACGAACATGGATACCCCAAAGGGATTGAACCAACCTGCGAACAAAATTCCACTGCTGATGCCTGCCATGATCATCCCGAAGAACAGTCCTGCCCGCAGGAAATCCAATTGCAAGCCCCAGGAGTTGGGTGTGTCATTGCCGACGCCGCCTTCGGTGCCATACGAATAGGAGGACAGGCTGCGCAACTTCTCCTGCAGTTGGTCTTCATTCCCAAGCAACCATAAACGAAGACTCGCATCTTTCCCGTCACGGGCGGCACTGATCAACCGGCTGCCGATGGCAAGCAGGGGATCGCTGTCTTTCGCGGAGGCGATCAACGACGGCAAACGGTTCGATGTGTGTAGGGCATATCCATCGAATTGAATCTTTGCCACTCCCAAACTGCACCATCTGGAATGCTGTCCGGTCATGGCAGACCATGACTGGACGACTCCATCTGCCACATGGGGAGGCAGATACAGCCGCACGCGCAATCCTTTTGGTGATGCGATCCATTCCATGATCGAAGGGAACGGCAACTGCGCGATCCAACCCATGACCTGCGCACGCAGATCCTCCAAGGCGTGCGGCGCAAAGAGTAGCTCCCATCCCTGCCACTTCCCTTTGCACAAGGGACAGTGATCTGGAGCGGTGGCGTGTTCATAACCGCAATTGATACAGATCATCGCTGAACTCCCAATGCCCCAAGCTGTTTCCAGAACTGGATCCATGTCGGTGGAATGGAGACAAGGACAGGGAACAAAGCACCACGTCCCGCAGAAGGAGCTGCTAGAAAGACTCGCGGCGGTAAACGTGAGGTGGTCTCAGCATTCTTCCTGGCTTCGCTTTCAGGCACGCCCAGTGAGCGATAAAAGGCGAAAGCCTCATCCGGTCCGAGCCGACCGATGAAGGCGGTGGATGCCAGACTCAATGAAGTGGGGTTCTTCATCAGGTCGGCCGGCAGATGGGTGATGAGCGTCACGCCGACCCCACGTTTGCGGGCGCGTCTGCCCAGTTCATCCAGCAGATCTGTGAAGGGTCCACTGCGCAACAAGCGCCAACCTTCGTCGATGAAGATGTCCATCGGTTGTTTGCCGACCGTGACGGCATGATACAAAAACCAAGCCAGCACCGAATGCACGATGGCACGGTTTTCTTCACGCAATGAAGAAAGATCGAAATTCCACCACTGACCGGAGGGGAAGTGGGGGGAAAGCAGGGCTTTGGGTCTATCAAAGAAACCTTCGAAGAGTCCGCCGCGCATAAAGGGTCTAAGTAGTGCCAATGGCATGGCGGCTTCAGGAACATTGATCGTCCCCAAAGTCTCCACGAATTCCGCAATGGTCATCGCACCGGGTCTGCGATCCCATCTGCGCTTCACCGCTTCATGCAGTGCAGCTTGCACACCCGGGGATAGGACCGACTCGCCGGCGAGGGAGGCGATTAGAAAACGGACAGCCAGCAACAACTCTGCCGGGTTCTCCCCTTGCAGGGGATGAATGAGGCAGGTTTCCTTGTCTTCGGGAATACCAGCCGGTACAACCTTTCCGCCGACAGCTTCACAGAGTTTGTTGTTCTCACCTTCGGGGTCGATGGAGATAACCGTCCTGCCTTGTAATAAACGTTGCAACATGATCCAGCGCAAGAGACTGGTCTTGCCCGCACCTGGTTCACCGAGGATCAATGTAGTTGCATGTGGAGGTGGTGGGACAGCCGGATCAAGTCCCCTGGTAAAAGAGAAATGGATGTCACGTCCATCGCGGGCATGAGTGCCGATCCAGACCGAATCCTCGACTGGCATGACCTGTCTGGATGGTGCAGGCATCAAGGGAAGAGTCTCTTCAAGAAAGAGTGTCGGCTCGTCTAATCCGGGAAACAATTTTCCGCCCGGCTGGAAATGATGCAGGGCGCGTTCTGCAATATAGAAGAGTCTCTGTGCAGTAAGTCCTCTTGCGCGCAAATTCGATTCAATGACTCTGCGTGCAGCCTCTGCTTCTTCGAAACGATTGCGCTCTACAAAGAGGGCGCTCATCAGGGCGATCTTGAAGGCCGGCTTGCCAAAGGTCAGTTCTGACTCCGCCGCATCCATTGCATGATCGGCGGAACGTTCCGCCATCGAGGGACGGCGACCGGTCTTCTCTGCCAACGCCATCATGAAACCCTCGAAAAGCGTGCGCCTTGCACGCAGAGAACCACGCAGAACATCTGGCGGTTCACGATGCATAGCAAGCGAATACAGTACCGGCAGATTGGGATAGAAGACATCGGCAGACAAGCGTGACCAGGGGCGATCTGTCATGCCGGGCACACCCGTGCCACGGGCGGAAAGCGGCATCAGATAGCCGCCCGGAAAGAGCAGATGATCTTCCAGCACTTCCACAGCTTCCGAAGCAATGGAGGTAACGAATTGGTCTTGAGGTTCAGACATGGGTGGCATGATACAAAAAGACACGGACGGGTACTCCGTCCGTGTCGCTAAGGGAGGCTGGATTGTTTTATTGGGATGGATCCGGGATGGCAGGCGCGAAACGGCGATAGGTGTAGATCATGCCGGCGCTGGAGATCAACAGGAAGGTGGATGTGCTGCCATAGATGCCAAATGGCTTGAACGCGAGGACGCCTCCAATCAAAGCCAGAGTCAGGCTGGCAATCCGTACTACATGGAACGGGTTGTATGTGAAGTCGCTTTTGCAAGCCAATGCAATCGCTGTTGCCAATGCGCCTGCCAGTTCGAGCCCTGCCACCAGCAGCCATTGGGTTGGTGCAATGCCTAGTGGGATCATGACGGCAAACACCAGGAAGTTGATGATCCGCAAGGGCACGCTCCATTGAAAAAAGATGCGTGTTTCGTTGACGGAAGCCAGAATGTAATACAGTCCCATCGCCAGCGATGCCTGGGAGGTTGCCATCAGAAATAGTTGATTGGCAGAACCGCTGTCCGATATGCCCAACACATTCAGAAGGAGCTGTGGTGCGAGGAGTCCGGTCAACCCTGATCCCACGATCACCATGCCAAAAACCAGCATGGTCAATGCGGCAACGTCCATACTACCTACGCTCCCTCCGGCACATCGGCGGCGATGTATTCCATGAAATCGCTGTATGCCGACTGCACACCGGCGCAGGAGATGATGTCCTCGCCGCCCATCAGTTCCGTGAAGCGCTGTACGTTGTCTTCGATCCACGGACCCTTCCAACCGCAACCACATTCATCATCATAGTGAACCGTGATGCGGTCGCCGGTCAGGATGCCGCCCCAATAAGTTTGAGCGAGTAGATCGAAATAACCAGCGCGACCGGTCTGTACTCCGCTGCACGGTAAAGGCGTACCGTCCGGGTTTAATACCATTGGGATGTTCCAGGGGAAGACGTGATAGACGCCCTTTGAACAGGCGATGTTGTAGGTGTTGAGTTCGGTCATGCCATAGGACATGAAGACCTGATCCACGCCGTAGAATTTTTTGAGGATGCCCTTCCAATCGGCTATTGTCTTGCGTCCTTTGAAACCACCGCCGGTCAAAAGAACCGAGTCGGACGCAAAGACTCTCTCCTGTCCGGCTGCCAAGCCCTCGACTGCCACATCCAGGAGATCCGTGGCGGAAGCCATCAGGAAGACCCGCCGACCGCGATACTCGCGCACCATCTTGTCGAAGAAGGCTTTGGTGAGACCTGCTCTGCGTGCTTTCAGCGTGACGATCTCGCCCTTCGTTTTGAAGATGGCTTTGATCGTATCCATCGCCGTCAGGTCGCCGTGTTCCTGGGCATGTTTCATACGCATGGCCAGCGACATGAAATCCGCCGACATGGGTGCGTTGAACAGGCTGTGATATTCCGCATCACTACCCGCGAGCGCCGGACCGAAATGTGTGATCAGGCGCATGGACGCCTGCCGTCCGCTGCGATATGCGGGCCAGAAGACCGGCAGATGAAGATCGCGGATGCCCGGCATGAAGGCTTCGAGGAAGGTGTAGGTCCCTTCGACCCAGGCTTCCTTTTCCGTCTGGCTGCGTGGGAAGAAACTCAACTTGCCGCTCGTGCCGGTTGAATGAAAGACGAACATGCCGGCTTCATCCAGACGCGTGAGCCATTCATCGATGGTGTTCACGCCGCGCATGTCGAGCGAGGAGAGGTCATGTGCGGTCAACTTGTTCAGCCAGCGTGTCAATTCGGTGAAGAGCTTGCGCTCGATGAACGCAAAGGGATAGTTCTTGTAGACCTGATGGGTGAAGAGGATGGTTGCAAGAGTCTCAAAGTCCGTGATGATCTTCACGCCCTGCTTTTCTGTCAAGGCATCCAAGGCGGGAATGCGCTCCTGTAGTTGTTGGAAGCGGGTTTGCGCCCAATGCAACTGCAAAGAGTCCAGTTCACTTTTTGAAAGCGAGAACAAGGTCTGGACCGGCAGGCGCGTCCAGGATTCGGGTGTGCCCGAAAGAATATGGTCGGTCATGAAATGAAGCTCCTAAAGAATATGGTGTTTGAGGATCTGCCAGGCTTTGCGCAGATAGAAGCCGGGCAGTTCCCATTTGGATGGATAAGACTCATCCAGGATCCAGCGGCAGGCGCGCCGCATAATCTCGGTTGAATTGAAGGGACCGCCGATGGAATACTCCACGGTGTGTCCGATGGAAATGAAACGACACACGCCGCGTGCGACCAGGAGGTCGCGTAAGGGTTGCTTGAGGGTTTCGGGGTAGATGCCAACAGTTTGCGTGGAAGGATGGATTCGATCTACGAGTTGCAGCGGATTTTCATAGGGGATGACCACCACAACCTTGTGCATTGGGAAGAAGTCGGGCAGTTCACCGGTCAGACTTACCACTACAGCGCCTTCGTTCCTATCCCCGCCGACGACATAATAGAAATCGTCCTGGGCGCGGGCAGCGTTGATCTCATCCCGCAGGTCAGCTGGGAAATTCTTCGGCATGGCACTCAAGGATGGGTCCTGGTACTGCATGTGATCATATAAACGTCGCGCATATTCCATCGCCTGACCAGGGGATGCCTGCACAAAATGGAAACGCGACGAACCGCAGGACTCCATGTTGAAGGAACCTGCATCTTTGGCGGTAAGCCTGGCGACCTTTTCGATCTCCGCACTGGATTGAAAGGCTTCACGTCCTAAAATGGAAATGCTGAACTTCGGACCGAGGGCGATCACATCAATGCCGGAGGCTTGCAGGTTGCCGTGGTTTAGCGTCGAGTTGATCCCGCCCAGAGCGCCGCCCCAGGAGATGATCTTTTCCAGATAGCGGGGTTGGATCAGCTCATGCTCGAAGTCCTGCAGTTCCTTTGACCAATATACGACCGAGAAATGTTTGGTGACCGGATGATTTGGATCGATATCCAGCATCGCGCCGACGATGGCAGCGGCTGTGAGCGGATCGTTAGGCGTGACCTTGATGATGTTGTCCGACTTGATCAGCGCTGCGCGGGCGATGCTCAGGGCAGCCACGACCGGGACATTGCCGGAGATGAAATGCAGGGTGCGCGCTCCATAGGCTCGTCGTCTGGCGATCTTGTCCGCATAGGGCATCTCGACCCAGCCGTCCAGATACTTTGAGCCGATCTCATTCTCGACCATCGTGCGCAACGCCAGCTTCGAGAACACAATCGGGATCAGGTCATAACTGCCGCGCACGATGGACTCCGGCAGGGCGCTGAACGGCACGCTGAAACGACAAGCCTGTTCCATGCGGGCATGATTAAGGGTCATGGCTTTGCCTGCTTCGGCAAGAAAGTCGATGATCTCACTGACACGCATGGAGGCAAAGTCGCGCTGGAGTTGTGCCGGATCCGAAAGCACGATCCGGTCAAGCAGGGGGCGCGGGTCGGGATATGAAAATTCAATCCTTTTGTCCCGGCTTTGATACAACAGATCCTGCGCGGCAATTTCCTGACCGCGCAGGATGAAGGGAATTTGGATGGGGTGATCGGATGACATGGGCGGCATGATATAAAAAAACACGGACGGGTGGTCCGTCCGTGTCGGTAAGAATTAATGAGGATTTTGAATGATAATTGGAATATCAGTTTATTATCTATCATCAACAGGGTATATAATAAACCAACGAGTCAGGGTGTTAACATTGCTGGATTTAATGGGATGTTTTAAAATCACAAACTGGAGGAGCAATTGTATAACATTCATGGTCGACCTTCAAGAAAAGGACCAGAGTCGGATCTGGTAGTTAATTTTATCGATTCGTTTATCCCTTTGGAGAAAGATGTTTTCATTTCCGTACTTATTGAGCCTCAGCTTATTAATTCAGTGCCCGATATTGTATTCATTTATTGGGATAGGACAGCCACAAATGAATGGGGCAAAAGCCGACTAAATCTTGAAACAAATGACTACAAATTAATACAGTTCTTACACGCAAAGGGTGCCCAAAAAAAGGAACCCTTACAATCCTTCTTTCCTCGTGGATTAGACCATTCACTTCGCCGCCTTCAGCTTTCTGGTATTATCAAAGAGAGCAAAAACGGCTGGGTATTGAATACATTCAAAAAAATATTCGCAGTAAAAAAGATTATCACCTTTGAAGCGAAGATGTCAGCCTCCGAAAGAGCATTAGAACAGGCGTTGTTGAACTTAAGATTTTCTTCGGAATCCTACTTATTAACTCCTACATCCGTTCGAAAATTAAAAACGGTTGAGCAAGCAAAAAAATATGGGGTTGGAATATGGTCTCATAGTACCCAGGTTGAAAAACCAATTATCAACGCAAAAAAACAGCCGTTACCTCAGTCATATCTATCTTGGCTACTTAATGATCTTGTTTGGGCTTACACACAAGGGGGGATGAATGAGTATAAATGTTGAATGGGTAAAGCAACTTTTTCCTGAATTATCAGGCATTCGTGTCCTGGCAGAGGGTGGGCAAAAATGGGTGTTTACTTGCATTCATCCCAAGTACAAAAACATTGTTCTCAAAATCATTAAACCGGGAAATGAAAATCGGCTTGATAGAGAGATAGAAGCAGTCCAACGGATACCTAATAATGTTCCCCAAATTTTTGAGGTAAAGCTAGTGCCTACCCAAATTGGCGGACTTGTAGTTATCTTGGAAGAGTATATAGACGGTATATCTTTGTCTGATTTATTGGGAAACCGTAAACTTTCACGCAATCAACTTCTCCAGCTGACGTACGATCTTGTGTTCGTGGCAATGAATGCGGAAGAGAACAAAATTGTTCATAGAGACATCAAACCAGATAATATAAAAATTGATAGAAACGGCAAGGCTTGGCTGTTAGATTTTGGGATAGCAAGAATATTAGATTTGGAATCCAAAACAAAAACAGATGCGGTACTTGGTCCGCACACTCCAGGGTATGGTGCCCCGGAACAATTCAGAAATCTCAAAAAAAACATTGATGGACGAGCAGATCTTTTTGCAATTGGAATTACTCTTTATGAGGCAGCATCAGGAAAAAATCCTTTTATCGTTGGTGCTCGGGACAGGCTTGAAGTTTTAAGGCGAGTTGAAACACAACCTCTTCCCGTGCTTAAACTGAGTTGGGATGTCGAAAATAAATACTCCGGTTTTATCTCATCGTTGACACAGAAATACCCTCACCAACGCCCTGACAATTGCAAAGAGGCATTTGAATGGTTTAATGAAATCCGTAAATCTATGGGAGATTAATCATGGAACTGTACCTGCAATTTGGTTATGGAATGATGGGGTTATCACGGGATCTTTTCGATGAGTGGGGAGGCGGAACTGCCATATTGAGTCCGAGAGATTTAAACCCCAAACAGTTAGTTCAAATCAGCAGGGAATTGCAGGATCGAAATGGTCGAATTTTGATTGATCCTCAATTCTATTTACCTAGAGCTGATCACCATAGATTAATTTCACACGCATACTGGCCAAAAGATTATGACACACAGGGCTTTTCCGATAACAACAAAGAAATTATGATGTCTTCACTTATTGAAACAAACAATAAGTGTGGAGCGGCTTATTTAATCATTCCTGGAGAGCGGGCTGAAAACGTTGACGATATTTGGATTGAATCCCAAAACTCTTTGCGGCTGGCTGCCAAAAATCTCACAGATATGCCGGCAATAATTACGATATGCCTGTCAAGTAACGTAGTAAAGTCTAATGAACAAATAAGCAAAATTATCGAAATGGCGGAACTAAATCCAGTATATGGATATTATCTTGTGTTGGAACATCCAAATTACAATTACCTAGTCGACGATCCTCAGTGGCTGGCAAATAGTCTCGATTTGGTCATCGGGTTAAGGAAATTGGGATCCCATGTTATTGTTGGATACTCGAATCAGCAACAATTAATTATGGCATGCGCTGGGGCAACAGCAATAGCATCAGGTAATTGGATGAATGTACGTTCCTTTTTTCCTGAAAAATTTAGAAGCCAGTACGAAGATGAAGTGAAGCGAAGAACAACTTGGTATTATTGCCCACAGGTATTTAGTGAATACACCTTGGCATTTCTGGATATTGGATCAAGATTAGGAGTTGGAGATAAATTGAGAGCAATTCCATCCTCAAGATTTAGTGATGTTGTATTCTCCGCGCCACAACCATCCGCGAGTGGTTGGGCAGACGCCGAGTCTTTTAGACATTATTTGTATCATCTTGAAATCCAAGCCAAAGAGCTTGCCGGTTCCTCATTTCGATCAACACTTAACATTTATAACAAAATGCTTTCTGAAGCTGAGCTAATACTCAATGAGTTACACGAGAAGGGGGTTAAAGGACAAACAAGAGATTTCTTGAGTTCAGTTGATGCAACGAGAGCTGCATTGATATTTCTTGACAGCATTCATGGACCAGTCTTGGAAAGAAGATGGGGCGAATTAATTTCAAACCAGTAAATCTTTTAGTTTTCACTATTTAAAATTGTAGTCAAGTTGAGGATTGAGAACCCAGCGGGTTAATCCCTCAATTGCATTCCGATCCAGATACCGAATTCGCAACCCGAAGCCGGCACACAATCCACTCAGCCCCTCCCACCAGGCGATGCCCTCATCACCTGGTAATACAAATTCCAATACGGTCCGCCGCACAAAGGGCAGTGGATATTCCTGCACAGCAAGGGATAAGCCCTGATGCAGAATATCCAAGCCCTCTGAAACAGGAGTTTCCCATCGACTAACCTGCTTTTGGAATTCCAACCTCGGTTCCGGGTCGGGCCAGAACAATTGGAGTAAACGTAATGTCCAGCCAGGTTGGATCGAGGAGAGAATGGACTTGTATGCCTCCTGCGGTCGCACATCGGGACGATCCGGGTCGGCATACACTTCGGCAAACAGGCGTCTGGTGTCATCCTCGCCGATCAATGCCGAGTGATTGCCGACCTGCGCAAACCCTTTACTCAACACAAAAGCATGGGTTGTTCCCACATCATTCATTGGAAACTCCATGACTTAAGGTCTGCCTTCACTTGCAGGAGGGCGATATCAACGTCTGCCTCCTGCAGTTTTTTTGAATCGATACAAGGATTTATCTCCTGTAACAGATCGGAAAACGCACTTGTAAGATGATTATCCGGGCGAACACGATAGCGTTGAATAGCCTCTTCTGCCCCGGTTTGGTTGACCAGGGCGTCTGCAGGGATGGACTTCAACATAATCTCAAAGCCTCTTGCAATCATTTGAGGTAATCGTTTCGATCTTTTTGCCATATGGGTCTCCTATGGTTTGAACATGGATTCAGAAATATTCAAGTCCGTGGCGCGAAAGCCCGGACGCATGGGACGATTGCCGGTGGGAACGAGTCCCTTGCCGGCTTCAAATTTGAACAACGGGGAAAAGGATGGACGTGCAGCGGTGCGTTCCACAATGGTGGACACCTCCACGATCTCGCGCACGATCTGTCCATGCTGCGGATTGCGTTCGATATACACGGCTGCTGTGACTGCTTCTGCAAACGACTGCGCGATCTGGATCTCCGACATGCGCGCCGCATCCGGATGAGCCTGTACCACCTGCAAAAAGCGTGGCCAGACATGCTCGGCGCTGGTGGCGTGGATTGTGAAAGCAGAATGTCCATGCCCGGTCGCTGCGGCACGGATCAACTCCCAGGCTTCGGCGCCGCGCGCTTCACCGATCACCACTCCATGTGGACGGGAACGCAAGGCTGAACGGATCAGGTCATACATGGTGACCGGTGGCGGACCACCACGGATCTCGGGACGGGTTACGGTGTAGATGATGTTTCCTGTGTCTGCCTTGCCATCCCCGTTCCAACCATTGAGGATAATTTCATTACTGTCTTCCACGATAAACAAACGGATCGCACCACGCGGGTAATAATCCAACATCTCCTGCAGAATTCTTTGCCCCACAAAGGTCTTGCCCGAACCGGTTGTGCCAGCGATGACGAGCGTCCCACCATGCACCATTACACTCAATAAATAATTCGCGGCTTCGGGCGTGAGAATGCCATTACCACGCGGAAAATCTTTCGGATCGAACTTCGGACGTGGGACAGGTGGTAGTCTGTTTTGACAAAGTAAAGCAAGGCTTCCTTGTGTGAGATCAGATGCTGTTCGATAATTCGAAACACGCAACGTAATGGTGTCACCGTAAGGCGAGGCAGGTGGCATGACATAGTTGATACGCACGCCCTTACGTCGAACCGTTCCATCTATAAGCGGAACCATGACCTGCAACATCGCATCGGCAATCGGGTAATCGGGTGTCGGCGCGCGTTGTCCTGCGCGGTCAATCATGACTCGCAGTGCATCCCCGATCCCATCCGGTGCAGCACCCGCATGTTCCCAGCCGTTGCTGGTGGTGTACACATAGATGTGCCCCAGGTTGATGGCGATGTCTTCGATGTCTGAACGGGCAATGAGTTCCAATAGCGGACCCATCCCAGACAATTCCCCGATCAGCCGCAGGATGTATTCCTTGGGTAATGAGACTCCTGCATCCACCGCACGGACACTCACTTCTTCAAAGACCTGACGTGCCAGGGCTTCGATCTCCGTGGAAGTCATGCTTTTTTGCAGAGACTCAATCGCCTTCTTTGCACGCCCTTCCTCAGCCAGGATGGTCCACCAGCGTTCCATCTCATCCGAGGAACGCGCTTCCGAGATAGGCTTCATTGTTTTTCCTGCAATATCGAACATGGCTTAACCCTTCCCGAACCAGCTGCGCTTTTTCGGAGCGTTCGGCAATAGCCCAATTCGGGATGCACCTTCACGAACAGCCGGCACAAAGTGGGAGGCGAAGCCCAATAGGGAATCGGCGAATGGTCCGAGTTCCTCCAACTTCTCCTTTTTGTAGCGCCAGATCAGGATGTCCTCCCGTCGATCAGAGTTCACGGCTTGGGCTGCCAGGCGTGGATCGACTATCGGGATGATGCCGTTCGGAATCAAAGCCAATTCAATCTTGTCTTCACTCAAAGCTTGCTGTAACATCTTATGTGCCGCCTTAAAACCATCACCCACGACCTGGTTGTAGCAGAGTTTGACGCGGCTGCCGACGAATTCATGAGCGCTACCTTTGCCGACTACACTTGCCAATGAATTGATCATGCGTGCGATCCATCTGCGGGTCTCAGCAAGGTCAGGAATTTCGGGTTTGATCACAATTGCAATCCCTTCGGCGGCTTTCAAGGCGGCACGATGCACCACATGTGCAGGATTGATGCCGACATCCATGATGACCACACCGCCTGCGGCGACACCTGCTTCATACAAGCCTTGGATTACTTCGGCGACTCTGGCTTCCTGTTGCAAGACTTCGTCGCCCAGATCATCAGTGATAAGACCTGGCAGGACTCGCAAGGTCGGTAAATTCTCCAAGGGGGTAAAGGCATTGAGATAGGCTGCCCCTGATGCGACATCACCCATCACGCCTTTGTTGGCTTTGGCGATCTCACGGCGCAAGAGTCCGATCATGGTGGTATTGACCCGCTCCATACGCATGTGATATTGCAGTGCGCCGGCGTTGCCATCGGCATCCACAAGATAGGTCGTGATGCCTGACAAAGCAAGCGCCACTGCAAGATTAACCGCCACGGTAGTCTTACCCGTACCACCTTTTGGGGATGTGATCGCGATCTTCCGCACCGCCATCCCCGATTGAATGCGAGCCGACATATCACTGCCCAGCACCGCTCTGCGATACTGGTCGTCCGCTGCGAGATTGCCAGCATCTGCACGGCGCATCTCTTCATACAACTTATTGATGTCCACATCCGAGGGCGGATATGCAATGGATGGCACACCCACGCCATTCGCCCAGGATGCCATGCCATCGCCGACACCCGCGATGACAAAGATCAACTTGCCCCGCTCGGCTGCCTTGACCAGACTCTCCGGGGATACCGATGACTCTGGCGATACCACTACCAACGCGCGGAAGTCGAACAGGTCAATGTGTTGCGGCGTGAACGCCGCGATCTGAGCGATAACAGAATGACCTTGTTCCGCAAGCTGCATGTTCAAGCGGGATGTCACAGTTCCCGCACCGAGTAACAAAACTTGCATTACTGTCCTCCTCTCAAGACTTCTTCACGATCCTGCTTGAACAAGTCTTCGAAGTCCCAATAGGTAAAGCCGGCGGAGGGCGCTTCATCACCACGCGCCATCAGCGACACCACCAAACGATCTCCCTGTTGCAGGGCAAGCGATAACACTTCGCGGCTTTCATTCGGGACGAGCAGGATCAACATCTTCGGCTGGGTGTCCAGATTGAAGGAGCCACTGTCTTCGGATGATTCTGTTTGTTGCGGCAACCCTTGCACTGCGATCACGCGCACTCCCATCGGGAACAAGTCCTTGGCAAGCGGCGGGAAGGAACGGTTGATGGAATCCGCCTGTTCCAATTCAAGCGGGGAGGGCTGGGCGGTTGGTTCCACATACCCCGGATTGATGATGAGTTCTGGCATCGGTGTCGGTGTGCTCATCTGTTGCGGTCGAGTGCTGATCACGACTGTCACACCGATCAGGTCTCCGGGCAGAAAGGCTTCCGCATCCGGCGATACTAGGTTCATCGCATCCAATGGCAGGGGAAATAAACTATGCCCGGGAAATTGTGCCAGCACAGCAGATAGTCTTGTGCCTTCGGCTGCCTGCGCCAGGATCGCGGATCGAAAGATGGGCTGCCCATTGAAGATGGGTTGCGCCACCACCCCGCCAACCACCCCGGTCACTTCCTCCCCCGGGATATACAAGCTGGCATTGTCATCCTGAAAAACCGTCTTGACCGCCAGGTCATTTGCCATAATGACATCGCCGATGTTTAAGTCACGTGTGGCGGACAATACGGAAATGGTGGGCGGCTTCTGTGCCGCACCCAGAGCGTTCAAAGCGATGAACGCCACCAGAAAGATTCCAACCGACACACCCAGCACCACCAGGTTCACGCCGGTCGAGGCAATTCGTTTCAACATGTTTCTTCTTTTCTCCATTCGTTGTTTTTTTCAAAAGCCTGCCGTAAGGCAGGGGTTTCTTCAATGATCTCTTCGAGTCGTTCGAGTGTCTGTCGCATCAATCCATACAAAGTCAGCATGACGAAATCCGTTTTGATGTGATTGGACTTGAATACCTGCTGATGGGTCTCTGCCACGGAGCGCACGACCTGCATCACGTCCGCATCTGCCAGCGCCTCCGCCGACAGGCGCGGCATATCCGGAAAGCACTCCTGGATCAAATCCGCCACTTCCTGTCCAATGGATGCAGAGTGGTTCTGTGCAGGTAGTTCTGTTTCAGGTTGTGCAGGAGGGGCGAGCAGGTCTGCAACAGAAGTCTGCGGGTCGGCGCGTAATTGTTCAATGGCACGCGGCAATCGCTTGAGCCCGGCTTGAACGGCTTCCAGCAAACGAGTCTGTGCCTGTGGGGAAAGCGCTGCCACGGCTTCGATGTTGCGCACGGAGACGTGCGGACGAAGTCCCTCGGGCATTGACTCCAACAACCGTTGCCGGCGTTCCTGTTTGGACTGGTACGACTCACTCATGGACGTGACTATACTGTCCAGGAGGACAAGGTGGGTTGCATGTGTCGCTTACCGCACCCAAAAAAATACGCCCGGTTCACGACCGGGCGTATTGATATTGCCTGTTTATTCCCGAACCTCCTCAAAGATCCGAATGTCATCGAGATGAAACTCCTTGTTCCCACCCTCCTGGAAACCCAACTCAAGAACCGGTGCAATCTGCCACCATCGCTGCGGCTGGGTGCTCACCAGGTAATTATCGCTCCAGACCTGGATTTCCACTGGTCCAAATGCCGGCATCGTCATCCGACACAGTTCCGACCCATCCACCGACACGGTTCCCAACCATTTGATCCTGCTGACCTGATGCAGGCGGATTTGATAGGTGTGCCATCCTTCCGGGTCCACATTCATGGCTTCGATCTGAACAGGCGCCCAATTGAGCGCCAGATAACAAACCGAACCATTGGCGCCATTGAAGGAGGACTCCCTGCCAATCACTGAAAATCCAAACATATCGAACGACTTGGCAAAGAGACCATCTGCCTGTAGTGTGCCTTGTGGCTGCAGGACAACTCCCGCCGTTCCATAAAAATTCTCATCCACCCGGCTTTTGAATTCCACAACCACATCGCTGGATGAAGTAGGTTGAAACCCACTGCCTCCAATCAACGTGACATTGTTATATTGCCCGCTGGAAGGTTCCTGCCAGTCCGCGCTTTCCATCTCGAACTCCGGGTCCTGGACATGCCGGAGGGTGAGTTGATGATCGATCTCCAATTCCGCCGCGTGCCAGGCGGTTTCGTTCGATGCCTGTCCGGCGCCGTTGATGATCGTGAAATCCCAAAATGCCGTGGAAAGACCCTCCTCGAAATCCTCAGTGAGTGGCGCAGGATTTTCAAAATCATCCGGTGCATCTCCCGCCAGCTTCGCAAGCCGCTGGGTTTCGCTCCGGACTGTCCAGGCGGAATACAACTGCTGAAAGTTAAGTCCAGCGAATAAAACTGCCGGCGTCAAAACCAGAAGCACGATCCATGTAAAGCCTTTTTTCCATTCTTGTTTGGTGTTCATTTCGTATCCTTTTTCGTTTTTTGCGCGATGATACGAAAGGCTGTCAGGGGGTATGAGGAACGTGTCGCCTCTGATTAATCCCCGGAAAGAGGATTATTGATGTGTCCGATGGCATCCTATGGTTGCATTTCCCGGTCCCCACACACAAGTTCACCCGTAGGGAATAGGGGCGTTTTTACAGGTCGCATAATGATATGCAAGAGGAATATCTGCCGCCTACGTACTTTGACAGTTTTCTCAAACTCCATATAATCCGCACTGTTCCTATTTTCCACAATCCATCCCTCTCTTCAAGAAGCCTGGCAAACCGCCGGGCTTCTGCTGTTGTATCCAATCCCCACCATCCATTCAACGAAAGGAGCCCAAATTCACCATCCCCAAACCAATCCATCCGCATCCTCCACTTTCCCCATGTACGAAACAGGCTTGTTTGGAAATTTGCATGAACTCACTGAAAGAAATAACAAACGCTTGGAAAATGGGAACCCATCAGAACAGGTTCAACCTTCCCTAACAAGCCCAATGTCGGAACCGACACACTGCATGATTTTCATGGGTGTGTCGGTGAAAAATATTCCCTGGAAACCCTCATAGGAGGCTGATCGAACCAACCCCAAAACTGAACACTCCCCTCAACACAAACGGGCGTTGTGCATGGACTTCCCATGCCAACGCCCGTTTTCGTTTCTTACCCCACTAACGTGGGGCACAAGACAGCGAGGACTCGCCGGGGTGAGAGGCCCGGCAGATAAAAAGTGAAACCGCCCAGCAGCAACTGGACGGTTTCGGTATACAACAATGTACAAGCCCGATCATATCACAACCGTAAAAACCGTCAAGATTTACGCGCCCTTTCCGCTCCCAGCCAATGAACGTATGGTGATCGTAAATGGCAAGGCGATCAACGTCGCCGCCTCCGCCGGACGACAGCAAGGGGACTACCTGTATACCGCCGACGTTACACTGCTGCACGAAGATGCAGCCGTGTATACCACTGCGCCCAGCTGGGCCAGCGTGGAGGTGGAATGAGCCGAAATGCTGGACTGCGCGGATGCGTGATCATGCCTTCTCCCTGGGACTATTTAATCCATCCAAACAAGGAGATAGATCATGAGAACCTTCGCAATGCTTCTCATCCTGGTCGCCATCGCCGCCAGCCAGCCTCATCACTGGCTCACGGTCCTCATGGCTGCCATCGCACACTGTATCGGCAAATAGTCAGACGAAAAGGAGGTCGCAGAAAAGCACATGGAAAACATCCTGTCCGCCGCCGAAGAAATTTTGGGAACGGCGGTTCGAGTGGAGGATCATCGCAATTGGGCCATCTTCTGGTGTCCCTTCCATAACGACGCGAGTCGGGAAGAGGAGGGTGGGCAACCCAATTTCGGTGTCAATCTTGTCAACGGTTACTGGAAGTGCCTGCGTTGTGGCGCCAGTGGTGGTTCGCTGAAATCGTTACGAACCAAGTTGGGCCAGGAATGGAAACCAAGTGTATCGGTAACTACACCGACACGCCCCAAACGTCCGCCGACACAGGTGCAACTACTCGATGAAGCCGTGTCGGAAGCGCGCTCTTGCGTGCAGCGTTCCCCTGCCTGGAACTATCTTGCAGAACGCGGCGTGACACCTTATACCGCACTCGTCTATGGATTGGGTTATGGCATTCCCGCTCCACGGGTCCATCGCGAGATCATCGATGCGGCACGACAATCGATGTTCGACATGCTCATCACCGCCCAGAAGATTCATCAACTGGGACGCGAAGCCGACACGGTCGCGGTCTACACCAACGGCGCCAGTCCGAGCGCAAAAATGCACCAGTGGTTGCGCGAACATCCGCAGTACGAGTACCTGCTGCTGCGTGACCCGGACAAAGCCGGCGTCGAATGGGCGCAAAGTGTGTCGGCATCCATCCGACACGGTGGCGCGAAAGTGCGCACCCTGCGACCTCCCGACGAGCTCGATCCGGACGAAGCCATCCTGAGCGGATGGTGGCCGTCCATTCTGTAAATTCAAATCCAACCATTCCCTGAATCGGGGAGCGATCTTACATCGCTCCCCGATTTCCATTTTCAAGGAGAAAACAAAATGTCTGCATTGACTCTCTTCGCTTCCATCATCGCCAGCCTGATCCTGATCTGGGCGGTCTGGTTCATTGTCCGTTTCATCCAATACGTTGGTTCCGGCGAGTATGAAATGGACCAGCGCCTGCGCGACATCTGCAAGTAATTTCAAAAAACAGAATCAATACAAGGAGATTCTCATGTCAAAGCAATACAACAAATCCGTGTTCGTCGGTCACCTCGGTGGTGAACCGGAAATGCGCTACACCCCGGCTGGCACAGCCGTGACCACCTTCAATGTCGCCACCAATGACCAGTACAACAATGAGAAGGGCGAGACCATCAAGGTCACGACCTGGTTCCGCTGCACCGCCTGGGGCAAACTCGGCGAGGTCTGCAACCAGTACCTGAAAAAGGGCAGCAAGGTGTTGATCGAAGGCAGGCTGACGCCGGATAAAGCCACGGGTCGCCCGCGCATCTGGGTTCGTCAGGATGGCACGGCTGCGGCGGATTATGAACTCAAAGTATTGGAGATTCATTTCCTGGACAGCAAGAACAATGAACCTGCCATCGCGCAGGCTGATCCGGCTGAGGATGACATTCCGTATTAGCCCATCACATCACGAGTGGCAGTCCTGATGGACTGTCACTCGTTTTTGGAGAACGCAATGAACGCTGAACAAGTACGCTCACTTTCCCGCGTCCTCGATTATCTCGCGCAGGACGAACAAGCCCACTTTGATAGCGCCTCGCCTGAGGAACGCACGAACCATATTTATCTGGATGTCCTGATCTTACAGGACTATCTGGAACAACAACAAGGAGAACCCAACCCATGATCACCCTGCAACAAGACCTGCTTCACTCGGCATTGAATGCCGTGACCCGCGCCAGCACGAAAAGCACCCTGATGGCCGCCTTCTCCCTCGTGCGGCTGGATGTGAATACCGAAGGCATCCTGCACCTGTCCTGCTTCAACGGCGAGACCGCCGCGCGCTCCACCGTGAATGTCGATTGCAGCGAAGACCTTTCCGTCTGTGTGGATGCCGCCACCTTGAAAGCCGTGGTGGAGACTCTGGCAGGGCAGATCCGCCTGCATGTGGATGGGACTGCGCTGGTCATTCAACAGGGAACCTCCAACCGTACCAGCCTGCGCATTGTGGATGAGCCCCTGCCGGTCATCGGCGAGGAAAGCATTCAAACGGTTGCCACATTCTCCGGAACCATCTTCCGCAGTTTGATGCGCGCCCTGCCCTTTGCCTCCACGGATGACTCACGCGCCGTGTTGCAGGTTGTTCACCTGATCCTGGACTCCGACTCCGTAATGGCGCAGACCGCTGATGGATATTCAGCCGGGCTCGTGCAGGAGAGCATCGAAGGACCCGCAGATCAAACATCCGTATCTTTGCCACTGAGCAGCGCGCGTCTGCTGTCCACACTGGTCGATGACCGGGACACCGTGCGCATGGGCACGGCGGGGGAGAACCGCTACATCTTCCGGATCACCAACACGGATGATTCAAAAGACCTCACCCTGGCAACCGTCACGGCAGATGGCAACTTCCCATCGGCGCAGATCAAGACGCTGATCGAGGAGGCACGACAGAACGCGGTTGCAATGCTTCAAATCCAGCAAGCCAGCCTGATGCAATCCATCCGCATGGTGAATGCGATGGGCACACAAAGCACCTTTCTCAAAGCCGTGAATGGCGTTGCAAAGATCGCGTCAGCAGAAACCGAAACCGGACAGGGTCGCAACATCCTGGAAGGGACTGCCAGTGGTGAGAATGCCCAAGCCTGGTTATCCGCGACCTTCCTGAAACGCGCGGCTGAGGCCTGCAAGGGCGAATTGGTCATGCGCATCACGAATAACACAAAGCCGATCCTGATCGAAGCCGGGAGTTTCACAGCGGTCATCATGCCGATGATGGTGGAGGCAAGCCGCGATCCCTTCCCGGAGGATGAAGCCATCGCCATCTCTCTGCCCGAAATGGCAATGGCATAACCAGTAAACCATATTCACAAAGACGGCATGGAGTCATTGGCTCCATGCCGTCTTTCATTTCCCAAGGAGTCCCATGAACGACAACAATTCCCTGTTGCTCCAATCCCCGTCCACCTATGAACCACCCATCCTCAAAACCATGCCCCTGCGCGAACAACCTGCTTATCGCATCACCCAGGATCCCACTGCCTGCAACATCACCGAACTCATGGCCGCAGTGATCGGCGGGGCCAAACAGATCGAACTCTCGCAGGCTCTGCTGGCGCGTTTCGATGGCGACATCCGCCGCCTGTACCAGGCGCATCCCTCCGAACTCGCCAAAGTAAAAGGCATCAATCAGGCAACCGCCATTCGCATCAAGGCGGCGCTCAATCTGGGGTTGCGTTTGAGTATGCCGGGCGATGAACGCACGGCGATCAACTCACCAGCCGATGCTGCTGCATTGGTTCAGGCTGAAATGTCGCTGCTCGAAAAGGAACATTTAAGAACGATCCTGCTGGACCGGCGCAACCGCGTGTTGGAGATCGTTGAGATCTATCAGGGATCGGTCAGTTCATCCCAGGTGCGGGTGGGCGAGGTCTTTCAGGCCGCAATCAGCCGCCATGCCTCCGCCCTGATTTTGATCCATAACCATCCCTCGGGTGACCCCACGCCATCGCCGGATGATGTGGCGGTCACGCGCGCCATTGTGCAGGCTGGCAAATTGCTTGACATCGACCTGCTGGATCATCTCGTGATCGGTCAAGGCAAGTGGGTCAGCCTCAAGGAACGCGGGTTGGGCTTCAACTAGGAGGCGGGATGAAACAACTGACTCTCAATCTCACCTTTGCTGTTGCGCCTCCTGTAAAAAGCATCTTCAAGAACACCACCTGGCTCGATGAGGGTTGGGCAACCGCCTGTCTGGGTTTCACCAAAAAAGTGGAGATCAGCCAATCGTTGAGCGATGCCTTGATGCCCATCCATGCCGATGACGAGGATGACCATGACCAGCAACTCTATGATGCACTTTGGCTGGCGCATCACCATCTGGTTCTTGACCAGCGTCCGTCCTTTTCCTTCACGTTCGACTTCCTGCGCGATGACAAGATCAGCGGTCGTTTCATCGAGACCAGCTTGCGCCTGCATGTCGAGGAAAAGGAGCAATTGATTTTGCTGGGACTGATCCAGGATTTTTAGGAGGGAACATGCCATTCTATCTCGGCAAGCGTGAAGAGGATGATCTGATCCTGTTTTACTCTGCCATGCCACCCACAAAACAAACCCACGGACATTTGTACAAGACTGTCATCGGACCCTTTGTAAGCCGCGTCGGGGCAGGTTACTTCGCACGCTATGGAAGTAACAATCCAGACATCCGCACAGCCGCTGACGCCGAACGCCTGGCGCGCGCCGACCCGCGCATGGAGCAGCTCATCATCGAGGAAAGCATGACGCCTGAGGAACTCTCCATTGCGTTGGAATGCGATGCGCAGGATCAAGCTGAATATTCGCCAAGTCCCACCCTGCCGGTCACAAGCCGGCAGGAACTATTTCAAACACAAGGAGCAATCCCATGCCTAATTGGGCTGAAAACGAACTGACCATCACCGGTCCCGATGTAAACAGGATTCTCGAAACCATCCATTCCCAATCCGGGGAGAATGAAGATGTCCGCATCCTGGACTTCAACAAGATCATTCCCTATCCGCAGATGTATCGCGATATGGACAAACGCGCAGAGGAATATCGGGAAAAGCTTGCTGCCATTGCAAACGATGACCCGCAACGCAAACAAAAACTCGAAGCGCTCGGCGCGGAATATGGTGTGGAACCTGGCGTACCGTGGATCAAGGATGGCTACAACTCAGGCGGCTATGAATGGTGCTGCGATTTTTGGCAGACAAAGTGGAATGCCTGTCATGTCCATCTCACCACGCGCGCCGACTCCTCCAGACCTCTCCGCAAGACATCCAAGTGCGCCTATTGCCAGACGGTTCATAAGACCGAGACGATGGTCGTCCTGACCTGCCGGCAATGCGGCAGTCCCTTGCCGGATGCTGAACCCATCCAGGCATTCCTGGAATTCGATACCGCATGGAGTCCGCCCATCCCCGTGATCGAAAAACTTGCCGCGATGTTCCCTGATCACACCTTCGAGTTGAAATACTTTGAAGGCGGCATGGGCTTCAGCGGACATGCCCGCTGGTCTGAGGGGATCGAGGAAATTCATCATCAATACGACTACGATGGTCCGCGCGGCGGATAGATCCAAATCACAACCACAAGGAGCAAATCATGTCCCACCATTCTGAACATCAACGTATGAAACCCGTACTCGACCTGGCGCGCAAACTCGACATCGCCAGCAATCCTCATCCTGCCGCGATCTTCGAAGCGGGCAGCGGTGGCTTTCAGGTCTGGTGTACACCCAAAGATCATCCCAAAGGCTGGGATGGCATCGTTATGAATCCCGGCGCGTTTTCCAAGCCCTGCGAGTATGTCGGCAGTGTGCATTGGAGATGGGAGGAGGATGCCATTGTCGGTCTGGAGATTGAAACCTCCGCTTACGCCCTGGCAGACCAGAAGCCGGATGAGTATTGCAACCTGACCGACATCCCCCGTGATTTCCAACGCCGCACGATCTTCAACCGCGATGCCGACATCGAATGGCTCAAGGAAAAGATCACCTGGCTGTTTGGGGAAGCCGGTGTGCCATTACCGCCTTTTGAATACAAACAAGCTGCGCTCTCCGAGATCGGACCGTACATGTTGGCGCACTACACCTCCGACTCCGATGAATATGTGGTGATCGTTTCACCGGAACTCGACCCACAGGAATTCTGCAAACCCGGCTATGAAGTCGCACGCACGCTGGAGATTTGGAAGGCAGGCGATTTCCCGGCAGATGTCATCCTGCGTCCCGATCACGAATTCCAGGAGGCAGAAATTGAGCCCGATGAAGGTCCATTGGTGGAGCAGTATGAGAATGCCTCCCGTCTCGGTGATGACGGTTGGCTGGAAGCCGCGATGGAAGACAGCATCAGCGGCTGGGACGAATAGATCAATAGGCATTCGGAGGGCGACCATGTCGCCCTCCGATCTTTTCATGGAGAAACCAAAATGACCACACTCTTTCAAGAAACCATCGAACACCTGTTGAAGTCACACAACCTTTTGGAGGATTTCCAAAAGAAGGACTCCTTCCATGTGCGCTTTGAGAAGACCGGCTACCAGCCTTTGGTGATCGAACGTCACGGTGAGATGATCAGCGTCGCGCACTACTTCGAGCAGAACGGCGACCTGATCGCCGACCCGGATGTGGAATTGCATTATCCCTCCTGGGTGCCGACCGGCATCACCCAAGCCTTCTTCGGGTATCGCTCGAAGTTCATCGAGCGTGATGGAAAGACCTATGTGGATACCCGCTTCCACAAGGATGTCTCCTCCTTCCTGAGCATGTGGGCGCGCAATATCAAGGCACAAGGCTGGGCGGAGGGAGGCAGGGTGTCCGATGACTAACATTCGCTTTGTCTACATGTACCGCGATGCCAGCAATTACAAGCAGCATGGCGAAGTTATCCTCCCGAATGAAACACAACGGACCGTTGAGGAAGTTGATACACAAATACGTTCCGTTCTCTCCGATGGATTGTTCTTCATCGCCCAACAGGTGAAGATCGAGGAACGCTTCTTCGATGTGGTGAGTGAGGACGATCATCCCTGGCATGAGTATGTCTCCGTGGAGGCGACTGCCGATCCCACCTTTGACCCTGTCCCTGAGGAAAAGCGCGACATCACCAAATTCTTGAAGGAACTGGAAGATGCACATCATACCGGCTGGGATGAGACGCAGGTGCGTGATGATCTCATTCAGCAGATTGAAAAGGAAAAGCAGGAGCTAAAGCGCTGGCTTGATACACAAGGGGACGGGACACCATGATGCCGACCAAACCGGATCTGGTTATCCTGCCCTTCAAGGCTACTTTGCCAGGTGCAGAACTTCCACTCACTCTCGAACAAACCCTGTCCTTGTTGCGGAGCGGTGTACGTGTTCAGATTGAACGCAGTCAACCTGGTGCGACGGATGCCATCGGCTGGACGATCTTTCGCCGCACGCCCAGGAAGTATCTGTACAAAAACGAACCCCTCTTCCGCTTCGAACGCGGCGCACGCCGCTACATCCGCAAAGCTTATGCCATTCACTACTCGCTGCTTGGTGATGATGGCATGACCTATTCCCATCTACACCTGTAAAGGAATAAACCATGAACGATCATGTCATTGAAGAAATGGCCGACGCCATTTCAATCGAACTGCACATTCCAAATGAGGACGTGCTGCGCATCCTGCACCATTACTGGCAGGACAAGATCGCCCCCATCTGGCAGGTCGATGATTTGCTGGAAAGCGCCCTGAACGCGGGCATCCCGATCACAAAGGACGACGCGGTCGCAGTCTTGAGGGATCTCTTTGAAGGACACGACGCGGAACTGGGGATCACCTGGATCACGCTGGAAGTCGCCCTGCAGGAATATCACCTGAACTTCAATCAGCTGCCCGAAGATCGTTACCCGGAGGTACAAGGTGTCTTCAAGGTCTGGCGCAAGGGTAATCTGATCGCCCATCAGGTCGGGTTGTTCCCGAACCACATTCACGGCAATCTGCCGAAGGCGCTCGCGCTTGCCAAATCCCTGGCGGATGAAACGCCGAATGTGCCGATTCTGATCGGCTGTGAACCGCGCCATTCGGAGGAGGTCGGGCCGTGGCTGTCGGTCGTGCGCGAGGAGGACAGCATTCATGTGGAGGAAAGTGAGGAAACATGCACGCCGTAAAACCCAATCAGCAGATTCGCATCCTGACCATCCAGATCGCAGTCGCCGCCGACGCCGACCCGGACTCCGTCGCTGATGAAATGTCCGAACTGTTGACCGGGAACGGCATCTGTTCGGATACCAGCCACATCCTGGACTGGCGCTATCTCACCGAATACCAGCCCACGGTCACAGCCAGTGACGACCCGGAAGAGGGGGAGGTCTTCGGTCTGCTGGATTTCCATCTCACCATCACTACCCCGGAGGAATAATGTACGCATGGACTGAACCGTATGAAGATGAATACATCAAGGAACGGATTGAAGAGTTGAGAACTGCTCAAAAAGAGGCAACCACAAATGGAAAGGTACTCGTGTCCTCCTATGAGCAGTTCTGGCTGCCGGCATTGAACGACTTGCCCGATGTCGAATTCCTGGGACGGGATCGCTACACCGCGCCGTATGGAAAATTCGAGTCGGTTCCCAATGTTCCGTTTCATGGGGCGTTGTGGTTTACACCGTTACCCGGCGCTGATCTGCCACCTGTCTTGAAGAACCTCAAGGAGTGGCTTCCAGGGAGTGCGATGGTGGACATGAACGCGCGCACTGTCCGCATTCAAGTGGAGGAGATCGAGATCACCTTCACAGCCATCAATGTCGGCTTGAACACGCATGAACTGCTGCGGGACATCAACCAGGAACTGGTGCGGGCCAACGCAGGTGTGTACGTCTATCGCATCGAACCGGTGGAGGACGTCTCTCCTGTTCAGCACCTCTACCCGGAAGGACGCATCCCCGCCCTGACCAATGCTCATACACGCGCTGATGTGACCGGCTTTGCAGTGCTGCAGGATCGACCTTATCAGCACACACTGGTGTATGTCGGTATCGCCGCCCACAAGACTAGCGTAGAGAGTCTCTGGGCCTCGCTAATCCGTGGCAAAGGCAGTTGTTCCATGCGCGGCACATCGGTGCTTGCCGATGGCGAAGTGAAGATGCTGACACAACCATTGCCGGAGTTCAATGTCTTGCATGCTGGGATCATCTGCCGCAAGGCATTGCCTGGCAAGTGGGAGGCAAAGGACGATGCCGCTTATGCCCTGGTCTTTGAAAATGGAGATGTTGAAGCGCAGTTGCAAGCGCTGACTCTGAAACGCCTGCAGGAGACGCTTGCCTTTCCCATCCCGGACGCGTGGGCAAGGACGCTTTGGGAGTATGCGCTGGATGCAGAATACATCCAGCGGCTGGTCACGGGCGGGGATTGCCGTGGGGGAGTCAGGCTCGATCTGTCCAAACCCTGGCAGGACCTGGTACAGAACCTGCTGGAGCAGGAAGTTTTGAAGATATAGGAGGCAACCATGTTACGTTCCATCCCCGCAGAGGAGATCTTCGATATGAACAAAGCCTTGAATTCGAACGATCCCCTGGCATACTGGCTGGCACAAATGCGCAAAGCCGACTGGCAGTATTTACTGAAATTCGTGGATGTGAAAATTCCAGTGAAGACAAGGAAACAAGTTATGGCAGAAGCAGCCCTCCAGCGCTTCGAGTTCACCACCTGTGATGGACGAGGAGAGGTCTGGCAATTGTGGACCGATCTCCGCAAGGAACATCGCACGCTGGTGATCCAGTTCCGTCATTCGGAGTCGGACTGGTCTCGCGGATTGCCGGAGTTCGTTGACCTGGAAAAGAATGAACCGCTCGGCTTTGTGAACATCGCCGGGCGGTTGTTCTGTAAGGTGAAGTAAGCAAACAAAATTCGACTTGATCCCCCATGCCATTTGGCGTGGGGGATTTTATTTTCAAAAGGAGTTTGATATGCGTCCCCCCGCTCTAGAAAAAATGGGCTTCTACGCCACATCAGATTATGTCGCTACACTACTAAAAACTTATTTCAAACCCGCCGACTCCGGCAGGCTGCTTGATCCCTGCGCCGGCGAAGGTACTGCTGCATCCATCGTGGCAAAAGCCTTGAACTGCCAGAGTTGGGGTGCTGAACTTTCCCCAGCTCGTGCTGCATTGGCTGTAGAAAAGATGGACCGTCTCTTCAATACGCCTTGGGGTTCCTGTCACCTGACGAGCGAATCCATCACGCTGTTGTTCCTCAACCCACCCTATAGCCATGATCGTCTTGGTGAAAAAAAACGATTGGAGTTGGAGTTCCTGAAATCCACCACGCCCAAACTGATTCGTGGCGGGGTATTGATCTATATCGTCCCGCATCCATTGCTGCGTGATCTGGATGTGGCATCCCACCTGGCTGGGTATTACGAAAACATCCGCATCTATCGCTATCCTGAAACCGGATTCAACCAGGTCATTGTGCTGGCGACCAAGCGGTTGAAATACAAGATCCCATCTCACGAGGAAGTCCATCAGGTACAGGCTTGGGCAGATGTCGAACCGCCCATGTTGGTGGAAATGGATGAACCTTTGTATGAACTGGTTCCTGCATCTGACAAAGGATCGGGAGGGCAGCCCATCCGTTTCTCCCGTCTGGACTGGCAGCCGGAAGAGATCGTGGATGCCACACAGAAACGCGGATTGCATTCATCGAAGGAATGGCTGGATCTGCTCAACCCATCGCGCGGCTTGGGTGAGTTTAAGCAACCGGTCATGCCATTAAAGAAGGGACACATCGCGATGTTGATGGCGTCCGGCATGATGGGAACGCTGCACTTGAATGATGAGGATGGAATGCCGATGTTGGTAAAGGGGCGCGTGGTGAAGGTTACTGAGAAAGTCGAGGAGACCACGGACAAGAAGGGCAACATGACATCGGAGGTCTTTCGGGATCGCTTCGTGTCCACGGTTGCTATCCTGCGTCAAACTGGGATTGAGATCATTGATACTGTCGAGCCGCTTTCCAAATTCATGCATAAGTATGGCGACCAGATTGGCGCACACATCCTGTCCACTTATCGACCATTGTATAACTTCGACCCGACTCAGGAAGAGACCGCGATCCTGGATATGTTAGGAACAAAGCGCAAGCCATTGCCTGGACAGTTAAAACCGGGGCTGTTGCCGGCGCAGAGACATGCCGTAATTGCTATGGCGCGTTCCATCCGAAAGCATTCTGTCGGTAATCTACAAGGCGAGATGGGACTCGGGAAAGCACAACCGCTGTCAGCAAAAATATACACACCAACTGGATACAAATTAATGGGAGATATTAAAGTCGGTGACCAGGTAATCAATCCTGATGGTGGATGCGCCAATGTAATCGGCGTCTTTCCCCAGGGAGTGATGGATATTTACCGGGTAACTTTTAGCGATGGTAGTTTTGCAGAATGTACTGCCGAACATCTCTGGGAAGTTTACTCACCGCTCAGGAAATGGAAAGGAAAACCGAGATATGTGAAACCCCTGTATCAAATCATGGATGAACCACTTGCGCATTCAAATTCTGGAAACTATCAAGTCTTTATTCCAATGGTTAAGCCCATTGAATTCCAGAAAAGATCTCTACCGATTCATCCATATCTAGTTGGCGTGCTTTTAGGCGATGGTGGGTTATCAGGGGACTCGATCCTATTATCATCTGCTGACGACGAATTGCTGGAGTACGTGAGCGAATACCTGCCCCATCCTGTTCGGCTAATATCTGGTCGTACTAAATACGGTTGGAGGCTGTCAGTAGGACGTGCAAAAACCGGAAATCCCCTGCTCGATCAGATTAGAAGCCTGGGTCTAATGGGGCACAGATCTTACGATAAGTTTATTCCGAATGAGTATCTGTATTCAGATAAGGCGGATCGTTTAGCCTTGCTTCAAGGGTTATTAGATACTGATGGGTCAGTAGCACACGTCTATGGTGTGGATTACGTAACCACCTCTCTGGAATTGGCAAAAGGAGTAAAGGAACTAGTCCAATCGCTTGGCGGCACGGTGTCCGCTAATTTAAAATATCCATTTTACACACATAACGGAGAAAGAAAGAATGGAAGACTTGCCTATCGTCTTTACATAAAATTACCATCGGACATTGCTCCGTTCCGTCTGTCAAGAAAAGCAAATGCTTATCACCCATCAGGGAAATATGAGCCACATCGTTCCATCGTGAAAATTGAGCACGTTAGGCAGGACTCCGCCCAGTGCATCATGCTGGATAGCGAAAACCAGCTTTATGTGACCGATGAGTATATCGTCACCCATAACACAACCATTGGTTCTGGTGTAGTGGAGTTGTTGGATGCCTACCCAGCCATCGTACTCTGCCCGCCACATCTAGTTCCGAAGTGGATTCGGGAAATCGAAGAAACAATCCCTGGTGCGAAGGCAATGGAAATCACTCGCATTGGTCGTAATGCCGACGATCCCGGTGATGTGAATGATGTGCGCAGGTTCTTGCAACTATATAGGTCAGGAGAACTTGGTAAAAAACCTGTCGCCGTTATAGCCCATACTTCTGCGAAATATGGTGCTGGCTGGGAGCATGCTGTGGTGCGCAGGAAGTTTGTGGATGATGAGGACGGACGGGTGTTTGAAGCTCTCTGCTGTCCAACCTGCGGTTCACCGATTCAGATTGATCTACCGGGCGGGTTCGTCAAGGTGGCAGCCACACTTGATGACCTTGGCGATAAGCGACGCTTCTGTGAAGTGGAAATCTCTGGTTATGAGTTGGATGAACAGAAGCGCCTGAAACGTGACGAACATGGTCACCCAGTATGGGGCAAGCGAAGCTGTGGAACACCGCTCTTTCAATTCACGGGTCGCCGTTGGGCGATTGCTGATTACATCACCAAACATGCCAGGGGTGACTTCAAGTTATTGGTTGCAGATGAACTCCAAAAGTTCCAAGCTAAGGCAACTGATCAAGGGGTGGCTTTCCATCAACTTGTAAAGGCAACAAAGTACGCATTGACCCTGACTGGCACCTTCTTTGGAGGAAAGAGCACGTCCATCTTCTGGTTGCTCCATCGCTTGAACGCTGGCGTTCGCAAGGATTTTGCCTTCAATGATGAAAAACGCTGGGCACGGTTATATGGTGTACTGGAGATGACCCGCAAGAGCAAACGCGCCGAGGATGATGGGGATGAGGATGGTTTCACTGGGAATCGGCGTTATCAGAATCAAGCAAAGGAAAAGCCTGGTATCTCTCCTGCCATCGTGAACCGTCTGCTGGATACAACCATATTCCTGTCCTTGAAGGATTTGGGATTGGCATTGCCTCACTATGCTGAGGAAGTGGTGACACTGGAAATGACCGATGAGCAAAGCAGCCAATACCGTGTGATGGCGAAGAAATTGTATGACCTTGCCATCAAAAATCGACGCTATCTCTCGACCTGGCTGCAATGGACACTGGCGCGCCCAAACTCTGCCTTCCGGGATGAGGTGGTGGAGGTGGATGAAGTCAATCAGAAAGGAGAAGTGATTCGACGAAAGGAATTGATGGAATTACCAGCAGTGGTTGATGACGAGACCATGCCCAAGGAATCTTGGCTGGTTGATTTCTGCCGCGCCGAACGGCAGCAGGGACGTAAGGTGTTGATCTATCTGCGACAGACGGGTACTCGCGACATTCAAGATCGCATATTGAAAGTGCTACGAGATGGCGGAGTGCGGGCGGAAGTCTTGACCAGCGGTGTCAACCCACGCAAGCGCGAGGAATGGATTGCGAAGCGGGTGGTTGGTCTAGATGCACTTGTCGTCAATCCGCGCTTGGTGGAAACCGGTCTCGACTTGGTTGCGTTTTCTTCTGTGGTCTTCGCGGAAATCGAATATAGTCTATATACTTTGTGGCAGGCTGTGCGTAGGGTATGGAGGTTGGGTCAAACCAAACCGGTTAAGGCAATCTTCTCGGTTTACAGTGAGGCGATGGAGGCAAGAGCACTGGCATTGATGGGTCAGAAAATGAAGGCAGCGCAACTCCTTTATGGGGACGAGGTCGGGGGCGCTATCGTCCCGGAAGAAGACGGCGACATCCTCATGAAGTTGGCACGTGAAGCGCTGGAGTCGGCGGATCTTCCAGATCTGCAATCGCTGTTCGCCGATGAAGTAGTGGTTTCCAATTCGCCAATGGGTTGCCCGACAGTTCCAAGTGCGCCGTTACCAGTCCCTGAAATGCCCAAGACGGTTTCCTGGTCTGACTGGATGACACAACGAGGTGTGGTGGGGAGGTCGGCAAGCCGAGTACGTTCCAGACAGGTGACACAAAATCAAGTATCCCTTTTCTAAAGCCCTGTATTCCACAGTTGATGCAGGAAACGACAGCAGTCCGGGTGTGTAGCCCGGACTGCTGTATCCTGTAATGGAGGTTATGATGGAAAAACAAGCAAGATGTAAAAAATGCGGTCGGCGATTGAAATCTCCCTTGAGCATTGCAATCGGCATGGGTCCCAAGTGTGCGGGGATCAAGCCCGCCTCTGCAAGACGTGTTCGCGTCCAGAGTAAACCAAGTTCTCGCACGGCTTATTCTGATAAGACTCTAGTCCAGATGCAAGCACCCCTTTTCACGGGTGAATTGCCAAAGAAGGGATTGAGCAAGAGAGAGTTGTTCCGCAGACGCAGAGAGGAACGCCGACGCTTGTTCGAGACCAGATTGCCATTCCAATGCGGATTGGTGTTGCCAGCGAGAAAGCAGCTGGCGTACACACCAATGGAAGATGGGTCGTGGCGGGAAGACTACAGCGGAAGAGTGATCTCGCATGAAAGGCTGCAACAATACCTGGTAAGGTTCAGGTTCATATAGAAAGCAAGCCCCTGATCTTCAACCGATCAGGGGCTTTTTTGTTTAAAGGCAACACCAGGCGTGTGTGTAAGAATTTTATTAGAACATATTTTCCATATAAGTCATTTTGTGATATATTGCCGATGTAATTATGTCACCCATGAGTCTTTCACTTGTATCAGGAAGGTAGAGAAATATGAATAGCTTGCGAGATCACTTTTTGACTTTACTCACCAGAATTCAACCTAAAGAAGATCGAGTCTCTCTGGCAGTCGAATTGCCAACAAAAGTTCGGGATTTCCTGAAGGAATGCGACAAAATTATTACAGTCGAGCCTCATACAAGACTAGCTGGTTCGTATGCTCGTGATACAGCCGTAAAGCAAATAAAAGATGTTGATATTCTCTTATTTGTTGATCCAAAATACAAGGACAAAGAAGATAGTGCAAAAGCCACGATTAACTTATTGGTGAATGCACTGGATGGTCTGCCAAAAGCCCTCGGAGACGAAAACGGGAAAGTGGATGCAGAACTTAGTTTAAAACGGCAACGTAGGTCCGTATTGGTTCACGTCACGATTGACGAAAAAGATTTTGATATGGATATTGTCCCGTCCATTTACGAAGGTGACTCTCCAGTGCCTTTGGAAGTCCCAGACAGAGATTTGTCAAAATGGATTTCATCTAATCCACTTGGCTACAGTCAGGCGCTTAGTGACCTGAATCAAGACCAGCAAGGAAAAATAGTGCCTTTAAATAAGATGTTCAAACATTGGCGGGATGTCCGAATGAAATATCGCAGACCGAAAAGTTACTGGCTCGAATGTATGGTGTATAAACATGCCGATGTGAAAAAACTTAAGATCGAAGACTCATCCTATGGAGAACTGTTCCATAGTCTTCTTGTTTCAGTTTACGAAGAATACGTTGGCACTTTTGAAAAGGATGGCGCTGTACCGCTTGTCAAAGACCCGATGTTAGGTAATAACGTAGCCAAATTTTGGACAAGGGCTGAGTTCGAAACCTTTATGCGCCGGATCGAGGAGTCGAAAAATTGGGCAGCAAAGGCATTAGAAACGGAAGATGAGGCTACAGCAATTGAACTCTGGCAAAAAGTTTTCAATGAAGATGAAGGGGAAGAATACTTCCCAACAACCGTGGACGAAGTTTTGAAATCAATCCTGACCAGAGGGTCCATCTTTGTGTCAAGAACAGGAAATATTTCTGGACAGAAACCACTGTCGGAAAAAGCCTTGGAATCCCCTAAGCACCGATATTTTGGAGGATAATGTCGATTCCCAGAAACAATCATCATGTTTCTTTAGTAGTTCAGAAACAATTAATGCACGTAGCATTCCCGAACTTTCAATTTTTCAAAAAAGGGAATTATTGGCTTGGAAAATTGAAACCGACACCACAATCGCCAGAATACCTAATTAAGGTAAGTTATCAGGAATATACGGCTCCAAAAGTCGATGTAATTTCGCCTAAATTACATCTTAACTCCAAACATATTTATCCCGATGGATCTCTGTGTTTATATCATCCACAAGATCATCCTTGGCGCGGGGTAAACATATTGGCCAGCATTCTCGTTGTATGGACAGCAGAATGGTTATATTGTTATGAAGTTTGGCGGGCAACAGGCGAATGGATTGGCGAAGAAGCGCCACACAGTGTTGATAAGTCGCCAGTCTAAGGAACGTTGCCTCCAATCGCGTTGATATACTGGTTGTAATCAATCGCGGATACTGTTCCTAGATTTTGAAGCTTAGCAAGTAACCGAAAGAAGAAATTTATAAGTGAGACAGATGCATCACTTTTCGCCAATAGTGTTTTTTTACCAAGGTACTCGACCTCAAACGCGCCTTCTGTGATGGCACAGCCTATGTCTAATTTTTGATTAACTGCAAGTTCATCAAGCGTACGCAAAAGGGAATCGCCAAGACCAGGCTTCCACTCACTGTCATAAGTTAAAATGCCGCCCAAGATTGGGAATAATGGGCGTGGCTCAAATTTTCCTCCTGCATGAGTGATTTGCGCGCTTGTTCGTAGTAATTTCCGAACAGAAGCGACTTTTTCACCAGCGTAAATAACATATTCACGATTGAGGCTCGGTTTTACTTCAAAGACTGCATAGACGCTTTCAGCAGGAATAAAAGGTTGGCGCTCCTGATTATATAAGACAGGTGTATATTGTCTGTCATAAACCACTATATCTATTTGGTCGCTTATGCCTCCGATTGAATCCATGACGAAAGCCTTTGATGCTTCGTAACGTTTGGGCAAATGGCTTTGAAGCAATTTGAGCCAATTCTCTTCCGTAGCATCACCTTTTGATACAGAATGAACATTTGCGCTACTGCTTGCTCGAAGACTGGCTTCCAGAGTTTCTTGTAACGCATGGGCGATTTTATGCAATTGATTTTCCATAAAGGTTATCCCTGCCTTTGAGGTGGCACTCCTAGTTGTATTAACAGTTGAATTCGAGATTTACTCCAACTCCCGGCGATACGCCCATACTGGAATGGACTGATCCACCTTCTTGGTGTGCGCAGGAATACGGTCGTAGCTTCGTTCATCATGTGATTATAAGACTTTGGATGGTGATAATTTAGATGAAAATCGCAGTGAAAGGGTAATCTCGCATGAACGGCTGCAACAATATTTGGTTAGGTATAGTTCTATATAGACAACAAGCCCCTATTTGGTTGAAAATCAGGGGCTTTTTTGTTTTAACTTTGTTCTTGTTGAACTGGTAAATAATTCTGATGCACTAATTAAAGTGGCGGGACGGGGATGCACTTAATAATCGTTACTTATCTGATCTGAGAAATAAACCGCTATATAAACCACGGCGTTTTTTCAAGCACTTGGTGAAGTTTAAAGGACTCGGATTGCCTTAGAAACGCGTCCGTTAAGTAGGCAATATCACCAGCATATTTTATGGTAATGGGTTCGCCGCACAGGGAGTCTGTTGATGACCAATTAAGCTTTGTCAAACTAAGAATTTGGTTGGCTAATGCTTTTAGATCAGTTTGTGGTTTGTTTTCACCATTTGGTGGCTCAACCCATATACTAACTTCAAGAGGTTTTGGGGTCCCAATTGCTTTACGGTAAGGATTATATCCAGTCGTTGAAATAACAATCTGCCTTGGAGAAGTTATCACGTAACTACCACGGCTCATGCTGCCATCAGTTTCAGGACGGTTGTCGTATAGTCTTATATTGTGGTGAGAGTTGATCGAGACAAAGTGATACGTGCCTTGTGGTCGAATGCGTCGGGCGGCTGAAACAATTACTGCGATATCGTCTTTAGAAAACTTTGCTGAATAGTGAAAATAAATATTTGGCTTATCAGATAAAGAACTTGTTTGAGTTATCTGTTTTAACGTATTTTCTGCAAGTTGAGCGAAAAACGTACTTCGCTCTTCATAGGAAAAGGCATCAGTGTTTCCAGAATAGAATTCCCAGTTGCCAAATTTATTAAAGACGGTTGAATAACCTAATAGCCGTCTCAACCCTTTAGAGTGGCTTTGTGTGTAGGATAGGCCTATAAAGAAATCTGCATTGGGAATACTATCAGGTAAGACCCAAGGTGTCACGCCACATTTTGCGGTTATATTGAGAGCAAGATTTAGATCCTTCCAGTCAGGATTCTGTAATGTTGGAGTATCGACCATTTGACAAGGGATGCCCTGTTCAAGGAGAAAACGCTTTACTTGATAGTATGGGGATTTTTCATCGTCTAGTGAAAAATCTTGTTCCGGAGTGTGAACTAAGAATAAGCGATTTATGCCGGGGTCTCCACGCCAATCATCATGTTCATTGAGCAATCGCTTACACTCTTCCAGAATTTGGTCAGTGCTCGGAACAGTGATAATAGCGTTGTAAGATAATCGGGTGTGAAATGTTCGTTCCGCTCCTGAATATTTGAACTTGCCCGCCTTGAGTCTTTCGATCAAGTTTTTCATCCCTTCCCGTTGGGCAGCCAAACAAATAGGAATTAATTCAATGGTTTTGGGACTCGAATCATAGGATCCATAACGAGTTATGCCATCCCGAATATCAGGAGTTTCATGCTTTTTGTTAAATTCCACGACTGGCTCTGCAAGCGATTGAACTGTCAAGCTCCCATTCCTGCCGCGAAATAATGGTAAAGGGGTTTTATCAAGAGTTACCGTCAAATCATTTATAAATAGAGGAAATACTGAACTGGATAGTTCGCCAACAGTAGCGATGGATTTATCCGCACGTAAACGTGATGAGTTAGGATCTAAAGATAGGCTAGATTTCTTGATTTCACGAAACAAGTCAAAGCGAATATTTAATGATTTGAGATTTTTCTCAATCAAGGAAATTGGCAATTCAGGTAGGACTTGCGAACTCGCTACAAATTCTTCACCTTCGGTTTCATCAAATCGAATAAGAGTCGTTTCAAAATCCACCCTTATAATGCGCCCACGTAACCATTGGGTAGTTTTGGCAACTGCGTGGCGTCCAACTAAATCTTGGGGAGTTAGAAATCTCAATAAATTCCTTACATTTGACCTGTTTTTCACTTCAAGTGTGTAATCCACACATAAGAACATCTCCTCTCCATAAAGTTTAAATTGGAAGATATAAGCTGGTGAGAATTGTATAAGGGAACTGACATTATCAGGGATGGGCAGGTTTGCCCCCTTTCGGTGAGCTGTTATCTTTCCAAAATTTTTTCTGTCTATATACCACCCCTTGACACTAAGTGAATCAATTAAGTATTGTTCCAGTTCTTTCATTCTTCCCCGAAAGATTTTTGGAGAAACCGCAAAACTATTCTCTCCTGTAAACCTAAGTGGAAACAAATTGGCGAACTCTGTTGCCGCTGCTGTAATTGAAGCTGCGCGATATGCAGCTTCACGCTCCTCCGCGTTGCTGAGTAATATTACAGAGGTTTGAATGATACTGGTTTGATAAGCTGGCGCGGTTAAGTTTAATTTAGACATTTCCTCGTGCATGCGCTTGGTACCCTCACTTAACGCTTGCACAAATGCCCTACCATCATCTCCTCGCATGTTTTTTAGCCATTGGATTAAAAGTGAATTGCGCGGCATCGAGTCAAGTGTTATTTGGGCGAGGTTAAAATGATCTGGCACAGGTTGACTACGCTGAAGAACACGACCGGGGTTTTCTACAAAAAAGCCATCCTTATACAGTATGCATTCTATCGGTAATCGAATGCCATAATCTCGATGTGCAACGGCGTTTACGATTGCTTCATCTACTGCAAGGGTGGGAAATTCTGGTTCCTCGATAAATCCCCCATCAGCAGCACGTTTTTGGTAAGTTTTAAAAAAACCAGATTCCCTGAAATGTACACGTAGCTTCCTAATTTGTTGAGCGAGTGGCCCATCAAATTCGCGGTCGAAAGTTGGTAGACCTCTGGTTTTGTATTCACTTACTTTGGCATCGAAACGCATTAAGCGTACATGTGCCCACGATAGCATGCGTTGTGGACGACTTGCAAAAAATAAATAGCCTGCATTTGTAAAATGGAGTCCGTTTTTGTCTTTTCCCAGCGCGCCAATCTGGTAAAGAAAATCCTCGTCGCTTATTGAAGAAGTTAAGTTGGTGTTGGATTGACGGAATTGTGCGAGGACTTCTTTGTCTATATCACCGGGATCGAAAGAACAACAAGGCATTCTTTCAAACTCAACAATACGTTTCTCGCGTTTCAATAATTCGCGAAGGTCATCGGTTAATGGTTCGCATCTATCGCCGTTACGGATCCAGGCTTCGGGCGGTGATTTCAATGTCTCACATATTCCATCTGATACGGGTACGTAAATTAAAAGTATTCGCTCTGATTCGCCTTGCTTATTTATGCAATCCATATACTTGATCATTGCTGACTGGTTGCGGAGCAGTTGATTGATCGAAGTGATTCTTTTCAACTGGTCAGGATTAAGATGGTTTATGCCATGTATGTCGCCTGTTTTTGAGATACCAACAATTATTACCCCACCCTCATGATTGGCGAAAGCGGAAATACATTCTTTGATTTCATCCTGAAGTTTATCGATGGAACTTGGAGTGGCGATACCGTTGTTGCCAGCTTGCTTACGATCGAAGTGTTGATTTTCGAATTCAGCATCAGTTGTTGAAGTTATGAAATCCCAATATTGTTTGGGGTTGCTAAAAAGCTCGGCAGGATCTGGCATCTTGTCTCTTCCTTATTTCGTCGTTCTATTGTCCTCTTTGACATACCCGTATTCTTAATTATGTTGTTTTCTTTCTTCTAATGCCTAGACTACACTTCACCCGCATCGGTGACCATATTGAAATCTACCCCCAAGGCTTCAAAGTGTTTTTCGCCGCAGCGGATTTTGTCGGATTCGGATGTGCGGAGTTTGAGGAACTGATCCTTTTTCACGCCTTTGGTTTCGCGGACCATGTAGATGGTATTGTCATTGTGTTTGACGATTGCCCAGTCGGGGATGTATTTGCCTACGGGGGTTTCAATGGAGAATTTGTCAGGTAGTTTGATGAAGAGTTTGATGTCTTCGCGTTCATCCAGTTTTCTGGCAAATTCGTATTCGACGATGGAACTGTAGACCACATACTCAT
Organism: Chloroflexota bacterium; assembly: GCA_016223135.1. GTDB lineage: Bacteria > Chloroflexota > Anaerolineae > Anaerolineales > Villigracilaceae > Defluviilinea. The sequence continues at coordinate 149,655 of JACRPQ010000016.1, read as the reverse complement.
GGGTGGAATTCTTGACCTGCAAGGCGCTTAGGTAGTTGATGATCTCCTCATTCTTGAAGATCGCCATTTCCCATTCATCTTCTCTGCCATCGACAACAAGTTTTTCATACTTGATGCCATCCACCAGCAGACGGTGAAGTTCGTGCTTGATGATGTAAGCGACTTGATCCATGAACTTCTGCGGATCGAGGAAGAATTCTTCGAGGCGACCCGACTCTTTGAGAATGCGGACTAGGGTGGTGCGAGTGAGTTCGGTTTGATCCTGCAGATAAGCCAAAATGTCGGGCACAGGGCGTGAACGATAATCCACTTTTTCTTCTGAAACGCTTACAGCGTTTGAAGCGACACCACCTTTTTTGATGTCAACTTGCCCCGCCGTGACGCGAATTTTCGGGGCTTCAATACGCGGCATTGCTTTGATCGTGCGGACAGCGCTGATCACCAATTCATCGGTGCTGAATTCGACGCGATAGGTTGTTTTTGGTTTGATCTTATTCCAGAGTTCGATGAATTCAGGACTGGCTTCGATGGCTTTCTTGAAGTGGTTGGGACCTTCCTGTTTCTCGCGGCGGATGTGGCGCTCGATCAGGTATGAAGAAAGCAAATCTGTGACGGCAGGCGCAAGAGTGGAAAATGCTTCAGGGAGATTTAACTTGAAGTCAGGGCGGCGCGGGTCAAAGGTCGGTTGGATGCGGTTGTTTTCATCCAGAACCTTTTGCTCGATGAGGGCAGTCCGAATTTTATGGGCGGCTTCACGTCCGATGGGCTGTTCCACTTCGTCAACTATTTGAGTGAGTTTGGAGAGGGCAACCAACGGAATCTTGCCAAAGGAAATGCCTTCGCTTTCATATTCACTTTGGAGACCGCGAGCAAAGTCTTCATAGGTTTCGTTAGCAAAGACATAAAGTTTGTTGATCGAGTCGTCGCGGACGCGGTCGCCGTTCTGATCCACAGGCAAACGTAAGCCGCGCCCAAGAGTTTGGCGGCGTTCGCGTTCCGTGGACATTTCACGCAAGTTGCAGATCTGGAAGACATTGGGGTTATCCCAGCCTTCGCGCAGGGCGGAGTGGCTGAAAATGAAGCGTAAGGGTTCTTCTGTAGTCAGCAGTTTTTCTTTTTCTTTCATGATGAGGTTGTAGACTTCATCATCAGCTTGTGTATCGCCGCGTGTGTCTTTGAGGATGCCTTTTTTATCCTGGGCGAAATAGCCGTTGTGGAGTTTTTCAATGGGCAGTTTTAGCCATTCGAGCGAGGCGAAGCGTTCTTCTTTTGCCAATTCTGCCAGAGTTTCTTCGAAGGCTTTGGCAAATTTGCCTGCGACGGGCTTGCCCGCTTCATCATAATCCCGATAATTGGCGACACGGTCAATGAAGAACAAGCTCAAGACTTTGATGCCGCGTCTTTGAGTCTGTAATTCCTTTTCGAGATGGCGTTTGACGGTGTGTTTGATCTGCGCACGCCAAATATCATCCCGCATTCCGCCGACCTCCTCGCCCAGACGCATGACACGCCCGTTGGCAAAGCGGATGAATTCATTTTCTGGTTCGGCGTTGATCTCTGCGATCTCGTACCCTTCTTTGTAGGCGGCACGTTCATTCGAGAGAGCATACAGGTCTGCGCCATTCTTGATAGTGATCGTTTTTTCACGCGGACCTGCGTCCGTCTGTTCCTGAATGCGGAGTTTGGCTTTGATGCCATTTTTGTAGTCTATCTTATCCACGCGGACATACGCTTCATTAGCGCCGCCTTCCACTGCGGCAGAAGCGACTACGATCTGCTTGACAAGACGCAATTCAAAGGCGCGGACAGGATCGAGTTGATAGATCAGGTTATAGGGATTGGTATGAGTCGCTGAATATCGCAATGTGCAAAGCGGATTAAGCGCTTTGATGGCTTCCTGTGCCTTGTCGGTGTTATCCACGCTCTGCGGTTCGTCAATGATGACGATGGAACGTGCCGCTTGCACAAACTCGATGGGTTGGCGACCCGAGAGTTTGTCGCTTTCTTTGTAGATAACATTGCTTTTCTTTTCTTCTTCTGTGCCCGTGAAGTTCTTACGGAAGGCGTCAATGTTGATGACCAGGATCTGCAATGTATTGCTGGTGGCGAACTGGCGCAGGCGATTGATCTTTTTGGCGTCGTAGACGAAGTATTCAGGGGTAATGTTGTAGAGGGTTTTGAAATGTTCTTCGGTGATCTCCAAATTCTTGAGGACACCTTCACGGATGGCAACGCTCGGCACAACGATAATGAATTTCTGGAAGCCGAACTTTTGTGATAACTCGAAGATGGTGCGCAGGTAGACATAGGTCTTGCCTGTGCCTGTTTCCATTTCCACTGAAAAGTGGGGGACACGTCTGGCGCGGTCTGCGGGCACATCGAAGTGTTCCCAAGACTCCAACGGGGTGTTTGGATCAGCGATCTCTATATCGTTTTGATGTTGGACGGCACGCGTGTTCTCTCGCAACCGATCTTCATCCAGCAATAACTGGTTGCCGACACCCAGTTCGGTTTGCGCCTGACCAGCGAAGATTTCACCATAGTCCACCACATGGACAGGCGTCATGGTCGGCGCAGACTGCGGTTGACCTTCAAAGAGGTCCGTTACGGCAGCAACGGCGTCGAGTTGGAATTGTTGGTTGGCGTCAAAATGGATTTTCATCTAAACCGTCTTAAACACAACTTCTTTGGTCTTGAAAATCTGTACAGCATTAGCCTTGAGTTGATCGTTGCCTGCAAAACCAAGATCAAGACAGATGACACGCTGGGGTTTCTTCTCTGCCATTGCGCGGATAACTTCCAGTGTAAGTTCTTTTTCCAGACAGATCAACATTCCGCCGCCAGCTACACTGTAAACCGCCTTGCCTTCCAATTCAATATTTTCGACAGGTGTGGTGAGCGGAAAACCGCTCTTGAGCAAGATTTCATAGAGGATATCTTCACTCGTCCTTCCTTCGCGGATATGGTCAATATGTAATTCCAACTGCTGAGCGAGAGCAGTGCCATCCTTCGGGACGGACGCCTCCCAACCCTTGAAATTGGACTCTGCCAGTTTGAAAACGCGGAAGCCACGATCCTGTTTCCCGCCCATTGGTAACTGACCTGCTTCTTCGTCGTTAATCTTTTTGATGACGCGGCGCACCCGTTCTTTAGTGATGTCTGCGATGGTAGGGAAGTCTTTGTTTTCAGTAGGTTCAGGTAGTTGGACGAGAATGAACTTGCGATTGCCGCTGTCTTCTTTGTTTTTTTCTAATACAGCTTGTGCTGTAGTTCCAGAACCCGAAAAGAAATCCAGAATTATTTCTGTATCCTGTTCATTATTGTTTTCATCATCTTCGTCTAACTCGCTAATTCCCGTTGAAATATCCAACGCTCTTTTTATTAATCCAGATGGTTTTGGATTATCAAAAACAGATGTATTCATTAGCTTTTTTAGTTCATCGACAGCGCTATGATTATGTCCGACTTCAGTATGAGTCCAGATTGTCATATACGGACGAGTGGCATTGGTATCATAAAACTGTTTGACCATAGGTTGCCAGCTTCCCTTTATTTGAACCCACTCAATTAACCCATCTGCCAACAACTTCTCATATTTTGTCTTCCCCATGCGCCAACAACCTTCAGAGCCATCAGATCGGATAGGAAAAATGGCTGAGCCATCTGGCGCAGTTATCGAATAGTAAAGATTGGGGCGATCTTCCCTACGAGAATTTTTGCCTTCCTTTCTAAGCGAACGTGGGCGATAATTTTGACCAGTTTGTTCGTCAATGCCTGTAAATTGTTTTGCGTTTTGTTCAAAAGGCATTCTATTTGGCACAAATTCTAATGACTTGGAGTAAATCAATATAAAATCATGTTCTGGACTTATACCTCTATCATCCATTCTTGGGCTGTAAACTTTTTGCCAAATTACACTTGCAACAAAATTTTCTTCACCAAATAGCTCATTGCACAATTTTTTCAAATTGTCATATTCTGTATCGTCAATACTTATAAATATTGCGCCATCTTCCCGAAGTAAATTTCTCGCCAAATACAAGCGCGGATACATCATATTCATCCAACGCGAATGAAAACGCCCATCAGTGTCGGCGTTTGTGCCGAACTTCTTGCCTTCGGCATCTACCTGCCCTGTGTATTCCAAGTAAGTTTGCAGGCTTTCGGTGTAATTATCGGGGTAGATAAAGTCATTGCCTGTGTTGTATGGCGGGTCAATGTAGATCATTTTGACTTTGCCCAAGTACGCCTTCTGCAAAAGTTTCAATACATTCAGGTTGTCGCCTTCGATGATCAGGTTTTCGGTAGTATCAAAGTCTACGCTTTCATCAGGCGCGGGCAGAAGAGTCCCTGTGCTGGGGGCTTGGATGGTCTTGAAGCAGTCGGCTTTGCCTGCCCAGGTCATGCCATAGCGCTCTTTGCCCACGTCCACGGTCTGTCCGAGCACGAGTTTGAGCTTATCAAAGTCGATCTTATCCCCTTCGGTGCGAATTTCAGGGAAGAGGCGTAAGAGTTCAGCGGTCTTGTCCGCTGGGAGGTTATGGGAGGTGAGGTCTAGTTTTTCGGGTTGGTCGGTCATGATGCATTCTCTCTGGCAAATTGAAGAATAGAGTTACAAAGCGTGGATAGATTAGGAGACCTAAGACCTTCATTATAGGCGGCTGTCAACCATTCGGCAATGAACAGGTCGTTTTTGTTTAATGACGGTTCATTATGATAATTCAAGCGAATTGCGTCCGTGATTCTCTGATAATTTTCACCAAAATCACCTTTGACTACTTCAGTCATATTAGTTGACCAAATGGTGTGATTGTTTGCAAAAACATGATCTTGGGGAAATGGTTCATAATTCAATCCGAGTAAATTATGTAATGCCCGATTATCCCGTTCATGTTCGTTATTTCTGTTTGTGTTCCTGTCAGCATCAAAAATCACGAAAACTGGCAATCCTAATTCAATAGAAATAGCAAGTGGCTGAATTAGGTAGCTTTTTCCTCCAACAGGCACCAAATGACAACCTAATCGCCGAAAATCTGACCACTGACCAGATAAATACAAATAAGTTGTAATGTAAGCAACATCTTCGAGCCCTTCGACAAGAATCGGTGTCCGTGCAAAAAACATTTCTGCAATATTTGGTTGAAGCGCCTGATGTATTTTCGCAATCAGTCCGGTGATCCGATCATTTGGATTCTCGCCTCTTGCTACTCTGATACGATCACAAAGTTTTTGAAACTCGACATTGCGAACCTTCGAACCATTAGCATTATTGATCTTTCGTGTGAGTCTTATATCTTCGAAGCCGTCTCCATGAACAAATACGGGAGAGTGAGTCGTTACTATGATTTGATTATTACCTTCCGCCAGGTCAACAAAAACATCAGCTAGATGTCGAGCTTGTGGTGGGTGTTGATAAAGTTCTGGCTCTTCGCATCCTAGAATTAAGGTCGGGGCATTTGGGGCATCGGAATTTGCTAATTCTTGAAGCAATGCCAAAAGATAGGACCTTTGCAGCCCATGTCCCATTCTTGCCAGACTGCCAATAAAATCACCCTCACCTGTCTTGATGCCAGCAACAGGCTGCTGAATGGTGATTGATTTCTTAGGATCAGACAGCCATTCCATCCCCAAATGAACATCTGGGTGTGCCCAGTCGCCTAATCGTCTTTGAAGAGATTCGGAAATTTCTGTCAGACCAACACGGTTTCGCTCCAGTAATTCTTGGTATTTTGCGTGTGTCTCATCCCTTAACGCGATGATTTCTTCATCGAAATTTACCCGTGTTCGAACCGTGCGCTCGATTAACTTACCAAGCGCTGTATTCTTCGCTTCTTGAACTTCTTCGCCAGCATCCTTTACTGCAGGAACATAAACCCAAGTTACAAACTTGGATAACTTGCCGGTGCTGTTGATGCCATAGAAAACATCTTCACTAGGTATCAAAGCACATCTATCAGGGCGCTCTGCTTCGTAAACACGAAGGGCGTCCGCCTTGTCATCTTTTGAACGAGCGTTCGGCAGATCAGCAAATTGTTGCTGAAGCCCTGAATAAATTGTGTTTAAATCTTCTGCCTTTGCTTTAGACTTGTGGCTCTCGAAAAAGACTCTGAATTCATCTATACCAAGCCTTTGTCCATAATGTTTTACAGAACCAAATCCTGTAGTTGGATCAAAAGCTGCCTCTGCTGTGACTACCAATTCATTTTGCCTAACGTAATCAGATAATTCTTCGACAGCATTCTCGCCTAGATCATTAAAAGTGACCGTGATCCGAATTGGTTTGGTGATGTCTTTGCAGAAATAATCTTCGTCTTCAAGATTGTTTGGGTCGAAAGAGGATGAATCTTTGAAGAAAACATTGAGCGCTGCCAATACAGAAGATTTTCCTGCTCCATTTGGACCCACAAAGCAGGAATATTTATTCAAAGATACGGTTTCATCTTTAAAGCTGCGAAAGTTTTCAATACGTATTGATTTGATTTTCATCTTAAACTCCACCTAATAACAAACAATTCCTGGCTACCTGACTTTTGTTCAAGTCGCTTACTAACTTCGTCCAACAAGCTGTCTTTCTGTTTTTCCAATTCTTTGCTGGCGGCATCGTAATTTCGCCAGGCTTCATCCCGCTTGGTCTCAAGTTTCCGTAAAGCCTGTTGCTTTGCCAATTTTTCAGGCAGGTTGGGTGCAAGGCGGGCAGCTTTTCTGGTCTCCTTGATCGTCTCATCGAGCTCGTCCAATTCGACTTGTAAGGACTTGCGGCGATCCTCCGCCCAGCGGTCAAGCTTGTCAATTTCAACCTCAAACCAGTTGGCATTTCGTTGGGTCAACTCTTCGAGCAAAGTGTTCTGCTTGATCGTCTGCAATTCAACCAGTTTGGACTCGACTTCGGCAGGAATGGTAACTTGGTCATCTGAAATACAAGGCAGGTCAAAGAAGCGCTGGATTTGCTTTTCATCCAATGCTCCGCCGTTATCGGTGAAACCAGACAACACTAAATAATCTTCCGTTTCCAAAGCGCTTACCGAATAAAGACCGCACATCAACCAGCCCGATTTACCGTTCAACGAATCCAGAATGGCAATTCGCTTCCCGCTGTTCGAATAATCGAACGTCAATTCACGCGGCGGCGTTGGCAGGCTTTTCGCTTGTTCCAGGAGGCGTTGTGCCAGCGGATGCCCGACCCGATAGGTATTTACCTCTTCCACATGTTTTCCCATACGATACGGACCTGGGTGGATCGTTTCGCCAGGGAAGGGGTTTGTGTGGAGAGTGAAACTGTATCCATGCTCGTTGAAGTGAGCATAATCCTTCAGAAGTGAACGGGTCAACAGCCAGAGTTGTTGATTGAAACGATCCAGATAATCGTTGCTCTGAATGCGGACTTTCTCGACGACTTCCTGATCGAAGTTGTTGAGTAATTTCTCACGGGCGTCCTTTTGCCCTTCGGTGATCTCCGCCTCCAACTCCCTTTGAAGCTGATCGAACTCAAATTGAATTTGCTCCACGCTGCGGCATTTCTGGTAGATCTCCGCGATGCGCTTCTCGAAGTCCACACCAGATTCTACCGCGCCAAGGATTTCGTCACTGGAGCCAAAGACACCATCAAACAGGCGGAACTTCTCGTTGAGCAGTTCATACACGCGCTGATCCGCTGCATTGCTCTTGTTCAGGAAATTCACCACGACCACATCGAACTTTTGACCATAACGATGACAGCGTCCGATCCGCTGTTCGATTCGCTGTGGGTTCCAGGGCATATCATAGTTCACCACCAGGTTGCAGAACTGGAGGTTGATACCTTCCGCCGCCGCTTCGGTAGCGATCATGATGGCTGCTTCACCGCGAAAGCATTCCACCAATGCGGCACGCATGTCCGCTGTGGGTGAGCCACTGACACGATCCGTGCCCTGATACTTTCCCAACCAATTTCGGTAAATCTCTTTGGAGCGGGCATCAGTATTCGTACCGTTGAACATCATCACCTTGCCGGCAAATTCGGTGTTCTCTAACACATTGAACAGATACTCTTGTGTTCGGCGCGACTCCGTGAAGATCACAGCCTTCTGTTGGAGCACAGCCGCCCCTTGATTCTGTTGCGCCTTGCTCGCCTCAGCAAAGCCTTTACGCAGGGCAGTCAGTAATACTTCGCCTTTTGAGTTCCTGACAATGGACACAGCCAATCGGTGAAATTCTCGTAACTCTTCGATCTCCTGCTTGAGTTCGGCGATCTGCTGTGGAGTTAATCGTACTTTTTCCTTTTGCTCCCCTTCTTCGTCTTCATCCCATTCATCTGCCAGTTCGTCGAAGTCTTCCCAATTTTCAGGCAGATCAGCAGGCGGAACATCTACGGTCTCTGCTTCCATTGCGGCAGTTTCGAGCCGTTTTGCCAGACTATCCAATGTCCCTGAAATAGCGTAAGTGGAAGACGCCAGTAATTTGCGCAGGATCAAAGTGACCAATGCGCGCTGGCTGGCCGGCAGCGCGTATAACTTATCCTTCTGCAAATAGGCAGATACCAAGTCATAAAGACGTTGTTCATCTTCGGATGGCACAAATTCTTGAACTACGGCATGGCGGTTGGTGTACTTGACATACTCAAGCACCTGTTTGCGCAGGGTTCGTTTGCAAATGGGTTTTAACCGTTCACGCAAAGCCTCAAAATTTACGTCGTTGCCCAAGCGGGCAAATTGCGCCTTGTAACTTGCAAAATCTCCAAAGGCGTATTCATCAATAATACTGACCAGCCCATAGAGTTCCAATAAAGAGTTCTGCAGAGGAGTGGCAGTCAAAAGCACTTTTGGGAATGGATTGATCGCCTGCTTGATGGCATTGGCAATCTTGTTCGACGCCTTGTACACATTTCGCAAACGGTGAGCTTCATCGATCACGACCAGATCCCAATTCAACTGCCTGACGTAAGGCTCCTTGGTCCGCGCGAACTGGTAGGAGCAAAGCACGATCTCATTTTGGTTGAACGGATTGAGATTTCCCTGTTTGATGAATTCGTTGAAACTCCTGCTTTCTAGGATCACAGAAGGCAGAAAGAACTTTTCTGCCAATTCCTGGCTCCATTGTTTGCGCAGGTTGGCAGGCACGATAACCAGTAACTTCCGCTTCCGCTCCGCCCATTTTTGTGAGAGAAGCAACCCAGCTTCAATGGTTTTTCCCAAACCTACTTCATCCGCAAGGATGGCGCCCTTCGAGAATGGATTGCGGAAAGCGAAAAGCGCCGCTTCTACTTGATGAGGGTTCAAATCCACCTGAGCATCCGCCAGTACCGACGCAAGTTTCTCCACGCTGTCAGAAGAGTGACGGCGGGTCAATTCGTGGGCGAAGTAGCGGATGTGGTGAGAAGTTAGTTGCATTGGCTAATTAAAACAGCTTTATTTGATCCCGAAGATTGTATTATAACTACAATCAAGTCTCTGAAACTGCATTAGAGGAGGGTACGATTGCCAAGGCGCAAAGTAGTTGTAATTTCGCAGGGTCCAAACCATTCAACTCCGCCCAGTTACGACGTGCCCGCTCAATCCACGAATCAAAGGCATCTTCGTTCGGATAAGTTTCAAAGGATGCCTTCGGGGTCTCGGGGAAACAACGGATAATACGCATTGCATCATCGCGTCGCCGGCTATCCTCCATTGGGCGACCGTGTACATCGGCAAGAACCGTATCAATGTGATTACGTCCACGGCGAAGGAGCAGGAAGAGACGCTTGCGCCCTGGTTTATTCATTGCACTACGAATTCCTGCCGGTAGTTTCAAAATTTCATCCTGGTTTGGAATAGTAGCCAAATCGTTATAGAACGTGCTGGTAGTCAGGTCTTCAACCGTCTGAAGAAATTCCATTACTTGCTCCAAATCCAAGTCTGCGGTTGAGTCGCTTGCGAGAAACATCTCGCGCCCCAACTTTTCCATTTCAATTTCTTGGGTCATTCCCTCCCCTTGCTGACTTTCTTTGTGAACCATTACTGGAATTTGTGCAAGTGATCGGTGTTGACGGCTCCTTTCCTGCAATCGGTGCTCCCAATTCCGAGCATGACGGATTCTCTCATGATCCATCGTGGATGGTACAAAGTTATAAATGATCACGTCACGGGGTGCGCCCCACGGACGTAGAACCCGTCCCATGCGTTGTGCCAATTGAAGCACTGTCCAGGGTAAATCATAGTTCACCAGAATAGACGCGTCTTGCATATTGAATCCTTCTGACATGGAACGTGTAGCGATCAAAACCTGGACTTCCTCCTTGTCATTCCTCTCTTCCGGCAGGACTTCGTTGGCGATTGGGGCGAATCGACGCAACAAATCATCGAGGTCAGGAGCGTCAACCGTTGTGTCTACTTTGAGGGAGGGCGTAAGTTTCTTTAGTCCGTCTTTCAAGGAACGTGCAGTTTCATGATATTCGCAAAATACTACGACCTTCTCATTCCCAGCTTCTTTTATGAGTTTCATCAAGTGTGCAAGTTTTGGATCGTTGCGAGGTCGTAATGTATTCTGTACTAGAGAGTGCTTTTCACGAATGAATGTCGTTAGTTCCTTTTGCTTTGCAAACGAGTAGTTGTAGTTGCCCTTTTCCAACTGACTGCAAACGTTCTTTACTTCTGCGGGTGAGGAGCAAAACTGGTGCAGGAACAAGGCTTCCTGTAGGGCGAGCCGTTCTCCTTCCACAAGCGGCATCTCCAAAGGCAAATATGCTTGAAGCGGCTGATCTGGTTTTTCTATTTTCTTATATAGCAGTTTGCTTTCGAAGAGATCAGCCAAAAAATCATCGAAGGGGCTTTGATATCGTATCGTTCTAAGACTGATCCGTCTTGGAAAATATCTTTGATCGTTTTCTGAGAAAACGACGAATCTCTCGCCATTTCCATCTTGCCTGCTAAAATGGCGGACGACATCTGGAGTTGTCAGCACAGTACACGGAGGTAGCTCGGGCAAATCGGAAAGTTGTTTCGCCTGCCATATCTGAGTCTCCACTGTAAAGCCCAGAGCAGTACTTTGTGCTTGTTTGGGAGCCGGCAATAACCGTAACTGACTTTCCACCTCAGAGAAATCCTTCCCGTATGGTGTTGCAGTAAGTAATAATACTTTTGCGCCTTTTTCCCGTGCCGCTTTTTGGATACGGTCATTGCTTAAGCGCAAATCCCCACCGTTAGCTTCTTCATTTCGGAGGCGGTGAGACTCATCCAAAATGATCAGGGTTTGTTGATTGACTTGCTTTAATTCATGTTCAAGGATGGGCAAATTCGAGTCGCCATCTTTACGTGTCAGAGTGTGATAGGAAAATTCTATGCTCGGAACTCTGGCAGACCGCATGGAGCGCCGCCATACTTCCCGCAGCCCTGCCGGGCAAACAACCAGGGCGCTGTCGATATCACCCTGCATACGCAAATAAGCAGCTACATGAGCGGCAATGACCGTTTTTCCCAGCCCAGTAGATGCAATAAGAAACGCTCCATCATGCTCCGTCATGGAGCGAAGAACACTAGAGACAACGCCTTCCTGGTATTTTGCTAAAGGAGGTAATTGAGGTGCGGCTCCCTCCTGTGGAAGTCCATATAATTCAAGTAAGGCTCTTGCATAAATGATATAAGGATCGTACGCTTTCAGCCAGGAACGCAGGGCTTCGATCAATTCAGCAGTGATCTGGCGGGCTTTTTCAAAGTAATAGTCAAAGCGTTCTACGAAATAGGTAACATCATCTTCTTTATCAATGGTAATTCCTGCCTCGCGGCTTATGCAAAGACCATGATAAGAAAAATTCGCGGAGGTAACAACTGCGGTTGTTTTATCCGCAATATAAAGTTTGGCATGATGGTAGATATATCGGGCATCCATAATTGGTGTATCTTGTGGAAGGGATGCTCCAACCGATACCGTCATCATGCCTTGTTCTAATGCTTCCAGCATCTGGCGCATAGAACGTGTCCGGTTTTCCATCGGACCATAGGAAAGCTCGTTGATGAACTCCTGCAAAACTTCTCGCAGGCTGTCCTCGCCCCCTTCTTCTCGCCCAACCAACAATTTGACTTTCTTGCCGCTTAATACATTCTGTAATGCTTGAAACCCTGACCCTTCAAAGTATGCTGTTGCAATACGTACCTGTTCAGCCGATGTCAAGGCAGATGAAATGCATTGAAGTGCGGCTCTTTTTCCATCGAAAAATCGAGAGTTGTTGTTGAGATTATTGTCTGTATTTATCATATTTCCCCCAGTACATTCTCCTTGGGAGGTGACCAGTAGCGCTAAGTATAACCGTTTTCAAAGTGTGGTTATTGCTCCCCATTCCACAGTCGGCAATTTTCCAAATCTGCGTGTGCTTGCCGTCACCGCCGCCATATCGGGTGGCAATGGACTGAGCGCCATACCAACCGCCTTCTGTACCCACTTTGGGCTTATCTGGGCGTACACAAGGCGGACGCCTGTCTGTTGGCAGAATTCTAATGCGGATGCCAGCCGTATTCTGGTTATTCTTTGTATTTCCATTCTTTTTTTATGTTCATCTCCAAGTTCCAACCAGAACATAGTCTCGAAACCCTGAATTCGCCCCCAGGCAAGTGCGTCAGGGCGCACAGATATTTCAGGAAGTTGCACTTCGGTCCAACCCGTCCATATTTCGGTGAGCGGATAGGCGGATCGTAGCCATGCCAGCCACCTGCGGGAATTCGCCCTGTGCGGCGTCCCGATTAAGTGCTGATTCAGTTCCTTCACGCCGCTAAAATCCACGCCCTTTGACGCTCCCCAACTGCGCAAGGCAGCGGATACTCCTTTGCGAGTCGGATGCCACATCCAGTATGGATCCATTTTCTTTGGCTTTGACTTGTCTTTTTGGAACACCTCGCCAAGTTTGAATTTGACCTTTTTTTTCTTTTGAAGTCCTCGCAAAACATCATGGGTTGTTGTTTCAGGAAGACCCGCCAGAGAAGCGATTTCCTCCAGACTTCCTTTCCGGTTTCGGGTCAAAACCTGGAGACATTTCAACTCTTCGCAAGAGAAACTAGAAAACTCATCGTCCACCTTGAGAGGACGAGGGAGTGCAGGAGAAAATAATCTTGGACCAAAAGAGAAACTGTGATAATCCGGTATCTTGTCCTTTGAAGTGACGACATAGGGAATGGAAAACCCATCTGTCATGGATCGTTTGACCTCCATCAGGTACCATTCCGCCGGAGATGTCACACGGATCCAAAGGGACGCGCCTGGTCTTTTTCGGTCCACCTCGGCAACCAGTCGCTGCAAGAGGGGATGATATACAAATGGTGGCAATCCATTCAAGGCGTCAATATCGAATATGAAGGTATCGGTATAACCGCCCTCAAATTCCAGGCTGATCCAATCGGAGAAGGTTACATCACCCAGTCGAACGGTCATGGGTTAATCCGAACATCCAATGTTGATGTACTCATCGACCGTAAAATAGTTTTGAGGGTTCAGCCAGACGGCGCTTTGTTCGCCTGTCTTCTGGCGAATGCCGTAATGTAAATGCGCGCCGGTGCTATTGCCGGTGTTGCCGCTCAATCCAACGACATCGCCGTAATTGAGAATTTGCCCATCCACCACTTGGATGCTGCTCAGATGAGCCAACCACACCTGATAACCATTGTTCTCCACCACCACCAGATTGCCCCACGGACCGTTCGAGCCAGCCCACACGACCTTGCCTGTGATGGTTGTATAAATCGGAGTGCCCTCATTCACGGGAAAGTCACTACCAGTATGGGTCTGGTAATGTGGGTCTTGGAACTTACATCCTAATAATGGCTTGTCATAGATATCACCCCAATGTGGAATGGGACCGATCAAGGGCAAACCATAGATATCAGAACCGGGTCCAACATAGCCATCGAAGGGAACAGCGCTCATTCCAGATGGAAGCGAATTGCCATACGAACCGTTGTCGCTTGTCTCTGCATATTGGGGGATATCGAACAACCATTGCTCCACACCGGGCTGCGCCCATGCCGGGAGTTGCGGAATGGTCAGAACCACCAGCATGACATAACCCACCACCAAAGCCGCCCCGCATAACAACGGGGCGGTCATCAAGGCAATGGAAAATCGGAAGAAACCTTTCATTACAGGACTCGTCCCAGCCGATCCAGGCGAATTTCGCCTTGTTGTCCAGCTTGCAAGCCCATCGAGGCTTCAATGGACAATCCATTACGGATCATGCGCATCGAAAGCCAGTAGGACACACCTGAACCGAGGATGACAGGAGATAGAAAAAGCGGATTACCAGAATACAACTTCCCGACTTCGGGAGTGGTGATGGCAATCAATACCAAAACGGCAGGAGGGAAAAGAGCAAGAAAACGCGCCTGCCATTCCACACCTTTGGCGGCAGCACGCGCGCGGGATAAGACTTCAACCACTGTTCCAAGAGTCTTTCGCAGGGATGCAACCAACGGACCAATCTCGATACGTCCTTCGATGGATGCTAATAATGAAGTAGCGACAATGTCCACGGCGGGATTGTCCCAAGCGGTTGTCCATTCGCGGACAGCTAAAGCCGCTTCATCGGCGGGTGCAGTCCGTAAGCGCACAACCAAATCACCCAGCACCATCCTGCCATCCGGTCCCACGGCTTGTGCCGCATCATCGAGCGCATCACCCAATGGCTTGCCTTGTGATAACAACGTCTCCACTACACCCAAGCCACGTAAAATATCTTTCGCCTGCTTCAAGCGGAATTCCTGACGTTTGTCGGAGAGCGTGCCTGCATATAACAGGCCACCTGCGATGGCAAACAGGATCGCAGGAAAGACTCCGAGGAATATCCCTCCTGCCAGTCCACCACCCACCCACGCCAGAAACCCATACGCAATCTGGTTGAATGCCAGTCCCGTTCCGGTCTGTCGAGCGAACTTTTCAGGATCAAATTTCTTCTTCGGTTGAGCAATGCCCATCGCGCGTGCCATGCCCGCTTCATCCACGGTGCGACGCCAGCCAAAGGCAATCGGGATGGCTGCCAGTGCCAAGGCGCCAATGATTGAAATCAATGTGATCATGCTATCTCCATACAAACCAAAATGCGAGTTCCTGCGCTCCACCATTTGAAAGCCAGACGGCAAAGTAAATTCCCACGACTCCCAGCAGGACGGTCAACAACGGATAGACGCCAACTTCATTCCATGCCAGATCAATCGGACGACTATGAACAGCGTGTGTATCGAAAACCTGTGGCGATTGTTCGTGCCGGGGCGAAGGTCGTTCCGGTTTCGGTCTTGGTGATCGATCTGCTTCTGTCTTTTTACTTGCCGCCTGTTGATTGACATACTGCCTGGTTTGCATCGAATATCGAAAGCGGCGCATCAACCAGACTTCGGGCGGGACGCGGTCGGGTCCAAGACGCAATAATGCCAGCGCCATGAACCCGACCAATACCAGAAAACCGATCACCACCTTTCCAGTGAAGGATAGCGGAAGGAATAAACATAGGACTGCCAGGAGCGCCCCGGTACCGAGGATGCCAAGATCGCGGTTATTGAACATGGCTCTCCTAGAACGGCGGCTGTGGCTGGAAGCTTTTCAGCATCTCACCCAACTGCGGCAGGAAGAGGAAGGCAAACAACACAATAATGATCAGACCGACAACCCCAATGATCGCCATTGAGGTCATGCGGCTGCCACCGAACGCCATGCCTGCCGTGCCTTGCAGGATGTAATACAAGCCGCCGAGCAATGCCACGACGATCAAGAGCCCGGCCATGAACGCCCAGGCATCGCGGGCAATCGCCAGAATTTGTTCCATGATGGGATCGAACATAAATATCTTCTCCTATGAAATTTCAACAAGTACCGAGAAACCAGGCTGCCAGGGGAATGGCAGCGCTGGCGAGGATCATGCCAAAGAGCGCTTCACCGCTTTCGATCAGCGCGTTGGCGAAGGAAGACGCCCCGCCAATCGAAGCAGAGAACATCGTAATGAAGGCTGCCTTCAACATGCGCAGGGCAGCCAGTCCGCCGATCAAGCCGGAAGCAAGCGTGCCCAATTCGCTGATCGGACCACATCCGCCAGCTCCGGGCAGAGTGGATTGCAGGGCGCTTACGATTTGTGGGATGCCGAGGAAGGCAAACAAGCCAAGCACAACGATGGAGATCAGGGCAGAAATGGATTCCCACACCCACAGATTCGCACCGAGGACTGAGGCAGAACTCACACGCAACATTTGGGCAATGCCCGCCAGCAGCGCAAAGGCGATAAATGCGCCCGCCAAAGCAACCCAGGCTTCGCGCAGGAAGGTTAATAACAGTGAAGTAACTTCGCTCATGAGATCACCATCGGATCGTGTTTATGGAATTCATTTTCAAGGGCGGGATAGAAACGCTCACCCCAAAAATGCATCGACCAGCGTCGAGCCGGTCCGGTGCGGTCTTTGAGTGTCAGGACCTCAAGTGGAGCGCAGCCACACTCACGGACATCGCCGGTGCGGTTGACCACCAACACACGGTCCGCTTCATACGGAACTCGTTCGTCGCCTAACAAGGCAGATAGATCGTCGCCATCGTTGAAGCGTTCGGATTTCAAAGCGGCAGCTGCGATGATCGCCCAGCCGTGATGTCGTGCCATCTCACGCAACGCGGCTGCCGCTTCACCACTGCGACCTTCTTCATTCATCATGCCGGTCAAGCCAACCACGGGCACACGGTTGAGATAATCCACAGCGATGAGAGCTGGTCCTTTGACGGGGAAGGCGTAATCGTGGATCAACATGTCTTCCAAGGTACGCACAGTATCTTCACGGGAATTGAGCGACAGCAACACGGCTTCACTGGCGCGCGCCAATGCTGCTTCCACAACGGGTTGTGAGGGTTGCGTATGAGGTCCACCGGTCATTGCTTCTGTTTGCAGGAACATGCGAAAGCGCAATTCCTCCGGGGTGTGTTCATAACAGCCAATCGCGGCAGGGATGTGTTGGCAGGCAGACTCGAAGATCATCCGCAGCAGCCAGGAAGTCTTTCCGATTCCTGGTGCTGCGGCGAGGAGAGTCAAGCCGCCGCCCCAGAAGGACAGGCCAGCAAAGACACCAAAGGGAGTGTAGGGCTGTGGGTTGCCCAAGGTTCCGGAGCGAGGCATGGGGGTATCTTATTCAATTGTGGAAGGGGGATGGTTGATCGTGTCGCTATGGAGTCGGTAGGAATAAACGCAACAGAAGATAGATAATCAATCCAAGTAATAGACCTGGCAGGGCAGGGATGTCCCCATGTTGTCTACGTACCCAAAGCCTGCGCCAGAGTTCCAATCCCAGAAGAGACAGCAATACGGCAGGGAAAGGAAAAAGACAGGCAAGCCCGCTAATCGCAAGCAAATCTGCCCTGCCAATAATGCTCTTGCGATACCCATATCCGGTGAGCAATACCGGCCAGACAGGTGGGTAGAACAACAACGGGAAAGCGAACCATCCGGATAGATTGCGGAAGATGCCCCAAAGACATGCCAGCAATACGATCCCGGTTTGAAGAGGAGTAATGGGAAGTGTCAATAGGATCGTTCCAAACAGAAAGACTTCAATCCCTGGCACCAGGCGATAGCGCAGGTCGGCATAACTGAATAATGAGAAGGAGACCAACGCAAAGGTTTCTGTGATGGTCATGATTGATTTTCTTCGTCGGTTTGTTTGTTCGGCATAAACGTCAATATCTCCTTCACCCGTGTGGCGTTGCCAAGTTCAGATGCGCGCATCAAAGGATCGCGTGCTGTCATGATCTCTTCCGAATGATCCAGATAGGCGCGCGTCATTTGCGCCGTTTCCTGCGGGTATTGCGCCGCGAAGACATTGGGGTCCATCCCATGTTGGGTGATGTCTGCGGACATGGCTTGAAAGCCCTGCTGGAATTCCTGGGGCGAACCATTGAAACTGGATTGAATCGAGGCATTCACGGATGGCGAGAAACCAAAATCATCGGAAGGAGATGTTGAAGGAGCACCATCGAAACGCTGCATCCGTTCACCCAACTCCGCCTGTCGCGCCGCCAGTTCATGTCCATGTGCCAGGGAACGGTTATAGGCGGCAGGAGCACGTAACCCCATCGCTTCCAGGTTTCCGGCTTGCTGTGTCAACTGTTGTGCCGCATTGAGATGACTCATCGCGGCTTCTGAGCCAGTGAGTCCGCCTGTGGTGGCTGCTCCACCTACCCCTGCGCTGGAGGTAGCTCCTGCCGCACCAACCGCACCAGCTCCCGCCGCTCCCACGCCACTGGCAGCAAGCATCCCGATGGAGACGATCTGTTGCGCTGCCTTGATCATTCCTCCAAAGGCATCTGCAGTGGTAGAGATGGTCATCTTGCCAAGGATGCCTGCCAGGGAAAGCAATAGTCCAGTCGCACCCCATAACCAGATCACACGCAGGATGGCAGACAATAATCCCTGTTGTCCCAGCCAAGTGCTGGCTGCCATGCCTGCTTTGAAGACTCCACCAGCAACAATAGGCAGAAGCGCAATCAATACAACTGCCTTCATCCACAGGGAACGCAGCCAGGTTGCCTGTGGTAACACACTGGCTATTGCTAACGGTGGAGCAAGAACAGCGAGGATAAAGAGAACAGCATTAGCCGAGGCGAAGGCAAACAACATGCCGCCGATGGCGAGTAATGAACCGATGGAAAGCCCGATATTCAGCAGACTGCCCAAGAAGGTTTGATTGGCAAGCCCCAACAAAATGGATGTTGCAGTGGTGTTCTCCACAAAGCTGACTGCCAAGGCGCCAGTTTCACCGATGACTTTTCCCACCATCCACCAGCCGAGTCGCACGATGAGGTCAAGAAATGGACCGGAGGCAAGGGCAAGCACTCCAGCAGTTACCCAATCTCCGATCACCCGTAATCCGCTGTCATCATCCCCGAGCAATCTACCCCAGTGATACAGAGCCAATCTTAATAAGAACAAGGCTGGAGCCAGCGCTGCCGCAACCGGTAAACTGGACTGCGCGACTGTGCTGTAATCGCCCTGACTGGGAGCCTGCACAATCTCACCGATCACACTTGTCCACCTTGCTACTTCCTCGCTCATTGCATGCACTTCCTTGTCGGCGGCTTTATCGAAGATGCCTGCCAGCGCTTCGGAGATGGTTTCGGCCGGAAAGACCAGATGATTGAAGATCTGTGAGATGGTGGTTGTCGTTGTGTTTCCGCCACCTCCCGTGGGTGGAGTCGGCGTGACGGTGACCGTCACCGTGGGTGTGGGAGTTAGAAGTAGATTCGCGCTGGAGGCATGAACCGGTGTGACCGCCATCGCCAGATTGCCGAGGGCAAGCAGTGCAATGAAGATTATGCAGATAATGAGAAATCGGAATTTTTTCATAGATCCTTCAAGGCGTGTTGGGAAATATAGTTCCTTGTAAAACACAACTGCTGATAACCGCATTGTTTACAGATCGATGGTTGCTGCAGGGCATTCAAGGGTGGGTGTGGTCCCTTCTTCGCCAGGTTGGACAGGGACATCACTGTTTTTTCCAGATCCCGGTTGGCGAAGAGTTGATCGAAATGCTTTGCTTCACCGGTTTCCCGATTTAAAGAATAGATGGCTGGTGTGTTGGACCAGGGCTGGTTTCCCAGGGTTGTGCAACGATTAAGCAGGGAAAAGCGGAGTTGATCCTGTTCGCCATTGGAGAGGAGTGAACCAATTCTGGTTTCAGTCACATGTCCCACCTGTACCTGCCATATCCATGTATCGAACTGGACAGACATGCGTACATCAGGTGGAAGAGTCAGGCAGACTTTTTCCGCCTTCAGGGTGTAGTCAGAGTCGCGTCCGATCAGCATGGCTTTACGCCAGTCCTGGGAGAGGAACGCCCAAGTGCGGACATAGATGGATAGGTTACGCCAGTCCCCGCCTAGGTTGTTGATGGCATTCTGGGAACCATATCGGCGACTGATGGGAATTTCCCCGCCCCGAAAGAGGGGCATGAGTTCCGGGGCCTGGAAATTACTATGGTGGGTGCGATATTCCTCGATCTTGCGGATATAGGAGCGAATCTCATCAAGGAGGTTTTCGAAGCCATATTGGATCAGGAATTCCACCAGGGTTTTTCCGGTGGATAGGTCTTCCAGGGATTTCCAGACTGGATCGAAAGGCGGGGTAGGGTCTACACCCATCAGCCACCAGCGTGCAGCGGTGGGACAGAAGGTATAAACCAGCGCAGACAGGATGGGATTCCCGCGTGCGTTTTTGGGGTTGAGCATGGCAAGGAAGAGATCAGTGTACATGCCAGACCATCAAAAGAAACGGAATAGTTCGCCAGGCGGCAGGAGATTTCATGCCGGTAAGGGATTGCTTCTGAATAAGTCTCCAGAAGAACTGAATCATGCTGGTGATCAGGAAGGAAAGGAACACAAGCAGGATCAAGGATGGCGTATTGGAATCGGGTAACGCCCAAAGAACTGCCATCCACAGTTTGACATCCCCGGCACCCATCCAGCCACTTGCCCAGGAAGAAAGCAGCAGAAAACATGCCAGCCACAAATCCATATGTCCGGGGAAGTGAGCGATCATGCCCGCCAGGATCAACGGATAGGTGGACCAGTTCGGGATGCGCCGGGTGCGCAGGTCATACAGGCTCACAGCTAGAAGATAAAAGAGCAACCAGGTCATTGGTTGCTCATGATATACAGATGAATGGATGGGTAGGGGGAAGGTGTCGCTTTTGTCTTGGGTTAAATTGGCGACAGCAGTTCTGTACGGGGCGGAATATTTGGTAAAATATCTTTGCAACGTCCAGGGTGCCCCCCTCACCTTGGGCGTTGCAATTTAAATTGTGGGAATACCAAACAACCTGCCTCCCAGGTGAAGTGCCTGCCTCAAGAGTTCACGCTTCAGCCCATACGGGGAAAGCCACCATTGTTCGAACAGCACCTTGCCCATATGCCAGAACCAACCCAATTTGCGGAGCTGGATTTGCGGGGAAGGTTCGGCAAAGAAATTGCCATAAGCAAACCCGGCTACATTTTCTCCTGCTTCCAGCATGCAATAGCCTTCACCATAGAATACATCCTCGTTTTTCTTGCTCATGATTTCTGCTGCAAGCCGACGTGCGACGATCTCGGCCTGGGCATGGGCAAACACACCAGCTTTCGGCAGCATCATGGGCACATCCGGCTTCCACCGTCCAGGAATTTGGATTGCCGTTGCGTCACCCAAAGCATACACATTTTCGTGTTGTGTGCGAAGTGTGGCACGATCCACTGGAATCCAGCCAGCTTCATTTGCCAATCCAGCCTCCCGGGCGATACGACTGCCACGATGTGGAGGGATTGCCACGAGCAGATCATAATGGAAGGATCCCTTTCCATCAAAGATTAACTCCTGGTTGACGGGGTTTACTTCCGTCAGCTTGTGCAATGGATGAAAAACAATCCCTCGGTCAGTCAGCATTTGCTTCACGGCGTCACCCAGAGTTGGGCCCGCCACAGGCATAGGTTGAGGCTCGGGTGTAAACAAATGCACCTCGCTGTCGTGCAAACCACGTTTGCGTAACTCATTGGCAATGAGCATGGCGCCCTCATGCGGCGCACCGGGGCATTTATAAGGCAGGGCACTTACCACAACAGCCACCTTCCCGCCTTTGAAATTTCCCAGCGCACCACGCAGTTTTGTTGTACCTTCGAAGGTGTAATAGGTCTGCGCGCTTTCCGCCAGACCAGGGATTGCATCGAAAGCGAATTCAGCCCCAAGGGAAAAGACAAGATAATCGAAACCAAGTTCCTTGGTGCTGGTTCGAACAAGGCGATTGGACAGATCAATACCTTGTACTTCTGCCAATAACACCTCAATACCGGTACGAACCAGGTGGTGTACATCCTGTGTAATCTGCTCCGGCCTGCGTTCGCCGGTCATCAGCCACAGAAAGGAAGGTGCAAAGCTGTGTTGCGAGTTCTTCTCGATCAATATGATGTGGTGTTCAGCCGGCAGGAGCCGCCGCAATTCATTGGCGGCCATCAGCCCGCCGATACCGCCACCTAATATTAAGATTTTTTTATCGGACATGGCATTCTCTCCTTGGATATTTTTTAGTTGATAAATAGCTGGCAGGCTTCCGCAGTCTTATAAATTACCTCGATGGCATCCCGACTGCCTTGCGCTTCGCCTTTTTCAAAGTCATTCTCGACATTGCCCATCTGGTTGGTAATATGGGCAAAACAAACCACCGGCTTTTCTTTTGCCCTGGCAAAAGCATAGAGAGCGGATGCCTCCATCTCCACCCCTAAAATACCTTGTGACCGGCGATCCTCAATTGCCGTTTCGGTTTCTCGAAACGGCGCATCTGTAGTCCAGGTTGCTCCCAGGAATATGGGCGGTTGCGATTCATCCAACATGTTTTTGAGGGCTTCCAGCAATTGGGGATTGATAACACTGAATTTCGATGGTGGTTGGTAATGGTAACTGGTTCCTTCATCACGTAACGCCTTCTCAATAAGTACAAAATAGGGTGGCGTCCCCTTCGAAACGATTTGACCTGCCGAGGTCATACTGACCAGCAAATTGCAGCCACATGCAAACATTTCTTCCGCCACTAGCACTGCAAATGATGCACCAACTGCGTTTCCGACGATGCCGAACTCTAACCCTTTATAAGTAAAGTTATACATTTGGGTGTGATAACATGCCCAATGGGGATTGATCTTTGCCTGACCGCTGGCTATCAGGTTCTGGACAATATCGCCGTCTGGATCAAGAATACAAATTCCCGGGACGGGTCCCTCAGGGATGGACTTTTGCCTTCTTGCCTCACGCAACAGATTCTCGGGCGTAAAAACGGAAGGCATTGAATGATCTTTATCATTGATGATGGGGTGATTATTTATTTCAATCATGATATTCCTGAAATTTTAAAATTGATTACTTGCTGGCTGCGAGTTCATTAACGATTACAGGATTAAGGCTTCTGACCCACCATGCCATAATGGAATGGCGGAAAATCGAGATGTGGCACGATTAATTCAAAACCTGCGAGCATGATCCATTCCTGGCATTGTTCTGGTCGCGGTCGGATATCCAACGATGGCCCTCGGGGAGTTGTTGGATCATAATTCCAATGAATTACGCCTGTCTTGCCGCCCGGCACAAGGACTCTCATCGCTTCCATCAATATTTTCAATGGTTCTTCAGCATGAAGCAGATTGAAGAGCATGACATATTCACAACTATTGTCGGGCAAACCGATTCCTTCCACCATAAAATCTCGTTGTACCGGGAACACGTTTTTCACTCCGGCTTCGTTGGCTTTCTCTTGAACAGCCTGGATCATTTCTCCCTCAATATCCAAAGCATAAATTGTTCCTGAATTCTTCCTGGCTGCCGGGATCGTGAATGTTCCATATCCGCAACCAAGATCCACAATGGTTCCGGTCAGTTTACAGACATTCAATTGGTCGAGTATGGCATCTGGATCAAAAAAATTGTCCCACATTTGTTCGTTTGGCATTCCGCTTTCTCTGGTCTTCATATAACATTCCTGTAAATACTGGCAATAAAAGGTAAAAAGTTCCGGCAGGATTCCAAAAGTGAATCCTGCCGGATCGAATATTCCGGATTGGTTAATATACTAAAACTTTGTCAGCCGCAATCGTCCAGTCAGTCAATAATTCCATAGACCCGATCTGGATATTTTCCATAATGGCATCTGGCCCGAGACCTCGGGCTTTCTGGCAGGTCCCTCAGGTTGCTACTTCGCCGCCGCGCAGTACGGCGGTGAACATACGCTCAATGTTGTAGTACCCCTGCAGAGTTTCCTGTCCCTTGATGGCGCATTGTACGCCATCACCCATCAGAAAAACGCGGACATGGGTTGCTTCGCGCTTGGCAAGGTTCATCGCCAAGCGTAGAGCATTGTATGGGCGTTCATTTCCATAAGGACCATCGTTGATAATAAGTAGGTATTCAGTCATTACATGATCTCCTGGTAGGTTTATTTTTTCCGTGCCAATTTAACATCAGTCTCCAGATGTTCCAGCAATACCTGCCGCATCAAATCACATGCCTGAATGATTTTTGGGTTACTCAAGGCATAATAGACATTCAACCCCTTACGCCTGGTTATCAGAATACCTCGTTCGCGCATCAGTGCCAGATGTTGCGAAAGATTGGATTGGCTGATTTCCAAGGCTCCAGCGAGTTCAGTAACGGACATTTCGCGATTTCGGAGCCTGTCTATAATCTCCAACCGTTTGGGATTGGCTAAGGTGTGACAAATATTCGCGTGAATCTTGTATAAACTTCGATCTGTCATGGGGCCCTATTTATATTAGATATTTAGAATATTGTAATATATCAATGCAGATGGGTCAATTCTTTAAGCAATAAGGGCGTTTTATTCAAGCTATGAGATCGTTATTTCTTCATGGCCGACAATGAACTCACCGCCCCCACCGTTGAATCGATGATCATACTCTTGTAAACCTTTCCCATCTCCGTTGGGGTGGGTTTCATGTTATTTTCCAGCCACCACTCGATCAAAGACAGTAAAGACGTGGCGATGTGATTCGATGCAATTTCAATCGTCGTTTGATTTCCCAGTCTTTCCAACGGCACGCAGGACTTTTGGAAAACAGTAGAAATGTTTCGCACAACCTTCCTGCGGACACGTGTCACACTCTGGCTTTTGAGCAGGATGCGGAAGAGATCGGCTTTCTGCTCGATGTATTCGAAGATGAGACGACCTTCTGTTTCAAGGGCGGATGTATCGGACTGTTTCGCCAGCGTCTCGATGTGGGTCATCAACTCTGCCAACCCTTCATCCAGCACTTCCATCAATAACTGATCGAGACTCTCGTAATGTCGATAGAACGTGATGTAAGCCACCTCGGCGCGTTCCGTGATCTCCCTGATCGTGATGGAGGCGAAGTCTTTCTTTAGGATCAATGAAACCAGCGCGTCGCGCAATAAGCGGCGTGTACGTTTGACGCGCGGGTCAATGTTTACGGGGGATGATTTTCTTGGCATGGTTATCCAGTTTTGTTACAAAACACGGCTTTCTATAACTTATGTTACATCAGCACCACATCCGCAATTGACTTGCTTATCAGGCTGGCTACAATGCACATACTGTTACACAGTATAACAAAAAGGAGCAATCATGAAAACGATGGCAACACACGAAGGAAAGACCTGCAAACCCCAACGCATCCCTCTCAGCGTCAAGTTAACGGCAACCCAAATACAAAACGCCTACGATGAGATCGCCGATCAATACGAGAAAAAGACATGGTTCGACCAGCACATCCTAGGTGTGGCGCGGCTGAAAAAGAATCTACTTTCAAAAGCAAATGGGAAAATTTTGGAAGTGGCATGTGGAATCGGCTCGAACATTCCCCTGCTCCCAGTTGGCAGTGACATCACCGCAGTGGACTTAAGCCCCAGGATGCTGGAAGTCGCGCGTAAGACCGCAACCCAAAACGAACTGAGCGTAAACTTTGCAGTGATGGATGCCGAACATCTTGAATTCCCCGATGCGACTTTCGACACTGTGGTCTCGACCTTGTCCACCTGTACATTTCCGAATCCAGTCAAAGCACTACAGGAGATCAAACGCATCTGCCGACCGAACGGCTTGATCCTGCTTCTCGAGCATGGTCATAGTTCCATGCCGTGGCTTGCCAGGTATCAGGACCGCCATGAATACCAGCATTACGAAGACCATGCAGGTTGCCGCTGGAATCAAGACCCCTTGGAGTTGATCCAATCAGCGGGCATCAAGATAGTGAAAAGCAAGCGTAACATACTTGGCATGTTCCATTCGATTGAGGCAGTGCCAGTATAAGTATACGTCATTGCGAGGGCGTTTTTGCGCTCGCAATGACATATATATAGGAGTTACCACCATGACATCAACATCCGAACGTCGTTACGACCTTGACTGGTTGCGTGTGCTGGGCGTGTTATTGCTTGTCCCCTTTCACGTGGCATTGATCTTTGTATTCGACCCATTCACCATCATGTACATCAGGGATACGGTCAACAGCCGCGTGCTGGCTGAAGTGACGGGCTTTATCCACATGTGGCACATGCCCATGTTATTCATGATCTCAGGAGCGGCGACCTGGTTTGCGCTCGGTCATCGCTCGGCGGGGGAATACATCAGTGAGCGATCTATGCGGTTATTTCTTCCGCTCGTCTTTGGCATTTTGACGTATGTCCCGTTCACGATTTACCTCCAACACAGCAATGCTCTCTCACTACAAGAAGGCTACGCTGGTTTCTTCCAAATTGACTTGAATCAACTGGACGGAATGAATGGAACATTCACGCCTGCGCATCTGTGGTTCATTCTCTTTCTATTTGTCTTTTCTTTGGTTGGGCTTCCCATCTTCCAATGGTTGCGGACAGAAAGAGGCAGAAGCATAATCGAAAGATTGGGAAGAGCGATACAAACACCCCTGAGTCTGACCGTGCTCGGCATCCCATTGACACTTGCCGCCGCGACGGGAATCCTTGGGGATATGAATCCGTTGTATTACTTCCTGATCTTCTTTTTTGGATTTGTCTTTGCGAGCGATATGCGTTTTCAAAAATCCATTGATAAGTTGACGTGGATTGCGCTGGCATATGGCGTGGCTGAAACCGCGATCAACATCATTTTCCCGATCAGAAATTTTACCCAATGGACACCGCAATGGATGGTTCTGGGATTTACATACCAGTTGGGACGCTGGATGCTGACGCTGGCGACACTTGGGTTGGGACATCGCTTCTTGAACTTCACGAACGGAGCCTTGCAATATGCAAGCGCAGCTGCCATGCCATTCTATCTGCTGCATATGACATTCAGCGTGGTGACAGGATATTTCGTGATCCAACTCGATGCGCCTGTGGCGGTGAAGTATCCATTGATCGTTTTGGTCGCCATAGGGTTGACTTTGCTCGCCTATGAATTGATGAGGCGTTGGGGTGTGACGCGGTTATTGTTTGGTATGAAGAAACGCGGATATATCGACAATGCAATACTCGATACACAACTGCACCAGTGATATTCTTGAACACTGGATTGGATTTTGGAATGTGATGGAGGATATATCGCCAATGCACATCCTAAATTAGCCCGAAGGGAAAACCTGCACTCCTTGATGATATATTGATTCGGGTTGACAAGTGTCAGTCATTGTTCTTGACTAAAGAACATTTGTTCTACTATAATCCTTTTGTATGTCTATCTGGGATCGTCTTCTGTACCTGATAGGCCTGCGTCCAACGCCCGGTCCTCGAACCTACCATTTTGATGCGAGTGAAAGCCTGCAAGTCACGCTTTCCACCCTATCCTCTGACGAAGGCCGTCCTGAACATGATTTGATCCCCGATATCCTGGCCGCAGGTCTGACACAATACACCGCCAATGAGAGGTTGTGGGACAGGTGGGAATCCCTCTCACCCCGTGAACGGGACGTGACTGCGCTCGTGTGCCTGGGGTATACCAACCGCCAGATCGCCGCCCGTTTGAGCATTTCCCCGGATACCGTCAAGGACCGCATCTCGTCCGTATTCCGCAAGTTTAATATTAACAAGCGCAATGATCTGCGTGCTCTGTTCTCCCATTGGGATTTCAACGAGTGGGAACGGCAGAGATAGACCCATCCTCCGACCCTCCCCCCAAATCCAGTACCCCCAAAACACCCCCATCTGACACCCAGGTGGGGGCTGTCTTATAAGAAGGGAAGGTTGTATTCTGTCGGCATGGACATCCTTCCCGTTCTCAAAACCGGCAAGCTAATTGTGGTCTACGCACCAGACGCCGCACGTACTGAAAGCATGACTCTAATTGCCGAACTGGGCCTGCGCGGGGTAGTCACAATCCTAGATGGAGGCAATCGCTATCGACCATATCAGGTTGCCACATTCCTGCGCAGAAAAACGGTGGATATTTCAAGTGCTGCCAATCGGTTATTCAGCCGTCGTGCCTTCACCTGCTATGAGATGAACACTTTGTTGTGCTCCACTTCGTCTCGTAATCAACCTTGTGTGATTCTGGATCTATTGAATACCTTCTATGACGATCATGTACCAACCTATGAAGCCCATCGGCTATTGAAATCCTGTCTGGGCCAAATCCAACGCCTCGTAATCTCTGGACCAGTCGTCCTGACTCTTGCACCACCTTTGGCGGAGGAACGTGCTTTTCTGCTTGAGCAGGTCTGCGCGCAAGCAGATGAAGTGATGATCAAGGAAGCACCTGTCTGCGGACCCACCCAACCGTCGCTCTTCTGAATGATATGGGTCGTACTCTCGTCACCATCACCCAGTTACTAAACGAAACCGAAGCCAACCTGTCGGCATTTCGACGCACCTTGCGCCGCAGTGATCAGTATATCTTCGATGGTCTCTTTGCCGCCGCGCGTCGGCATATTGCTGCCATCGGACAGGCTGAGTCGCTGTTGCCATTTGAATCTGCTTTGCTTGCCATGTTGTTGGAACAGTCAAAGGAAATCGCTGTTCTTGAACAAAAGGTCGAAGAACTGATTAAGAAGAACTCGGGTTGAGCGTGTCGAAACATGACCGAGGTAATTGGTTGGCTCTTGGATGTATTTGCGGAAGAGGATGGCATTACGCTTTGGGTATTGGCGGAGGATGGGGAGCGTCTGCATTTGCGCATGGATTTCAACATCACGCTCTACGTGGCGGGGGATTTCTTCCTGCTGCGGCAGGCGTGGAAATATCTGAGGGAGAAGAACGTTAGGCTGGAACGAACCGCCCGCCGCGATCTCTTTCTTGGCGAACGGGATGTGATGGCAGTCACCACTCCTGATCCGGCAAATATCCAAAAACTATTCGCGGACCTGCAACGGCAATTTCCTTCCTTGGATTATTACGATGTAGATATTCCCATCACCCTGCGTTTCATTGCACAAACGAATACCCACCTGCTGGGACGCTGCCGTGTAATACTGAATGGAGAATGGGTGCAGACCATTGAACCTTTATCCTCACCGTGGGAGATCGATCCCACGCCCATGCCCCTGCGTATTCTGACTCTTGCCCCGGAATGCAATCCTGCTGTTCGGAAACCCAAACAACTGCATGTGAAATACAACCAACGGGAATACAGCCTCTCGCTGGAATCTCCAAGACCATTCCTGATTGGCTTGAAAGCCGACCTGCAGCGCATCGACCCCGACCTGATCCTGACGGATTACGGCGATACCTGGTTGTTTCCGCTGTTGATCCAATGGTCCGAGGAAACCGGGATCGAATTGAACCTAAATCGGGATCGGGAGAGAACGGTACTGACCCGAAAGGCAAACAGTTATTTTGCCTATGGTCAGGTCACCTATCGCGGGGCGCAGGCGCATCTGTTTGGGCGCTGGCACATCGACCGCAAGAATGCGATGTCTTTCGGCGAGTACGGATTGGAAGGTGCGATGGAACAGGCACGCGTCACAGGTATCGGTGTGCAGGAGATGGCACGTAAATCTCCCGGCGCGGGGATCACTGCCATGCAGATGCTCACCGCCTTGCGAAACAACATCATGGTTCCCTTACAAAAACAACAAGTCGAGGGCAGGAAGACTCTGGCGGAATTGATCCGTGCCGATCATGGCGGGCTGATCTATCAGCCCATCATCGGACTGCATGGGAATGTGGCCCAGATCGATTTCTCTTCCATGTACCCCGCAATCATGGTCAAACATAATATATCGCCGGAGACAGTTGGTCTGGAAGATGCACCCGAAGGTCTGATTCCCAAAACCCTGCGCCTCCTGTTGGAAAAGCGCTTGATGCTTAAGAACATTTTGTCCGATCTCGATCCACGGGATTGCAGAGTGGAAATCCTCAAGGCACGAGCATCAGCGCTTAAATGGTTGTTGGTGGTGTGCTTTGGGTATTTGGGATACAAGAATGCCCGTTTTGGAAAGATCGAGTCGCATGAAGCTGTGACTGCCATGAGCCGCGAATTGATGCTGCAAGCCAAGGAGGTGGCAGAAGATATGGGGTTCACGGTTTTACATATGTACGTGGATTGTTTGTTCGTCCAGCAGGAGGGGTTTCACAAGCCGTCCGACTTTACGCCCCTTATGAATGCCATCGAGGAAAAAACAGGCATCCCCATTGCATTGGAGGGAGTCTTCAAGTGGGTCGCATTCCTGGCTTCCAAGCGGGATGCACGTGTGCCTGTGCCCAACCAATACTTTGGTGCCTTTCAGGATGGCACGCTCAAATATCGCGGCATCGAGTTGCGTCGAAGGGACACGACCCTGTGGGTGAGAAAGATTCAATTGAAGGCGTTGGAAATTCTGGCACGTGCGAATACTCCGCGTGAATTTGCCAACCGCGTTCCAGATGTTATGAATTTGATGGAAGATGCAAAACGTGAACTCAGAATTGGTCGTGTTCCATTGGATGAATTGGTTATCCGTCAAAGGTTAAGTCAGACAATTGAAGCATATAAGACTCCCTCTCCAGCTGCGCATGCCGCCTTGCAGTTGCAAGCGCATGGCAGGCAGTTCGCTCCCGGTCAATCGCTGGAATTCCTGTTTGCCCGAAATGGAACCGGAGTCCATGCCTGGGAATTGGAGGAGGCATTGGACTCCGGAAAGTTGGACACAAAGCGTTATTACAAGCTTTTGGATCGTGCGATCCAAACAGTGATTGATCCGTGCAAGCCTTTGCTTATGCCGGAACGATTGTTATGAATGGTTACTGTCCCGGCCAGCCAATCTGCCCCTGCCCTTCGCGCACTGCCCAATAGATGATCCCGCCCCAATTCCAGGAACGCTGGTATTGAGGATTGCTGATACTGCCGGCATCATCCATGCGTCGCAGGGTTAGGTTGGTATCCCAATAGGCGTCCGGCGTACCATCGTTGTTGATATCCGCCATCCTTGCGGCAGGTAGATTTGCCACGGCAGATGGGGGAATCTCGCCTCCGCTGGAATGTGTTTTCCATTCATACCCAGTGATGCCACGATGTCCGGTTCCGCCGCCGCAGTTGTAATTACCGTTGCCATTCGGACCGGCAAGACAGCCCTCGATGGCTTCATATTCCTGATAACGCAACTCCCAGAACAACTTGTACGGAGCGCGTCCGTTGCCAACGAACAGGGGCATGTCCCCAGGCAGTTCATCCAGTCCACTGACACTCCCTGCGAGGGTGGTCGCTCCCACAGCCGGATGGGATGGTACTTCCCATTGAATGGTTTGGCTTGCGCCATTGGATAACATCAGGTCTCCAACTAGAGGCAGAGTCACAAACATGGGACCAGCAGGTCGCAAGGTCAGAATCAGGCGTAGATTTTGCCAGTCGCCCACCTGTGGATGACTGGGCGATCCGCCGCCATTGGGAATATAGTTCACGCCACCTGATCCGGAGGATTCAGGCATACCGCCATTGCGGACAACGGTAGGCCAGCGAACAAGAGTCGCAGGATATGGGCGCACATCCAGATAGATCTCGGGAAATGTAACACGCGCACTTACGTTCCAGCCGTTGTTGGTACAGGTGATACCGCCAGCCGTCACAGAGAACGATGTACAGGGATGTTGAGGCGGTGTGGTATTGGGCAGTTCACAAGGCATGACTGCCGGTTGCTCGATGATATGCAGGACCTGCCCGGTGCAGTTATCCACCCGGATGGGAAACACCTTGCAGGAACTGCTTTCCGAATAATATTCAACGACTTGGAATGCCAGATGATTGCCGGGTGTGCAAGCGCCACCGCTATTGTTGTTATTGTTATTTCCACCGCCTTCCTCTCCGCCGCCTTCATTTCCTCCACCTGTGGTGCAGATGATGCTTCCATCCGGTTGAAAGGAACAGGATGGGGCAGACTGTGCCAGGACGGATAAAGGTTGAACGGAGAGTAGGACGATCAGCAGAAGAAATAGACTGGCGCGTTTCATGGCGCGGCTCCCGATAACACGGAGAGGATATACTGCTTCTCGTTTTCATCCGTGAGAGACTGCCAGTTTTCCGGCAGCGGTTGCATGTCAAGATGCCAAGTGTTACTCAGCCACTTGGCATCCCAGGGTTGGGAGTCGTACAAGGTTGCCACGGTTAGACGGTCGCTGGCATTTTCCTTTGCGTCGGTGATCTCCAATTTGGGTTCCGTCTGTGTGCCCAGCCAGACCCACTGCCCATCGCCCAGATATCCAAAGAGCAGAAAGGAACGCATGGGCGTGGCAGGCGATATGTACATGTGATCATTCAACGCATAGAGGATGTGAGTGTTCTCGGCATCCTCCACCACCAGACAGATCACGGGATATTCACCGCCCCAGATCTCGACACGATTGCCTTTGACCGAGGATGTCTCAAAACATCCGCGCAAGGCATACGTGACTGCGGCTTCACCGTTGGCATTCAAACGCCACTCCTTGAAATCGGGATTGGGTGGGATGAAACTGACCGGTACATCCACAAGATCGTTTGCATCCCTGGGCAGGGTGACAGTTTCCATCTGGCGCATGGGCATCTCTGTGAACCCAAGCAGCTCAGTGGCTTCGGCGCGGCTGTATCCTTCACGGACTGCCAACGCCCAGGCAATGCTTTTCTCCAAACCTTGATAGACACAGGCAGGCTGGATAATCTGATAATTCTCGCTGATCATGGTCGGTGTAAAGGACCACTCCGACGAATCGGTTGGGCAGCCAAACGAATCAACGCCACCCGATGGGCTGGTCACAATGGTTTCCGTAGCCACTGGTTCCATTGTCTGTGTCGGGAGGGTGACTGCTTCCGGGGTGGCTTGTACACGGCTCATCAATAGATAGCGATTCAAGCCTGCCATCCCTCCAGCCACGAACAGCAATAATAGGATCAGCCCGGTGACAACGGTGTAAATGCGGGGTTGCCGTTTCCCGGCAAGGTCTTTATAGGTCAATCCATCCAGGATTGTTTTCCATAGCGAATTCATTCTTCTCCAAAAAAATTATTGATCTTCGCGGGTCACGCCATGCGCCAGATATCCAATGGCGCGCACGGTCACCCAGCGGGCGGGGAACAAGTACCCCGCCGATTGAACTTGAGCAGTGACATAGCAGGCTGGACGCCCTTGATGTCGCCCACAGGAAACGGAGTTGAGGTGTGCGGACCCCGGTCGCTGTGAATTGAAGTAGGCAGCGGCAATTCCGTTGCCGGCAGTGGTTGCAGTGATCGTCCCATCCGGCAAGACTGTGATCTCCTGTGCGCCGGCATGGGCGGCAAGGTCAGCGGCTGCCACGGTCTCCATCACGCGCGCATTGGTCACCATGTAATCGAGGATGCCCAACAGAAAGAGCGACATGATGGGCATCAGGATGGCGAACAAGGCGACAGATTGTCCGCGTTCTTTGAGTTTGATCTTCATCGCCACTTTGCCTTCCAGGTCTCCGAGCGCGAGATGAACCACTCACTGTTCCATCCGCTTTCACTCAAACTCAGTAGACCGTCGAACAAGGTCGGCGCTTGAAACGAGACCAGACACTGACCCGGCTCTCCCGGTCCACTGGGCGGCGAGACCTGCACCCGATATTGCACGCCCGCTGATGCGGACCAATCCGCATTCAGGGTTTGCCAGGCGACATTCACCGCATTATTTCGGGCGCGTGCGGGATCAGGCGATTGCGACAGGAACTGTGAACAGGCATAGGCAGCTGCAGTCGCCGCGGTGCGAGCCCGATGCGTTGGGATCCATGCCAGCAAACCGAATGCCATAATGACTGCCAGCATTGCGAACAAAGCCGTTTCTGCCAAGGCTTGTCCGCGTTCGCCTTTTCGGTACGGGGTTTTCATTCGAACCCTCCAGCAGGGGGCGGGCCGGGATAGAAGCGCCAAAGGCGAAAGTTGGTCTCGGCCCGTTGCGCTTCGATCAGGCGAATGCCAAAGATCCAATCCCGTGAGTCCTCCACACTGATCAACGAACGCACCTGACGCGGACCGGTCTGCCCGGCATTGATCCGGTCCGCGAGATCGGGCCATAAGACATTGTCACGGGCATGTTCGGTCGCCGGTGTGTTGTATGAACCGGAAGCGACACCCGTGATGAACACGCCCCAATCCGTGGAGGCGGAACGGAAGGCATAGAACGCGGCAAAGGTCATGCCGAACATAAGCAGAATTAGAATCGGCATGACCAGGGCGAACTCTGCCATCGTTTGCCCCTTTTCCTTCCAGCGGAACATCTCTATCCGCCTCGCGCCATGCGCAGGGCTTCGATGCCGGCTTCGAAGGCGGCGATCAGTTCGTTGCGATAGCGGGCGATCACGGCAATCGCGACCAAACCGATGGCGCCCAGGATCAGGGCGTATTCGGCAAAGTCCTGACCATCCTCTTCGCGGACGAAACGTTTGAACAAAGTGAACATGGAATCTCCTTTTTGAAATAAAAAATCGGCTGACAGAAGTTTCTGCCAGCCGAAATATATTGATTCGCGCCTGGGGGAGGTTGTGGTGTGTCGTTTACGTATGAAAGTTTATGTACTTCTAAATGCCTGGTTTCTATTCCTGCTTCAACAATCTCGCTGAATTTCTATGATGACAATATCGGCGATTGTGTTGCTGCAACGATCACAGAAGTAGACCCGCTTTCTGAAATTTGAGTTCAATCCTTTGGGCTAGATCATTCATGGTAACTTCCACTTGCGGAAACGAGAACCAAACGATACCGATTCCGAATATCACGCCAGTAATTAACCGCATCCACAAGTTGAAAGAACCTGATGCATCGCCTGCATAGAATGTGGCTGGGAAAATGTGATTGGTCAGTGTGGCAAGCCAGGCATTGTTGTCACGGAAACTGTTGCCAAAGTCAATAATGTCACTGATGAAGTGCGTGCCACCATCCAATGCCATAGGCAATGCTGACAAGAGAAGGGCCCGAAAAGTAAGGGTGGGTAACCGTCTACGAATATAGCTATATGTGAGCGCGGTAACCCATATGCTCCCATACCACCACGTAGTTCGCTCACACCAGGCCACTTTCCAGCCCATCTGCTGGTTACCCAAAAACTGGCGCAAGATCAGCGGATTATTGGTTGGCTGCCAGGCTGCTTGAATTTCTGCGAGTGAATAGGTCATCTTTGGCCCGAATAGAAAGTAAGATCGCTCCGGAAGTTGATGACATTCCAGCGCATAAATCAGATAAATTAACTTTGCTGCGCCTGTCCAGCCTAGCTTCATGAACACCGGTGCGAGCCAAGGCAGCCCAATCACAAGACCCCAGACCAGGCTAAAAACTAGTAACCAATTCCGGCTCAACCAATAAACTATGCGATTGGCGATCACTGCGCCAGATTTCTTACGTTTCACGACCTCTAAAGTACTTGTCTCCATTGCTCTAACTCCTCAAGCGCGTAACATCCGCAACCCACTTCCAATGACGATAAATTCGCTGATCTCGTGTCCCAGCACCGCAATCGGCAATGAAAAGACACCTGCAATCGCGCCGATGACTAGCGCGCCGATCACGATGGCCGACAGCGCCAGGTTCTGGTTCACCACCGATTGGTTGCGTTTTGCCAGCTTGAGCGCATACGCCAATTTTTCGAGATCGTCCGCCATCAATGCCACGTCAGCGGTTTCGAGCGCCACATCTGTTCCCGCCGCACCCATTGCAATTCCCACTGTTGCCTCAGCGAGTGCAGGAGCGTCATTCACGCCATCGCCGACCATCGCCACGTGTCCGTAACACTCAGCAAGTTCGCGCACCTTCGTTACTTTGTCTTCCGGTTTCAGATCAGCGTAGATTTCGTCAATACCCAGTTCACGCGCAATCGCCTGGGCAGTACGTTCGTTGTCCCCCGTCAGCATCACCACTTTTTCCACACCTGCCGTGTGGATGGCATCAATCGCCTTCGCCGCATTGGGACGGATGTTATCGCGGATGGCGATCAGGCCCCAGGGAGCTTCTTCATCACCCAGCACCACCACTGTTTTGCCCTGGCTTTGAAGCTGGTTGATATCTTCCCATACGCTGTCAAGTGCAACGTTGAAGCGGGAGTGGAACATATCTGGACTGCCGACATAGATCGTGCGTCCGTCGAGCCTGGCAGAAGCTCCGGCACCGGTCAGTGAGCGGAAGTCTGCCAATTCAGATGGCTGAATACCCTGGTCCTCCGCATACCGGACAATGGCTTGCGCCAGCGGGTGGCCGCTGCGCCGCTCGATGCCCGCCGCCAACGCCAGCAATTCCTGCTGTGAGCTCGCCATTCGATCCGCGTCCTGGCGCAGCAGAACCACATCCGTCACTTCCGGCTCGCCGCGGGTCAGCGTCCCGGTTTTGTCCAGCGCCACTACCTTGACTTTCGCCAGTTCCTCGACATACACGCCGCCTTTGATGAGCACTCCCTGCCGCGCGCCAGTACCCAAGGAAGCCACCAAAGTGATGGGGATGGAAATGACGAGCGCGCATGGAGCGGCTGCCACTATGAATACAGTTGCGCGCGTAATCCAAGTGACCCAATCCGCGCTGAAAAATAGCGGCGGCACAATCGCAATTAGAATTCCAATCGCAAGCACAGCGGGGCTGTAGCGCGCGCCGAATCTTTCAATGAACCTTTGGCTCTTGCCCTTCTTTTCCTGGGCTTCCTCAACCATATGGATGATGCGGCTGATCGTGTTATCGGCAAAGGTCTTGGTGGCGCGTACTTCCAGCGCACCCTCGCCGTTGATGCTACCGGCGAACACAGGATCGCCGGGCTGTTTTTCCACAGGCACGCTTTCACCGGTGACTGGCGCCTGATTAACACTGGAAGCACCAACAAGAATCTCGCCATCCGTTGCCATCGCCTCTCCTGGCTTGACGATGAACACATCACCAACTTCCAGTTCTTGCACAGGGATTTCGCGCTCGACTCCACCGCGGCGCACAAGCGCAACTTTTGGTGCGAGATCCATCAACGCCTTGATGGCAGCGCGCGTTTTCTCTTCGGTATAACCTTCGGCAGCTTCGCTGATCGAATAGAGGAATACCAGCATCGCGCCTTCGCCTGCCAGACCCATGATCGTAGCAACGACAGCCGCTGTGCTCATTAGCAACTCAATGCCAATTTCACGCTCGAAGATCAGTTCTTCAATCGCTTCACGTCCGAAATAGTATCCGCCAATCAGAATCGCCGCGATGTAGACGACGGTTGAGAAAATTGCGGGTACACCTGCCAGCCCAAGTAACCAGCCAATTAACAGAAACACACCTGACGCAACTGATGTTAATACCTTGGGGTTACGCCAGGGCTTTGGTTGTTCTGCCATCTCCATCCCCTTCTGCGGAGGGAAGCCGAGTGATTCCAGTTTTTCTTTCACCGCTTCGGGCTTGGTGGAGGCAGGATCATATGTGATCGCTACCTTGGCGGACTTAGGATAGATTTTCAGTTCGGCAATGCCGGGAAAGCCTTGCAGGCCGCGCTCAATGGCGGCGGCGTCATGTTCGCAATCAAGGTTGGCGACACGAAGTTCGAGTTGTTTGGTGTTCATTGGTTTACTCCTATGCAGGTAAATGTGTAAATCTAACGGAGCAACAAGTGCTCTACTTAACGTAACGAAATTACCTCGCGGTACTTGCCGCCTGGCGTTTGCTCCGGCGGTTCATCGGCGTGCTCGAGTGTAACGTGATTGAGCTTATGGTTGGCGAGCAGGCATGTGATCTCGGTATGCACCGCATCCCACACGCGATTCGGCTCGGAGTCATGTGCCAGGCGCAGGCGCACGCGCAGGCTCAACGGCGCGGTCTGCAAGACCTGGAACTGCTCGATGCCTGGGATGTGATAAATCGAGGTGCCGAACAGCAGCGGCGGAACCGTAATCCGTTCACCATGATCCGTAGGAAAGACAAGCATATCAGCGGCGCGACCTTGCACGCGGATCGCAGGCAGCGGGTTCCCGCACGGGCAAGGATCGGGGCGC
The DNA here is from genome assembly GCA_016223135.1 of Chloroflexota bacterium. Lineage (GTDB taxonomy): Bacteria > Chloroflexota > Anaerolineae > Anaerolineales > Villigracilaceae > Defluviilinea. The sequence goes on along the minus strand of JACRPQ010000016.1, from coordinate 111,857 downwards.
TCCAGGACGCTGTCGCCGAGGTCGTAGCGCAGGATCGGTTGCACCCGGTTGGCGAGGTTGCTGACGAGAACCGTGTACGATTGTATACCGGGCGGCACAGGCTGGTAGTCAGCATCAACCGGCTCGAGCACCACCCAGTCGCTATTGACGTGCAGCCATCCGTGTTCGCAGCTATAACTCATGAAAGGGCACTCAGAGGAAGCATACATATTACCAACTTTGGCGTTGAACACACTGGCAATGCGGTCATATTCGTTCAGAGCCAGTCCTTCAGCTGTCACGATAATCAGTACCGGCTTGATGTGCAGACGGCCGGATTCTTGTTCGTTGGCAAGCAATTTCATTACAGTCCCATAACTTACGAGAATGAGGGGCTGAAATGTGTTGAGTTCAGCCACAAGATCAGATAGGGGAGCGCGTACCGACAGGGGACATAACATTCTGCCGAGCCGCGCACCGAAGTAACTAATGCCGACGCCGGTGGCGGTTGGAGTGCCCATTGCAAGAACTAATCCGATGCGTCCGCCGGCGGTGATGATCCGGAGGATGTTGCGGACACCGAGCCAGGCGTGCAACATGTTTAAGAAGAGTGGCCCGACCACGGAAAGGGATCGCCTGTCTGCAAGAAAGATACCGTGAGTCCCGGTAGTTCCAGACGTTGTTACTACAAGGTACTTGCCCAAAAATTGCTTTCCGAACAGATTGGGGTTTTCAACGAAGTGACGAGCCTTCTCAAGCGTCACCTCATGGTCGGTGACCCAGTCGTCAAAACGCGCCATCAGCTTCTTCTTGTCGGTGATCGGCAGCAAGGTTGGATCCTCGACCCGCTCAGGCAAGCCTTTGTAAAGCTCGCGATAGTAGGGTGAGTTGGCACGTGCATAGGCCACCATCTCGGCAAGGCGTTTGCGCTGCCGCTGCTTTATCGTAGCCGGCCCTTGCTGTCTGGCTTTGCGCACGTCGAGCAACAACTGTAGAGTATTCTCGCTCAAAGTCATGTCTCCTGACTTGTTTCCAATTTGAGTTTTAACTTTCGACATCATTGGCCGTTGAACATGGCCGCCTTTCAACGTATCACTCGCGGCAAGAAGCGCCCCGTCCTCTTCATATACTCGCGATACGCGTCGCCGAATTTTTCGATCATCGCGCGCTCTTCACGCTGGATGCGGAGGAGAACGATCACACATATGCTTTCACAAAGTTCGCCGTGAAAAAGTACCATGATCCATGTATGGCTTGCAGTTGAAAGCCCACCGACTCTGCCAACCGCTGCACCGTCGTTCGCGATTGATAGTGCGGGTCGGGGAAGATTTCCGTGATCGAAAGCAGACCACCGGGTTTTAGCGCCGCTTGGCATTGATGCAGCGCTGCTGCCCGGTCTGGGATTTCGCCCAACACGGTGCAGAAATAAATCACGTCAAAATAATCTGGCGGAAAATGCGATTGCGTTGCATCGCCCAGGATTGGCGTCAGGTTCGACACGCCAGCCTGTGCTGCACGCGCTTTGAGCCGTTCAATCATTCCAGGCTGGATGTCCAAGCCGATAACTTCGCCGCCGGGCAGCACTCGCCGGGCGGCAGGGATGAGCAGCCGGCCCGGGCCAGGGCCCACTTCCAATACGCGCTGTCCCGGTCGCAGCCCAATGCGATCCAGGGTTGTCTGTGTGCTTATCAGCCAGTTCATTAATGGGCTTTCCAATGCCCCGGCAAAGAAAGTCGGACAGGGCATGGAGTGGCGACGGCTTACCCACCGCCACCACAGGTTCGCCAACACTAAAACCACTAGAAGTAGACTGATGACAATGTAGAATGTCATTGGGCTGATCTCCGTGGCAAGAAACGTCCTGTCCGTTTCATGTAGCAGTCATGAACGAATGAGCGGGCTTTCTGGATTTGTACAGCGACATAGTGCCGAAAATCGTTGCATATCGAGCCGTCTCCGTGACATCCTGAAAATCAGCTTTGTTAAAAAACACCGGCAGCAGCCCATTCACGTTGTCAGAAGTTGTACTGAAACCGTCCAAAAATTGCACCAGAAAGAAAGCCAGCCGCATTTTCACACTATTTGCCTTTCCCCAGTCTGCTACATGTAATTCACCGCCAGGTCGCAGGACTCGATATACTTCTTTTAAAGTGCGCTCCTTATCCTCACGCGTCAGGTGATGGAAGAGCAAACCAGAAAACACACGATCAAACGAGTTGTCGGGATATGGCAGATCAAATGCCATACCTTCGTCGAGAGTAATGTTTAGACCAGATCTGGAAATCTTCTCTTTCGCGATTCCAAGGGCCTTGGGATCACCATCCAAGCCAGTCACTTCCGTATTGGGGAAAGATTGCTTGATGATGAGCGTAAGTGTTGCTGTTCCGCAACCCAAATCCAGAACGCGATGATTTTTAGCAAGCCGAGCCTGACGAACAAGAGCTTGCTTGAACTCAGTTTCATGCATTAACTTGTCCATCACAGTGTCATAGAGACCAGTCAGCCATTCATATCGCAGGGCAGGAATATAGTTGGTGCGATCATCGTTCATGTTCTATTCTCCTTATCAGATAAAATCGTAAAATTGTTTTGATAACCAACAAACAATCGGCGGGACTTGGCCCACTTTCATTCTCGACCCCGTCATGTGAAAGATTCTTCACCCACAAGAGCATCATCGCGGCTTTGTTTGGAAATTGTCAGCATCAAGAGAGAGACGCCGAGCACGATAAAACCATCTGCCAGGTTGAAAGTCGGCCAGCGAGCCGCGCTCCAGCCCATATCCAGAAAGTCTGTGACGCGGCCATCGGGTAGGCGATCTACAAAGTTGGCTACTGCGCCACCGAGAATCATCCCAATGGGAAAGGCTGCAACAGGCGGAATCTCACCCGCACGCAGCGCGCGCACCATCCAAACTGCCAGGACGATAATGATGAGTCCCGTGAGTATCAGTGGTCCAATCCCGCCATTCGCGAACAATCCAAATGCCACACCTGTGTTGTAGCCCAACGTCAAACGAAAGAATTGTCCGATGAGAGGGATGGGGGTATAAAGCGACAGAGTCCTTTCGGCCCAGGTTTTGGTCAGCCCATCAACTGCAAGAGCAATAAGTAGTGCAATGAGAAAACGAAGTTGCAGTTTCATATCTACTTGCGACTTTCTGTCCGCGGGATGTTGTAACGAGTACATTCATAGACCCCGCGCGCGACATCCGCCAGAAGCGATTCAGCCAGAGCCAACAGTTCACCCACTCGATCATCGCTCAAATGATAGGTGACATAGCGGCCCTCCTGCTCAGCGACCACAAGGCCGCAGTCGCGCAAACAGCCCAGATGGTTCGAGACATTAGGCTGCGAGAGGCCGGTCGCCTCGACGATTTCGCTCACCGTGAGTGGGCCATTGCGTAGCGCATCGAGAATTCCCAGACGAGACGGATCGCCGAAGCCGCGGAATAGTTTGGCTTGGAGGTCGGTTTTGGAAGGTGCAGAGATCATAATCATAGTTCCTCATATCATTATATCAGTACTTAATGATATTTTACCCCGAGAGGAGAAACTGTCAAGGATTTATACGGCTTTTTCACTTGTTCTACACAACTTCTATATATCTGGGGATTATCCTGTGCGTAACTTCACAAACAGGAGATGCCCCATGAAATTCGTAAAAATCCTTCTCGGACTGGTCGCGGCTGGAACCGTACTGGTGGGCGGGTTCATGGCAGGAACTTTCATCACACAGATGCGCGCCATCAGCGCCCCAGTGCAACAATTTGCCCAACCGACATTCGTTCCACAACAGATTCAACCGACGATAGTTCCGCAACAATTCCAAGCAACATCCATTCCACAAGCGACACCGCCCGCCATTCCTCCGCAGGGACAGTGGAGACCAGGCTGGTGGATGATGAGTCCAGAGGGAGAATGGGAGCATGGTTGGATGACGAATCCGAACTACTCACAACAGGGACAACAAGGCTGGGGCATGATGCACGATTGGAACGACAATAACTGGAGTGGTATGCATGGCGGCATGATGAACGGAAATGGCAGTGGCTGGCAGGCTAACCCTAACTGGAACCTTACGCCGACTGTGCCAAACAGTTCACCGACTTCTCCCACTCCCTCAATATCCATTTCATTCAGAGATAACGTTCAGCCCATCTTTGTAGCGCGATGTGTCGCCTGTCACGGCGGGACGAACGGCTTGTATCTCGATACATATGAGAACGCACTGAAAGGCGGCGCCAGTGGCGCAGTCATTATCCCTGGCGATGTCTACAACAGCCGCCTTGCTTACTACGTGTACAGCGGCTACATGCCTTTCCGCAGCGCGCCCCTCACTCCAGCAGAAATCCAAACCATTTTGGATTGGATCGCAGCGGGCGCTCAAAACAACTAACCATTTCAAAAATCAACAACAATAAGGAGATGATACAATGAAAAATATTGCACTCTGGATCGTGATCGGCGTAGTCGCCCTGTTTGCTCTTGGCTTGGTTGGCGGCATGTTCATGCCCTTTGGATGGAACAATTCCGCCTATGGTTATGGCTGTGACGGCTGGAACGGCTACGGAAACATGATGGGTTATCGCGGGTACATGCCGATGATGATGGGCGGTTGGGGAATGCCTTTTGGATTTCTCGGCATGGCGTTCATGTGGCTCGTTCCACTTGGCGTGCTTGCGCTCATCGTCGGAGGCATTTTTTGGCTGGTACGCACACTAACGCAAAAGCAGTCTTCCCCTTCCTAGGCATGCTCGAATAGCAGGAGATTGGTTTTGGCAGACAAAATCTTGGTCGTTGAAGACGAAGCGCAAATCACCCGCACCTTGCGGTTGTATCTCGAACAGGCTGGCTACCAGGTTGTCATCATCTCTGATGGCGCACAGGCAATGCCAGCCTTTCGGCATGAAAAGCCCGATCTTGTCATCCTGGATTTGCACCTTCCGCACGTGGACGGCTGGGAGGTCTGCCGCCAGATCCGCCGCGAAACGGATACACCTATCATCATGCTTACTGCCCGCAGTGAGGAGAGCGATAAACTGATCGGGCTGGAATTGGGCGCGGATGATTACGTCACCAAGCCGTTTAGTCCACGTGAGGTAACAGCGCGTGTACGCGTTGTGCTGCGGCGAAGTCGTGGACAGGTGCAGCCGCCGCCCATCCTGCGCGCCGATACACTCGTTCTGGACCTCGAAGCGCATACCGCGACCAAGGATGACCAGCTCCTCGATCTGACTCCAACCGAATTCGAGATTCTTGCCGCGTTCATGCGTCATCCAGGGCAGGCATTCACCCGATTACAGTTGGTCGAAGCCGCACAGGGTGTGGCTTATGAAGGGTATGAGCGTGTGATGGATCAGCACATCAAAAACTTGCGCGCCAAACTGGGTGACGACGCCCGCGCGCCGCGCTTCATTGAAACAGTGTTCGGTGTGGGTTATCGGTTTTCTGCGGAGTTTCGCCATGATGCGTAGTTTGTGGCTCAAGCTAATGGGTGCATTTTTATTGGTGGTTGTGGTCGGCGGCGGCATTGACACCTACCTGGTCAGCCGTTCGACGCAGACACAATTCAGCCAATACATCGATCAAAATGGACGGGTGTTTGCGCAGCAACTTGCCCCCACTCTTGCCCAGTATTACAGTCGTCAGGGGAATTGGCAGGGTGTGGAGAACTTGCTCAATAATCCCTGGGGAACATCCATGATGAATGATGGCATGGGGATGATGGGAGAGGACAACTGGGGCATGTGGCAGGAAGGAAATGGAATGGAAATGGGCGGCGATATGATGGGTTCTGCCTCCAATCCCTGGAACATGATGGGATTGCGTCTCCTGCTTGCCGACGCGCAGGGGACGATTATCGCCGATAGCGCCGCGCAGGATGTTGGAAAGAGTCTTTCATCAGCGGATTTAGCAGCAGGTGTGCCTGTCATTGCAGGAAATCAGCAGGTGGGAACGCTTCTGCCTGTTTATGCGAGTCCAAATGCAACCAGCCCCGCTGGGGAATTTGTCTCATCGGTCAATCGGTCCACATGGTGGGCGGGTATCATCGCCGCGGTTGTTGCGTTGCTGCTTGGCTCATTGCTTTTCTTTCATATCGTTGCGCCTATACAACGACTAACCTCCGCCGCTCAAAAAATCGCGGCGGGAGATTTGCATCAACGTATTCCGACACAAGCGCAGGATGAAATCGGCGTGCTGGCAACTGCATTCAATCAAATGGCGGACTCGCTTGCACAACATGAAGAATTGCGCCGCAATCTGATCGCGGATGTCGCCCATGAACTGCGCACTCCGCTTACGGTGATTCAGGGGAATCTGGAAGCCATGTTGGATGGAGTCCTGCCCGCCAGTCCACAAGAAATTGCTACACTGCGGGATGAAGCAGCATTATTGACTCGTCTCGTTTCGGATTTAAGATTGCTTTCGCTGGCGGAAGCGGGTCAATTGAAGCTGGAACGCGTGAAGATCGATCCCGCTGAACTCATTATGCGGGCAGTCGAGCCGTTCCGTTTGCAGGCACAATCCAGCCAGATTGAACTCGCATTGGAACTTGCGCCCAACTTGCCATCTATTAGTGTGGATGCGGATCGTATCGCCCAGGTAATTCGCAATCTGCTCAGTAATGCTTTGCGTCACACACCTGCAGGGGGACGGGTTACAGTGACATGCAGAAACGATAAAACCCAGAGCCTCCTCATCACGGTATCTGATACAGGTGAGGGCATTCCACCTGATGATCTGCCCTTTGTCTTTGACCGCTTCTATCGCGCTGACAAATCCCGTTCACGCGCCAGCGGCGGATCGGGGATTGGGCTGGCGATTGTAAAACAATTAGTAGAGGCGCACGGCGGGAAAGTACGGGCGGAAAGTCAGTCAGGGCAGGGAACAACGTTTGGGTTCACCCTGCCATCTTGACGAATCTTCAAGCAGGGGGTATGATTGCAAATAGTTGAGCAACTATTCAACTATTTAGAGATGTCTATGGATACCTTCTTGAAAATCTTTCTCCCCGTTTACTTCCTGCTGTTCTTTGGACTCGCCATGTTCTGGCGCTCGTATATTGCCTGGAAACGAACAGGCATCAACCCCTACAAACTTGGCAATGGCGATACCGTTCATGACTTCGTTGGCAAACTATTCCGCCTGACCCTGATCGCCACCGCGCTGATCGTGTTCGTGTTTTCCTTCCTGGAAGGGTACTATCACTGGCTGTCCCCAATCACATGGATGAATTCCTCCGTGCTGATGATCATCGGGATCATATTGCTCATATTGGCTTTGATCTGGGTGTTGGTCGCCCAAATCCAAATGGGCGACTCGTGGCGGATCGGCATTGACGAAGAAAGCAAATCCACTCTGGTTCAGCATGGCTTGTTCGGCGTTTCGCGCAATCCCATCTTCCTGGGGATGCTGATTATGCTGGTGGGGCTGCTATTGTTATTGCCCACTGCAGCCACCCTGACCGTTACCGTACTTGGTTTTGTCCTGATCCATGTTCAAGTGCGGCTGGAGGAAGCATTCCTCACAGAGAAATATGGCGAGGACTACCGCAAGTACCAGATGAGTGTTCGCCGCTGGATCTAATCGTGGCAAAGGATAAGGTCACCCCTGCAGTCGCCTCCGATCTCGCCAACCTGTTCGATGCGTTGAGCGACCCGACGCGCATTCTCATTATCAGCGCTTTGCTGAATGGAGAAGTTGGCGTCAGTGAACTTGTGGAGCGCCTGGGGCTGACCAAGTCCGCGGTCTCGCATCAGTTGCGTGGACTGCGTGACAAGCGGCTTATTCGCACCCGCAAACAGGGACGTAATGTATTCGTTTGTCTCGATGACGATCATGTGATCGAACTGTTCAAGCGCGGACTTGATCACGTCCTGCATGGTTAATTATGAAGAACACCATTCAACGAGTTGTGCTAACCCTCCTGCTCCTCCTGATCCTGATCGGGATGGCAGGGCATTGGGTGAACACTGCCAAAATCACGGCTCACGCTTCCAGTGAGTCGGTCTGTGTCATCCATGCCGGCATTCTCCTGCCAGAACAGCCCAAGTCATCACAAACCAAACCTGATGTTTCCGTAATGCCAACGCCGGATCAGATTATTCCCTGGTGTTTGCACGAAAATATTTCCCACCCACCAACAGTTTAATTTTGACCTTTCAGTCTGTTGCCCTGCCTTTTCAAGGCGAGGGCTATTAACCATTTCCCGTACCTGCTAGTTGAAAAGGACATACCTTATGGAAAAAACAATCGAATTGGAAATACCCCTGCTTTTGCCCAATGTGAAGGATGAGCAGGATGAATGCCTCAACCGTCTCGAAGTCTCTCTGCAGAATCAAAGGGGCATCCTGCGCGCCCATCTCGAGCGCGAGAAAACGCCCGTGGATCTGTGCCTGCATTACGATCCCAACCTGCTGACCCTCGAACAGGTGAAGCGATTGGCACAGCGTGCAGGCGCGGGAATTGCCAACCGTTACCATCACCTTTTCACGCCCATCGAGGGCATGGATTGTTCGGACTGCGTGACGGTCATCGAACATGGTCTTGGTCGCATGGACGGCGTACTGGCAGTAAATGTCAACTATGCCGCCGCAAGTTTGCGCGTGGAATATGACAAGCATAAGGTGGACCGTCCTGCCATTGAAAAGCGCGTTCAATCCCTGGGCTATGAAATTCCCGCAGAAGGATTCCGCAGTTGGTATAAAGAGAATCGTGAAATTGTATTCAGTCTCACAGCAGGATTGCTCCTAATAATCGGCTGGCTTGGGGAAACCTTTTTCGGTCTGCCCGCATGGATCGCAACTACGCTCTATATTGGCGGATATGTCTTCGGCGGTTGGGATATTTCGCAACACGCCTGGCACGCGATCAAAGAGAAACATTTCGACACCGACTTGCTGATGGTCATGGCGGCGCTCGGCGCGGCGTTCCTCGGCGAGTTTGCCGAAGGCGCGCTACTTCTCTTTCTTTTTAGCCTCGGTCACGCGCTGGAGGAACGCGCCCTCGACCGCGCCCGCGCTGCTGTACGCGCGTTGGCAGACCTCGCACCGAAGACCGCTCTTGTCCGCCGTGATGGAAAAGAGCAGGAACTTCCCGTCGAATCCCTGCAATTGGAAGATGTTGTGATTGTCCGCCCTGGTGTGCGTATTCCTGTGGATGGCGTCATCCTGATAGGAAACTCTGGCGTGGATCAAGCCTCGGTCACAGGCGAATCTCTCCCGGTGGATAAAGTTCCGGGCGATCAAGTATTTGCCAGCACGGTCAACGGCGAAGGCGCGTTGGAAGTAAAAGTGACACGGCTTGCCAAAGACTCCACGCTTGCGCGTGTCATGAAAATGGTGGAAGAGGCGCAGGCGCAAAAATCACCCACCCAGCAAACGGTCGAAAAGTTCGAGCGCGTCTTTGTTCCCGCCGTGTTGATCGTTACAGCGTTGGTCATTATCGTGCCTCCGTTGCTTGGCTTCCCTTTCCACGAATCATTTCTTCGCGCCATGACCCTCCTCGTCGCGGCATCCCCCTGCGCCCTCGCGCTTGGCACGCCTGCCACGATCCTTGCAGGTGTGGCGCAAGCTGCGCGTAACGGCGTGCTGGTCAAGGGCGGAGCGCATCTCGAAAATCTCGGTCGCCTCAAAGCCATCGCCTTCGATAAAACAGGCACGGTGACTCATGGTCGGCCTGAGGTGACGGATTTGGTCGTGTTCCCAGACTCGGGGTGGAAAGAAGATGATGTGGTGTCGCTTGTTGCGGGAGCGGAGTCTCGTTCCGCCCATCCGCTTGCACAGGCAGTCGTCCGTTCGGCTCAGAGTCTGCCCGTTTCCGTCATGGACGAAGTCGAGTCGCTGACGGGACGCGGTCTGCGCGCCGTCTCGAACGGCAAAACGATCTGGATCGGCAATCGCAAATTAATGGATGAGGCAATGGTGACGATTCCCGCTGATGCGCTTCAAAAAGCAGATACCTTGCAACAATCAGGCAAGACCCTGATGTGGATCGCAGAGGATAAAACCGTGATTGGTTTGATTGCTCTCGCCGATACATTGCGCCACGAAGCCGCCCCAACGATGAAAGCCCTCAAGCAAACGGGTGTTGCTCATACCATCATGCTGACAGGCGACAATACGCGCTCGGCTTCTGCCATTGCGAAAGAAATCGGCTTGACCGAATATCGCGCCGACCTCATGCCTGCAGATAAACTGACCGTTATCCGTGATTTGGTGAAGGAGTATGGTCAGGTTGCCATGATCGGTGACGGTGTGAACGATGCGCCCGCACTCGCAAATGCCACGGTCGGCATTGCGATGGGCGGCGCGGGCACTGACGTAGCACTGGAGACCGCCGATGTCGCCTTGATGGGCGATGACCTGAGCAAGTTGCCTTTTGCAGTAGGATTGGGTCGCGCCACGCGCAACATCATTGTGCAAAACCTTTTTATCTCGCTGGGTGTAATTGCCTTACTCATCGTCACCTCCCTGACAGGCATCGTCAGCATCGGAATTGCGATTGTCTTTCATGAGGGCAGTACACTGGTTGTCGTTGCGAATGCGTTGAGGTTGTTGGGGTATAAGGAAAAACATCTGGCGGCATAAACGATGATTAACTACTTCCAACTTCTTGGTTATGCTTTGATCCCTGCCGCAACGATGACACTCGCGGGAATATGGGCTACCTTGCGCGTACCTGGCGAGAACACGCGCAGCGCCTTAATGCATTTCGCAGCGGGCGTGGTGTTTGCCGTTGTCGCAGTCGAGTTCCTGCCCGATCTCGTTCACGAACATTCTGTTCTGGCAACGGCGGTTGGATTCACCCTGGGGACAGCCGCCATGCTCGGGGTCCGCTTGTGGAGCGAAACAAGGGCGAAGAAGAATCTCGAAAAAAGCGAAACAGCTTCGGGAAGTTTGATCGTCGCGACTGCTGTGGATATCGTCGTGGATGGTTTGATGCTGGGCATCGGCTTTGCGGCGGGCGCAAAGCAAGGCATTCTATTGACCGTTGCGCTGGCATTCGAATTAATCTCGCTTGGTCTGGCGGTTGCGCTGGAACTCAAACAAGGCAGGATATCGCGCGGTCGGATACTTTCCAGCATCATTGCCTTATCGGGATTGTTTATCTTTGGCGCTGTGGCAGGCAGCGCGGCGCTTTCACTGATAAGCGGGGCTTTGCTTGCGGGTGTGATTGCCTTCGGTGCGGCGGCGTTGCTCTTCCTGGTGACGGAGGAATTACTTACCGAAGCCCATGAGGTGGCGGAAAATCCGCTGTTGACCTCCGCTTTTTTTGTCGGCTTTCTGGCAGTCTTCCTGCTTGAATTGTTGAGTTGATTCAACCATCCGATGGATCTCGAAGCCGTTACGAACTTGATTATTGTCATGGGCGCAACTGCCCTGGGTCTTGCCGTCGTTATGAGTTGGCTGGGCAGTATCCATCACCTGGATGCGCCGCGTTTGATTTCGAGCGGTTGGTTTGCCTTGCCTGCCTGGGCGCAGGTCATCCTCGGATTTGCGGCGATTGCCTTTTTTATCTGGTTTGGATTTCTGCTGTGGATTCCTCTTCCATTGCGAATGCCCGAACCTGTAATATCGCTCGCGCGTCCCTTTGGGCTGATCATCTTTCTCGTCGGGCTGTTTCTCACGCTGTGGGCTCGCCGGGCATTAGGCGCGATGTATGGTGTGAGCACAGGTTCGTCCGCACCGTTGCAGGAGAGGCATCGCCTGGTCCAGCGCGGACCATACGGTTTCATCCGCCATCCCATGTATCTCGGCTACTGGCTGGTGATGTTCGGAATCCTGTTGACATATCTCACATGGACGCCGTTGGTGTTGTTGATAATGACCGTGCCTTCGTTCTCTCGTCGAGCACGGCGCGAAGAGAGTTCGCTGGAAGAGAGATTCGGCGCGGAGTGGCAAGTCTACGCGGCACGGGTACCAAGGTTCCTGCCACATTTGAAATTCAAAGCGAAGGAGAAAAACATTGATAACACGAATGGGTACCAACATTGATTAAGTGGCATTGGATTGTCTTGCTTGTCGGGTTTGGGCTGTATGTGCTCGTTCCGATCCCAGGAATTTTGCCGCACTCCGTGGATGTTGTGGTGATGATATTGTCGGGGATCAGCCTGCTTTCCGTCGCCATATTTGGGTTTGATACAGTTCATGTGGAGGGAGGTCTGGCAATCTCAATGGTCACCCTTAGCCTGCTCATGCTTATCGCAGGCATCGTACTGGCGTGGCAGGGTCATGGATATATCTTGTTCCTGCTTGCCGCGCCAGCTCTTGGGCTTGGGATGTTTGGCGCGAGAAAATTAATGGATAAAAGAGAGAAACATGATTAAGAAGAATCCGTATTTTGTGCTGTTGATCGCGACAGCAGTCATTGGGCTGACGATGCTTGTGGAATTGGTCTTCAGAAAACCTTATTCCTTTCACGGCACGGTGATCAACCCTCCTTTGCCTGTGACAGACTTTTCCCTCCAGACTGCCAACGAAGAAGTGTTTCGTCTGAGCGAACAAAAAGGCAAAATCGTATTGCTATTTTTTGGATACACCAGTTGTCCCGATGTTTGTCCTGTCACCCTGGCAACCTTCAAACAGGTCAATGATAACCTGGGGGAGGATGCGCAAAAGGTTCGTTTCGTGATGATTACCGCCGACCCGGACCGTGATACGCCTGATAAAGTTGCTGAATATGCCGCGCGATTCAATCCTGAATTCATAGGACTGAGTGGCGATATGACAGCGCTTGCTTCAATCTGGAAGGAGTTGGGAGTTTTTGTTGAGAAGCAGGAATCAGATAGCGCAGCTGGTTATCTGGTAAGCCACACGGCAAGTGTGTATGTTCTGAATCAGAGTGGCAGTCTGTTCATGACCTTCCCGTATGGTACGACTGCCACAGAGATTGCAGATGATATTCGACAGATCTTGAAAGATTCAAAATAGCAATCTTCGGTCTGGTAATACAATCTTAAAGTTAAATGATTAAGAGGACCCCGATGCAACCCAAAAACAAGAAATCCATTTCCACAAAAAAGGTAGCACGCCAAGCGGAACGCCGCCTGAAGTTGCGTAATGGCATCATCTCCGGCAGTTTGGCATTCGCGGCGATTATCGCGATTTTTCTCATGTTCAACGCCAGGGAGCAGGGAAAACAACAGATCGAGGGAGTTACGGAATACACCGCTCTTAGCCGGGATCATGTCAGTGAAACCGTAAGTTACGACCAGACTCCGCCTGTTGGGGGAGCCCACAATCCTGTCTGGCAAAATTGTGGTGTGTATACCGAGACCATCGCGAATGAAAATGGAGTTCACTCCCTTGAACATGGCGCGGTCTGGATCACCTATCGACCTGACCTGCCTGACTTGGAAGTTCGGACATTACAGGCACTCACCCGTCAAAGCGGTTTTCGCTTGCTGAGTCCATACCCTGATCTGCCCAGCCCGATTGTAATTTCCGCCTGGGGATACCAACTTCAGGTGGAGCAGGCTGATGATCCCAGGATAAAGGACTTTATTGAACAATACGAACTGAGCCCACAAGGACCTGAGCCTGGAGCACCTTGCACGGGTGGAGTGGGGCAACCAGGCTAGGAGACATGATGATGACCGAAGAATTACAGCCTGAGACGTCCTTGCCCCGCGCGGTGCACAAGTTAGATGTTCTCATGCTCTTATCATTCGCTGTATTGTTGGTGAGTGTGGCAGTGCTTGCCTTCTGGCTGGGCACACGGCAGTCCTCTGCGCCTGGCGAAAACTCTCCTGAGGCAGGCTTTGCCAGGGACATGATGATGCACCACGCACAAGCTGTGGATATGGCTACACTGCTTCGTGACCGGACAGAAGACCCGGAAATGCGACAGCTTGCCCTGGACATTATGCTGACACAACAAGCGCAGATTGGTCAGATGCAGGGGTGGCTGGCCGTATGGCAATATCCAATTGCCAGCACCGACCCGGCTATGATGTGGATGGACATGCCGGTCAATGGTGGAATGCCTGGGATGGCCACCCAGGTGCAGTTGAATGAATTACGCGAATTGCAGGGTGTGAAAGCCGATGGATTATTCCTGCAATTGATGATTGTCCACCACCGTGGTGGAGTGCTCATGGGGGAGGCGGCGCTGGAGAGCGCCAAAAGCCCCGAAGTGTTGGCATTAGCACAATCCATCGTCAATGCACAAACAAGCGAAATTGCCGCCATGCAGGACCTTCTGGCTCGTAAAGGGTTTCCGCCTGTAATGGACGAACCGAAAGAAACGAATCATGAGGGGATGTCGCCTTGATGAGGTTGTCATTGACAAAAAAAACGACTGAACAATACTGGTTTATCCAGGCATCTTGCTGCGAACCAAAGGTTCAAAGCAGACGATGAAAGTCAAATTCTATTTTCAAGAAGGACACATATGAAAAACAAACTTTTGATTTCTACAATCCTGCTGGCAACATTGTTGGTCAGTGGATGTGCAAGGTCGGGTGAATTCAAGGTAATGGATGCCTGGGCTCGCCCTGCCGCTTCGGGCAATAACGGCGCGGTATATTTCATTATCAGTAATGCGACCGACGCGGATGATACATTGCTCAGCGCCAGCACGGACGTCGCATCTGCTGCCGAGGTACACATGAGTATGATGGATGACAATGGCGTGATGTCCATGCAAATGCAGGAGGCTTTGCCTATCCCTGCGCAACAGGAGATCATTTTCAAGCCTGGCGGCTTGCACGTCATGCTCGTTGGTTTGACGCAGGATTTGAAGGTTGGCGACACGATTACCATGACACTTAACTTTGAAAAAGCAGGAGACTGGACAATCGAAGTTCCGATACGCGAACCCTAAACAAACTTTCATCTTTGAGATTGCCGTCCAAAGTATAATGTTCCTTCGGAAGGCAATCTCATTGTAAAGTATGAATGGATCTCATCGTGTTCTCCTGATTGTGACACTGGCTTTTCTTCTGGTGGGGTTGTCTGCACATTTGTTTCCAGCCGCATCCCTGTGCGAATGCTTGTCACAGTCACAGGAAGATGCCAGGGCAACCAACCTGGATCTTTGCCTGATATGTCAGTTGCAAACAGGAATTCATTCTGCGCCGTGCCCAACAGATCCGAACCATGAAATCATACAGCAAGTGAATATACGGATCAATTTGCATTCATTGGAACGCGCCTTTCCCATTTTACGTCCCCCCATCGCTTAAGCTTTCAACCGTATATTTCGCTTGATTACAGCGTCCCCTTCGATGTCCGTAAAGGTCACATCGATGGTTTAACTTTAGCCCGAGTTACTTATGGAGTTTAGATGAAGAAAAGAAAGAATCAAAAGTCCCCTGTTCCGCTCTTTCTCGCACTTGGCGGCGGACTCCTATTGATTGCCGCCGCGATCCTGTGGGCAAATCAAAACGTTCCCGCCACCCCGACGTCTGTTACATCCCATGAAGAGGAGACGTACCCGGATATTCCACGTGTAAGCCTGCCCGACGCCAAGGCTGCGTTGGAGGAAGGCGCCGCTATCGTAGTGGATGTACGTTCCGTGGAAGCGTATCAAGCCGCCCATGTTGCCGGTGCGATCAACATTCCACTTGCCGAACTTGAAACGCGTCTGGCGGAGTTGGATAAAGCACAATGGATCATTACCTACTGTACCTGACCAAGCGAAGAATCGAGCGCCCGTGCGGCGTCCATACTGCTTGAAAATGACTTCAGTAAGGTTACCCCAATGCTCGGCGGTTTTGAAGCCTGGATGACTGCCGGTTATCCCGTCGAGCCATGAAAGAAAGAAACACATTAGGAGACGCAATGTTTGCACGATTAAATGTATGCCTGGTACTGATTGGCATCGGTTTGTTTTCGCTTGTGGCCTGCCAGCCACAGGAACAGATCGGTATCCAGGCTGAAATGAATGGCATTCCTTATCGAGTGGTATCTGTGCAGGAATTACAGACCATGCTGGAAGACAAGGATTTCACCATGATCAATGTTCATACCCCTTGGGAGGGAGACATCCCGGATACGGATGTTCGTCTGGCGTATGATCAGATCGAACAAAACACGGATAAATTACCAGCCGATAAGGATGCTAAGATCCTTGTCTACTGCCTGACATCCGGCATGGCAAAAAAAGCGGTTGCTACACTATTAGTCCAGGGATACACAAATGTCTGGATGCTGGAGGGAGGCACAACCGCCTGGCAAGAGGCTGGTCTCATGTTGGAGAGCCAGCCATAGGCATCAAGGAACATAAAATAAAGACGGGAGAGTTTTGCTCTCCCGTCTTTGTTGAACTTTCAGATATCTCTATTTGACAACTTCGAGCGTTCCAACCATGCCTGCCTGCAAATGCCCTGGCATCCCACAGACAATCTGGTAGGTACCCGGTTGGTCGGGCGCTGTGAAACTTAATTCCACACTCTCGTCTGGTTGGGCATCCACCTCCCAGTACGCATTGGCAATATCCTCTTCATCAAACATATCACCGACATCCACGCCATATTGCATGATATAGAAGTTATGCTCCACGGTGCCATTGTTGACAACCTTGATCTGGATTTCTGCACCGGCTGGCACGGACAGTTGATTGGGGGTAATTGCAAAATCGCTCAACTCCACTGTGAGTTTGGTGGACGGTCCGCCGGACTGACAGGCTGACAGGAAAACCAATATTAAAAGGAAAATACTTTTCTTCAACATACAACTCTCTTAATCAGGATAGTCAACAAATATCTTGCCGGTAATATTTAGTCCAAGAACGCTGACCTTTGCACCGGACTTCACGGTCAGGTTGTGATCGAACGATGAATAATCCATGATCACGATCTGCGCGCCGGGAAGGAGTCCAAGACCTTCAAGATGGCGGAGCAATTCCGCGTCTGCATTCTTTACACATTGGATCTTCGCCTTTTGTTTCGGGCGCAGGGCAGAGAGAGGGGTTGAATCCTCCAATGGCATGACCAGATCGGCGGTGGGAATCAACTCCCCGTGCGGGTCGCGCAGGGGATGTCCCATTGCTGCCGCCATCCGCCGTTCAAAATCCTCCGAAATAACATGCTCAAGGCGTTCTGCCTCCTCATGGACTTCATCCCACGAATAGCCCAGTGTCTGCACCAGCCAGGCTTCCAGGAGACGATGATGCCGGATAACCTCCAAAGCAGCTTTCCTGCCCTCTTTGGTCAGCGTGACCCCCTGATGCTTTTGGTATTCGACCAGGGCGGGTTGCGCGGCGGCAAGTTTTTGCACCATGTTCGTCACGGATGCCGGCTTGACGTTAAGCCGTTCGGAAAGGTGATTCGTACTGGCATTCTCTCCGCCTTCCGTCAACTCGTAAATATGTTTCAGGTAATCCTGAATGGATATGGTCAGAGACGATTCCATTGGAAGGCTCCTATTTGATCAACAACCCGGTGACCCACAACATCATCATACCGGTCAAGACTCCGCTAAAGACGATCATTGGCATGGCTTCACGCTGTGTATCCTTTTGAATCAGTTTGGCGATTTCGTAGATCACCTGGAAGATCGCGCCTGCGCCGATGGCAAGGAATAGCACCGTCAGGAAGGGCGAGGGGGTGTATCCTCCGATCCAGGCTCCCAGAATGGCAGGCGCTCCACCGACCAACCCCATGATCGCGAGCCTGCCGACCCCGGGTCTATCACGCAGGACTGGCGCAATGATGCCCAATCCTTCAGTAATGTTCTGGATGATGAAACCCACCACCAGGAAAGTGCCCAGAGCAATTTCGCCGACGTTATAAGCAGCGCCTATTGCCAGCCCTTCTCCAAGGTTGTGAATGCCGATGCCGACCGCGATCACAAAGGCGATAGCCAGCCGCTTATCCGCTTCGTTGCCGGTGATTTCAGACTGGCGTTTCGAGATCGCCTCCAACAACAGGAAGGTTGCCACTCCACCGATTCCGATCAAGCCGATCCCCTGAAAGGAGGAAGGGATCTTCCCGGCAAACTCCAGCGCTTCTGCGACCGTGTCCAGCCCAAGAAAGACCAGCAGACCCGCCGTTGCCGCCATCAGGAAGGTCATGGTCCGGCGTCCCATTTGTCGCAACGCCGGAAACCAGAAGATTCCCAGAAAGACCGGGATTACGCCGACATACAAACCGATGAGTGTGAATCCCCAGAAGGTGGCGGTGTCCGGTTGAGGCGTTTCGAACGCAACCGGGATGTCCACTGTGAAGGGAATGGCATTTCCGGTAAAGATGATCAAGCCATATGCCTCACCATACGACCACGGATAAGCGATGGTAATGGTGGCACGCTCCAATCGAGGGACGACTGCATCTGGATACACCTCGAATGGCATGACCGCATCATTCACAATGACCTGGGCGATGGTAATTTCCTCCGGACTCGTGTTGCGCACCTGCAATTCGATGCTGCCTTGTTTGAGAACATACCGCTCGATATCCAGATTCTCAACCGGCGCGGCAGAGTCGAGATTCAATCCTCCCCCTGTGGAAAGGAAGAGGACGATCACGCCGACGAGAAGAATGATCGGGATGAGCAGCAGGATAAAGGTCCGGAAGGTGAAGCGATTGGATGGACTTTGAGTCATGACATACCTCTAAACTATTCGGTTACTTCGAACATGCCGTTCCAGCCCAATTCGGCAAATTCGGTTACGTGAGCATGAAACATGTACATGCCGGGATATTTGTATGAGAACTCCAGTATCCCGCGTTGGGCTTGACCTTGAATGATCGTGTCCGTGAACTCGGAGGGGGTCAGGCTGGTACCTGTTGGGTAGTAATGGAAGAAATTGGCATGCAGGTGGAAGGAATTGAGCAGATCAAATTCCAGGATGTTCACAAGATAGATGCGGATCTTCTCGCCGACTTTGATCTGGATCGGATGATTCTGATAGTAAAAGGGAATGGCATTGACGGCATAGAAATCGTTGACATCATCGAAATCCACATCGAAGCCGCTCATGACCATGACCATTTCACGATCCACGGGTGAGCGACCTTCCTTGGGATCCACAATGAACGTGCCATATAAACCCTTGGCAATATGGCGCGCCAGCGGAAAGACATGACAATGATAGAGATGCAGACCGAATGGCTCCGCATCAAACTCGTAGGTAAAACTGTCGCCGGGTTCGACATATCCGCCTGGTCCCGAACCGGGCACGCCATCCATGTTGCCCGGGTGGAAACCGTGAAAGTGCATGCTATGAGGATGGTTGCTTCCGTTGGTCATCGTGATGCGGATCAAGTCGCCTTCCGTACAACGAATGGTCGGTCCCGGAATGCGCCCGTTATACGTCCAGGCGGGGTATTCGATGCCAGGCACAACTTCTATGTTCTTGTTGATGACCGTGATTTCATATTCACGCAGGGTTCTGCCATCGGGAAGAATGGATACTTTTCCATAGTCGAAGTCAGTGAGTATGTCTCCCGGATTAAAGCCGTTTTTTTCATAGTCCACATCCCCCGTACCAGGAATGACACCGCCCCCATGATCCATGTCTTGCATGGGAGGGAGGTTATGGCGTGAGTGGGATTTACCTTTGGACTGCATGATGGCAGTTGCGCCTCCAGCCCCGATCACACCAAAAGCCCCCAGTTTCAGGAAATCCCGCCGACTTAGTTGGTTTTTCATACATGCCTCCAATACAGATAAAGCCGATAAATTTAGTCTAATCTAAATTGTATTTTAGAACAGGAATAATTAAAAGTCAAGCATTTTCTCAAATAAAAATGGGCTTTGAATTTCTCCCTTCGAACGCTCCGACGGATACGGGGCGTTTTTGTTTTTAGAACCAGTGGATGGGCTAATACCCGCTCGGGACTCTGCCTACCCAATCCTCTCCAAGTCGGATCTCCATATCCACTGTGGACGCTGGATTAGGCTGGATGGTGATCTGCTGACTTCCCACCCCAAGGAGTTCCGTCAAATACCGCAGGGCATATAACTTTGAAGAGTAAAGAATTATTTTCGTGGTGTTTGATGCGCCGGTTGGCACGCCATATTCCACCACCTGCATACCTTGCGCGGTCAGGAGGGTGGCTGTGCGTTGCTCCAAACCGGCAGTATAGGTGTTATTGATAATCCTGACCTTCGCCTGATCAGATTGCATCAGCGCCACTGGATCACCTTGCGCCATTGGGCTAAGTGGACCGCCTGGGACAAAGATTTCATCCCTCAGGATGCGAATAAGATCCGGGACTGGACGCAGGACGTTTGCCTGCACACCGTTGATGGTTGTATCCGCCGGGTTCGCCATCGTCGAATCGATCACGCCTCTCTTGATGTCATCCACCCGAATGTCTTTCGCCAACACTGCCAGTTGGATTGCATCCTCCAGTGACAGGTTGGTGTGGATGCCTGATGAAAATTCTGCATACAACTGCGGTGCCTGGGTAATCAAGGTAGCAAAGGTTTCCCCTTCCAGTACCTTGTCACGGATCGCAAGGATGACCTGTTGCTGGCGTTTGGCACGACCCACATCCCCGCCCGAACAGCCCTGTGATTCATGCCGGCAGCGTGCATATGCCAGGGCGCGCGGTCCGGTCAGGTGGCGATAATCTCCCGGCTTCAATACAAAATGATCCTGTCCCGCGCCGAGCGGATCGAGCACCATACGTTCCTCGACATACACATCGATGCCGCCGATCAGATTGATGAACGACACAAACGTCCCAAAATCCACCTGCACATAGTAATGAATTGGCACGCCGATGAATTGCGAGACGGTCTGCATTGCAAGTTGTGGTCCACCGCCTGGAAGTTTGGCATTCTCGCCAATTGCCCAAGCGGTGTTGATGCGGCTGTATCCTGCGCCGGGAATGTTGACCCACATATCACGTGGGATGGACAACATGCCGGCAGTTTTTGTGACGGGGTCCACGGTCAAAACCATGATCGTATCGGTGCAGGTCGGGCAGCCTTCCCCTTGTCCATCGTCGCCACGCAAACCAAAGAAAGCGATGTTGATCCGGCTGGCGCCGTCCCATTTGGGCAATTCCATTTCCGGTGCGGATAATTCGACTGGAAGATTGTTTGCAGTAGCAGGATCGGGCAGCGCCGGCAGATCGGAAGATGACTGGTTTTGGAAGGCGCACTCTGCAGGTGGTACACCAGGCAGGGCAGTCAGGGTCCAACAGAGAGTCAGTTTGCGGACGATGAAAAACGCAGCGAGCATAGCCGCTGTGACGAAGATCCAGTAGGCAAGTGAACGCCAGAAGGGATGATACATATTCGGAGTTCGTGAACCTGGCATTACATCAATCCCGAACCCATAAACGGCGCGATGATCGCCAACACCAAACCCAACACTGCCATCACACCAAACAAGCCGGCGCGCTGGCGCACCAAAGCCGCGCGTTCTTCAGTGGACTCCACCACGGAACGATGTACCGACTCCTGCAAACCCTGCACGCTGGACAAGACCGGACGATTGTTGGCGAAGAAGTCATAGATGTCGCGCAGGAAGAGATTTGCCTCCACATCCTTCGGATCAGGCAGGTGGGCGCGTGTGACATCAATGGCTTTGGTAAAGTCCTCCACTTCCATACGTGCCACCAGTAAACCCAATAGATTACAAAACGGACCACCCACAGTCGAGGCGCGGCGCAAGGCTTCCTGCACACCCACACCAGAGGACAACAACGAACTCAACACAGATAAACCGATCAACATGTTATTGCGCAGCGACTCAGCGCGTTTCTTTGCCAGAGTCTTCAAGCGTACATAGGGTCGGCGCAGTCCAAGCAGAATGAAGATCATGGCGATCACCGGCGCGGCAACAATGATGTTCATGGCAGCTAAAGCGCCCGCCAACATCCCGCCCACGAGCAGGAAGGTCGAGAAATCGCGGATCGCCACGGCATAGAATTCACCGGGGGTGTCGTAGGGATAGCCGGCACGACGAAGCAGGCTGATCACATCCCCCATGTTCTTTGCCTGATCCGGATCGAAGCGTCCAGGCAATACTGCCACCAACAAAGCCTCCCAGGTGGAACGCCGTTTGGCTTGGGGTTGTGAAGTGTATTGGCTCAGGCGATTACCGCCAAAGGTGCTGAAGGCATTCTGGAACACGTTCAGCAGTTCAAATGCGAGCACGCTCAAACTAAGCGCGCCGAGAAAGGCAAAAAAGGTCATCGAGGTTCTCCTTGTAGAATATCGAGCCGGAAGTCTAATAACTTCTGCAAGGGGGTCTCGCCCGGCTGTCGCCCGCGAAATTTTTTGCTGTACAACCCACGGCGCAAGGCTTGCATGTGTTGTTCATCCCGGATGACCTGATGAGGTGGTCGCGGTTCGGCAAATCTCAAAGCGCCGCTGCCGCTTTCCCAGCTTTCGCCGCCAAATTCCCATGGCCAGAGCGGATGGGCGTACATGTCCCAATCCCTCGGCAAGCGGTTGTTCTTCCTTGCGCGATGCCATGCCCAAAAGGCTTCGAAGCGCGGGCCCCAAAGTCCCCAGACCAGATCAAGTTGCAACGACTCATCCCGCAACAGGTTCAAGGTTTCAGTGCAGTGATGACAGATCGGGATGGCGTTTTCCGGTCGCTGGTAACGCCACAGAATTTCCACTGGTGCGTTCGGTGTGGGATTGAGGATCGGTCGCCAGGAAGCGGACTTGCCGCAACGCATACAGTGATTGGGAAACTCGTGCCGCCAGGGGATGCCGGCGACGGAGGCTGCCACGATCTCATCGAGATATGGTTCCTCCGCTTTCAGGACGGAGTAGGATAACTTCACCGCGCCATCCGGCAGATTCCAGACACGCGAAAAATCCAGGAGGAACCCGGCGGAACTCACGATCTGCCCGCGTTCCCAGGCTTCGAACCGGTGTCGTTGGATTTCGGGGCGCACCTCACCGCGATGGGCGTCGCGAATACGGCGGATGTCGGCGACGGCTTCCGCCAGCAATGCAAACAACAAACTGTCCATGCGCAGGCTTGGATCCATTGAGCCCAGCTGCGGCAGGTCCGGCGCAACGGATAAGACCGTCTGGAGATACGGGCGATAGTCCACCTTCGGTCCGGTCTCGATCACGTACCGGCAAATGGGCAACTTCACCCAGCGCCATTGGGTGATGACTTCATCGAACACCACCTGTCCATCCGCGCCGAGCGCAATGATGCGCATGGGCGGGCAGAAGAAGGTATGGAAGGTCCGCCTGCCATCCGTGGGATAGATGAACGCCAGGACGGTGTCGTTCAACGACTCCATGAACATGGCGCCGGAGGCGCGTTGTTCGGAGGTGATCAGAAACTGTAGTTGCATGTTATTCACTGGCTCCTTCGCCAAAGAGGATTTCGCGCACAATGGGGAGCCTTGGATTGTTGGAACCCATCGCCTTTTTCCAGGCGTGCGCGAGGGGATGTTCAATTTTTGTGGGCAGTTCATAGCCCCCCGTGGGGGTGGAGTCGATCAACGCCAGCAACTCCTTCGGTGTCAGGTCGGCGAATTGGCGAAAGACTCCGCGCGCTTCACGCAGGGGATGCTCGCGCAATCGGCTGATGGCATAGCCCAGGGGATCGGAAAGATTCCCACTTTGCGGGCTGGCGACATACAGCACCCACGAGACAAAGGCATGCACGGAGGCTTGAACTTCGAGCAGTTCCTTTTGGACTTTGGGATGCACATCATTCTGTTGCAGAAGAGCTTCGAGTTCCCAAAAATCAGGAGCGACCGCCTCCGCCGGATTTTTTTCGCCGCAGGCGTGCTGGGTGGTGGAAGTGTTTTTCTTGTCGGTGTTTAAGGGGTGTTTAAAAGAGTTTAAATCACTCCCATTTGCGTCCACCATATGACTCCCATTTGCGTCTGCTAATGCTCCCATTTGCGTCCAGCTATTACTCCCATCTGCGTCTGCCATATGACTCCCATTTGCGTCCACCTTATTCCTCCCATCTGCGTCCAGCGGTTCGTCCAGCAATACCCGAAAGGCACGCGACATCGACTCCACGCGCAGGTCGGCGTAGGTCTTTGAATCAGGCAGGTCGATTTCCTGCAGAAAGCGGGAGAGGTTGCCCCCGCGTTGTTGCGAAGTCCAATGCAGATGGAGCCAGGCTTGCACGGTCTTGTAACGGGTGGAGCCGATCAACTCCGCCATCTCCTGATACCCGCGTTTGAACGTCACCACATCCCGGCGTTCGCCGGTGCGGGCATTGATGAATGCCATATCGCGCGCGACCGTGATCAACCAGGCCTGCGCGGGCGTCAGGTTGTAGCGGTGGATGGTTTCCGTGATGAAGTAGTGCGGGATGTGGATGTCACCGAGGCAGTTGATGATCCTGCGATGCAGTTCCTGCGCCAGACGCTCGATTTCAGGTGAAAAGTTTTCACCTGAAAACTTTTCACCTGTTTCCAGCTTCACCATATCCATCACCGTGTTCAATGGGGGATGGGATAACTTCACGTCCAACGGATCGAGGAGTTCCATGACATCTTCGACTGCCAGCATTTCCTGTAAGGCGCTGGTGGTGGAACTGTGTTTTTCGATCAAGGCTTTCAATCGCAGATGCACCGCCGTGGCGTCAGCGCGTGTCAGGCGCGGGGTCATGCAGACCTGGTAACGGATCGGTGCGCGATGCGGGCGTCCGTCCCGTCCACGCCGGAAGCGGCGCGCATCCTGTGAATCGACCCGTTGCACGAGTCCGGTCAGGTGTGCTTGAATGCCGGCGTGTTTCAACAATCGCCAGAAGGCACCGTTGCTCATGGCGCTGAAACGCATCACCTCACGGCTGTATAGCGGCTTTCCAGATGGACCATTCTGATCCTGCACCCGCCATGCCGCTTGATGGAAGCCAACATACAACCAGACCGCCTTCGGTCCGATCTCCATCCCCAGTCTTCGCAGATAGCCTTTCACCACGACCTGCTTGTGCGGCTGGACGATGCGGTCGTAATCCAGCCACTGCACAGGCTCGATGTTTAATTCCGATTCTTCCATCTCATCCGCTTCGGTTTCCATCTCCATCTCTTCCTGTGACTCATCGCCAACAACGAACTTCACAGAGACGGAACGATTCAAAATCCCAACCAGCAATCGTTGGACTGTGCTGGTCAGACGCGACTCCAACCAGTCACGGGCATAGGCATTGCGTGTGGAAACAAGCAGCACATCGTTTTTCAATTCCAGGGCTTGCGTGCCGAGCACCCAGGTTTCATACGAGGCGCGCGGCATGTCCAACTGCAATTGAGCCAGCACGGAACTCCAGGCTTGTTGAAGATCGCTCATGCCGAACATCCCCGTAAAACAAGCCTGGGTCTCCCAGACCGTTCATGGTGGATTTCTTTCGCCTCAGCCCTTCCTGAGCGTTCGACGTAGGCGGCAGTGCAGGCGGATGTGTGGGCGGCGCGTGGACAGGATGCAGGCGGCACGTTGTCCATGCCGCCTGCGTCCCTCATCTCATTCCATTGAAAAAGTTTTTTTTGGTGGAACTTCATCATTTGCCTTTGTGCGCTAAAGTGAATGTGGTGGATTTCGGTTTGGGTTCCAGCCTCAACAATCCTGTTTCATAGGCTTTCAGACCAAAGCGCAGCAGGGCTGTGATCAATTCCCCGATGGGTACATGCAAGCCATCCTCGGAGGCCAGCGCCGCCAGTTCCTGTTTGAGTTCGGGCGGGAAGCCGCGCCAGGTGGTGATGACCTTCCACAAGGCCTCCGGTCGTTTATGTTTGGCAGTACGTTGAGGTCTGTTGAACGAATGTGAGGAGTCGCTTCGTGGGAAGAGAGTCATGCGCATGCGTTCCGGATTGGGTCGGGGATGGAGATCGAAATCCCCGCGTTCATAGGAACGCAGGGCGTAGTCGAGCACCACACACGCCACCTCACCTGAGGGAACCAGCAGGTCGTCGGCTATTGCCTTGACTTTCAATGCCAGTTTGGGATCGATGCCGCGATAGACCACCTTGCGGCTCTGTTGCTGTTTTTCCCACTGACGGTTGCGCTTGCGCGGCGCTGCCACACGCAGCGAGTCATAGAGGCTGGGTGGTTGAACGGGGTTGGGTGTTTCGGTCTTGTCAAAGGGGTCGCGTCTTCCGGTCATATCCACTCCTAGAACTTCATCACATGCTGGGTCAGCGCCTGATACTGCTTCGCGGCGCGACATAGTTCGTCCATTTCAAAGATCGTCTTGCCTTCGGCGGCGCATTCTCTGAGCAGTGTGGAGCGATGGATGGGCGGCAGGACACTCGTATCAAACCGTTCCATTAGGGTTTCCATTGTGGCTTTGCTCTCGCGGGTTTGTTCGTCGAAGAAGGTCGGCAGGATGCCCAATAGATTTCCGCGCCAGTTTTTCTTTTCCTGAAGCACACTCATCATGAGCAGCACCTTCGAGACGCCGTCTGCAGAAAGGAACTCGGTGGCAGTTGGCACGATCACCAGGTCAGAGGCCCAGACCGCACGTTCCTGGATACCGCCCACACTGGGCGCCGTATCGAAGAGGATGTAATGAAGTCCATCCTTGAAGAAGCGTTGGATCGATTGGCGGATGGCGGAGATGGGTTTATCCTGCGCGTTGAGCACGGTCTGGGCTGCCATTGTCTGCTGGTCACCCGGTAATAAATACAATCCCTCCCGTCCGGAAAAACGCACCCACGACTGCACAAAGGTGGTCTCCTGGGGGGTGCTTCCCATTGTGAGCAGATAAAACGCGCCGGGCTCGGGGTTGCGTCCCAGGGCGGTGGCGGATTGTCCCTGTGGGTCCAGATCGATCAGCAGAACGCGCCGGCCCTTTTGGGAAAGACCGTGGGCAAGGGAAACGGCGGTGGTGGTTTTGCCGACCCCGCCCTTTTGATTGGCAATGCAAATAACTTTGGTGGACATAAGATGGATTTCCTCGAATGGGTTATGGATTAGCGGAGAAACGCGATCACCAGCAGAACGATGATCAGCCCCACTGCGATAGGGCCGAAGCAGGTTGCCACACCGGAAAGAATTCCTGCAATCATGATTTACCCTCCTTTCATTTCCAACTGGTTTGGTTCATCCACAGGGTGGATGTCGGATTGGGTTGGAATGGGTGTTTCGACCGGGATCATGCCCAGCTTTTGCAGTTCCCTGCGGATGATCAAGGCTGCCTGAGCCTTGGGAGCGCGGTACTCACGCTGCGCCAGATCGTTCAGCGCGGTCAGTTCGTAATCCCGCAAATGGATGATGACTTTCGCCATGTTCACCTCGTGTGAAAAAAATAAAAGAGCCGTACAGTGACGGCTCTTTTATCAGGCGTGAGTCAAGGAATTACCCAGTTTGATTTATGGGAATTCTACGGAAATTCATAAATGCAAAAATTAAATGGTTGAGTGGCGTGAATCGCCAATGTGACTGGTTGTATTGTTTTGGAAAATTTGAATCCAAAATGATTGGAAACGCTTTTCAGGAAATATCCTGACGTATGGGTTCCAGTTTGCTTCCTCCCTGAATTGAACTTGCAGTTGCCTTGCTTACGCGATTTCTTTTTCGCGCTCCTGTATGCGGGCGGACTTTTTCGCCTTTGCCCGGCGGCGGATTTCATCAATCGCGCGCTGCCGCCAGACACTGTAGTAGGTTTGTTCGGAGACAATCGGGGAGCCGTCTGAATTGGTTCCCAGATGCTCGGCGATCAATTCCCCAAGCGTGAAGGCATCGCGCATCGGGTCGCGATTTTCCCACTTCATGGCAATGGGGAGCCAGCGCTCCAGGGGAAAAGTGGGTTTGCGACCGCGTCGAGCCGGCATGTTGAAGAGGTCAAAGGGTTCGATCATCTGTGGTTCAGGGGGAGTGGTTTGGATTTGCACCACTTCCTTTTCCTTCAATTCATAGCCCCACAGATTCATGAACGCCTCGGTCCAGCTTCCTTTTTGCGGATGATGGAAGATGGATTTCTTCAAACGGATCAACTGGTCGATCCAAAGACCGAGACCAACTCCAACCGTGACCAATATCATCAGCAGGACCACATGATACATGATGGCGACTTGCGCCATTGCGGTGCCCAGCCCGGTTTCGAGGTTGTCATAAGACCAGGTGATATGCAGCAAAATACCTATGAGGGCAATCTTGAGCAGGACAATCAGGATCATTTTTTTGGGTGAACCATATTTATTGGCTCGAATCAAGGAATAAAGTTTCATGGGGCGAGGATTCTACCTGAGATAAATTTCACAAAGAAGATAAAAATTGCTTACATTTTTGAAATTCGATAAATAGGACATTATTTATAGGAAATAGATGCTCCGATGGTTAATCGCATTTGATTTTGACAGTGGATCTGAATTTTCATAATCAAATTATCAAACATACTGAACTCAAACTTGACTCTCGCCTTGTAAAACAGTGGGGAAGTACAACATTGAATGAAGAGGAAGTAATGTGATGATGAAAATGAAAATAAATATGCGGGAGGACTGATCTTGGAAAACACTCCTCCATTGGATGCAGATCGCATTGCCCTGCGACTGATGTTCAGGGCAATCGCAGAGTATGGTCGAAAAGTTCGATTGCGCCGGCAGGCTGCGGATGAAAAGACGGAACCGCTGGATCCAAAACCGGATCAGCAGGTTCATCAACCACGAAAAAAGAAGAAGGCTGTTGTACGTCGCGATGAATAGCGAATGATAATGATTGGAGGCTTTGCATGGTTTGTCTCAATTGAAAATTTAATACACTGGGCGTATCCCTCGCTGTGAACGACAGGTATAATTCCCTGTTGGAGCGCAAATAATGACTGATGACGAATGGCTGACAATCCAACAGGCGGCGAAAGTAAGCGGTTATCATGCCGAATATCTGCGCATCATTGTTCGAGCGGGGAAGGTGGTTGCCCATAAATTTGGTCCGGTCTGGGCAATCAGCAAAAAGTCCCTGCTGTCCTATCTGAAAACTGCGGAAAAATCCGACGATAGGCGGCATGGTCCCAAAGTGATCAAAAAATAAATCCTTTTTACACGATCCGTTGTTTGCTTGTTAAAAATACATTTTACTGGTAAAATGTATTTGCACCGAATAACGGGCGCGTAAAGTGCTGGAACACGATACACGCCCTGACCCAACCCACCGATATCAGCGGTAGGCGGGCTATTCGTATTATAGCCTCTGCAAACGCCCTGGTGGGATTCCATCGGGGCGTTTTGCTTTCCGGCTGGGGGAAGTGAAACGCCCAAACAAGGAGACAACCTATGGATGTTCAATTTTTGACTCGTAAAGCCGCCCGGGTGGTCATGCCAGACCGGGCGTCAACTCTCGCAAATCTCTCCGTGCTGCGCCAGGAATGGGAGCAGGCTGCGGAAGGGGACAGCCTGATCAATGTTCCCGCCTCGGTTGGGCTGCTTCTTTTTGATGTCACTGCCAGATTGGGGTTGACCCGGGAGGAGCAGGCCCAGGTGTTGGGCGACCAGCTTTTCCGGGAGGCATTGGTCAAGTTGCAACTATAGCAGTTCAGGAATGACCTAAAGGGATCCAGCCAGCCATGATCCCTTCAGGTATCGAAACAAAACAAATAACAAAACTTTTTGGAGTTTTCTATGGGTAAAAGAGCAGTGATTTATGTCCGCACATCATCCGAACAACAGGGCGAAAAATGCAGCCCTGCCGAACAGGAATCGGATTGCCGGAAGTTTGCCGCACAACAGGGGCTGGTGGTTGTCAATGTATATCGCGATATCGAACGGTATCGTGTCAAAAACAAATGGGTGGAACCCTCTGGGACACGCTATGACCGCCCTGCGATGCTGGCAATGCTTCGCGATGCCGCTGACGATCAGTTCGATGTCATTCTCGCATGGCGGGAGGACAGGCTTTATCGCGGCATGCGGGCAATGCTGTTGATCCTTGAAACGATCCAACAGCACAACCTGACCATCATGCTGGCGCTGGAAACCTTTGATCCGGCAACGGCTCCCTTGAAAGCCTGGCTCGCCCAGGTGGAACTGGAGAATATCAAGGAACGCATGACGATGGGGGTGAAGGCGCGTCTCAAGGCTGGCAAGGCGAATTCGGGTCAGGATCGGTATGGCTATCGCCGTGTGGGGGAACAGATCGAAGTGGTTCCGGAGGAGGCGAAATGGGTCCAGCAGATATTTGCCTGGTATATCGCCGGCGTTTCGATGCGCGAGATGCGCAGACGCTTGATCGCGGCAAATGCCCCTCAAAAGGATACGACGGCTATTCGTCGAATCCCGTGGTCTTTCAACAGCCTTAAGGGAATTCTGCACGGAGCCGGCGACTATGCCAGGGGCGTCAAAACCCAGAGTCGGGAAGGGGAACAATTTCAAATGAAGCTTATCCCCATTCTGGATATGGATACCTATCG
The DNA here is from genome assembly GCA_016223135.1 of Chloroflexota bacterium. Lineage (GTDB taxonomy): Bacteria > Chloroflexota > Anaerolineae > Anaerolineales > Villigracilaceae > Defluviilinea. The sequence goes on along the minus strand of JACRPQ010000016.1, from coordinate 81,639 downwards.
AAAATTCATGGAGTTGAGGGAGAGTTATATCCATCCGGCGCAACAGGTTCCAAAAATTGATTTTCTGATCCGGGGTTTGCTTTACTGTCCATGCGGTTACAAGATGGGAATTCGCATCTCGAAATCATCCCGCGATCAATGGGATGGCGAATGGGAAGTCGGCAGGATTCGGGGCAATTACACCTGTGTTTGCAAGCACGACGAACTTATATCCCCTGATTGTCCGCGTTACGTAAAAAATGCGGAGGCGGATCGAAATGTCTGGCGGCAGGTTTGTAATGCCATCAATCACCCCGAACTTCTCCTGGAACAGGCGAAGATTCTGGTCGATGAGTTGAAAACGGATGCGCTGATAAGCGGGAACGACAAGGAACTCATTGAGAAGGAATTGGACAACCTGGTCGTGGGCCGGCAATGGGTGATCACCCAGGCGAGGAAGGGGGTTATCTCCGAGGCTGACATGGATCAACATTTGATGGATATGTCCATAAGAGAGGTGGACCTAAAGAAGCAACTGAATGCCATCCAGGATGCGGTTGATGCTCAATTGCTGGTTGATTGGGAGGGAAAGGTTCAGCAATATCTTGCTGATTTGAAGGAGGGCATTCAGGCATTGCATCGCATGCCTGAAGCTCCCGCTGAACAGCGAAGAGTCGTTGAGTTGAAACGCCAGATTATTGAAACCCTTGTGGAAAAAGTTTCCGTTGACCGGGATCACCAGTTCACCGTGACGATTCGCCTGCATCTGCTGGGCATTTTGGAGAATACAACCGGCAATGGCGGCAGTTCCAGCAATGGTGGACAGTGGCCGACGGGCGGAACTGGAAATCGATCAAATCCTTCCAGTAGAACAACAGGATTCAAATCGCTGATAGGTCATATCCGGGTGAGCGCCAATTGGATCATGCAGGGCATGTAATCTGGAGATAACAATGAAACCACGTGCAGTGATTTATGTTCGCACATCTTCTGAACATCAAGGTGAGAAATCAAGTCCGGCGGAGCAGGAAGCGGATTGTCGGAAATTGGCTGCTGATCAGGGATTGAAGATAGTCGGAGTGTATCGGGATATTGAAAAATATCGTGTCCGGAATAAATTGGTGGAGCCATCCGGCACGCGATCCGACCGCCCCGGGTTGTTGTCCATGCTTAGAGACGCATCCAAGGGTGAATTTGACATCATTCTTGCATGGCGTGAAGATCGTCTTTACCGGGGTATGCGTTCCATGCTTCTGGTGTTGGAGACCATTCAGGAACACAAGATACAGATCATGCTTGCCAGGGAAACTTTTGATCCCAAGATTGCTCCGCTTCGTGCGTGGGTTGCACAAATGGAGCTGGATGGGATGAAGGAACGCATGACGATGGGTGTAAAAGCCCGTCTTAAATCAGGCAAGGCAAATACCGGGCAGGACCGCTACGGCTATATGCGGGTTGGGGATGCCATCGAAGTGGTTGAGGATGAAGCGTTTTGGGTCAGGCAGATCTTTGCCTGGTATGTGGAGGGAGTGCCGATTTTGGAAATTCGCAAGCGGTTGATTGCGGCGAACGCGCCTCAAAAGGGCAGCAGCATCCCAAGGAGAATGCAATGGGCAAGGTCAAGTATTCAGGCAGTATTGATTGCCGCCAAGGAATATGCCTATGGCATTAAGATTCAAACTCGCAAGGGTGAATCCTTCCAGATCCCGGTTCAACCCATTATTGATACAGTAACGTATGAAAGGTATCTTCGTGTACGGGAGAGCAAAAAGACACATCCGATTAGAAGCATCAAATATGATTACCTGATCGGCGGTAAGCTTTTTTGTGATTGCAATTACAAGTGGGGTGCAAGAACCAACAAGTCCAAGAGGAATAGAAAGGGTGAGTTGATCAGGCGAAAAACACCCGTTCGAGTCTATTATTGTGGACAATCACATAAGGACCAGGTTTCACCAAATTGCCCGCGGCACATAGGGGCTAAAAAGGCGGAGGATATTGTCTGGCAAAAGGTTTGTGCTGCGATGGACAAACCTGATTACCTGCTCGGTCAGGCGCGACAGATAGTTAATCAAATCAGGGAAAGCCAGGGCACATTGGAGCAGGATCGGATAAGAATTGAGAATCAGTTGGAAGCGGTACTGACAGAGCGGCAATGGGTTATTACCCAGGCACGCAAAGGTGCTTTTACCACCAATGACATGGAATATCAGCTGAGCCAGCTTACCTTTCAGGAGGTAACTCTTAAGCAGGAACTTGCCACGCTTGGAGAAACCATCAATATTAATGCCTTGAATAATTGGGAGGAGAATGTGGTCGAATTCTTGGCTGACCTGAGAGCCGGCGTTGAGGAGTTAAAACTTGTTGCTCCCCAGACGCCTGAGGAGCAACATGATATTTTTGTGCTTAAGAAACGGGTTGTTGATACTTTAGTTGAGCGTGTTGATATCGATATAGACCGAAATCTTTTTGTACAGATCCGACTGAATCTTCTCGATATTCTACGAAAAGATGCTGAGTCCGGAGGCTCTACTGCTGGGGTACAAAATTTTGAGGTCGGAACTTATACCCGTACACAATCAATCCGCGCTCGTCGCCATCGTTGCGCATTTTGCGCGTGACCATCTCAACCGGCATGCCGATTTGCACTTCTGCATGATCCACATCCGTCAACTGCGCGGTGACCATGGGACCCTCTTCGAGTTTGATCAGAGCGACCGTGTAAGGCGCGGCAGTGTCATAGCCGGCGGGCGCTTCATAAACTGTCGTATAAGAATAAACCTCGCCTTTGCCGCTGAAGGTGTAAAGTTCCTTGGCTTCGTCGCCGCAGTTCGGGCAGACATCGCGCGGGGGGAAGATTTTGTAATCGCAATGAGGGCAGACCTCGCCAACCAGTCCGTAGCGTTGTTTCTTGAGTCTCCAGTGTCGTGGAATTTCCATGGCTATATTCCTTTCTGCGGGTTTATTCTATACGCTTGGACTCTCAAAGACTATCAGAACGCCATCCTTGCGGAAGTGTCGTGAAGGAAGAGAGTTTTTGATGTTTAATTTGCGTGTAGCCAGTTTTGTTTGTTAGACCTTTTGCAAAAGTGCGCCAGAGAGCGCACAATACGCCGTTGCGTATGAGGCGTTTTCTAACATCGCCAGCCTTATGCACAATGGGATGGTGGGGGAGACGGTTTCAGCGTGAAGCGCGGCTTTTTGATGTGGATCCGCTTCCCGCTTAAGCCCGAAGCGGATTCTCCTCCCAATGCTATAATCCTCCCCCGATGCGTATCCTGTTAATCAATCAAGCCTTTGTCTCGCCCGAAGAACCCGGACACACCCGCCATTTCGAGATGGCGAAATTCCTGCAATCGCACGGACATGAACTGGTCATCGTCGCCAGCGATTTGAATTATCAGACCGGTCAGCGCACGGTGGCGCGAAGGGGACTTTTCGCCGAGCAGAATTTCGACGGCGTGCGGGTGCTGCGTTCGTATATTTATCCCGCCCTGCATCGCAGTTATTTTTGGCGGGTGATTTCGTTTTTCAGTTTTATGTTCAGCTCGGTGTGGACCGCACTGCAAGTGCGCGATGTGGATTTGGTGATGGGCACCACGCCGCCCATCTTTCAGGCGGTTTCGGCGTGGTTCGTGGCGTGGATGCGGCGCAAGCCGTTTTTGCTCGAAGTGCGCGACCTGTGGCCCGAGTTCGGCGTGAGCATGGGCGTGTTGAAGAATCCGCTCGTGATTGCGCTGGCGCGCTGGCTGGAGCGGTTTTTGTACGCGCGCGCCACGCACATTCTGGTCAATTCGCCTGCTTATCGCGAGTATATGCTGGCAAAGGGCGTGCCGGCGAACAAAGTGACGTACATCCCCTACGGCACGGACGTGGACATGTTCCACCCTACTGTGGACGGCGTCTCCATTCGGGCGGAGTTGGGTCTGCAGGATAAGTTCGTCGTGTTGTATGCGGGCGCGCTGGGACAGGCAAACGACATTGACACGCTCCTGCGCGCGGCGAAGCGGCTGAAGGTCGAGGAAAGGATTCGCTTTGTCCTGTTCGGCGACGGGAAGGAACGCCCGCGTTTGGAAGCGGAAGCGCAGCGCATGGGACTTTCGAACGTCCTCTTTGCCGGCGTGCGCCCCAAAAAAGACATGCCGCGCGTCGTCGCCGCGGCGGATGCCTGTCTCGCCATCCTGCAGGACATCCCCATGTTCCGCACCACCTACCCCAACAAGGTCTTCGACTACATGGCGGCGGGACGCGCCACCGTCCTGGTCATTGACGGCGTTTCGCGGCGGCTGATGGAAGAGTCGGGCGGGGGGGTGTTCGTCCAGCCGGGCGATGATGCCATGCTGGCAGAGACCATTCTTGCATTGTCAAAAGACTCGCAGCGCCTCCAGCAAATGGGACGCAATGCCCGCGAATATCTGGTGAAACATCTCGACCGCCGCGACAAGTTGAACGAGACGCTCGCGCTGTTGGTCAGGCTGGTGGACGGCTAACCGTGTACTCCGTTAAAACCCAAACCTTCACACTCGATCCAAACAATCCCGACCCGGCGGTCATTGCGCAGGCGGCGGAACGTCTCCGCGCGGATGGGTTGGTTGCCTTCCCGACCGAAACCGTCTATGGGTTGGGTGCCAACGCCCTCAGTCCTGTGGCGGTGGGGCGCATCTTCGAGGTCAAAAAACGTCCGTTTTATGACCCGCTCATTGTTCATCTCGCCCGCCTCTCGCAAATCGAACAGGTCGCGCGGGATGTGCCCCCCTTGGCATACGAACTGGCGCAGATATATTGGCCTGGTCCGCTGACTCTCGTGTTGAAAAAGAGTCCTCAAGTGGCTGCGAATGTTTCGGCAGGCTTGGAGACGGTTGCCGTTCGCATGCCGAATCACCGCATCCCGCTTGCGCTGGTCGAGACCTCCGGCTTGCCGATTGCCGCACCCAGCGCGAACCTCTTCACCCGCCCCAGCCCCACCTCCGCCCGTCACGTGTTGGAAGACCTCAATGGTCACGTGGACGTCATCCTCGACGGCGGCGACTGCCCCATCGGGCTCGAATCCACCATCCTGGACCTGACCGCCTCTCCCCCGACCGTTTTGCGGCACGGCGGTCTCGCGCTTGATCTACTCCGACAACAAATCCCCGATCTGCAAATCGCGAGGCGTTACGTGAAAGAGGACGAGGGACTCCCTATCTCTGCGCCCGGTATGCTTGTCAAGCATTATTCGCCGAAGTCGCCCCTTTTGCTCTTCACCGGTCAGACGGATGCCGCCCTCCCTCGTCTGCGCGATTTGGCTTCTGTGCTGGCAAAGCAGGGGTATCGCGTAAGTGTGATGACCACGACAGAAGACGCTCGTCACTTTACGGATTTGAATCTTGAGATTGCCGACTTGGGATCCGCAACCGACCTGCCTCAAATCGGACGCCGCCTCTTCGACCAAATGCGCCGCCTCGACGCTCTGCGCGTGGACGTGATCCTCGTCCGCGCGCCGGCGCAGGAGGGGCTGGGACTCACCATTTGGGACCGTCTCTTCCGCGCCGCTGAAGGGCAGGTGTTTGACTTGGATATGCCGCTGGATGTGGAGGAGATTGCTCAGTTGCTGGAAAGCAGGAAATCGGCTTGAGCGGGTGAAGCGGCGTCTTGTCCATCATCTTTTGAATCGCATTCTCGTTTACAATCGCCTCCATGTCACCCGTCATCTTCTTCTTCATCCTTGCCCTGCTTTCCTGCCTCGGCGTGTGGCTCCTCCGCCGTTACGCGGAACGCCGTCAGATTCTCGACCGTCCCACCGAACGCAGTTCGCATTCCCTGCCCACGCCGCGCGGCGGAGGGTTGGCGATTGTGCTCCTCGTGACGGGAGCAGGCTTATGGTCCATGAGCGAAGCGGATTGGATGCGCAGCCTGGTTTACCTCCTTTGCGGGCTGGTCATCGCCTTTCTCGGCTGGCGCGATGACCTCCATTCCCTCTCGCCGCATGTCCGCTTTGCGGTGCAGGGACTGGTTGCCGCTGTGTCCATTGCGGCGCTGGGATATTTCGATTCGGTCACCATTCCGTTGTTTGGCAAATTGCAATTGGGTGCTGCCGGCATCCTCATCACGTTTTTGTGGATTGTCGGTCTGACCAACGCCTACAACTTCATGGACGGGATTGACGGCATGGCGGGCGGCGTGGCGTTTGCGGCGGGGCTGGGCTGGGCGCTGCTCACGGCAAACATTGCCTATCTGGCGAACTCGTTTGTGTTTTGGATTGCGCTGGCAATTGCCGCAAGCAGTTTGGGATTTCTCGTTCACAACTGGCAGCCCGCCAAAATCTTCATGGGCGATGTTGCCAGCACGTTTCTCGGTTACACCTTTGCGGTGATGCCTTTGCTCGCCTCCGATGAGGAAGGCGATGCGCTCATGCTCGGCACACTGCTGTTATGGACGTTCATCATGGACGCCGGCGTCACCTTTATCCGCCGCGCCGTCAGGCGGGAGAATGTCTTCGCTGCGCACCGCACCCATCTGTATCAGCGTCTCGTGATTGGCGGGTATTCCCATGCGCAGGTTAGCATCCTCTACATTGTCCTTACGCTGGTTGCCTTGCGACTTGCCTCCGCCTGGAGCAATGGAGACCAACTTGCTTCTGCCTTCATCCTTTTCGGGCTGCCGCTCACGTACTATATGCTGAATCGCCACGCAAATACGTTGTTAAACACAAAGGACACCAAGGGCGCTAAGGATTCTTGACTTCCGCCTCTCAAACCTTTGTGTACTCTGTATTCTTTGCGGTGAGGTGGTCGTTCGTAATTTCCAGAAATCTTGGTGCATACTCGGCGTTCTCTCACGCCGCCAGGCACGTTAGAGAACGTGCCCTACGCTTCTAAGCGTTTTCGACCGACTACAGAAAACCATGTTGACAACCCTCCGTACATTCGCCTCCCTCTACCGCGAACTTGGTCTGCGCTGGCTGCTCTTTCGCTCTGCCTACGCCTTTCGCCTTCGCATTGGTCTTCTCCGCCTGCAAATGCCGATGGGGGAGTGGGCTGATTATGAAAAGTACATCGCCAACAAACCTGCTCGAGTGAGCGAAGGAAAAGCGAAATTGCCAGAGCGGGTTTCCTGGAATCCCCAAACCGCCATCGAAGAAGCGGAGCGGGTTTTGAACGGCGAACTCAAATACTTTTCCCATCAATTCGTCAAAACAGGCTTTCCGCCCAGCTGGCACAAGGACCCTGTCAGCGGCTTGACGATCGCCCCGCATAAACACTGGACTGAGTATTCCGACGACACCGCTGCCGACATCAAATTCATTTGGGAGCCCAACCGCTTCTCCTTTGCTTACACCCTCGTCCGCGCTTACGCCGCCACAGGCGACGAAAAATATCCCCAAGCCTTCTGGACTCTGGTCGAAGACTGGGCGCATCACAACCCTCCCAACACGGGACCCAACTGGATGGACGGTCAGGAAATTGCCCTGCGCCTCATGGCGTGGACGTTTGCCTATCGCGCCTTCCTGACCTCTCCCTCCTCCACGCCCGAACGCCTCGCCCGCTTCAAACTCTACCTCGCCGCCCAGGTCGAGCGCATCTATCGCAACCATTCCTTTGCCGTCTCTTCCCATAACAACCATGCCGTTACGGAAGCCTTTGCGCTGTGGATGGTTGGACTTCTGTTCCCTGAACTGAAACACGCGGCGAAATATCTTGCCTTTGGGAAAGCCTCCCTCGAACACGAAGCCCGCGCGCAAATCTTCCCCGACGGCGCATACTCGATGTACTCGCTCAACTATCATCGGTTTATTCTTCATATTTACCTGTTTGCCATCCAGTTAAGCAAAATTTACCAATTACCATTTACCGATCACTTGACAACCTCCGTCGCCAAATCCATCGAATTCCTCGCCCATCTCATCGAACCCCAAACAGGACAAATGCCCCTCTACGGCTCGAACGATGGCGCCCTCGTCCTACCCCTCAACAACTGCGACTTCACGGACTACCGCCCATTGCTGCAATTGGGGTGGTACGTCACCAAAGGTGAACGCCTCTTTGAGCCTGGTCCATGGGATGAGGATGTATTTTGGTTGTGTGGTGAAAAAGCCCTCACCCCCAGCCCTTCTCCCATAGGGAGAAGAGAGTCAGCAGAGTCTCCCTCTCTCGGCGGGAAAGGGGTTAGGGGTGAGGGAGAAACCTCCTTCCCTCACGGCGGCATCTACCTCCTGCGCGGCGCAAACAGCAAAGCCTTCATCCGCTGCACGCGCTTTGCCGCCCGTCCCTCCCACGCCGACCAACTCCATGTGGACTTATGGCTGGGCGGTCAAAACATCGCCATTGACGCAGGCACCTACCTCTACTCCGGCGAAGGTCACTGGCGCAACGGACTGGCGCGCACGTCCGTGCATAACACCGTCACTGTGGACGGCAAAGACCAGATGACGCTGCTCAGCCGCTTTACGTGGACAAACTGGTGCAAGGGCAAAGTTCTCAGGCATGACAAGGACGTTTGGCAGGGCGAACACGACGGCTACAAACCTGTCTCTCACAAGCGGACGGTCATGGCGCTGGAGGGTGACCGCTGGCTGGTGATTGACACTATCGATGCCGATGAGCCGCATCGTTACTCGCTTCATTGGCTGCTCAACGATTTTCCCCATGAGCAAAAGGATCATGGCGTTATATTGTCTGTGGGTGAAAGCCGATACAAGGTACAGGTTGGGATGACCAAAGGAAACGGCAGTTTCTCCGTTGTCCGCGGCGATCCGAACTCAACAAGAGGCTGGCGGTCGAAGTATTACGGTCACAAAGAACCCGCCCTCTCCGTGAGGCTGGAGGCTGTTCAGCCGCAGGTCACGTTTTGGACATTCTTTGGCTTTGAAGATGACGCGGTGGAAGCGGCAGGAAATGAATTGAAAATCAATTCAAAACCATACCTTGTCTGCACTGAAAAAACCTTTCCTTCCACAAGGGACACAAAGGTCACGAAGTTTCTAGCGACCTGACGGTTTCAACTGGGACGCTGAAAAACGCAGATAAACGCAGAAAAAAACAACTTAAATCAGCGTAAATCAGCGTTCATCTGCGTCCCAAAACAAAAGTGTCGGGTGGCTAGCGAAGTTTTTTGAAATTTCTTTGTGTACTTCGTGTTCTTCGTGGATGCTCGTCTTTTTATCTTGTATCTGAATAGGCGCCTCACGCAGCGGAACGATGTTGTTTGTGGAAGCGCTCCCGATACGCAGGGACGGTAATCATCGGCGGGCGTTCGCGTTCGGCAATCTCCTCCACTTCAAGATAATAGCCGCCCTTTGCATACTTGATTAACTTCATCGTTTTGTTGACCTCCTCGATGATGGAACGTTCGAAGCGCGGCTCGAGTTTGCGAAGCACCGTCTGGATGATGGCAAAGGACATTTTGCTGAGCGCCTCCAGTTCCTGATTGTGATGGATGCGCTCCAGCAAATCCACCTGTGCGATGGCGCGCAGACCAAACCTCTCGAAGATGTCAATCAGCAAGCCGGTTTCGACGCCGTACCCCGAAGCGAACGGCACTTTTTCGAGCGCTCCGCGGCGTCCGGCATATTCGCCCGAAAGCGGCTGGACGACGCCCGAGAGTTCGGGATAGAACAAATTCAACAACGGACGCGCCGTGAGTTCGGTCACGCGCCCGCCCCCGCCTGCCTGCACCTTATCGCCCATTCTCAACGGACGCCGATAAAAACCCTTCACGAATTGGATGTTACGGTTCAGCAGAAGCGGACCGATAACTCCATAGACGAAGCGCGGATGGATGTTGATAATGTCCGTGTCAATCCATGCAATGATGTCGCCTTTGGTGACGAGCAGACTCTTCCATAACGCTTCTCCCTTGCCGGGGCGCGCTCCCATTTCTGGGAGCAGGCGTTGATGGATGTACACGGGAACGCCAAGCCCTTTTGCAATCTCGCGCGTGCGGTCGGTGGAGTTCGAGTCCATCAGGACGATTTCATCCAGCAGGGGATACCTTTCCATCAATTCTCTTTTGATGGTGCGGATGACCTTGCCAACCGTTGCCTCCTCATTCAAAGCGGGGAGCGCCAGGCTGATGACATTGCCTTGTTTTTCCTTGAGCGCCAGCAAATTCTTGAGATTGGAAAATTCCTCGGCGTGGAAAGTGTTTTCCGCAAACCATTTGTCCACCAGGATGGAAATCGCTTTCGCCCCCACGCTTTCATCCAGCCCGGTTTCGAGCATCGGGCGGCGCGTCTTGACGAGGATGAGGTTGACGGATGATTCGTTCAAGAGTCTTTCGGCGACGGGTCCAATCATCGCGCCTCCCGTGGATTTGCCCGCCGTTGCGCCAAGCACCACCGTGTCGTAGCGGCGGGATTCCTCGATGATCGTGGTGACGGCATCGTCGGTGGTCATCGAACGCAAATTGGCTTCGGGGATTTGCGAGAGGATGTATTTCATGCCCTTGAAAGGCGCATCCGTTTCCGCGCCGGTGAGCGTGATGTGTAAAACATCCAGTTGCTGCGAGCGCAAATTCATTCCAATTTGAAACGCCAACTCGGCATACGGTCCGCCGCGAATCGGGACCAGAGTCCGTTGGGGTCTGCTATGCAGGCTTCCGCGCACAATGGCGACATTGCAGACGGGGTTGACCAGAATGTTTGCAATCGGGTCGCCCCATGGCGTCTTCCCATCCTTCCATTCCATTACGAGCAGGTCGGGCGCCTCGTTGGCGATGATGCCTTGTAAATCCTTCCAGACGGCGGGCGAGACGATGACCGTCGCTTTGAAACGCACATTCGCGCCGCTCATGGACATCAATTGTTTGCGCACCGCCCTTGCCTGTTCCGCGCCTGCGCTTACGGATTGTCCCCGCGCAATTGGCACAATACCCACCAACAGGACTTCCTCGGCGATGAGGCGCGCCGCATGGAACGCATCCTGTCCGTCATTTCCCAGCCCGATGGGGACGAGCGCCAGTTTGATTCTATGTGCTGTTGTCATTGATCACCTCTTTGATTAATGGTGCGATGTGACGGGAATAGATTTGCTCCCAGGCATAGCCGCGTTTCGCGCGGCGCGCCCAGCGGGACGTGGACTCCGCTTCCAACCGGACCTGAACCTGCTTCGCCGCCTCAAGCGGATTCGCATCTGGAGCAAAATACGTCACGTCATCCTCGCCCAGTTCGCGCAGAACGGGAATATCTGCGCAGAAGACGGGCAATTTACTGAACGCGGCTTCGATGATGGGAATCCCGAAGCCCTCCTCCTGACTTGGAAAGAGCAAGGCATCGGCGAGACGGTAGAAATCTGCAATCACCGCATCGGGCAGGAACTCGGACGTGACCTCCGCCAGAAAATGCGCCGCGCCTTCCAATTTCAACGCATCGCGCAGGTCCAACAACTTTTTCTTGTAGGCTTGGTTGGCGGGGTTATGCGGACCTTCAGGTCCCGTGACGAGCAGCATGGCTTGGGGATATTCCTTCCGCAGTTCGGCGAGGACGTGCAGCGCCAGCTCGATGTTTTTCCTTGCTGTCAGGCGCACGGGCAAAAGGAACAACGGGTCTGCCTCCAGCAGTTTTAAATGTTCGATGAATGCGATGGTTTGCGGCTCGAGTTTGAAGAAGGATTCGAGGTCCACCCCGTTGGGGACGACGCGAATCGAACCGTTGGAGATGCCAAGCAATTCGGCAAGTTCCTGCTTTCGCAACTCCGAAACGACAACCTGAGTTGCGCCCTCCCAGTGCGTGCGTAATAGATTCCAGGGATAACCCTCGTGCAGTTCGTGGCGGTAGCGCGGTGTCGTCCATGCCAGGTCGTGATGCCAGAGAATGAGACGGGGAAAACCGGGGGAGCGATATGCCTCATGCAGCGCGGCAGTCAGCGCCAAATTCTTGTGCAGCGAGGCGACGTTGTGCGCGATGAGCACGTGGCAGCCTTCCAATTCTGCGAGCAATTCTCTTTTTATCGCCTCTCTCAATTCCTCGAAGGCGGGCGTACGTTTGCCCGCATCGAGGAAGCCCTTGACCTCCATCACCTCAGGATGACGCGAATCCAAACGCGGCAGGACGCGCACTTTGATGCGTTCATCGAAGACCTCGCCGCGCCCTGCAAGGATAATCACCTCATGCCCGGCGTTCGCCATCAACCGCGCGTGATGCGCAAGGACGCTTTCCACGCCTCCCACAATGGGCGGGGAGGAATAGTGCAGTAAGGCAATCTTCATGCCGTTGCTCCTGATGTCTGTAGAACAAGTCTCCAGACTTGTTCTACACCGCCTCTCCGAAACAGTCTGAGAGCAGCAGGCTCAAATGTCGTTCGAGCATCGAATAGGAAAAATACCGCCGCGCCAGTTCATAGTTATGTTCGGCATGTTTGGCGGTTTCTTCGGGGTGCTTCAAGACGTAGCGCGTCTCCTCCAGCGTCGCATTGCTGATAAAACCGTCGAATTCGATGACCTTGAAGCCCTTCGGCTTGATGTCCGCTTCGTAAATGGAATAGTTGTTGACCACCAGCGGACGTTTGTAGTAAATCGCCTCGAGGAAGGCATTGCCGAAGCCCTCCAGGGTGGATGGATAGGTGACGAGGTCCGCCTGTTGGTACACGTCGCCCAGCGAGTAGATTTTGCGCCCATCGGCTGTGACGCCTCGCCTCTCGCCGATGAGTCTTGCCTCAAAATTTACGGTTACGCCCAGCAGGGCGGCAAACTCCCGCACGCGCTTTTCATAATCCGTGCCTTCGTCTCCCGCCGCATGCGAGATGACCAGTTCTGCCGGCATACCAACGCGGCGCGTCAGCTCGATGGCGTGTTCGATGCCCTTGCGCGGGATGATGCGCGTCGGCTGGAGAAAAAGATATTGGTCAGGAGCCACTCCGAGGTCCGCGCGAACCGTTTCTGCGTAATCATCCAGCGGCGGAGGGGGAGAATCGAAGTCCATCACGTTGGGAATAATCATCGAGTTGATTCCCTTTCGCCAGGCAAGTTGATGCGCCTGTAACGAGTTGATGACCACATGCCGCACCGATGGCAGGTCGGGCGGGAAGGCGGCGGCGATGTAATCATGCACCGAATTGTTCATAAAGCGCTGACGTTCCCACTGGAAATCGTGATGATGCGCGATGACGGGATAGCCCGTCTCGGCGATGAACTCGGTGATGGCAAGTCCCAGCGGCAAATTGAGCGGAATGGCAAGCGCATTCTCGACGATGAGCAGCTCGAGTTTGAACTTGTGCGCGAATTTATAGAGTTCCTCCTTGATGAAGAACCTCAGTTCGTGGATGCGCTGTGTGACCTGCGCCGGGCGGATGTACACCGAGAAGAAATCCCGATGCAATTCTTCGATTTCAGGATGCCGCCTTCGTCCTTCGTGCAGTTTGCCCCATGTGCCTTGATAGGCAACCTGATTGATGGCGTCAATTTCGGGATGACGATAAAAGGCTTCGGGTACGATGTAACTCTTTTCCGGCGGACGGTCGCATTCGCCGCAAAAATAAAAGCACTCATGCCCCAGCCGTTCGAGGACGGTCGCCCATTTGGTCGTCTCGAGCGAAACGCCGTCCGTGCTTGCAAAGCGAGTGGAGATGAAACCGATTTTTCGTGAAGGCGTCATGTTTGTCTCCTTGCTGATAACTCACCTTACGCAGTTCCTTCGTAGGGCGACATTTATGTCGCCTGAAAACGCGAGATAAATCTCGTGCTACCGCGTAAGGTGAGCTGATAAGATGTTCCCCAGCATCATGTATTACAATAAACTTTGTCGGAATTAACTTTTTATCCACGAAGTTCACGAAAAATCACGAATTTCAGTACTCCACGAAAGTGCGTATTTGGCGGTCTCTAGCGCCTGATTTGCGCTGGAGAATCTATGCGGGGTTTTCGTGATTTACTGAATTTCTCTTCTTTCCTCATGAAAATTCGTGTCCTTCGTGGAAGATCATCTTATTTCCGATCATATAATGAATTGCATGATGCAAACTTTTTATACCACAACTCTGCAGGAACTATACGGCGCTGAACTTGCTCCTCTTGTAAACCAACGATTGCAGAAACTGATAAACCGTTATCGCGGGCGAATCCCCCAGCCAGAGCATTCGTCATTGACGGAACGCGATTCGATCCTCATCACCTACGGCGACCAGATACAAGAGCGCGGCAAAGCGCCCCTCCAAACGCTGGCGGAGTTTTGCGAAACGCACCTGCGCGGCGTCGTCAGCGGCGTTCACATCCTGCCGTTCTATCCCTGGTCTTCGGATGACGGCTTCTCGGTCAAAGATTACCACGCGGTGGACCCCGCCCTCGGCAGTTGGAGCGACATCGAACGGCTGGGCAAATCCTTTCGGCTGATGTTCGACGGCGTCATCAATCATGCCTCCGCGCAGGGCGGATGGTTTCAAAAGTTTCTGCAAAACGAAGCACCATACAAAGACTACTTTATCACTGTCGAAGGCGACCCCGATCTCTCACAAGTCGTCCGTCCGCGCGCGCTGCCTTTGCTCACCGAATTTCAAACCGCCGCTGGCAAGCGCAAAGTCTGGACGACCTTCAGCGCCGACCAGGTGGACCTCAACTTCCGCAATCCCGCTGTCCTTCTGGAAATTCTCGACATCCTGCTCATGTACGTCGAGCGCGGCGCGCAATTCATCCGCCTCGACGCCATCGCCTACCTCTGGAAGGAAATCGGCACGCCCTGCATCCACCTGCCGCAAACGCACAAAGTCGTTCAACTGCTGCGAGCGGTCCTCGATGAGATCGCCCCGCACGTGTACCTCATCACCGAGACCAACGTCCCTCATGCTGACAACATCTCCTACTTCGGCGATGGGACAAACGAAGCGCAGCTGGTCTATAACTTTGCGCTTCCGCCGCTCACGCTTCACACCTTCCGCACGGGAGACGCAAGCGTTTTATCGGGATGGGCTTCGACTCTGACGCTTCCCTCTGACCGAACGACCTTTTTCAACTTCCTCGCTTCACACGACGGGGTGGGGCTGAATCCTGTCCGAGGCATCTTATCCTCCGCTGACATTGACTCACTCGTCGCGCAGACCCTCGCGCACGGCGGCTTGATTTCCTACAAGCACAACGCGGACGGCTCGACCAGCCCCTACGAGATGAACATCAACTACTTTGACGCGCTCTCGAACCCAAATGGGAATGAGCCGCTGGATTTACAAGTCAATCGTTTCCTCGCGGCGCAGGCGATTATGCTCTCCCTCCTCGGCGTGCCGGGGATTTACTTCCACAGTCTCTTCGGCTCGCGCAACTGGCGTGAAGGTGTGGAAATCACCAAACAGAATCGCACCATCAACCGCCAAAAATTCACCCGCGCCGAACTGGAACGTGAACTTGCCGACCCCCACTCCCTGCGTTCAAACGTGTTTGCGCGTTATCGTCAATTGCTTGCCGCGCGTTCCTCCTCGCCCGCGTTTCACCCTCACGGTAAGCAGCACGTCCTTGATTTTGGCAAGCGGGTTTTTGCCCTCCGGCGCATCTCCCCCGATGGCTCCAAGCAAGTCCTCTGCCTGCAAAACGTCACCGCAGAGGAAATTCAAATTCACAACCCGCTGAAGAAAACGGCTCGCGACCTGCTCACGAACCGTTTCCATGATGCTTCGTTTTCACTCGCCCCCTACCAGACGGCATGGCTGGAAGTGGAACCGCCAGGTCATTGACGCGGCGCTGCGCCACCCGCCGCGCCATCCATTGTCGCCAGCCCCGCTTCCGTCACAACCCTCGGAATGACCTCATCCCAACCGACGGGCATCAAATGGATGCCGTGAATGCCCTGTTTCTCGTACCTTTTGATTTTGGCGATGGTCTCCAGCGCAATTTGGATGCCTTCCTCCGCTGCACTGCCTGCCCGCTCTGCGGCTTCCATACGGTGATACACCTCTTTGGGCAGATACACGCCCGGAATTTCCAATAATCTCTGCGCCATCCTCAAACTCTTGACAACAGTCACTCCCGCCAGAATGTACACTTTGTCCAGCACATTCCGTTTGGCAAGTTCGTTCAGCCATCTCTCCATGCCGTCCACATCGAAGATGAGATTGGTCTGAAAGAACTGCGCGCCCGCATTGACCTTCTTTTGCTCGCGCAATGCCTGAAACTTGGGATTGGATGAAAACGGCGAAGCCGCCGCGCCGAGAAAGAACATCGGCGGATGCTTGATTTCGCGTCCGTCCAGGTATCGTCCCTCGTCGCGCATTCGCCGCAGAATCCACAGCATTTGAATCGAATCCAAATCGTTGATGTCCATCTGGTCGCGCGGAGATGGGGAGAGTTTCGCACTGTCGCCTGTCACACAGAGAACGTTGCGCACGCCCAGCGCCGCCGCGCCGATGATTTCGCTTTGCAGGCTGCCGCGCGAGCGGTTGCGCGCCGACATTTGCAGAACTGGCTCCGCGCCCTGCTTCATCGCCACTTGGCAGCATGCCCACGATGACATGCGCGGGTTTGCGCCTTGATTATCGGTAAAGTTGACGGCGGCAACCAGCGGCTTGACCCTCTCGACGCTGCGGGCTAACTTCTCGGTGGAGGCGGAGAGGGGAGGCGTGATCTCGCAGGTGACGACAAATTGACCGGCGACCAGCCTCCGTTCCAGGTCCGAAGCGGGTTCGGTGTAGGCGGGCGGGTGATACTCTGAGTCGCCCTTCCACCACTCGGGCTGGCGCACCGGGCGGAAAATCCCATCCCAGGTTTGAGCGCGGGTTTCCTTCGAGAGCAGGCCCTTGAAGACTTTCCTCACGCCCATTTTGCCGATATTCCGAAAGATGGCGCCCCACGAATTTTTCCCCACTTGCTCCCAATCGAGCGGCGGCAGCACTTCGAGCAGTAAGTCTTCACGCCCCCAAGCGAACGCCCGCTCATAAATCTTGTACCACACGCACGGACGGCTTTTGTCCACGTAGCAGTATTCGGAGGTCGAGCCGCCGCACGGACCGTTGCGCAAACCCTTCGGGCATTCCATCGGGCAAATGAGCGCGGTCTCCTGTAATAGACAGTTTCCGCACATGCGGCACCCGAACAGCGGACCCTTCACGCTGTATTCAAGCACTCTCAGCGCGCGCTCGCCAAACGTTTCTTTTTCAAAGGGGAGGTAGGGGGGCTGCCAGCGGCGACCGGGGGTAAAACCAGGCATTCGGTCTCCTCGTGTTAAAATTATATATAATTTCAACCTGCCTGATTGTACCCGATTTTTGAACGGAAGTCATACACCGTTTACAGAATGGCGCGTTACAGCAAACGTTCCCTCACCAATACCTCTGCGTTATAAATTGAGCCGCCTGCTGCGCCGCGAATGGTATTATGGGATAACACCACAAACTTGAGGGTGAAGAGCGGGTCGGGGCGCACCCTTCCAATCACGGTGGTCATGCCTTTGCCGGTGAAGCGATCAAGGCGCGGTTGAGGTCTATCGGATTCTTCACGCACGACGATAACAGGGTCCGGCGCAGATGGCAAGCCGCGCGCTGCTTCTGGAGCCTGATAAGCGCTGAGAACATGGGCGGCTTGTGCAGGTGTGACGGGTTCGTTCAATTCCACGCTGGCGCAAACGGTATGACCATCCGAAACCGCCACGCGATTGGTGTGAGCGGAAAACGCCGCCGTTGAGACCTGAATGGAACCATCCTTCAATTGTCCCAGCATTTTGCGCGGTTCCCATTCCACTTTTTCTTCTTCGCCGTTGATATAGGGAATGACATTATCGAGAATATCCAGCGAAGGGACGCCCGGATAGCCGGCGCCGGAAAGCGCTTGGAGCGAAACTGCAAAAACGCGTTTCAGACCAAAGGCATTGTCCAACGCTTTGAGCGCCACCGTCAAACCGCTGCTGGTGCAGTTGGGGTTGGTGACGATACAGCCGCTCCAGCCGCGGACAAGACGTTGATGGCGAACCAGGTGAACATGGTCAGCGTTGACTTCGGGAAGCAGGAGCGGCACATCGGGCTCGCGGCGAAACGCAGAAGCGTTGGAAAAGACGGCAAAGCCCGCCGCTGCGAACGCCGGTTCCACGATTTTGGCTTGTTCCGAGGGGAGAGCGGAAAAGACGATTTTGGCTTCGGGCATGGCTTGGGGGTGACACGGCAGCAGGGTCATTTCTCGCGCCCAAGCCGGCATGGGGTCGGAAAGAATCCATCGGCAGGCTTCGGCATAGGTTTTGCCTTCAGAACGGTCGCTGGCTGCCAACGCTGCGACCTGGAACATGGGGTGCTGTTCCAGCAGCGATACAAAACGCTGACCGACTGCGCCGGTGGCGCCAAGAATGGCAACGGGGATGGGATACATGTGGGGCTCCTTTGAGAATAAGATGCTTACTGGATAATCAGTTGATGTAAAGCGCGCACCGCTTTTTCAGTTTCGGCAGAGTTGACCACCATGCTGATGGAGACATCGGACGAACCATGCGCAACGGCAAGTACATTGATCTCGGCGCTGCCGAGTTGGGTGAAAATTCGCCCAGCCACACCGGGCGTGTACCGTGTGCCTTCTCCGACGGCGGTGATGATGGAAACTTCTTCCGTAGCCCAAATCCGGTCAATATCGCGCTGCGCCAGTTCGAGCGCAAAGGCTTTTTCGAGCGCTGATAAAACAGATGGAGAGGCTTCGCTGGGTATGGCGAAGCAAATGGATTGCTCCGAGGAGGCTTGTGTGATGAGTGGAACGCTGGTGCCGGTGGATGCCACCGCCGCAAAGGCGCGCGCCGCCACCCCCGGCACACCCAACATACCGCGCCCTTCAATGGTCACCAGCCGCTGTTGACGAATGGCAGTAACCGCTTTGATGATTTGTTCCCCCTTTTGTAATTTGGCGCCGTTCTTTCCGTTGGCTACCAGCCGCGTGCCGGGATGTTGAGGGTTGAAGGTGTTGCAAATGCGCAGTCCAATCCCCGCTTCTACCAGCGGACGAATGGTTTTCGGGTGCAGCACTTTTGCGCCAAAGTAAGCCAGTTCGGCGATTTCGCTGTAAGAAATTTGCGGCAGAGTTTGAGCATCCGGGACGATGCGCGGGTCGGCGGTCATGATGCCATCCACATCGGTCCAAATCCATACCTCATCGGCAGGTAAAACAGCGCCCAAAATGCCGGCAGAGTAATCGCTGCCGCCGCGTCCCAGTGTGGTGACAATGCCCTCGCGTGTAGCGCCTAAGAAACCGGTAACGACCGGCGTGAGACCTTGTTCAAGCAGCGGAAGCAGGATACGCCGTGTCCGTTCCGTCGTCAGAGCAAAATCGGGATGCGCCGCTTGAAAGTGATCGTCGGTGATGATGATTTCTCCGGCTTCGATATATTTGGATGGGATGCCGGCGCTTTCCAATACGGCAGCCAACAAGCGCACGCTCATTCGCTCGCCCAGCGACGCCGCCGCATCCAATGTACGGGGGGTGGTCTCGCCAAGCACCGAGACGGCTTGACATAGTTCAACGAACAAACGCGCGAGTCCGTCAATCTCATTCATCACAGCGGCGCGGCGCGTTTCATCGGCGATTAGAATATCAGCGATGCTTTGGTGTTTGGCGACGAGCGTTTGTTTGGCATTGGGTAGTTGCGAGCTGTCGCCGTGCGCGGCGGCAGCGGCGCTCTCTAAAAGCAGGTTCGTGACGCCCGAAAGCGCAGACGCAACAAGGACGACGTGCCGCCAACCAGCGCGGGCATCTTTCACAATTTGAAGGACCCTTGCCATTGCCTCCGACGAGCCAACCGAAGTTCCGCCGAACTTCATTACAAGAGTTTGAGGCGCTGATTCTTTTTGCATGACTCTCCTCCGGAAATGGAAAATAAAAATGCCCTGCGGCAGCGCAGGGCATTAAGTGTGGTACGGTTCTTTCAGTCTGTCTTACCCAACCACAAAAACCCTGCGGCGCCGCCGGAGGGAAGTAGTAGTGGTGGTCATCAGACAGACTGGTTTCATGTTGGGCGCGTTTATATCATTACAGAAAATATTCGTCAAGCAAATAACAATTCTACAAAGAACGCCCGCGCTGTTATTTTTATTCACGTCAGTTCGGGATAAGTGTCCCGAAGGTTGATTCTGCTCTCGAACCCGCTGCGTCAAAAGCCTTCGGGACGATTCAAAAGCGTTATCCCGAATTCAGGTTATTCCGCTCTTTGCAAAACGTGACAGACTGCCGTAGAGGCGGGTCCGCCGAGACTCTGGATCAGCGCGGTCTTCGCATTGGGGATTTGATTCGCTTCCGCCCGACCCCGCAGCTGGGTGACTGCATCCACAGCCTGATACACCCCGGCAGCGCCTCCCGCGAAACCCCGTGCCTTCATCCCGCCCATCGTGGCGCAGGGGATTTTTCCCTTCAAGCCGATCTCGCCTTCGGCGGCGAGTTTCCAGCCTTTGCCTTTGACCGCAAACCCGACCGCTTCGAGTTGCAGCGCGGCGTAGATGCTGAAGACATCGTAATACTCGAACAGGTCAATATCATCCAAAATGACGTTTGCCTGTTTCATGGCTTTGCCCGCCGAGAGTTGAGCGGTGTCGAAGAAGAGCATGTCCTTGCGGTCGTGCAGGGCGAGCGTGTCGGACGCGGCGGCGGAGCCGGCAATCTTCACGGGTGGATTCGGCTGATTGGGCGGTAACAACTCGCGGCGAGTCAGAACGAGCGCGGCAGCGCCATCCGCATTGGGCGCCATGTCGAACATGTTGAGCGGGTCGCTGACCATCTCCGCTTTGGCGTAGGTCTCTGCTTTGATGGCTTTGCGGAACATGGCGTTGGGGTTGGCGACCGCGTTGGCATGGGCGGTGACGGCAAAACCGGCAAAGCCATCGGCTGGCACTTGATACTCGTGCATGTAGCGCTTCATGAGCAATGCGGCTTGCGCGGCGGGAGTCATGCCCTGCACGGCTTCGAAATCGGCGTCGGCGGTGTTGGAGAGAGCGGCTTCCACGCCTGCGCCGACCTTGTCGGTAAATTTTTCCACGCCAACGACGAGCGCCACATCCACCATGCCGCTCTTGACGGCAAGATAGCCCTGCCGCAGCGCCGCGCCGCCGGATGCCCCCGCCGCTTCGACGGTCACGGCTTCGATGCCGGTCAACCCCGCGTAGTCCGCGATGAGCGCCCCCAGATGCGCCTGATTGGAGAGATTCGGCGCGAGCATGTTGCCGACGAATAACGCTCCCGGCTTCAGCCCGCCCGAATCTTTGATTGCATCCTGGATGGCGGCAAAGGCAAGGTCGCGCAGACCAATGTCCCAATGCTCGCCGACTTGTGTTTGTCCGATACCTGCGATGATGACTTCTGTCATGGATTTTCCTTGTGTGTACGATGACGTATGTTAGAAAGTGTTTTGAAATTCGTTTTTAACCACCGATAAACACAGATAAAAAGAATTTGGGAATGTTTTAGCGGCAGTATTTTCCAAGAATCGGTGTTCATCGGTGTTTATCTGTGGCGAATCCTGATTTAACGCTCTCTTAGAGAACGCACGCTGTGCGTTATTTTTGCGCAGCAGGTGTTCTCTAACGTCTGTTGTTCATTGTTGTCCGAAAAGAAATTGAATGGTCTCGCCCGTGGGTTCTTTCAGGCTGATGGCGGACGGCTCGACGATGATCAAGCCGCTGTCTTTGGGCGCTTCCATGCGGGCAGTGACCGGGTACTCCACGCGGGCGGGGATGGTGAGGAAGGCTTTGCCGCTTTCATCGGTCTGTGCGCCGAATTCCGCGCCGCCGGGCAGCGTGACGATGAAGGTCGCGCCGGGGATGGGGGCATCTTCGGGGTCAATCTGCCCGTTGCTGTTGGCATCCAGCAGCGCCTGGCCGGAGAAGAAGGTGTCTGTCACGGCGGCAGGGGTGGATGTCCTCACTCCCGTTCCCTCTCCCACAGGGAGAGGGGGGACACACGCGGTGAGCGCCGCCAGTGCAATCAACCAAACTGGAAGGACGATGTTTTTTCTCATTTCACTCCGAGCGAATAGCCGAAAAGCGTATCCCCTCACTTCATCTGCAACTTGCCGCGATAGCGCACATACGTGGCGTAATCAATCTCTGTGCGGCGGGCGATGTAGTCCCGCGTCTTGGGCGCGAGACCGGCGCGGAGCGGGGCGGTGTCAGTGACAGTGAGGTCGAAGGCGTCGGACCCGGCTCCGGATCCGAAAGAGACGACGAGAATCCGATCTCCGGGTTGGGCGATGTCGAGGGTGGCAGTCAGACCAATCAGCGCCGCGCCGGCATACGTATTCCCAATCACAGGGACGAGCAGACCGGGTTCGATTTGCTCCATCGAAAATCCGAGTTGACTTGCGACCCGCTGCGGGAACTTGGTGTTGGGCTGGTGAAAGATCGCCCACTTATAATCTTTGGCGGTGGCGCCCATGGCTTCCATGAGATGCGTGGCGGCTTCGGTGATGTGTTTGAAGTAGGCGGGTTCGCCCGTGAAGCGCATGCCGTGTTCGGGATATTTGGCGTCGGAGCGCCGCCAGAAATCGGGCGTGTCGGTGACGTAGGAGTACGAGGCGTTGATGACCGCCAGCGCTTCTTCTGCGGGACCGAGGATAAAGGCGCCGCCGCCCGCGCCGGCGGTGTATTCGAGCGCGTCGCCGGGCTTGCCCTGCGCCGTGTCCATGCCGATTGCCATGGCGTATTTGCCCATGCCCGAGCCGACCAAGCCCATCGCGGCGACCAGCGCTTCGGTGCCGGCTTTGCAGGCAAACTCCCAATCGGCGGCTTGGGTGTTCGGGACGGCGCCAATCGCTTCGGCGACCAGGGTGGAGGTGGGTTTCACCGCATAGGGGTGGGACTCAGACCCAACCCAGACCGCCCGCAGTTCGGTCGGGTCAATTTGGGCGCGTTTCATGGCGTTGCGCGCCGCTTCGATGGACATGGTGATGACGTCTTCGTCCAGCCCAGGGACGGCTTTCTCTTTGATGGGCAGTCCGCCTTTGCCGCCGGTCCACACGCGCGCGACTTCTTTGGCGGGCAGGCGGTAACGCGGCACGTACGCGCCGTAGCCAATAATACCAACAGGTTTGGTAGGTTTGAGGAGGGTGGGGGAGTGAGGGTGAGGAGTTGTCATTTTAAGAACCTTTGCTTCAGGTTTCAGACTTCCGAAGTCTTAAAGACTTCAGAAGTCTTGCTTTAATCCTTTCAAAATCTCTTCCGCCCGATCTATTCTCACAACTTTCTCTGCCACCATCTGCGCAGCGACCTTTTCGATCAAATCACCTGTCGCGCCTGCGGCAATGGCGACTTGCCGCGCGTGCAGGGACATGTGTCCGCGCTGGATGCCTTCGGTGGCGAGGGCGCGCAGGGCAGCCAGGTTTTGAGCGAGACCGACCGAGACGATGATTTCGGCAAGTTCGCTGGCGGTCTTCACGCCCATGAGTTTGACCGCGGCTTGCGCCGCCGGGTGGACCTTGGTCGCGCCGCCGACGATGCCCACTGCCATCGGCATTTCGAGCGTGCCGACGAGATTGCCGTCCGCGTCTTTGCCCCAGGTGGAGAGGGATGTGTAACGTCCACTGCGGGCGGCGTAGGCGTGAGCGCCGGCTTCGATGGCGCGCCAGTCGTTGCCGGTGGCAATGACGACTGCGTCCACGCCGTTCATGATGCCCTTGTTGTGGGTGGCGGCGCGGTAGGGGTCTGCGGCGGCGAAGGCGTAGGCGGCAATAATGCCGTCGCGCACTTCTTCGCCGCTGTAACGCAAGATTCCATCTTGCGTTTTGGTTTCAAACGCCAATTCTTTGACGGGAATCGTGCAACGACTGCGGGCGATGCGCCGGTCTGCCAGGTTGGAGAGAATGCGCAAATGGACTTTCCCGCCGGTAATGGCTTCCACTTTGGGAGCCAGCCGTTCGCAGGCGGTGTTGACGGCGTTCGCTCCCATCGCGTCGCGCACGTCGTAGATGAGGTGAACCACCAAAAAGCCGCCGATGGGGGAGTCTTCGATGAGGCGCACTTCTAGGTCGCGCGCGCCGCCGCCAAATTTTTTGAGGACGGGGTCAATCGAATCGGCTTCGGCGAGGAGTTCGGCTTTGTGCTCGTAGAGTTTCAACTTCGCTTCATGCAAGTTGATGACGTGGATGACCTGCATTTGTCCAATCATGAGCGGGTCGGTAGTCGTGGCGGTGAAGCCGCCGCCGGCGCGGGCGAGTTTCGCCATGAACGAAGCGCCTGCCACCACCGAAGGCTCTTCGATTGCCATCGGCACAAGCACGTCGCGCCCGTTGACCATGAAGTTCAGCGCAATGCCCAGCGGCAGGCTGTGCAAGCCGACGACGTTCTCGATCATGTGGTCGGCGGCTTCGGGGGAGAGTCCGCCTGAGGTCCACGCGGCAAGTTCGGGCGGAGTCAGAGGCGCGGCGTCCGCTAATTTTTGACGGCGCTCCTCGAGAGTCATGTTGTAAAATCCAGGGATGCGGGAGATTGTCATGGGTTCACCTTTGCGGGTTTATTCTATTGTACTCCCCTGCCAAAATCTATCAGATTTGTGGGATAATCTATTTGAGGTGTCTTTGAGATGCTGTTGACAAGAGAACAATTACAGGAGCGATTGATTGCCCTGCATCAGGCTAGCCTCGAACTGGTGAAGGATGTTTCGCTTGAAACGCTGCTCGAGCGCATTGCGTCGGTTGCCTGCGAGCAGGCTGAAGCAAGATATGCCGCGTTGGGGGTTTTGGATGCGCGCGGCAATTTGGAAAAATTCATTGCGGTCGGCATGACCGAGAGAGAAATCAAACGTATCGCCCACCCGCCAAGGGGATTGGGGCTGATTGGTGCGTTAATGAACGCCAAAGAACCGCTGCGCGTGCCGGTCATTCAGGAACATCCGCTTTCGGTGGGATTTCCGCCCAATCATCCTCCCATGCGGTCGTTTTTGGGGGTTCCCATCCGCAGCGGTGAGCGTCAATTGGGGCAGATTTATCTCACGGATAAGAAGAACGCGCCCGAATTTACCGCCGATGACGAGAAAATCATCCAGATGCTCGCCGCGTATGCTGCCATTGCCATTACAAACGCGCGGTTGTACGAGCAGCTGAAGGAACGGGACATCGCCCTGACGCGCCGCAACGTGGATATGGCGCTGCTCAACGGCATCGCTTCTACCCTGACCTCCAGCCTGGAACTCGACGAGATTCTGAACAAAACCCTCGGGCTGGTGATGAACTACATGCGGGTGGAGGCGGGCGAAATCTTCCTGCTGGAGGAGGACGGCAAGTCCCTGCGCATGGTGTTGCATCGTGGGCAAGCCGCCGAAGCCTTTTGGACGCGCAATGTCTTCAAAATGGGGGAGGGGTATATTGGCGTCGTGGCAGAAACCCGCAAACCGGTGGTCAGCACCGACCTGGCAAGCGATATGCGCTTCCTGCGCGAGGCGGTGGTCAAGGCGGGATTTCGTCAGATTGCGTGTATTCCTTTGCTTTCGGGCGAGAATCTGATGGGCGTGATGAGCGTCGCCACGCTTGGCACCGAACCCATAGATGACCGCAACGTCGAAATGATGGCGGCGGTGGGCAATTGGGCGGGGCTTGCCATCGAAAACGCCCGTCTGCATGCCAACGCCCGCCGGCTTGCCGTGTTGGAAGAGCGGCAGCGCATCGGCATGGACCTGCACGACGGAATCATCCAGTCCATTTATGGGGTGGGGTTGTCGCTGGAGGGCGCTCTTCACTCGATTGAAACCGACCCGCAGGATGCCAAACAGCGCGTCCAGCACGCCATTGAGGGCTTGAATCAAGCCATCCGCGACTTGCGCTCTTACATTTTGGATTTGCGCCCCCGTCAACTGGGGAGTGACGGCTTGATGAGCGGCATCAAACGGCTGATTGCGGAATATCGCGCCAACACATTTGCCGAGGTGTACCTTACCGAACCCGAATCAGACCTGAAAGACCTTCCGCAAGGTCAGATTTTGGCGCTCTTTCACATCTGCCAGGAGGCGTTAGCCAATTCGGCGAAACATGCGCGGGCGAAAAAAGTCCAAATTGCGGTTTGGATGACCGACGAACGCGTCCTGATGGAAATCAACGATGACGGCAAAGGCTTTGATGTGGAAGCCATGCAAGCTAACATCGGTCATGGGTTGTCGAACATGCGTACGCGAGCGCGTTCCGTGGGCGGCGATGTGGAGATTTCCTCCGCTCCCGGCGAGGGAACGACGGTGTTGGCATGGGTTCCGCGCGAAACGCACCCATAAAACGAAACCTTCCGTGTTTTTCTCATCTTGAATCACAAAAACCGGAGGTTCGTTAACCTGTTGTTCATGATTTATTCACAGAGCATTTTTTTAACAACCTGATTCCACATCTGCATTTCATCGAGATAATTTTACGGTCATCCCCATATATGGGGGTGTGGATAACTTTCCAAAGGATACGTGGCTGAAACGAGTGTTCTATATCCCACTGCGTATAAAGACTTTCACGCGAAAAATTTTTAACATTGAGCGACCTTAAAAAAGCCGATGTTTTAAAACAAACGTAGGCTTTGCGTGTTGTTA
Source organism: Chloroflexota bacterium (assembly GCA_016223135.1). Classification (GTDB taxonomy): domain Bacteria; phylum Chloroflexota; class Anaerolineae; order Anaerolineales; family Villigracilaceae; genus Defluviilinea. The sequence continues at coordinate 55,257 of JACRPQ010000016.1, read as the reverse complement.
TTTTCCCCGACTCTCTGCTAGAATGATGGCACGCTGATATAAAGGATGTGGAGCATCATTCACATCTCTCGTTCCCTATAAAAAGACATGTGATAAGAAAATACATGCAAACCAGCCGCTGACGAAGCGGATTAATTCAGCATACGCATCAACACAGCAATGGAGCAATCATGAACGCTGAACAGGCATGGCAATCAGTACTTGGGCAGCTGCAAATGGAAATGCCGCGCGCCTCTTTCGATACTTGGGTGCGGGATACCAAGCCGGTTTCCTATCAGGATGGCACACTGATCATCAGTGTCCGCAACGCCTACGCCCGCGACTGGCTCGAAACCCGCCTTGCCGGCACCATCAACCGCCTGCTGGCTGGCATCTTCAACTCAAATGTGGACGTACACTTCGTCGTCCGTGGCAGTGAAACAGACGGAATGACCGAAGAAACCGCCGTTTCCGCGCCCGAATTCTCGCTTCAGCCCTCCGCCGGGGCTGGAGAGGCTTACGAAGGACCTGTGCGCGCCTCCAACCTGAATCCCCGTTACCTGTTCGATACGTTTGTAGTCGGCTCCGGCAACCGCTTGGCGCACGCCGCCTGCCTTGCCGTTGCGGAAAAGCCGGCGCGCGCCTACAACCCGCTGTTCCTCTATGGGGGGGTGGGGCTTGGGAAGACCCATCTGCTCCATGCCATCGGCAACGCCTGTCAGGCGCGCGGACTGAGAGTACTCTACGTCTCCTCCGAAGAGTTCACCAACGACCTCATCACCGCCATCCGCACCCACACCACCCAGGCGTTTCGCGAAAAATACCGCTCGATTGACGTTCTGCTGGTGGACGACATCCAATTCATCGCCGGCAAGGAATCCACCCAGGAGGAGTTTTTCCACACCTTCAACACCCTTCACGGGCAGGATAAGCAAATCATCGTCTCGTCTGACCGTCCGCCCAAGGCGCTCGTCACGCTGGAGGAACGCCTGCGCTCCCGCTTCGAATGGGGGCTGACCGCCGACATCCAGCCGCCGGATTTGGAAACCCGCCTTGCCATCCTGCGCGCCAAAGCCGAGCGGATGGGACGCCGCGTCCCCAACGAAGTGCTGGAACTGATTGCCGAGCGCGTACAGTCGAACATCCGCGAATTGGAAGGAGCGCTCAACCGTATCCTTGCCTTTGCCGACCTGAGCGGCGTGTCCCTGACCCCGGACCTGGTTGAAGTGGCTCTGGCAGACTTACTCCCCCAGCGCAGCGACGTCGCTCCGGAAAAAATCATCGAACTGGTGGCGCGCGAATGGCAAATTTCAGTGGACGCCCTGCTTGGGCGTGACCGCTCGCAGAAGGTTGCCCAGCCGCGCCAGGTGGCAATGTACCTCTTGCGCAAGGAGACCAATGCCTCCCTGCCGCAAATCGGCGAGGCGCTGGGCGGGCGCGACCATACAACGGTCATGTACGCCATTGACAAAATCGCCAACGAAATCGAGACCAAGACCGATTTGCGAAAGCGCGTCGTGAACATCAAACAGCAGTTGTACGGTCAAAATGCAGTGGTGTAACAAATCAGCCCCGACGTGGTTCGGGGCTTTTTTGTGCTATAATGCGCGGCGCGGCGCGTAAAGCGTCGCACATCTTGCCTGGGACGGGCAACAAGCGTCCCTGAGCGGGTTACCCATTCCCGCTAAACTCATCCTGCCGGGCGCAGACTTCAACACGTCCCGCGCGGCTGGCAGGCGACAAGGAGAAATATGGCAGTTATTTCCATGAAAGCCCTCTTGGAGAGCGGCGTCCATTTCGGGCATCGCACGAACAAGTGGGACCCCCGCATGAAGCCGTACATTTTCACGGAACGCAACGGCATTCACATCATTGACCTTCAGCAGACCTCCAAACTGTTGAATCAGGCATACAATGTGGTGCGCGATACTGTGGCAAATGGCGGCATCGTATTGTTTGTCGGCACCAAGCGCCAGGCGCAGGAGACAATCGCCGAAGAAGCGACCCGCTGCGGCATGCCCTATGTGACCGAACGCTGGATGGGCGGTATCCTGACCAACTGGTCCACCATCTACGCCCGCATCCAGGAGATGGAGCGCCTCGAAAAGATGCGCGACAATAACGAACTGGATCACCTGACCAAGAAGGAAGCGCTCCTGATTAGCCGCGAGATTGTGCGCTTGCAAACCCGCCTGGAAGGTCTGCGCACACTGAAGCGCCGCCCCGACCTGCTGTTCGTCATTGACGTGGGCAAGGAAGAAGCCGCCGTTCACGAAGCCAATCTGCTCAATATCCCGGTCGTAGCGCTGGTGGATACGAACTGCAACCCGCAAAACGTGGATTACGTCATCCCGTCCAATGACGACGCCATTCGCGCCATCAAACTGCTGGTCTCGAAGATTGCCGATGCCGTGCTGGAAGGCAAGGCGATGCGCAAGGAAGAAGATTTGGACGTGCGTGAAGCCGCTGCCGAAGCCGGCGCAGATAAATCTGCCCGCAAGCCCGCCCGCCGTGTCGAACTCGACGATGAACTGGATGAGAGCGACCTGTTGGGCGAATCCACACTGGCGAAGTTGAACGTTTCGCGCGTCGAAGACGAAGAAGACTTGGGCAAGGATGTGGAAGAAGAAGTTTCTGAAGAATAGTTTTTCAGCAGAAGGAATAACCGATGGAAATTACGACTGAGATGATCAAAGAATTACGCGCCGCCACCAACGCCGGCATCATGGACTGCCGTCAGGCGCTCACCGAAGCGAACGGAGATTTTCAAAAGGCGGTGGACTGGCTGCGCGAAAAAGGCATGGCAACTGCCGCCAAACGCGCCGACCGCGAAGCCTCGCAGGGCGTGGTGGAACTGTACTCCCACGGCGGCGGGCGCGTGGGTGTGATGGTGGAAGTCAACTGCGAAACCGACTTCGTTGCCCGCTCCGAGAAATTCCGCGAACTGGCGCACGAAATCGCCTTGCAGATTGCCGCCGCCGCGCCGCGCTACATCAAAGAAGATGAAATCCCGGCGGAGGTCCTGGAGCATGAGGCGGAAATTGCCCGTGCCCGCGCCAAAGAGGAAGGCAAGCCCGATGCCGTCGCCGAAAAGATCGTGCAGGGGCGCATCGAAAAATTCAAGGATGAAGTGGTGCTGCTGCGTCAGCCCTACATCCGCGACGAGTCCCTCACCATCGAAAAGTTGATTTTGCAGGCGGTGAGCGCCATCGGCGAAAATATCCTGGTCCGCCGCTTCCAGCGATGGGAGTTGGGCGAACGTTTGGGAAGTTGATTGAAATGACCAACCTTCGGGTTGGTCATTTTTATACCTTACGATGCTGCAGGAGAAAAAATGGGTCAATTCAAATATAAACGTATCCTCTTGAAATTGAGCGGCGAAGCGCTGGCGGGCGAATCCGGCTTTGGCATTGACGTGGACGAAGCCGAATCCATCGCCAAGCGCATCAAGGAAGTGCATGACCTGGGACTGGAGATTGCGGTCGTGATTGGCGCCGGCAACCTGTGGCGCGGCAAACAGGGGCTGGAGCGCGGCATGGACCGCTCCACTGCCGATTACATGGGCATGCTTGCCACCGTCATGAACGCCATGGCGCTGATGGACGCCCTCGAACGGGAAGGCGTGTACACCCGCGTCATGTCTGCCATCGAAATGCGCGCCATTGCCGAACCTTATATCCGCCGCCGCGCCACCCGCCACCTCGAAAAAGGACGTGTGGTCATCTTCGGCGCCGGCACCGGCAACCCCTTCTTCTCCACCGACACCGCCGCCGCCCTGCGCGCCACCGAAATTGACGCCGATGTCGTCATCAAGGCAACCAAGGTGGACGGCGTGTACGACTCCGACCCCAAGAAGAACCCCAACGCCAAAAAATTCGACGAGCTCACCTACATTGACGTCATCAACCGCCGCCTGCAAGTCATGGACAGCACCGCCATCACACACTGCATGGAAAACAAAATCCCCATCCTCGTCGTCAACCTGTGGGACCCCAACGCCCTGCTTGCCGCCCTGCGGGGCGAGGCTGTCGGCACGCTGGTTCACGGTTGAAACCGGCCGTTCCCCATGCAGGAGAGAGCCGCATCTCTCCTGCTTTTCTTTTGAGAGACTCTCACAATTCCTCATTTCCTTTCGACATGCACGCCTATATAGCAAATTTCTACGTTTTGGGGTATCCTTAATCTCGAACTTCACATCAAACTCAGGAGATTGTGGTGATAAAAGACATCCTCAACGACGCCGAAACCCGCATGCGAGGCGCCCTTTCTGTCTTGCACGATGACCTGGCAGGCATCCGCACCGGGCGCGCCAGCCCTGCCCTCGTCGAACGTCTGCAGGTGGAGTACTATGGGACGCCCACCCCTCTCCAGCAGCTTGCGTCCATCAGCGTTCCCGAGCCGCGCTCCCTGATGATCAAGCCCTTCGACGCCTCCACCCTGAAAGCAATCGAAAAGGCGATTCTCGCCTCGGACCTCGGGCTGACCCCCAACAGCGACGGCAAAGCCCTTCACCTCAACCTGCCTCCGCTCACCGAAGAACGCCGCCGCGAACTGGTCAAACACATGCACCACCGGCTTGAAGAAGCGCGCATTGCCATCCGCAACATCCGCCGCGATGCCTTGAATGACATGCGCGAATTCGAAAAGGAAAAACTCATCTCCGAAGATGAACTCGAACGCGGTGAGGCGGATCTCCAAAAACTGACCGACAAATTCATCGAAGAGATTGCCGAGCAGGGCAGGAAAAAAGAAGCCGAAATCATGGAAGTGTAGGCGGACAACGCCCCGCACACTCATACTTAATGCCGACGCCCTCCCTCAACATTCCTCCCGAAAAACTTCCGCGTCATGTCGCCATGATCATGGACGGCAACGGACGTTGGGCGCTTTCACGCGGCTTGCCGCGCCTTGCCGGTCACAAGGCAGGCACCGAAAACCTGCGCCGCGTCATCCGTTCCACGGTCGAATTTGGCGTCAAATACCTCACCATTTACGCCTTCTCCACTGAAAACTGGGGGCGTCCCCTCGAAGAAGTGCGCGGACTCATGTCCATCCTCGAGGATGTCCTCGACAAAGAACTTGCCGAACTCCACGCGGAAGGCGTCCAACTGCGTCATATTGGACGCCTCGAACGCCTCTCCCCAAAACTTCAGAAAAAAGTGCTCGAAGCCATCGAACTCACCAAAAACAATGACCGCCTGATCCTGAACGTCGCCTTCAACTACGGGGGGCGCGACGAAATCGTGCATGCCATCCAAAAAATCATTCGCGACGGCATCCCCGCCGAGCAGGTCACTGATGAACTCGTCAGCCGCTACCTCTACACCGCCGGCGTCCCCGACCCCGACCTCATCATTCGCACATCGGGCGAACTGCGCGTCAGCAACTTCCTCATCTGGCAGGCGGCATATTCCGAATGGTATGTCACCCCCACCTATTGGCCCGATTTCGACAAAGAAGAATACCGCCGCGCCCTCGAAGCCTTTGCCCAGCGCGACCGCCGTTTCGGAAAGGTCTCATCCACAGAGTTCGAGGCTTCTAATGCATAAACGGATACTGACTGCATTGGGAATGGCGGCGGTTGGTCTGCCTGCCATTATTTACGGCGGCTGGTTTTATTTCCTGGTGATGGGCATCTTCCTTGTGGGGGGGGCGTGGGAATACGTCCGCTTGTACCGGGCTGTGAATCACGAACCAAATGAATCGGTCACGATTGGAGGCGTGCTGGTGCTGGTCACTGCACGCTTCTTTTTTCCCGAAGCCGCCATTCCCGTTTTCGTTGCCGTCATCCTGATTGCCATGACCGCCCATCTCATCGCCTTCGAGCGCGGACGTGACCAAGCCGCCATTGACTTCGGAGTCACGGTGGCGGGCATCGTCTATTTGGGATGGATTGGCGCCTACCTGCTCGACCTGCGCAGCCTCGTCAACAACGAAATGGGTGTATGGTGGTTCATGCTTGTCCTGCCGCTGGTGTGGGCGGCGGATACCGGCGGCTATTCCATCGGCGCGGCGTATGGCAGGCACAAAATGACCCGCCGCCTCAGCCCCAAGAAAAGCTGGGAAGGCTATTTCGCCGGCATCTTCACGGCTGTTCTCGTCGGCGCGTTTTTCGCGTATGCCTTCTCCTCCCTCGGACCTCAACCCTTGGGAGGCTTCGTCACCCCTTTGCAAGGCGCACTGCTCGGGCTGGTCATTGGCGCGCTCTCCCCCTTGGGCGACCTCGGCGAGAGCATGTTCAAACGTCAGAGCGGCATGAAGGATTCAAGCAACATCTTCCCCGGTCACGGCGGCTTCCTTGACCGCATTGACTCGTGGATTTGGGGCGCCGCTCTCGGTTATTTTCTCATTCAGTATTTCATCCTCTAAAAGGAGGTGCAATGGACATCACCAAAGACCCCACCAGAAACCTCGCGCTCGAACTGGTGCGCGTCACTGAAGCGGCTGCGCTGGCCGCCGGGCGTTTTATGGGGCGCGGCGATAAAGAAGCGGCAGACCGAGCGGCGGTCAACGCCATGCGGACTGTCCTCCAAACCATTGACATGAACGGCGTCATCGTCATCGGCGAAGGCGAAAAAGACAACGCCCCCATGCTCTACAACGGCGAAATTGTCGGCAACGGTTCGGGCATGGACCTGGACGTGGCTGTGGACCCCATTGACGGCACCCGCCCCCTCGCCTATGGACGCTCGAACTCGCTCTCTACTGTCGCGGTTGCCCCGCGCGGCACCATGTTCAACCCCGGACCCTTCGTTTACATGAACAAACTCGCCGTCGGTCCCGAAGCGAAGGGCGTCATCAACATCGAAAAATCCATCACCGAAAATTTGCGGGCAATCGCCAAAGCCAAGAAAAAGGACGTGGAAGACCTGACCGTCATCATCCTTGACCGCGACCGCCACAAAGAGATGATTGCCGAAATCCGCAAAGCCGGCGCGCGCATCCGCCTCATCCCCGACGGCGACGTTGCCGCCGCTCTGATGACCGCCTGGCCCAACTCCGGCGTGGATGTGCTGATAGGCATTGGCGGCACGCCCGAAGGCGTGATTGCCGCCTGCGCCCTGCGCGCCATGGGCGGCGAAATTCAAGGCAAGTTATACGCCCGCGACGAAGACGAACTGCGCCGTGGACGCGAAGCCGGCTACGACTTCGACAAAATCCTCACCATGGACGACCTCGTCTCCTCCGAAGATGTCTTCTTCACCGCCACCGGCATCACCGACGGCGAACTGCTCAAAGGCGTGCGCTACTTCGGCACCAGCGCCAGCACCGACTCCCTCGTCGTGCGCGGCATGACCGGCACCGTGCGGCAAATCATCGCCACCCATCAAATGGACAAACTACGGCAATTGAGCGCGGTCAAATATTAGATGCTCCCCAACCACCATGCTCATTCACTCCGCTTCCCAACTCCTCACCCTCGCCGGCGGACCTCAGCGCGGGCGCGCGCTCGGCACGCTCAACATCATTGAAGATGGCGCTGTGGTGGTGCGCGATGAAAAAATCGTCGCAGTGGGGACCACCGCCGAACTCCGCGCCTCCTTCCCCAACGAGCCCACCCTCGACGCCAACCATTGCGTCCTCATGCCCGGCTTTGTGGACCCGCACACCCACATCATCTGGGGCGGCGACCGCGCGAATGAATTCGAGATGAAGATGGCAGGCAAGCCCTATCTGGAGATTCTGGCTGAAGGCGGCGGCATCCTCTCCACCGTCCGGGCGACGCGCACTGCATCCATCGAGTCGCTCATCGCGCAAACCCGTCCGCGTCTTTTGCGTATGTTCGCCCATGGCACAACGACAGTCGAAGCCAAGACCGGTTACGGTCTGCAAACCGCCACCGAACTGCGTCTGCTCAAAGCCCTGCTCACCCTCGACGACGAAACCCCGCTCGACCTTGCCTTCACCTTCCTCGGCGCACACGCCATCGCCCCGGAATACCGCGACGACCCTCAAGGCTACACCGACCTCGTCACCCAAACCATGCTGCCCCTCCTCAAAGAATGGTGGGAGACTCACGCCCCGCGCCTGCCCCTGCCCTTTGTGGACGTCTTCTGCGAAAACAAAGCCTTCACCCTCGAACAGTCGCGTCAAATCCTGACCCAAGCCCGCTCTCTGGGATTCCCGCTCAAAATCCACGCTGACGAATTCGACAATCTCGGCGGCGCTTCGCTGGCGGTGGAGTTGGGCGCCGCCTCCGCCGACCACTTGGTGAAGACCTCCGACGCCGACATCGCCGCGCTGGGCAAATCGGATACGGTTGCCGTTGCGCTGCCCTGCACGCCGTTTGGACTTGCCGAGTGCCACTATACCCCCGCGCACAAACTCATCGAGGCTGGCGCCATCCTTGCCCTCGCCACCGACTGCAACCCCGGCACCTCGTGGAACGAATCCATGCAGATGGCAATTGCGCTGGCATGCCGCTACATGAAACTGACCCCTGCCCAGGCGATTGCCGCCGCCACCATCAACGCCGCACACGCCATCCGCCGCGCCGATACCATCGGCTCCATCGAAGTCGGCAAACAGGCAGACATGCTCATTCTTTCTGTGCCAGATTACCGTCACGTCGGCTATCGCTATGGAACGAACCTTGTCAAACAAGTCATCAAACGCGGACAGGTCTATTCGGTGGATGTGGGCTATTACCGTACGGCATAGGTTTGAACTACAAAGGCGCGAAGGGCGCAAAGATTCTTTTCAACCACGGATAAAAGCGATGAAAGGAAAATAAATCACTTTTATCCCTTTCATCGGTGGATAAAACAAGAATTACCGAATCCTCCCGTTCTTCTTTACCGTACACAGAAACCCTAAAAGTCTGCTTTCCCTTCGTGAATTTTTGAATCGTCCCGAAGGCTTTTGACACAGCGGGTTCGAGAGCAGAATCAGTCTTCGGGACGTTTATCCCGAACTGACGGCTTTAGGGTTTTTCACGAGAGAAATGTACGGTAGAGAGTTTATTCTAAAATCCTTCGCGCTCTTTGCGCCTTCGCAGTAAATACATTCAGGAGATATACATGCAAATTGACATCATCGGCGTACCCATTGACTTGGGCGCCGACCGCCGCGGCGTGGACATGGGTCCCAGTGCCATTCGCTACGCCCATCTTCAAAAAAAACTGGAAGCGCTTGGCTACACCATCGAAGATAAGGGTAACGTCGAAGTGCCCATTCAGGAAATGTGCCGCATCACCGACCCCAAACTCAAATACATTGACTGCATCATTCCGATGGGACGGCGTGTGGCGGGTGCGGTAGCGACCTCCATCCAGGCGGGGCATTTCCCGCTGGTGCTGGGCGGCGACCACAGCCTCTCGGTCGGTTCCATTCGCGGCGCGGCAAAACACCGCAAACTGGGCGTCATCTGGGTGGACGCCCATGCCGACTTCAACACACACGAAACCACCCCCTCCGGCAACATTCACGGTATGCCCCTCGCCGCCCTGTGCGGACTGGGCGACCCGCGCCTTGTCTCACTCTGGGACGAAACGCCTCCCGTCCTCGACCCGCAGCGGGTTGCCATCATCGGCGCGCGCGACCTCGACCCGGGCGAAAAACGCAACCTGCGCGAAGCCGGCGTGATGGTGCAAAGCATGGAGCAGATTGATCGCATCGGTATGGTCGCCGCGCTGGAGAAAGCCATCCACCGCGTCAGCCGCGACGTGGACGGCATCTACCTTTCCTTCGACATGGACTCCCTCGATCCACGCCATGCGCCCGGCGTGGGAACGCCTGTGCCGGGCGGGCTGACCTTCCGCGAAGCGCACCTTGCCTGCGAGGTCATCGCCGAAACCGGCAAACTCATCGGCATGGACATGGTGGAAGTCAACCCCATCCTCGATATCCAGAACCAGACCGCCATTGACGCAGTGCAATTCATCTGTTCGGCGCTGGGGGCGCGGGTGTGGGGCGGTTAGAAAAGGACGGCTTCGTCGCACAGCGGACGTTCTCTAACGTCTGTGGGAGCGGCTCATGTTGCGCAGAAGGGGCGTCGCACCTTCGCTGCCTATTGTGGGCGTATCTGCCCTATGGTGCGACGCACTTCGTAAGGTAACCTGAATTCGGGATAAGGCTTTTGAATCGTCCCGAAGACTTTTGACGCAGCGGGTTCGAGAGCAGAATCAGCCTTCGGGACGATTATCCAGAACTGACGTTAAGGTAAGTGAGCAGGAAAGGCTTCAGCGTGAAACAGGCTGATGAGAGAGTGGCAGGTTCGTGTTAAGAACGAGGCGGTCTTGTTTCGCATCCCGAATGCGGCTACAATAGCACCATGACGACTTCGTATGGTCCCATCCTGATTGTGGAAGATGTGCCGAATGTTTTGGAACTGCTGGAAGTCACTCTGCGGTTCAAAGGTTATTCGGTGATTACGGCGCACAACGGCGCGGAGGCGCTGGAGGTGATTGCCAAAACGCGCCCCGTGTTGATCGTCACCGACATCCTGATGCCCAAGATGGATGGGTATGCCTTTGTCCAAAAACTGCGCATCAATCCAGAGACGCGCTCCATCCCGGTGGTGTTTCTATCGGCAACGTATGTGACGCCCGAGGATAAGCAGTTTGCTTTGAGTTTGGGAGCGGCGCGTTTCATGGAAAAGCCGATTGACACCGAGGACTTTCTGCTTACGGTGGCGGAGCTGGTGACACAACAGCCCTTTACCCAGCCTCAGCCGCTCGACATGGAAAAATTCTACAACGGTTACCGCACGCGCCTGGAAGACAAACTGCGCCATAAAAATTCACAGATTGCGCGCGCCGAACGTCTGCTGCCTACACTGCCGCCGGATCAAAAGCCCGCTTTCGAGGCGCTGCTTCAACAGTCCATGCGCGACCGCGACGAGATACAGGCTGAACTCTACGATATTTACAACACCATCGAAGCATTGAAAAAGTAAAGCGCGTTCCTCCTGTGTGAGAAAAGGACGCCTGTCTATTGTCATCGAACGTCCCGGAGGTCTTGTTTGCCCAGCCTTCGGGACGAAATTTGAGGTAATTTCCTATGCAGCCTACATTGGCTTATCTTGAAACGCTCGCCCGCCGGGCGGGTGAAATCTTGCGCGAAGGCTACAACAAAGACCATAAGGTGGATTACAAGGGCGTGATTGACCTGGTGACCGAGGTGGATCATCAATCCGAGGCGTTCCTGCTGGGGGAGGTGCGCCGGGATTTTTCCTCCCATCACATCTTTTCCGAAGAGAGCGGCGTCATCGAGGGGAGCAACGACCACATCTGGTACATTGATCCGCTGGATGGAACGGTGAATTACGCGCATCATGTCCCCATCTTCAGCGTCTCCATCGCTTACGCCTCTCACGGGACCGTGAGCTTGGGCGCCGTCTACGACCCGCTGCGCGGCGAGATGTTTTTGGCGGAGCGCGGTAAGGGCGCCTGGCTGAATGGACGCCCCCTTCGCGTGTCTGCCGTCACCGAACTGCAAAAAAGTCTGTTGGTGACCGGCTTTCCTTATGACGCCTGGAACACGGAGCAGGATAACTTTGCCAACTTTGTGAAATTTGCCAAGATGACACAGGGTGTTCGCCGCCTCGGCTCTGCCGCGCTGGACCTGTGTTACGTGGCGGCGGGCCGCTTCGACGGCTTCTGGGAGCTGGCGCTTAAACCCTGGGATGTCGCTGCTGGCGGGTTAATCTGCGAAGAGGCGGGCGGACGTGTGACCAATGTCCGCGGCGAGGCGGATTACATTTCCCCGCCCCAATCGGTGGTCGCTGCGACGCCGGGCATCCATGCCAGGATGCTGGACGTGCTGCATTCCTAACAAGGCAGGCGTTCTTGAGCGCCTGCCTGCTTTGTTTGTTTTGTATGGCTGGGTATCTTGGAGTTTGTCGTCGAAATGCGATAAACCCAGATGAAAAAGTCCTATAAATCGGTAAAATAGGAACAGGTTCATCCAACTCATGCCTCCGCCCATTCCCATCAGCAAGACCAAAATTATCGTTCCCAGTCGCCGTCCGGATCTGCTTTCCCGCCCGCGCTTGTTGGAGAATTTGAAGTCCCTGCTCGATAACAAACTTATCCTGCTCTCGGCGCCCGCCGGCTACGGCAAGACCTCCCTGCTGATTGACCTGGCTCATCATGTCGAAATGCCGGTCTGTTGGCTGTCTCTCGATCCCCTTGATCGTGATCCTCAAAGATTTCTCGCCTATCTGATTGCCTGTGTCGCTGAACGTTTCCCTAAAGTGGGGGAGGTTTCGCGCAGCCGCTTGAGGCGCTCCAATTCCATTGAACAGGACATGGAAGCGCTTCTGGTTCTGTTCACCAATGAAATCTACGACAACGTCGAAGAGGATTTTCTCCTGATTCTGGATGATTATCATTTGCTCGATGATGTGGCAGTCATTTCTTCGCTGGTGAATCGCTTCCTCAACCTGGTCATCGAGAACTGTCATGTCATCATCTCTTCGCGCACCCTGCCCTCCTTACCTGATGTGACCTTGATGGTGGCGCGTGAACAGGTGGCGGGACTCAGCCACATAGATTTGGCGTTTCAGCCCGTTGAGTTGCAGGCGCTCTACGCCCAGAACTACCGTCAGCATCTTTCCGATGAAACCGCGCAGGAGTTTGTGGCGCAAACCGGCGGCTGGATCACCGGTATGGTGCTTTCCAACCTGCCCGGTATGCCGCGTGTTTCGGGGGTGGATACCTTTTCCTATCTCGGACAGCAGGTTTTGGATCATCAACCGCCCCACATCCGCGAATTTCTTCTCCGCACCTCGCTGCCGGAAGAATTCAACGCCCAGTTTTGTGCGATGGTGCTGGGACCGCTCTACTCCCAACCTCCCAACTGGTACGACCTGATGAGCCTCATTCTTGAAAAGAACCTGTTTGTCCTGCCTCTCGATTCGGATGGACGCTGGCTGCGCTACCATCCGCTGTTTCGCGAGTTTCTGCAAAAACGCCTGCGCGAGGAACGTCCGCACGAAGTGCGCCCCATCCTCGAACAAATGGTGAGAGCCTACGAAAAACTGGGCGAATGGGAAAAAGCCTACCATACCTGCCGCGAACTGAATGACCTCGAGGCGCTGGCAGATGTCATCGAACATGCCGGCACACCGATGCTGCAAAACGCGCTGGTCACTTTGGATGGCTGGATCAACAGCCTGCCGCCTGTCATGCTCCACACCCGTCCCGGCCTGATTTCGCTGCAGGGTCCCATTCTTGCTGTCAAAGGCAGGCTGCAAGAATCGAAAGAATTGCTGGATAAAGCAGTGTCTCTTTACCGCCAGATGAATGCTGTGGAAGGGCTGACGGTTGCCCTCATCCGCCGCGCCAACACGCTCCGCTTACTGGGGGATTATTCCTCCTCGCTGGAAGATATTGAGGAGGCTTTGCGGCTGTCCACATCAGACGTTGCCTTGCAGTTCTATCATGCTGAAGCATTGCGTCTGAAGGGCTTGAATTTATATCGGTTGGGTGAATTGCGGCAGGCGGTTGATGCATTGGAAAACTCTCTGTCGCTTTATTCCAACCTGAAAGAAACGGGCCGCATTCCTATCGTGCTGATGGAAACCGGAATGGTGTATCACACGATGGGGAATATCCAATCTGTCCGTACCTACTATCAAAAAGCCTTGCAAATCAAACAGGCGGAAGGCGATATTTTTTATCAGGCAGATATATTGAACAATCTGGCGGTGCTATATCATCAGATAGGTGAATATGAACTGGCGGCGGAGACCTTTGAGTTGGGGCTGACCTGCGCCCGCAAAAGCCGCAACCTCCGCACTGAGGCGCTTATCCTCACCGGCTTGGGCGATTTGTATAGCGAGGTGGAAATCTTCGATGCCGCCTCCCAGGCTTATGTCCAGGCAGAGGCGGCGGCAGGCGATTTACCGGGGCAGTATATCTCCAATTATCTGGTCATTGCCAGATGCAATCTGATGCTGGCGCAGGGAAACTTGACGGAGGCAGGGCATATCATTCGGGAGTTCCAGGAACGGCTTCGAGAAAGTCAGTCACTATATGAGCGCGGGTTATGGGTGCTGGTTCAAGGGAAGTATTATCTCTTTCGTGGGGAAGCGAAACAGGCGGCTTTATTTTTGGAAGAATCCAAACGCCTTTTCATTCAGGATGGAAGAAGCCCGGAAGTGGAAGCAAGCGCAGTTTGGTTGGCAGCTGCTTATAATGCGGCGGGCGAAAAAGAAAAGGCGCGAAGCGAGACGCAGGGATTCCTATCATCGAATACTTCTCCTCCTCATACTCTGATTGTGGTTGTCCGGCAGACGCTCCCTTGGCTGGCAGGAATTCAGGTGAACGCGCCGCTGGATCGTCGCTTTCGCAGCCTGCTTGAAAAGGCTCAGCGCCTGAACTCGAAACTGCCGGCCATTCGCCGCGCGCTGCGGCAGCACACCAGTTATATTCAGGTGCCTTCTGCCGCGCTCATAATTCGCGCCTTTGGCATTCCGGAAGTAAGCGTCAGCGGACGTGTTGTGACCATGGCTCAATGGCGCACGCAATCGGTGCGCGACCTGTTCTTTTATTTTCTCTACCGTCAGGAAGCGCTCACAAAAGAACAGATTGGCTTGGCGCTTTGGCCCGAAGTTGAAGATGCTCAGGCGTTGAAAAAACGCTTCAAGAATGAAATCTACCGCCTGCGGCGCGCCGCGGGGCGCGATGTCATTGTTTTCGAAGAGGAGTATTACCGCTTCAACCGCGAGTTGGATTATGAATACGATGTGGAAGCGTTCGATTCCCACTTGCAGCGGGCGCATAAAACCGCCGAACCGGGAGCGCGCATCGAACATTTGCAAAAGGCTGTGGATTTAGTGCGCGGTCCCTATCTTGCCGATGTGAACGGGGAATGGGTAGTGACGGAGAGAGAAAGGTTGAATCAGGCGTATGCCGCTGCGCTCGAAGAGTTGGCGCATCTGTACCTGGACGCCAATCAGTTGGAGCGATGCTTGGCGGTTTGTCATCTGGCGCTCAAGCATAACCGTTTTCACGAAGCCATCTATCAAATCGAAATGCGCGCTCTGGCAGCATTGGGAGACCGTCCCGCTGTGGTGCGCCGCTATCAGGCTTGCAAGGAGGCGATGCAGGAATTGGGGGTTTCCGTTTCGGATGAAACCGAAAAACTCTATCAGCAATTGACTTTTTAGATGATTTATTTGTCCATTCGTATGCCCATATATGGGTGGCATAGGCTGATTTTATATCAGTTGTCCCATATTTGGGAGATTCCATGCCCTTTGTCCAATTTAGAGCGTTTTTTTTGCATCCTGTTTTGCATCCTAGGGGGGGATATTATGCTGTCAACTTCAAGCCCAAAAGAAAGAGGTGTTCCATGAACAATAAACTTGCCAAACTCGTGTCCTTCGTCAGCAAGATTGACCGCCGCTACATCCAGTTCGCCCATCTTGCCCTTGCGCTCTTCGTCGCCATTGTCGTGCAAGGTCCCCTCGACGGCAGCATTGGGCCGGTTCGGTAATTTTTCCCTGAACACGGCATTGGAGAGACCCCAATGGCACTTCTTAACTTGGAAGTCCGCGTTTATCCTTCACACGACTACCAAAGACCCACTATGGATCGTTCCGGCTTGCATCGTGTTTTCACCGCAGCAATCGTCAACAGCCAGTTTCGCGAGAAACTGCTTCGTGAACCGGAAATGGCGCTGGCAGGCGGCTACTTGGGACAGACCTTTTCCCTGACCGACCAGGAACTGGCAATCATCAGCAATGTGCGCGCCAGCAACCTGACCGACTTTGCTCAGAAGGTCAACCAAGCGCTTAAAGCCTTATAACTCTGAGAACTCATCAGTTGGGGGGCTGATGTTAGACCAGGTGACGCGGCGGAATGGGGACGCAGTGACAAGGGAATCACTGCGCCCCGCGTCCGCTGGTTAATGTTCTTTGGAATTAGGTGAGACAGGCTGCTGAGACCGTAAAGATGATCATTGCAAACCTTCCGCAAAAGGCACTTTCTGGTTTATGGCAGGATGATCGCCCAATTCCAATGAACCTTCCTGATTTGGATGGAGTAACTCACTTGGCTCTGTCGCTGGATATTGAACACAAGCTTGGAGATTCCCTGCAGGCGTTCGCCGACCTGCTTTTCATTGCGAGTGAAAACGGAACCATCCTTGAATGTCATTTTGGCAATTCCTCCACCTATCCAGCCGAAGC
Source organism: Chloroflexota bacterium (assembly GCA_016223135.1). Lineage (GTDB taxonomy): Bacteria > Chloroflexota > Anaerolineae > Anaerolineales > Villigracilaceae > Defluviilinea. Next base: position 39,140 of record JACRPQ010000016.1, on the reverse strand, counting down.
CTGTGAAGAAATCCGCAACAAAGGGTTGGATGGCTTTCTATCCATCGAAGCCAGGGATAGACTTAAGCAATATCTCTCAGAACGACAGGAGGGCGGTAAAACCGCTTCCTTCGAATTCCCTTTGATTTTGGGGGGACATGAATTTTGGTTCGATGCGAGGCTGGTTGGCACGGCAAACTCGCAACTGATTTTATCTGCCCGCGACATCACCAAATATAAGCAGACCGAACACCGCCTCAAGCGGCAGTTGCAGCGCATCAACGCCCTGCGTTCCATAGATTTCGCCATCGCCTCCGGCTTGGACCTGAACCTGCTGCTTTCCATTTTGCTTGATCGCGTCATTGAAACCCTGCACGTGGACGCCGCCGATGTGCTCCTGCTCGATCAGAGACTGAACGAGTTGACCTACGCCGCCGGCAAGGGATTTCACACCAACATTCTGCAGCATACCCGCCTGAAACCCGGGCATGGACATGCCGGCAAGGTAGTGTTGGAACGTAGAATCGTAACCATCTCCGACCTCACAAAAGGCGGCAGCGATTTTGAACGCCTGCCCTTGTTTCCGAGCGAAAAATTTGTTGTATATTTTGGAGTGCCATTGATTGCCAAGGGGCGGGTATTGGGCGTGCTGGAAATTTTTCATCGTTCGCCGCTGCATTCCGATGAAGACTGGATGGATTTCCTGAACATCATTGCCGGGCAAACCGCCATCGCCATAGATAACGCCATGATGTTCAAGGAACTGCAAAAAGCCAATTTTGAACTGGGACTGGCATACAACGCTACCATTGATGCCTGGTCACGCGCCTTGGATTTGCGCAGCAAGGAACCTGAGGGACACACTCAGCGGGTGATTGACCTTACAACCCGTTTTGCCACGCTCCTGGGTGTAAAGGATACCGACCTGCTTCACATCCGCCGCGGAGCGGCGCTGCACGACATCGGCAAGGTGGTGATTCCCGATACTATTCTCTTCAAACCGGCTCCCCTCAATCATGAAGAATGGCACATTATGCGCCAGCACCCAAAGTATGCAGTGGACCTGCTGATGCCCATCAAGTATCTCGAAAAAGCCACCGAAATACCCCACTGGCATCATGAAAAATGGGACGGCAGTGGCTATCCCGATCACCTTGGCGGCGAAGAGGTTCCCTTTTCGGCGCGGCTGTTTGCCTTGGTGGATGTGTACGATGCCCTCACGTCTGACCGCCCCTACCGCAAGGCATGGTTGAAACAGGATGCGCTTCGCTACATTGAACATCAAGCCGGCAAACACTTCGACCCCCGCCTTGTTCCGGAGTTTCTTAACCTGCTCAACACGAACGGGTTTTGATTTTTGAATCACCACTTGACCATCAAATTTAATTGAGATAGAATACTGCCCTGCCTGCCCTCGTAGCTCAGTGGATTAGAGCGCTTGCTTGCGGAGCAATAGGTCGCGTGTTCGAGTCGCGCCGAGGGCGCTGTGTCAATCAGGAGCGGAGATTCCGCTCCTTTTTGTTAAGCACTTTGTCGATTCAGGACAGTATGAGAAAAGCACAGATTCTTTTGACAAACGATGATGGAATTCGCTCTCCCGGCCTGTGGGCAGCCGCCGCTGTCCTCTCAGAGTTGGGGTTTGTTACCGTTGTTGCGCCGCGTGACCAGTCCTCGGGGATGGGGCGCAGCCTGCCGAATACGTCGGATGGGATCATGCGTGAGGAGCAGGTCCAGGTCAACGGTCAGGAATGGAGCGTGTTTGCCGTTGGAGGAAGCCCTGCTCAGGCGGTTCTGCATGGAGTGCTGGAAGTCCTGAAGTTCAAGCCGGATCTGGTCGTTTCGGGAATCAATTATGGGGAAAATGTTGCTTCGGGTATCACCATTTCAGGGACGGTGGGGGCGGCAATGGAAGCCGCCTCGCTGGGGATTCCCTCTCTGGCGGTTTCTTTGGAAACGGATTCGAAGTATCATCTGTCCTATTCCGAGGATGTCAATTTTTCGGCTGCGGCTGGCTTTGCCAAATTTTTTGCGCGACTGCTCCTGCAAAAGAAATTCCCTGCTGATGTGGATCTGTTGAAAGTGGATGTTCCCTGGGGGGCGACGCCGCAAACTCCCTGGCAGTTGACGCGCGTTTCCCGCCAACGATACTATGAACCGGTTGCGCCGCAGAGACGTTCATGGAGCGAACCTGCCTTGATTGGGTATCGTCCGGCTGGCAGGCTGGAAGACGAGCCGCCGGATACCGATGTGTATGTCCTGCGCAAAAAACGCTGGGTATCCGTCTCGCCGCTGAGTTTGGACCTTACTTCCCGCGTGGATTTTGGCGAACTTGATCGGTTGCTGCGGGATGAGTGAAAACAAAAAACGCCGCAGACTCGCGGCGTTTTTTCACAATGGCTTCAATTGAAGTGGGGACTGAAGCGGGCAATCAGTTTTTCCTTGGGCATGAAGCCGGTCACACGTTCTTTGACCGCGCCGCTTTTGATGAACAATAGGGTGGGAATGCCCATTATGCCGTATTTCATGACGAGGCTGGGGTTTTCGTCCGCATCAATTTTGACCACTTTGACTTTTCCGTCCCATTCGCCTGCCAGTTCTTTGACCACGGGGTCCAGCATTTTGCAGGGCTGACACCAGACGGCGCTGAAGTCCACTAGGACGGGTTTATCTGTTTCCAATACTTCTTTTTGGAACGTTGCTTCGTTTACGTGTACGATTTCAGCCATAGAACCTCCGCTTTGCGGACGTTGTGTTGGGCGCGTCTCTTACGTTGACGATGATTATTTCCCGTGATAGAATGCAGTCCGCTTTCCCAAGGGCGCGTAGCTCAACGGCAGAGCAGTGGCCTTTTAAGCCATTGGTTCAGAGTTCGAATCTCTGCGCGCTCATCATTATGAAGACCCTCCGCAAGGAGGGTCTTTGGCTTGGTTCAGAGCCTCCGCAGGGGGATGGTATTCGAATCTGCCCTCAAAGGTGTGAGCACCTGCGGATCCCGCCCTGAGCCGCCGCGCTGAGTTTATCGAAGCGGTAGCCAAAGGGTCGGTGCATATTACCAATTGTAGACAACGGCGTCGTGACCAAGTATTATCTAGCTGGAGCGACTCGCATCGCCATGAAAAAGAACGGCCACTATATTCGAATTCTACCGATTTTGATAAAGGTGATGCACAAAATGAAGAACAGCGTACAAATAACCATAACAGCCTTCTTAGTTGTATTATTTACTTGTGCTTTGATGATCTGGGCTGACACTTCACAAGCTGTGGCAGATTACAAATGGATACACAGCCGCGATACAGAAGGTGAGTTGGTTGCCGCTTTTGTCACTGCACTTCGAATCAATCATCCTGCAGCATATGAAATGATCGATCCAAGTTTGAAGCCTCGTTTGGATGAATGGATGAATACACATCCAGCCAGAAAATGTGCCAGTGAACCTTATATTTTTTTAAGTGGAAAGATAACGCGCGCAAATGGTGAAGATCTAGGTTGGGAGGTTGTGTTTGGCTGTGCGGGCGAGAGATATGGTGACGTGTCGTTCAAGGTTGATCGTATTTTTATCAAAGACATGAAGATAATCGATTGGGGAGAAGTGAGAGAGAGATAAATTTGATTAAGGAAAGGAATGCATGCCTGATTGTAAGCAGCAGCGTTGTCTCCGAATTGCGCTACAAACCCTTTGGCGAAACCCACTTCTCCAGTGGTGCGGCCTCATATGTGTTATCCGCCACTGTTTCAGAGGGTATTTCTATAATCTTTTATCCCCCACAAAACGTGACAGAAAGAATTATGTATTCAATGATGCAAGAGACTAGTGTAGATACATCCAACATTGACTTGCTAGACTTTGTCCTGTCCAATTTCAATAGGCGAGAAAAAGATAGGATTTTGATGAAATGAAACAAATAAGGCAAGTGACATCTTTAACTTTCTTAATTTTGCTATTTCTTATTGTTGGATTATTTCTTTATATCCATGAAAACATGAGCCTACACAATATTGTTATCTACTTTGGAAGAATATTATTGCTATTTCTCGTTCCAACAATTGTAGTTCTGTTAATATTATTTATGTTTCAATATATCAGCAGAAAAAAAGGCCGTTGATCCACTGATGGCAGATGGTAAATCCAGCCAGCGGTTCTATAAAACCCTCGCCTCTGTCCCTCCCAAGGCGGGGCTTTGCCTGCCTTAAACTCCTCCACACTCGGTCCGCCCAGTTTACTCAAGCGCCAAAGTCCATGCAGGTACGTGACAATCAACAGGGCAATGAGGAAAGGTCCGACTGCTTTCTACGCCTCTTTCCATGAATTTCAAAACGCGCTGCAGGGATATTTTAAGCAAGGCGCTGCCTGCATAGCCGAACACACGTGCTATAATCTCCATCGTTCCATAGTTGCCAGGAAAAAGACCCTCCGCCAGATTTCCCGGCGGCTATCTGACCATCAGGCTGTCTCTCATGAGTTTTGCCCATCTTCACGTTCATACCGAATATTCCCTGCTCGACGGCTTCTCGAATATCAAGAAGCTTGTCAAACGCGTCAAAGAGTTGGAGATGCCGGCGGTCGCCATCACCGATCACGGCACCATGTTTGGCGTGATGGATTTTTACAAGGCGGCAACCGCAGCCGGCGTCAAGCCCATCATCGGCGTGGAGGCGTATATGGCGGCACGCACCATGCGCGACCGTGACGCCAAACTCGACCGCACCTCCTCTCACCTGCTCCTGCTGGCGGAAAATGAGACCGGCTATAAAAACCTGCTCAAAATCTCATCCGCCGCACAATTGGAAGGTTTTTACTATTACCCCCGCATTGACCACGAGTTTCTGGCGGCTCATTCCGAAGGATTGATTTGCACCTCCGGCTGCATGTCTGCCGAAATTCCGCGGCTGCTCTTGGAAGAAAAACCCGAAGAAGCCGTCCGCCGCATGAATTGGTATTACGATGTCTTCGGATCAGACCGCTTCTTCGTCGAGTTGCAGCAGCACAACATCAAGGAAATCACAGACCTGAACCGCAAGCTGGTGGAACTGGGAGCGCGGTATTCGGCAAAATTCGTCGCCACCAACGACGTGCATTACATCAATCAGGACGACGCGCGTTATCAGGATATTCTGCTCGCCATCCAGACCAACACCACCCTTGACGATAAAGATCGAATGCGCATGACCGACAACTCATACTACCTGCGCACCCCGCAGGAGATGAGTCAACTGTTTGCCGAAGTGCCTGAGGCGCTCAGTAACACGCTTCTGATTGCCGAACGCTGCAACGTGGATTTGAGCTTCAAGGGCTATCACCTGCCCGATTTCCCCGTGCCGGCAGGATTCACAGCGCAGTCATATCTCCGTCACCTGTGCGAGCAGGGGGCGAGGAAAAGGTATGGGGAACGCGCCGACAGTCCTCAGGTCCGCGAAAGACTCGATTACGAGTTGGACGTCATCCACAAAATGGGATTCGACGCCTACTTCCTCATCGTCTGGGATTTGTGCCGTCACGCCAGAGAGAACGGCATCTGGTACAACGCGCGCGGTTCCGCCGCAGGCTCCATCGTTGCCTATGTCCTCGAGATTGCGCTGGTGGACCCGCTTCATCACCACCTACTCTTCGAGCGCTTCCTGAACCCCGGGCGCATTTCCATGCCCGATATTGACCTGGATTTCCGCGATGACCGGCGCAGTGAGATGCTTGAATATTGCGTCCGCAAGTATGGTGATGACAAAGTGGCGCAAATCATCACCTTTGGCACAATGGGCGCCAAAGCCGCTCTGCGCGATGTGGCGCGGGTGATGAGCATTCCGCTCCCTGAAGTGGATCGCGTCGCCAAACTGGTTCCGTTTGTTTCCGGGCGCAATACCACCATGGAAGACGCGCTGGCAGTGCCGGAATTCAAAAAGATTTACGACGAGCAGCCTCACCTGCGTGAGTTGATTGACACCGCCGCCAAAATGGAAGGCACCGTCCGCAACGCTGGCACGCACGCCGCCGGCGTGGTGATTTCGGACAAGCCCATCATCGAATACCTGCCGCTGCACCGTCCAACCTCCGGCTCGGAGGAAACGCCCATCAAGACCGTCACGCAGTTCGAAATGGGCATCCTCGACTCGCTTGGCATGTTGAAGGTGGATTTCCTCGGGCTGATTACGCTCACCGTCATGGCAAAAGCCTGTGAGATGATCGAGAAGCGGCATGGCATCCGTTATAACCTAAACAACATCCCGCTCGACGACCCCAAAGCGTTCGAATTGCTCGGCAGCGGGCAGACGGCCGGCGTCTTCCAAGTGGAAGGCGGGGGCATGACGCGCTGGCTCGTGCAAATGAAGCCCAAAACGCTGGATAACATCATCGCCATGGTGGCGTTATACCGGCCGGGTCCCATGGCGTTCATTCCCGATTACATCGCGCGCATGCACGGCGAAGCGGAGGTGGAATACCGTCACCCCAAACTCGAACCCATCTTCAAAGACACCTACGGCATCCCGGTCTATCAGGAACAACTGATGCGCGCCGCCGTGGAACTGGCGGGCTACACCCCGTCCGAATCGGACGAACTGCGCAAGGCGATTTCCAAAAAGAAGAAGGAAGACATCGAAAAACACCGCGCCAAATTCGTGGCGGGCGCGGTCAAGAACGGCATAGACAAGGAAACCGCCGAAGCCATCTACAGCGACTGGGAAGAGTTCGCACGTTATGGGTTCAACAAATGCCTGCCCGGCGATGTGGAAGTGGTGGACGCCTCGACAGGGCGCCTGGTGAAAGTGGAGGATTTGTATCGCGGCGCTCAAAGGATCGCAGATACTTTATCCTGCGACATCGCCTCCCTGAAATTGAAAACTCAACCGGTCACGCGCGTCATGGATAACGGCATCAAGCCCGTTTTCCGTTTGACCACGGCGCTGGGGCGCGTCATCGAAGCGACGGACAACCATCCCTTTTTCACAGTTCATGGCTGGCGGCAATTGGGCGAACTGCAGCCCGATGATTTTATTGCTGTCCCTCGCGTGATTCCGGTCGAAGGGAAAAATGAATGGCATGACCATGAAGTGATTGCCTTGGGTCATTTGCTGGCGGAAGGGAATCTGTGCCATCCGCACTCCGTCTATTTTTACAGCCAGGATAGGGAGCAGGTGGACGATTTTATCCGTGCTGCTAATTCCTTCGATAATGTCCGCTGTTCGGTCGCCGTACATAAAAGCGTTTACTCTGTTTACGCCGCGCGCGCAAATAAACGCTTCGAACCAGGCATTTTCACCTGGAGCCGTGAATTGGGCATGCTGGGTAAAAACGCCCGCACCAAGGAAATCCCTGCGGCGGTTTTTGAGTTGAACAACCGTCAGATTGGGTTGATGCTCAGCCGCATGTGGGAGGGCGACGGTCACGTGGATGTGCGCGGGCGCAGCCTGTATTATGCTACCGCCTCGAAGCGGCTGGCTTCACAACTTCAGCATCTGTTGCTGCGCTTCGGTATCATCAGCCGTGTTCGTACCGTCGAATTCCCATACAAAGAAGGGCGTATCGGGTATCAGGTCTTTGTCACCGGCTATGAGAACATCAACGCCTTCGCGGAAAAGATAGGCTGTTATTTTGTCAGCCAAAAGCGCAAACAATCTTTGGCTGAACTAACCGCAATGGTCTCTCACGCCGCAGCCGCAAAGGACGTCATTCCCGTCCATGCGGTGAAGGATTATGTCCGCTCTGCCAAGGAGCGGGCTGGTCTAACATGGCAGGATTTGACCGCTCGAACCGGTATTGCCCCGCGCGAATTTTACCCAACCAACTCCGCCGGCAAAATCGGTTTTGGGCGGCATACGCTACAGCGATTGGGACAGTATTTCGATGATCCCCATATCAAACGCTTTGCCGAAAGCGATCTCTACTGGGACCGCATTGCCTGCATCGAATACGTTGGCGAAAAACAGACCTATGATCTTGAGATTACTCAAACGCATAATTTCATCGCCAACGACATTCTCGTTCACAACAGCCATGCCGCCGATTACGGCGTGATCGCCGTCGAAACTGCTTTCCTCAAAGCGCACTACCCCGCCGAATTCATGGCGGCAACCCTCACCGCCTCCGCAAGCCAGACCGAAAAAGTGGCGCTCTATGTAGCCGATGCCCGCGCCATGGGTGTGCCGGTCCTGCCGCCCGAAATCAACGCCTCCGCATGGGACTTTGAAATCGAAGACATAGACGGCAAACCCCACATCCGCTTTGGCTTCAGCGCCGTCAAAAACGTCGGCAAAGGCGCTGTCGAACTCATCGTCAATGAACGCACCCAAAACGGCAAATTCAAAGACCTCAACGACTTCGCCCGCCGCGTGGACTTGCGCGCCGTCGGCAAGCGCGCCCTCGAATGCCTCATCAAAGTCGGCGCGCTGGATGCCTTCGGCAGCCGTCCCGCCCTGCTTGCCTCGCTCGACCGTCTCATCTCCATCAGCAACAACCATTTCCGCGCCGCCGAAGCCGGGCAAATGTCCCTCTTTGGCGATTCCACCGGCGTTGTCGAAGAAATCACCCTGCCCGAAGTCAACAACGTGGACCGCCGCGAAATGCTCGGCTGGGAACGCGAACTCATCGGTCTCTACATCTCCGACCATCCCCTCACGCCCTACCAAGACACCTTCCGCCAAATCGTCAGTTACTTCTCCGCCCAACTGGGCGAAGCGCAGCACGAAGAAAAAGTGCGCGTGGCAGGCTTGGTCACCAGCGTCCGCCCGTACATGACCAAGAACAACAAACCGATGGGCTTCGTCACCCTCGAAGACATTCAGGGCAACATCGAACTGGTCCTTTTCCCGCGCACATGGGAAAAGACGCGCGAACTGCTCACCGTCGGGCAAATCGTCATCGTCGAAGGCAAGGTGGACGCCAACAGTCAGCCCCCGAAGATTTTGGTGGACACTGTTCGGACGGAAATCAAAATTCTAGAGCCTCTGAAGGACGCTTCGCCTCAACCCAAGCCGATGCCTGATTCTGCCCTCGAGGCTTTCTCCCAGCCCAAGCCGGACAGCCATGTAAAACCCCTCCCCGTGCAATCCAAACAACCCAAGCCGATTGCCGCTCCGCAAAAGCAGCCGGTCATGCAGGCGGCAGAGGAGCCTGCGAAATATGCGCCTTCATTGACAAGGGAAACGGGGCAGACCGAGGCGGGGTGGGACGACATGCCGCCCCCGCCCGATAACTTCCCTGAAGGCTGGGAGACACAATGGCAGCCGTCGTTTGATGAGGCGGTCATCGCCTCGCGCCCCGAGCCGAAGTTCAACAAAAAGGAACCGGTCACGCCGCAGCGCGTTCAGTTGGAAAAAGCCCCAGCGGCGTCTGCGGATGTTGGGGAGGAGCAGGCTGAGGCGGAGCGCGAAGCGGTCGCCGCGTCGCTGAAATCCCTCTACATCCCGCTGGTCAAGCCGGAGGAGAAAGATCATCCGCCCAAACAAATCACAATCAACCTGCGCGCCTCGGGCGATAAAGAGGCAGACCGCCGTCAAATCAAAACCATCTTCGGCACGCTGATTTCATTTCACGGGCGCGATAAATTTAGTTTTCAGATTTTCGAAAACGGCGGCAGGCACCTGATTGACTTCCCCAACGATACCACGCGCATTTGCCCCGAACTGCTCACGCGCCTGCGGAAACTGCTGGGAGGTGAAAATTGGAGCGTGGAGGAGATTACGTTTCAGTGAGTGAGACACAGCCGGCGCTGTGTCTTTTGGGGCGCGTTGACGTATGCGCATGTGGGTGTGTATAATGTAACAAAGGAGTTGTCATGCAAAACTTACAACGGGTTAATCTGTTGTTGGAGCGCCGTCAGCGTGAGGCGTTGGAACGTCTGGCAATTCAGAAGAAACGCAGTGTCAGCGATCTGGTGCGAGAGTATATTGCGGCCGGCTTGCGCGAAGATTACAGCCGTGAAAGGGAAAGAATGCTTGCCCTCGAACATGCACGGGCGCTCAGTGCGCGCATCCTGAAGCGGCGGAAGGGCAAGCCACTCACTGATTCGGTTAAAGTCATCGAAAAAATTCGTGCGGAGCGGACGAATGAGTTATTGGGTCGTGGACGCTAACATCGCTGTGAATACGGTTTTGAGCGCCACAGATAATTTGCTGGCATTCTGGGAGAGGGTTGACCGTCAACAAATTATTCCCAGCGCGCCGCGGTTGTGGATCAGTGAAGTTACCTCTGCACTTCGGTTTTTGGTTTCGCAAAAGGAGTTGACGCAGGACGAAGCGAAAGACGCCTTGCGTACCATTTATGGACTGCAATTTGAGATTGTTGATGAAGATGAAGAATTGAGTTTTCGCGCATTGGAAATGGCAGGAAAATTAGGACAGTCCAGAGCGTACGATGCTTTTTATCTTGCGCTGGCGGAAAAATTGAAGGCTGAATTCTGGACAGCAGACGGTCGATTGGCAAACCGTTGCCGAAAGGATTTGAAACTTCACTGGGTACATTCGTTGGAAGAAATTTAGTTTTGCTCCCTCACCGCATTGCACATCTCGCAATCTTTCCGCTGGCAGAGTAACGCCAGCGGGTTTCGTTTAATCAACTCCACTGTTACCTCCAACAGCCGCTTGAGGGGGACTGCTTGAAGGAACGCCTCCCCGTCCAAATCCACACGGCGGGTGTGAAAGCGCAAATGCTCCTCGATGGCGTTGAAGCCGGTAGAGTCGCCGGGGTAGCCAGGGCATTCGACGATGCGCCCCGCCGTCACCGCCCAGCGGACGAACTGCTTGCGCCCAGCCAGTTTTTCTCCGTAGTGGATGCTGGTATTTGCCGAGTGATCCACATTGATGAGCAAGACCCAGCCGTCCCGTTCCGCCAGCGCCCCAATGGGGGCAAGCGGATCGAAGATGGTTTGTGTGAGCAGGATTTCATCCACGTCCACGCCGGCAAAGGATAGGATGGGATGGGAGGTGCGCCGAACGTCTTCTTCATGGAGCAGCTGTAAAGGCAGCGCGCCCATCAGCGGGTCGGGGGGCATGGCGGGGTGGAAGGGCATTGCCATTTTGTTGAGGTCTTTGTCGTTCCCGTAGGTGATGCCATTGTTCGGCGGACCGACGCCCGGCGTGACCATCGTCTTGTAGGTGAAGGTGGGCATGAGGATGCCGGCGAAGGAATCGCGTAATGCGCGGATGAGGGCGCCGGGTCCGCCATGGATGCCGCCGAATTTCCGGAGCGAAGCGTGGACGATGAGCGGCTTGCCTGCCAAGCCCAATTCACGGAAGGCGCTTCGCAAGTCGGCGTAGCCCATCATCTCATTTGCCGCTCCAGCGGGGCTGGCGTTTTTCCACAAAGGCTTGCATGCCTTCCTTTTGGTCGGCGGTGTCGAACAGGTTGTAGAATGCCTGCTTTTCTGCGGCAAGCCCTTCGCTGAGGGGGAGTTCGTAGGCGGCGTTGATCATTTTCTTGGCGGCGCGCACAGCCAGCGGGGCGCGTGAGGCGATTTCTTCTGCCAGTTGCAGCGCCTCGTTCAGGTAATCGCTTGCCGGCGCGACGCGGTTGACCAGTCCATATTGCAGCGCTTCCTGAGCCGTCAGCGTGCGGTTGTTGAGAATCATTTCCATGGCGAGCGCTTTGCCTACCGCGCGTGTGAGGCGCTGTGTGCCGCCGGCGCCGGGGATGACGCCGATGGTGATTTCAGGCTGCCCAAATTTGGCGGTTTCGGAGGCGACGATCATGTCGCAGGCGAGAGCGATTTCGCATCCGCCGCCCAACGCCCAACCGGAGACGGCGGCGATGACCGGTTTCTCCACCGAGCGGATTCTGCCAAAGACCGCCACATGATCTGCCGCTGTCATTTCCTGCGCCGATTTCCCCGCCATCTCTTTGATGTCTGCGCCGGCGGCGAAGACTCTTTCATTGCCCGTGATGACCATTGCCCCCACGGCGTTGTCCCGGTCGAAGGCTTCGAGTGCGTCCATGAGTTCGGTCATCAATTGATGGTTGAGGGCATTCATTGCTTGCGGGCGGTTGAGCGTAACCAGCCCCACGCGTCCGCGGATTTCGGTCAGTATCGTTTCGTATGGCATGGTGTCTCCTGTATTTGTTCTGGACTTACGCAAAATTTCTTCCTTGTCCGCGAATCTGCGCCAATCTTCGCGAATTTTGAACGAATTAGCGCAGAGTAGCGAAGATTGGTGGATTAAACTTAGGTTTTGCGTAAGTCCTGTTGTTATTTGATTTTACATGAGATTATGCTACTATAGAAAGAAGCTTGCGACTGTGAATTGACTTTAAAGGAGAGGATCAACCATGACCGAGAAAGCAAAGAAAGCGACAGGCATCACCCGCTCCAAACGTCTGCTCACCACCAGGGAGATCGCAGAGGCGAGACAATATTTCGCGTCGAATCGTCTGCTGCTCAACCCGCCCATCAAACGCGCGGCATATTCCGACCGCACTGCCTGGGTAATGGCTTCGCTGGCGCAGTTGGTGTATGAGCGTTTCGAGCGGGGCGGCAAAGAGCGTGAGATGCTCATCGAAAAACTCAAGGGCGGCGGCTTCAAACTGGTGGGCGAATTCAACGCTCCCGAAACGGACACACAGGCATTCTTGGTCTCGAACGATGAGTATGCCGTGCTTGCCTTTCGCGGCACCGAAGTGACCAAAACCAAAGACGTCATCACCGATGCGCGGGTCTTCAAAATTTCCGCCATCGAAGGCAGGATACACAAAGGCTTTGCAGAAGCGTATCGCAGCGTCGAGCCGCAGATGCTGGATGGGCTGAAAAAGGTGCGCGGACTACCGCTCTACATTACCGGGCATTCGCTGGGAGCGGCGCTGGCGACCATCGCCACCCAACATCTCGAAGGCGACCCGTTTTGGCGCGACGAAATTGCGGCGTGCTACACCTTCGGCAGTCCACGTGTGGGCGACGCCGAATTCGACCGCGAATTCAAATCATCCATCTATCGCGTTGTCAACACCACCGACATTGTCACCGTCATCCCCCTGCTTTCGATGGGGTTTATTCACATTGGCGATGTGCGCTTCCTTGAGCGCCAGCCGGGCAGCATCCGCCGCGGCATCCCCATTTTGCGGCGAATGTTTTTCTTCCTTGTGGCAGCGCTCAGGCTGTTCGGTCCGCTGGTGGCGGATCATGCCATTGCTGAATACCGCAGAAAACTGGAGGCAGTGGCGCAGAACCGCAATCTGGATCTCTATGTTGACATGCGTTCCCTCAATAACTGATGTTACGTCAGTCGGGATAAGCGTCCCGAAGGCTGATTCTGCTCTCGAACCCGCTGCGTCAAAAGCCTTCGGGACGATTCAAAAGCCTTATCCCGAATTTATGTGATGTTACGCAGTTTTCTCGTAGCGCGACACATCGTCCCTGAGGTGGGGGCATGTCGCCTGAAAACGTGAGGTAAATCTCGCGCTACCGCGTAACATCACTCAAAAATAATTCCCCATGCTCAAAAGAGACATCCTGCAAAGCATTCTTGCAGGATGTCTCTTTTTGTCTTTTACTTGGTTTTCGTTCCGCCTTCTTACACCACGCTCTTTGCCACCTGTTCGCCGTAACCCAACAGCGCCCGCACCATTTCCGGCGAGCGCCCCTCGGCATAGACGCGCAGGACCGGCTCTGTTCCAGACGGGCGGATCAACAGCCACGAGTCATCTGCCATGATGTATTTGACGCCATCCAGCTGGCTGATCTCGACGACCTTTTCGCCTCCAATCTCCGCCGGAGCCTGCTTCGTCAAAAATCCCGTCATCTCCGCCTTGGCGACCGGGCGGCTCAGCCGCAGGTCGGTGCGCTCGTAAAAAGCGGGACCGACATCCCTCAGCAGATCTTCGACCAGCGCGTTCAGCGTTTTTCCCGATTCAGCGATCATCTCCACCAACAGTAATCCCATGATGGGACCGTCGCCTTCGGGGATGTGCCCTTTGAACGAAATCCCGCCCGATTCCTCGCCGCCAATCAACACATCTTCCGACATCATGTAATCGGCAATGTGGTTGAAACCGACCGGCGTCTCGTGCAGCGTCAAGCCATAGCGTTTGGCAAGGCGGTCAATCATACGTGTAGTGGAAACCGTCCGCACGACGGAGCCGCTCAAGCCGCGTTTCTCCACGAGATATTTCAGGGAGAGAGCCATGATTTTGTGCGGGTCCACAAAGTTGCCGCGTTCGTCCATCGCGCCGATGCGGTCGGCGTCGCCGTCGGTGACCACGCCGAAGTTGCCCATCCCCGAACTGACAGCGGATGCCAGCGCGCCGAGATATTTGGCAATTGGCTCCGGATGCACGCTGCCGAAGCCGGGGTTCATCTCGCCGCGGATTTCGGCAATTTCACAGCCCGTTCCCTGCAAAAAGGATTTGATGACGCCGCGTCCCGAACCGTACATTGCGTCCACCACGAAGCGCTGGGGGTTGTCGGCGATGATGTCGGTGTTGATGAGCGTCCGCAGATGGTCAAAGTAAGCGGGCAGGGGATTGAATTTTTGAATCAGCCCGGCTGCACGCGCCTTGTGAAAGTCCATCAGGTTGGGACCGCGCGCCTGCTGTTCGTTGTCGTTGATGTACACTTCCACGCGGCGGCATTGCTCCGGCAGAGCGGAACCGCCGAACGCTCCCTTGAGTTTGACGCCGTTATAGCGCGGCGCATTGTGAGAGGCGGTAATCATCACGCCGGCAACGGCTTTCTGATGTTTGACGGCATAGGAAATGGCGGGAGTGGGCGCATCGGCTTGCGCCAGCATCACCGTGAAGCCGTTGGCGGCGAGGACGCGCGCCACTTCGCCGGCGTAACGGTCGGAGAGGAAACGGGTATCGAAACCGACTACAATCTTTTTGGGGTCGGGGGCTTGTTCACCGTTGCCGGTTTTATCCCAGTGTTCCGAGGCGACGGCGTCTGCAATGGCTTGAGCAACCATGCGCAGGTTGCTGAAGGTGAATGTGTCCGAGATGACGGCTCTCCAGCCGTCGGTTCCAAAGTGAATGGGCATGAGTGTTTCCTTGCGAGAAGAGTGTATATCCTTCAGCGGCGGGGGCTGAAGCGCGGCTATTATAGCGGCTATGGCGTCGAAGTTGCGGGGGGTGTGGCGGAGGGCTGCCAGTTGGGGGGAGGGGTGGCGGTGACGAGAAGCGACTGTAACACCCAGCCTTCCACCCGCTCGCCGTTGACAAGAGCGAAGACATGCACCCACACCACGTTGTTGACTTCCTGAATGTCGTTGGGGATGATGGTAACAGTGGAGCCGTTGCTGAGGGTGAGCAGGACGAGACCGTTGGGGCGTTCGCGGATGTTCGCACCGCCTCCCTCTGGAGCGCGGATGAAAGCAATAATGGGCGTCGGCTCGGCGGTGATGGTGAAGGTGGGCGTTTGCGACGGGGAGGGGGTGGCGGTGGGGCGGGGGGAAGGGGTGGCTGTGGACGCGCTGGCGCTTGTGGCGGCGGGCGTAAGTGTCGCTGCTGTCACGGCTTGAGGGGGAAGAGTAGGGTTGAAGGTGGGAGTGAGGGTGGGAACCAGCGGCAGGGTGGCGGTGGCTTGGTTGGCAGAATCAGGCTGCGGCGTGGCAAGACCCGTCTGTATTCTGATCCATTGCAGGGCGCCGGTGGCGATTGTCAGCCAGGCAAGCAGGGCAACGAGAACGATTCCCGTGAGTGAAATCCCGCTGAAGGTAAGTGGGTAGAAGCGCAGGAAGAAGAGGGTCAGGATGCAGAAGAGGGTCGCCCACGCAAAATGGATGAGGAAAACGAGCAAGCCGGGCAGGGCAAGTCCCTCGATGCCGCTTCCCAAGCCTAAGCCTGCCGCGCAGAGGGGCAGGAAGAGTTCGTAGGCAACAAGCGCGCTCGGCAGGTAGGGGCGCTGTTCGGAACGGACAAAGGAAAGGGTGATGAGAACGGCGCCAATTGCCAATACGAAGAAATCTGGAATCCAAAGACGGCTGTGCAGGAAGGCTTCGTTGAAGGTGCGCGGCTGTGGAAAAATGCGTGTGGCATAACCGGCGAGGACGCCTCCCAGCGCGGTGAGTGCGGCGCTCACGAGCAGCGCGAGCAGGGTTTGGAGGAACAGACGCCCGGCGCCGGCGATGATTCCCAGCGACATGCCAATCCATGAAGTGAGAAGAGGCGCGACGAGCACGCCAAAGATGAGCAGGCTTTGCGAGTCGAGAAAGTAGCCCAGCCCCATGATGGCGCCGGCGACAATAGCAAAGATGAATAGTTCGTAGGAGGGAAAGGCGCGCCGCGCCAGGTGGTCGAAGAGCGCCGCGCGTTCCTCCTCGTTGGCAGGGAAATAGGCGCGGCGCATGGCGCGGCGGCGGCGGGCGCGGGAGGAAACAAATTCTTGCGGCGGTTCGGGTGGCGTGATTTCTGAGGGTTCCATGGCGGTTATTTTCTCAGACTGGCGCGGATGCGCAGAGGGTGGTCGAGCAGCGCCAGGGCGGCGTGAATATCCGGCAGGAGCAAATCGGCAGCAAGCAGGCTTTCGAGGGCTGTGCCTTCGGGAGAAAGGACGCACAGTCCCAGTGCGGCTTCCTTCAGCATGGCGGCGTCATTGGCACCCTGACCAAGCGCAACAACGGTCTCTGCGCCCAGCCGCCGGACATACTCCGCTTTTTGTTCGGCTTCGTTGCCGGGTTGGATGCGGACGGCTGTCAGGTTGAGTTGGCGGTCAATGACGGCTTGTTTGCCGTGTGTGTCGGCAGTGAGCAGGTGAATGGTCAGATGTTGTTTGAGCGCTTCAATTTTTTGCGCCACGCCTTCGATGAGCATCCCGTCTACAGCCAGCGTGCCGTTGACGTCGCTGACGAGATGCTGCAAACGGAGAACGCCGCGTGCGGGGATTTCAATTTCGATCATGATGACAATTATACAGTGATAACAGTGCGGATGAAGCACGCATCTTTTCGGACCCGCAGCCTGATTCTCCTCTTTCACATAACCTCGCTTGACATGTTTCCTCCTTAAGGTATAATCGCGGTCGCCTTCCTCGCTAGCTCAATCGGCAGAGCGGGCGGCTGTTAACCGCTAGGTTCGAGGTTCAAGTCCTCGGCGAGGAGCCAAAGCAGACCTCACTCATTTGAGTGAGGTCTTTTGTTTTTCCGCCCCACCCTTGACACGAATGAGGTTTGGTTATATATTTAGAACGGATGTTCTAAAAAAGTGAGGAACCATGAAAGATGACGAAACTCACCGTTACGATTTAATGGTGGAAGCGTTTAGCGAAATCCAAACAGAAATAAAGTCGGCGCGTCTTCCCAAGCCGATGCCTGTTCATCCCCCCCTGAGTCAGGTCCTGGCGGGACTGGGTCCCCTCCCCACCGAGGCGCTCTTCCTCGGTATGGCGTATGATGAATTGCCGGTGCTGCTCAACCTTCATGATCCCCTGCCGGGTCCACTGCTGGTTGCTGGAGATGCAGGTACTGGCAAGACCGCCCTGCTTCAGACCATTGCCTTGGCAGCGGAACAAATGCACTCGGCGGAGAGACTGCAATTCGGGATATTGACCAGCCATCCCGATGAGTGGAGCGGTTTTGAGAGAATCGCCAACAATGTAGGCGTCTTTTCCATTCATCATCGCTCAGCAGAGGATTTCATTCTCTCGCTGGCAGCGTGGGCGCACGGAAATAAATCCAGCAAACAGTCCATCCTGCTTCTGTTGGACGATCTCGAAGCGGTTTCCAATATGGATATGGAAGCGGTGCAAAACCTGCGCTGGCTGCTCCTGCGCGGACCGGCGCGCCGCGTGTGGTCCCTCATCACTCTAAGCACACAGCGCCTCGATGCGATGACGCCCTGGCTGGGAGCATTCCGCACGCGCATTATCGGGCGCGTGCAAAACGCGGAACACATCCGCAAACTGGGAGCGGAGGGAGCCGGCTTGCGCACGCTGAGCGCCGGCGCCGAGTTTACCCTTCGCGAAGGAAACCGCTGGCTGAAGTTTTGGATCCCCAGCCAGGGTTGAAAGGAGGCAGCGATGCACACCGGAATGCTGTGGTTCGACAATTCCCCCGCCGCGCTGGATGTCAAAATTCAAAAAGCGATGGACTACTATCAAAAGAAGTTCGGACGCCGCCCCGACCTATGCCTGGTGCATCCCAGCATGTTGAAAGAGCAAACGCTGAAAGAAGAAAAAATCACCGTCCGCGCTTATCGCCCCGTGCTGCCCGGTCACCTATGGATCGGCGTGGAAGATAACCTGTAACCTGCCCGGCAATTCGGACAAGAGTCGAGTCCTGTCCATTGCGCCTCCCGTGAAACTGGCTCACGGGAGGTTCTTTTTCATCCCATTGCTACTACAAACGCCACGGCATGACTCTGCGTGTGGCTGATACTCACCGACCATGTGAATAACTCCGCCTCCTGCGCCTTCTTCAGCGCTTCTCCGTGCAAGGTCAACTGCGGCGCGTTCTGTTCGTTGCCCAAAATTTCAATCTCCTGCCAACTCACTTCACCAATCCCACAGCCCAGCGCCTTGGCGACCGCTTCTTTTGCGGCGAACCTCCCCGCCAGCGACTCGACGCGCCTGCCGCACTGTTCGAGTTCGGCAGGCGTGTAAATGCGCTCGAGATACCGTTTGCCGTGACGCGCAATCACCTCCTCGATGCGCGCAATCTCAATCAAATCCACACCGCTGGCAAGTTTCAAACCAATCCTCCAATCACCAATCACCAATCACCATCTATGGACCCGCCACCGCAATTGCCAGCCGTTCGGGGTCAATATACTTTCGCGCCGCCAAAAGCACCTCCTCGCGCGTCACCGCCTTCACCAAATCGGCATAACGCAGATAGTAATCCAGCCCCAGGTCATACCGTTCGATGTTGAGCAGCGCCCCCGCTACCCCTCCATTCGACTCGAGTGAAAGCGGCAGGCGTCCGATGAAATTTGCCTGGCTGTCGGCAAGTTCGTCCTCCGTCACACCCTCCTGCACAAAGCGTTTCAACTCATCCACAATCAGGCGGGTCGCCTTTGCCACATTGGTTGGGTTCACGCCGGCGCTCACCTCCCACGAACCGGGACCAATCCCCGCATTCAGGCTCGAATAGGCGTAATATGCCAGCCCTGCCTTTTCGCGCACTGCATCGCCGATGCGCCCCATCATGCCAAACTGCCCCAAAATGTTATTCCCCAAAGATGCCGGCATGTACTCCGCATCCCTTCGTTTCGGTCCGTTCGTGCCAATTACAATATCAGACTGAGACTTGCCCGGGATGCGATGATGTTTTGAGACCGTCTTCCGCAGCGGTTTGACATCGGGAAGCGCAGGCGGTTCTTTCTGACCTCGAACCTGCCACCCGCCCAACGCGCGTTTCACCTGTCTGACGGCTTCCTCCGCCTCCACCGCCCCGACGACGGCGATCACCATCCCGCGCGGACCGTAACATTCGCGGTGAAACTTCATCAGGTCATCGCGCGTGATGCGTTTTACAGTTTCCGGCGTTCCCTCCTCCGGTCGGCTGTAGGGATGATCGCGGTACAAAATCTTATCGAAGGTCTCCGAAGCCATTTCGGAGGTATCCTCCGCACTGATGGCAAGACCCGTCAAAATTTGAGCGCGTAATTTCTCCATTTCGGCTTTGGGGAAAACCGGCTGAGTGAGCGCTTCGGCTAAAAGACTGAGCAACAGCGGCAAGTCCTCCGCCAGCGCGCGCCCGTTGAATCCCGACTTATGTACGCCGGTGCTAAACCCCAAACTTGCCCCCGCCGACTCAAGGATGTTGTACATCTCATCGAAACTGTGTTTCTTCGTCCCGCGCATCAACGCCGAAGTGACAAAATCGGCAAGCCCCATTTTCTCATCCGGGTCGAACAGGGAGCCGGCGTCGAAGTACCCTTTCACAGTGACAGACGGGCTGTTGAAGTTGGCGCGGGTCAGCACGGTAATGCCGTTGGGCAGCACTTCACGATAAATATCGGCTGGACCGGGCAGGGCAGAGTTTACTTTTTTCGGGGTCATGCCTGTCCTCCCTCCAGCGGAACATACGTACCGACGACGCGGCTTTGCGGTCTGAAATATTCATTTGCCACGCGTTGAACGTCCTTTACGGTGACTGCCGCCAGCCTGTCGAGATAGGATTCGAACCAGCCGTAGTTTGCAAACATTTCCGCATAGCCCATCCAAAACGCCTGATTGGTGATGTTCTCGCTTCCGTAGGCAAAGAGCGCCTTCGCCTGCTTGATGGCGCGGGCGATTTCGGCTTTGGTCACCTTTTCGCGGCGCACACGTTCGATCTCCCTGTCCAGCGCGGCGAGCGTTTCCTCGGCTTTGCGTTTGGGGTGAACGGTCAGCACAATTGAATAAAGGAACGGGTCCACCGTCGCTTGTGCGCCGCCATACACGCCGACGGCATATTCCTTGTCCACCAGGGCGCGGTAGAGGCGGGAGGTCTTGTTCGAGATACCGCCGCTGAACATGTTGAAGTTGCTGGGTCCCGCCAGCAGACTATCCAGCACGATGAGCGGGAAAAAGTCCGGGTGAGAGGCGGCTGGGAAGCGGTAACAGACTTGCAGGTAAGTGGTCGAACCGGGTCCTTCCACCGAGAGGCGGATTTCCCCTCTTTGTTCTGTTTCCGGGCGCGCCACACGGACGGGTTGCGGTCCGGCAGGAATCGGTTCGAAGAGTTCGCGGATGCGCGCCAGCATGGAGGGCGTGTCGAAATCTCCCGCCACCGCCATCACCGCGTTGTTGGGAATGTAAAAGGCGCGGTAGTGGCTGTAAAGGTCATCGCGCGTCATGGTGTGCAGGTCTGCCATGTCGCCGATGACCTCGTGATGATAGGGATGAATGCGGAACGCCGCCTGCTGAACCGCCTCGCCCAACAGAAAAAGAGGGTCGTTTTCGTTGCCCTCACGTTCCGAGATGATGACCGTACGTTCGGAGGCGACTTCGTTTTCATCGAAGCGGCTGTTGACCATGCGGTCGGCTTCGAGGCGCAGGGCGAGGTCAATTTTGCCGGCCGGCATGGTTTCGTAGTATGCCGTCCAATCGAGGTAGGTCATGGCGTTCCAAGTGCCGCCCTCGCGTGAGATGGCTTTGTCGAGCATGTTCGCTGGAAATTGCGGTGTGCCTTTGAACTGCATGTGTTCCACCCAATGCGAAATGCCGGTGCGCCCCTGCACTTCGTCGCGCGAGCCGACGCGGTACCACATCCACGAAGAGATGATGGGGGCGGTGTGAATTTCCTTCAAAAAGACTTTGAGTCCGTTTGAGAGGGCGGTTACGGTTAATGGATTTTTCAAGATTCGTCTCCGTTTCAAGGACAAGGATTGAGCAGACAGTAAAACGGCTCCACCACCTGACGCAAGCCGACGAACGGTTCATGCAGTTCGGTCTGGTTCAGGGGAATGTCCACTGCCACGTCGAGTTCGGCAAGGACTTTTTGGTCCACCGGCACAACCAGGTTTTGGATGTAAATGGGCAGGACGGTTCCCTGCGGCAGGATAATGTCTGCCCGCGCGCGGTTGATGTTCAGTCCGCCGGTGTTGACCGTGACCAGCGCGCCGGTGATTACTACATCATCACTCAAGGTCACATTGGTGGAACCGCTGACATTCAAGATGAATTGAACCGGGATTTCCTTGCTGACGGGGATGACCGTGCGGATGTGCGCCTGATCCATTTTGACGAAGTTGGTGTACAGCCCGCCCAGCAGGTGGTTCGGAAGTTTCGTCAGCGTGACGCCCAGGGCGTTAAAGTTCTGCAGCAGCAGAGCCAGCACAATCAGAAGCACAAGGTTGACCGCAAACGAAAGGACACTGGCAACCGTCCAGAAGGCTGGCAAGAGTTTGAGTTTTCTGGGAGCCAAACGGATGGCTGGCAGGTTGGGCGCTGCGCTCTTCGCCTTCGGTTGGGAGGCTGCCGGCGGAGGGGCAGGCGCCGTTTGGGGGGCGGGTTGTTTTTGGCTGGGAACATTTCTGCCCACCGAATGCTTTAGTTTTTCCAGCGGAGATTCCAGTTCCTCCCCGCCGCTCAAGAGTTTTTTCATTTTGCTGGGTTCGTTTGAGTTGGGATCAGGCTGCGACATACGACCTCCTATAACTTGTGATTAATATTAGCATAGAGTATCCGCTTTGACGGATACAAGTTTTAGGACTGCACAACAACGGGGTAATGCCGCCGCCTCCCGCCTCGACTGTGTTGTGACCGGCGGTTCGAATCAACTAAAACCACACTGTGACATTTTTCACTTGAAACGCCGCTGCTTTTTTTCTACAATGATTACATGACCTTCCTCAGATGCGTTGGGATGCCCCCTCTCATCTTCTTGTAACCATTTTCGCTTGTGAAGGTCTAGCATTGAGACTATAATCTGACAGTTTTTGTCCAAAATAATTGCCACATTCAAGGAGGCACTGTGACCAAACAATACTTCGTCGCCGTTGTCGGCGCAGGACCTGCGGGATTATTCGGTGCGCGTGAACTCGCCAATCAGGGTGTACGTGTCGTCGTCTTCAACCGCGACATCAAACCGGGAGGCTTGGCGGAATACGGCATCTATCCCAGCAAGCACACCATGAAGAGCGGGCTGCGCAAGCAATTCCGCCAGGCGTTGGATTTGCCCAACGTGGAATACTTTGGAAACGTCATCATTGGCGAACAAGGCGACCTCACCCTCAACGACTTGCGAGGGCTTGGCTTTCAGGCAATCCTTGTCACCGCCGGCGCGCAAGGGACCAAATGGCTGGGCTTGCCCGGCGAAAACCTGACCGGCGTCTATCACGCCAAGGACGTGGTCTATTACTACAACCAACTGCCACCCTATTCCCAGAAACCTTTCCGCTTTGGCAAACGCTGCGCCGTGATTGGCGCGGGGAACGTGATGGTTGACATCGCGCATTACCTCATCCGCGAACAGAAGGTGGAGGAAGTCATCGCCATCGTGCGGCGCGGTCCTGCTGAAGTGAAGTTCGATAAGAAGGAAATGGAATACGTCATCGCCAACCTCGACGTGGCGGCGCTGGACGCCGAGATTCAGCGTGTGACGCCCATCATGCAGGCGGTCGGTCAGGACCCGGCAGCGGCGCGCGCCGCAATTTTGGAAGCCCTCCCGAAAGCCCTGCCCAAAGTTTCCGATACGCGCTTCCGCTTCGAGTTCCTCGCCTCGCCCGTGCAGATGTTCGGGGATGCCGAGGGCAACCTGACCGCTGTCGAGGTCGAAGACAACATCCTCGTCGAAAAAGACGGGGAGATGAAAGCCAAGGGAACCGGGAACAAGCGTCGGATTGATGTTGAAACGGTCATTTTTGCCATCGGCGATAAGGTGGACGATACCTTCGGTCTGCCCGTCGAATGGAATGAGTTCGTCAAGCGTGAAAATCCGCGCTTCCCAATCGAAGGCAATTCCTTCGAGACGCCGTTCGATGATGTGTTCGTGGGCGGCTGGTCGCGTAAAGCCAGTTCGGGGCTGGTGGGCTATGCCCGCAAAGACGGCACCAACGCCGCGAAAGCAGTCTGGCAATATTTGCAAACCAAACAGCCCATTGAAGTGAACATGGATGCGCTTTTCGAACGGATGCGAGGCTTGGGCAAGCCGGTCGTCATGAAAGACGACATCCGCAAACTGGAGGCGGCGGAAGCGGCAGAGGCGCAAAAGCGCGGACTGGAAGCCTTCAAGTTCGACACCAACGAAGAAATGCTGCAAGCCATGGGCTTCATGGAAACAGCATAACCCTCACGCCCCTCTCCCGCTCGGAGAGGGGTTTGTTTTTACAAGGTATCATTGCATGAAATGAAACGCGACCTGTACTTCAGCAAACCATTCATGAACGCGGCGGGTTCGCTGGGATTCTTCCCAGACTTCCGAAGCCTTGAAGACGTTGGAAGTCTCAATGGTTTCGGCGCGTTCGTGACCAACCCGTTCTCTCTGCGCCCGCGCCTGCCGGCTGCTCAACCGGCTTTGATCGAATTCCCCGGCGGATTCCTGCTCCATACGGGACTGCCGAATCCCGGTCTCAGCGCCGGTCTCCGCAAATATGCGGCGAGGTGGAATAAATCCGACCTGCCCATCATCGTCCACCTGATGGCAGACCGCCCCGAAGAGGCGCAGGTCATGGTGCGAATGCTGGAGGAAGTCGAAAACGTGATGGCGGTGGAACTCGGCTTCGCCCCCCTGCTGGCAGATGACATCATCCTGCTGACGCTTGAGATGTGCCTGGGCGAACTGCCGCTCATCTTTTGCCTGCCTCGTGAGCAGGTACTGTCGCTCGGACCGAAATTGGTTCAGGCGGGGGCGGATGCGGTCAGTATCGGGGCGCCAAGAGGGTCAAACGTTACAAGTCAAAAGTCTGTTGTGTCTGGAAGGCTCTATGGACCTTCTCTCTTCCCGCAGGCATTCGACACGGTTCGCAACGCTGCCAAACTAGGGCTGCCTGTCATCGGTGCGGGCGGGGTGTGGACAAAAGAAAACGCCGAGGCGATGCTCGCCGCCGGCGCGCTGGCAGTGCAGGTGGATGCGGCGTTGTGGAATCCCGCAATCGCTTTTCACCATCAAGGAAACGAAGAACACAAAGGATTTGATTACCTTACGCGTTGATTCGGGACGCTGAAAAACGCAGACGAGCGCAGATGTTTAAGCGCAACCGCAAAAAAATCAAGAAGAATCAGCGTTTTCAGCGTTTATCTGCGTCCAAATTTTGAGAGTGTAAGGTCATCAGTCAAAGGATAAGATATGCAAAAGGCATTCTTCGTGCCTTTGTGTTTAAGAGATTCTCGGTTCCAACACAATGACCGGAATATGCCGAGGGGCGGCGCGTTCCTTGTATTTTTCGTAGCCCTCATACATCGCAACCGCCATTTTCCAATAACGCTGATATTCCTCCCCCTGCGTCTCACGCGCCAGATATTTTCCCGTCCTGCCTGTCAAAGTCACTTCGCATTCGGGGTGCGCCTTGAGGTTGTAATACCAGGCGGGATGATGCGCGCGCCCAAAACTGGATGCAACCAGCGCAATCTTTTCGCCATCCACCACCCCAATCAACGGTGTGGTGCGCGGCAGATTGGATTTTGCGCCGATGGTCGTCAGTTGAATGATCGTCCAGCCTGCAAGTTGAGAGAGCGTAAAACGATTTCCGCTCCACCGCAATACAAATTCATCAATTCGATGCAAGCGGCTGGCGAAAAAGGCGGTAATGGGTTTCCACATCACAAGGCGGTGAATGAGTTTTTGAAGCGCATTCGGCTTTGTTACTTTTCCAGCCATATTGTTACGGGACCATCGTTGTGAATTTCCACCAGCATGTGCGCGCCGAATTGACCCGTTTGGGTGGGGACGCCATATCCGCGCAACGCTTCCGCGAAGCGGTTGACCAGCGGTTCGGCGACTTCGGGCAGGGCGGCGTCAGTGAAGGAGGGGCGGCGTCCCTTTCTGGCATCGGCATACAGGGTAAATTGTGAGACGACGATTGCTTCCCCCTTCACATCCAGAACGGATAGATTTGTCTTCCCCTGTTCGTCCTCAAAGATCCGCAGGTTGGCGGTCTTCTCTGCAAGAAAGCGGGCTTGTTCCTCCCCGTCGCCATGTCCAACGCCGAGCAGGACAACCAAGCCTTTTTCAATCTGTGCGATGACCCTGCCCTCAACGGTCACACTTGCCTTTGAAACCCTTTGAAGCAATACGCGCATACTCCCGATTATTCCTCTTCCAGCAGTGTCTCGGCTTTGTAGCCGGTAATCCGAAGAAATTCTTCTCGTTCCTCGGGAGTCATGTTCCTGTAAGCGAGGCGGATGGTGTAACCGCCAATCAACGTGCCGTCTTCCTCGACGATCATCCAGTCAATGACATCCTCAACGGGGACGCGCACCAGATTGTTGGGATGATAGCCCTGCGACACAGTAACTCCCTCCACCATTTGCGTGGTAAAAGCGCCGTTGTAGTAGTCCACGGGTTCCGTCCAAATGTCTTCAAAAGTGGAAGCGTTGTGAATGCGTATCTTCAAGCCGATATAAACATAGGATGGTTTGGGGGAAACAAGCGCCTGCCGAACCGTATTGAGGGTGCTGTGTGCTTTTGCCACCGCCGCATCGAAGTCTTTGTCCACATCTGGAGCGGAGGCTGCAGAGAGGGGCAGGGCGCACGAAGAAAGCAATAACACCCCAAGAATGAAAATGACATCCAACTTGAAACGCCTGAGCATACAAACACTCCAATCTGCGGCTGTGCCGCGTTTTTCAGGATGTTTGTTTATCAGACGTTACGGCAGTTGAATTGCTTCCCTCACTTCTTCCATGGTCTTTTGGGCAATGACGCGGGCGCGTTTGGCTCCGTCGTTCAGCACATCCGTTACCAGGTCCGGTTTGGAGGCGAGTTCGGCGCGTTTGGCGCGGAAGGGTTCGAGATGTCGGTTCAGGTTGGCGGCGAAGCGTTTTTTGCAGTCCACACAGCCGATGCCCGCCACGCGGCATTCGCGGTTGATCATCTCCACTTCTTCGGCGGGAGAGAAGATTTTGTGCATCGAGAAGACGTTGCAGACATCGGGATTGCCGGGGTCGGTGCGCTTCATGCGCGCCGGGTCGGTGACCATTTCCATGACGCGGGCGGTCGTCTCTTGGGGGGTGGCGGCAAGTTCGATGTGGTTGTTCAGGCTCTTGCTCATCTTGGCTTTGCCGTCAATGCCCAGCACTTTGGGCACTTCGGTATGCTTGACCTGCGGTTCAACCAACACTTTCGTGTTGTAGCGGTAATTGAACGTGCGCACGATCTCGCGCGCAAATTCAATGTGCGGCGCCTGATCCACGCCGACGGGGACAATGTCCGCTTTATAGAGAACGATGTCGGCGGTCATCAGAACCGGGTAGCCAAGCAAACCGTAGTTGACGTTATCCGGCTGCTGCGCCACTTTTTCCTTGAAGGTGGGCAGGTCGGTGAGTTTGCCCAGCGCTGTGACCATCGAAAGGTAGGTGTGCAGTTCCATCACTTCGGGAACGTGCGACTGAATAAAGAGAATGGACTCTTCAGGGCGGATGCCCGCTGCCAGCCAATCGAGCGCCATCTCGAGGGTATTCCTGCGCAAGTCCTGTGTCGTCTCGACCGTCGTCAGCGCATGCACGTCCACGATGCAGTAGATACAATCGTAGTCATCCTGCAGGGCGACGTAATTTTTAATCGCCCCCAGATAGTTGCCAAGATGCTGGCGTCCTGTGGGTCTTGCTCCTGAAAAAACGCGTCCTTTTTTAGCCATGAAACCTGTCTCCATTATTAGCGCAGGGGACGTTCTCTAACGTCTGCAAATGCGTTAGAGAGCGCATTCTGCGCGCTAAATTATTCTCCAACCAATTTCCTTACCAGTCCCAGCACTTCTCCCGGCTCGGCATGACGGCGCAATTGCGCTTTGGAAAACAGCAACTCGCCATTCACTGTCACCTCGAACCTGCCGCCATCCGAAGGCACGAGCGTAATCGCCTCGATGACATGCTCATAATTCTTCAGCAATTCCTCTGCCAAGCCCACGGCTCGACCGGTGTAGTGTCAGACCGCGCAATACACAATTTCGATCTTCAACATATAACCTCCAGGCGCAGCGATTATATCATCAGAAAAAGGACGCTTTTTTATTTGACAATCCCTCTTCCATCATGATATAACCCCCGAACAATTTACGGACTTGCTCATCCAGAGAGGCTGAGGGACCGACCCGATGACGCCTCGGCAACCACTCGCTCAGTAATCAGTGGTCAGTGATCAGTGAACAGTCACTGATTACTGTAAACTGATGACTGATAACTGAGGATGGTGCCAACTTCGGCGGACGATTTGTCCGGGAGATGAGAGATGATATGCATTCCGCGTGTCGCCTCTCGTTTTGGAGAGGCGATTTTGTTGTTGAGGAAACGAGCAAAGGCAGAGAGAGCAGTTATGCAAATCGGTGAGACGCTTTATGTGACAAACCGCGATGACTTCCGCAAGTGGTTGATCGAGAATCACCAGACCAAGAAAGAGATTTGGCTGATTCAGTACAAGAAAGCCGCAAAGAAACCGTCCATCAATTACGTGGAAGCGGTGGAGGAAGCCATCTGTTTCGGCTGGATTGACAACATCGAAAAATCCATGGACGCCGAACGCTACGCCACGCGCTTCTCGCCGCGCAAGCCGAAATCGAACTGGACGAACACCAACAAGGACCGCGCCCGCAAGATGATTGCGGAGGGCAGGATGACCCCCGCTGGACGTGCAACCCTGCCGCCGGATGTAAAATGAAAACAAAGAAAAAATTGTGTAAATTCGTGAAGCCTGTGGCTAAAAATTCAGGAGCAATATGAATCGCAAATACACCAACCGCCGCTACCTCGACGCCCTCGAAAAGAAAGTCCTCGTCTTCGACGGCGCGATGGGAACGAGCCTGCAAAAACAAAATCTCACCGCCGAGCATTTTGGCGGGGAACAATACAACGGATGCAACGACTACCTCGTCGTTTCCTATCCCGAAACCGTGGAAAAAGTCCATCGCTCCTTCCTCGAAGCCGGCGTGGACGTGATCGAGACCAACACCTTCCGCTCCAACCGCATCACGATGAAGGAATACGGACTGCAAGATCGCGTGCTGGAGATCAACGAGACGGCGGCGCGGCTGGCGAGGAGGCTGGCGGATGAGTATGCAGGTACACAGGTAGACAGGTACACAGGTACACAGGTAGACACGGAACACGCAACTCCCGACCTTCGACCTTCGACCTCTGACGCTCACCCCAGATTTGTAGCAGGTTCGATCGGTCCCTCCGGCAAACTCCCCTCTGCCGACGACCCCCAACTCTCGGACGTCACCTTCGACGAACTCGTGGACGTTTTCCGCGAGCAGGCTGTCGGTCTGATTCGCGGCGGCGTGGATTTGCTGCTCATCGAAACCTCGCAGGACATCCTCGAAGTCAAAGCCGCCATCGTTGGCATTCACAAAGCCTTCGAGGAGACGGGAGTCTATTTGCCGATTCAGGCTCAGGTCACGCTCGATACAACGGGACGCATGCTGCTCGGCACCGACATCAACGCCGCGCTCGCCATCCTCGAAGGCATGGGCATTGACGTCATCGGTCTCAACTGCTCGACCGGACCCGAACACATGCGCGAGCCCATCCGCATCCTCGGCGAAACTTCGGCGCTCCCCGTTTCGTGCATCCCCAACGCGGGACTTCCGCTCAACGTGGACGGGCAAGCCGTTTACCCGCTCGAACCCGAACCCTTCGCGAACGACATGTTCGAGTTCGTGACCAAGCACAACGTCCGCGTCGTCGGCGGCTGCTGTGGGACGACTCCCGACCACCTGCGCCTCCTCGTGGACCGCCTCGCTAATTACCAGTTACCAGTTACCAATCGCCCCACCTCCGACCCCAAACTTGCCTCCGCCATGTCCGCCATTTCGATGCGGCAGGATCCTCCTCCCACCCTCATCGGCGAACGCTGCAACGCGCAAGGCTCGCGCAAGTTCAAGCGGCTCCTGCTCGAGGAAGATTACGACTCCATTTTGGAGATCGCCCGTGAACAGGTCGAGTACGGCGCGCACGCCCTCGACATCTCCTGCGCCGTTACCGAGCGCCCCGACGAAGCCGAACTCATGCGCAAAGTCGTCAAGAAACTCGAAA
This sequence comes from Chloroflexota bacterium, assembly GCA_016223135.1. Lineage (GTDB taxonomy): Bacteria > Chloroflexota > Anaerolineae > Anaerolineales > Villigracilaceae > Defluviilinea. The sequence goes on along the minus strand of JACRPQ010000016.1, from coordinate 9,639 downwards.
TGGGCGTGGACGTTCCGCTCGTGATTGACACCACCGAACTTGACGTTCTCGAAGTCGCCCTCAAGACCGCGCCCGGACGCTGTCTCATTAACTCGACTCATCTCGAAGCGGGGCGCGCCAAAGCCGACAAGGTGTTCAAACTCGCCAAGGAACACAACGCCGCCGTCATCGTTTTGACGATTGACGAAAACGGCATGGCGAAGACCCGCGAGCGCAAACTCGAAGTCGCCAAACGCATCTATGACATCGCCGTGAACGAACATGGGCTGCGTCCCTCCGACCTCGTCTTCGACGCGCTGACCTTCACCCTCGCCACAGGCGACGCCGAATTTGCCAACTCCGCCATCGAGACCATCGAAGGCATCCGCCTCATCAAACAGAACCTGCCCGGCGTGTTGACCTCCCTCGGCGTGAGCAACCTCTCGTTCGGACTCGCCCCGCATGCCCGTCCCGTGCTGAACTCGGTCATGCTCTACCACTGTGTGCAGGCTGGCTTGGACATGGCAATCGTCAACCCGGCTCACGTCACCGCCTACGCCGACATCCCTGCTGACGAAAAAGAACTCGCCGAAGACCTCATCTTCAACCGCCGCGCCGACGCGTTACAGCGCTACATCGAATACTTCGAGAAAGTCACGCCCACCGCCGAGTCGACTCTCGCTGACCCCACCGAAGGCATGACCCCCGAACAGCGCCTGCACTGGAAGATCGTCCACCGCAAGAAGGATGGCGTGGAGGCGGATATTGATGAGATCATCAACCGCCCAATTACCAATAACCAATTACCTGCCACTCATGAGCGCGCCGTCCACACCCTCAACACCGTCCTGCTCCCCGCCATGAAAGAGGTCGGCGACAAATTCGGCGCGGGCGAACTCATCCTGCCCTTTGTGCTTCAATCCGCCGAAGTAATGAAGAAAGCCGTCGCCCATCTCGAAAATTACCTCGAAAAGAAGGAAGGCGTCAGCAAGGGGCTGGTTGTCATCGCCACCGTTTACGGCGACGTGCATGACATCGGCAAGAATCTCGTCAAAACGATTCTCGCCAACAACGGTTACGATGTGATTGACCTCGGCAAACAAGTCCCCGCGGAGACGATCATCACCAAGGCTGTGGAAGTCAACGCCACCGCGATTGGACTTTCTGCGCTTCTCGTCTCGACCTCGAAACAGATGCCGCTCATCGTCAACGAACTGCACCGCCGAGGACTCCGCTTCCCCGTCCTGGTTGGCGGCGCGGCAATCAACCGTCGTTTCGGGCGGCGCATCCTCCAAACCGAAAGCGGAGACCTCTACGAGCCCGGCGTCTTCTACTGCAAAGACGCCTTTGAAGGTCTCGAAACAATGGATCAACTCATTGATAACGAGAGACGTCCCGCCCTGCTTGCCAAGACCGTCAAAGAGGCGGAAATGGAATTAGGGCGTTCGCAGGTTAAAACGTTGGAACGTTCAAACGTTCAACGTTCCAACATTGAACCTGCTCCCCTCACCCTCAACCCCTCCCAATTCGGCGTCCGCGTCGTCAAGAACATGCCGCTCGAAATCGTCCTGACGCACCTCAACATCAACGAACTCTACCGTCTCTCTTGGGGCGCCAAGAACGCGCACGGCGAGGAATGGGAGAAGTTAAAAGCCGAATTCGACGCGCGTCTGCTGCGGATGAAGAAGGAAGCGCTGCGCCAAAAATGGCTCAAGCCTCAGGGCGTCTATGGCATCTTCCCCTGCCAATCCGACGGCGACGACCTCATCATTTACTCCCCTCTCTCCCTGGGAGAGGGGCTGGGGGTGAGGGAAGAACTAACCCGCTTCACCTTCCCCCGCCAGCCCTACGACGACCACCTCTGCCTCGCCGACTACTTCGCCTCCGTCGAATCGGGGCAAATGGACGTGATTGCCTTCCAGGTTGTGACAGTGGGGCAGGAGGCGAGCGAACGCTTCGACAAACTCCAGGCGGCTCACGACTACACCGAAGCCTACTTCACGCACGGACTCGCCGTCCAGACGGCAGAAGCAACAGCGAATTATTTGCATGAACACATCCGCCGCGAACTTGGGATTCCCGAAGGGCAGGGCAAGCGTTACTCGTGGGGCTACCCCGCCATCCCCGAACTCGAAGATCACAAAAAGGTATTCGAGTTATTGCCCGTTGAAAAAGAACTCGGCATGACATTGAGCCCCGCCTACCAATTGATTCCCGAGCAATCCACCGCCGCGATCATCGTCCACCACCCGCAGGCGAAGTATTACAGCGTGGGCGAGTCACGCGTCGAACAGTTGATGAAATAACCTGACCCCAGCTTAAATTTGATTTACGATGGTTCAAGGTCAGCATGACAACCGATAAACCGCTTGCAAGCAGAAATCTTCAAGCCATCCTGGTGGTTTTGGTATTTGCGCTATTAACCGGGTTGTTGGCGAGGTTTCTCCCCCCTGCCGTAGACTATCACGGCGCCTTCCGCCCCGCCGCGCTCGAAATTCTGCACGGACGGTCTCCCTACAACGCGGAAGGCTTTTTCAACATCCCCTGGACCGCCATCCTGCTCATCCCGTTTGCCGTCCTGCCGGAGAATGTGGGGCGGGCGCTGATGGTCATCGCCGCTTTGGCGGTCTATGCCTATGTGGCGCACAAATTGGGAGCCAACAAACTGACCATCATCTTGTTACTGCTCTCGCCGCCCAGCCTGCATGGAATCCTGAACGGCAACATTGACTGGCTTGCCGTTTTGGGCGTTGTACTGCCTCCCTGGCTGGGGTTGTTTTTTCTGGCGATCAAACCTCAGGTCGGCATGATGGTCGTCATTTATTTGTTTTTTGCCGAATGGAAGCGAGGAGGTTTCCTCCGCGTCTTCAAGACCTTCCTGCCTGTTGGGCTGGCGTCGGCGCTATCCCTCCTCATTTTTGGATCGTGGTTTACAAAGGTCTCGAACGAAATTAATTTGATTGGCAACTCAAGTTTGTGGCCCCTATCCTTGCCCATAGGCTTGACCCTGCTCATAACTGCCATAAGGAAAAATGAAATTCGTTACTCCATGGCGGCATCGCCGTTTGCGTCTCCCTATGTCATCATGCACTCATGGATCGGAGCGTTTCTGGCGCTGGCGCCCAAGCCCTACGAAGCCGCCGCCGCCGTCATCGGCATGTGGATTGTGGTGTTGATAAGGTTCTTTTCATGAAAAGCGGGGCGTTCAAAATCACACTGCTTGCGCGATAGCGCGAGGAAAGGGTAAGCCTTGGAGAAAACCAAATTTTTTAGCGCAAAAATTTCATTTCTGATTATCCTCACGATTGCAATTGTCCTGTTTGCGTGGCCCACCGTAGGTTACCTCCATTCTCCCGACTGGCACGCCACCTTTCGCCCTGCCGCGCTCGAAATCCTGCACGGACGCTCACCGTATACCGCCAAAGGTTTTTTCAACCCGCCTTGGGCAGCCATCCTGCTCATCCCGTTTGCGGTGCTGCCGGAGAAAGTCGGATGGGCAGTTCTGGTCGTTGTCGCTTTAGGGGTGTATGCCTATGTGGCGCACAAATTGGGAGCGAACAAACTGACCATCGCCATATTGCTGCTCTCTCCGCCCAGCCTGCATGGAATCTTAATCGGCAATATTGACTGGCTTGCCATTTTAGGCATCGTGCTGCCTCCCTGGCTGGGATTGTTTTTTCTGGCGCTCAAACCGCAGGTGAGCGTGATGGTTATTCTTTATCTGTTTTTTGCCGAATGGAAACGGGGAGGTCCTCTCCGCGTGTTCAAGACCTTCCTGCCTGTTGGGCTGGCGGCGGCGCTATCCATCATGATTTTTGGACCGTGGTTTCTAAACATCCCCTCCCTCGATAAACTGCCCGCTAACGACAGCCTTTTCCCCATGTCGCTGCCGCTTGGCTTGGTGTTGACGGTCGCCGCCATCCGAAAAAATGACATCCGTTACGCGATGATGGCTTCTCCCATGCTCGCTCCGTACTTGCTGCTCTATTCATGGATCGTGGCGCTGCTGGCGCTGGCGCCCAAGCCTTCCGAAACCACAGCCGCCGTCATCGGCATGTGGATTGTGGTATTGATGAGATTCTTTGCATGAAAAACGGTGTTTTCAAAATCACACTGCTTGCCTTCGCAGGCTTTTTCATCGCCGGCATCTTCCTCATGAGCTACCTTCAGGATGCCCTGCGCGGCACCACCATGACCCTCGGCGTGGACCTCTACCCGCGCTGGGTGGGCGCTCAGGCAGCGCTGGAGGGAAAAAGCCCCTACAGTTTCGAGACCCGGCAAAGGATTTGGCAGGCAGTGTATGGCAAACCGGATCTTCCCAGCGGCAACCCGTTCGGTTTCTACTACCCGCCGGCGGTGGTCACGCTGCTCTTCCCGTTTGTCCTTGCCGGTCTCTCTCTTGAAACCGCCGCCGTGTTGTGGTGCGCCTTCCTTTGGGCGCTCTGGTCTGCCCTTCTGCTCGGTTGGGCGGCATCTCTCTCAATCCCGCAGAAAGGGCGGCTGTTCTTGCTGACCTTCCTCCTGCTCAGCGGCATTGCCTTCCGTCCCACCTATTCCAATTACCTGCTCGGACAGTATTCCCTCTTCAGCGTGGCAATGTTTGCGCTAACATGGCTGGCGCTCAAACATCAACGTCACATTGCAGCGGGCATCTTTGGCGCGCTCTGCCTCATCAAATTCTCGCTTACTCTCCTGCCGCTTGCTGTTCTCTTTTTTCTCTACAAAAGCAGCCGCAAAACCCTGCTCTCCTTCGGGATTGCCTCCCTCGTCCTCTATTTGCCTCCTACTCTCATGCTCGGCTGGTGGATACCCGATTTCCTGCGCGACATTTCGGGATACGCCTCCGAAAACGCCGTAGCCTGGGACTGGACCCGCGCCGCATCTCTCTCTGGACTGGGCTGGCTGGCGCTCTCCCTGCTTCTCCTCATCCTTAGCCTGAAACGCCGCGACGCCGACCTCGCCGTCGCTGCGGCGCTTGCCCTCAATGCCATATTCGTCCCGCACACCGCAGATTACGACCTGATCGTTTTCGTCCCCCTCCTCGCTCTGCTGGGGAGGCGTATGATTGCAAATCAACAGATTTCGCCATTTCTTTCATGGAATTTGATCGGCATACTCATTTGGTTTCCCTGGCTCAGCCTGCTCTATTTTATTCGTCAGCCGCTTCCGTCCTCCGTCGAAGTCTGGTACGACTTCATCTGGCTTGCCTACCCGCTGCTCATTTTGACTCCCACTTTTCTGTACCAGAAATTTTTTCCAACGCCTCGCGTCTCCCCTCATGAGGTCAGCGGACAGTAGAGAACGTCCGCTGTGCCACCGCAAAGATAAGAGACGCCCTCCAGCATCGGACTTGATACCAACCCAACAGGATAAATCCATAAAATGCAAAAAGACACTTTCCTCCAACTGCTCTCCTCCCAAACCCTCCTCGCCGACGGCGCGATGGGCACCATGCTGCACGCGCGCGGCATCGGCTTCGACAAATGCTTCGATGAGCTTAACATCACCCAGCCAGCCGCCGTGGCAGAGATACATCGCGAATACATCGAAGCCGGCGCGCAGCTCATCATTACCAACACCTTCGGCGCCAACCGTTACAAACTGAGTAAACACGGCTTGCAGGACGACGTGCGGGAAATCAATCAAAAAGGCGTGGAACTGGCGAAGCGTGTGGTGGCTGCCTCGTTCAAGGAGGTGCTGGTAGCGGGGGATGTGGGTCCGCTGGGGGTGAGAATCGCCCCCTTTGGCAGAGTCCAGCCTGAGCAGGCGCGCGAAGCGTTCGCAGAGCAAATTCAATCCTTGGCAGAGGCCGGCGCAGACTTAATCGTCATCGAAACCATGAGCGACCTCTACGAGATCCGCGAAGCCATCAAAGCCGCACGGGAAGTCTGCGATCTGCCCGTCGTGGCGACGGTCACGTTCACGCGCGACGACCGCACTTTACTGGGCGACCATCCCGCCAAAGTGGCGCGCGCGCTCCACGATGCCGGCGCGGATGTCATCGGCGTCAACTGTTCCGGGGGACCTTCGCAGCTCTTGCGAATTTTGAAACAGATGCGTCAGGCGGTCACCGAGCAGGATGTGAAATTCTGGGTCAAGCCCAATGCCGGCTGGCCCGAACAAGTGGGCGGGCGCATCATGTACCCCGCCGATGCCGAATACTTTGGCGATTACGCACTGTCATTCCGCGAGGCGGGAGCGCGCGTGGTGGGCGGATGCTGCGGCACCACTCCACAGCATATTGCGGCAATGCGCCGCGCTCTCGATACCAATCCCAAAATTGACCCCACCCACATCGTCATTTTGCCGCAGGAAGAACTCGTCGAGGCAGCGCAGGCACAGCCGACAAAACTTGCCCAAAAGCTGACCTCCGGCGGTTTCGCCATCTGTGTGGAGATGGACCCCCCGCGCGGACTCTCCACCCATAAACTCATCGCCGGCGCATCCCTCCTCGCTGAGGCTGGCGCCGATGTCATCAACGTTGCCGACTCCCCCATGGCGCGCATGAGGATGTCTGCCTGGGCGGTCTGCGACGTGGTTCAACGCCAGGTTGGAGTCGAGACCACGCTCCATTTCCCGACACGCGGGCGCAATCTGCTGCGCGTGCAGGGCGACCTGCTCGCCGCGCACGCGCTTGGCATTCGCAACGTCTTTGTTGTGATGGGTGACCCCACCTCCATCGGCGATTACCCCGAAGCGATGGACAACTACGATCTTGTCCCCTCGGGCTTGATTAAACTCATCAAACAAGGCTTCAATGTCGGCGTGGATCACTCCGGCGTGAGCATCGGTCAGCCCACCAATTTCTTCGTCGGCGCGGCGCTCAATCTGTGTCCGCCCGACTTGGAGAACGAAATCAAGAACCTGCGCCGCAAGGTCAAAGCAGGGGCGGATTTCTTCCTCACTCAGCCGGTCTACAACCCAAATGACGGTCCGCGCGTGCTGGAGGCATACGAGGCAAAATACGGCAAATTGGATAAGCCCATCCTGGCGGGCATCCTGCCGCTGGTGAGCGTGCGTCACGCCAACTTCCTGCATCACGAAGTGCCGGGCATCTTCATCCCCGACGAGATGCGCAGCCGCATCGAAGCCGCCGGCGAGGAGGGCGCCAAAGCCGGGGTGGAGATCGCTGTCGAATTGGCGGAACAGTTCAAGGCGTGGGCGCGAGGCGTCTATATCATGCCGCAGTTCCATCGCTATGATTTGGTGGCGGAAATTGTGGAGCAAGTGAAGGGCTAACGCTGTGCCCCTGTTTCCCTGTGAATGTGTTTACATGGGTACCTGTCTACGTGTATACTTATCCCATGCTGCTCGCCATAGACATCGGCAACACCAACCTCACGCTTGGCTTGTATGACGGCAACAACCTGACGGCGCACTGGCGGCTTGCCACCGATCACGCCCGCATGCCCGACGAATACGGCTTGCAGTTTCAGGGATTGCTGCAAAACGCCAAGCGTTCGCCAAGTGAACTCACTGGCATCTGCCTGGCTTCGGTGGTACCGCAACTCACCAGCCGCGTCATCCAGGCGTGCCGCGAGTATCTCCACCAAAACCCTTTCGTAGTGGATGTGGGCATCAAGACCGGCATCAAGGTGCGTTACGACGACCCGCGCGCCGTCGGCGCGGACCGCATCGCCGACGCCGTCGCCGTCATGTACCTTTACAAGGGTCCCGCCTGTGTCATAGATTTCGGCACCGCCACCACCTTCAACGCCATCACCAAAGACGGCGAATACCTTGGCGGGGCAATCACCGCCGGCATCAACCTCGCCACCGAGGCGCTCTTTACCCACGCCGCCAAACTCCCGCGCATAGACCTTCAGCGTCCGCCCTCCATCATCGGCAGCAACACCGTTCACGCCATGCAGTCGGGGCTTTTGTTTGGCTATGTCTGCATGGTGGAAGGCATGGTTGAACGTTTCCGCAAGGAACTTGGTCCCACCATGAAAGTCATCGCTACCGGCGGGCTGGCGGAAGTCATCGCCCAGGAAACCGACGTCATTCAAATCATCGCTCCCTGGCTTACGCTCGACGGCTTGCGCATCCTGTGGGACCTCAACCATCCGCTCTGAAACGGAGATTTTCCCGCTTCTTCCTCCGCCGACACCTGTTTCATCTCAATCTGCCTTTTCCCCGCTGAGACAATTTCTTCTCACTGGCAATCCAGTGGAGAGATTGTTAACGGAACTCTTATGCTGTTTCCCTTGCCATGCTAACAGTGGCAAGCTATAATGCCCGCGCATTTAGAAGCAAGGAGAAAGTACTATGCCTGTTTATACCTATCGCTGTGATTCATGTGGCGTGCAATTCGAGAAACATCAATCGTTTCACGACCAGCCGTTGAAGACCTGTCCGGAATGTCGGCAGAAATCCGTCCGGCGGGTGATTACCCCTACCAAGATCATCTTCAAGGGCTCGGGTTTCTATGCCACCGACCACAGGTCTCCTTCGGGGAGTGAATCGCGTGATAGCAAGCCGGCAAAAAACGAAAGCAAAGCCACTACGAAAACCTCCGGCACAAAAGACGAATAGCCGCCAGGTGAATCGTAGAAATAAAAGAGAGAGGGCGCTACCCTCTCTCTTTTATTTTCCGTAACGCTCGCTACGCCATCCACGGACCGACGAGCGCGTCAATGGAAATGCCGTATGCCAGCGCATTCCAGAACCGCCAACTGGGCGGCATATCCTTCGCTTTCTGCCAGTAGCCAGAGAAGACGAAGAAGGTGGTTATGAGCGCCACCACCAACCGGGCAATGATCGTGGGCCATGTTCCGAAATCCCAAGGGGCTTGATTCTTGATGACCTCCACGGCAATCCCGTAAATCCAGCGCAGAATGACGCCGAGGAAAACGCCAAGAAAGACCTGCACCTTGGCATTGGTATCCTCCTGTTGGGTTGCCATTCTGAAGCGCATCGCGTCATTGAAACTGAAATACTGCATAGGGACATCTCCTTTCATAAGTTTGCCGGATTATACGCCCTTATCCGCTCACGATGTGCCATTTGATGTGTCATTTTGGAAAAAAGCCCCAATTCCTGCCGCGCGCTTCTTGACTTACCCGGCGAATCCTGCTAAACTATCGCCCGCTCCCTTGGCGTGGGAGCAATTTAATTGCAAATTCACTTCCCCATCAAGCATGGCTTTGGTATAATCATCCTGCTTAAAATGGGTCTGCCGACGTAGCTCAATCGGCAGAGCACCCGCCTTGTAAGCGGGCGGTTACGAGTTCGATTCTCGTCGTCGGCTCTGGTCATGCGTTGAAAACGAGTCGGCGCGTGATGTTGACAATTCAATACCTTACTTGGGCGGTTACCCAAGTGGCCAAAGGGGACTGACTGTAAATCAGTTGTCAGAAGACTTCGGAGGTTCGAATCCTTCACCGCCCACTATCCCGCAAGCGCGGGACAGCACGTTAAGCCCTCATAGCTCAGTCGGTAGAGCACACCCTTGGTAAGGGTGAGGTCACGGGTTCGAGTCTCGTTGAGGGCTCAATTGCTGAAATCAAGATCTGTGTCTATAAAAGGAGAAAAGACATGGCGAAGGAAAAATTTGATCGAAGCAAGCCGCATCTGAACGTGGGGACGATGGGTCACATTGACCACGGGAAGACGACGCTGACGGCGGCGATCACGAAAGTGGCGGCGATGATGGGGCAG